>CAWCFB010000002.1:0-271373 GCA_963794825.1 uncultured Solirubrobacterales bacterium
GAGCAATACGTCGTCGAGCAGATGCACGTATTGCTCTCGCCGAGGCCGGGCTCGACATCGTGACCGTCGCCGTCGAGCCCGCGCACGACCCTCGCCGAGCGGCTAGCCGAGGAGACGGCTGATCGCCGCGCGACGGCCGCCGTGCTCGCATCGGTGGGTGCCGTTCGAAACTGCGCTGATCGTTCCGCAGGTGCCACTGCTCGCGGCGGTGTGCGAGACGCGCGGCGTGGAGCTGCTAGTCGACGTCTACCGACGCGCTCGGCCCGGTCCCTAGATCCATGGCGGAGCTCCGCCGTTGGAAAAGGGCGTGGGTCGTCGGCGGCGGCTACAAGTACCTGCAGCTTGGGGAGGGGAACTGCTTCATTCGGCTGCCGCCGCACGCCTCGGGGCTGCGTCCGGTCATCACCGGTTGGTACGCCGAGTTCGAAGCGCTGACGATGGCGCCGGGCGACGACCGCGTCTCGTAGGGCCGGGCCGGCGCGCTTCGCGGGCTCGACGTACGACCCGACGAGCCACTACCGCGCCGCCCGCGTGATCGGGTTCTTCGAGGCCCAGGGCCTTACCCCTGAGCTGCTTGCCGCATCCTACCGCCACCAGCTGGGCGTGCTCGCGGACCGCATCGACGCGCTCGAGGCACCCGAGAGCGTGATTGGCCGGGACACGCGGTACCGCTGTCGTCCTATGCGGGCTTCCTCGCTCTGCGGACCCCGCGCGCGGCGCAGCTTCGGCGGGCCTTACACGAGCGCGGCGTGCTGGCGGACAGCCGCGCCGACTATCTCCGGCTCGGACCCGCGCCGTACCTATCGGACGGCCAGCTGGCCGACGCGATCGAGCGGCTCGGCGAGGCGATCGCTGGTTTCAGGTCGGATCAAGCGGGTAGCTCCGCGATATGACCATTGGAGCGTCACTTCTACTGATCGCTGCCGGGGCCGTGCTGAAGTGGGCCGTGACGGCCCACGTAAACGGGTTCGACATCCAGACAGCCGGGACAATCGTGTTCGTCGTGGGCCTGGTGGGCCTGCCGCTTGCATTGCTGTACACGTTCTGGTGGACAGCCGCACCGACCCGCGCGATCCGCGCGCGGTCGCGCCGCCGCCGGCCGAGTACCGCTGAGCGTCCCGCGTCGCTCCCGCAGGTGTGGGTTTGCCGCAATCTTCGATCGGCAAGGCTACGGCTTTCGGCCAAGGGAGCCAGGGCGGGTGTCGTGCGCTAGGAGATCCCGAGCGTCGGGAGGCTCGGCCTCGGCTCCGTTCGAGACGTCGACGGACATACAGCGACAGTGGCGGCCCGGGGTTCCGCACGACTATGGACGAGCCGTTCAACGAGAGCAGCGACATCCACGGCTTCGGCTGGCACCAGCCCGGCGCCGGCGGGTGATGCCGGTGAAGTGCGATCCGGGTCGCAAGGAGGCGAAGTTCGACGCGAAGGCATCGCGGGCTCAGGCCCACGCGCAGCACGACCGATGGTCGCTGCGCAGACCGCTGAGTTCGACGCGATGGCCGAGTCGGCACCAGGCACGACGGCCGGACCGTCGAGCGGCCAGGCGTTTCTCGGCGGTCAACCGGTATCGGTGAGTCCCTGTCGGGCGCAGACCTCTCCGGCGTGCTCCCGGAGATCCAACAAGCGCTGTCATCGGGGACCCCTGACCACCTCGCGGGCTCAAGGCCGAGCTCCGGGCACAGGCCCAGCAGGCGGACACGTCGAGCACGGACTCGGTCGAGCAGCTGGAGAAGCTCGCCGGCCTTCACGCCAGCGGCGCGCTAAGCGACGACGAGTTCGCGGTCGCCAAGGGCGAAGCTAGCGCGGCAAGAGTTGAGGGCTACGGCAGGCGGGCGTCCCGATGCTGTGCGGCGACGAGCTCGTCGCGCTGGCTCTGTCGCTGAGCGTAACGAGCGACCGGGTTGCCGACGGCGGCGCCTGCACGCGGCCACGGCCCGACCAGCGACCACCGAAGCGCCTGGGATCCAGATCGTCGTGCGGCCGTCTCGGCACCGCACGATCACATTCGCCGCCAAACCCGCCGCGCGACCTCGTCCCCGACCTCGCCGCGCTCGCGGCGGCGATCAACCGCCCGGCCGCTAACCGCTTCGGATCCTTGATCCATCGCCGTCTCGCTGCTCGGCGACGACGCCTAGCCTGCGGCCGCAGCGAGGCCGCTTGACGAAGCGGTCGACCTCGTCGGCGCGTGTTGTAGTGGATGAAGCCGACGCGGATCGCGTACTCGTCGTAGCCGAGGCGCTTGTACAGGTTCAGCGAGTACCAGGAGTCGTGCGCCCACACGCCGATCTCGCTGCTCGGCGAGCTGCGGACGACGACGGCCGCGGCGGCGACGCCGTCGACGTTGACGAGGAACGTCGGCACGCGCCCCTCCATCGTCGGCAGCCCGTACACGGTGATCGGGTGCGTCGGCGACGCGCGTCGAGGAACCGCTGGCCGAGCGAGCGCTCGTACGGGACGATCGCCTCGAAGCCGCCGATCGAGTCGCAGGTAGTCGAACGTCGCGTTGAGTCCGGCCAGCAGCTCGTACGGCGCGGTCCCGGTCGCGAAGCGCCGGCCGAGCGGGTCGTTCGGCGCGGGTCGCACCTTGTACGGGCGCCAGCGTCTCGAGCACCGAGGCGCGCCCGTAGGCGATCCCCAGGTGCGGTCCGCAGAACTTGTACGGCGAGCAGATCAGGACGTCGGCGTCGATCGCGCGCACATCGATCGGCAGGTGCGCCGCGTAGTGGACCGCGTCGACCCACGCGAGCGCGCCGACCGAGTGCGCCAGCTCGCACACCCGCGCGGCGTCGGTGATCGTCCCGATCGCGTTCGACGCCCACGCGAATGCCACCACGCGGGTCCGGTCCGAAAGCTTCGACTCCAGGTCGTCGAAGTCGAGCGTCGTGTCGTCGTTCAGCTCGATGTGGCGGACGACGAGATCGCGGTCGTGCGCGAGCTCGAGCCACGGCGCGACGCCGCCGTCGTGGTCGAGCGAGGAGACGAGGATCTCGTCGCCCGGCGCGAACTCGCGCCCGGCGGTCCGCGACAGCGTGAAGTTCAGCGAGGTCATGTTCGCCCCGAACATCACCTCGTGCGGATCGCAGCCCGAGGAACGCCGCCGCCTTGGCCTCCGCGCTCTCCAGGATCTCCTTGACGCGCAGGCTGGTGGCGTAGACCGCGCCGAGGTTCGCGCTCGCCTCGCGCAGCGCCCGCGCGATCGCGTCGCCGACCTCGTCGGGAACCTGCGAGCCGCCCGGCGCGTCGAGGTACGCGAACCCGTCCCGGCAGCGACGAGAACCGCCGGCGGGCCGCCTCGACGTCGATCGTTTGGCTCAGCACGATTCACGGCTTAACCGAATCGCAAGGCGGCGCGTCTTGCGTCCGCCCGCTTCCAAGTGATTTGATCAAGACTACAAAATCAAACCTGGGGGTCACAGTGGATCAGGAGGGGCGATTGAGTTTCCGCGTCACCCGCAGCGCAGACGCAAGCTGGCAGGGAACGGTTCCCGACGGCGGCGGGCGGATCGCGCTCGGAAGCGGCGCGTTCGAGGGTCCGTTCACGCTCAAGGCGCGGTCGAGGAGGTCGAGCGCGCGACCAACCCCGAGGAGCTGATCGGGGCCGCCGAGGCCGGCTGCTTCACGATGTCGCTCGCGAGCTTGCTGAGCGATGCCGGGCATCCGCCGGCGGACCTGCGGACGACCGCAAGGTCCGGCTCGAGCAGCTCGAAGGCGGCGGCTTCAGCATCACCCAGATCGCGCTGCAGACGGTCGGCGACGTGCCCGGCGTCGGACGCCGGCACGTTTGTCCGGCTCGCCGAGCAGGCGAAGGCGACATGCCCGGTTTCGCGGGCGCTGGCCGGGACCGAGGTCACGCTCGAGGCGAGGCTTGCAGGTGCTTGACCGGGCCGCGCGAATCTTGGAGGGTTGGCAGCCGTGACGCCGAGAGCCGAAGTGGCGACGCTCGAGCAGACCGTGCTCGAGTGCGAGCCTGGGTCCGCGATCGCGCGTGAGACCGGCCCGGCGGAGGAGGTCCTGTTCGTGCTCGACGGCAACGGCACGCTCGACCCTCGACGGCCGCGACTATGAGCTCGAGCCTGAGACCGGCGCGTATCTGGCGCCCGACGAGCGCTACGAGCTCGAACGGCTCGCTCATGGCGGTCGCGCGTCAGGATCAGCGACCCCGAGCCGGCAGACGAATCCACGCGCGCGCGTCGTCCGCCGCCTCGCCGAGCAGGAGGCGCAGGCCGCCACCGGCGCAGCGCGAGTTCCGGATCGTCGCCGACCCGACGACGGGACTGCGATCGGCGACGCACTTCGTCGGCTACATCCCGATCGGGCGCGCTCCCGACCATTTCCACACTTATGACGAAGTCATCCACGTGCTCGACGGCGAGGGAGTCATGCACGTCGGCGGGGAAGAGCGACCGCTCGGACCCGGGACGGCGATCGAGTTGCCCGCGCGCACAGTGCACTGTCTGGAGAACACCGGGGATCGCGTGATGCGCGTGGTCGCCGTGTTCCGGCCGGCCGGCTCGCCGGCGGCCGCCTACTACCCCGACGGCACGCCGGCCCACGCCGACGCGCCGGTCCTGGAAACCTCATCAGAGGAGGGCGCAATCAATGAAGGGTCTGAAGCTCAGCGCCGCGGTAGCGGCACTGGCGTTGTTCGTCGTGGGCTGCGGCAGCAGCAGCAGCAGCAGCTCCACGAGCTCGGGCGGCGGCAGCAGCACGAGCACGTCCGCGAGCACCGGCGCCAAATGTGCACGCGACGATCGCGATCGAGGCGCCGATCACCGGGCCGGTCGCGCAGCTCGGCGGCTACCAGCTCGCGTTCGCGAAGCTCGCGGTCGCCAACGACAACGCCGCCAACCACACGAACGTGACGCTCGCGCAGGACGACACGCAGCTGACGCCGTCGATGGCCGTCGCCAAGGCGCAGTCGATCGTCGTCCTCGAACGCGGTCGGGGTAGTCGGACCGGCCGGCAGCCAGGAGGTCGAGGCGGTTGGGCCGATCTTCGGCAAGGCGGGGATCCCGTTCATCACCGGCTCGGCGACGCTGCCGGCGCTGACGACCAGCGGCAAGAACCCGACGTTCTTCCGCGTCGTCCCGGACGACAACGTCCAGGGCCCGCAGGACGCGAACTACATCGTCAACCACCTGAAGCCGAAGGCGGTGCTGATCATCGACGATGCCGAGGCTTACTCCCAGGGCCTCGTCAACGTGATGATGCCGGTCTTCAAGAAGGCCGGGATCACGGTCAACCACCAGACGCTGAACGGGACGGACACGGGGGCGACGCTCGCCAACGCGATCAAGTCACTCGTGACCTCGCAGCTGAATCCGAACGAGACCGTCACGGTACTGCCGTGGCAGACGGCGACCCAGGCCCAGACGTTCGGGCTCGACGCCAAGCAGGCCGGCAAGAAGACGATCCTGTTCGGGACCGACGGCACGAACTCGCCGCCGCAGTTCAAGATCCCGGGCAGCTACGTTTCGGCGTTCGGTCCGGACATCTCGACCAGCACGAGCGCGCTCGACAAGTCGATCGTCGACCGGCGTGGCCAAGTACGGCCCGTACGGCGCGTTCGGACTGCCGAGCTACGAGGCTGCCGACGTGCTGATGAAGGCGATCGCCTCGGTCTGCAAGGGCGGGCAGACGCCGAGCCGCTCGAACGTGTTGGCGGCGGTCAAGACGACCAACATCGCCGCTTCGGCGAACCCGCTCGGGGTCCCGATCGCGTTCCAGTCGAACGGCAATCTGGCGGGCAACGTCGGCTACCTGTTCAAGATCAACAGCGCAGGGAAGTACGTCGAGATTCCGCCCAAGTGATCCCGGCGGATAAGCGATTGAAGTAGCGTGACGGCGCCGCTCGCATGACGCGGGCGGCGCCGCTGCGTTTACCCACATGACTGTCTTCTGGCAAACAGTCGTCAACGGAGTGATCACCGGCTGCCTGTATGCGCTGATCGCGCTCGGGTACACGATGGTCTACGGCGTACTGAAGCTGCTGAACTTCGCCCACGGCGACATCTACATGGTCGGGGCGTTCATCGGCTACTTCGTGATCCACTGGTTCGGCGGACCCGAGCGCGCTCTCGATCCCGGTGCCGCTGCTGATCGTCTTGATGATGGTGATCGCCGCCGCCGGCACGGGGGCGCTGGGTGTCGCGATCGAGCGTTTCGCGTACCGCCCACTGCGCGACGCGCCGCGGATCGCCCCGCTGATCACCGCGCTCGGCGTCTCGTTCGTGCTCGAGAACGTCGTGCTGCTGTTCTTCGGCGGGTTCACCCGCAGCTACAGCACCAACAGCTTCATCTCGCTGACGAACGGGATCCACATCGGCGGCGTTCACATCGACTCGATCGAGATCACGATCGTCGTCGTCAGCATCGCGATGATGGTCGGGCTGCGCCTGCTGATCGACCGCACGACGCTCGGTAAGTCGATGCGCGCGGTCGCCTCCGATCGCGAGGCAGCCGAGATGCTCGGGATCGACGTCAATCGTACGATCGCGCTGACATTCCTCATCGGTTCGGCGATGGCGGGGATCGCCGGCGTGATGTCGGGTCTCGAGTTCAACCAGATCTCGAACACGGTCGGCTTCCTCGCCGGCCTGAAGGCCTTCACCGCCGCGGTCATCGGCGGCATCGGGAGCGTCAACGGCGCGGTGGTCGGCGGCCTGTTCGTCGGCATCGCGGAGGCGTTCAGCTCGAGCTATGTCAACGGCAAGTACTCCGACCTGATCGTCTTCGGGATCCTGATCCTGGTGGTGCTCGTCCGACCGACGGGCCTGTTCGCCCAGCGAGCGCTGCAGAAGGTATGACCGTCGAATCTCCGGAGCCCGCGCCCAGCGGCCAGATCGGCGTCGACCAGTGGGTCGCGCAATCGGGCGAGCGCCGCGAGGCCGCGTCCGGCTGGCGGGGTGTGCTCGCCCAGTTCGATCAGCGCGTCGGCTGGTGGCCACGGCTCGCGATCGCCGCGCTTGCGGGTCTCGCGTTCGGATTGCTGACCGGGAACGTCAACCTGCTGACGGTCGGGTTCACCTGCCTGCTGTACGCGATCCTCTCGCTAGGGCTCAACATCTCGGTCGGGTGGGCCGGCCTGCTCGACCTCGGCTACATCGCGTTCGTCGGCTTCGGCGCGTATGGCTACGCGATCTTCTCCTCGACCGCACTCGGCACCAGCGGCACCGGCGGTAGCCACCTCGCGGCGTTCGAGTCGATCCCGATCGTGGTGATCGCGGCCGGGGTCGCGGGGGCGATCTTCGGTCTGATCGCGCTGCGGCTCGAGGGGGACTATTTCGCGATCGTGACACTGTTCCTGGGGCAGGCGTTCGCGGTCGCGGTCAACAACGTCGACACGAGCACGCTCGGCGGCGTCAACGGTCTGTTCGGCCTGGACGGGCTGCATGGGCTCAGCGGCACGGTCTCGACTCCGCGCGGCTTCTACATCGTCGCGCTGATCGTCTGCGCGGTGATCGCCGGGATCCTCCACCTGCTTGAAACCTCAAGAACAGGACGTGCCTGGCGGGCGCTTCAGGACGACCCGCTCGCGGCCCGCGCCATGACGATGCCAGTCGCGAAGCTGAAGGTGATGGCCTACAGCTTCGGCGGCGCGGTCGGAGCGCTCGGCGGCGCGCTGTTCGCGGCGCAGCAGTCGAGCGTGTTTCCGACGAACTTCACCGAGACGATCCTGATCCTGATCTTCGCGTGTCTGGTGCTGGGCGGCGCCGGCAGCATCGCCGGGGCGATCCTCGGCGGCGTGCTCGTCCAGGCGCTGCTCTTCCTGCTCGCGAGCCCCAAGGACTCGGCCTATCTGTTTTACGGGCTGGTGCTGATCGCGCTCGTGTGGAAGGTCAGACCCTGGCGCTATCTCGCCGCGGTGCTGGCCGGGACCGTGGTGCTGGGCGTCGTCGCCCACGCGATCGTCGGCGCGATCGCGAGCTCGGCCACCGCCGGCTCGCCCGGCTCGACCGGCTGGATCGGATCGGTCGTCAGCCACTGGGTGATCGTCCCCTCGAGTCCGGCCGGCTACGGCAACGTGCTGTTCGCCGTGATGATCTGCTGCGTGATCGCGCTCGTGCGGCTGCAGGGGGTGCGAAGGCTCGCCCTAGTCGTCGTCACCGTCTACATCGCGGCCTGCTGCTGGGAGTCGCGGCTGGTCGTCAACCCCGCGATCACGACCCAGATCATGATCGGCGCGATCCTGATCGTGACGATGGCGGTGCGGCCGAACGGCCTGCTCGGCAAGCGCCGCGTGGAGATCGTCTAGTTGCCCGGCGAGCCGCTGCTCGAGCTGGACAAGGTGTCGCTCGCGTTCGGCGGGCTGCGGGCGCTGTCCGAGCTCGAGCTCGCCATCGGAGATCAAGAGATCGTCAGCGTGATCGGTCCGAACGGCGCCGGCAAGACGACCGTGTTCAACGTCATCACCGGCGTGTACACCCCAACCGAGGGCGATATCCGCTTCGCCGGCGAGAGCATCGCCGGCAAGCGGCCGGATCGGATCGCGAACCGAGGAATCGCGCGCACGTTCCAGTCCCTGCGGCTGTTCCTGAACATGTCGGTCAAGGAGAACGTCAAGGCGGCGACGTACGGCGGCACGCGCGCGTCGCCGGTCGAGTCGATCCTCCGGTTGCCGCGGGCCCGCCGCGAGGAGCGCGAGGTCGAAGCGCTCGCCGAGCAGACGCTCTCCTTCTTCGGTCAGCGGCTGATGGGCTACCGCTGGGACCAGCCGGCCTACTCACTTTCATACGCCAACCGCCGGCGCCTGGAGATCGCGCGCGCTCTCGCCACGAGGCCGCGGCTGCTGCTGCTCGACGAGCCCGCGGCCGGGATGAACCCCAATGAGACCCACGAGGTGACGGAGCTGATCAGCCGGCTGCGCGACGAGCTCGGGCTGGCGATCCTCGTGATCGAGCACGACATGCACGTCGTCGAGGGGATCTCTGACCGTGTCGTGGCGCTCGATCACGGCGTCAAGATCGCCGAGGGCACCTTCCGAGAGGTCGCCAACCACCCGTCGGTCGTCGAGGCCTACCTGGGCCGCGATCCGGAAGCCCTGGCAGAGGCCTGACCGCGTGCTGCTCAGCCTCGACGACGTCACCACGTACTACGGCCAGATCCGGATCCTGTCCGGGATCTCGCTGAACGTCGGCCAGGGCGAGCTCGTCTGCCTGCTCGGGGGCAACGCTTCCGGCAAATCGACCACGCTCAAGACGGTGCTCGGAATCGTGCGCCCGCGCTCCGGGCAGGTGCTGATCGACGGAGAGCTGTGCAACGCCTGCGACGTGCCCACCCGGATCGCCAAGGGGCTGGCCATCGTGCCCGAGAACCGGCGGCTGTTCGGCGGCATGACGGTTCGCGAAAACCTCGAGCTCGGCGCCGTGCTGCGCCGCGGCGAGGACCTCTCAGCGGACTTCGAGCGGGTGCACGGGCTGTTCCCGCGCCTCTACGAGCGCCGCGACCAGCTGGCCGGCACGCTCTCGGGCGGCGAGCAGCAGATGGTCGCGATGGGCCGGGCGCTGATGTCGCGACCGCGCCTGTTGCTCATGGACGAGCCCTCGATGGGCCTGTCGCCGGCGCTCGTGCAGCAGAACTTCCGGATCATCAAGGAGGTCCACGAGTCCGGTGTCGCCGTGCTGATGGTCGAGCAGAACGCCACCATGGCCCTGTCGATCGCCGACCGAGGCTACGTGCTGGCCACGGGCTCGATCGTGCTCGAGGGCAAGGCCGCCGAACTGCTCAACCACGAGGATCTGAAGCGGGCCTACCTGGGCGGCTAGCCGGTGACCGTGAGCGTGACCGGCTCCGAGCTCGCGCCGGCGCCCGTCACCCGGTAGCGAAAAGTCCCCGTCGCGCGGCCGCGGATCGTGAAGCTGAACCGGTTGCTCAGCCGCAGCTCGGCGCGGGCGACGCCGCGCCAGCGGTCCGCGCGCCGCCCCTGGAGCTCGACGAACGTGCCGGACCGGGCGGGCGACAAGCTGCCGGTCAGCTCCGCGCTGTGGCCGACGCGGATCCTGGCGTGGTGCAGCTCCACGGTGAGCCTGGGGGCGGGCGCCAGCCCCAGGCTCAACGCGCACGTCACCAGTAGCGGGCCCACGGCCCGCACCCTACCGGGGACGTGGATGACTTAAGGGATCCAGGAGATCGCTTAAGTCATCCAGGTCCCTAGCCCCCGCGGTGTCCGCGCCGCCCCGCCCGGGCCGGGCCGCCGATCAGGCAGCCCGGTCGAGCTCGCTCGGCGACACCGAGCGCACCGGAAGGACGTACCGCCGGCGGATCGGCGACATCGCCGCCGCGACGACGGGCTCCGGCGAGGGCGAGGGCGAGGGCGACGGTGCGGGCGCCGGGGCGGGGGCGACCGCGATCTCCTGGCGCGGGCGGCCCGGGCGCAGCAGCATCAGGGCCAGCGCGATCGCCACGGCGACGCAGCCGGCGCCGATCGCGTAGGCGACATGGAAGCCACCGACCAGCGCGTTGGCGGTGGAGACGTGCTGGGCCACCAGCGCGTGCGTGTGGGTGGTGGCGATCGTGCTCAGCGCGGCCAGTCCAAGCGCCCCGCCGACCTGCTGGGAGAGCGTGGTAATCCCGGAGCCAAGCCCGGCGTCTGCCGCCGGCACGTCGGCCATCGCGATCGTCATCAGCGGCGTGAACGCATTGCCGATCCCGAGCCCGATCAGCACGAAGCCGAAGAAGATCGTCGGGAAGAACGGCGTGCCCGGATCCGTGTTCGTGAGCACGACCAGGCCGCCGACCACGATCGTCATCCCGCCGACCAGCGTCCGCATCGGGCCGAACCGCTGCACGAGCCGCGTGGTGATCCCGAGCGACAGAATCGCCACGGTGATCGTCCAGGGCAGGAAGGCGGCCCCGGTGCCGACCGCGGTGTAGTGGAGGACGTGCTCGAGGTACAGCGTGCCGAGGAAGAACGTCGAGTACATCCCGGTCACGAGCAGCCCGCGAACCACGCTGGCCGCGATCAGTCCGCGGTTGCGCAGGATGCGCAGCGGCATGATCGGGTTCGAGACGCGTGCCTCGACCGCGATGAATGCGGCCATCAGTGCCGCCGCAATCGCGCCGAACCCGAGCACCTGGCTCGAGCCCCAGCCGTGCGAGGTCGCCTGCACGATCGCGTAGACAGCCGCCATCAGCGAAGTGGTGACGAGTACCGAGCCGACGTAATCGACGCCGCCGCCGGCTCCGCGGGCCGCGTCGCGCGGGATCAGCACGCGGCCGAGCCCGATCGTCGCGAGGCCAATCGGAATGTTCACGAAGAAGATCCAGTGCCAGCTGATCGCCTGTGTGAGGATTCCCCCGGCGAGCAGGCCCAGCGAGCCACCCGCGACGGCGGTGAACACGTACGCGCTCATCGCCTGCGCGCGCTCGCGCGGCTGCGGGAATTCGGTGACGATGATCGCCAGGATCACCGACGCCTGCATCGCGGCGCCGACGCCTTGGACGAAGCGCGCGACGATCAGCACGCCCTGGCTCGGCGCGAGCCCGCACAGCAACGAGGCGGCGGTGAACACGGTCAAGCCGAGCATGAACAGCCGCCGGCGGCCGAACAGGTCGCTGAGACGGCCGGCGAGCAGCAGCAGGCTGCCCATCGAAATCAAGAATGCGTTGATTACCCAGGTCAGGTTGCCCTGGGAGAAGTGGAGGTCGTGCTGGATCGAGGGCAGCGCGACGTTGACGATCGTCGTGTCGAGCACGATCATCAGCTGCGCCATGCAGACGACGACCAACGCCAACCACCGGCGCCTCTCGGCGGTCAAATACTCAGAAAGAAAACTCATGCAGTGGTTCCAATCGGTGGTGGTAAACTGGAGGACGCCTCCGGAATATGTGGAGGCTGCCTCCGGATACTATAGCGGAGGACCCCTCCGGTTTGTCAAGCGAATTGCCAGATGAGCACCACCGAAGCCACATCGATCGTTCCCCGCCCCAAGCGCGCCGACGCCGCGCGTAACTACGACAAGGTGGTTGCGGCGGCCCGTGAGGCGTTCGGGGAGGGAGGCGCCGCTACGTCGCTCGAGGAGATCGCCCGCCGCGCCGGCGTTGGCATCGGAACCCTGTATCGGAACTTCCCCAACCGCCAAGCGCTGCTCGAGGCGGTGTACGTGGGTGAGGTCGAGGCCGTCGCGCGTTCGGCGGCTGAGCTCGAGCCGCTTGAGCCCTGGGAAGCGCTCAGCGGCTGGCTGCGTCGGGTGGGGGCCTACCTCACGACCAAGCACGCGCTGTCCGCGGAGCTGCTCGACTATATGGACCGCGACGCGCCGCTGTTCCGGCCTGCCGCACGATCCTCTTCGACGCCGGCGAGCCGCTGCTCGCTCGGGCGCAGGAAGCGGGGGTTGTCCGCGGCGACGTGAAACTGGCCGACATCATCATGATGGTCGGCGGGATCGCCAAGAACACTATGGCGGACCCGAGCCAGACCGAGCGGATGGTTGACATCGCGCTCGACGGACTCCGTTACAAGGGCTGACTCTCAAGGGCGAACGCTCACGTGCGCGCCCACGCGGAGTCGCTCGACGCGACCGATCCGCTCGCCGGTTACCGCGATCGGTTCGTGATTCCCGACGGCACCGTGTACCTCGACGGCAACTCACTCGGGTGCCTGCCGCGGGCGAGCGCGGAGCGAGTGCGCGCGGTCGTCGAGCAGTGGGGCGCCCGTGGAGTCGGCGGCTGGGACGACGGCTGGCTTGACCTGCCGCTACAGGTGGGCGATCGGCTCGGAGAGGCCGTGCTCGGCGCGGCCGCCGGGCAGGTCGTGATCGGCGATTCGACCACCGTCTGCTTCTACAAGCTCGCCTCGGCGGCGCTCGAACTGCGGCCGGGACGGGACGAGATCGTCACCGACCTCGGCAACTTTCCCACCGACCGCTACGTGCTCGAGGGGCTCGGAGCGACGCTGCGGTGGGTTGACTCCGTCGAGCGGGCGGCCGAGGCGATCGGGACGCAGACCGCGCTCGTGACCTTCACCCACGTCGACTTCCGTACCGCAGCCATCGCGGACATGGCCGCGATCAACCAGCAGGCCCACGCCGCCGGGGCCCTGACCCTGTGGGACCTCAGCCACAGCGCCGGTTCGGTCCAGCTGGCCCTCGACGCCGACGGCGCGGACCTGGCCGTCGGGTGCACCTACAAATACCTGTGCGGGGGACCGGGCGCGCCCGCGTTCATGTACGCCCGGCGCGAGCTCCAACCCGAGCTCCGCCAGCCGATCCGCGGATGGCTCGGCCGCCGTGACCCGTTCCTGATGGAACCGGGCTACGTCCCGGCCGACGGCGTCCGGGCGTTGCTCTCCGGCACGCCGCCGGTGCTCGCGCTGAGCGCCGTCGACGAAGGTGTCGCGGTCGTCGCCGAGGCCGGCATCGACGCGATCCGGGCCAAGGGGACGGCGCTGACCTCATATGCGATCGAGCTCGCCGACGGGTTGCTGGCCGAGCACGGGGTGGGAGTCGCCTCTCCGCGAGATCCGGCGCGCCGAGGGGCCCACGTCGCCCTCGCGCACCCTCGCGCCCGCGAGCTGTGCGCGGGGCTGTTGGCGCGCGGCGTGGTCCCCGACTTTCGCATGCCCGACGTGATCCGCTTCGGCTTCTCGCCGCTGACGACGCGGTTCGTGGATGTATGGGACGGGGTCAGCGCGCTTCGGGATCTGCTCGGAGCAGCTCGTTGACGTCCGCCACAGGCCCGATGTGACCGAGCTTGTCCGGGTTGACGACCGAGCTGATCGCCGTGATCTGGCCGCCTGAGACCTCAAGCGCCCACACCGAGATGACCCGGCCCTCGGAGTCAGCCAGCAGCGCGCCCGGGCCGCCGTTGACCTCGACGGGCCGGATCGACGCACCCGGCACCCGCCGGCGCTGCTTGAGCCAGTTGATCAGCGTGCGCGCAACCCGCGCCCGGCCCTGAAGCATGCGCGCGAGCGCCGGAACCTTGCCGCCGCCGTCGCCGGTCAATGTCACGTCGTGGGCGAGCAGTGCCTCGAGCCCGGCAAGGTCGCCGTCCTGCGCCGCGGCCAGGAACCGCGCCGCGAGCTCGTCCTGCTGCTCGCGCGAGGTCTGAAATCGCGGACGCCCCTCGTCCACGTGGCGCCTTGCCCGCGCGGCCAGCTGGCGGACGTTGACTTCGGACTTGCCGACGATCCCGGCGATCTCGTCGTAGCCGTAGTCGAACACGTCGCGCAGCAGCAGCACCGCGCGTTGCTCGGGAGACAGCGTCTCGAGCAGCCGGAGCACGGCGATCGACAGCGAATCGGCCATCTCGGCGTGCCGCGCCGGGTCGTCGATGCCGTCGGTCAGGATCGGCTCGGGAAGCCACTCACCGACATACCGTTCGCGCCGCGCCCGGGCGCTGCGCAGCTCGTTGATGGCCAGCCGCGTGGTCACCGTGGCGGCGTAGGCCCGCGGGGAGTCGAGCTGCTCGCCGCGCTCGATCGCACCGTGGACCCGCAGCAGCGCCTCCTGGACCACGTCCTCGGCCTCGGAGGCGCTGCCGAGCATCCGGTAGGCGATCGCGAACGCGACTGGGCGCAGCTCGTCGAGCAGCTCTCGCTCGGTCATGCGGCCTCCGCGAAACCCTGTCGCCAGCTCGGGTGGGCGGGCTGCCAGCCCAGCTCGCGCTTGGCCTTGGCATTCGATGCGCCGCGCATGTCCGTGAACATGATCACGCCTGCCTCGCCGGCGGCGAGCCGCCCGACGAACTTCGGCACCCGCATCGGCGGCTTTGCGCCCAGCTGCTGGGCCAGCTGGGGCAGCCACTCGGCCACCGGGGCGGGGTCGTCGTCGACGATGTTGTAGACGCCGCGGCTGCCCCGCTCGAGCGCCGCGACCGTCGCCTCCGCGGCGTCGGCGATGTGGACGAACGACCACACGCCGCGACCGTTGCCGACCACCGGGATCCGGCGCTTGCGGACCATCTCGACCTGCTCGCCGCCGGCGTCGAGCGACGTGCCCGGGCCGTAGAACCCGCCGTACCGGAGCGCGATCCCGACCGTCCAGTCGGCGCCGGTGACCGCCTCCTCGAGGTGGCGGATGGCGGCGAAGGACTCACGCATCTCACGCGCGGGCGTCGGGTCGAGCGGATCGTCCTCGGTCTTCACCGGCCCGCCGGTCCGCGCGTACGGCCAGCTCGTGTAGCTCTGGGCGATGAACCGGCTGACGCCGACGGCACGGCCCGCCGACAGCAGGTGGTCGACGCCCTCTGTCCGCAGCCGGTTCGTCAGCGCGAAGTCCCGATCGAACCGGCGCGGGTTGACCGACTCGATCGAGGTCAGCTGGTGGATGATGGCCTCGGGCTGCGCCTCGGCGACCGCGGCGGCCACCTGGTCGGGGTCCAGCGCATCAACCACCGCGGGCGTGGCGCCGAGGTCATACAGCTGCCGCGTCTTCGATTCGCTGCGGGTCGTCCCGACGACCTCGTGGCCGGCTGCCACGAGGCGGGGCACCAGTTGCCGCCCCATCACGCCCGTTGCTCCTGCGACAAACACCTTCATGATTTCAGGCTCCTTGTTCCGACTTGGTACTACTCAAGACCGGGTAGCCGGCGCGCCTGTGACAGGGAACCGTGCCGCCCACGGCTCAGGCGGTATCCGGACCGCCCGGATCACGTAGGAGATCAACCGGTACCAGCCGGCCGTAATGATCAGCTCCAGGAGCTGGGTCTGGGTGTAGCGGTCAGCGAGCGCCTTCCACGTCTCCTCCGACACCTCGCCGGTGTCATAGAGCTCGTCGGCGAGCCGGATCAGCAACGCGTCGTCCTCAGACCACACCGGGTCCTCGGGACTGCTGGTGGCGGTGGCGGCGAGCTGCGCCTCGGTGAGACCGACCGCGCGGCCGAACGCGACGACGTGCACGCCCCACTCGTATTCAGCCCCGGCGCGTGCGCATGTGCGGTCGATGATCAGCTCGCGCTCGCGGGGTTCGATGCAGCCGTGGGCGAGGATGCCCGCCCCGAGCGGCCGCATTCGGGATGCGAGCTCCGGGTGAACCTGGAGCGTGCGGAACAGGGCCAGCGGCTCGAGCGGGCTCCCGGGCGGCATCCACTTGCGCAGCATGGCCTCCGTCTCCGGGTCGTAGGGCGGCTCCAGCGGGGCGATGCGAGGGGTGGCGGTGGCGGCGGGCATCGATTATCCTCCTGCTTCGGAAATAAGAGCAAGGGATGGTAGCTTCGAAATCCAAAGCAGGCAAGGACGGCGCCGCGCACTCGGCCGGGCCGGCGCCGGGGCGCCCGGTCCGCGGTTCGCGGACCGGCCGCCCAGTGATGGCGCTGCTCGACCTGCTCGGCCGACGCTGGGCGCTGCGGGTCCTATGGGAGCTGCGCGACGGGCAGCAGCTGACCTTCCGCGAGCTGCAGGCCCGGGGCGGAGGCGTTTCCTCGAGCGTGCTCAACGACCGGCTCAAGGAGCTCCGCGAGGCCTCCGTCGTCGCGGCCGAGCCGAACGGGTACCGGCTGACCGAGGAGGGTGCGAAGCTGCTGGCCGCGCTGGCACCGCTCGATGAGTGGGCCAAGGACTGGGCAGCGCACCGATGAATTTGGCGCCGGCGGCCAGTCTCCGATCTGATGAACTCGATTAGAAGCCACATCGCGATCTCGCTCGACGGCTACACCGCCGGGCCGAACCAGAGCCAGGAGAACCCGATCGGCGAAGGCGGCATGCGCCTGCACGATTGGGTCTTCAACACCGCCAGCTGGCAGGAGCAGCACGGGGGCGCCGGCGGCGAGGAGAACGCGGACTCGCGGATCGTGCGCGAAGCCGCCGAGGGAGTTGGCGCCTACGTGATGGGTCGCAACATGTTCGACCACGGCCGCGGCGAGTGGGACCTGTCGTGGACGGGCTGGTGGGGTGCGGATCCGCCCTTCCACGCCCCGGTCTTCGTGCTCACCCATTACCCGCGCGACCCGATCCCGATGGACGGCGGCACGACCTTCCACTTCGTCACCGACGGGATCCGCTCAGCGGTCGAGCAGGCCCGCGCCGCAGCCGGCGAGGAGGACGTGCTGATCGCCGGTGGCGCCAGCGCGATCCAGCAGACGCTCGCCGAGGGGCTGCTCGACGAGCTCCAGCTTCACGTCGTCCCGATCCTCCTCGGCGCCGGCGAGCGGCTGCTCGAGAACGTCGGCCAACCGCAGCTGGAGCCGGTGGAGGTGGTCGCATCCTCGACCGTCACCCACCTCCGCTACCGCGTCAGCCGAGGCTAGCCACCAGCTCCACGGTCACTTCACCCACCACGTGCTTGGCCTGATTCCACAGCTGCTCGGAGTCGACGAGCACGCCGTCGAGGTCGAACATCACCGCGTCCGGCATCACTTGCGCAGCAGCGGCGCCAGCGACGGGGTGCAGGTGCAGGCGGCGCCGCGCAACCGCTGCAGCCCGAGCACGTCCTCGATCGTCTGCAGCACCGAGTAGTGGTCGACCGGGGTCCGCATCCGGACCCCCGGAGCCGCTCCCGCCCCGGCCACGATCGTGGCCACGTGGCCGCCCGCGGCCAGCCGGCAGCACCCGTCGTCGCTCGTGCCCTCGTCCCAGGTCAGGAACAGCAGCCCGCCGGGGCCGAGCGCGCGCAGCAGCGGCGGAACCAGGCCGGCCAGGAACCGGTCGCCGGTCGCCGGCGAGCAGTCGTGCATGTCGTGGCACAGGTTCGGCGTGATCCACACGAACCGCGGCAGCCGGTGGGCGCTCTCGTCGGAAGACAGCTCGCTCAGCGGGACGATGTCCGAGCACCACCGGCGATCTCGGGTGTAGTAGATGAACGGGTCGTGCTTGCGGGCGTAGTCACCCGCATCGGAGCCGGTGAAGCAACGGCCGGGATAGTCCTCCATGTACGCCTTCCACGAGACCCCGGCCCGCTCGAGCTGGTCGACGATGCTGGTGGCGCCGACATCGCAATCGGTGCAGTCGCTGGAGATCCCGAACGTCGACCCGCCCGTCAAGGCCAGGTAGTTGGGCAGGGACGGGTGGCTGACCGCGTACATCGAGCTGGCCAGCGCGTAGCGCTTGGCCAGCCCGTTGATGAACGGGGTCGAGGAGGAGCCGATGATGTCGCCGTACTCCTCGTTCTCCATCAAGATCACGGCGACGTGCGGGCGACCCGCGACCCGCGTCACCGGCGAGGGTCGCTTCTGGACCGGACCGGCGGTGGTGGCGGCGGCGCCGCAGCCGCACAGGGCGAGCGCCGCGAGCAGGGGGGCCAACCGCATCGCCGACGAGGGTATCGTCCGCCTGTGGACGCCGATGACCTATACGGGCTGCCGCTCGAGCGCTTCACGCCCGAGCGCAACAAGCTGGCCAAGGAGCGCAAGGAGCCCGAGATCGCGAAGCTGCCCAAGCCGTCGGTCGCGGCCTGGGCGGTGAATCAGCTCGTCCGCACCCAGCCAAAAGCCCTCACCGCCCTGTTCAAGGCCGGCGACGGGCTCCGCAAGGCACAGGACAAGGTGCTGGCCGGCCGCGGCGATGCGGGCGATCTCCGCGCCGGCGTGGAGCGCGAGCGCGAGGCGGTGTCGGGTCTGGTCGCGCAGGCGCGCGGGCTGCTGAACTCAGACGGCCACGAGCTGAGCCAGACGGTGCTCGACCGGGTGTCCGACACGCTCCACGCTGCCGCGCTCGACGACGACGCCCGGGAGCAGGTCCGCGCCGGGACGCTGGTCCGCGAACTCCGCCACGCCGGGCTGGGGATGGCGGCGGGTATGGGAGCCGTACCGAGCGGGCGCCGGGCGCCGAAGCGGGAGCCGGCCGCCCGGAAGGTCCGGGAACCCGGGAAACCTCCGGAACCCCCGGCACCTCGCAAACCCGACCGCCGCGAGGCTCGGATCGCCGCGGCGGATGCCCGCCGGCGGGTCGACCTGGCCGAGCGCGCCCTCCGCGCCGCGGTTGAGCGGCGCGACCGCGCCCAGGAGGCGCTGGACGCGGCGAAGGCCGACGTCAAGGCCGCCCAGGCCGAGGCCAAGGCAGCCGCGGCGGCCCAGGCCAAGCTGGTGTCATGATTCAGGTATGCACTCAGATGACAGCTTTGAAGAGATGTTGCGCGATATCGCGCGCGAGCTTTCCGAGTCGGTCCAGCGGACCGTCTCCGAGGTGGACGTCGACGGGTTAGCCGAGAAGTTCGGCGTCGACCCTGATCGCGCCCGCGATTGGGTCGATATGGCGGCCGGGATGCTCCGTGCCCAGGCCGGGCAGATGGCCTTCAGGAAATCCAGCCCGCCCGAGGATCCGCTGAGAAGTGCGCAGCCCCACGCCCTCGACCTCCCCACGGACGGGCAGGGGCTGGCCCTGGCCGCGCTGGACTCCGGTCGGTGGACGGTCGAGCCGGGCAGCCGCAGGCTGACCGGCCACGGCGACGGCCCGGCTCCCAACGATGCCCTCGGGCTCGTCCGCGAGCTTCACGCCCGAGACTGGATCACCACCGACGGCGAGGTGACGCTCGTCGGCCGCCACGCGCTGAGTCGCTGGCTGGACCGTCAGGCGTGAATCCCGCCACCGTCTAGGACCAGCGCCTGGCCGTTGATCGCGGCCGCGGCCTCGGAAGCGAGGAACACGACCGCGGCCGCGACCTCGTCCGGCTCGAGCAGCCGTCCCAGCGGCGTCTGGCGGGCCAGCGCGAGCTCGGCCTCCTCGGCGCTGCGGCCCGTCTGCTCGACGATCCGCGCCACCGCCCGGGCGGTCAGCTCGGTGCGGACGAAGGTCGGGCAGACGGCGTTGACCCGCACGCCGGTGCCGGCGAGCTCGGCCGCGGCCGCGCGCATCAGCCCGACCGCCGCGTGCTTCGACGCGGTGTAGGCGCTGGTGTACGGCGCGCCGACCCGGCCCGCGGTCGACGCGACGGTAATCACGGCGCCGCTCCCGCGCGCCCGCATCGACTCGACGACGGCGCGGGTGCACAGGAACGCTCCGGTGACGTTCACATCGAGGTGCCGGCGCCACATTTCGAGCGTGGTCTTGCGCAGCGGGGCGCTCTCGGCGATCCCGGCGTTGTTGACGAGCACGTCGACGTCGCCGATCGCGGCGAACGTCGCTTCGACGGCCGCCTCGTCGGTTACGTCGAGGTCCGCGTGAGTGAGGGCCGTGACGTCGTCGCCGAGCGCCGCGAACCGTTCCGCGATCACGAGCCCGATCCCCTTTCCGCCGCCGGTGACGACGACCGTCCGGCTCATCGGGTCAGCGCCGGCATCAGCGCCTCCATCTGGGACAGGCGCTCGGGGTAGCGGCCGACCAGGAACTGCAGCGCGAGATGGTCGACGCCGACGTCGGCGAACCGCCCGATCGCCTCGACGACCTGCTCGACCGAGCCGCGCAGCCGGTCCGCCTCCTGTTCGACCGGCTCGTCGGTCACCTCAACCGACAGGCAGCAGTGCAGGGCGACGTCGCGCTGGCCGGCGTTTTGGCGCACATAAGCGAACCGCTCCTCCAGGTCCTCGGGGGTGATGCGGGCGAAGTAGGGGAACCAGGCGTCGCCGTACCGTCCCGCCCGCCGCTGGGCGGGACGGCTCTCGCCGCCGCACCAGATCGGCACCGATCCCTTTGGGTAGAAGGCGATGTCCTCGTAGCTGTAGTGCTCCCCGGCGAACGTGCAGTGCTCCTCGGAGAACAGGTTGCGCGCGACCTCGAGCTGCTCGTCGGCCACCCGGCCCCGCTGGGCGAACAGCTCGCCGCGGCCGAGCGCCTCGAACTCCTCCTCCATCCAACCGATCCCGACCCCGAGGATGAACCGTCCCTCCGACAGGTGGTCGATCGTCGCCGCGACCTTCGCCCAGTGGACGGGATCCCGGTAGGGCGCGACCAGCACGCTCACGCCGAGCCTTATCGACTCCGTCGCGCCGGCCAAAAAGGCGAGCGCGGTCATCGACTCCAGAAACGGCTTGTCCGGGGGCACGATGAACTTGTCCGACCAGCTGTAGGCGTAGGCCGTGTCGATCCGCCACGGGATCACGATGCGGTCGGCCGCCCACACCGTGCTGAACCCGAGCCGCTCCGCGGTGGCCGCGGCGTGCTTGAGCCCGTCGCGGGTCGCGGCGGCGCCGGATACGGGGAGGAACACGCCGAAGTCCATACTCAACAGCTCTGCGGGGTAGTGTGTCGAGCTTCCGGGGGCCCTGTCAAGATGACGGCGATGCTCGGCACGGTAATGGCGGTCAGCGCCGGGGCGCTGCTCGCGTACATGCTCGCGGCGTGGCTGCTCAGCCTGCCCCTGCGCGACGTCTCAATCGTCGATGCCGCTTGGGGGGCCGGGTTCGTGATCGTCGGCTGGATCGCGTTTGGGGTCGGCGACGGCTGCCGCGGCCGACGGCTGCTGCTGGCGGCGCTGGTCACCGTGTGGGGGCTCCGCCTGACCGCCTACCTGACCGTCCGTCGCGTCCGCTCGGCGGGTGAGGATCCGCGCTACGGCGAGTGGCGCGAACGTCACGGCGCTCGCTTCCCGCTGGTCAGCCTGGTCAGCGTGTTCCTGCTCCAGGGCGCGCTGATCTGGATCGTTTCGCTGCCGCTGCAAGCGGCCGCGCCGCGGCCCGACCGGCTCGGACCGCTCGACTGGATCGGTGCGGGCGTGTGGGCGGTCGGGCTGCTGTTCGAGGCGCTCGGCGACGCTCAGCTCTCGAGGTTCAAGGCGGATCCCGCGCACCGCGGGGCAGTCATGGACCGTGGCCTGTGGCGCTACACGCGGCACCCGAACTACTTCGGCGACTTCCTCGTCTGGTGGGGCATCTACCTGATCGCGCTGTCGACCGGCAGCGCCTGGTGGTCGGTGGCCGGCCCGCTGGTGATGTCGACGCTGCTGATCCGGGTCAGCGGCAAGGGTCACCTGGAGAAGCGGATGCTGGAACGGCCGGGCTACGCCGAGTACGTGGCCCGGACGAGCGGCTTCGTGCCGCTGCCGCCGCGCCAGCCGCCTCAGGAGTGATCCGCTGCGCGCTCGCGCGCGAATAAATGACGATGAGGATCGCCATTATCGGCGCCGGGATCTCCGGGCTGGCCTGCGCCCACGCTCTCCATGGCGGTCACGAGATCGCCGTGTTCGAGGCCGCCGACCGCGCCGGCGGCCATGCGAACACTGTCGACGTCGAGACGGACGCAGGCCGACTCGGGGTCGACACCGGCTTCATCGTCTTCAACGACCGCAACTACCCGAACTTCGAGCGGCTGCTGGACGAGCTGGGGGTGGCGAGCCAGCCGTCACGGATGAGCTTCGGGGTCAGCGACGGCGCGGACTTCGAGTACAACAGCGCCTCGCCGAACGGGCTGTTCGCGTACCGCGGCCACCTCCGGGACCGAGCCTTCCACAGGATGGTGGGCGACCTGATCCGCTTCAACCGCGACGCCCGGGCGCTGCTGTGCTCCGATGACGACCCGACGCTGGCCCAGTGGCTCGAGCAGCGGGGTTACTCCCAGGCCTTCGTCGAGAAGCTGATCGTCCCCCAGGTGAGCGCCGTGTGGTCGACCGACCCGGGGCAGATGTGGTCGTTCCCGGCTCGTTTTTTGGCCGAGTTCTTCGACCACCACGGCATGTTTGAGCTCCGCGGCCGGCCGCGGTGGCGGACGGTCACCGGCGGCTCACGCGTGTATGTCGAGGCGATCACGCGGCCCTGGCGCGACCGGCTACGGCTCGCGACGCCGGTCGAGGAGGTCGTCCGCGCGGAGACGCATGTCGTGGTCACGCCGCGAGGCGGCAGCGCCGAGGAGTTCGACGCCGTCGTGTTCGCCTGCCACTCCGACCAGGCGCTGGCCCTCCTCGCCGATCCCACCGACCGCGAGCGCGACCTGCTCGGCGCGATCCCCTACCGCCGCAACCAGGCGGTGCTCCACACCGACCGCTCGCTGCTTCCGCGCCGCCGGCGCGCGTGGGCGAGCTGGAACTACCACCTCGATCCCGAGGTGCCCGAGTCACCGACGGTGACCTACCACATGAACCGCCTCCAGTCGCTCGCCTCCGCGCAGCAGCTGTGCGTGACGCTCAACCGCACCCAAGCGATCGACCCCGACAAGGTGCTGGCCACGATCGACTACGCCCACCCCGTCTACACGCGCGAGGGGATCGCGGCGCAGGCGCGCGTCCACGAGATCAGCGGCGTCAACCGGACCCACTACTGCGGGGCTTACTGGGGCTCGGGGTTCCACGAGGACGGCGCGGCCAGCGGTCTGCGGGCGGCGCGCGAGATCGGGACTCGCAGGCCGGTGGTGGTGTGATCTACGAGGGAACAGTGCGCCACCGGCGGTTCGCGGTGCGCGGGCACGCGTTCCGCCACCGGGTCGCGTTCGCGTACACCGAGATCGACCGGCCGCCGTCGTTCGTCCCGGACACCGGAGGTCCGGTCCGGAAACTGACGCTGCCCAAGCGCTTCGGCAAGGCGTTCAACCCGGTCAGCTTCTACTACTGCTTCGATCCGGAGGGACGGCTGCAGGCCGTCGCCGCGGAAGTCACCAGCACACCCTGGGGTGAGCGTCACCCGTACGTGCTCCATCGCGCCGGCGACGGTCCCGTGCTGCGCGGCGAGTTCGCCAAGCAGCTGCACGTGTCGCCGTTCATGGGCATGGGGCAGACGTACCGGTGGCGGGTCGGAACGCCGGGCGACACCGTGTCGGTTCACATTGAGAGCCACGAGCAGGGCCGCCTCGTGTTCGACGCCACCCTCAACCTCCGCCGTGTGCCGGACGGTCGCCGCGCCACGACGCCGTGGCGGGTGCTGGCGCTGATCTACGGCCACGCGTTGGTCCTGAAGCTCAAGCGCGTTCCCGTCCATTCCCATCCCCGGGTGGCCGGATGAACTTGATTCAGCGGCTCGCCCGGGGGATCGCCTTCGCGCTGCTGCGGCGGATGCGCGTCGGCCAGATCACCTTCGTCGAGCCGGGCGGCCGCCGCCGTGTCTTCGGCGCCGGCGGCCCGCAGGCGACGGTCGAGATCCGTTCTGCGCGCGCATGGCCGCTGCTGGCCCACGGCAGCCGCGGACTAGCCGACGGTTACATCGACGGCCTGTGGTCCTCGCCCGATCCGACCGCGGTGATCCGCGTCGCGGCGCGCAACGCGAGCGTGCTCGACGGCTGGCGGCGCCGAGTCGCGCCCGGGCGCGTCGTCTACCACGCGCTCCGCGGGATCCGCGGCCGCAACACGCCGCCGAGCAGCCGGCGCGACATCTCCGCGCATTACGACCTCGGCAACGACCTGTTCGAGCTGATGCTCGACGAGACGATGATGTACTCGTGCGCGTACTTCTCGCGCCGTGAGATGACGCTGGCGGAGGCCTCGGTAGCCAAGCTCGAGCTGGTGTGCGAGAAGCTGGCGCTCGGGCCGGAGGACCACGTGCTCGAGATCGGAACCGGTTGGGGCGGGTTCGCCGTGTACGCGGCGCGCACGCGCGGCTGCCGCGTGACCACCACCACGATCTCCCGCGAGCAGTACGAGTTCGCGCGCCAGCGCGTCCGTGCAGAGCGGCTCGAGGACCGGGTGACGGTGCTGTTGCGCGACTACCGCGAGCTGACCGGCTCCTACGACAAGCTCGCTTCGATCGAGATGATCGAGGCCGTTGGCTGGCGCGACTTCGGCACCTTCTTCCACCGCTGCTCTGAGCTGCTCGTGCCGGAGGGGTCGATGCTGCTCCAGGCGATCGTCATCGACGATCGAGCCTACGAGGTCGAGAAGGCCTCCGGCAGCTTCATCCGCTCCTACATCTTTCCCAACGGCTGCCTGCCCTCGCGTGAGGTGATCGCCCGCTGCGTCGCGCGCCGCTCAGATATGCGGATCGTCGGGCTCGAGGACCTGACCCCCCACTACGCCGACACCCTGCGCTTGTGGCGCGGGAACTTCGAGCGGGCGGGGGAGCGGTTGGCGGAGCTCGGCTACGACGAGCGGTTCCAGCGGCTGTGGCGGCTGTACCTGTCTTACTGCGAGGCGGGCTTCTCCGAGCACCGGATCGGGCTGGTGCAAGTTCAGCTGGCCAAGCCGGCCTGGCGAATGACCGCTACGCCCATCACCTCGACCATCGCCGAGGGCTCGAACAGCTCGGTCACGCCGAAGAGGCCCATGGCCGGGTAGTGCCGGCCGAAGTGCTTTCGCCAAGCTCCGCCGAGCTGAGCCAACGACTCCCGATAGCGCGGGACGTCGGTCACGAACACCTGAAGCGAAACCAGATCCTCTAAATCACCACCGGCGGCACGCAGCGCCACGACCAGTCTTCCGAGCGCCGAATCGAACTGGTCGACGAGCGTGTCGCCCTCGCCGATCTGGCCGGCCAGGTGGACCGTGTCGCCGGCCACGACCGCGTGGCTGAAGCCGCGCGGCGCGTCGAGCTCGGTCGGATTGACGATCTGGTGTGGCATCAGCGCCCCTTCCAATCGGGTTTGCGGCCCTGACTCCAGGCCTCGTAGAACTCGGCGAAGTCGTCGGAGTGCATCAGCAGCGCCTGCGTGATCGCCTCGAGCTCGATCGCCGAGCCCAGGTCCATGTCGAGCTCTCGGGTCAGCAACGACTTCGTCGTCGCGTAGGCGAAGGCGGGACCGGTGGCCAGGCGCTGCGCCAGCTCGGCGGCGCGGGGAACCAGGTTTGCGTCGGGGACGACCTCGGTCGCGAGCCCGATCTCGTAGGCCCGCTCTGCCGACAGCCGGTCGCCGAGCAGCAGGAGCTCGGTGGCGCGGCCCAGGCCGATGATCCGCGGCAGCAGGTAGGCGCTGCCCATGTCGGCGCCGGCCAGGCCGACCCGCGTGAACAGGAAGGCGAACGAAGCGGACTCGGCGAGGATCCGGAAGTCGGCGGCCAGCGCGATCACCGAGCCGGCGCCGGCGGCGATGCCGTTGACGGCGGCGATCACCGGCAGCGGGCATTCGCGCAGGTGCTTGACCACCGCGCCGGTCATCCGGGTGAACTCGAGCAGCTCCGCCGTCTCGTACTTGACCAGCTCGCCGATGATCTCCTCGACGTCGCCGCCGCTACAGAACCCGCGGCCCTCGCCGGTGATCGTCAGGACCTTCACGTCGTCACGGAGGCCGAGGGTGGGAATCAGGTCGCGGAGCTCCGCGTAGGCCTCGAAGGTGAGCGCGTTGAGCTTGTCGGGGCGGTTCAACGTCACGGTCGCCACCCCGTCGTGCACGGCGAAATCGAAGTGCTCCGCCATCGGAGATTCGACGATACTCGACATTGCTGCGGAGTTCTATGTGGAGTATCGTTGCCGGCGAGGAGACGGTGGCGACGGAAAGCCCGTACTGGAACCCGAAAACTGAGACGCTTGGGCGCGAGAGTCTCGATGCCCTGCGCCTCGCCAAGCTCCGCTATCAGGTCGGCTGGGCGGCGGCGCGGAGCCCCTGGTACGGGCGGCGGTTCGCGCAGGCCGGGTTCGATCCAGACTCGCTCAGCTCGCTTGACGACCTGCGGCGGATCCCGATGCTGACCCGCGACGAGTGGATGGAGTCGCAGGCCGTCGCGCCGCCCTACGGGGAGCTGCCGGCGATCGGGCCCGAGGGCGCGATCCGCGTGCACACCACCTCGGGCACGACCGGTCGCGGACCGCTGCGCGCGCTCGACTCGCGCAAGGACTGGGCCTGGATCGCGGAGATGTGGTGCTACGGGATTTGGGGGTGTGGCGTGCGCCCATCGGACGTGGCCTACATCGCGTTCGGGTACGGGTCGTTCATCGGGTTCTGGGGGCTGCACTACGCGATGGAGAAGATCGGCGTGCTGAACGTGCCCGGCGGCGCGCAGAGCACCGAGGCCCGAGTCCGGCAGATCGTCGACTTCGGCGCCACCGTCGTCGCGTCAACCCCGACCTACGCGCTGCGGCTGGCCCAGGAGGCGGCGGTGCTGGGAATCGATCTTCGGGCCTCGGCCGTCTCGAGGTTGATCCTGTCTGGCGAACCGGCGGGGTCGATTCCCCAGACCAAGGCGCTGATCGAGGAGCAGTGGGGCGCGAAGGCTTTCGACACGGCCGGAATGACCGAGATCGGGACGATCATGGTGTTCGAGTGCTCCGAGCAGCCCGGCGGAACGCACATCATCGAGGACCACATGATCGAGGAGGTGCTCGACCCGGACTCGCTTGAGCCCGTGCCGCATGGAGAGCGCGGGGAGCGCGTGGTGACCTCGTTCGGGCGCGGGGCGATCCCGCTGATCCGGTACCGGACCGGCGATCTGGTCTGCAAGGTGCCGGCCGCGCGGTGCTCGTGCGGCCGCGGCTTCGACATCTACGAGGGAGGGATCCTCGGCCGCGTCGACGACATGAAGCTGGTCCGGGGGACGAACGTTTACCCGCGGGCGATCGAGGCGATCGTCCGCGAGTTCCCGGCCGTCGACGAGTTCCAGTGTGTGATCACGCGGGAGGGGATCCGCGACGAGATCACGTTACGGGTCGAGCTGAAGCCCGGGGCGGCGGAGTGGGAGACGGTGGCCGGCGACCTCCACGCGCGGCTGGCGCACGCCCATGAGGGCCTCAACTTCCGCGTCGAACGGGCCGGGGAGGGCGAGCTGCCGCGGTTCGAGCTCAAAGCCAAGCGAACCGTCGACCTGCGCGATCAGCCCATCGGGGTAGCCGCCTCGTGAACGATCTGCTGGGGAGCGAGCGCTGCAGCGGCCGAGGAGCGGCTGCTGGGCGTCTATGAGGAGCTCAAGGCACTGTGCGCCGACGATCAGCTGCCGCCGATCGCGGCGGCCAACGTCCGCGCGGCCCTGGCGCTGATGCACAACGTCGTCAACGGGCTCGCGTTGAAGTACGAGCACCTCTCAGACCTCGGGGTGTAGGCCGTTGCGGATCGCGGTAGTCGGCGGGGGACCTGGCGGGCTGTACTTCTCGATCCTGATGCGCCGGTTGCGGCCGGACTGCTCGGTGACCGTGTACGAGCGCAACCGGGCCCGCGATGCGTTCGGCTTCGGGGTCGTGTTCAGTGACGAGACCCTCGTCGGGTTCGAGCACGCCGACCCCGAGAGCTACGGGGCGATCGCCGAGCGGTTCGCGCGCTGGACCGACATCGACATCCACCACCGCGGGTTCGTAACTCGTTCGGGTGGGCACGGGTTCGCGGCGCTCGGCCGCCGCGAACTGCTGGCCATCCTTCAGCACCGCGCGGCGGCGCTCGGGGTCGAGCTGCTGTTCGAGACCGAGGCGCCGCCGGTGGCGGAGCTGTCCGCGACCGCCGATCTCGTAGTCGGCGCCGACGGAGCTTCGAGCGCGGTCCGCTCGAGCCTGTACCGCGACTTCGTGCCATCGCTCGAGCCCCGGCATTGCCGGTACATGTGGCTCGGCACCGACCTCGTGTTCGACGCCTTCAAGTTCTTCATCGCCGAGACCGAGCACGGCGTGTTCCAAGCGCACGCCTATCCCTACGACGATCACATGAGCACGTTCATCGTCGAGACCCACGAGGACGTGTGGGCCCGGGCCGGGCTCGGGTCGCGCGCCGCGGCGAGCCTCGCGCCGGGGGAAAGCGACGTCGCCGGGGTCGAGTTCTGCTCGGCCCTGTTCGCGGACGCGCTCGACGGGCGGCCGCTGATCGCGAACAACTCCAAGTGGATCAACTTCGTCACGGTCCGGAACCGGCGCTGGTGCGCCGACAACGTCGTGCTCCTCGGCGACGCGGCGCACACGGCCCACTTCTCTATCGGGTCGGGCACCAAACTCGCGATGG
The DNA here is from genome assembly GCA_963794825.1 of uncultured Solirubrobacterales bacterium. Classification (GTDB taxonomy): domain Bacteria; phylum Actinomycetota; class Thermoleophilia; order Solirubrobacterales; family Solirubrobacteraceae; genus Palsa-465. Next base: position 28,577 of record CAWCFB010000002.1, read on the forward strand.
AGGACGCCGCGGCGCTGGCCTGGTCTTTGCGAGAGCCGGACGCCGATGTGTGGAGCGCGTTGGCGTCCTATGAGCAGGAGCGCCGACCGGTGGTCGAGTCCACACAACGGGCGGCGCAGGCCTCGCTCGAGTGGTTCGAGGGGCTCTCGCGATACGTAGAGCAGGAGCGGACCCGGTTCGCGTTCAACCTGCTGACCCGTTCCCGGCGGGTGACCTACGACAACCTGCGGTTGCGCGATCCGGATTTCGTGGCCGAGGTCGATGCGTCGTTTGCCGAGTCGGTGGGATGCTCGCCGCGGCCGCCGATGTTCACCCCGTTCTCGCTGCGGGGGCTGACTCTGGCCAACCGCGTCGTCGTCTCCCCGATGGACATGTACTCGGCGGTCGACGGGCTAGTCGGCGACTTCCACCTGGTTCATCTCGGCTCGCGCGCGCTTGGGGGCGCCGGGCTGGTGATGACCGAGATGATCTGCGTCTCGCCGGAGGGGCGGATCACGCCCGGCTGCGCGGGGCTCTATTGCCAGGAGCACGTCGCAGCCTGGAAGCGGATCGTCGACTTCGTCCACGGCTCCGCCGGCTGCGCGATCGGCGCGCAGATCGGTCACTCGGGACGGAAGGGCTCGACCAAGCTGATGTGGGAGGGGATGGACGAGCCGCTCGAGCACGGCGGGTGGGAGGTGATCGGGCCCTCACCGCTGCCCTACGGTCCGCGCAACCAGATCCCGCGGGAGATGGGGCCGGCCGAGATGGACCTCGTCCTTGGGCAGTTCGTCTCCGCGGTCGGCGGCGCGGTGGAGGCCGGCTTTGACCTGCTCGAGCTGCACTGCGCGCACGGCTACCTGCTCTCGTCCTTCCTCTCGCCGCTGTCGAACGCGCGCAGCGATGGCTTTGGCGGCTCGTTGGCTGGGCGGGCCCGGTTCCCTTTGCAGGTATTCGACGCGTGTCGTGAGGCGTGGCCGGCGGACCGCCCGATGAGCGTCCGGATCTCCGCCACGGATTGGGTCGACGGCGGCTTCTCCGCCGATGACGCCGTGGCGTTCGCGCGAGATGCTGCTCTCGCACGGCTGCGACATCGTCGATGTCTCCTCGGGCCAGGTGTCGCCGCTCGAGCGCCCGGCCTTCGGGCGCAGCTACCAGACGCCGTTCGCCGACCGGATCCGCAACGAGGTGGAGATCCCCACGATCGCGGTCGGAGCCATCGCCTCGTACGACGACGTCAACACGATCATCCTCTCGGGCCGGGCCGATTTGTGCGCGGTCGGCCGGCCGCACCTTTACGACCCGGCCTGGACGCTGCACGCTGCCGCCGAGCAGGACTACGGGGCGGTGCAGTGGCCGATCCAGTACCAGCCCGGGTCGCGCCGGCCGCCGGCGGGACGGGACACGGTTCGCAAGGAGCTCGAACGGGAGTTCACCCCCGCGCGCGAGGATCTGCTGGTGGTGCCCGAGCCGCGTCCGTGACCGCGCTCGGCTCGCCGCAGCCGCAGGACCTGGTGATCACGCTGCTGGGGACCTACGTGCGGCCGTACGGGGCGCGCGTCTGGTCGGGCGGCCTGGTCGAGCTGCTCGGGGAGTTCGGGTTCAGCGAGGGCGCGGCGCGAGTGGCGCTGACGCGGCTCGTGCGCCGAGGGCTGTTGGTGCGCGAGCGGTCCGGGCGGCTCGTCCACTACCGGTTGACCGCGCGGTGCGAGCGGCTGCTCGCCGAGGGTGACGGGAGGATCTTCTCGCTCGGTGAGCTGGGCGGGATGCGCCGGTCGGGCTCGGACGGGTGGACCGTGCTCTGGCACCAGATCCCCGAGCAGCGGCGGCTCGAACGGGCGCGGCTGGCGCGGCGGCTGCGGTTTTTGGGGTTCGGGTCGATGCAGGACAGCGTGTGGGTGTCGCCCCACGACCATTCGGCCGAGGTCGGCGCGCTGCTCTCGGAGCTCGGGGTGGCCGAGGCGGCGGTCGTGTTCGTGGCGCGGCTCGGCTTCGGTGAGGGACTCGAGGCGATGGTCGACCGCGCGTGGGATCTGAGCGGGCTCGCGGCGCGCTACGAGGCGTTCGACACGGAGTTCTCGGCTTACCGGCGGCGCGGCGTGCGGCTCGACGACCGCGAGGCGTTCCTCGTGCGGACCCGGCTGATGCACCTGTTCCGCGGCTTCCCGTCGCTCGATCCCGAGCTCCCGGACGGCGTGGCGTTCGTTTCACACGCGCGCGCGAAGGCGGTGCGCACGTTTCAGGTGCTCTATGAGCGACTCGCCCCGGCGTCTCAGCGCCACTTCGAAGCGGTCACCGGGCCACGTGAGACTGAAGCGAGAGTCGAGCGGTACTGACAATTCAAGGCTGCCGTCGTAGCGTGCCGTGGCGTTAGGTAGGCGACGCTGAGGAGAGAAGATGGGGTTGATGGATCGGATGAAGGCGGCGCAGCAGCAGGCGTCTGAGGCGATGTCGAACGCCGGCGGGATGAAGGGCATGATGGGCTCGATGGCGCCGGGCAACATGAGCGATCAGATGGCGGCCAGGGACCTCGCGCAGAAGCTGAAGGCCTCAGGCGTCGAGGCGCCCGGCAAGATCACGGCGATTCGCGGCGGCCAGCCGACCGAGGTCGACGTCACGATCGCCCCGAGCGACAGCGCGCCGTATGACGCGACCGTCAAGCAGAGCTTTATTCCGTCGCAGCTCGAGGGGCTTGCGGTGGGTGGCGTGGTGACCGTCAAGTACGACCCCGACGATCCGCACCAGGCGCTGCTTTACGGCTGGTGAGAGCTTGACGTCGCCCGCGGCGCGAATGCGCCAGGCGCCGTAAGAGGGGGCGTGGACCGGCGGGACCGGGTGGGACCGGATAAACCGGGACCGGAATCGGGACCGGGACTGACCGGGTGTGGTGGGCGGGTGCGTGGCAACACGTGCCCGCCACGCACCCGATTCCGCGCCGGGGTTAGCGCGGAACGAACGCGAATACGCGGCTCGGGCTCCCCGTCCCACCCACGAGTTTCAGCGGCGACACGACTAGCGTCGCGCCGGTGATCGGAAGCTTGTCCAGGTTGGCCAGCTGCGTCAGCCCGAGCCGCCCGGCGCCGAGCAGCAGGTTGTGCAGCGGGAACGGCGGATCGAAGCCGCCCGCGGCGCCGGCGTCGATCCCGACCGTCTCGGTGCCGAAGCCGGAGATGTTCCCGTGGCTGGCGAGCCATTTGGACGCCTCGACGTCGGGCCCCGGCGTGACGGGGCCCTCGCCCTGCACGTTCAGGAACGTGGCCTCGTCCTGCGCGCGCGACTGCCAGCCCGTCCTGAACAGGACCCAGGCGCGGTCGGGGAAGGGGCCGTTCTCTTGTTCCCAGGTCTCGAGGTCGTCTTTGGTCAGCAGGTAGCCGTTGTCCTGCATCCGTCTCATTGGTCTTGTCGACCACGCAGGCAGGCCCGACCAGCTGGGTGGGGGAGATGCTCGAGACGTCGTTGCCGTCCTGGCCGGTGACCCAGTGGATCGGGGCGTCAAGATGGGTGCCGACGTGCTCGCCGATGCGTCAGCGTGTACCAGGCCCAAGCGGGTCCGGCATCGTTGTAGTGGCTGATCTCCTCGCGGCTGAGACCGGGCGTGTTGGCGAACGGCGGCGGCAGCTTGATCACCGGCGTCGACTCGCTCAGCGGCTGGGTGAGGTCGACGATCTCGTAGTCGGCGAGGGTCATAGGCGCGTTGTCTCCTTCGGTGGGGTTAGCCGGCGCGGAACGCTTCCTCGAGCCACTCCGCGACGATCGTCGGGTTCACCTTGGCGTCGAGCACGAGGGGCTTGCTGCGGTCCCACGCATCGACGGTGTTGAGGTCGTCCGTGGTGCGGATCGTATGCCCCTCGCATCCGGCGGCGCGCGCAATTGCCGCCAGATCGGCGTCGGCGAACCGGACGCGTTCGACATCGTGTCCCATCGGCGCGAAGTGGTGGACCTCGGCGCCGTAGGCGGCGTCGTCGTAGATCAGCACGAGCAGGTTGTTGAGTCCGAGGCGAGCCGCCGTCTCGAGCTCGGCCAGCGCCATGAAGGCACCGCCGTCGCCGATCGCGGCGACGGTCGTTCGGTCCGCGGGTTGGCGATCGCGGCGCCGATCGCGTTGCCGAGGCCCAGCCCGACCGACTGAAAGCCGTTGGGGAACACCCAGGCGTGCGCGTCGGGGACGTCGAGGTACATCGCCGGCCAGCCGAGGAAGTGGCCGGAGTCGACGGCGACCTGCTTGTCCGGCGGGAGCTTGTCGTTGAGCGCGATGGTCAGGGTTCGTGGGTCGATGTGGGTGTCGGTTGACGTGTCCTCGTACGGGGTGTCTGGCCAGCGGTTCTGCGCGATCTGCTCCGCCAGCGCCTCGGTGCGAAACCCCGTGTGGGCGGTCGCGACCTCGGTCAACGCCGTGGCGCAGGCCTGCGCGTCGCCGATGACGCCCATCGTCACTGGGCGATTTCTGGCGATCGCGCGCGGGTCGAGATCGACTTGGATCACGGTCGCGTCTTGGTTGATCATCGCGCCGTGCTTCGTCGTCCAGTGGTTCACCGACGCGCCGACCACGAGCACCGTGTCGGCCTGCGGGAGCAGCTGCTGCGGCGAACGGGGAGGCGAAGCCGCCGCTGATGCCCAGCGCGTAGGGGAGACCGGCGAACAGACCGTTGGCCGGCGCGGAGGTGGCGAGGATCGCGCCGATCTTCTGCCCGAGTTGCTCGAGCTTCGGGCCGGCGCCGGCGATCACCGCGCCGCGGCCGGCGATGATCGCGGGCCGCTGGGCCTGGCTCAGGAGGCGTGCTGCTTCATCGATCACCGCCGGTGCCGGCACGGGCGACTCCAGACGCGGGCCTGGGGTCGCTGACGGCTCGGTGGCCAGTGCCGTCTGGGGCTGGATGTCGATTGGCAGCATCAGTACGACCGGCCGGCGCTCGATTCGCGCGCGGTGGTATGCCCGCTGGGCGTCGTCGGCGGCGGTCTTCGAGCTGTGGACCCGGTCGGCGATTGCCCCCACCGACTCGACGAGGTCGTGCTGGTCGATCCGGAAGTTGCTGGTCAGCGCCGCCGCCGGCGTCTCGCCGGCCAGGACGAGGAGCGGGGTGCGCGACTTCGCCGCCTCCGCGAGACTGGTCAGTCGTGTTGGTGAGGCCTGGTCCCTGGTGGACGCTGACCACGCCGACGCGATCGGTCACGCGCGCGTACCCGTCGGCCATGCACGTCGCCGGCCCCTCGTGGCGAGCATGGTGGAAAGCGGCCCCGCCGGCACACAGCGCGTTGGTCACGATCAGGTTGCCGCTGCCGAGCACCCCGAACGCGTCGGTCACGCCCTGGGCGGCGATCGTATGGCCGACGACCTCGGCGACTGTCGGCTCACTCACTGTGGCGATCCTACATATAGGGTTAGGGGGCGATGGCGACGCGCGAGATTTCGGTTGGCGACCGATCGCTGACGGTGCATGTGGAGGGCGCTGCGGACGGCCCCGCGATCCTCTACCACCATGGCTCGCCGGCCACGGGGCTGCCCTTCGGCCCGTGGATCGACGACGTTGGCCGGCGCGGCGTTCGGCTGGTTTCCTACGATCGACCGGGTTACGGGGCCTCGACCCCGGCGCGCGACCGGACCGTGGCCGACGCCGCCCGCGATTCCGCCGCGATCATGGATGCGCTCGGCGTGGAGCGGTTCGTGACCTGGGGGATCTCCGGCGGTGGGCCCCATGCGCTGGCCTGCGCGGCGCTCCTCGGCGACCGTGTGGCGGCGGCCGCTTCGCTCGGCGGTGTCGCGCCGTTTGACGCGCCCGGGCTCAACTACTTCCGCGGGATGGGAGCGGAGAACATCGCCGAGTTCGGGTTGACGATGGCGGGTCGCGATTACGTCGAGCCGGTGGCTGAGCGGACGGGTGCCGAGATGGCCGCCGCCCGTCCCGATCAGCTCGTCGAGTCGATCGCGACACTGGTCAGCCCAGTCGACCGAGAGGTGCTCGACGGTGCGATCGGCGAGTACTGGTCGGCCTGCCTGCAGCAGGCATTTGTCGAGGGAACGGCCGGCTGGGTCGACGACGACTTCGCCTTCCTATGGCCGTTCGGCTTCGAGGTGAGCGAGATCTCGGTTCCGACCCTCGTCGTCCACGGAGTGCAGGACATGTTCGTCCCGGTGGATCACGGTCGCTGGTTGGCGGCGACGATCCCAGGCGCGGAGGCATGGATCGACGACGACGAAGGCCATCTGACGCTGCTGGCCAACCGGGTCCCGGCTGTCCACGAGTGGCTACTGGGCCACCTGTAAGCGCACGAACCACCGGTCCGCGCGCCGCCACACCCCGCTGCGCTCGAACCCGGCCGCGCGGGCCAGCCAGCCGATGTCACCCGGCGCGACCCGCGCCCAGCTGAACCACGCGCTCGCCTGATCGCCTCGCTCGAGCCGGGCCCGGATCCTCGCCGACGGGGCATCCGGGGAGTCGAGCTCGACCAGCACCTCGGCGTCGTCCGCAACCAGTGTCCGCAGGCGACCCAGCAGGCGGATTGGGTCGCCACCGATACCGATGTTCCCGTCGAGCAGCAGCGCGGTCCGCCACGTCCCGGCTCCGGGCACGTCATCGAAGATCGAGCCCACGATCGCATTGGCGCCGCGGTCGCGGGCGAGACTGACCGCGATCGGCGAGAGGTCGACGCCGAGCGCGAACACGCCACGCCTGGCCAGCGCGTGGAGGTGGCGGCCGGGTCCGCAGCCGACGTCCAGCACCGGTCCCTGCACGGTGGCCAGGAGCCGCAGGTCGCAGTCATCGGGTGGTCCAAGCCACCGCGCCACCGCCAGCGGTACCGTGGTTCCATCGCTGAGCCGGAGTGTGAGCTCGTGGCCCGCGCTCGAGTCCTTCGCCATAGAGACGGAGCGGTGAGGCGATCACGCTGCGAGCGCCCTGGCGAACGCCGTGTGCGGTGCCTCGTGCGCCACCGCGCGGGCGTCCGCGATCGTGTCGATGTCGCGCAGCGGCGGCTGCTCAGCGATGGTCAATCCGAGCCGCCGCAGACGCGCCCGCTGCGCCCGGTAGGTCGTCGCCTCACTCATCGGTATGCCGCGGAAGACGTCACGGTCGGCGCGGTTGAGCCCGATGCACCAGTAGCCGCCGTCAAGCGCGCGGCCGAGCACGGTGTCGGCTCCGGACAGGGCGTGGGTGGCCCGCTCGAGCATCGCGGCGGATAGCTGGGGTGTGTCCATCCCGACCAGCAGCGCTGGAGTGCCGACGTCGTCGAAGGCAGCCGCCAGTCGCTCGGCGAGCCCGCCGCCACGCTGCGCGATGACCTCGAACCCGGGTCTTTGCCAAGCGGTGGGATCGCCGTCGAAAACGAGCAGCTTCCGGGTTGCTCGCGTGCGCGCGACGGCGTCGAGCGTGTCGGTGAGTGCCGCGGCCGCGAGGCCCGCCGCCCGATCGGGCGTGCACGGCGGGCACAGCCGCGTCTTGGCCCGGCCCGGCAGGGGCTCCTTGGCGATGACGATGATCGCCGGGGCGCTCATGCCGCGTGTGCGAGCAGGGGCGCGAACGGCTCCTGCGCCGTGAAGCCGAGCTCGTCAGTCGCGCGGTCGGGGCTTGCGAACACGTGGCGGACGTCTCCGAGCCGGTACTGGCCCGTGACGACCGGCTGCGGCGCCTGCGGCCCGTGCGCCGCTGCGAGTGTTCGCGCCAGGTCGTGGACCGTGCGCGGGTGGCCGCTGGCGACGTTGAACGCGCCGGGCTTGGCGTCCTGGCGGGTCAGGGCGATCACGTTCGCGCGGGCGACGTCGCGGACGTGGACGAAGTCGCGCAACTGGTTGCCGTCCTCGTACACCCTCGGCGAGCGGCCGGCCGCCAGGGCGGAGGCGAAGATCGACGCGACCCCGGCGTACGGCGTGTTCCGCGGCATCCGCGGGCCGTACACGTTGTGGTAGCGCAGCGCGGTCACGGGCACTCCGGTCTCGCGGGCGAAGGCAAAGCACAGGTGCTCCTGCTGGAGCTTGGTGGCGGCGTACACGTTGCGCGGGTCAAGCGGCGCGTCCTCGGTCACGCGCTCGGGCGCCAGGGGCGCTGCGCAGACCGGACACAGAGGGTCGAACCGGCCGGCATCGAGGTCGGTCGGGCGCCGCGGCGGTGGGCTCGCGGCGACGCCGTGCGCGGGGCACCTGTAGCGCCCTTCTCCGTACACGACCATGCTGCTCGCCAGTACCAGCCGTCCGCTGAACCCGGCCTGCGCCAGTGCCCTCAGCAGCACTGCGGTGCCGAGATCGTTGTTGCGCACGTAGTCGGCGATGTCGGCGATGTCGAGTCCGAGCCCCACCATCGCGGCTTGGTGGCAGACCGCGTCGACGTCGCTGATCGCCTGCGCGGTGACGGCCGGATCGGTCACGTCTTGGCGGATCAATTCGGCGTCTTGGTTGATGTGCGCCGGAGCTGAATCGAGCACGCGCACGTCGTGACCGTCGGCCAGCAGCGCGTCGACGATGTGTGAGCCGATGAAGCCGCCGCCGCCCGTCACAAGGATCCGCATGGCGGCCACCGTAACCGCCGGTTGCCGCTTTGCGCAGGCGCCGGCGGCGTTGTTTCGGGACTCGTAAGCGCACCGTTCGACTTTCGTAATCCGAACTGGTGCAGCCTGTGTCAGGTGATCGAGGTGATCCTCCCGGTGCTCGACGAGGCCGACGCGCTGCCGCACGTTTTGGCCGCTTTTCCGGAGGGTTTCTCGCCGCTGGTGGTCGACAACGGATCGGTCGACGGCTCGGGTTCGGTGGCGGCGAAGCTGGGCGCACGGGTGGTTCTCGAGCCCCGTCGCGGGTTCGGATCCGCTTGCTATGCGGGCTTGGTCGCCGCCTCGTCCTCGGTCGTCTGCTTCATGGACGGCGACGGCTCGCTTGACCCGGCCGAGCTATCGCGGGTCACCGGGCCGGTGCTCGACGGGTCGCTGGACCTGTGCCTCGGCGCGCGGGTGCCGGTGGTCGGCGGCGCCTGGCCGTGGCACGCCCGGCTCGCGAACCGCGCCCTCGGTTTCGAGCTGCGGCGCCGCTGCCGCGTCGCCGTGTCGGATCTCGGTCCGATGCGGGCGGCGCGCCGCGAGGCGCTGCTCACGCTCGGCCTGCGCGACCGCGCGTTCGGGTGGCCGCTCGAGATGGTCCTCCGCGCGGCGGCTTCCGGATGGCGCGTGGGCGAGGTCGACGTTTCCTACCGCCCGCGTGTCGGCGGCCGGTCGAAGGTCTCCGGCAGCGTCGTCGGGACATGGCGGGCGGCGCGGGACATGGGCGCGCTGCTGCGATGAGCGCGACGCGCCGCGAGCGCGGAGCGGGGTTGCGAGCCCGGCTCGCGGAGCGGCTCGTCGAGCCGCCGCCGGGGCCGTTCCGGCCCTCGTTCTGGCGCAGTCCCCTGCGCGGGCCGTGGCTGACCTCGTTGCTGGGCACGGTGCTCGGGCCGCTGATCGTGGTGGTCGCGTTCACCGGGCTGATCTCGCACGATGCCTACTACCCCGAGCTCGGCAACAACGCCACGATCGCGCCGAGCCATGACATCGGCGTCCTGCTCCACCTGCCCGTCGGCTCGCCTGCGTGGTCGTACGCGCTCAGCCAGGGGTTGCACACCACGATCGGGCTCGTGGCGATCCCAGTGCTGCTGGCCAAGCTGTGGTCGGTGATCCCGCGGCTGTTCGCGTGGCCGGCGGTGCGGAATCTCGCGGGTGGGCTCGAGCGGTTGTCGCTGCTGCTGCTCGTCGGCGGCGCGCTGTTCGAGTTCGCCACCGGGCTCCTCGACATCCAGAACTACTACCCGTGGCACTTCGGATTCGTCCTCGCGCACTACTACGGGGCCTGGGTGTTCTTCACCGCGTTCGTGCTGCACGTCTGCGTGAAGCTCCCGGTGGTCGTGCGGTCATTTCGGGATCGGGGGTGGCTGGCGCCGCTGCGCGACGATCTTCTCCACACCCGGCCCGAGCCGTACGTGGCTGGTGGGCTGGCCCCGCTGTCGCCCGCGGCGCCGACCTTGAGCCGGCGCGGGTTCTTCGCGATCGTCGGCGGCGCATCCGTTGACGCTGTTCGTGATGAACATCGGCGAGACGGTCGGCGGGCCGTTCCGGCAGCTCGCGCTCCTGGCCCCGCGCGGGCGCGTTTTCGGAAGCGGCCCGAACGACTTCCAGGTCAATCGGACGGCCGCCGCGGTGGGGATCACGGCCACTGCCGTGGCGAGCTGGCGCCTGGTCGTCGCCGGGCCCGCCAGGTCGGTCTCGTTGACCCGCTCAGCGCTGATGGCGATGCCCCAGCACACATACTCGCTGCCGATCGCCTGCGTCGAGGGGTGGTCGACCACACAGCCCTGGACCGGGGTGCGGATGTCAGATCTGGCGGCGCTCGTCGGGGCTCCGGCGGGCTCGCAGGCACACGTCCAGTCGTTTCAGCCGAGCGGTCCGTTCCGCCACTGCGACCTGTCGGCGACGCAGATGCGGGACGAGCGCACCTTGCTGGCCCTGTGCGTCAACGGTGTTCCGCTGTCGGCCGACCACGGCTACCCGGCCCGGCTGATCCTGCCCGCCCAGCCCGGGGTGCACTGCACCAAGTGGGTGGGGACCGTCGCCTTCTCGCTGCCGGCATGACCTTTCGACGCTCCTACGGTTCGGGGGTTTTACACCTGCTCGGTCACCTGGGAGCGTTCGGGATCGCCGGGTACGCGCTCGCCCAGATCGTCGACGGTGGCGCCTGGATCAACTTCGTCGCCTGGTTCGCGGGCGCCGCCGTGCTCCACGACCTCGTCCTGCTGCCGCTCTACTCACTGCTCGACCGGGTCGGGGTGTCGTTCCACCTGCGGCTCCCCCGGCTCCGGGTCCCGCTGGTCAACCACGTCCGTGTGCCGGCGCTTCTCTCGGGGCTGTTGCTGCTCGTGTACTTCCCGTTGATCCTCGGTCCGGCGGACACCCAGTACGCGAAGGCGACCGGCCACCACCTCCACGGTTATCTGCGCAACTGGCTGCTGATCAGCGCGGCGCTGTGCGTGGGCTCGGGCGTGATCTACGCGATCCGCTGGGTGCGGCGGGCGTGAGCGTCACGGCGGTGGTGTCCTCCCGGCTGCCGGCCCGGCGGCGGCTGGTGCCATGGGTCGTGGTCGGCGGCGCGGCCGGTGTCGTGGCCGTGGGTCTGATCATCAAGGCCACCGGCGCCCGCGGCGTGCTCGGCGTGCCGCTGCCTCCGTTCGTGATGCGGTGGGAGCCGGTGATCGACGCGCCGTTCGCGCTGCTCGCCGGGCTGGCGCTCGGGTTCGGGGTTTTGCTCGCGGCGCCGCTCGTCGAGCGGGTGCGCTCCCGCGTGGGCTTCTCCGTCGCGATCTTCGGGCTCGCCTTGGGGCTCGGGTTGGCGCTGGGGGCGGCTCGGATCGGGACCTGGGGCTGGTGGCGAGTGTTCGCCGTCGGTCCCCACGGCTCGGTCGAGGGCCGTTTCGAGTACCTGATCGCGCTGCCGGTGCTTCGCGACGGGATTGGCTACTACCTGCACCACTTCGCCGGCCTGCTGCCATACACGACGACCCACGTGAAGGGCAACCCACCTGGCCCGCTCGTGGCGTTGCATCTGCTCGGGATCTCCAGTCCGGCCGCGCTGGCGGCGCTATGCATCGGGGTGGGCGCGCTGTCAGCGCCGCTGGCCTACGACCTGGGGTGCGTCCTCGGCGACGAGCGCCGCGGTCGGGTGGCCGGGATGCTGACCGCGTTCTCCCCGGCCATGCTGCTGTTCGGCGTTACCTCGGTCGACTATGCGTTCACCACGCTCGGGTTGGTGGTCGCCTGCCTACTCGTCCGGGCTGGACCGACGGCGCGCGGCGGGCCCTGGCGGGCGCGCGCGCTGATCGCCGGAAGCATCGCGGCCGCGATGGCGTCTTTCTTCTCGTGGCTCCTGCTTGCACTCCCGGCCTGGGTGGCAGTGGTCACGCTGCGGCGGCACGGTCCGGGGCGTGCCGCCGCTCTTTGTCTTTGCGTGGCGCTCGCGCTCGTGGTGTGGAACGGACTGCTAGCCCTGTTCTGGGGCTACGACCCGTTCAGCGCGCTGAGCGCCACGGCAAGCGCCTACTCGCACGGAATCGCGGCGATCCGGCCGTACGCGTTCTGGGTCTTCGGTTCGCCGGCGGCCTGGGTGGTGATGCTCGGCTTGCCGGTGGCGTGGTTCTCGCTGCGGGCGCTCGGCGACGACGCGGCGCTCGCGCTGTGGACGGTGGTGGCGTTCGCGTCGGTGCTCGGGCTGACCAAAGCTGAGACCGAGCGGGTATGGCTGCCGTTCGTCCCGCTCGCCTGCGTCGCGGCGGCCGGCGCCGTGTCCACGCTGTCGCCCTCCCGGCTGCGCTGGCTGCTGGCGGCGCTCGGGGTCCAGGCGCTCCTCGTCGAGCTGTTGTTCTTCACGGTGTGGTGAGGTGCGTCGCGTGGCGGGGTCCCTCGCTACGGTGAATTCGTGGCGCCCGTCCTCGTAGCCACCGACCTCCGTAAGAGCGTGGGCGCGGGCCGTGCCGCGCGCCGGCTGCTCGACGGCGTCAGCTTGTCGGTCGACGCCGACGAGGTGGTGGCGGTGCTCGGCCGCTCGGGTAGCGGCAAGTCGACGCTCCTGCATCTTCTGGGCGGTCTCGATACGCCGGAGTCAGGGACGGTCCTCGTCGCCGGCGAACGGGTCGCCGGCGGCGTCGTTCGCCGCCTACCGCTCGTGCGGCTGCGGCATATCGGGTTCGTGTTCCAGCAGTTCCAGCTGATCGAGGAGCTCAGCGGGTACGAGAACGTGCTGCTGCCGACGCGGTTGCCGGGCGCGCCCGCCGGCGGCTCCGCGCGTGCCGCCGCGCTGATCGAGGAGCTCGGCCTGCGCGACGTGGCCTCGCATCTGCCGCGCGAGCTCTCCGGCGGCGAGCAGCAACGGTTCGCGATCGCCCGGGCGCTGGTCAACGATCCCGAGCTCGTGCTGGCCGACGAGCCGACGGGAAGCCTCGACGCGGTCAGCGGCGCTGGGGTCTTGGAGTTGCTCCGGTCGCTGCCAGGCCGGGCGGTCGTGATCGTCACCCACGAGCCCGACGCGGCGGCGATCGCCGACCGCGTGTTGCAGTTGAGCGACGGCGTGTTGTCTTCGGGGGTGGCCGCACGGTGAGCTTGTGGCGCGCCGCGCTCGCCGAGGCTCGGCTCGCTCTGCGCGCGCGACGGCGCCGGCTTGTCCTCACGGCACTCGGGATCGCGCTCGCCGCCGCGATGCTGTCCGCCGCGGTGGTCGTCTCCTACGGTCTCGGCACCGGGTTCGACCGCGCCGCCAGCGCCGCATCGCTGCCCGACATCATTGTCCGTCTGAACAACAAAGCGGCCGCGGATGTCGCCGTTCGGATTCGCGCGCTGCCCGACGTTGCCCGGTTTGCCCTGCGGTTCGAATTCAGGGGCGCCGAGATCGGATTTCACGGCCGCCACGACGACCACGCCGTGGCCGAGGTTCTGGACCGCCCGGGACCCGGCCAGGGCTACGCCGTCGTCGCGGGGCGAAACCTGGCCGGCACCGGTCCGTCTGTGCTCCTCGAGCGGGCGTTCGCGGATTCGTGGGGAATTCGGATTGGGGACACGTTCTACGTTCGGGACTTGGGGCCGCTGCGCGTCGCTGGACTCGTCGAGGCGCCCGACAACGTCGGCTACCCGCTGGCGCAACCGCGGTTCTACATCTCACGTCGCGCGCTGGACGCGCGGTTCGGCGTCGAGCGCGACCCGCAGGTGAATCTGGTGGAGATCTGGCTACGGAACCCCGCGTTGGCCAACGAGGTGCTCGTCCAGGCGCGCGCGACCAGCTTCGGCCTGCACTCGATCTCGTTTGCGACTCGCTCCGGCGTCCGCGTGCTGCTCGACCAGGCGGCCGGGATCGTGATCGACCTGCTCATCGCGTTGTCGGTGATCGCGCTCGTGACTGCGGGCGTGATGCTCGGCGCCTCAGCGCGCGCGGAGGTCCAGCGGCGGCTCGGGGCGATCGGCGTGCGCCGGGCGGTGGGGGAGACACGCGGTCTCGTCACCCTGGCCGTCTTGGTCGAGGGCCTGCTGGTGGCGGTACCCGCGGCGGCGGTCGGGGTGTTGGGGGCGACGCTCGCGACCTACGGCGCGGCCTCGCGGCTGCTCGAGTTGCTGAACGAGCCGGCCGCTGGGTTTGCCCTGGTCGCGCCGTTGTGCGGAGCCTGGGCGGTCGGCGCGCTGGTGCCGGCCCTGGGAGCCGCGTGGCCGGCGTGGCGGGCCGGCGGTGGCCCGGTCGTGAGGCTGCTCCGTGGCGGCGACGTCGCTGCGCCGCGGGGCCACCGCCTACCGACCACCGGATTGGTTTCCCTGGGCGCGCGTCTGGTTGGGGCGCGCCGCGTCCGTCTCGTCGCGACAGCGATCACGCTCGGGCTGTCGGCCGGGTTCGTGTTGCTCGTGCTGGCCCTCGCCTCCGCGCTGTCGGCGCTCGAGACCGACCCGAGCGCGCTCGGCAAGCGCTACCAGCTCGTGGCCAGCGCGCCACCGTCGCTGGCGAAGCGCGTCTCCCAGCTCCCCGGCGTCGCCGCCGCGGCCCCCCGCTACGAGCTCGAGGCGGCCGACTCGTTCGCGCTCGACGAGACGATCGACGTGATCGCGTTCCCGGGCGACCACACCGAGTTCGAGGCGCCGCCCCTGGTGACCGGCTCGCGCTACCGGGGGTTGCGTCAGGCCGAGGTGGGTCTCGGGCTCGCGCAGGCGCTCGGCCTCGGCGTCGGGTCGACCCTGGCCCTGGCGTTGCCGTCCGGGATCGAGCTGCGACTGCGGGTGTCCGGAATCGTCAGCTCCCTGGCGCACGACGGCCGCGTCGCCTACATCCCCGCCAACGCGGTGCTGCGGGTGGACCCGAGCCTCCCCTCGCTGCTCGCCGTGCGGCTGACACCGGGTGCGAACCCGAGCAGTGTGATCGACGCGATGGACCGGATCGGTGCGCCGCCGGTGCTCGCCTCCGGCGCGACCGCTCGAGGAGCGCCGTTGGTGGACGTGCTGAGGACGCTTCTGCGGGCGGTCGCGATCGTCGACGGGCTCGTGTGCCTGTATGCCCTGATCCAGGCCTGCGCGCTGACTGTCCTCGAGCGCCGTCGCACGGTCGCGGTGCTGCGCGCCTGCGGCGCCGGCGCGGGCGCAGTGGGGCGGCTGCTGCTCGGCTCGGCGCTCGCGCTGGTGGTACCGGCGGCGATCGTCGGCGTGGTGCTCGAGCGGTTCGTGTTCGGGCCCGCCTTGACGCGGCTCGCCGAGAGCTACGCGACGCTGCCGCTGAGCGCGACGTTGCTCGACGTGCTGTTTGTGTTGGCGGGGTTGGCGGTCGCGGCGTCGGTCGCGGTCGCGTGGGTGGCGCGCCAGGCGGTCCGCGAGCCGGTGGTGGCGGGGCTGGCGTCGTGAGCTCGCGCGGGCGGGTTACCCGGCGTGAGGCACTCGCGGGCGCCGGCGGGGCCGCCGCAGCCCTCCTGGCCGGATGCGGGACCGCCGGGCCGCTTTCGGCGGCGTCCGGATCGACCCTGGTTTCGACCTGGCGCGACCCGATCGGCGACGCCGCAGCTCCGGGTTGGGCCCGGCGAGCCGTTCGTCTCTCGGGTCGACCTGGGTCCGCGCGCGGCGGCCGTCGACGTGCTCGGGACGATCGCCCACGTCACGGACGCGCACGTGCTTGACGCTTCCTCGCCGGCGCGCGTGACGTTCCTCGACCGCCTCGGGGAGCCGTTCGAATCCACCTTCCGGCCGCAGGAGGCGCTTACCGTGCAGGTGCTGGCCGGCGCGTGCGCCGCTGTCCGCGCGCTCCGCCCGCAGCTCGTGATCCAGGGGGGCGACCTGATCGACAACGATCAGAGCAACGAGCTGGCGCAGGCGCTGTCCGTGCTGCGGGGCGGGGGCGTGCGGCCCGGCAGCGGGCCGCGCGGGTACTACGGCGTCCAAGTGGCGTCCGACCCCGATCCGTTCTACTACCGGCCCGACGTGGACGCGCCACAGCACCCGGGGCTCCTGCGGCGCGCGGTCCGCCCGTTTGTGGGTGGCGGTCTCGGCGCACCGTGGGCTCCGGTGCTGGGCGACCACGATGCGCTCGTCGCCGGCGAGCTCGTGCCGACCGGGCTGACCGAGTCGCTCGCCGTGGGCGACCGGGCATTGTGGGATCTGCCCTCGGGGGTGGCTCCTCCGCCGGGGACGCGTCTCACGACCAGCCCGGGCGCCTCGCCCGACGGCCCGCCCCAGCCGGTGCTGGTCGACCGGTTACTACAGACAGGCCCTTTCCGGGCCTACGGTGGCGGTGCCGTCGGATCCGGGACGGCGCGAGCTGTCGTTTGCCGAGGTGGTGGCGCGCTTGCGCGCCGCTGGCCGCGTCCCCGGCACGGCCGCCACTCTCGACTACACAACTGACGTCGGGCCCCACGTCCGCCTGATCGTGCTCGACCTCGTCCGCCGCGCCGGCGGATCGGGTGGCCTGGTCCGCCCCGGGCATCCCGCTTGGCTCGCCGCTGCTCTCGCCGCGGCTGGCGATCGCTGGGTCGTTGTCGTCTCACATCAGCCGCTCATCTCGTCCGAGGGTGGGGCTGCGCTGCTGGCGCTGCTCGATCGATCGCCGCAGGTGATCGCGACCCTGTCCGGCCACACCCACCGCAACCTGATCACGCCCCGGGCGAGTGCGGCGGGCGGCTACTGGGAGATCAGTACCGCGTCGCTGATCGACTACCCGCAGCAGGCGCGCGCACTCCGGTTCGTCGCCACTTCCGGTGGCGCCGTCGCGATCCAGACCTGGATGCTCGACCACGTCTTCCCCGGCCGTTTGGGCCAAATTTCGCGCGAGCTTTCATACATCGACGCGCAGGGAGGCCGTTCGAAGGGGTTCATAGGGACAAGGCTTGACCGCAATGTCGTGCTGCACCGCGGGCCGCCGTCGTAGTGCCCTATGGTGAGCCTCCGTGAGCTCATCGGCGGGGAGCGAACCGGCAATCAAGGTAGAAGGGATCGAGAAGGCGTTCGGCGAGGTTCGCGCCCTGTGCGGCGTCGATCTCGTGGTTCCCTCGGGCCGTGTCCTCGGCCTGCTCGGTCCCAACGGCGCGGGCAAGACGACGCTCGTCCGGATCCTCACCACGCTGCTCAAACCCGACGGTGGCCACGCGCAGGTCGTGGGATTGGATGTCGTGCGCGAGGCCACCGCGCTGCGCGAGCGGATCGGGCTGGCCGGGCAGTACGCGGCGGTCGACGAGAATCTCACCGGGCTCGAGAACCTGACCATGGTCGGCCGGCTCTACGGGATGGGGCGTGGGGAAGCCCGCACGCGCGGCATGGAGCTGCTCGAGCAGTTCGATCTGGTCGACGCGTCCCGGCGGGTCGTCAAGACCTATTCGGGCGGCATGCGCCGCCGATTGGACTTGGGCGCGGCGCTCGTCGCGCGGCCGCCAGTGCTGTTCCTCGACGAGCCGACGACCGGGCTCGATCCACGCTCGCGGCTGTCACTCTGGGAGGTGATCGAGGGTCTCGTCGGAGCGGGCACCACCGTGCTCCTGACGACCCAGTACCTCGACGAGGCCGACCGGCTCGCCGACGTGATCGCCGTGATCGACCACGGGCGGGTGATCGCCGAGGGGACGTCCGACGAGCTGAAGGACCGGGTGGGGGGTGAGCGGCTGGAGGTCACGCTCGAGTCGGACGCCGACCGCGAGCTCGCCATCCGGGCTTTGGAGCCGATGTCCGACGAACGGCCGGTCTTCGAGCGCGGGGTCGTCAGTTTGAGCGTGAAGCAGCGAAGCGGGACGATCGTCGAGGCGGTCCGGCGGTTGAGCGACGCGGGAGTGGGGGTCGACGACCTGGCTCTGCGCCGCCCGACACTCGATGACGTTTTTCTGGCCTTGACCGGCCACGTCGCCGAGGAGCCGGCTGCCTCGGAGGATGCCGAGGGCGAACCTGCGGTGGTCGCGTGAGGCGGCTGGTCACCGACACGCTCGTGATCGCCGAGCGCAACCTGATCCGGCTGCCGCGCGCGCCAGAGCTGCTGCTCGCGTTCACCGTCCAGCCGATCATGTTCGTGCTCTTGTTCCGCTACGTGTTCGGCGGTGCGATCCACGTGCCGCGCGGCAACTACGCCGACTTCCTGATTCCCGGGATCGTGGTCCAGAACATCGCGTTCGGCGGCTTCGTCACGGCCCTGGGGTT
Organism: uncultured Solirubrobacterales bacterium; assembly: GCA_963794825.1. GTDB lineage: Bacteria > Actinomycetota > Thermoleophilia > Solirubrobacterales > Solirubrobacteraceae > Palsa-465. The sequence continues at coordinate 46,685 of CAWCFB010000002.1, forward strand.
GAACGAGGACGTCCACAAGGGGCTCGTCGACCGCTTCCGCTCCCTGCCGATGGCCCGTGCTGCGGTCCTCGCCGGCCGCACCTTGGCCGACATCGTCACCAACCTGCTTTCGATCGTCGTCTTGGTGGTGACGGGTCTGATCATTGGTTTCTCGTTCCACACCAGCGTGGTCCACGTCGTCGTCGGCGTGGTCGTGCTGCTGCTGTTCGGCTATGCGTTCTCGTGGGTCTTCGCGTGGGTCGGGCTGCTCGTCTCGAGCCCCGAGTCCGCCAACTCGGTCGGGTTCATCGCCGTGTTCCCGCTGACCTTCATCTCCTCGGCGTTCGTGCCCGTCTCATCCATGCCGACCGCGTTGCGGGACTTCGCGCAGGTCAACCCGTTCACGATCACCGTCGACGCGATGCGGTTCCTGTGGACCGGTACCGAGCGGGCCGGAAACAATGTGTGGGGGGCGATCGCGTGGTCGATCGGAATCATGATCGTGTTCGCGCCGCTCGCCGTGGCGCGGTACCGGCGGATGGCCGCCGGCGGGTAGCTCTCTCCGGGGAGATTTCGCGGCGGTAGCTCTCTCCGGGGGGATTTCGCTCTCCCTGGGGGGAGAATTTCGGCCCCTGGCGGCTCTGAGGTACATGAGCTATCCCGCCTACGACCCCGACCGTGACACCCTCGCCGCGCTCGCCGGCCACATGCTCGGCACCGCCGCGATCGTCAGCTTCCTCATCAGCGAGTTCAGCGGGGGCGACTTCTCCGAGCTCGCACCACTCGATCAGAACGCCGTCCACAACAACGTCCACATGGCCATCTGCGACTCCCTCACCGAGCTTGGCGCCCGCCACGCAGCGATCGACATCGCAACCGCCGCCACGATCCTCCACGACGCGCTCAAAGCGATCGCTGAGAGCATCTTCCCCGAGGATGAAGGCTTCCTCTGCGAGCGCCGCGGGCACGTGGGGCGGTACCGGCCTAGGCGCCGCTGAAGCGACGCGCAGCGTATAGTTAGCCAATCCGCTAACTAACCGCGCGCGCTCAACAGAAGAGGACGGCCATGACCGACCACAGGACCGGCACCCAAGCAGAGTGGAACCAAGAACGGGGCAAGCTGCTCGAGGAAGAGAAGGAGCTCACCCGCCGCGGCGATGAGCTGGCTCGCAAGCGCCGCGAGCTGCCGTGGGTGCGCGTGGAAAAGGAGTACCACTTCGACACCGCCGAGGGGCAGAAGACCCTCGCCGAGCTTTTCGATGGGCGCTCTCAGCTGATGGTCTACCACTTCATGTTCGGGCCGGGGTGGAGTGCCGGCTGTCCGGTGTGCTCCTCGATCGCGGACACGCTGGCTCCTCAGGCCGTTCACCTGAGGGCCCGCGACGCCACGCTGATCCTCGCCTCCCGCGCGCCGATCGCCGACCTCCTGGCTTTCCGGGATCGGCTGGGTTGGCCGATCGAGTGGGTGTCGACCGGCAGCGAGTTCAACCGCGACATCGGCTTCCTCAACACCGCGGAAGAGCTCGAGCCGTTTCTCGCGGGTCCGCTCCCGCCCACGGTTGAGCAGAACGCGGAGATGTGCGGGACCGACCCCGGAGGCTATGTGACGGAAGGCCCCGGGCTCAGCGTCTACGCACTCGACGACGGGACGGTGTACCGCACGTATGTGAGCACCGCTCGCGGGCTCGAGGTCGCAATGGCGTACTACGGCCTCCTCGACCGAACTCCGCGCGGCCGCCAGGAGCGCCCGGGCGAGCCGCTCTGGCTCCGGCGGCGCGATGAGTATGCGGCGGCTAATGCAGGATCAGCTTGAGCGCGATCACGAGCAACCCGAGTACCGCGCCGATGGCGATCTGAGCCACTAGCTCGAATCCCTCCGCGCCGGCCCGCACCGCCGCGGCGACCTCGATTGCCACGATCGTCGCGGCCGCCGTCCAGATGCCCGCGGTGATGGCGTCCCCGAGCGAGGCGCCGGCGATGGCGAAGATCACCAACATCACCAGCGGTGCCAGAGCTCCGGCGAGAATCGGCGCCTGCTCGACCATCGCCTTCGCGAAGCCCTTCGCAGTCAGGTGCTCCTGTTCGCGCAGCCGGCCGGTCGCGCTCGAGGCGTAAGCGTGTGCGATCCAGTAGAGGACGATCGTCAGGGCGAGGGCGCCAATCGTCTCGGCGTAGTTCTCGCTCTGCGCCGTTTCGGCCGCCAGCAGCGCGCCGACCGCGATCGTGCCGTACACGGCGCTCGAGAGGCTCACGCGCATCACCGGCATTCTGGCGGGCACGCCGGGCGGGATCTAAGCGCGTCTGGCGGCCGCGCCCGGCAGGATCTCAGTGCGGCTCGATTCCCAGCTCCTGGTCGATCTCGCTGTAGTCGTCGATGTCGATCACGAGACAGACCTTCGGGTCCGTCCAGAAGAATCGGATACAGCCGAACCCGTACTCGACGCGGTCGGGCTGCGGGGTCCCTTCTGCCTCGAGCATCGCGCGAGCCTTCGTCTCAACCTCGATCTTCTTCGCGAGCGTTGCCACCTCCCGCAGCATGAGCCAGACCCCTGTAACGGAACAAGACACAGACGTGCCAACTCTGTGCCAATTCTCGGCGCGTGCTGTTGGTGCCGTGCCCCGCCGCCGCTCGGATCGCCTTGCCCTTGAGTAGTCCACCGCCGGTTTGCTATCAATAGGTGTCCGCCGCGGGGTGGAGCAGTCTGGTAGCTCGTCGGGCTCATAACCCGAAGGTCGCGGGTTCGAATCCCGCCCCCGCTATCAAGGATCAGCTGGAAATCGAGGCCTCCGAGGATTCGGAGGCTTCGCCGCTTAAGCGACCATCGCGTTTGAGACCGTTTGACGCGGACGCGTGGGTCGCTAGCCGCACTACCCGCTGGTCCGGCAGCCGCGGATAGGGTTGCCTCTGGTGAAGGTCGCGTACGAGAAGGGACTGCATGAACTGGGAGACGGCCTGTTCGCGTACCTGCAGCCCGACGGCGGATGGGGCTGGAGTAACGCCGGATTGATTACGGCCGAGGGCACCGCGCTGCTGGTCGACACGCTCTACGACTTGCACCTGACCAGAGAGATGCTGGACGCGATGGCGCCGGTGCTCGAGCGAAACCCGCTTGACGCCGCGCTGAACACGCACTCGAACCCGGACCACTGCTTCGGTAACGAACTGCTCCCGTCCGCGGCCGAGATCTACGCCTCGGCCGCCACCGCCGCGGAGATGGAGGAGCTCTCACCGGCGCGGATGCAGTCGCTGAAATCGGCTCAGGGGATGCCCGCGGAGGTGGCCGAGTTCGTTCAGCATGCCTTCGGACCGTTCGACTTCGAGGGCATTACCTTCCGTCCTCCGTCGCAGACCTTTGCGGGCCGGCTCGACCTGCGGATCGGTGACCGCGAGATCAGCTTCCTCGAGCTCGGGCCCGCACACACCGGTGGTGACACGATCGTCCACGTGCCCAACGCCGAGACCGTGTTCACCGGCGACCTGCTGTTTATCGACGGCACGCCAATCGTTTGGGCGAGCCTCAGCAATTGGATCGCCGCCTGCGACCGGATCCTCGAGCTGAACGCTCAGGTCCTGGTCCCGGGCCATGGCCCGGTGACCGACGCGTCCGGTGTCCGCGACGTACGCCGGTACCTCGAGTTCGTGCGAGGGGCGGCGAGCGAGCGGTTCGACGCCGGTATGAGCGCGGCCGAAGCCACCGCCGACATCGACATCTCGGACTTCGCCGACTGGGGCGACCCGGAACGGATCGCCGTTAACGTCGATGCGGCGTACCGCGAGTTGGATCCGGCGCGGCCCCTGTCGAGCCCAGTGGAGCTGTTCACGGAGATGGCTCAGTGGCGGGCGGCACACCGATAGTTCTGGCTCGGTGGCGTGCGGTGTGCTGGGTCTGCGCCGGCGCGCTAGTGCCCGAACCAGCTCGCGAGGGCGGAGCTGGCTGCCTTGATCCCGGCTGCGACGACATTTCCGTGGACCACGCCCGGGAACTTGACGTAAGTCACGTGGTCGCCCTTGGCGATCAGCTCGGTGTCCAGCTCGTTCGTGAAAGCCGGGAACACCGTGGTGTCGGCTTCACCTTGCAAAATCATGACCGGTGAGCCGATCTTGAGCGCCGGGTTCTCGCCGTTGAGCACCTTGTAGATCGCCGTCGTGTTGGCGCCGGGGTTGACGAGCTGGCTCGGCGCGAGACCGCCCCACGAGTTGGGCGCGGCCAGCTGCGACAGGCACTCGCGCCCGACCTGGGGGAGCAGTGCGTACGCCGCCGGGCTGAGCAGGGCGTGGAGGTTGATCGCACTCGAGTCGGTGGCGGCGCCGACCACGATCAACGCGCCCAATGCGGACAGGCCTCCGCCGGGCGCGGTCAGCAGATGCGCCGCCTCGACCTGCGTGAGCAGGTGAGACGCCGGCGCGAACGCAGCGACGCCGACGAATCTCATCGGGCGGTCACGACCAGCCATCGCTGCTGCGAACAGGGCCGCTTGGCCGCCCTGGGAGTGACCGGCGATTGCGAACCGGTTGCCGATCAGCGGGTCGATCGCCCGGGCGGCGAGAGCGATGTCGTCGACCGAAGCTCCCTCGGCCCGTCCGATCAGGTACATGTGAGTGCCGGGAGTGCCGAGTCCCTGGTAGTCAGTCTGTGCGATCGCGTATCCGTGCTTCAGCCACGTGTTGAACTGGGGATACACATAGGAGCTGCCCGCCGTGCGCGACGGCGCGCAACCGTCCGCGATCCCGGTCGTGCCGTGCGCCCAGCTGATCAGCTTCCAGCCCTTGCGCGGCACCTTGCCCCGGGGGGTGAATACGAGTCCCGACACCGCCGTCGGCTTGCCGTTGGGCAAAACCGACCGGTAGAGGACCAGGGTCGTGCGGGCGGCGGCGGGAAGGTCAGCCGGCGTACCGATCCGTCGCGACCAGATCACCGTGCCGGGCTTTCCGGGCACGAGCCGAGCCGGCGGCGAGTAGAACGCTAGCCCCGCGGGCGCCTTGGGTTTGGCGGCGGCGTTGGCCGCGATCGCTGAGAACCAGAGCAGAGTCGCCGCAACCAGCGCGAATGCCACCAGCGCTGCCCCAAGGATCCGTCCTCGTCGTATAGCCACGTGCCCACCCTACCGTTCGTGTGTGTGAGCTACCAAGCCCGAACCGTTTTCGGTGTTTCGAGACCCGCTGCTCCCATGCCCATTTTGGCTTGACGCGTGACGGATGCAATGTCGCGTGAGTCCGCTACGAGCGAAAAAAGCGCTGGACAGCGTCGCTTTTTGTTTCTATCCGCGAGCAGCGGGTAGCACTGCGATACACCCCCACGGAGGAGGAGTGAATTAAATGCTCATCACCCTAGTCGTCGTTCTGATCATCCTCGCCCTGGTTGGCGGGATCGCCGTTCATCCGCTGCTGTTTCTCCTGGCCCTACTCGCCGTATTGGTGCTGTTTGCAGGTCGGGGCGGCCGCCGGACGATTCCGTAGCGGCGACTCTGGATGCGGGTCGGCTCGAGCTAGAGCCGACCCGGCTTTCCTTTTAACTGTGCGGCCCCGGTGCTCTGCCCGGAGCCGCAGGCTCGATCTGTCAGACCGCGAGCGCATGTACGCGGCGGCCTTTAGCCTCTCCGCCATCGCGCCGTTCAATGCGCCTTTGCGCGCTGCCGGGAGTAGCCTCGGGCCATGGCCGCTCGAGCACTCCCCCTGACTCTGCTGGCTGCCACATTGGTGGCGGCCTGCGGATCCGCGAGCGATGCCAGCCAGCACGCGTCGACGAGCGCCGCGACTCCGCCTCCCGCACGGGGAGACGCGTTCAAAGGCACGATCACGGCGGCCACCGGCCGACTCGCGGGTGACCGAGGGCACGTCGCGATTGTGTTGGCGCACGCGCCAGTCGGCAGCAATGCGAGCACGTCGCTGACGCTCTCGATTCGCGGCACGAGCTGCGCCGGTCACCCCTCATGCCTGCGCCTGACCGGGAGCCTGCGCGGGCGGATGACCCTCGTGCACTCGCTCCCCGATGTTGGCCACAGGTTCGAGATCACCGCCCGCGGGACGGTCAAGCCACTCGGGCACGTCACCGCCAGTGGAACCGCAGCGGGCACCGGGTTCATCCGCTCCGGGCACACCGGGCTCAACCTCACGCTCCGGAATGCGACCGGCACGGTCACCATCGAGGTGCAGAGCGGTCCGGTGCCCGGTCGCACCGATCCGTAGCCCGGGTGCTGGGCGACCCGCCGTCGCGTTCCATTGGGCCGACTGTCACCGAAGGCGCGCTCCACGTCGCAGGCAGCGGCAGACCGGGGAGCAAGTACGCTGAACAAATGGAGCAGACGCACCCTGGCCAGCTCGTACGAGTCACGGCGGACGGCCCGACGATTGACGGAATCGTCTTCGACGTGCCGAGTCACTCGAAGGTGATCGTCGCGGTCATGGATCGACGCCGCGGCCCCGTCTTCCGGGTCGTGCGTCCGGGTGATCTGAGCGAGCGCGAGGAAGAAGGCACTGGCGATAACGCGCTCCGCCTTCTGATTCGCAGGACACCGCCGCCGGTCCATGGCGGACCGCGGGGTGGGAGCGGCTCTGGACGGGGTCGGGCAGGCCACGTTCGCCCTGCCACCCATCGGTCGACTGGTCGTTGATCAGCGATGGAGAGCCGGCTGTCGCTGATCGAGTTTCCGGCGGACGATCCGGCACGCGCGCGGCGCTTCTGGTCGGCACTGCTCGGTGTCGAGCTCGACGATCGCTCGGACGGCGAAGGGGAGGGGTGGCAGACGCATGGCCCGGACGCCGCAATCGGCATCCACGCCCGCGGTCGCGGTCCAGGGGATACCGTGTCGCTGCCGTACTTCGAGGTAGTCGATCTTGACGCCGCCCTCGAGCAGGTCAAGGCCTTGGGCGGCAGCGTCGTCCACCCCGGGTCGAAGTGGGCTATCTGCAGGGACTCTGAGGGGAGCCCATTCGGCCTCGCCGCGGCTACGGACTCGCGCTAGTCGATTGCACTCCGCGGAGTCTGCGGCGTGCTCTTTTCGCCCCAACACGTGGGGGATTTGGATCTAAGCCTTCGCCGTGGGCCGCTTCGGCTCACGACCCTGAGTTGTGCCCTTCGCGCTTGACCGGGGGTTGCCGAGTGAGATTTGAGCGGTTCTCGATTAGGAGGCCCGGGTAGCACAGTCCTCAGGCAACTGTTGAGGAGGGACAAGGATGGCCGGAGATCTGCAACAGGTTCTGGCGGAGCTGATTCAGCAAAAGCTCGGCCAGGGCAACGATGGCGGTGAGGACAAGCCGTCACGCCGTCCACTTTCGGGGCTCAAAGGCGTTGCCGCCGGCGCGGGCGTCGCAGCAGCGGCGCCTCTTGCGCTCAAGAGCCTGCCCAAGCTGCTCGGCAAGCTCGGCGTGGACGTGGAGGAACTCATTAGTGATCCCGCCCGAGGGCTCGGAGGGCTCGCTTCCAATTTGGGCCAAGGCGTTGGGTCCAGCCTCGGCGAGAGGCTCGAGGGCAAGATCGATGATGCCGGAGGTCCTTCGGGCATCTTGAAGGACACGATCAAGAGCGCCCTTCCGTTCGGCGGCGGAGATGACGACGATGATGACGGCAGCGGCGACGGAACTCCGGGAGTCGGCAAGGGACGGCGGATGCCCGTGCAGCAGAGCGTCGACATCGGAGTCCCGCTCGAGACCGTCTACAACCAGTTCACGCAGTTTGAGCTGTGGCCACAGTTCATGCATCGCGTCGCGCGCTTGGATCAGGAGGACGACTGCACGCTCGCCTTCGCGACCAAGATCTGGGGCAAGACGAAGGAGTTCACGGTCGAGATCGAGACGCAGCGGCCCGACGAGCGGATCAAGTGGCACACGACAGGCGGCATGACACACGTCGGCGTCGTGACGTTCCACGAGCTCGGACCGAACCTGACGCGGGTACTCGTGGGGATGGACCTCGATCCCGGCGGGATGCTCGAGAAGGTTGCGCGCGGAATGCGATTCCTCAAGCGAGCTGTGCGCGCCGACTTGCATCGTTTCAAGGCCCTGATCGAGACCTCCGAACGGGAAACCGGAGCGTGGCGGGGAACGATCGAGAACGGTGAGGTCACTCAGCCGCACGATGCGAAATACGACAAGCAACGGGAGTACGCCGATCCAGCCGCGCTGCTCAGCGGGGATGACGCGGAGGAGTCCGAGCAGGATCAGGATTCGGGTGGGAGCGCCGCTGCGAGCCGAGGCTCGTCATCGCGATCGGCGTCGTCGAAGTCGCCGTCGAAGTCTTCGTCCTCGCGATCGGGTTCCTCTCAGTCGCGGTCGAAGTCTGCGTCGTCGCGATCGGGTTCCTCTCAGTCGCGGTCGAAGTCTGCGTCGTCGCGATCGGGTTCCTCTCAGTCGCGGTCGAAGTCTTCGTCGTCGCGATCGGGTTCCTCGCAGTCGGCGTCGAAGTCTTCGTCGTCGCGGTCGTCGCAGTCCACCCCGAAAAAGACGGCGTCACGCAGCCCTTCGCGCCAGCAGCGGCGGACGTCCTCGTCCGATAAGCCGAAGGCCTCGAGGTCAACCTCTCGCCGGCGCGGCTCGACCAACGGCGGCAGTGGCTCGAGGTCGGGCAGCCGCGGTCGGAACTCCGGGTCTAACAGCTAAAGGAGGCTGGCATGGGAATCGACATCCCGAAGCTGGCGCTCCAAGCGGCGCGCGCGGCGATCGGAGGCTCTCAGAGCGGAGGCTCTAAGCAGGCGGCTCCCAAAAGCTCGCGCAAGCGAAGCGCGGTGCGCGACCACCTGCCGCCGGCTTGGCCCCTGGTAACCGGGGCAGCGATGGTCGTCGCCACTCGTGCCGCGATTCGTTCCCGCGGTGGGGACTGGCTGCACGCGCTGGAGGAGCGAGTTGGCATGGCCGACGCGGTCTCCGAGGACGACGATCGTGAGCCGGACCTCGACGAGCCGGAGGGGTCTCTAGAAGAGGAAGTTGAAGACGGGGAGTCAGCAGACGACGGTGCCGACGACTCTGACGCGGAGGAAGCTCCCGAGGAGGAGGACGACACCGCCGAGGCCGAACCCAACGCGGCATCGACGGACGACGACGACACCGCCGACGACCTGCCCACCCGCCCCGTGGCCGTTGCCCCGCGCAGCCGGATGTCGCCGGTACGTCGCCGGAAGCTCGCCGAGTCGGCCGCGCGCGCCAAGTCCTGACGTCGAGCTTTCCGACCGAATAGGTCGAGCTCGCTCGACTTGCGTCTCGGTCCGTCTCGGTCCGTTGAGCAGGCCAGGCCGCCAGGCGCTGGTATGGGTGCGACGCCGGGATGTCCGCCGGTGACCACGTCGTCGATTCCGGATCGCCTGAGCCGGGACGCGGTAGGTTTAGCTCCGGCCGGCCAGTGGCAGGACGGACCACAGAGGGTTCCAACCGGAGGAGAGCCAAATGCAGACGATGAGCCCGCTCGACGCGTCGTTCCTGCACATCGAGGACGCGGTGACACACATGCACATCGGGTCGGTCGGGATTCTCGAGGGTCCTGTGCCCGAGCCGCACGCGGTGCCCGAAGCGATCGCTGCGCGGCTGCCCGACGTGCCGCGCTACCGGCAGAAGGTCCGGTTTGTGCCGCTCGCGCTGGGCCGGCCGACGTGGGTCGACGATCCGCACTTCAACCTCGGCTACCACATCCGGCGTACGGCGCTGCCCGCGCCCGGAGGCGACGACGAACTGCGAAACCTGGTCGGGCGGGTGATGTCACAGCAGCTCGATCGCTCGAAGCCGCTGTGGGAGATGTGGGTTGTCGAGGGGCTTGACGACGGCCGCTGGGCGCTGATCTCAAAGACGCACCACTGCATGGTCGACGGGGTCTCGGCGACCGATCTGCTGAGCGTGATTCTCAGTAACGACCGGGAGCCGCCGCCAGCGTCGAGCGATGACTGGCGGCCGACGCCCGAGCCGAGCCCCGCCGAGCTGATCGGCCACTCGCTGACGCTGCGCGCGGCGAGCCCGTACGAGGCATTGCGAACGGTGCTGTCGGCCGCGCGCGGTCCGCGCCGTGTCGCTACTCAGGCCGTCGCCACTGCTCGCGGGCTCGCGAACTTCAGGCCGCTCCTCGAGCGCAATCCCGAACTGTCGCTGAACGGCCCGATCGGTCCGCACCGGCGCTGGGACTGGGCGAAGGCGCGGCTCTCGGACGTCAAGCAGATCCGCCACGCACACCACGGCGTCACGATCAACGATGTTGTGCTCGCCGTGATCACCAACGGGTTCCGAGAGCTGCTCCTGTCCCGGGGGGAGGAGGTGCGAGGACAGAGGCTCCGGACGCTCGTACCGGTTTCGGTGCGCGCCGACAGCGAGCGTGGGACCTACGACAACAAGGTGTCGGCGATGTTCGCGGAGCTCCCCGTCGAGATCGGGGACCCGGTTGAGCGGTTGCACTCGCTGCACGAGCAGATGCAGCACCTCAAGCACTCCGGTCAAGCGATCGCAGCCGAGCGGCTGACAGCTCTGGGCGGCTTCGCGCCAGCCATGCTGCTAGCGCTCGGGGGACGCGTCGGCACCCGGCTGCCGCAGAGCAGTATCAACACCGTCACGACCAACGTTCCGGGCCCGCAGCACCCGCTCTACCTCGCGGGACGGCGGATGCTTGAGGCGTTCCCGTTCGTCCCACTAGGTGGCCACGTACGGGTAGGAGTCGCGATCTTCTCCTACGACGGTGGGCTCAACTTCGGTGTCACAGGTGATTTCGACACCGCTCAAGACATCGGCGTGCTGTGCGCAGGCATCGAGCAAGGCGTGGCCGAGCTGCTGAGCACGAGCGCCGTGACGCCAACGGCCCCACAGGCGCCGGCGCCCTCGCCGGCGGCGGCGCCGCCGACGGCCTGATTCCCACGTCGCCCGGGTCGACGGCTCTGCGCTCCGCATGAAAGCCGCGCCGAGAAATCGCACTGGAACTCGAGGCCCCCGAGAGATCGGAGGGTTCGTCGATACTGGGCTCGAGGCGTTCGATGACGTGTGACAACGGCTGAGCCGATCTCTCCATGGCTTGACCAGGGCATGTACCGGCATACGTAGAACGGACAATGGTCAGCGCCGACGCCTGTAGCGGCGGCGATGACCGAATAGACCGCCCAGCGGAAGCAGGAAGAACAGCGGCAAGAGCAGCACGTGACCGCCGGAGACGGCAAAAATCACGGCCGCGACCAACAGTCCGAACAGGGCGAATCGATCTCGCTTCGGGGGAGGGATGAACCGTTGAGGTGGGGACTGGGCACCGCAGTCCCATGACCGCTGCAGCGGCGGCGTCGAACCACGGCACCCAGTCCAGCTCAATTAGCTGCCGTTCTTTCGCGCGACCTTCGCACGGCCGGTCGCTTCGCGCAAACGACGGGCCTCGTCGCTGGCCGTGAGCGCCTGCTCTTTCTTTGTGAGAGCGTCGGACTTGGCTTCGAGCGTGTCCAACCGCGCCTTGGGCGCGCGCTCGTTGACGGCCTGATTAGCACGGGCTTTCGCCTTGCGGCTCACGGCGAGACGCTTATTCTCGGCCTCGGCGGCGCGACGGGTCTTCTGCTCACGCTTCCTCGCAGCTTGTTCGCGCTGGTCCTTGGCGCGCTGCTTGGCCTGCTCTCGCAGATGCGCGGCTTCTGCCTCTCGCTGCTCGAGACGAGAATCGGCCTGCTCGCGTGTGCTGTCGGCTGCATCGCGAAGGCGCATTGCACGCTGGCGTCCCTGCACAGCTTCTTGTCGCTGCTGGGCATCCTCACGCAGCGTCGAATCGCCAAGGATCGCGGCGAGCATCGCGCGCACGGAAGCGTCGGCACGGTCAACGAGCAGCCTCGCACTCGGGGCTGGCCCGGTCCCGTTTCCGGGGAGTCGGTTGATAGCCGCGTCAAGCGGCAGCCGAGCAAGCCGGAGATAGCTCTCAACGGCAACTCTGGGAATGTCACGTACGGTCATTGGTTCTCCTTGGGATCGATGGTGTTGGCCTCTGCCTCTGCCCGCCTCGCCTGCCGCTCGAGGCGAATCGCCTCCTCGTCGGCAGCAAGACGCTCGCGCTCAGCACGCTCCTCGGCGCTGTCCGCCGCGGACTCCTGGGCTGCGCGCTGAGCCTCGGCAGCCGCCTGCTCGCGCTGCGCGTCGGCCTGAGCCTTGCGTTCGGCCTCCTGGCGGTCACGCTCGATCCGCTTCTCACGCTCCAGCGCAGCTACCTCATTCTGCAAGCGCTCGCGCTCGATCTCGGTTTCGGTCTTGTCCGCCGCGAGTGATGCCTCCTGCTCTCGCTGCTTTGCCTCGGCCGCCTCGCGCTGTGCGTCGGCTTCCGCGTCTACCTGTGCTTGCTGCAGACGGCCCTCGCGGGCCAGATCATCCTTTCCGGTCAGGGAGCCGACGGCTTCCTTCGCCTTACCGGCAAGTTTGCCGACGAGGCCGCCGGCGGTCTGCTCGGAACTCTGTTGATTTGTCAAAACGACACATCTCCTTGACTAGCTCGGGTGAAGCAATTAGGACGCCTGCTGGGTCCCGGCTGGAACCCGCGCGCGGCACTTCGGCGCGCGGGGTCCAGCGGGGAGACTCAGCGAGGGCGCTACGAACGCTCGTCGTACGGCTGGCGGCTGCCGGCCTTGGCCAGGCCACGGCTGACCATGTACCCGACGGTCAGGATCGTCGCGTACAGCCAGACTCGATCGGCTCGGAGCGGGTCATGGGCCCCGCCAGCGTGGCCGGCCTTCAACAGCGCGCCCGCAATAAGGATGCCTGCCAGGATCGCGACGTACGCGATGAACTCTGTCGTCTTGAAAGCCGACTTGGTCTCAGTCGACAGGCGTCGGGGCGCATCGTGGGTGACGGTGCGGTCATAGTTTTGGCGGTCGCCATGGCGACCCTCCGTGGGGCTAGTAACACTCATACGAACACTCCTACGTCAGTGAGAAACGAACCAACAGGGCCGTTGTCCAAGCGCACGTCGCCGGAATCGTCCCCATCTGATGCAGCAGGAGCGCGCGCAAGCTGTGGTCGGCGCGCTCAGAAATGGAAATACCCCGCGCGATCACAGCCCAAACATGCGTTCGTGTGCGCCGCTTGGCGGAGTACTTTCCTTCAAGGGCTCTCCGAGGGACTGGCGCCCTGAATGGGTGGCGACAGAGCCGGCGTCGCCGCGCCCGCCGCCAGCATCCAGCCTGGAGGCGGTCTCGCTACTGTGCGGGCATATGGCGGACGCCGAAGCCATCGAGGAACGGGGCGACGAGCTCTCGCTACACGCGCGTGTGTCCCAGGTGGTTGTGCGCACGATGAAGGATCTCTACGGTCGCGGTCCAACGCACGCGAAGACCTATTTCTGCGATGAGTACGTCTTCTGCGTGATGACCGGGGGCATGACCCGCGACGAAGAAACGATGATCCGCGGGGGAGAGCACGAGGCCGTGCGCGAATACCGGCTTCGCTTCCAGGCCGTGATCGCCCCCGAACTCATCCGTCGCGTAGAGGACGTTCTCGAGCGCAAGGTGATCAGCTACCACAGCCAGGTTCTGTTTGACCCTGACCGGCTCGTCGAGATGTTCGTGCTTGACCGACCGGGCGCACCCAGCGCGGACTCGGCAGCCGCGTAGGCATCAACCTCTGGACCGCCCGTACCTGAACGGGCCGCCAGCTCGCATCCAACCATTATCCGAGTGTCCAGTAGATCGGACCGAGGCCAGGAAAGTGGAGCGCCTCGGCGGTCGCTCCGGTCAGATCCCACTCGCGCCCGGCAATGTACGGGCCGCGGTCGATGACCGGGACACGGATCGCCCGGCCGTCGTACACGAAGGTCACCTCGGTGCCGCAGGGCAACGTCTTGTTGGCGACGCCCAGTTGAGGCACATGCAACACCCCGCCGCAGGCGATCGGCAGGCCATAGTCGGTGTACACCGAGGCGATGCTCACCTGGTAGGGGCCACGAGGCAGCTGAGATTGATTCAGCAGCACGCCCGAGAGGTTGAGCCTGTCCAGGTGGTACACGGCGATAGCGCGCTTGAACTGAGCAACGGCGGCGCGTACTTGCACGTCGGTCGGCGCCCCTTTCGCAGGCGCCTTCGTGATCGTCGCCGGCCCGGTTGGGTGACTACCTGGTGGCAGTGGAGTCGACTTCCCGAGCGTCACAGCTGGCGTTGGGGCGCTCCCCGCCACCGGCTCGACCGCATGGGGATGCGCGCGAGCGGAGCCGGCCGGAGGAGCGGATTTCTCCGCCACCCGCGCCGCACTCCCGCACCCCACGATGATCAGCGCCGCAATCGCTGTCGCCGCTCGCAGCACCATTCGGACACGGTAGCCCGGACTCGCGCGGGGCGTGCCCCACCCGACTGCGAATCGCTTGCGGTATCAGGATCCCGGCGCGATGCCGGCCTTCGCGTCAGGGGCAGTGGCCGCGGCCGAGTGCCCACTCGAGCGCCGCGTTGGCACCCCCGTTGAACTGCTGATTGAGGATCTCTTCTATCTCTTGGCTGTACACGCGGCCATCGAGCAGTTGGCTCTCGGCGTCGACGAGCTGCGTCGTTGGTCTTCCTCGAGGCCAGGGGTTGCGCGATCCGGGGCAGATGCTTTCCGTGCCTAGAACCCAGAGCAGAGCGCGACGGTAGCCCTCCCGGTACTCCTCCGACGCGCCGGGCAGAGATTCGAGTCGCGCCTCAATGGCAGGGGCCGGTAGCAGCCGCGCGGCCGGGTCGAGGAGCACGAGGGCGGTCAACACAGCAATCGGCCCCATCCCAGTGACGGCGACGATGTCCACTGCCAGGCACGCCGGCCACGGATAGCCCGTCGGGCCGTCGGGCAGCGCCGCGAGCGGTTTCCGGGCGCGGCTGCCGTTTCGCCACAATCGCGCGACAAAGCTTCCGCGTGAGTGATCGAAGCCCCAGACGCTGCGCTCCTCCCAACCGGGCAGCGCGAGCGGTTCGGTGAATGCACAGTCTTTGCAGCGGCAGTAATGGCGGGGGATCCCGCACTCGGCGGCCGCGAGTGTCTCTGAATACGGTCTGGTCATGTAAGAGAGAGCCCCGAGTCGGCCAGTTTTCGCCCCCCTCGCCGCGAGCTCGATCGCCTATAAGCATTGGCATCCTCGCCGGCTGAGTCCGAACCCGACGACAGCGATCGGTCCGCGAGCGGCTGCTCTGGCTCGCGCGAGCGTGCTCTGAAGGCGACAATCCCCGTGATGGCACGGATCCCGACAGCACCACTCGCGGCCGCCGGGCTGATCGCCGGCTTCGGCCTCGCCGTCGCATCAGGATCGCGGCCGCTGGGCGGCATCGTGCTCGTGGCTTTCGGTCTCGTCTGCGTGGCGATCTGGTTTCAGCGCGACGGTCCGCGCACCGCGGCGATACTTACGGCTGCAGGTCTCCTCGCGTTTGCCCTCTCGCACGTTCTCGGGCTCGTCATCGGAGCGTGGCCAGCTGTGCTCCTCGTTGCGGCCGCGACCGCCGTGCCTGTGCTGGCGCCTGTCCGACTCCCGAATCGGTCTCGGGACGTTTCGATCTTCGGGCTCATAGCCCGAAGGTCGCGGGTTCGAATCCCGCCCCCGCTATCAGGAACCCGTTGGAAATCGAGGCCTCCCAGAGATCGGGGGCCTTTGCTATTCGGGCCTTCCGGGGTTTGACATCGTTTGACGGGGCGGCGGTTTCCACATCGCGCCGGGCCTCGGGCAGCGTGCGACCGCCCGCGATCGGGGATGAGGCGGCTCACGCTCGGGCCGCGAGCGCGCGATGCACGGCGGGCCTCGGCCGACGTTTCGGCGAGGTCGCGATCGCGGCACGAGGAAGTGCCGATGAGGCGGCACGCATCTCACCGGACGATCCTCGTTTGGGATTACTACTTCTGGGTAGATCAAGCGCTGGCGTCCGCCCGGGCGGCAGCAAGTCAGAGGAGAGCGTATGGAGTCGCGCGGTTCGCGTCAGGCGGTCGGTGTCGTCGTCGGATTGGTGATGGGGCTGATGGGCGCCGCTCCCGCGCTGGCCGCTGGGCCCGCGCCGTTCAGCCATCCTTGCACTGCCCAGGACGGCGTCCGCTTCTGTCCTACGACAACGCTCGCGCAACGCGTTCCGTCCTTCGACGGCGTGCCGCTCGACGTCGATGTGACGCTGCCGGCGACCGGCAACGGGCCCTTCCCGACGATCGTCATGCTCCACGGCTGGGGCAATGACAAGACGTCGTTCGAGGCGAGCAGTCCGTCCGGCGACGGCAACGAGACATACGACTACAACAACGTCTACTACGCCCAGCAGGGGTATGCGGTGGTCAACTACACCGCGCGCGGGTGGGGCAACTCGTGCGGCACCCCCAGCTCTCGCACCCCGGACTGCGCTCAGGGATGGATCCACCTCGCCGACCAGCGCTACGAGGCGCGCGATACCCAGTACCTGCTGGGATTGCTGGTGGACCAGGGCATCACCAACCGCAACAAGATCGGCGTGACAGGCGTCTCGTACGGAGGCGGCCAGAGCATCGAGCTCGCCTACCTGAAGAACCGGATCAGGCTCCCCGACGGCAGCTTCGCGCCGTGGACCAGCCCCAAGGGGAAGACTCTGACGATCACCGCCGCGTATCCGCGTTGGCCGTGGTCGGACCTCGTCGACGCGCTGCTTCCGAACGGGCGTTTTCTCGACACCCAGGTGGCGCCTTCAGACCAAAGCCGCAACCCGATCGGTGTCGAGATCCAGAGCTACGTAAGCGGGCTGTACGCGCTCGGCCAGAGCAACGGCTTCATCGCGCCCGCAGGCGCCGACCCGCAGGCCGATCTCACCACGTGGTTCGGCGTGATCAACGCGGGCGAGCCGTACGGCTCGCAGGCCCAGGCAATCGCCGATCAGATCTACACCTACCACCAGGGCTACGGCCTGGGCGGCACGCCCGCTCCGATGCTGCTTGAGAGCGGCTGGACCGATGACCTGTTCCCGCCCGAGCAGTCTCTCCGCGTCTACAACGCGGTGATGGCCGATGGCGGATCGGCAGTGCTGCAGTTCGGCGATCTCGGCCACAGCCGGGGTTCGAACAAGGTCAACACGGATCAAGCGTTCAACGACCAGGCAGCGGCGTTCTTCAACGCCCGGCTGCGCGGGATCGGTTCGCCGCCGGCGTCGGGCAGCGTCACCGCCTACACACAGACGTGCCCGGCCACCGCGGCCGCTGGGGGACCGTTCACGGCCGCGCGGTGGAGTGCGCTGCACCCAGGAAGCCAGACGTTCGGCTCGCAGGTCGGCCAGACGGTCACCTCGGCTGGCGGGAACGCCACGATCGCCGCGGACTTCGACCCCATCGCCGGGACGACCGATGCGTGCAAGACCGTGACCGCGGAGAACGACCCCGGGACCGCCGTCTACACGATGACCAGCCCCGGCTTCACGATGATGGGCCTGCCTACGATCCAAGCGACCGTCAACACCACGGGTCCTTTCGGTGAGCTGGTCGGCCGCTTGTGGGACGTGCTCCCCGACGGAACCCAGCGCCTGATCACTCGCGGCGTCTATCGCCTCAACGACAACCAGCAGGGCCAGATCACCTTCCAGCTACACGGCAACGGCTATCGGTTTGCTGCCGGGGACACCGTCAAGCTCGAGCTGCTTGGACGCGACGCGCCGTACTACCGCGCCAGCAACGGCACGTTTACGGTCGATGTCTCGAACCTGACGATCACGCTGCCTTCGACATAGGGCCGCGTTCAGCCAGAGAGCTCGGCGACGATCTGATCCGAGCCGGCGCGGCGAGCTGATTGAGGTCTTCGTCGGAGCGCTGCTCCGCCACCTGCTCGAAGGCGGAACTGATTCAAAGCCACTGCTGCTGGTGATGCGCAACTGGCAAGGCCGATCCAGCGATTGGGCGAAGAGCGGGTCCACAACCTGCCGGATGCCCGTCCCGGTCATCGATCAGGTCGCCTCGTCACGCTGTTCGGCGCAAGCGGAAACCCGGCAATTGCTCCGAGCCGCGCAAGGCTCGAGGCTCGTCGGGCTCATAACCCGAAGGTCGCGGGTTCGAATCCCGCCCCCGCTACTGAGCACGCTGGAACCGAGACCTCCGAGAGATCGGAGGTCTTTTGTTTACGACGTCGCCCGCTTGACCGCGTTCGACAGCTGGGCGACCGAGTTCCGGACTGTGAACATCGGCGCCGGCTCGCGGATTTGCATCGGCATGCGATTCGGTCAGCTCGAGGTCAAGGTCGAGCGCGAGCGCGAGCGCGGTGCTGCAGCGCTTCGACTTCGAGCTCGCCCCCGGGTACACGATGCGGATTCGTCAGATGCCGACAGCTGGTGACGGCCTGTAAGGCACAGGCTCACAGAGAGCCCGATCGTCTCGGCGGTGCGCGGCGCCGAGACGACGGCCGTCGCCTCGGCGCGCCACCTTGCGTCTATAGAGAGTGGGCGATCTCGTTTATGTGAAAGCCGAGCTTGTCGCTCTGGGAGCCCAGCGCGCTCGTTGCACCTTCGGCCCCCTGAATCGCAGAGCTTGCCGCCGTCCCGTTCTTGAGGCCTGGGATCAGGGCCCGAAGCCGGGCACCGAGGTTGTCGAGTTTGTTGACCAGGGGGCGCAGCTGGTTTGAGGCCATGGCATCGTCCCGAGCGATCCGCAGCTCGTGCACGATGAATGCCACAGCCAGAGCACCCTTGGCCAGCGTCCGCAGTCGACCGTGAGCGCCGGACCGCAGAGCGCCAGCGCGCAGCGGCTTATAGATGTATCGATGGAAGGCACCGAATGCTAGGCCCACGTGCAACACGAACTTCGTGTTAGCGAAATGGATGTTCTTCACGGTTGTCGTGGTGGTGGCGCCGTTGGCGCCGGTCACCGTCACCTGCTTGGTGCCGCAACCAGCAACCGCCATTGCCATGGCCACGAACAACGCGGTGACCAGCAGCCGCACGCCTGAAATGTTGCTCTTGATCTTCATGTCGTCCCTCAGAACCGGCGGCCGGACCGGTACCAGAAATGCCCGTGGCGCCGGTGATGACCGAGCATCCCGCCCAGCGGCAGCAGGAACAACAGAGGCAAAAACAGCACGTGACCACCGCTCACCGCGAACACGAGTAGCGCGAGCAGTAGTCCCAACAGGGCGAACCGCATAGAAAGTCTCCTTTGGCCTGAGTCAAATGCGCGAACGAGGCCGAAGGCCACTCGCAGGGCGAGGTGCTACCCCGTCCGGCGTCTAGTCATGCGCGGCCGAGTCAGCTACTTGACTTGGCGGTCGGCCGCGGCGGGTGGGTTAGCGGTTGGCGAAGGCGCCTAGGCCCTTGATCGCGCAGCGCCGCGCTGAAGCGTGCGCTGAGCGTCTCCCGAGTCAAATGCCTGGGCACGCCGCCGCGCCGTGCTGCGGTGTTCAAACCTTGCTCAAACGAATTGGCGGACGCGCGAACACCCACTCGCATGGTGGCGCCTCGAGGAACACCGTCATCCGGATCTCGCGGCATCGCGCCGGAGGCGGGGGAACGGGTTCGTCGACGTCATGACCCGAAGGTCGCGGGTCCGAATCCCGCCCCCTAATAGGCCCCGGCCCGGCTCGAGCATGATGCCGACGAGGGACGAGATCGTGGGGGTAGTGTTGCGAGCACATGGGCTCGGTGACCGACCTGATCAGCATCGTGGACGCCGACTCGGACCTAGCCGAGCTGCTCGACGAGTCCGAACGCGAGCGAGCGCGTCGTGAGGCGCTCACCCGCGAGCGTCGGCTCTCGCCGGGCACGTGGGACGCGGCTGGCGCGATCGAGCCAGACAAGCATCACCGCGGCTTCTTGGTGATCGACGGGCTGCTGTCGAGGGAGGTGGACGTGCTCGGACGATCGTGCGTCGAGCTGCTCGGCATCGGCGATGTCTTCAGGCCGTGGCACTGGGACCCAGACGGCTCCCATGTTCACGCTGAGGTCGGGTGGAGCGTCCTCGAGCCGACGCGCGTGGCGGTGCTTGACCAGGGGCTTGTAACGCGAATGAGCCCATGGCCACAGTTGGGAGTGGAGCTGTTCGCCCGGGGCACTCGGCGTGCGCATGCGCTAGCAGTGGCGCTGGCAATCGCTCATCATCAACGGGTCGATGATCGCCTGCTGTTGACCCTCTGGCACCTAGCCGAGCGCTGGGGGCGCGTGCGACCCGACGGTATCGCGGTGCCACTGCCGCTCTCCCACCAGCGGCTCGCCGACCTGGTCGGGGCGCATCGGCCTTCGGTGACCACCGCGATGGGCGACCTTTCTCGATCAGGTGCGATCAGCCGACTTGAGAACGGCACCTGGATCCTTCACGGCTCTCCGCCCGCAGAGCTACGCCACCACCGGCTGGTGGCGGCCATGACCTGATCCATCAGGCGGGCGGCTCACGGAGACGGTCCGCGACCACGCGGGATCGGCCAGCCCGCCCACGGCGGGCTGGCCGGTTCCCATTCTCAGCGGATGGCTCCGCGCCGGCCGCCGAGGAACACCAGCAACGCGAGGAGTGCCAGCAGGAACAGCAGCGGGTGGATTGCCACCCCACCAACGATCGCCAAGATCACCAGGATGACTACTAGTGCGACAAGCACGTCGACCTCCGGTTTTGGTTTCGCTGATTTATCCCCGTTTGCGCCCGCGCGGGACGGGGACCGGTACCCCAGCGGACGTCCGCATCCCGACATAAGCGAAAGAGACGAATCGCGGGCGCCTCCTGTCCGCACGCGGACGTTGGGACGCATACGGCTCATGTCTCCCATCCGCGGCTACGGTGGTAAACCAGCCTCGACCGACATGGAGCCGATCAATAAATCGGGGCCCATCACGCTGGCGCGAGTACTGCTTCGAAGCGTTTTGGGCGGTTCGCCACACCCCCCGCACCGCTTGCGGGCGCATCGTCGTGGCGGCGGGTGCTGACAGCCGATCGCGCTTTGGCGTGGAACGCGGACCCGGCGTGCCTTACATGACTTGTCCCAGATGCGGGCTGTCCGTGCAGCTCCGTGCCCCTTACCTCCGTTTGGAAAGCTGCCCTCGTTGCATCGGCACTGCGCGGCGTCGCAGTGCCGATGGTGACCTCCGAGGATTGGCGCACGAACCGGTCACGCGCTGATCTCGTGGCCAAACCCAAACAGCGCCCCGCATTGATGCCTGGCGAGCTGGAAATCGAGCCAACGTGGGACCGAGAAACATTGGCCCTGGGGCTGCGCGGTGAGCTTGATATCGCGTCCGCACCGAAGCTCCAGCGGTATCTTCGCGACGCGCAGGGTAGCGGTGCCGAGCGCGTGGTGGTCGACTTGCGCGAACTCGAATTCTTGGATAGCGCAGGCCTTCACGTGCTGCTGGACGCGCACCAGCGACTGCGGGCGCAGCGGCGACCGAGAATGCTCCTGCGGCGCGGGCGGCCGAGCATCCAGCGATTCTTCGAGCTGACCTCAGCGGACTCCACCTTCGAGTTCGAGACCGATTGTCGCCACGGCGCGTCGGCGTAACGCTGCCGACAATGCTCGTCGGCCTGCAATCCGGCAGTCGGGACTCATGACCCGAAGGTCGCCGGCGCGAGCAGCACCTGTATCGCTGGGTGTTTCTCTCGCGCTTGGCGCAGCATGAGGAACGTCGGGGTCAGCCACTTGGTACGCGCACCTCTCGGTGAGATAGTTCGCTTGTGGCGACTCGGGTTGCAGAGCTTCTGATGGGAGGACTGGGCCAGCTTCGCTACGAGCCGATTGATAAGCGGATCCGGGGCATGCTTGCGGACAAGGTCTTGGTGGACACCCGGCGTGCCCTGCTCGTCTGGGAGCCGAGGCGTGTCGTTCCGAGTTATGCCGTTCCCGGCGAAGAGCTCGAGGGCTTCGCGAAGGCGTCGGCTGAAGCGTCCTCGGAGGGTGCGCTATCGCAGGATGGCGAAGCTACCGGGATTGCTCCGCGTCTGGGTGACCGACCGGTATATGACCCCAGCATCCCGTTTTCGGTCCACACAACGGACGGCGAGGCCCTGGACATACGGGTTGGCGACCACGAGCGTCAGGGGGCGGGGTTCCGGCTGCGCGACGACGCCCTGGAGGGCTATGTGATGCTCGACTTCGACGCGTTTGACGCCTGGTATGAGGAGGACGAGTTGAACGTGTCTCATCCCCGCGACCCGTTTCACCGGATAGAGATCGTCCATAGCCGGCGTCGGGTTCGGGTCGAGCGAGAGGGCCAGTTGCTCGCAGAAACCGCGGAGCCGTATCTGCTGTTCGAGTCACTGCTCCCGGTCCGCTACTACCTGCCTGCCCAAGACGTGGTGGCAGGGATCCTTCGACCGAGCGCGACCCGGACAGCGTGCGCATACAAGGGCCAGGCGGTCTATTTATCGCTGGCGAGCGAGGAGGACATCGCCTGGAGCTATCCAGAACCCTTGCGCGAAGCCGCCGAAGTTCGAGATCGGGTGGCTTTCTTCAACGAGCGCGTCGACCTTGTGGTCGACGGCGAGCTGCTGGAGCGGCCGATCACCCCCTGGTCACGGTGAACCACGATCGCCATCGCTTGCGTCCGATCGTCGGCTTGCGCCTTGGCGAACGACTCGCTGGGCGACGTCGAGATGACGCCGGTCCGGGCTGAGCCGCGGGCCGCGCGAGCTCGTCATTCAGCACGACGACCTACTTCTCCGCAGGTGAGCGACCCGAAGGGACTCACGATCCGAAGGTCGCGGACGGCCCCGGCACGAAGAGCGAGCAACCGCCGGCCGAAGAATCAGCGTGACGGTCGCGACCAAGCGAGTGCGTGAACCGCGAAAGTTGGGGGGATTTCCCCCATGTGCGCCTGACGGCAACGGCCTAGAGTGTCGGCCCTGGCGAGCTCATCTTGAGCGCCAGCGGAACGAGGCACTGGGGCTGGCCGGGGACTCAGTGCCACCACCCGCGGCGCTGATGTTCGCGTCAGGGCGGCGCGAAACGTAGCGCCGTCTACCACCGGCCGACGTCGGCGCAACTCCACGACGGCCTGATCCACAGGAGGGTGCCATGCACTCGCATGTCAGATGGCCGTCGCGCTCGATGGCGGTCGCGGGGACCGCTGTGTTTCTCGCTATCGGTGGGAGCGGATACGCCGCCACGACGATCCACTCCACGTCGCGGTCGAGCCATGCGGGGACAGGTCCACGGGGTCCGCGTGGCTTCCGGGGTCCGCGTGGCTTCACCGGCCCGGCGGGACCTAAGGGGTCGACCGGCGCTCAGGGACCTCAGGGGCCGGCAGGCGCCGATGGGCGCGGGCTTCAGGCCGACAGCATCCGCACGGTCTACGGCCCGATCGTGACAATTCCAATCGCTCCCGCGGCGGGTGGGGGGTCGTTGAAGGACATAGAGGTCGGCTGCGCGGCAGGTGAAGAGGTCGTCGGCGGGGGATATCTAGAGCCCAACAACACCGACCAGGGCGCTGGAGTGGTGCTGAGCAACGCGCCGGCCCCCAACGCACCCGACACCGCGTGGTTCGTGCGGATTAGCAACTTCAGCCCGACCCGGACGCTGGACGTGCAGGGGAGCGCCGTCTGCGTCAAGGTCAACTGATCCAATGCGGTTCCGCGGAAAGCCATCACCATCGCTGCTCGTAGCTGCTGCTGCCCTGTTCCTTGCCCTGGGGGGAACCGGGTACGCCGCGAACGCTCTGAGGGGAACCGGATCGGCTACCCGCACGCCTCACGCGCGCGCCGCTTCCAGCCTGCCTCGTGGACCGCGGGGCCCGCGAGGGCCACGGGGGCGCGTCGGGCCGGCGGGCCCTCAGGGGCCGATGGGCGCTCAGGGGCCGGCGGGCCCTCAGGGTTCAGCAGGCGTCGATCGTAGTCGGATTCAGGCCGCGAACCTCCGCACGGTCTACGGCCCGATTTCGGTTGTCCAGCCGGCAGGCGAAGTGGACGTCTTCGCCTCTTGCGCCAGTGGTGAGCGCCTCCTCGGCGGCGGGTGGCTCGAGCCGGACAACACGGACCACGGGGCCGGACTGGTGCTGTCCGAGGGCCCCGCTCCGAGCGCACCCACCAGCGGCTGGTTCGTACGGTTCCGCGACGGGAACTCGGCGTTCCCCATGGCGGTTCAAGCCAGCGCGGTCTGCCTCAAGCTCGGCTGAGGGAGGCACCGATCGCTCAGTGACGATAGACACGGTTCGGTCTGTTCGCGTGACCACAGGCCGTCGACCGGGTAGTAATGGGCATCGCTGCCACAAGCCCCCCAGCCCCCGACCAGCGCCGGCGACCCACCCTGTCCGAGCTGAAGCCAACCCAGCACGAGCTGGTGCTCCATGGCCACCGAGTGAGCTATCGGACGGCCGGAGACGGCGGTCCGGTGGTATTGCTGATCCACGGAATCGTCGGTTGCGCCGAGCAGTGGGATCAGGTGGTTCCGCTGCTGGCCGAGCGCTACACGGTCATCGCGCCGGACCTCCTGGGGCATGGGCAGTCAGCCAAACCACGCGGTGACTACTCGCTGGGGGCGTACGCCGCCAGCGTGCGCGACCTGCTCGTCGCGCTCGGGCACCGGCGCGCCACCGTAGTTGGACATTCGCTGGGCGGCGGGGTGGCGATGCAGTTCGCCTATGAGTACCCCCCGTTCGCCGAGCGGCTGGTGCTGGTCTCGAGCGGGGGCCTCGGACGCGAGGTCCATGCGATGCTCCGGGCCGCGACGCTGCCCGGCTCTGAGGTCGTGCTCCCGCTGATCGCCCATCAGCGCCTTCACCGTGTCGCCGGAGCGCTCGCCGCCGGGCTTGGCCGGCTGGGGTTGCAGGCCGGCACCGACCTCGCGGAGATGGCGCGGGGTTACGGGTCGCTGGCCGACGCAGGTGCGCGGCAAGCATTCATCCACACCCTGCGCGCGGTGCTGGACATCGGAGGCCAGCGCGTGAGCGCGACAGACCGCTTGTACCTAGCAGCGCTGGTTCCCTCGTTGATCATCTGGGGTGCCCAAGATCCGCTGATCCCGGTCGAGCACGCCGCCGTTGCGCATCGCGGGCTCCCTGAGAGCCGCCTGGAGATCTTTGAGAACGCCGGTCACTTTCCCCAGCTTCATGACCCGGTGCGCTTCGCGCTCGCGGTGATCGACTTCATCGAGTCGACCGAGCCGACCCGGATGGACTTCACCGATAGCGACTTCGACGAGATGCGGAAGCTGCTGCTTCGCGGCAGCTTGTAGCGGGAGAAGGCCGCCTGGCGTCCGCCCTGGAGGTCGCCTGGGCGCACCCGCGACGCCTCAATCCGCCCGATCCGGAATCATGGGCATATGCCTGAGCCCACCCAGCCGCGCAGCGTAAGGATCGGCGCCGACGAGCGGACCGGTTGGTCGTCGGAGCGCCCGCGCCGTGACGGTGCGCCGCCGCGCCCGGCGGACGTGTCGGTGCGGGCACGCGTCCTTCGTCCTTCGGATCGTCTTCGCTACTCGCGGGGCAGCCTGTTGCTGATTGTCGGCGCGGCGGGGTCGCAGCCGGAGCGGTTCGCCAAACGCGTCGTCGAGGAACGGGGAGCCGTGCTGTCGCTCGAGAGCGTCCACGCACTGCTCGCCGGTCGGGTAGCCGCGGAGGAGATCGAGTCGCGTTCCCGTGAGCTGCTCGATGCCGCGATCCTGAAGCGACTCCGTGCCGGTCACAGCGTCGTCGTGCCGGTCCCTGGGTTCGACGAGGCGGAGCGCGAACGCCTGGTTCGGCTCGCTCACGGCGAACGGCGCCCGCGGCACCTGATCCTGATTGAGACCTCGCGCGACCAGGTCAGCGATGACGAGCGCCCGGGCCTTGACCAGCTCCGCCGGGAGCTCGACGCCGGCGAACTCGGCCGCGAGGGCTTCCACACCGTGCTGCGGCTTGGTGGCAACAGCCTCACCGAGCTCAACCGGATCGTGTTTCAGCGCCCTCCCCAAGACGACTGACTCGTAGCGCAACCGGAGGCGGCTCGACGACGGCCGAGCGTGCTGGCCTACCCGGCCCCGTCGGTGACGACTGCGTGGAGCCGCCACGGGTCGGGCAGTCCCTTCAGCGCGTGTTCTCCACGGTCGGCGAACCGCAGCCCCGAGCCCACCACCAGGTCCTTGACCGTGCTGGAAACCAGCACCTCTCCCGGCTCGGCGGCCGCCTGTACGCGCGCGGCTATGTGGACACCGATACCGCCGAGGTCGTCGCCGATCGCCTCGCATTCTCCGGTGTGGACTCCTACGCGGAGCTGGACTCCGAGCTCGGAAGGGGCCGCATCTCGCAGCGAGATGCCTGCCCGCACGGCACGAGCGGGTCCGTCGAAGCTGGCGAGGATTCCATCGCCGGTCGTCTTGATCACCCGGCCGCGGTGGCGCCCCACCTCGCGCGCGGCGACCCGCTGGTGGCGCTCCAGCACCTCCCGCCATCGCTGGTCGCCCGCCGCCGCGGCGTGCTCGGTCGAGCCGACCATGTCGGTGAACAGGACGGTGGCGAGCACACGATCGCTTGCCGGGGTTGACAGACGACCGGTCAGGAACTCCTCGATCTCATCGAGAACTGCCTGCTGGTCACCGGCACAGAAGAGATGGTCTTCGCCCTCGAGCTCCACGACGCGAGCGCCCGGAATGTTCTCCGCAACCGTCCGAGACCACGCAGGGAGGACGGCCCTATCGCCGCGGCGGTAGAGCACGAGCGTCGGGGTCCGGATCGCCGGCAGCAACGGACGGACGTCGAGGCGCTCATACATTTCGCCGATCGCTCGGGCGCCGCTGGGGCTGAGGCCCGAGCGGAGCATCCGCCCCCACCACTCGCGCACCTCGGGGTCATCCGCCACCGTCGGAGCCCACAGCTCAAGGCTGCTCGGGTCCGCCCAGTTCTCGCGCATTCGCGTCCAATAAGCCCGCAACCTCTCGGCCGGAATTCCCTCGGGGTAGTCCGGAGCGTGCGACATCCGCGCGTAGGTGCCGAACTGGACCATCGCGGTGACTCGATCCGGATGGGTGGCGGCGAGCATGGTCGCCGCCGGGCCGCCCTCGGAGATTCCAAGCACTGCCACCCTCTCGGCCCCGATCGCATCGAGCACGGCGAGCGCGTCCTCAGCGATGTTCTCAAGCGTGTACTCGCCCACGTCACGGTCGGAAAGGCCCATGCCGCGCTTGTCAAACGCGATCAGACGCGAGAACCCAGCCAGCCGATCCCAAAACCGGGCCGCCATTGGGAGCGTCGTCGAGATCTCCAGGTGCCCGACGAATCCGCCGATCACCAGCAGATCAAGCTCTCCCTCGCCGCCCGAGGTATAGGCGATCGCCACATCACCGTTCTGCGCGTATCGGATCGGGTCCCAGTTCGGCATCGGCAGATCATCGCGGGTGACCCGCCGGGTGTGTAACTTCAACCGCGGCCGCCTCTCCCGGGCCGTCGACCGCGATGCGGGGTCCTTGCACGTCCAGTTCGCGCGGCTGCCCGAACGTCCAGGTGCCGCCGCGGAACACGGTCTCGGACAGCACCTCCGCGGCCGCGTAATCGACTCCGCTGGTACCGAAGCCGAAGATGCGCTCGGGCCCCAGCACCGAGGCGGTCGCGGCACGGGATCGCACGACGCGTACAAAGTCGGCGCGAGTGAGCTGACTCTGGTGTGCCTGGAGGGCATCGCAGACGCGGTCAAGGACGTGGTCGACTCGCACCAATAGGGTGGGCGTGTCGAGGTAGCCCCAAAGCTCCCACCACCACACGGTGCGCTCGACGCCGACAGCTTCGACGGCGGCGGTGACCGCGCGCGAGACGAGCTCGTGGGCGGGATGCTTGTCCCGCGGGCCTGGCGCCAGTACGAGATCTGGTTTGTAGCGGCCCAGCCGGTCGCCGACCAGCTCACGCAACGCCGAGAAGGCGACGTCGGGCGGATCCGGGCGCGAGATCGGGACGGGGGAGGGGGGGACGTCGAGCTCGAAGCCGGCGGTGGCGCACGCGCGCTCGAGTTCTGTTCGCCTCACCTCGTGCTGCTCTTCTCGCCCCAGCGAGCAGGCGAGGTTCACCACCCGCCACCCCGCGTCGGCGAGGACCATCAGGGTGCCGCCGGCTGGAACCAGCTCGTCGTCCGGATGGGGGGAGACCGCGAGGGCGAGCGGTGGAGGCTCGTCAGGGATGCTGGCCACGGCTATCGAGCGGGAACAGTCACGCTCGCGACGTTCCAGCCGGACAGGCTGACGACAGGCACGGCGCCGTGGAGCTGGGCGCGACGGTAGATCGCGCTGAGCGTCTCTGATTCGCCGGGCCACAGCGTGATGTCGTTGTCGCTCCACGAGATCGGCAGCACCTCTGAGGCGGAACCGCGCCGGACATCCGCCCGCAGGAAGAACGCGACCGTCGGCTTCGTCGAGGTATTGGCGATCGTGACGTCCGTCTCGTTGTTGGCCCCGACAGAATGCGTGCTGGCGGTCGACGCGCACCGTCGCTGGGGCAAGCCGGCGCAGCTGGGTCAGGTTCGCGTATCGGGTCATCGTCGCCTGCGGATTGCCGATCGTCTTCGACCAGTTGACGACGTCACGTTGGGTCGAGAGCCAATACGAGTTGCGGTCGACGACCTGTCCGTCCTGGCGGAGCAGCAACTCGACGAAGTAGGTACCCGGGTGGGCAGACGCGGCGGCCGGGACGTGCGGGCGAAGCACCCCTGTGGCGACACCCTGGCTGTTCAGGGTGATGCCGGCCCGCTGCTGATGATCCACACGCGCGCCGCCAAGGGTGTACACGTTGGCTTCGACTGAGAGGCCACTCTGCGTCGAGGGCCCGAGGTTGTCGACCGTGACCGTGCCGTTGTCGTACGCGTACATAGCGTGCAGCGACTCGTTGGCCTTCTTCGCGCCGAAGTAGCTGCCTGCCTGGTCGAAGTCGTAGTTGTAGAGATCCCAGAGCAGCGTCGGCCAGCCTTTGTTCAGCTGCCAGTAGACGATGCCCGTTGACGGGGCGGAGCGCCGCGTCGAGTGGTCAATGTAGGCCTCGAACTCGGCGCGTTGGGTCTCGTAGTTCTGGACCTGTGCCTCCTCGACAAACTGACCTAGGCTCGACCAGGCGCCATAGCGGGCCCGCAGCGCGCGGTCGAAGTCGTGAAGGGTGCCGAACGAGTAGCCACCGTTCGAGGGCCCCGGGAGCCCGGGCTCGTAGTTGAGGTGGTACTGGTTGTAGTTGGGCGACTTCCACAACTGCCTCTGCTCGAACGGGGACATGAAGCGCCTGATCGAGTCGAGCGTCGGCACCGTGTCGCCGGCGCTGGCCTCGCTGTCGAAGGCCCACGCCCCGCCGACGTTCGTCCTCGTCGAATCGTTGCGGGCGTAGTGAGTTGCGTCGTACCAGTAGCTCGGCGGCACCCAGTCGTAGGGGCCCTCCTTCTCGCCCGAGGGCCCGAGCCCCGGCGCGCTCTTGTATTCGGCGGACGCGATCAGCGGGTCCTGAAAATCGGCCTGCCGAAAGCCCGCGATCGAGACGGCCTCCTGACGCGGGGTCGGGTTGTTGTCGCTCCAGCTGAAGTTGAGGACGCTCGGGTGGTTGCGGAGGTTCTGGCCGATGGTCAGGGCGGAGTTGCGCAGCAGCGCGTAGTCGTGGCGGCTCGTCAGCTTGCTGTCCTGCAGCTGCCATGCGTCGCAGCACTGATATCCAGCGTCGATCAGGATCCCGTCCCGGTCGGCCTGCTCGTAGAAGTCCTGGGGCATCTGCTTGCCCTCGGTGCGGATCCCGTTCAGTCCGAGGTTCCGGATCATCGCGAACTGCTCCGCCGTGTTCTGCCGCGAGTAGCGCAGGAAAAGATCCTCGGACCAACCACCCGCACGGAATACGAACGGCCGGCCGTTGACCAGGAACTGGCGCGAGCCGTGCGGCGCGATCGGTGATCGGCCGATCAACCGCGTGGTGATCGTCCGGATCCCGAAGGTCCCAGACGCACTGTCAGTGGCTCGTCCGTGTTGGAGCACGCTCATCGTGAAGTCGTAGAGCGGCTGCGCTCCCATCCCGTACGGCCACCAGACGTGCGGATGGTCCAGCCTCATGGGGAAGCTGAACCTCCGAGTGGCCCGGGGGCCGAGGCGGATCGGCCCAGCCTCGCCCTGGCCGCTGCTGCCGAAGGTCAGGGCAGCGTTGATCGTCGCCGACTGAGCCCGGCCGGTCTCGTTTCTGACCACGCCCTTGACGATGACGGTTGCGCTTGACAGGTCGCGCGCCAGGTGTTCGACCACGTGCGCATCGCTGACCGCCAGCGGCCCCGAGGTGTGCAGCTGGATCGGGAACTGGATCCCGGTGTTGTTGTCCGGGGCGATCTGCATCCAGTCGACGTTGTCGAGCGTGAACATCGTGTTCGAGTCGTTGGGGTAGACCTCGAGCGCGAGTGCGTTCTCACCGTGCCGCAGGAGCCGGGTGACATCGAACGTGTACCGCGTGTAGTCGCCCTGGACGACGGCGTGGGTGGCGACGAGCCTTCCGTTCAGCCACACATCGGCGTCTCCGACCACCCCGTTGATGATCAGCTGCGCGTGCCGGCCGGGGCCGAGGGGGGAGTTGAGCGTGGTGCGAAACCACCACGGCACGGCGAACCTGGGGATCGTGTCCTTACCGACCTGGCTCATGTACCCGAAGCACTTCTTCATGTGGGTGGAGAAGAAGACGTTCCGGCAATGGCCGGTTTGCACGAGCGCGCCGACCTCGGTGCCGACAGCGCCAGAGCTGTCCGGCTTGACGTGGAGCCACGAGCGGGTGCCAAACGAAGGGCGTGGACACCCGAGCTCCGCTCTGCCGCACCGTGGCGCTGCTCTGCACCTGCCATCCCGAGAGCCCCAGGACTTGCGTATTGGCCGATGCCGCACCCGCGCAGGGCTCCGCCTGCCGCGACCGGCGAAGAGCAGCGAAGTGAGCAAGGTCAACCACCGATGGCAAGCGTTCCGCGGCATGCGCGTCCTCCGAGCGCTCGAACAATTCGGCAAGGCTCTGAACAAATAACCTATCTCAAAGCAGCCGTACCAGTCAACGGAGTAACCGGCATTCAGGTCCGCTTCCTTACGATTAGGTCGCCGTGACCTTGTTCAGGCCAGCTGGCCGATCCGGGTCGACGCCCAGCCTGAGCGCGAGCTGAAACGCCAGCTGCTGGCCGCGGACCACCGCGACGATCGGGGCCAGCGGCTCAGCCTACATCGGTGGGGAGCGACACGTCGGCGCCGTCCCCGGGGCCGACGACAAGCACCCGAGCATCCCGCGCCCGCAGCTCCTCCACGAGCGAGCCGACATCAGCCGCGGCCGGCCCGGAGCTACACAGCGCGATGACGGGGAGCCCGCTCGTCACCGCCGCGATCGGGCCGTGGCGCAGGTCGGCCGCCGAGTAACCGTCGGCCAGGATCGAGCAGGTCTCTTTGATCTTCAGCGCGGTCTCGAGCGCCGCCGCGAACAGGTAGCCGCGCGCGACGACGATCAGCTGCGCGGTGCCGGCAAGCGCCCCGGCCGCGATGGCCGTCGGATCCGGGTCATCGAGTACTGCCTGGACCAATTCTGGGAGCCGTTCGAGCTCGGCGCGTGCAAACGGGGGCCGGCCGAGAGCCGAGGCGACGATCGCCACCGCGGTCAGCTGACCGGTGACCGTCTTGGTGGCGGGAACCGCCCGCTCCTGGCCGGCGTCGAGCGCGATCGTTTCGTGCGCCGCCTCGGCCAACGCGCTCGAGGGCTCATTGGTGATCGCCAGGCCGCGCCCACCGGCATCTTGCAGGGCGGTCAGGGTGCTGCACGATCTCCGGCGTGGCGCCCGACTGGCTCACGGCGATCACCAGCTGGCCGCGGTAGTCCGCCTCGATGCCGTACAGCGTGTGGAGGCTCGGCGCGGCGAGCGAGACCGGCTTGCCGATCGAGGCCTCCAGCAGGTAGCGACCATAGACCGCGGCGTGATCCGAGGAGCCTCGGGCCACGATCGTGATCCCCTGAAGCGGAGAGGGCGCCGCCGCGCGCACCTGTTCCGCAACGACATCGAGGCGCCCGAGCAGCTGCTGCAGCGTCGCCGGCTGCTCGGCCATCTCCGCGGCCATCAGTGCGCCGGTCATCGCGCCGCGGCGATGAGGTCGGGCAGCTCGTGCATGTCCGTCGAACACGATCGTGTCGGGGCCGTCGAGGAGCGCGGGCGCGCGTGAGCCCGCCGGCGTAGGCGAGCACGCGCATGCCCGGCCGCGCGCGCGGCCTGCACCCCCGACCGGCTGTCCTCGACGACCACGCAGCCTCCCGGGTCAACCCCCATACCCCCGGCGGCATGCAGGAACAGGTCGGGGGCGGGCTTCCCGTGGGCGACGTCCTCGGCACTGAAGATCCGTCCCACGAAACGGCCGTACAGCCCCGTCAGCCCGAGCGTGTAGCGGAGGTGCTCATGGGTGCCGCTCGAGGCGACGCAGCATCTCGAGCGTGATCCGGTCAAGCGCGTCGAGGACGCCCGGCACGGGCGCGAGCTCGGCCTCGAACACCTCTCGGTAACGGGGCTCAACCTGCGATTCCCAGGTGGTCGGCAGCTCGCGGCCCAGGTGCGACTCGATGGCCAGCTGGATCTCGCGGTTCGAGCGCCCGACGAAGCGCTCGATCACCTCCGATTCGCTCAGCGGCCAGCCGACCTCACGCAGCAACTGCACGTCGACCTTGATCCCCAGCCGCTCGGAGTCGATCAACACGCCGTCGCAGTCGAAGATCACCAGCTCGCAGGCGGACCGCACCAAACTCGCACCAACCGGTTCAACTGTGCGTGATCGGGGCCGCGTCCGTCGCCTCGGCGGCGGCCGCCTCGGCCAGCGCGACGTGGCAGGCGACCCGGCTGACCCCGATCGGTTCCGGCCGCGGCGTGACCAGCGAGCACTTCTCGATCGCGTGCGGACAGCGCCAGCGGAAACGACACCCCTCGCTCGGGTTGATCACGCGAGGGGGCTCGCCGGTGTCGGCGGACAGCTGCTCGGCCTTCTCGCGGGGATCGGCGACGGCTGAGAGCAGCAGCTGCGTATAGGGATGCTTCGGGTCCGAGAGCACCGTCTCCGTCGGGCCCTTCCTCGACGAGGTGGCCGGCGTACATGACGACGACGCGATCGGCGACGTAGCGGGCGCTGGCGATGTCGTGCGTGATGTAGAGGATCGACACGCCCTCCTGGTCGCGGAGGCTGGCCATCATGTTGAGCACACCGGCGCGGATCGACACGTCGAGCATCGACACCGGCTCATCGGCCAGGATCAGCTTCGGGTCGGATGGCCAGGGCCTGCGCGAACCCGACCCGCTGGCGCTCCCCGCCGCTCATCTCATACGGGATAGCGCCGGAGCATCTTGGCCGACAGGCCGACGCTCTCGAACACCCGCTCGGCCTCCCGCTGGCGCCCGGCGCGGTCGAGGTCCGGGCGGTGCAGAACGAGGTTCCGCATCACGCCGTGTCCGATCCGGTGGACGGGGTGAAAGGCGCTGAACGGATCCTGGAACACCATCGACACCTCGCTCCGGTACCAGGACAGCGATCTGCGCGAGCGCAGCGAGTGGACCGGGCGGCCGCGGTAGTAGATCTCCCCGCGGGTCGGCGGAAACACCCTGGCCAGCAGCCGGGCGATCGTGCTCTTGCCGCTCCCGCTCTCGCCCACGAGCGCCACGATCTCGTGCTCACCGATGGAGAAATTGAAGTCGTCGACCGCGTGCAGAACCTGCTTGTCGAACATGCCGCCGACGGCGAAAGTGGCGCGTCAGATCGACCACTCGGAGGAGCGGTTCCTCGGCGGTGGCGGCAGCGCCGGGCTCGAGATCGCGCGGCCTCGGGCATGGCTCAGACGGCCTCCTTGGTCGCCTGCTCTTCGTAGAGCAGGCAGCGCACGCGAGCAGCCACCGACGTGGTACAGCTCGGGCTCCTGGGTCGGGCAGTGCGGCATCACGTCGGGACAGCGAGGGTGAAAGCGACAGCCGCTCGGCGGTCGCGCGAGGTCGGGCGGCGCGCCGGGGATCCCGGTCAGCTCCCGCCGCGGCCCGCGCACGGTCGGGAAGGCGTTCATCAGACCTCGGGTGTACGGGTGCAGCGGACGGTCGAAGATCGCCTCCGTCCGGGCCGCCTCGGCGACCTGGCCGGCATACATCACGATCACCCGGTCCGAGTAGCGGCTCACGACGGACATGTCGTGGGTGACGAAGACCACGGCGAAGCCGAGTGTGCGCTGGAGCTCCTTGATCTTCGTCATCAGCGAGCGCTGCGCGACCACGTCGAGCGCCGAGGTCGGCTCATCCATCATCACCAGCGAAGGGCTGAACAGCAGCGCCATCGCGATCATCGCGCGCTGGCGCATGCCGCCGCTCAGCTGGTGCGGATAGCTCCTCAGGTGCACGGAGTCGATCCCGACCAAGCCGAGAACCTCCTCGGAGCGCCGCTGGATCTCCGTCGTCCGATCCGTCGCTGTGGGCGCGGATACGCGTCCTTGAACTGCGCGCCGATGCTCTTCATCGGGTTGAGAGCGTTCATCGCGCTCTGCATCACGACCGAGAAGTCGCGCCAACGCACCTGGCGGAGTTCTTCGCGGCCGAGCCGCACCATGTCCTGCCCGCGGAAGGTGACGCTTCCGCCGACGACCTCGCCCGGGGGAGAGAGCAGCCGAGCGATGCTGAACAGCAGGGTCGACTTTCCGCAGCCGGACTCGCCGACGATCCCGAGAAATTCTCCTGGGCCGACCGTGAGGCTGACCCGGTCGACTGCGCGCACATCGCCCGCCTCGGTCAGGTAGTCGACGCAGAGATCGGCGACCTCAAGTAGCGGCTCGGTCACGTCGCCTCCTCTTTCTCAAGGGTCGCAGCGCGGGGTTTCCGATCTCGTCGAAGGCGTAGTTCAACAGCGCGAACCCGGTGCCCATGAACGCCACCGCCGCGCCCGGCGCTAAGGCCCACCAAGCGTTGCCGGATTCGAGCGCCGCGTTGGCCTGAGCGTTGTAGAGCATCGTTCCCCACATCAGCTGGCTGCTGTTGCCGAGTCCGAGGAACTGAAGGCTGGCCGCGAAGCCCACCTCGAACACGGCGAGCGCGAGGAACGAAGCCGCGAGCAGCGAGGTCATCGTCGGGACGATCTCGACGAAGATGATGTAGATCGCGCTCTCTCCCCGCACGCGGGCCGACACGAGGAAATCGCGGTTGCGGACCGACAGACCCTGCGAACGGAGCTGCCTGGCCTGGAAGGCCCAGCTGGTGATGGTCAGCACGATCACGAGCGAGGTGACGCCCGGCGGGAGGTAGGCCGCGAGCAGGATCAGGAGCGGGAGGACGGGCAGGATCAGGAAGACGTCGGTGACCACAGTCAGCACGCGGTCGGTGAACCCGCCGATGTAGGCGGCGGTCACGCCGATAACCATCGAGATCAAGGTGGCGATCGCGCTCACGATCAGCGTCACCAGCAGCGTCGCGCGCGTGCTGTAGATCAGCTGGGAGAACACGTCCTGGCCGAGCTGCGTGGTGCCCAGCAGGTGACTGCCCGATGGGGTTCAGGTTCGGGGTGTAGGACGTCGCCTGAGGGTTGTCGGGCGCGATCAGCCCCGGGAATGCGGCTACGAACATGACGATCAGCAGGATCACCGCGCCCGCCGTCGCCTTGCGGTTGCCGAGCACCGCGCGCAGGAACCGCCTCGGGGCCTCCCATCGCGAGTGGATGGCGGTCTCGGTCAGTACGGCATCGGTGGTGCTCGCCACCTCAGGCCTCCCGCGTCCGCGGATCCAGCAGCGCCGTGGCGAAGTCGGCGACCAGCACGCAGACGAGGACGGCGAGCGTGTAGAACAGGAACAGCCCCTGCATCAGGGGCAGATCGTGATCCGTGGTAGCGGTGTAGAACAGATACCCGAGTCCCGGATACGAGAACAGGTACTCGATCACGATCGCGCCGCCCAGCACGTAGCCCAGCTGCATCGCGAAGCCCGTCAGGTTGGGAAGGATCGCGTTCCGGGCGGCGTAGTCGAACATCACCCGCCGGTCGGTCAGCCCCTTGGCTCGCCCCAGCTTGACGTAGTCATCGGCGACGGTCGTGATCATGTTGTTCCGCATCGAGTACACCCACAAGCCTGCTGTCACGATCGTCAGGCTGAGACCCGGGCAGGACCGCGTGCTTGAGCACGTCGCCGATGAATGACAGCGAGAAGGCCGGGGTTGCCCCGGTGCTGTAGTTGCCGCTGAGCGGCAGCCAGTTCAGCTTGATCGCGAACACGTAGATCAACAGCAGGCCGACGAAGAACATCGGCACCGTGGAGAGGACGAACAGACTGGGCGGCAGAATCGCGTCCAGCCGTCCGCCGCGGCGCCAGGCGCTGAAAATGCCGACCAGCGTCCCGATCAAGAAGGCGATGATCGTGGTGACCCCGACGAGACCCAGCGTCCACGGCAGCTTTGACACGATCT
The DNA here is from genome assembly GCA_963794825.1 of uncultured Solirubrobacterales bacterium. Lineage (GTDB taxonomy): Bacteria > Actinomycetota > Thermoleophilia > Solirubrobacterales > Solirubrobacteraceae > Palsa-465. The sequence continues at coordinate 82,831 of CAWCFB010000002.1, forward strand.
CGTGCAGCACCGGGACGTTCTGGGCGTCGACGCCGAGGTGACCCGTGAGCGTGTTCCCGAGATAGTGAAAGTAACTCGAGACCAGGCTCTGATGGGTGTGGACGCCGAACTGGATCTCCAGCGCGTGCGCGGCCGCCGGGTTGATGTTCCTGAACGTGGCCAGCACTGCCTGGGCCTCGTTGCCGGGCATCACCCGGGGGATGATGAAGTTGACGGTCAGTGCCGCCCAGAAGGTGATGACGAACAGGCCGAGCCGACGCGTGAGGTACCTCACCGCCGGAACCCCCGAAGCTCGGCCTGCGTCACGACCTCTCGCTCACCCTGTGGGATACAGATGCGTCACGACCTGACCATCGTCCGGGAACGAGTACGGCGACGGCTGGGCATACGGGTTCGACTGCGTCGGCCAGCCCCCGATGTTCGTCGTGTCGTACTGATACCAGTCGACGCCCTCGGTGGTGGGGATGAACGGGATCTGGTTCACCATGAGCTGCTGAATCTGGTGGATGATCTGCACCTGCTCGGGCTTGGCTCGCGGCCGGGTACTTGTTGAACAGGGCGTCCGCGGCGGCGGACTTGAACCGCGAGTAGTTCGTCGAGCCGATGTTCCCACCGAACAGCCACCCCCGGAGCTCGTAGTACGGGCTCGGCCCGGGGCTGGCGGCCGGCCCGCCGCTGCCGGCGTAGGCGAGGTCGAAATGGCCATTCTGGATGTCCGCGGTGTACGGAGTGGAGTTCTCATCCTGAACGGTCACCGAGATCCCGACCGCCTTCAGCTGCTGCGTGATGATCTGGAGCGACGAGTCCCAGTCCGAGTAGCCGCTGATCGTCTTGATCGTGAACGAGAGCGGCTGTCCGCTCGGCGACTTGTAGATCCCGTCCGAGCCCTTCTTGTAGCCGGCGGAGTTCGAGGATCTGCTCGGCCTTGGAGGGGCTATAGGTCGACCCGGTCAGCGAGCTGTCGGACCAGCTCTGGAAGGTGGGCGTGATCACGCCGGTCTGGTTCGCCGGCTGTTGCTCGCCGCCCTCGCCCAGGCGGGCGATCGCCGGCCGGTTCAGCGCGTCCGCGATCGCCTGGCGCACAGGCAGCTTGCCCAGCAGCGGGTTGTCCAGATTCGGGACGAGCGCCACGTTGAGGACCGGCGGGTACCAGATGTGGCGGTGCGCCGGGTCCTTGGCCACGTAGAAGCCTTGGACGTTCGGGATGTACTGACCGCCCCACTGCGCCTGGCCTTGTGAGAGTGCGAGGTTGGCCGGGGTGTTGCTGAGGAACGCCGGGTAGTCGATCTCCTTGATCAGCGGCACCGGATGGCCCGGCTTGCTCTGCCAGTAATCCGGATTGCGCAGCGTACTTGATGTTCTGACCCGAGCAGCTCGAGACCTCATACGGACCTGTCCCGACCGGGTGCGAGTCGCCGTAGGTGGCGAGCTTGCTCTGGTTGAGCGACGCCCAGATGTGCTGCGGAACGATCGGGGTCTGGTCGGCGACGTAGTAGAAGTAGGTCTGCGCCGGCGCGTTGAAGTTGAGGACGACCTGATCGCTCCCCTTGGCGGTGACGCTGGTCAGCGGACCGCCCGCGTTGGCCCAGAGCGCGTTGAGGTCGATCGCCTTGTCGGCCTTGATCGCGTTGAACGTGTAGACGACATCGGCGGCGCCGAAGGGCTTGCCGTCCGACCACTTCGCGCCGCTGCGGATCGTGAAGGTGAGCGTCTTGAAGCCGTTCGACCACGACGACGACGACGCCAGCATCGGAACCGGTGGGTTGTTGCTCTGGAGGATGTTCACGAACTCAAGCGGCTCGTAGACGAGCGCAAAGGTGATGCCCGGGACCGAGGAGAGCCGAGTTGAACGGGTTGAACTGGCAGGTCCAGGTCGAGCCGCTCTCGTTGTCGATCACGAGCTTGCCGCCGATCTTGCCGGTGGACGCCACCGCCGGAGGAACTCGACGACGAGTTGCCGCCGGAGGACGAACCGCCGCAACCAGCCAGCAGCACGCATGCTGCGGGCACCAACACGAGCCATCTGAAGCGCTTCATCAACACCCTCTCCTTCAAGTGCGGCGATTGCCGGTCCATTTGGGAAAACCCTAAACAAAACGAAGATATCCGCTTATGCGTCATCGTTCAACTATCAAACAGATTGGCGAGTCTTTTCCAATTAGATCCTGCACCTGGAGACAGCAGGGTTGTGCGAGCTGCCTGCAGGGCAACCGCGATCGCCCCTTGCAGCGCCGCCCGCTCTCCCAGCTGGCTGGTTTCGATCCGCGCCGTGATCGGGACCAGCGCGGCGGCCGCACCGCGGACGGGGCCGAGCAGGAGCGGACTCGAGCCGATCCCTCCGCCGAGCACCACGAGGGCGGGGTCGAGAATCGCGCAGACGGTGGCGATCGCCGTCCCCAGACGCGAGGCGACATGATCGACGACCGACTGAGCCGTCGGGTTGCCGGCCACCGCCAGGTCGAAGACCTCTTGCACGGATGAGAGCTCGGGGTCATTTCCCCCGCGGCGTTCGTTGAACACCGCGACGATCCCGGCGGCGCCGATCTCGTCCTCCAATCCACCGTGCAAGCGGTGGCGTGGATCGAACGGATCTCCAGCCAGGGGGAGATACCCGATCTCCCCGGCGGCGCCGTGCGCGCCACGCACGACCTCGTCGTCGATGATGATCCCCATCCCGATTCCGGCGCCGATGGCGATGAACACCATCGTCGAGACACCTCTGGCCAGACCGAACCATTTCTCGCCCACGGCCGCCAGGTTGACGTTGTTCTCGACCAGCACCGGAAGATCGAAACGCTCGCGGATGACCTCGACGCGGGTCAAAGCCGCCTTCGGGGACGACGTTGTACGCGAGCGAGGTGATCCGGCCGCTGGCCCGGTCGACGACGCCGGGAGAGGAGAGGCCAAGCGCCAGGGGCTGCCCGTGGACGGCGCTCGCCTGGTCGATCACCTGGCCGACCATGTCGAGGATCTGCCCGCCGAGAGCTCGCCCTCCGTCCTTGGCCGTCGGTTGACGGAGATCGCAGATCGGCTCGCCGAACAGGTCGGCTGCGGCGACCCGCAGGTTGCTTCCGCCGATGTCCGCGCCGACAACGAATCCCGCCCGCGAACTGACCACGTATGACACCGGTTTGCGCCCGCGCTGCCCGGCGCGCGTGCCCGCCGCATGGACCAGCCCGCCCTGCTCGAGCCGGCTGACCGCCGCGGAGACCGTCGGCTTTGAAAGGTTCGTAGCGGCTGCGATCTCCGGCCGGGTGATGGGGCCTCGGCGGAAGATCGTCTCGAGCACGGCCTGCTCACCGAGCTCCCTGAGCAGGCTCAGACGGGAGTCAGCGTCGGGTCGCCCGGCCGAGCCGTCGCTGTCAATCCGGGGAGGTCGGGGCATTGAGGTTAGATCTCTTTACGAATAGGATGAGATCGATGGCACGGAAGCATAAGCCTCTAGCCGGCGGATAAGGCAAGACCCTTGCATAAGCCGAGGAGCTCCACGCGGGAAAGGCGCGGCGTTGAGCGCGGCGCGGTCGGCGTCGACCTTCACGGTCATCGGGTGCGTACAGGCCGACGTGGTGATGAGTCCCGTCACCGACCTTCCGGCTCCGAGCGGGACGCTACTGGCCGACGAGGCGGCGATCCGCGTGGGCGGCGCGGGGGCGAATTCGGCGCTGGCCGCGGTCGAGGCCGGACTCGATGTGCGGCTGATCGGCTGTGTCGGGGACGACCACCTCGGGGCCTGGATGCACGAGCAGCTCGCGCCGGCGGGCCTGGCGGACGAGCTGATCGTCATCGCCGGCGACACCTCTGGGCTGACGGTCGTGCTCGAGTCCCCGGCGCGCGACCGCACCTTTCTCACCTACCTGGGCGTCAACGCCCGATGGGATCCGGCGATGATCTCTGAGGATGCGCTGAGGTGCGAGAACCTGTTGTTGTGTGACTACTTCGTCGCCCCGCTGCTGCGCGGGCAGGCAGCGCAACGGCTGCTCGACGCGGGTCGCGCCGCCGGCGCTCGGACGTTTTTCGACACGAGCTGGGATCCGGATGGGTTCTCCAGTCAGACCCGGGCCGAGGTGGGCGAGCTGCTGCCCTCGGTCGACGTATTCCTGCCTAACGAGGTCGAGGCGTGCGCGCTCGCGGACCGGCCGGGGGACCCAGTAGGAGCGGCCCACGCGCTGCAGGCCGCGTCGGGAGGCTGGGTCGTCGTCAAGCGGGGGCCGTCCGGATGCTTGGCGGTCGGGCCGGAGGGGGCCGAGATCTCGGTGGCGGCGCCGGAAATGGAGGTAGGCGACACCACGGGCGCCGGCGACGCGTTCAACGCCGGGCTCGTGCACGCCCTGGCGCGCGGCGCGAGCTGGGAGGAGGCGCTGGGCCAGGCATCCGGCTTCGCCACCACGATCATCTCGAGACCTTCGAATGACCGCTACAGGATCGCGCTGACGGGGGTGGACCGATGAAGCTGGCCGTGGTTGGGGCGGGATCGACGTACACCCCAGAGCTCGTGTCGGGCCTGACGCGCGAGCGCGAGCGGCTCGATGTACGCGAGCTGGTGCTCCACGACATCGACCCCGAGCGCAGGGAAGTGGTGGGCGGGCTGGCCCAGCGGATGCTCGACCGCCAGGGATTCGGCGGCACGCTCGAGATCACCGACGAGCTCGATCGTGCGCTCGACGGCGCCGACATGATCCTGATCCAGATTCGCGTCGGAGGTCAGGTGGCCCGCTTGCGAGACGAGACGATCCCGGCCGCCTGCGGCTGCGTCGGCCAGGAGACGACGGGCGCCGGGGGGCTCGCGAAGGCGATGCGGACGGTGCCCGTGGTGCTGGAGATCGCGGAGCGCGCGCGGGAGCTCGCCGCCGATGGCGCGTGGCTGATCGACTTCACCAATCCGGTGGGGATCGTGACCCGCGCCCTACTCGACGCCGGACATCGTGCGATCGGCCTGTGCAACGTCGCGATCAACTTCCAGCGCCAGATCGCCGCGCACCTCGGCCTATCCGCCGACCGCGTCCGCGTCGACCAGGTGGGGCTCAATCATCTCACCTGGATCCGGGCCGTATGGGTCGACGGGCGCGATGTCTTGGCGGAGGTGATCTCCGGCTACGGGGACCCGCTGGCGCACGAGATCGGGTTACCGCGGGCGCTGATCGAGGAGCTGCGGCGCGATCCCGTCCTACTACCTGCGCTACTTCTACGCCGAGCGCGAGGTCGTCCAGGAACAGCGGATGAGCCAGCCCCGCGCGCGGACCGTGATGGAGATCGAGCGCGGATTGCTCGACCTCTACCGCGATCCGGCGCTGAGCGAGAAGCCGGCACTGCTGGAACAGCGAGGCGGAGCCTTCTACAGCGAGGCCGCGATCCAGCTCGTCGCCTCGCTCGTTGCGGACACCGGCGACGTCCAGGTCGTGGACATCCGCAACACGGGGACGCTGCAAGGGCTGGCCGACGATGACGTGGTCGAGGTGCCGGCGAGGGTCGGACGGGAAGGCGCGGTGCCGGTTGCGCAGCCGCCACTTGCGCCCGAGCTTCTCGGTCTCGTCCAGCACGTCGCAGCGTACGAACGGCTGGCCGCCGCGGCTGCGGCCACCGGCGACCGCGACACTGCGCGTTTGGCCTTGATGGCCAACCCGCTGGTTCGCGAGTACCGGCTGGCGCAAACGTTGCTCGACCGTCTGCTCGCGAGCGAGAGCGAGGCCGCGGTCAAGCGGCTATCGCGGCGGGGCGATGACGGCGGGCAGAACGGTGTCGTGCTGGCGGTCGACGGTGGCGGGCGTCAAGACCGACCTCGCGCTGCTCGACCGGAGCGGCGCGTTGCTCTCCCACGTCCGTGGCGGCCGGAGTCAGCCCTACTACCTGGGAGTCGACGGGTGCGTCGAGGTGCTGGAAGGGCTGCTCGACGAGGCGATCGCCATAGCGCGGGCTCCACGCCCCGGAGCGGCCGGTGGCGTCGACCGCGCACATGCTGCTGGCGGGTATCGATCTCCCGGAGGAGCTCGCCGCGGTGCGAGCCGCGATCGAGCGCCGACATTGGAGTGATCGGCTGGTCGTCGGCAACGACACCGAGGCTCTGCTACGCGCGGGTACCGATCGGGGGTGGGGGATCGCGGTGGTCTGCGGGACGGGGATCAACTGCCTGGGCCGGACTGAGGACGGGCGCGAGGCCCGTTTCCTCTCGTTCGGCCCGGTCTCCGGCGACTGGGGCGGGGGCGGGGATATCGGCTTGGCGGCGCTGGGCGCGGCGGTGCGGGCGGCCGACGGACGAGGTCCGCGGACCGTGCTCGAGACAGCGGTACCGGCGCATTTCGGGCTCGCCGACCCAGAAGTGCTGGCGCGAGCGGTGCACCTGAAGGAGATCCCGATCGCCCGGCTGGCCGAGCTCGCCCCGGTCGTGCTCGCCGCCAGCGAAGAGGACGATGTCGCCGCCGCGATCATCCACCGGCTGGCTGACGAGGTGGTGGCGTTCGCCCGGGCGGCGCTTCGCCGGCTCGGTCTGACCGGAGCCGATCCGGATGTGGTGCTCGGCGGTCGGATCCTGCGCACCAGCCAACCGAGCGTGATCGCGGCGATCAGCGGCGGCGTTCGCGCGGTGGCGCCGAAGGCTCGCGTCGTCGTCTCCGCGAGCGAGCCGATCGTCGGCGCGGCGCTGCTCGGACTGGACGAGCTCGGCGCGGACGCGGAGGCTCGAGCGCGGGCACGCGCCGAACTCGATGCGGCCACGGCCGCCAGCATCAGCTGAGCTGGCCCTCGAGCAGCGCTAGTCCGTGAGGGAGCCCGCCACGAACCGCTCGTGGTCCTCGCCGTCGTGGGGCACGAGGATCGCGCCCTCGGCGGCGGCGTAGGCCTCCTCGCCGTGCTCGACGATGTCCATCCCGATTGCCTCCTGGCGCTCGCTGACCCTGAGCGGCATCACCCGCTTGATCAGCCACAGGATCACGAACGTACCGACGAACGCGTAGGTGGGAGCGGCGACGGCGGCAAGCGCCTGCCAGCCAAGCTGCCCCGGGTGTCCGAACAGCAGCCCGTCCGAGATGCCGTTCCATGCGCGCTGGGCGAAGAAGCCGATGAACAGGATGCCCGTGAAGCCGGCGAGGCCGTGGGCGGCCAGCACATCGAGCGTCTCGTCGAGGCGGGTGGTGGGCCGCCACACGATCAACGCGTAGCTGGGCAGTGCGGCGATCGCGCCGAGCAGCATGGCCAGCAACGGGCTGATGTAGCCGGCCGCCGGCGTAATCCCGACGCACCCGACGATGATCGCCGTGGCGGCACCGATGGCCGTGACCTTCCGGTCGCGCACCAAATCGATCACGAACCAGACGATGAGGGTGCAAGCCGGGCACAGCAACGTGTTCGTGAACGCGAGTACGGACGGGTGGCCGGTGGAGTAGCCGCTGCCGCCGTTGAAGCCAAACCAGCCGAACCACAGCAGCCCCGCCCCGAGCAGGGCGTACACCGCGTTGTGGGGCAGCAGCGCCTGGCGTCCGTAGTCGCGACGCGGTCCGACGACCAGCGCGGCGGCGAAGGCCGAGAACCCCGACCCCATCTCGACCGGCACACCTCCGGCGAAGTCCAGTGCACCGTTGTGCGCGAGCCAGCCGCCGCCCCACACCCAGTGCGCGAGCACGGGGTAGACGAGGATCGACCACGCCGTGATGAACACCAGGAACGCACCGAAGCGCATCCGCTCGACAACGGCGCCGGAGATCAGGGCCGCGGTGATGATGCAGAACGAGGCCTCGAACGCCATGAACAGCAGATGGGGGATCGCGGTGCCGGATCGGGGCGCGAACGTGACGCCGCGCAGCAGCGCGTACTTCAGTCCTCCGATGAACGACCCGCCCGAGTCGAACGCGAGCGAATAGCCGATGAGTGACCAGGTGACCGTCACGACGCCAAGCGCCGCGAGGCTCATCATGAACGTGTTCAACACGCTCTTGGCCCGAACGAGACCTGAGTAGAACAGCCCGAGCGCCGGCGTCATCATCAGCACCAGCGCGGTCGCGACGAGCATCCATGCGGTGTCGCCGGCGCTGATGCCAGACAGTCCGTGAGTCACAGCCATCTCAGACGGTCTTGACCGGGGTGACGGCGTCCGTGTCCGTCTCGCCGGTTCGGATCCTGACGACGCCATCGAGCGGCATGACGAAGATCTTTCCGTCGCCCACGTCGCCGGTCTGCGCTCCGGCTCGCAGCGCGTCGATCGTCGGCTGTACGAACGCGTCGGAGACCGCGATCTCGAACCGGACCTTCTCGGACAGCTCCATCTTGACCGTGGTCCCGCGGTACGTCTCGACCCGGTCGAGCTCGCCACCGTGTCCCTGCACGCGGCTGATCGAGACGCCCCTCACCTCCGCCCGGTAGAGGCTTTCGAGTACGTCATTGGCCTTTTCGGGACGCACGATCCCGACCACGAGTTTCACCGCTGGCGCTCCTTGGTTCGCAGACAGAACGGCGCGCCGGCGGCAACTCCGGCGCGCTCGAGCCGGGAATGCTACGAACTAAACGGCGGTCAGCCGATCTCGAAGAAGCCGCGCGTGTACGAGAGCTTCCAGATGAAGCTGCTGCGGTGGCCCGGCTTCTTGCCCGTGTAGGTGACCTGGAGGCGGGTGAAGATGAAGTACTTCGACTCCTTCCGCGGCCGGTAGACCTTGAGCGTCACGGGAAACAGGGCGAACTTGCCATTCGCGCAGCTCGGGCTGCAGTTGTCGATCCACTGGTAGCCGCTGCCGAGGCCCACGCTGCCGTTCCAGGTCGTCCAATGCAGCTTGCCGGCCCGCTTCGCGCTCTTGGTTCCGGCAAAGAACTCGCTCCCGTCGCCGCTGTACACGATCTCCGGCGGTTTGGCGACCGGATTGTTTTTCGACGGTGGTCCGAAAAAGGCGGGCATGGTCGGCGTCGCGGCGATCGCCGCCGAGGCCGCCACGGCCGACGCGAGGCCTGCGATCGCGACCACAGCGGCCCTGTTGCGGAAGTTCATTGCGTTTCACTCCTTGAGGGGTAGTGGCTGGCTTGTGCGGCACGAACCGGGCGCACGCCATGGACCACCCTAGGGGTTTAGTCGCCGCGGGAGCAACCGGCCGCGCTGGCGCCGATTCAGCATCGCCTGGGCGGCGATCGCTCCGGGGGCTCCGTGGACGCCGCCTCCGGGGTGCGCTGAGGCGGATGCGAGGTACAGGTCTCGAATCGCCGTCTCGGGTCGCCCGAGCCCGGGAAAAGGCCGGAAGATGACCTGCTGGTGGAGCTGCGCCGTCCCACCGTTCAGGGCCCCGTTGACGAGATTGCGGTTGGCGCGCTCGAGCTCGTGCGGTCCGAGGACCGAGCGCGCCAGGATCCGCTCCCGGAACCCCGGGGCGAACCGTTCGATCTCGTTTTCCATCCGTTCCGCAAAGGCTGCAAGCTCCGGCTCATCCCACACTCCGCGGAGGTCTCCTCCGGCATCGCCGCAGACGCGTTGCGGCACGTGCGAGTAGGCCCAGGCGGTTTCAGCTCCGGCCGGAGCGCGTGATGGGTCCGCCTCGCTGTATTGGCCGAGCACGAGGAACGGACGCGCGGGAATCTGTCGACGTTTGAGCGCGTCCGCACCCTCGCTGAGCAACTCAAAGCTCTCGGCGACGTGAACCGTTCCGGCGCGTCGGGCCGGCTCCGAGGTCCACGGAATCGGCTCTGACAACGCCCAGTCGAGCTTGATCGTCCCGTTGTCGTATTGGAAGCGTTCCAGACGTCGCAGCACGCTGGCCGGTACGTCCGCCGGTGACAACAGCTCCCGGTACAGCTGCGGGGCCCCGACGTCGGCCAGCACGCCTACACCGGCGGGAATCGTCTCGCCGTCAGCGAAATCGACGCCGGTGGCGCGCCCGCCATCCACCCGTACTCCCGTCACGCGGCGGCCACAGACGACCGTGCCGCCCGCTGCCTCAAGCCGGCGGACAAGCGCATCGGTCAACCGTCCGGCGCCGCCCTCGGGAATTGGGAAGCCGAACTGCTGTCCCAGCCCGGTCAGGATCAGGCCGAAGATCGTGCTCCCGGGCGTTTCGGGTGTCAGGTCGGCGTGGAGGGCATTTCCTCCAAGCAACAGGGCACCTCCCGCGCCGCCGAAGCTCTCCTCGGCAAAGCGGCGGAGCGGCACAACCCCCAGCCGCGCCAGCTCGAGGGCGGGCCGACCCAGCACCCGGCGACCAAGACGAACTCCGGACCGCACCGGCGGAAACGGGGTCGTGAACGCGTCCATGAACGGCTCTTCGATCCGAGACCAGAGACCGTAGAGACGCTTCCAGACATCACCGTCGCCACCGGCGAATTGGTCGAGCGAGGCCGCGGTTTCGTCGAGATCGCGGGAGAGGACGACGGTCGGGCCTTCCGCCGTGGGGTGCGCCACCACAAGCGGCGCGTGGCGCCAGCGCAGCCCCCACCGCTCAAGTTCGAGCTGCTGGATCGCCGGTGACGCGGCAGCGAACGGGTAGAAGGCGCTGAATATGTCGTGCTCGTATCCGGGAAGCGTGATCTGCCCCGAGCGGACCGCTCCGCCCGGCTCGGACTGCTCTTCGCACACGATCACCTCGAGGCCGGCGTCCGCCGCGAGGTTCGCCGCGACAAGCCCGTTCGGGCCTGCGCCGATCACGACGACGTCGGTCATTGCCGCCCGGGCCGCAGCGCTTCGAGCAGGGACGGCCGGCTGCTCAGCCCACCCTCGGCTTCGGCGCTGCTCGTCGGTTGCTCGAACGCATCATCGTCACTGAACGGTCGCTTCTCACGGGCCCGCCAACCGAGCCGGGCGACTGTGCCCAGCGGCCGAAGAATGCGGTTCGGCATCAGCGCGTCGAGCGCGATGGCCGGTACGAATAGGCCGCCGACTGTTCGCTCGACCGGCCCGGTTCCGCGTAGCGCGGCGATCACCTCGGCTGCGACGTCCTCGGGTCGATAGGCGCCGCGGATCTCGGGCGGCAGCCGCTGATCGGGTGTCCGTGCGCGGCGCCAGAACGGCGTGTCGACGGGCCCCGGTGCGATCAGAGCGACATCGATGGGGACCCGCATCGCCCGCAGCTCGCACACCAGCGAGCGAACGAACCCTCTGACCCCGTGCTTGGCGGCGGCGTACGCCGCTAGCCAAGGCGTCGGCAGGCGGCCGGCTACGGAGCCCACAACCACCAACGTGCCCGACGTCCGCGCCAGATGGGGCAGCGCGGCGTGCGCGGTGTGGACGATGCCCAGCAGGGTGGTGCGGATCGTCTGCTCGTAATCGTCGGGCGCCGAATCCAGGAACGGCCCATACATGGCGGCACCGGCGTTTGCGATCACGGCATCGAGGCCGCCGAGCCGATCGGCGGCTGACTGAACGGCGGAATGCGCTTGGCTGGTATCGCCGACGTCCGCTGCGATCACGGAGACCTGCGGAAGCTCCTCTCGCACCGCGGTCAGACCGGAATCGCCGCGGGCCAGGACGGCGACATGGGAGCCGGCGGACACCAGCTTGCGGGCGGTCACCAGCCCGATGCCGCTGGTGCCACCGGTGATCAGCACGCGCTGACCCTCCAGGGAACGACCGCGCGTCGCGCGCCGCCTGCTCATGCCCGCCCACGATCGAACGCCGTCGGGGGGACGCGCCGCGTGTGCACTTTGACCCCGTCCAGCAGCCGGCCCTCCACCATGCTCGCAGCGCGTTCCACGACTGACGTCCACATGTACAGCTGGACCTCCTTGGCCATTCGCAGCTTGTCGTGAACGAAGGCCGAGAAGCGATCGCCACCGCGAGCCCACGATTCGACCGCGAAGTGGAGATCCCCGTCGTGCCACGCGCGCCACTCGATCTGCCCGGCCTCCAGGTGGCCCGACAACGTGGCGAAGCGGAACCGATCGGGTCGGACGTCGATAGTTCGCACGGGTCCATCCCAGGGACCCGGCATGTGAACGAGGAACTCGTCACCGACCTCGAGCCGTCCAGCCTCCCCGCTCGTCTTGCGAAAGCGCGCGATCTGCCAGGGCGCGACGACGTTGGGATCGGCGGCCAGGTGGCCGATCAGGTCCTCCGGGCTGGCTGCCGAGTCGGCGATTGTGCCCGAGTAGACGCGATGGAGCAGGGGCCCGAAGCCATCGTCCGGCCGCTGTATCTGCTCATGGGAAATATCCGTTGGAAGTGCGGGCGGGCAATCGGCCTCGAGCGAACCGTCCTCCTCGAGGCGGTGGACGGGCAGGATGCGCCAAACGTAGTGGAGCGATGTCCACGCCATCGCGAGTGGCCACGTGATGGCCGTGCTCGCCCGCCTGGTGATGGGAACCTCGATTGACATTGCGGCTGTGCTACCCGGCGTAGCCAGGGTCAATCCGGCTTGTGGCAAGGCAACCGGGCGGACGGGTGCGGACGGCCGATCTCGGGTATCAGCCCTTCAATGCTTGGTGCACTGCTACGGAGAGTCGGGGTGCGCGGCTGGCAGCTGCACGTGACCTCGCTGGCAGCCGTCTGGCTGTGCCTCGGCTTGTGGATCCGCGCCAAGACCGTCGACCAGAGCTCGCGCGCCAACGCCGAGCGCCGCGCCCTGTTCGTTGGCCTGTGGCCGCCGATGTTCTGGCTGATCGGCGACGCGGTTGAGCGCAGCGAGCGCTGACCGTCAGGCGTTGCAGGCGGCCAGCACCGCTTCGGGGCCGGCTGCGAGCTGTGCATGCAAGTTGGTCTCCATCATCTCGATCGCCGCCTGCGCGAGCCCGTCGTGGATGTGGGCCAACGCGTCCGTGGCGACGACAACCTCAAAGTTCCGCAGATACCCATCCAGCGCCGAGTAAAGGATGCACTGTTCGGTCACCTGCCCGGCAAACACGAGCCGGTTGATCTCCTCGTTGCGCAGGTAGTACTCGAGCAGCGTCTGGTAGAAGATCGAGTGGCGTGCCTTGACGATGAACGGGACATCGGCGGGCGGCAACACCGGCTCCACCAGCTCGGGCGCGGCGCCCTCCAAGGCTCGCTTGGCGATCTCGGTCGGCCCCGCGCTCCAGTCGTCATGGTGGTCGTTGACGAAGATGATTCCGAGGTCGTCGGCCCGCGCCGCGTCGATCAGCGTCCGGAGATCGCCGATCATCCCGCGCACGTTCTCGACGAGAGGTTCGGCGTCCTCATGGTCGTACGGGTTGAGCATGTCGATGACGATCAGGGCTGCGGACATCAACACCTGTGTACCCAGCCCTGGTTCCCCGGAACCCGCGGCCAGGCGAGGGTGGGGGAGCCGAAACTTGCCTAGGCGCGGGCTTGGGCCCGGTCGAGCAACACCGGGTCGTGCGCGCAGATCAGCTCGACCTCGCCGCCGTGCCGCTGAGCCAGCTCGCGCAGCCGCTCCTGGTTCTGCCGTCGCAGCTTCCCGTCCGCCTCGACGACGACCTGGAACCCCCGGAGGCCGCGCGGGCAGTTCGGGGGTGTCCGCGTCTCGTCGCGGTAGAAGTAGGCGTCCCCGCAGTGCAACACCCACCCGTGGTCGCGCCGGACTGCGACCCCGGTGTGCCCGAGCGTGTGTCCGGGCAGCGGGATCATCAAGATCTCCGAGTCGCTCTGCGGCAGAACCCGGACGCTCTCGAAGCCGAGCCATTCGTCGCCGCCGAAGTCGTGTGTGACCCACGACGGCCCGTGGGCCCAGTGCGGCTTGCCGACCGCGTAGCGCACGCGCTCGCGCATCGGCGGTCTCTGCATGGCCTCGTATTCGCGGCTCCACAGATGCACTTGAGCGGCGGGAAAATCGGGCAGGCCGCCCGCGTGGTCGATGTCGAGATGGGTGACCACGATGTGCTTGACATCGGTTGGGTCGAAGCCGAGCGCCCGCACCTGCGAGATCGCCGTCTCGCCCAATTCGAGCTTGGGGCGCATCATCCAGTTGAAGGCCGCGCTGCTCCGCGGCGGCGCGTTCACGTCGGCGGTGCCAAATCCGGTGTCGATGAGCGTCAGGCCGTCGGATCCCTCGATCAGCAGCACGTGACAGACGATCCGCTGGTCGTCCCCGAGGAGATAGCGAGCGGCAACCGGGCACATTGACCCGCAGTTGAGATGGTGGATGCGACCCGGAGGCAAGGGCCGCAATGGTATGGCAAACGGCGCTAGCCCTGGGTTTGCTTCGCCTCCGGCGAGGCCTCCCAGAAGTCATCGAGCTTGGTCGCGTCGTGGTGGCCGAGCTTCGGCGACACGGCCCACATCTCCACCGGTTCCTCACCCTCGTTGCGGTGTGAGCGAGGCGTCCGCGGTGGGACTCGCACAACGGCCGGAGCCGTGACGGGCTTCACCTGGTCACCGAAGCGCATGGTCAACGTGCCGCGGGTGATGATGTACACCTCCTCGATCTCGTCGTGGAAGTGGCCGGTCCCCTGCTCGAAGTCACAGTGGGCCGGCACGCGGATCAGCGTCACCGCGATCTGCTCGGCGCCGAGAGCCTCCGTCAAGCGGCGGAACTCCCCCGGCACGTCGGATCCGTCGTAGGGGTTCTCGACCTGGTCGGGATGGACGATCGAGTGGTCGTTGGTCGGTGTGTCGTTCATGGCTCAGGGCTACCCGCGGACCGGCCGGAAAGCCCGACGGACCTGGTCTACAAACAGCGCTGGTTGCTCGAAGGCCGCGAAGTGTCCTCCGCGGTCGAGCTCCTCCCAAAACAGGATGTTCTTGTAGCGGCGCTCAGCCCAGCGCCGCGACGGGCGGAAGATCTCCTTCGGGAACACCGACACGGCGGTCGGGACCTCGATCGAATCGTGCCGGCGGGAGCCGAAGCTCTCCCAGTACATCCGCGCCGAGGAGGCTCCGCTCCGGGTCAGCCAGTACATCATCACGTTGTCGAGCAAACGGTCGGCGCCGAGGGCGGCCACCGGATCACCATCGGTGTCGGTCCAGCTCCAGAACTTCTCCAGGATCCAGGCGCACAGCCCGACCGGGGAATCGAGTAGCGAGTACCCGATCGTCTGCGGCCGCGTCGATTGCTGCTTGGAGTAGCCGGAGTCCCACTCCTGGTAGTGCTGGAGCGAGGCCAGGGCGGCCTGCTCGGCCTCGGTCGGGTCACCGGCCGTGTCGCCCCCCGGGCCCGCGATCACCATGTTCAGATGAATCCTCGCCACGTGCGCGGTGTCGAGGATCCCCAGCGCCGTGGTCACCGCTGAGCCCCAGTCTCCGCCCTGCGCGACGTAGCGCCGGTAGCCCAGGCGGGCCATCAGCTGGGCCCACGCCGATGCCGTGCGATCGACGCCCCACCCGGTCTCTGCCGGCTTGTCGCTGAATCCGTACCCGGGCAATGACGGGCACACGACGTTGAAGGCGTCGTGCGCGTCGCCGCCATGAGATTGCGGATCGGTTAGTGGCCCTAGCACCTCCAGGAACTCGACGACCGACCCGGGCCACCCGTGCGTCATCACCAACGGCAGCGCGTCCGGCACCGGCGAGCGGACGTGGAGAAAGTGGATTCCGAGACCGTCGACCTCGGCTCGGAACTGTGGAACTGTGTTCAGCCGGGCCTCGCGGGTGCGCCAGTCGTACGCAGTCAGCCAGTGGTCGCACAGCGCTCGCAGGTACGCGAGCGGCACGCCCTGAGACCAGTCGTCGACCGGTTCCGGTTCGGGCCAGCGCGTCCGCGTGAGCCGCTCCCTGAGGTCCACGAGCTCGTCCTCATCGACGTTGATCCGGAACTCAGCCGTCTCACTCATCGCGCGGACACCCTACCTCTCGAGCTCAGGCCACAATGGCTGTGTGAACAGCGACAGACGGTTTGACTTGCTGCGGGACGGGAGCTTGCCTGGGCGGTGGCTACGTCACTGGTCAGAGAGTGGAGCGCGCCCGCAGCTGTGCGGACCGGACGGATGCTGGCTGACCGGCGAAGACATCGAAAGCCGCACCCGAGAAACCGCCACGCGGTTGCTGGCGACTGGCCTGGCGCCGGGCGACCGGTTCGCGATCTCCGCGGGTCCGTCCCTCGGGTTCGTGCTCAGCTACATCGCGGCGCTGCGCGCCGGGCTGGTGGTCCTGCCGCTGAATCCTGCCTACACCGAGGCGGAGGTCGCCGGCCTCGTGCGCGACGCGCAACCGAGCGCCGCCGCGGTCGACGACGAGCAGCGCTCGCGCTGGATCTCGGCGGCCTCGCCGGACACGAAGCTTTACGGCATCGAGCTTGACCTGCCGCGCGCCGCCGGGACGGCAGACGACGGCGAGCTCGACCGTGGCTCCGCCGAGGATCCGGCGTTGCTCGTCTACACGTCGGGCACGACGGGGCAGCCAAAGGGCGCGCTGCTCAGCCACGGGAACCTGCTGGCCAGCGCCACCGCGGTCAACCTCGCCTGGCGCTGGGAGCGGAGCGATTGCCTGCTGCTGACGTTGCCGCTGTTCCACATGCACGGTCTCGGAGTAGGCCTGAACGGCAGCCTCTGCGCGGGTGCGCAGGTCGTCCTGCGCTCGAAGTTCGACGCCGCCGACGTAGCCGATCAGGCCGCAGGCGAGCCATCGATGTTCTTTGGGGTGCCGGCGATGTACCAGCGGCTGACCGAAACGGGCAACGTCAAAGCGCTCCGCGCGCTGCGGCTGCTCGTCTCCGGGTCGGCGCCACTGCCCGCCGCTCTGGCCGGAGAAATCGCGCGGGCCACCGGGCAGATCCCGCTTGAGCGGTACGGGATGACCGAGACGGTGATGCTGACCTCCAACCCGTACGCGGGCGAGCGACGCCCGGGCACGGTGGGCTTTCCGCTTCCGGAGGTGGAGCTGCGCCTGGCCGGAGAGCGCCACGAGGTCGAGGTTCGCGGTCCGAACGTCATCGCCGGCTACTACCGCAATCCAGAGGCCAACCGCGCGAGCTTCACAGCGGACGGTTGGTTTCGGACCGGCGACCTCGGCGAGTTCGACGGCGACGGGTACCTGCGGCTGGTCGGCCGGAGCAAGGAGCTGATCATTACCGGCGGCTACAACGTCTACCCGCGCGAGGTGGAGGAGGTGATCGCGACCCATCCCGACGTGGTCGAGGTAGCGGTGATCGGCCGCCCGAGCCGGCGGTGGGGCGAGGAGGTGACGGCAGTGGTGGTCGCCGCCCGCGAGCTCGATCCCGAGGCGCTCCGCGCCCACGCCGCGCGTGCGCTCGCCCCGTACAAGGTGCCGAAGCGGGTCGAGTTCATCGACACGATTCCCCGCAACGCGCTGGGGAAGGTCGTCCGCAGCGAGCTCTGAGCTCAGGTTCCGTGCGGCCCCCGGACGGCGATCTCCGCCGCCGTGAGCCGCTCGAGCCGGGCGCTCAGCATCCACTCCTGACCGAACGGATCCCTGATGCGGCCACCCCGCTCGCCGTAGAAGTGATCGGCGAGCGGGTACATGACCTCCGCGCCGGCGGCCAAGGCCCGGTCCCAGGCGGCGTCGACGTCGGGCCAGTACGTGCACAAGAGCGCCGTGTAGCCCTCGCCTTCGGTGACCATCACCACCGCGTCGCCGATCCGCAGCTCGGCGTGGATCAAAGTCCCGTCGGGGGTGCAATGGCGCTCACCGAGCTCGACGGCTCCGAACGCCGCGGTGTAGAAGTCGATCGCCGCCGGTGCGTCGGCGAGCACGAGACGGGAAGTCACCGTCTGCAGGTGCTCGGGAACCGGCGCGACGGTTTCATCGACCCCGGTCCCCGAGCGGCGCGTGTCGTGCCAGAGCCCGATCTGGTTTCCGGCCGGGTCGCGGAACGTCGCGACCGTGAGCATCCCCTCCGGGTACGGCTCGGTGATGATCTCGCCTCCGTGGGTCAGAACCAGCTCGACGGTCTCGGCGACGTTGGCGACGTAGACGTAGGGCAGCAGGGCATCGTGGTTGCGCATCCACGCACCGCTGAACAGGCCGCCGGTGTCAAAGCTGGGACGCGCGCCGTCGAGATTGTTGATCGTCCAGCCAAACACATCTCTGTAGAACCGCGCGGCTTGGCCGACGTCGGCCGCTGGGATATGCATGTAGGTGATCGCGCCTGGCCGCGCGAGCCCCGCCTCAACTCCGCTCATCTCGTTCTCCGTTTCTCCTTTGGCGCCAGCAAAAGCCTGGCCACGCTGTCGATGAACCACGCCTCGAACTGCCGTGGCGTCCAGCCACGATCCCGGATCAGGGCCCGGAACCCGTGCGGGTCCATCAGCAGCCAGATCGTGTCGGTTGCTCTGCGGCGCGTGATCCCGGGCCGCAGCGATGCGCGGGCGATCAGTCCATCGGCGATCCATGCCGCCGTCTCGGCACGCTGTGAACGAAGCCGGTCGGCCAGCTCGGAACTCGCGCGGTCCTGGTTGGCCGCCTCGAACGCCGCGATGATCAGGCCCGCCGAGCGCTCCTGGCCGGCGACCATGACGGAGGCGACGATCTCCAGGAACTCTGCGACCGACGCGGCGTCCAACGCTCGCCGCGCCCACGGTCGCTTCAGCATCGGCACGGGCTCGGCATCTCCGCGGATCGCGAAGCTGATCGCGGCGTGCAGTAGCTGCGACTTGGATCCGAAGGCCAGCTCCACGGCCGCAACGGACACGCGCGCCGCCTGCGCCACCCCTCGGATCCGCGTCGCCGCGTATCCGCTCCGCTCGAACTCGGCGGTGGCGGCGACGAGGATCCGCTCCCGGGTCTCCCGAGCTTGGCGCTCGCGGATCTGCGAGCGGTAGGTCCGCTTCGAGCCCGCTTCGACCGCGCCTGAGGGCATGGCCCAGATATTAGCTATGTCCACGCCCTAGTGAATTACGGCGCGCGCGCCCACGCTGAGGATCGGCTGGTCGCTTTGCCTGCGATGCTCTCGGCGTGGTTGACGTCATCCTCGATTGCGATCCGGGCCACGACGATGCGATCGCACTGCTGCTCGCGCTCGCCAGCCCCGAGGTCAACCTGCTCGGGGTCACCACTGTGTCCGGCAACCAGACGCTGGAGAAGACGACGGCCAACGCGATCCGGATTCTTGACCATGTCGGCCGCCGCGACGTTCCGGTGGCGGCAGGTGCGCCGCGGCCGCTGCTTCGAGAGCGGCACGTGGCGGCCAACGTGCACGGCGAGACCGGACTCGATGGGCCAGACCTCCCGGCCCCGTCGCGCCAGCCCGGGACTGCGCATGCGATCGACTGGATTGCCGCCACGCTCGACGCCCATCCGACGCCCGTCACGCTGGTACCCACGGGACCGCTGACCAACATCGGGCTGTTCCTGGCGCGGTATCCCGACCTAACCGACAAGATCGAGCGGATCGTCCTGATGGGCGGCGCGATCGGCGAAGGGAACACCACGCCGGCGGCCGAGTTCAACATTTGGGCCGATCCCGAGGCGGCGTATCGCGTGTTCACCAGCGGGCTCGACGTGACGATGGTGGGTCTGGACGTGACTCACCGGGCGTTGATGACGCCGGCGCACGTCGGCCAGTTCACGGGCCGGGCGGGCAAGCTCGTGGCCGACCTGTACGGGTTCTACTCGCAGTTCCACGCGCGCCGGTACGGATGGGATGGGTCGCCGGTGCACGACGCGGTCGCGATGGCACTCGTGATCGACCCGACGCTGCTGGCCACTGCTCATCGCGGCGTGGTGGTGGACACCGGACCGGAGCCGTCGCGCGGCCGAACCCATGTCGATCTGCAGGGCGCGCACTGGGAGCCGAACACGCACGTCGCGGTCGACATTGATGCCGATCGCTTCCTGAGCCTGCTGATCGAGCGGATCAGTTCTCTGGGCTGACCAGCGTCGCGACGTAGGGCAGGCCGCGGTAGCGCTGCTGGTAGTCAAGGCCGTAGCCGACGACGAACGCATTCGGGATCTCGAACCCGACGTATCGCACCGGAACGTCGACCGTGCGGGCGGCGGGTTTCGAGAGCAGCGAGCAGACCTCGATCGAGCGCGGCCCCCGGCCGCCCAGGTTCTCGAGCAGGTAGCGCAGAGTCAGGCCGGTGTCGACGATGTCCTCGATGATCAGCACGTCGCGGCCCTCGATCGGTTCCTCGAGGTCCTTGAGGATCTGCACGACGCCCGAGGATTTGGTTGCCGAGCCGTACGAGGCGACCGCCATGAAGTCGACCTCGGCGGGAATTTCGATGTGACGGATCAGGTCGGAGAGAAACAGGACCGCGCCCTTCAAGATCCCGAGCAGCAGCAGGTCCTTGTCCTGGTAGTCGCGGGTGACCTCCGCGCCCAGCTCGCGGATCCGCTCCGCCAGCTGCTCCTCGCTGACCAGGATCTCCCCAATCGAGTTGTTGGCAGCCACCGGATCGAGACCCTACACACGCGCGAGCAGCGCGTCGCGGAGGTCGTCGTCGCAGAACGCCGCGTGAAGCGCGGTGCGCGTGATGTCGCGCAACTCGTCCTCGCTGAAGCCCATTCGTTCGGCGGCCACCGCGTACTCCCCCTCGAGCGAGGCTCCGAAGTAGGGGGGGTCATCGGACCCGAGCGTGACTTTCACGCCCGCGTCACTCAGCCGGCGCAGCGGGTGCTCTTCGTAGCTCGGAAACACGCCCAGGACCACGTTCGAGGTCGGACAGCACTCGAGCACGATCGCCCGGGCCTCGAGCTCGTCCACGAGCGCTGGATCCTCGATCGCCCGCACCCCGTGCGAGATCCGCGTGATGGGCAGCTCCAAGGCGGCCCGGACGCTGTCGGCGCCGGCCCACTCGCCGGCGTGGATCGTGCAGCCGAGCCCCGAGTCGGCGGCGATCGCGTAGGCCTGTGCAAAGTTGCCGGCGGGATAGTTCTCCTCGTCGCCGGCCATCGAGAAACCGACGACGTAAGGGTGGGGGTGCGACGCCGCGTACTCCGCAACGCGGACCGACCGCTCCACTCCGAAGTTGCGGACGGCGGAGACGAGGATCCTCCCTTCGATGCCGGTGTCGTCCCGGGCGGCGTCGATCCCCGCCGCGATCCCGTCCATGTGCTCCTCGTCGGTCAGCCCCACGAGCCGGGCGTGATCGGGCGAGCAGGTCAGCTCGACGTAGATGGCGCCACTGCGCGCACAGGAGCAGAGGTACTCGTAGGTGATGTCGCGGTAGTCCTCGCCGGTGCGAATCACGCTCGCGGCGAGGTCGTAGGTGCGCAGGAAGTGCAGAAAGTCCGTGTAGTGAAAGCGGCCGTCGGCGGCGAGCATTCCGTCGGGCAGGGGCACGCCGTTGCGCTCCGCAATCCGCCCCACGAGCTCGGGAGGCGCGGTTCCCTCGAGATGGACGTGGAGTTCAGCCTTGGCGAGCACCGAGGGCGGAGGTCTATCACTTGCTCTGATATTCCTGGCTGATGCGGATTCTCGTCACCGGCAGCTCGGGTCATCTGGGCGAGGCGCTGATGCGCGTCCTGCCCGGGCGCGGGCACGAGGTGATCGGGTTCGACATCGTTGATTCGCCATTCGCGAATCGTGTCGGGAGCGTGACCGAGCGCGGGGTTGTGCGGCGATGCCTCGATGGCGTCGACGCGGTCGTCCATGCCGCCACCTTGCACAAACCTCACGTCGGCTCGCACGGCCGCCAGCAGTTCGTCGACACGAACATCACCGGGACGCTGAACTTGCTCGAGGAGGCGGTAGCGGCGGAGGTCAGCCGGTTCATTTTCATCAGCACCACGAGCACGTTTGGGATGGCGCTCGTCCCGGCCGCCGGTGAGCCGGCCGCCTGGATTACCGAGGACGTGCCACCGATCCCGCGGAACATCTACGGCGTCACGAAGACGGCGGCCGAGGCGGTGTGCCAGCTGATCGCCCAGGACCACAAGCTTCCGGTCCTAATCCTGCGGACCTCACGCTTCTTTCCCGAGCTCGACGACCACGATGACGTCCGCTCCGCGTATCCCAACCTCAACCTCAAGGTCAACGAGCTGCTCCATCGCCGCGTCGATCTCGAGGACATCGTTGATGCGGTCGAGCTCGCGCTCGACAAGGCGCCATCGATCGGCTTCGGGCGGTACCTGATCACGGCCACCACGCCGCTGGGCGCCGAGGACTGCGGCGCCGCCCGGGAGGACCTTCCGGCTCTCGTCCGGCGGGCTTATCCGGAGTACGAGGCCATCTACGCCGGCCGCGGCTGGCAGATGTTCCCCTCGATCGACCGCATCTACGTCAACGAACGGGCGCGCCGCGAGCTCGGCTGGAAACCGCGGTGGGACTTCGGCTATGCCCTGCGGAGGCTGGCCGCGGGGGAGGATCCGCGCAGCGATCTCGCCCGTGCGATCGGCGCGAAGGGCTACCACGCCGAGTCGACCGGCGTCTACACCGTCCGCTGAACCTCGATCACTGGATCGCGGGCCTCCGGAGCGCTGGAGCCGATCGCGTAGGCCGCGCGCAGCGCGTCGGCGGCTCGGGCGGCGCCGGCCTCGTCGCGCGCGTGCACGAGCGCCAGCGGCCGCTCGCCGGGGCCGACGGGTTCGCCGGTCGCCGCGACCTCGGTGAGACCGACGCTGTAGTCGATCAGGTCAGTCTCCCGGGCCCGGCCGCCGCCGAGACCGATGATCGCGAGACCGACGGCGCGGGCGTCGACCTCTACGACCGCGCCGGCCTCGGCCGGGTAGGCCTCGATGGTCACCGGAGCGCAGGGCAGATGGCGATCGGGATGTTCGATCAGATCGGCCGGGCCGCCGAGCTCGGCGACCATCGCGGCGAACCGCTCCGCCGCCGTGCCGTCAGCCAGCGAGGCGCCGGCGGCCTCGCGGGCGGCGGCCGCATCCGAGAACAGACCTCCGAGGACGAGCAGCTCCGCGGCAAGCGCGAGCGTGACGCTCAGCAGGCGCGCATCCGCTTCCGCGCCCGTCAGGTGGTCGATCGATTCGCGGACCTCGACCGCGTTGCCGGCAGCGCGCCCGAGTACCTGGTTCATGTCCGTCATCACGGCCGTGGTGGGCATTCCGTTCCCGGCGGCGACCTCGACGATCGACCCCGCGAGCTCGCGCGCGTCCTGGAGCGACGGCATAAACGCGCCGGATCCGACCTTTACGTCCATGACCAATGCATCGAGCCCGGCGGCGAGCTTCTTGGACAAGATCGAAGCGGTGATCAGCGGGATCGACTCGACCGTGCCGGTGGCGTCCCGGATCGCGTACAGGCGCCGGTCCGCGGGCGCCAGTCGCGCGGTCTGACCGACGATCGCGCAGCCTGCCCCGCCAACCACCGAGCGCAGCCGGTCAGGCGACGGCGCGACGTCGTAGCCCGGGATCGACTCGAGCTTGTCGAGCGTGCCGCCGGTGTGGCCGAGCCCGCGACCCGAGATCATCGGCACGGCGCCGCCGCAGGCGGCCACGATCGGGGCCAGCAGGAGGCTGACCTTGTCGCCCACCCCGCCGGTCGAGTGCTTGTCGAGCACGGGCCGGTCGAAGCCCGACCAGTCGAGCACATCGCCGGAGCGCGTCATCGCGCCCGTCAACTCCACACATTCAGTGGCGGACATGCCACGCCAGACGATCGCCATCGCCAGCGCGCCCACCTGCGCGTCGCTGACGCTCCCATCGGTGATCCCGGCTACGAGCCAAGCGATCTCATCCGCGGACAGCTCGCCCCCGTCGCGCTTGCGTCGGATCAGTTCAGCCGGCAGCACGGGGGATGAACTCGAGCAGCAGACGGGTCAGGTCCTCGGCAGCGCGCTCGGCGTCGCGGAGGGTCTGTTCGTGGCTCAGCGGGACCTCGCTCATCCCCTCGGCCAGGTTGGTGATCACCGACACGGCTGCCACGCGCAGTCCGCAGTGGCGGGCGACGATCGTCTCCTGGACCGTGGACATGCCGACGGCGTCGGCGCCCAGCACGCGATAGGCCCGGATCTCCGCCGGCGTTTCGAAGGAAGGGCCGGTGACCGCCAGGTAGACGCCCTCGGACAGGGCAACCCCGGCGGCGTGAGCGGAATCACGCAGCCGACTCAGCAGCTCCGGGTCGTACGCATCGCGCAACGATGGGAACCGCGGCCCGATCGCGTCGTCGTTGGTCCCCATCAGCAAGTTGACGCCGGTCATGTTGATGTGGTCGGTGATCGCCATCAGGCTGCCCGGACCGACGTCCTCGCGCAGGGAACCCGCGGCGTTCGTCAACACCAGCGTGTCAGCGCCGGCGGCCCGCAGCGCACGCACCGGAGTCCGCAACGCCTCGATGTCGCCACCCTCATACAGATGGGCACGCCCTTGAAACACGGCCACCGACACCCCCGCGATTCGCCCGAGCGCAACCCGGCCCGCGTGGCCGGCCACGCCCGGGGTAGGGAAGCCCGGCAGCTCGTCGTAGCCGACGACGACGGCGTCCTCGACCGCCTCGGCGACGGCGCCGAGCCCCGATCCGAGCACAATCCCGAGACGCGGCGAGTGCCGAGCCAGCACCTCGGCGGCTGAGCTCATCCGGCGCCCAGAGCCGACTTGTCGAACGAGCCAGGCAGCAGCTCACCGAGGGTCGTGCGCTGGATCTCTCCGCCTGGGCGCCCGAGGTATACGGGCGTGTCCGCGCCGCCGAACTCGGCCAGGCGCTGGCGGCAGCCCCCGCACGGCGGGCAGAACTCGAGCTTCGCCGAGACCACCGCCACCGCTGTGATCTCGGTCTCACCGGCGCTGATCAGCGCCCCCAGCGCAGATGCCTCTGCGCACCATCCGACCGGAAAGGCGACGTTCTCGACGTTCGCGCCGGCGTAGATCCCGCCGCTCGGCGCGCGGACCGAGGCGCCGACTGGAAACGCGGAGTACGGCGCGTATGCGTTCCGCATTGCACGATCGGCGGCCCGCAGCAACGCCTGCGCCCCGTCCATCAGCAGGTCGGCGTACCCGACCGTCACCAGATCGGCGTCGTCGATCCCCAGCTCGGCGCGCAGCCGTGCGACCTTCTCATGCGCCGTGGCGAGCTCTCCGGCATCGGGGAGGACGGCCTCTAACTCGATGAACGTGCCGAGCTCATCGACGTCGTCGAGATGGATCCGCACGCCCTGCCACAGGAACAGCCGCCGGCGCTTGGAGACGACGACGACCGTGCCAAGCGACGCGTCGAGCGCCTCGTTCAGCTCGGCCGGCGCGCTTACGGGGACCAGCAGGTACGAGCTCTCGGAGACCTCCGGATCGTCGGCCCGGCGGTAGGCGATCAGCTCCGAGCCGCGCGACGGGTCCTCGCGGAGCTTGATCCGGCCCGAACGCGCCGCGTAATACGTGTCGCGCTGCGACAGAACGCCCTCATCGGCGGCCCCGAGCGCGACGCACCGAGCGGAGGTGGCCTCGAGGTCGGAGCAGCGCGCCTTGAGCTCGAGATTCACGAGATTCACGCGTGCCACAACTGTGTCCGAGCCTACCGCGCGGATAGGATCGCGTCAGTGTCAGAGGGGCTGACAGTCGTGCAGCACGCCGTTCTCGCGGATCGGCTCGCGGTCCTGCGCGATCGCGATACGTCACACGGCGCGTTTCGCCAGGCCCTGTTCGAGGCGTCGGCGATCATGGCAGTCGAGGTCGCGCGCGAGCTGCCGCTCAAAATAGTCGAGATCGAGACGCCGCTCGAAAGTACAGACGGCAGTCGGCTCCGCGATGAGGTCGCAGTCGTGCCGGTGCTCCGCGCGGGGCTCGGGATGGTCGAGGGCTTCCTGCGGCTGCTCCCCGATGCGCGGGTCGGCCACGTCGGCGTCTACCGGGACGAGCAGGAACACGTACCGGTCGACTACTACCAGCGCCTGCCGCCCGGCCTTCCCGACGCGCGCGTGTACGTGCTCGACCCGATGCTGGCGACCGGTGGCAGCGCCGTGCACGCGCTCCATCATCTCAAGCGGGCGAGCGCCAAGCAGTTGGAGCTTGTCTGTTTGGTGGCAGCGCCCGAGGGGATCGAGGCCGTACAGAACGCCCACCCCGACGTACCGATCTGGGCCGCCGCGGTCGACCGCGGGCTCGACGAGAATGCCTACATCCGGCCCGGATTGGGCGACGCCGGCGACCGCGTGTTCGGCACTACCTGATTGCCGCGGTCGAGCCACTTGTCGAGCGCGCGCGGCTTCGTTGCGGCGAGCTCGTCGAGGAGCGCGGCCGGCTCGCGCGAGACGATCAACGTCTCCAGATGCTCGGCGCGCAGAAACCGCTCGCTGACTGCATGCTCGAGGAAGGCGAGCAGCGGGTCCCAGTAGTTGACGACGTTCAGCACCCCGAGGGGCATGTGGTGGAGCCCGAGCTGGCTCCAGGTGAACAGCTCAAACAGCTCGTCCAGAGTGCCGGTACCGCCAGGCAGCGCGATCACGGCATCGGAGAGGTCGGCCATCAGCGCTTTGCGCTCATGCATCGTCTCGACGATCCGCAGATCGGTCAGCCCGGCATGCGCGACCTCGGCCTGGACGAGCCGGTTCGGGATCACCCCGATCGCCTTGCCGCCGCCGGCCAGCACGGCGTCCGCGACCGCGCCCATCAACCCGACACTCGCGCCGCCATAGACCAGCTCCAACTCACGCGCGGCGAGCAGGCCCCCGAGCTCCGCCGCTGCCTCCACGTACTCGGGGCGTCCGCCGGGGCTCGAGCCGCAGAAGACCAGCACGCGTTTCACCTCTTGGAGCGTAGTAGCCTCGGATCGTGATCCGGCGACTGCCCCATGTAGATCGAGTTGGAATCGAAGAGCGCGCGGCGCAGCTCGGCAAGCGCTCGATCAAGACGACGGCGAAGCAACAGGGGATCCGGCTCGCGGTGTCGATGGTCGACCTGACGACGCTCGAGGGCGCCGATACGCCCGGCAAGGTCCGCCATCTGTGCGCCAAGGCCGTGTGCCCGGCCCCGACGTTGCCCGAGATCCCGTCGGTGGCGGCCGTGTGCGTGTACCCGTCGCTCGTGGCCACGGCGAAGCAGGCGCTGGAAGGGACCGGGGTCAAGACGGCGTCGGTCGCGACGGGCTTCCCCGCGGGTCAGATCAGCCTCGAGGCGAAGCTCAAGGACACCGAGGATGCGGTCGCCGCCGGAGCCGATGAGATCGACATGGTGATCTCCCGGGACGCGTTCCTGGCCGGAGATGATGGGCGCGTGCAGAGCGAGATCGCGCGCGTCAAAGACGCGTGCGGCGAGGCGCATCTGAAGGTGATCCTCGAGACCGCGGAGCTCGGCTCCTACGACCACGTCCGGCACGCGTCGATGCTCGCGATGGAGGCGGGCGCTGATTTCATCAAGACCTCGACCGGTAAGGCAGCGTCAGGGGCGACGCCCGGCGTCTGCCTGGTGATGCTCGAGGCGATCCGCGACTACGCCGAGCGGACCGGACGCGCGGTCGGGTTCAAGGCTGCGGGCGGCGTGTCGACTTCCAAGGCGGCGCTGCACCGGCTGGTGCTGGTCAAGGAGACGCTCGGCGACGAGTGGCTGACGCCGGACCGTTTCCGGATCGGGGCATCGTCCGTGCTCAATGATCTGCTTATGCAGTACGCCAAAACCGAAACCGGGCGCTACGGGCGAGCGGAGGACTTCTCGAAGGAATGACCACGCAGGCGCGGACCAGCATCGTGTGGGATTACGCCCCGGCGCCGGAGTCGACCGATCACGTTCGGCTGAAGCACCGATATGGGCTGTTCCTCGACGGCGAGTTCGTCGAGCCCGCCGGCGGTCGCTACGTCCCGACGATCAACCCGGCCACCGAGGAGCCGATCGCGGAGGTCGCCTGGGCGGCCGGCGCGGACATCGAAAAGGCCATCGAGGCGGCGCGGCGAGCCCAACCGGGGTGGGCGGAGCTCAAGCCGCTCGAGCGCGGCAAGTATCTGTTCCGGATCGCGCGACTGATACAGGAGCGCTCGCGCGAGCTGGCCGTGGTCGAGACGATGGACGGCGGCAAGCCGCTCCGAGAATCGCGTGATGTCGACGTCCCGCTCGCGGCGGCGCATTTCTTCCACTACGCCGGCTGGGCGGACAAGCTCCTCTACGGGGTGAACGCGCGCGAAGTCGCGCCGCTCGGCGTCGTCGGGCAGATCGTGCCGTGGAACTTCCCCCTGCTGATGGCGGCGTGGAAGCTCGCGCCGGCGCTCGCCTGCGGCAATACGGCGATCCTGAAGCCGGCGGAGACCACGCCGCTCACCGCGCTGCTGCTGGCGGAGATCTGCCAGGAGGCCGAGCTCCCGCCGGGGGTGGTCAGCATCCTGCCCGGCGACGGGGACACCGGGTCGACCCTCGTGCGGGCCTCCGGCCTGAACAAGATCGCCTTCACCGGATCGACCGCCGTCGGTCGCGACATCCAGACCGCATTGGCGGGCAAGAACATCCCGCTGACCCTGGAGCTCGGCGGCAAGTCGGCGAACATCGTGTTCGAGGACGCCGCGCTCGACCAGGCGGTCGAGGGAATCGTGAACGGGATCTTCTTCAACCAGGGCCACGTCTGCTGCGCCGGGTCGCGACTGCTGGTCCAGGAGAGCGTGCTCGACGAGGTCGTCACGAAGCTATGGCGGCGGATGGGGCTGCTCCGGCTCGGCGACCCGATGGACAAGAACACCGACGTCGGCGCGATCAACAGCGCCGAGCAGCTACAGCGGATCGAGACGCTTGTCGCCGCTGGCGAGGAGGAGGGGGCACAACGCCGAACGGTCGTGTGCGACCTCCCCGAGCGCGGCTACTGGTTCGCGCCAACGCTGTTCACCGACGTCTCGCCGGCGCACCGGATCGCGGTCGAGGAGATCTTCGGCCCGGTCGTCTCCGTCCTCAGCTTCCGCACGCAGGCGGAGGCGATCGAAAAGGCGAACAATTCGCGCTACGGGCTCGCCGCCGGGATCTGGACCGACAAGGGGTCCAAGGCGTTCGAGGTCGCGAGCCAGCTCCAAGCCGGGGTCGTGTGGCAGAACACGTACAACCACTTCGACCCGACTGCGGCCTTCGGGGGCTACAAGGAGTCGGGGTTTGGGCGTGAGGGCGGAGCGGCCGGGCTTCGTCCCTACCTGAAGGTGATGGCTTGAGCCGCCTCGAGGTTCGCAAGACGTACAAGCTGTGGATCGGCGGCGCATTCGTCCGCTCCGAGTCGGGCCGGTACGACAAGGCGGGCGCCACGAACATCCCGCGTGGTTCGCGAAAGGATGTCCGCGACGCGGTAGCCGCGGCGCGCAAAGCGGCCGCGCCGTGGGCGGCACGGACCCCTTACAACCGCGGGCAGATCCTGTACCGCGCGGCAGAGGCGCTCGAATCGGACGCCCGGCGATTCGACCGCGCAGAGGTCGACGCCGCGACCGACCTGCTGATCCACTACGCCGGCTGGACCGACAAGCTCCACGCCGTGCTCGGCGGCGTCAACCCCGTCGCGGCCCCGTTCCTGTCCTTCAGCGTGCCCGAGCCGACCGGCGTCGTCGGGATCGTCGCGCCCGACGAGCCCGCGCTGCTCGGGTTGATGACGAGCCTCGCGCCGGCGCTGGCGGCCGGCAACACGGTGGTGGCGATCCTGTCGCAGGCCGAGCCGCTGCCGGGCCTCGACCTCGCCGAGGTGCTCGGTGTGGCCGACGTTCCAGCGGGCGTCGTCAACCTGCTCAGCGGCCGGCGCGACGAGCTGGCGCCCG
The DNA here is from genome assembly GCA_963794825.1 of uncultured Solirubrobacterales bacterium. Lineage (GTDB taxonomy): Bacteria > Actinomycetota > Thermoleophilia > Solirubrobacterales > Solirubrobacteraceae > Palsa-465. The sequence continues at coordinate 112,195 of CAWCFB010000002.1, forward strand.
CGCTCGCGCGCCCATCGCGACGTCAACGCGATCGTCGACGCCGCCGGGGTCGGCGCGGAGCTCGACAAGCTCGGCGCCGAGACGATCAAGCGGGTCAGGCACTGGGACGGCTCCGAGAGCCCGCTCGCGCGGCTCGAGGCCCTGACCGAGCTGAAGACCGCCTGGCACCCAATCGGCGCGTAGCTCGATCGCCGAGGTTGTGACCGCCCCCAGGCGTCGGTCGAGCTACCGCGCAGACATCCAGGGTCTGCGTGCCGTCGCCGTGCTGGCGGTGGTCGCCGATCACCTGGCCGGCTGGCCGCCGGGCAGCTTCGTCGGAGTCGACGTCTTCTTCGTCATCTCCGGCTATCTGATCACCGGCATTCTGGTGCGCGAGTTCGAGCGGCGCCAGACGATCTCGTTCTCCGGGTTTTATGCCCGGCGGATCAAGCGGATCCTGCCCGCAGGCCTGTTCGTGATCGGCGCGACCCTGCTCGCGACCCGCGTGCTGGCCGGAAGCGACCGCTACCACTTCGCCGCCAAGGACGCGATCGCGGCGGCGCTGTTCTTTGCCAACTGGCACTTCGCAGCGAGCGGCGTCAACTACTTCAACCAGTCGCTGCCGCCCTCGCCGCTTCAGCATTACTGGTCGCTCTCGGTCGAGGAGCAGTTCTACTTCGTGTGGCCCTGGCTGCTGCTGGCCGTGCTGCTGATCGGGTTCCGTCTGCGCTGGTGGCGACGGGAGCACACGCGGATCGTCGCCAGCGTGGCAATCACGCTGCTGTCCGCCATCTCGCTCGCCTGGGCGTTTCGGGAGACCTCCCGCAATCCCACCGCGGCTTACTTCTCGACGTTCGTGCGGGCCTGGGAGCTCGGTCTGGGGGCGCTCATGGCGATCGTCGCGCCGCGGATAGCCCAGATAGAGGAGCGCGGCCGGCGGGCAGTCGCCGCCGCCGGCATGCTCGGCGTGTTCGTGTCGTTTTTCGTCGTGCCGTCGTCGGGCGACTTTCCGGCGCCGTGGGCATTGCTGCCCACCGTCTCGACCGCGGCCGTGCTCGCCGCCGGCGCCGGTCTGAGAACCAGATCGCTGCTGCCCCTGACCAACCCGGTCAGCCAGTACGTCGGGAAGATCTCGTACAGCGTCTACCTGTGGCACTTCCCGGTTGTCGTGCTGATCGTCACCGTCGTGCCGCAGTACTCGCTCGGCTACTGGCTCGCGGGCCTAGTGTTGATCTTCGGGCTGGCCACGGCCTCGTTCCATCTGCTCGAGGACCCGGCCCGGCGCGGGAGCTGGTTCCAGCCTCGTCCAGGACGGCTCCCGCTCCCCGCGACCGGCTGGGCGAAGTTCGCCGGCGCGTGCGCAGCAACGGCGCTCGTCGCCGGCGCCGGCCTGCTCGTCGTGCGCTCGATCACACCGACCCGGCTCCATCTCGGCGCGCCCGTCCTCATCGGTCACACCCAGGAGGACCCGCAGAGCTGCATCGGGGCGGCGGCGCTCGACCCGCGCCACCACTGCGCGAGGTTGAACACGGGCAACCGGGTCGCGCCGCTCCCGGGCCAGCTGCCCGACGACACCGGTGGCGCCTATGCGTGCTACGCGTATCTGCGTCAGCCGCTGCGTCCATGCACGTACGGGAGCCGGCGGCCGGGGGTGACCCGTGTGGCGCTGATCGGCGACAGCCACGCTGCGGCGCTGCTGGCCGTCCTCGAGCCCCAGCTGAAGGCGCTCAACTGGCGGCTCACCGCATTCACCGGGCAGACGTGTGGCTGGCTGCCGCCGGCGTTGTCACGAAGCTGCCCGGGTTTGACGGTGATCCGCCACGATCTGCTCCGCGGCCACTACGCGATCGTGATCGCCACCGAGCTCCGCGTGTACACCAGCTCTGTCGCGGAGCACCTCCAGGCGATGGCGCCGGTCGCCGCCACCGGAGCCCGGATCGTCGTCGTCGAGGACCCCCCAAGCGTGTCGGCCGCGAGCACGGCCTGCGTGGATCGGATCACCTACAGCCCGACCGGGAGCTGCGGGACCCCGCTCTCGGTGGCCTACCACGACCCGGATCGTCTGGCGCAGGCCGCCGAGCGAATCCCGGGAGCTGTGGTGATCCACACGAGCCGGTTCTTCTGCCGCGGCGGCTTCTGTCCGTCGACGATCGGCAACGTGATCGTGTACCGGGACACCGCTGCGCACATCACCGCCAGCTACGCGCGAACGCTAAGCCCGTACCTGGTGGAGGCGATCGAGCGTGCGCTGCATCGGCGGTAAGGCGCGGGCGCCAGGCCGCGCTTAGCATCCGCGTATGGGACCGCTGATCTCCGACGACGCGTCGCGGGCATCGCGGTGGCTGCGGCGCACGCGCGGGATCCTCCTCGAGCTGTTCCTGTTCGTCGGGCTGACCGGGCTGCTCCCGGTCGCGCTCCTGGTCGGGGCGGTCGTCGACCTGGTCCTCTGGCTGCGACGCCACAAGCCGTGGATGGCTGTCCGGCTGATCGCGATGGCGTGGTGGTTCTTAGCCGGCGAGCTGTACGGCCTGGCCGGTCTGCTGGCGATTCAGACCGTCTGTCTCGGGCGAGATGGCCCCCGTCGCCGACGGCTCGTGTTCGCGTTGAAACGGCGCTGGCTCGGGAGCCACGTGGCCGGGCTGCGGCGGTTGTTCGGGCTGCGCTTCGAGCTCGACGGGCTCGAGCTCGCGGGTCCCGGCCCGGTCCTCGTGATGATCCGGCATGCCAGCATCATCGACAACGCGCTCCCCGACGTGATCATCGGGGGCGCCCACGGAATCGGATTCCGGTTCGTGATCAAGCGTGAGCTGCGGATGCTGCCGACGATCGACATCGGCGGCCGCTGGGTCCCGACGCTGTTCATTCGCCGAGCGTCGGGCGATACGGCCGCCGAGCTGGCGAAACTCGAACCGCTGACCGAGCAGCTCGGTCGCGCCGATGGGGTGCTGATCTACCCCGAGGGGACTCGCTGCACGGCGCAAAAGCTGGCGCGGGCGAAGCAGATCATCGCCGAGCGCCAGCCCGAGATCGCCCCGCTGGCAGAGCCGTTGCGTCACCTGCTCCCGCCGCGGTTGGGCGGCGTGCTGACCCTGCTGGAGCGGAGCCGCGACGCCGTCACGGTTGACGGCTCCGGCGTCGATGTCGTGGTGTTCGGGCATGTCGGCCTCGATGGCTTTGAGTACGTCACCGACATCTGGTCGGGCGGCCTGGTCGGCACGACCGTGCGGATGAAGTTCTGGCGCTACCGCGCCGCCGAGATCCCTACCGAACCCGACAAGCTGATCGCATGGCTCTATGGCGTGTGGCGAACGCTCGACGACTGGATCGGCGAATGGATCCCGGACGGTGACGCGCCGGGGAAGACGGCACGGCATCCGATCGCGACTCAGTCAGAACTTTGACCGGCGACGATCTCGGCGAACCCGGGGTGACCGCGGAGCGCAGCCAGATCCTCGTCTTCGCCAGCGAATTCCGCCAAAGATGGCCGGAGCTCGATCGCCCGTCTGAGGTGAGCGAGTGCCGCATCGGTCTGGCCCGTCCGTGCCTCGAGGCAGGCCGTGTTGTAGTAGACCACGGGGTAGGGCGGGTCATCGGCCAGCAAGGCCCGCGCCCGCTCCACGCCGGCTTCGTAGTCTCCGGATTCGAACAGGGGCATCAGTGGCATAAACAGCTCCCAGCCATTGGGCTCATATGGCGTGCCCTTGGGCCCAGCCCCGATGGCCAGGACCGTGGTACCCGCCTCGCGTGCGAACGCCGTCCGGCTGACCCCGGGCGATACGCGAACGAACGTGCCGGCCGGCGCGTCGTGCGACTCGCCGTCGAGCTCGAACGTCGCATGGCCCGAAACGACGAGGTACAGCTCCTCGCCTGAGTCGGGATCGGACTCGTCATGCTCGTTGATCAGCCGATCGGAGTCGCCGCGCGCGGTAGTGGCGGTGATTCCGAAGGTTTCGATGCCGAAGTGGTGGCGGACGGGCCGAAACGGGGTGCGGCCGTCGTCGATCTCCTCGATCTGGTCAAGGCGCGCAACCGTGAACCGGTCCTTGTCGGTCATTCGCCGAGCGCACCTTCGAGCCGAAGGATGCGTCGGACGATGGCCAGCGACGAGGCGTAGGTCGAGTCGAGCCCGTAGTAGCTGAGCCCCTGCGCGCCCAGGGTGCGCGCCTGCGTGTATGGGGTGTCAGAGGCGTAATGGATGATGCCGAGGTCGATCGGGAGCTTTGAGAAGTTCACGGCTTCGCCGACGGGGTAGCGGTCGGCATCAGCGATCTCATAGACGGCGTTGCAGTAGGGCCCGGCCTCCATCTCGACGACCGTGAACGCCTCGCGGTAGTAGAAGTCCAGGTAGGAGCGGTTCTGGAGGAAGGTGCTCTTGACGGTCACCGCGCGCTGGTTGTCGAGGCCGGTCCCGAAGCGCAGATCGGGAGCGATGTCGTCAACGCCGAAGGCGTTGTCCAGCCAGTACGTGGAGCCCGAATGCTCATCGTGGACGACGCTCGAGATCATCACGTCGCCGACGTCGGCATTCAGCGTCGCCGCCTTGCCGAGCACATAGACGCCCCGCAGCGCGGTCCTGTCCACGGTCACCTCGCGGAGGATGTTGTACGCGGCGACTCCGAGTGGGTAGTCGATGTTGACGATCACCGCCTCGCTCGCGGCCAGCGCAGCGGCATCGACCTCCCCGAGCCGGGGATCAAGCGTGGCGGCGTCGAGCGCGGCGATGGGCATCACCTGCGCGGGAACCCGCAGGGCCGTCTTGCTGCGCAGGTGGGTCACGCCCTTGGCCAGCTCGGCCGCGCGGCGATCGGCCGTGCCCGCGTCGCCGCGGGACGAGAAGTACTGGCGGGCCACGAAGTACAGGAAGTTCTGCCATGACCCCTCGGCCCGGCCCTCGCGGAAGGCCGTGAGCTCTTGGCGCAGGATGTCGTCCTCGTCCAGTTGCTCGACGAACGCGATCAGTTGCGGCTCGCACTCCCGGGCGATGCCGGTGACGATGTTGACCAGGCTGTGCGTGTTCGAGGAGACGAAGTACAGCGGACGGTCGCTGATCGTGAGCTCGGCGCTCACCGGCGCCCACCACCGCCGGGTCAACCGTGAATAGCCGGTGTTGGTGCCGCCCAGCATCCGCATCCGCAGCGACAGACGGCGGTCCTCGATCCTCCGCATCCGCTCGCCGAACGTCTCGCCCCAAGCGTCGCGCAACCGGTCCCAGTCCTCGACACTCCCGCCCAGCTCTGCTGAGAGCAGGTCCGCCGGGACACGGTCATCCCGCGAGAGGCCGGCGGCTCGCAACCGCACACGCATCTTGTTCCACTCGATCTGGAAGGCCACCAGCGTCGGCACGAGGTCGTCGACGTCGGAGGCGCTGGCCATCAGCACCGCAAGCGTGCCGGCGCCGCTGTCGTACCAGCGCCGACGGCGGGCCGGCGCCTCGGCCTCGGTCCACTGCTCGACCGAGATCCCATTCGCGGTCAGATCTTCGACGTCCTGCCCCATCACGACAAGCTCGGCCCCGAAGATCCCGTCGGGGAGCCTGCGGATCGCGTAGATGAACGCGCCCAGGTCCAGCTCCTCGCTCGCCGCCAGCGGGTGCAGCGAGGAGCCCATCGCCCGGTGCGAGGACTCGAGTACGCGGATGTGCGTCTCGCCACTGGAGCGCAGCAGCGTCGTGTACGTGCGCTGGTAGAGCTCCACCTCATCGCTGAGGCGAACCTCTCCGTCGGAGAAGTTGGTCAGGGAGAGCCTGGCGACCGCCATCAGTCCAACTTACTCCCTGACGTACGGGATGCCGTCGGAGGCGGGCGCGCGGGAGCGGCCGATGACGCCGGCCACCGCGACCAGGGTGAGCACGTAGGGCAGCGCCTCGAACAGCGTCCCGAGCGTCGGGTTCGGCTGGGAGAGCCGATCCGCGAGCGCGTTCGCGAACCCGAACAGCAGCGTCGCCCACAGCGCCCCCCACGGCTTCCACTTGCCGAAGATCATCGCCGCCAGCGCGATGAATCCCCGGCCCTCGGTCATGTTGTTGCTGAACGAGCCGACGAACCCGACGGACAAGTAGGCGCCCCCGAGCGCGGCGAGCATGCCGGAGGCAATCACGGCGGCGTAGCGGATCCGGAGCACCGGGAGCCCGACGGTGTCCGCGGCCCGTGGCTTCTCGCCGACCGAGCGCAAGCGCAGACCCCAGGTGGTGCGGAACAGAAAGAACGTCATCGCCGGAACGAGCGCCAGCCCGATCCACGTCATCAGGCTCATGTCGCCGAACGCCGCGCCGAAGAACCCGACATGCTGTATCAGCGGCAGCTTCACGTTTGGGACCTGAGAGACATTGGTGGGGGTCCCGTTCGGCCCGTAGTGCTGCGTGAACCAGTAGCCGGTGATCCCGAGGGCAAGGAAGTTGATCCCGGTACCGCTGACGATCTGGTTGGCGCGCAGGTGAATCGAGAAGACCGCATGGACGAGGGCGAGCAGCCCGCCCGCGACCATTGCCACCACCAGGCCCAGTGCCCAGGACCCGAGCACGTCGGCCCCGTAGATGCCGAAGAAACAACCCATCAGCATCATGCCCTCGAGCCCGATGTTGATGACCCCGCTGCGCTCGCAGATCACGCCACCTAGCGCTCCGAACACCAGGGGCGTGGCGTAGCGCAGAGCCGCCGCGACGAGCGCCGACCAGACGAACACGGCGCCGAGCGTCGCGTGCGAGGACTTCAGGGACGCGACTGCCCCCGCGAGCGCGAGCAGCCCGACCACGACCGAGCTGATCCCCAGCTTGCGCTCGCCGCCCGCCGTCGCCACCGCGCCCGCGCCGACGGCCACGATCACGAGCACGATCGAGGGCACAATCGTCCGCACGTCGAACGGCGGCAGCGTGATCACCCAGGCCAGCGCGCCGACGATCAAACCGCCGATCCCCAGCGGCTTGGGCGCGGTGATCTGCGACGGCTTGACCGCGATCGCCCCGGCGCTCACTTGGTTCCCTCCGGAGCGGGGGTGGTCTCTTCGGCACGGCGGCCCTTCCAGACGATGCTGACCCGCCGGCCGCCTTTGATCAACCGGAGCGTGATCAGGTCGGTGGAGACCAGCAACACGATCAGCCCCTCGATCATGTAGGTCAGGTACTGGGCCAGCGTCGGGTCAAACACGCTCGGGTTGAGGTTGCGGTCAGAGGTGCCGGTGATCAGAGCTCCGAACAGCAGCGCGGCTCCGGTCGTGCCGAGGGCCGAATTGCGTCCCAGCAGCGCCACGGCGATTCCGTAGAACCCGATCTGCGAGGTCTGGATGTCGTTCGTGAACACCTGAAACTTCCAGCCGAGGACGTCGAGCGCCGCCGCGATCCCCGCGAATGCGCCGCAGATCAGCATCACCTTGACGTAGCTCCGTCCCACGTTCATGCCCGCGTAGCGGGCCGCCTCCGGGTTGAAGCCGACCGTGCGCACCTCGTAGCCGAGCCGCGTGCGCTTGATCACGGCCGAGAAGACGATGGCGCCGGCCAGCGCGATGAAGATCCCGATGTCAAGGCCCTGCAGGGCGGGATTGCCCCAGAAGACCGGCAACTTGGCCGACGAGGTAACCGTGCTCGAAACGGGCACCGAGGACTGGTGAGGGTCCTGCAAGGGGCCGCCGAGCTGGAACAGGTAGACGCCCAGCCAGAGTGCGATCCAGTTGAGCATGATCGTCGAGATCACCTCGTTGGCTCCCGTCAGGGCCTTCAACACGCCGGCGATGCCCGCCCACGCCGCTCCGGCCGCCGCCGCGGCGATGATCGCGAGCGCGATGTGGGGCACGGCGGGCATCCCCGAGAACGAGGAGCCGATCCAGACCGAGATGATCAGCCCGACGGTGTACTGGCCCTGACCGCCGATGTTGAACAGGCCGGCGCGGAACGCGAACGCGACCGCCAGGCCAGTCAGCAACAGCGGAGTCGCGATCAGCAGCGTCTGCTGGAGCTCGAACGAGGCCGATGAGCGCGAGCTCGCGCTGATCCAGGGGAACAGCCACTGCAGCCCAGTCCCGCTGAACACCGCCTTGTAGGTCGAGATGGGGTTGTGGCCCGTCAGCAGCACGATCAGCCCAGCGGCCAGGAACGCGATCAACGTCGTGAGCAGCGGGATGAAGAACCCGCCGAGGCCGCGGCGGAATGCAGTCAGGCGCGCCGGCGAGGCGAGTGCCTCGCTTGGACTCTCCTCAGCGGCTACCTCGAGCTCTTCGTCTAGTCGGCTCACGACGCGACCTGCGCCCGTGAGGTCTGCCCCCCGGTCATCGCGATCCCCAACTGCTCCTCGGTTGCCTCGGGCGGGAACTCGCCCACGATCTTACCTTCGTAGATCACGAGGATTCGGTCGGCCAGCGCGCGCACCTCGTCGTATTCGAGCGAGATGAGCAGCACGCCCCGCCCCTTGTCGCGCTCGGTGATCAACCGTCGGTGGACGAACTCGATCGCCCCAACGTCGAGCCCGCGGGTGGGCTGGTGGGCGACCAGCACCTTCGGATCTGAGGCGATCTCCCGGGCCACGCAGACCTTCTGCTGATTGCCGCCCGAGAGCGAGACGGCGTACGTGTCCGGGCTGCCACCGCGGACGTCGAACTCCTTCAGCAGCCTCGCGGCCAGGTTCTTCCAGAATTGGAGCCTAAGCCAGCCGCGCGCGCTGAACGCGGGCTTGCGGTACTCCCGTAGAGCGATGTTCTCCGTCAGGGTGAAAGGCAAGACCAGGCCGCGGAGCTGTCGGTCCTCGGCGATGTGCGCGATTCCGGCCTCCGTCGCGGCGCGGACGCCGGAGCCCGTGATGTCCACGCCATCGACCACCACCCGCCCGGCCTCCGGGACCCGCAGTCCGGTGACCGCCTCAACCAGCTCGTGCTGGCCGTTGCCGTCCACGCCTGCGATCGCGACGATCTCACCGGCGCGGACGACCAGGGAGAGTTCGTCGACGGCCGTGAGCTCGCGGTCGTCCAGCACCGTGAGCTCCTCGACCGTCAGCAGCGGCTCGCCGGTCGACTTAGCCGGTGTCTTCTCGACCGCGAGCATCACGTCGCGCCCCACTACGAGCCGCGCCAGGCTGAGCTCGGTCGCGCCCTCCCGCTTGACGGTGTCAACCTTCTTGCCGCGTCTGAGCACGGTTATCCGGTCTGCGACCTGCAGCACCTCGCCGAGCTTGTGGCTGATGAAAACGATTGCCGTCCCGTCCTGCTTGAGACGGTTGATCACGCCGATCAGCTCGCGAACCTCCTGGGCGGTGAGCACCGCGGTCGGCTCATCGAGTACGAGGATCTTGGCGTTGCGGTACAGCGCCTTGAGGATCTCGACGCGCTGCTGGGCGCCGACCGTGATGTCCTCGACCACGGCGTCGGGATTGACCGCCAGCCCGTAGCGCTCGGATAGTTCGTGCACCCGGGCGCGCGCGGCCTTCAGGTCGAGGCGGCCGCGCCGGCTCGGTTCCTGACCGAGCACGATGTTCTCCGCGACCGTCATCACCGGCACCAGCATGAAGTGCTGGTGGACCATGCCGACTCCATGCTCGATGGCATCCGCGGGCGAGGAGATGTCGACCTGTCGACCCTCGACGAGGATCTGGCCCTCGTCCGGCTTGTAGAGGCCATACACCACCGACATCAGCGTCGACTTGCCGGCGCCGTTCTCGCCGAGGAGCGCGTGCACCTCCCCACGCCGCACGTCGAAGTCGACCCGATCGTTCGCGACGACCGGGCCGAACTTCTTCGTGATACCCCTCAGCTCGAGAACCGAGGGAGCGTCATCCGTCACAGCGGCCGTGGCTTACGGCACCGTGTCCGGGATGTTCGCGATCTTCCCGGCCTTCATGTTCGCGTCGACCTTCGCGACCTGCGAAGCGAACGGTTGACCGGCCGGTCCGACCTTGCCGTAGCCGATACCGCCGTTGGTGATGTCGTTGAAGACATTGCTGCCGGCGGCGAACTGGCCTTTCTGCAGCATCTGGATGGCGTGGAACACCGCCAGGTCGACCCGCTTCTCGGCGGAGGTGAGGATGTACGAGCCGAGGTAGCCCTGATCGGCGTCGACTCCGATGCCCTGGTCACCCTGTTGTTGCGCCGCCGAGAGCGCGCCGAGCCCGCAGGCGCCGGCCACCTGGAAGACCACCTTCGAGCCCTGCTGGATCTGGTTCAGTGCGATCTGCTTGCACTTGCTCTGATCGACGAAGTCCTGCGAGTAGCCGTTCAGCGTCTTGATCCCCGGATCGGCCGCCTTCGCGCCCGCTTGGTAGCCGGCGATGTAGTGGTCGACCGGCGGGATCTTCTGTCCGCCGACGCTGGAGATCGTCTTGTAGCCCTTCGACTTCGCGTACAGGCCCGCGAGGTACCCGACCAGGTAACCGGCCTGCTGCTCGCGGAACAGAAGCCCCTCGATGTTCTTCGGCTTGCCCGGCTCGGTCGTCGCGTCATTGTCGATGATCGCGAAGTGCACGCTCGGGAACTGCTTGGCCACCTGCGCCGTGGCGTTCGCCATCAGGAACCCGACTGAGATCACGAGCTTGTTGCCTGCCTCCGCGAGCTTCGTCAGGTTGGGAACGTAGTCGGCGCCGGAGGTCGACTGAAGGACCGTGCCTTGAATCCCAAGCTGCTTTTCGGCCGCGAGCAGGCCTGTATAGGCGAGGTGGTTGAAGCCGTGGTCGTTGAGACCGCCGATGTCGGTAACAAGTCCGACCTTGAAACCGCTCGCCGAGCCGGAAGTGCTCGTGCTCGTGGAGCCGGCCGCTGCGCCGCCGCTACCCGCGCTGGAGCTACTGCTGCTGCTGCCGCACGCCGCCAAACCCAGTGCCAGTGCTGTGGTGGCGAGAGCAACGGGGGCATACGCCCTAATCCTCCCCGTCACAAGAACTCCTTTCTTAAGGACTAAAGCGGCAACCATAAACCCGCAGCCGTGCGCCAAGCAATTTCGCCTAACGTGCTCTTCACCCAATGAGGACGATTTATCGAATTTGCGAGGCTGTCTGAGTGCGCCGGGCTGCGGTGGTGGTGCTCGACGCGTGCGGTGTCGGAGAGCTTCCCGACGCGGCCGACTACGGCGACGCCGGCTCGAACACGCTCGCCCACCTCTCCGAGCGGGCCGGCGGCCTGCGGCTGCCAACCCTTCAGCGCCTGGGCCTGGGGTCGATCCTGCCGCTGGAAGGCGTCCCGCCCGCGGCGTCGCCGGTGGTCCACGGTCGGTTGCGGCCGCTGGGTCCCGGCAAGGAGTCGGTGACCGGTCACTGGGAGCTCATGGGGGTTGTGCCCGAGGGGCCGCTGCCCACTTACCCGGCCGGCTTTCCGCCGGAGGTGCTCGATGCGCTCGAGCGGACGACCGGTTGCCGCTTCTGCTGCAACCGGCCGTATAGCGGGACCGAAGTGCTCGAGGCGTACGGGCCCCATCACCTCGAAACCGGCGAGCCGATCCTGTACACCTCGGCGGACTCGGTGATGCAGATCGCGACGCACATCGACCGGATGTCCGAACCCGCGCTGTACGCCGTATGCGAGAAGGCCCGCGCGGTGATGACCGGGCCAAACGCAGTCGGGCGTGTGATCGCGCGGCCGTTCGAGGGCGAGCCGGGTGCGTTTCACCGACGGGAGGGACGTCATGACTACTCCTTGGAGCCCCCCAGTCGCTCATATCTCCAGGAACTGCAGGACGCCGGGGCACCGGTCCACGCCGTCGGCAAGATCCGCGACCTGTTCGCGGGCGTCGGGATCGATGTGAACCATCCGGCCGCGACGAACGACAAGGGGCTCGCTGCGACGACCGAGCTGCTGCGCGAGCTCGATGGGGGGTTGGTGTTCGTAAATCTCGTCGAGACCGACCAGGTCTACGGCCACCGGCACGATGTCGAAGGTTTTCACGCCGCGCTGCGGACGATCGACGCCGCGGTGGCGGAGTGGCTGACCCTGCTGCGCGACGACGATCTGCTGATTCTCACCGCTGACCACGGGGTCGACCCGACCGCATCGCACACCGATCACACGCGCGAGTACGCGCCGCTGCTGGCCGTGTTCAAGGACAACGGCGGTCGCCGGCACGACGGCTTGCTCGCCGACGTCGGGGCGAGTGTGCTCTCTTGGGTGGCGGGACGGAGCGCCCCGGCGCTACTGGGAGATTCGTTCCTCTAGCCATCCGGACTGGGGTAGGGTCGCTACGTGGTCATCGCAATCGCCGGGGCACACGGCCAGATCGCGTTACGGCTGATTCCGCTGCTGGTGGAGCGAGGTGACACCGTGATCGGGCTGATCCGCAACCTGGATTACGCGAGCGACTTGCGCGACCGGGGCGCCTCGCCCGTCCTGTGTGACCTCGAGCACGCGACGGTCACGGAGATCGCGCTGATGACCAATCACGCCGAGGCGTTCGTGTTCGCAGCGGGCGCCGGGCCGGGCAGCGGCGCGGAGCGCAAGCTGACGGTGGACCGGAACGGCGCCGTCAAGCTCCTCGGGGCGGCGGCGCAGACCGGCGCCGACCGATACGTGATCGTCAGCGCGGTCGGCGCCGAGGATCCGCCGGCGGGTGACGAAGTGTTCAACGTGTACCTGCGGGCGAAGGCCGAGGCGGACGCCGCGGTGATGGCGAGCGACCTGGCCTGGACCGTCGTGCGGCCAGGCGGCCTCACCAACGACCCCGGCACCGGCCGGGTCAGGTTGTCCGTGGAGCCGTATCGCGGGCAGGTGTCGCGCGACGACGTCGCGGCCGTGCTCGCGCAACTGCTGCCCGAGCCTCTGGCGGCAGGGAAGGTGCTGTACCTCAATGGCGGTGAGGTGCCGATCGACGAAGCGGTCCGGGCGGCGCTCGGCAGCTGATTCGGGCACCTGGAGGCCCGCTGGGTCGGGGGCGCTACCCCGGGGAGAACGCCGCCCCGCCGTCGACCTTGATCACCGCACCGTTGGTGTAGCTCGAGGCATCGCTGGCCAGATACAGGGCGGCGCCGACGATCTCCTGCGGCTGGCCGGCGCGCCCGAGCGGGATCGTGGGAGCCACGTGCTGCTCGAAGGCGTCCATGTCCCAGGCCTTCGAGATGTCGGTGAGGAACGGGCCAGGCATGATCACGTTGGCGCGGACCTTCGGCGCGTAGGCGCGGGCGATTCCGATCGTGATCGCGTTCAGGGCGGCCTTGGCGCCGGCATAGATCAGCTCGTGGGGGCCCGGCGCGACCGCTGCGATCGAGCTGAGGTTGATGATCGAGCCGCCGTCGCCGGCGGCCATCCGCTGGCCGATCAGCGCGCACAGCCTGAATGGGCCTCTGAAGTTGACCGACACGACCTTGTCGAACAGCTCCTCGCTGATCTCGGTGAGCGACGGATACAGCGGCGAGGACCCGGCGTTGTTGACGAGCACGTCGCAGCGGCCGAACTCGTCGTCGACGGCGGCCGCCAGCCGGTCGGCGTCCTCCCAGTGTCCGGCGTGGAACTGGACAGGATGTGCCCGGCGCCCGAACTCGGAGCGGACGCGCGCGGCGAGCTCCTCGCACGCGTCGAGCTTGCGCGACGCGATCACCACGTCGGCGCCGTGCGCCGCGAAGGCCAGCACGATCTCTCGCCCGAGCCCACGACTGCCGCCCGTGACGACCGCCACCTTCCCGGTCAGATCAAACCGCCCGTCGGTCACGCCGGGATGGTATGGAGCTCGCGCCAATCTGGGAACGAGGTCTGCGTTCCCCACTTCTCGGTGCTCAGAGCGCCGCAGCGGTTGCCGAGGGTGATCGCGTCGGGCACCGGATCCCCGCTCGACAGCGCATAGGCGAACGCACCCATGAACGCATCGCCGGCGCCGGTCGTGTCGATCGTCTGCGCGGGGGGTGCGCCGAGTCGATGGACGCGACCGTCGAGCACGGTGGCCGAGCCCCTTGCCCCCAGCGTGACGATCAGACCGCCTGCAAAGCGGGTCGCCGCTCGGGCCAATGCATCGTCGTCTGGCGGCGCGCCGAACAAACCCTCGAACTCGGTCTCGTTCGGGATCAGCCAGTCGACGAGCTCGAGCAGTTCGTGGCCGAGCGGTGCGGACGGCGCGGGATTGAGGATCGTGATCGCCCCGTGGCCGCGGCCCCACTTGAGCGCGGCCGCGACCGCCTCGATCGGCACTTCGAGCTGGCATATGACGCAGTCGGGTGCCTCAATGTCCGCCAGATCGGCGGCGACCTCGGCTTCGGAAAGGGCCAGGTTGGCCCCGGGGACGATCAAGATCCGGTTGCTGCCATCGGGCTCGACCCAGATCGAGGCGACCCCTTGCGACTCGCCTTCGACGCGCTTGACTCGATCGAGCCTTAGACCTTGCGCGCTCAGGTTTTCCCGGGCCATCTCGCCGAGGACGTCGTCACCCACCCGGGAAACGAATGTGACGCGTGCTCCGAGCCGCGCCGCCATCACGGCCTGGTTCGCGCCCTTGCCGCCGTGGCCGATCTGCAGCCGCTGCCCGGTGACGGTTTCGCCGCGCCCCGGGATCCGGTCCGAGTACGACAGCAGGTCGACCATCGTCGACCCGACGACAACGACGTGCGGAGCCACCGCCCCGGCAGGCTAGCGCCGAGGGCTAGAGCACCGAGCCACGGCCGCCACGTTCAGACGCGAGCCTAGGCCCGCGAGCAGCTACGGCCGCGCGCGAAGCGGGCGGCGCAAGATCTCAGGCAGCTCGCCCGATTCGGGAAAGGTTCGCCTGCGCGGACCACGCTCGTCGGACGGGCGCTCGACGCCGGTGTCGGCGCTGCCGAGCCCGAGCCACAGAAGACCCGGGACGAGCACGACTACTAAGAACAGAATCAGCATCAATGTGGACATCACGTACCTAAGGGTGGCGCGGCACCCGCCCAGGCTGTGTGAGTTAGCCCACGGAGGGCCGACGGTACTGTCAGGGCGGTGACCCTGGGACCCTCGCTGCGGGCCGGCTTTCGCGCCGGCGTCCCCTTCGGAATCGCCGGCTTCGCGCTGGCGTTCTCATTTGGCGTGGTCGCGCGACCGGTGATGGGGCCGATCGCGCCGATCGTGATGTCGGTGATCGTGTTCGCCGGGTCGGCCCAGTTTGCTGCGCTCGCGGTGATCAGCGCCGGCGGGAGCCCGATCGCCGCAATCATCGCCGGCGCTCTGCTCAACCTGCGGTTCGTGCCCATGGGGATCGCCATCGCACCGTGGCTGCGCGAGAAAGCGTTCGGCCGAGCGATCCGCGCGCAGGCGATCGTCGACGCCTCGTGGGCGATGTCGCATCGGGGCGAGGGCCGCTATGACCCGGACTTCCTGCTCGGCGCGACGATCGCCCAATATCCGCTGTGGGTGCTCGGCACGGTCGCCGGCGTGCTGATCGGGCCGTCGCTCGACGCGAAAGCCCTCGGGCTAGACGCGATCCTGCCGACGTTCTTCTTCGGGCTGCTGCTCGCCGAGCTGGGCAAGCCGCAGGGCAAGCTGGTGGCTGCACTCGGCGCCGTGATTGCGGCGGTCCTGATTCCGTCCGCGCCGGCCGGGATCCCGATCGTCGCGGCCTCGCTCGTCGCGCTCCTGGGGTTGCGCAGGTGAGTCGCAGATGAGCGGTGCAACGTGGCCGACGATCGCCGGTCTGACCGTGGCGACGTTCGTGATCAAGGCGGTGGGCCCGGTCGTGTTCGGCGGCCGCGAGCTGCCGGCTCCCCTGGCCAAGATCGTCCCGCTGCTCGCGCCGACGCTGCTCGCGGCGCTTGTCGTCGTCGAGACGTTCAGCGGCGCCGGACGGTCGCTGACCGTCGACGCTCGTGTCGGTGGGCTCGCCGTCGCGGCGCTCGCCCTGACCCGTCGGGTGCCGCTGATCGGGGCTGTCGTGATCGCTGCGGCGACGACGGCCGTGATCCGGTTGATCAGCTGACTAGCCCCACAGGCGCTCGCGCAGCCCCGACGCTCGCGACACCGGCCGCCCGACAGCGGCCCGGACCGCCTCCTCGGTCCCGATCAGGATCAGCTGCGAACGGGCGCGCGTGACCGCCGTGTACAGCAGCTCGCGCGTGAGGATCCGCGAGGAGGGGTCAGGGAGCAGCACGCATGCCGTGTTGAACTGCGAGCCCTGGCTCTTGTGGATCGTCATCGCGTAAACGGTCTCGACGGCGTCGAGCCTCGAGGGCGTAAACGAGACGATCTCGCCGCCGCGCTCAAACGCGGCCATCAGCTGCTCGCCGACCACGATCACACCCGTGTCGCCGTTGTAGAGCCCCAGCTCGTAGTCGTTGCGGGTGACGAGCAGCGGCCGGCCGATGTAATCGCGCTCACCGACCTCGAACTGCGGGACGGCATCGAGCAGCCAGCGCTCGATCTGACCCGTCCACGCGTTCACGCCATGCGGCCCGCGCCGGTGCGCGCAGAGCAGCCGGAACGACGACAGCGCCGTCCAGTGCGGCGCGCGCGTCGCCGGCGCCGGCGGCATCGAGGACGGCCCGCCCGGCGGCGACCGCGCCAGCGCGGAGGTCCCCCAACGCCGAGTCGAGGTCGATGGCTTCCTCGGCAACGTCCACCGGCAGCCACACCACCTCGGCGGGACGGGCCGCCCGCAGGGCCCCGATCGTGGCATCGCCATCGCCGCGACGGACCGCCTCGGCGATCCGCGCGATTCCCTCGCCGTAGCGGTGCACGCGCTCGAGCACGACGATCCCGTCACCGAGTTCGACGTCGGACTGATCCGAGACGACGAACCGGCCGGTTGCCTCCTCGAGCGCGGTCCGCATCGGCGCGCTGAGGCGCAGACCTTCGCCGGCCGGACCGACGATGTCGCGCAGCACGGCGCCGGCCTCGATCGCGGTCAGCTGCCCCGGGTCGCCGACGAGCACCACGCGGGCGTCCGCCCGCACCGCCTCCAGCAGCCGCGCCATCAGCGACAGCGACACCATCGAGGTCTCGTCCACGATCACGGCGTCGTGGGGCAACCCGTTCGATCGGTTGTGGCGGAACGCCGTGTGGCTCCCTGGCCGCGTCCCGAGCAGCCGGTGGATCGTGCCGGCGCGGAGCTCGAGCAGCCACGCGCGCAGTGCCGGATCGACCTCGAGCGACCGTGCCTCGTGGTGAACGAGCTCCTCCAGGCGCGCGGCCGCCTTTCCGGTGAACGCGGTCAGCGCCACGAGCGGCGGCGGGCTCCCGGCAGCGAGAGCCTGTTCGTACAACAGGGCCGCGACGCGGGCGACGGTCGTCGTCTTGCCCGTTCCCGGGCCGCCCGCGATCACACTCAGACGGCGCAGCACGGCGCAGGCCGCAGCGCAGCACTGCCTGGGATCGCCGCCCTCCCCGAACAGTCGCGCGATCCCGTCAGCCAGCAGTGAGATCGAGACGCCACTGGCGAAGCCATGCCCCAGCGCGGTCAGGTCGGCCGCCACGGAACGCTCCTCGCGCCAGTAGCGATCGAGGTACAGGCGCGTGCCCACGAGCCGCAGCGGCATCGGCTCGTCCATCCACCTCCTCGCCGACCGCGACGAGCTGGGGCGCCGTCGAGACGGCGTCGACCCACGGCTCCACGGCGGGCCAGGGGAGGGCGGAGAGGTCGACGACCTCCTCGGACTCGACGGCCGCGGTGTCGCGAATCGACGCGAGGTCGACGAACACGCTCCCGAGCCGGGGGCGCGCGGACGGCGAGCGCCACCGCCAGCTGGACCTCAGCTGCCGCGCCGCCGGCCAGCTCCGCGAGCGCCTGCGCGACGTGGACGTCAGCCGCCGATAGGACACCGAGAGCGTTGAAGGCACGCAGCGGCTCGGGCGCGCCCAGCGCCAGGGAGGCGTCGAACTCGGGGACGACCGGCGGGGGCGCCGGATCGGACACGTTCATTCGCGGGCCGTCCCGTCGAGCACGTCGCTCAGCGCCACGACCACTTCGGCCGGCGGATACCAGGAGAACACGCCGCACCGGCCAGCGCCGACGACGGGCGTAGCGACGCCGACCATGCCGCGGATGAACAGGTAGTGGACGCCGGCCAGATCGCGCCCCGCCGCGTACCCCGGCAGCCGCCAGCGCAGGAAGCGGTGAAGCGCGACCAGGTACAGCAGTGCCTGGAGGCCGTAGTGGGCGCGCTCCATCTCCGCCTGCAAGGCGCCGGGGCGGTAGTCCCACGCCGTCAGCTCCCCGTCGGGGCCGCCGAGCCAGTTCGTCTTGTAGTCGGCGATCGCGTAGCGGCCGTCGGTCAGCCGGACGACAAGGTCGATGCTGCCGGTGAGGTACCCCCGCACGTCGCGCCGCAGCGCCGGATCGAGCAGCCGCTCCGCATATCCGGCCAGCGGGTCCTCGGGCGGAAGGTGGGTGCGAAGCGCCGAAGAGATCCGCTCAAGCGTCACCCGGCCCGTCGGTGTGTCACCGCCGGCCAGCGGAAGCTCGAACTCGAGCTCGTCGAGCCGGTCGCCGGGCGCGACGTCGCGGAGCCGCCAGTCGGCGGTGATCGGGGTCTCGATTGAGGCCGCCAGCCCCGCGACCGCGATCGAGGCCTCGCCGACGTCGAGACGGCTTCCGGCTTGCTCGGCGGCCACCTGCTCGGACAGCTCCGCCACGAGGTCGTCCGCCGAGAAATCGCTCGCGGCCAGCACGCGGTGGATGAACGTCCCGACCCGAGGTCCGGTCGGCATCGAGCCGAGCAGCGACGGCACCGCTCCGGGGTCGGTGGGCTCTTCGGCCACCGGCAGGGCCACGTACGGCTCGTCGCTGACGACATCGACCTCGGGCTCGGAGCCGACGAACGCCTCGTGCGCGGCCGCGGTGATATCGCTGTACGACGTTCGCCGCCACCGCTCGTCGAGCATCCGGTCGAACGCCGCGGCAGCGAGGTCAGTGCCGGCGGGCGGTCCGCCTCCCCAGGACGGTGGCAGCCCACCGAGCCGCACCGGCTCGACGGCGATCGCGCCGCCCGCCTCGGCCGCAAGGGCCCCGAACCGCTCGAGCGCCGCCTCGTCGGAGATGTTCTTCACCCCGCTCGGGCGGATGTTGCCATCGTCCTCGCGGGCGAACAGCAGCCGCCCGAGCGGTGAGTCGCGGCTGGCGAACGAGCCCGCCCACCAGATCACGGCCTGGTGGCGGGCCCGCGTGAGCGCGACGTACATCAACCGCAGGTCCTCGCCGCGCTCCTCGTTTCGATACAGCCAGTTGGTGCTCGCGGAACGAGGGACCTTCGAGACCGACGTCGATCGCGCGCTTGTCGCCGGCCGAGCCGTCGTG
Source organism: uncultured Solirubrobacterales bacterium (assembly GCA_963794825.1). GTDB lineage: Bacteria > Actinomycetota > Thermoleophilia > Solirubrobacterales > Solirubrobacteraceae > Palsa-465. The sequence continues at coordinate 131,306 of CAWCFB010000002.1, forward strand.
GAAGTACACGGGCCGCGAGCCCTCGGGGATCCAGCCGGGCTCCCACAGAAACGGTGCAGTAGACGATCGGGAACTCGAGCCCCTTCGAGCGGTGGATCGTCAGCACCTGGACGGCGTCGGCGTCGGACTCCAGCCGGCGGGTCAGGTCCTCGCGGCCGCCCTCGATCGCCGCGTCGGCGATCCGCTGGCGCAGCCAGGACGCCAGCGCTGCCGTCCCGAGCTGCTCGGACGACGCCGCGCCGTGGAGCAGTTGCGCGACGTGCTGCAGGTCGGTCAGCTCGACGCTCACCGTCGACGAGCCCGAGCACCCGTGCCGGTACCCGCTCTGCCGGCGAAGATCGTGTCCGCGAGCGCGGCGACGCCGCGCAGCCGCAGTACCCGCGCCCAGTAGTGGAGCCGCTGGTGCAGCTGCTCGAGCTCGCCTCTCCGGCCTCGGCGACCCGCGAGGCGGTCCAGCCGATCAGCGGCGTCAGCGCCGCCGAGCGCGCGCGCGCGGAGTACGCCGGCCGCTCGAGCGCCTGCAGCAACCGCAGCCAGTCGAGCGCGGCCTCGGTCGCGAACACGCTGCCCGGCGCCGTTGATCACGGCCGGCACGCCGGCGGCCCCGAGCTCCTCGCGCGACCAGGGCCGCGTTGCGGTGCGACTGGACGAGCACCGCGACGTCGCCCGGGCAGACACCGGGCAGCAGTCGACCACCGTGCCGTCGGAGGCCCGGCGCTCGATCTCGCGCGCCGGACCGCAGCAGCGCGACGATGTCGCTGGCCAGGTCCTTGGCCACGCACTCGCGGGCCGAGCCCACCTGCACGTAGCCGCGTTCAGTCAACTCGACTCCGGGCTGGTCGCGTCGAGCAGCATCCGCACCCGCAGCGCCGACGGCCGAGCGGCGCGCCGATCAGCCGCGGCGTCTTGTGTGCCTCGTCGGCGCGCGACCTGGCGGTAGGCGATCTCCGGGTGGCCGAGCTTCGCGTCACCGAACAGCACGTCGAAGGCGTCGAGCAACGGCTGGTCGCTGCGCCGGTTCACGCGCAGCGTCGCGCGGGCCGAGGCCGAGCGGGCGGCGTCCAGGTAGGCGTACACGTCGGCGCCGCGGAACGCGTAGATCGCCTGCTTGGGGTCGGCGATCAGCACGAGCGTGACGCCGCCGTCGCCGAACGCGCGCTGGACGATCTCCCACTGCATCGGGTCGGTGTCCTGGAACTCGTCGATCAGCACGACGCGGTAGCGGCGCCGCAGCCGCGTCGGCGGCGGCGGACCCGCTCGGCGCCGCGCAGCGCGTCGAGCAGCCGCGTCAGCAGGTCGTCGTAGGTCATCACCGCGAGCCGCCGCTTGCGCCGCTCGAGCTCATCCCGAGCGGCCAGCGCGAGCCGCTGCCGCATCGCCGCGTCCGACTCCTTCGGCGCGTCGAGCGGGTGCACGTCGGCGGTCGGGTTCTCGATCGCCATCCGCGCGATCGCGCCTGCCTGTGCCCGGTCGAACGGCGCGTCGCCCGTGCGGTAGAAGCGGCGCACGTACAGGTCGTCGATCACCTCCTCGATCAGGTCGTCGACCTCCTCGGCGAAGGTCACGTCCGGCTCGAGGTCGCCGAGCGTCCCGAGCTCGGCCAGCACCTCCTGGCAGAAGCCGTGCGTGGTCGCGATCGTCGCGGCGTCGAAGTTCGAGACCGCGGCCGCAAGCCGGTCGCGGCGAACGCGGACCTCCTCGAGCGCTGCCGGAGGCGAGCAGCGTCACGACCTCATCGGCGCCGTCGAGCCCGCCGCCCTCGAGGAACCGCGTCAGCGCCGCCTCGGTCGACACGAGCCGCTCGCGGACCCGCTCGCGCAGCTCGCCCAGTCGCCATCCGCGTGAACGTCACCAGCAGCAGCTCGGACAGCTGCCGGCCCTCGGCGATGAACCGCGCGGCGAGCGCCGCGATCGTGAACGTCTTGCCCGTCCCGGCGCTCGCCTCGAGCACCGTCACGCCCGACGGCAGCGGGCCGGTGAGCTCGAACGGAAGGTCGAGGAAGGAACCGCGTCGTCACTGCTCGCTCAGCTCCTCGACGGCGAGCAGGCGGTCCCACAGCGCTCGACGCGTACAGCGGCCAGCCGCGGCTCGTCCGTCCACCGGATCGCCCCTCGTCGGCCCGGAGCGGCAGCGCCAGCAGCTCCTCGAGCGTCAGCACCCCGCCGAACGCGCGCACGTGATCGGGGTCGACGTCCTCGCCGGCGGACTTGAAGCCGGACGTCCACGCCTTGCCCGCAGCCGGCTCGGCGATCCTGGCCGCGCGCGGCGGCGTGCGCGTATGCGGCCGCCGTCAGCGACGGCAGCGGCAGCACGTCACGCAGACCCCGGTCGCGCAGATCAGAGCCAGCGCGACCGAGCTCGGCGACCGCGTCGTCGAACGGGACCGGCGGGATCCGCGCCACCAGCAGCTCCGCGTCGCTGCCGTACGGCGCCTTGCCGACGGTCACCGCCTCGAACGCCCGGCGCCGGGATCGGCGGCGCTGAGCGCCAGCAGCCGGACCCACGCCGCGATCCGGTGGCGCGGGTTGACGCGCGAGTAGCTCGCGTTCAGCAGCACGCTGCCGCGAACCCCGGAGACCGAGCCGGTCAGCATGCGTCCCGTCGGCCAGCGTCAGCGTTGACCCCGACCGAGCGGGGCTCGGCCGTCGGCGAACGACCGCGCGCACGCTGGCGACTCGGTCGACGATCGGCCAGATCCGCTGGACCACCGGGATCCCGAGCTTGCCCGGCGGCAGGCTCCCTCGGGCGATCTCGGCGCGGATGCACGACGTTCGGCGTCGTATCCCGCGAGCACGCCGTCGAGCAGGCGCTGGCCGATCTGCCACAGCTCGAGTCCGTCGAGGTCGACCGGCAGCCCGTCGCGAAGCTCGTCGTCGGTGTCGCTGACCGAGATCTCCAAGGCGCTGGCGCAGGAACGCGCGGACGGGCGCTCGCAGAACGCGACGAGATCGTCGAGCGACACGCGGGGTGCAGTCATCAGCGGCAGCGGCGAGGTCAGGAACGGCGCCGGCGCGCCGGCGCTCGCCGCTCAGCGCGATCGCACCCTCCAGCGAGCTGCGGTCAAAGCCCCACGGCGTCGACGCGGCGTCGAAGTTGCGCGGGTCGAACGCGCTGCAGCGGGTGGTGGACGACGATCCGGTCCCGGGCTAGCCTGTCGGCGACGAACGCGGTGCGGTCGACGACATCGAGCAGCTCGCCGACCGGCACCGCCGGAGGGAGCGGCGCGTTGGTGCGCTCGTCGTGGCCCGAGTAGAGGATCGATCAGCCGGTCCGGTCGCCGCGAGCAGCGCGTCGAGCAGCATCTGGCGGTCCTCGGCGCGCGGGTCGCGGTCGCCGACGTGCGGCGAGTCGAGCAACAGGTCATCGCCGTCGCGAGGGGACTTGCGCGGGAACGCGCCGTCGTCGAGCCCGAGCAGGCAGACGACGCGGTGGGGGACCGAGCGCATCGGCACGAGCGTGCAGACGGTCAGATGGCCGGTGCGGAAGTTTGCCCGCGTCGGTCGGCCAGCGAGCCGGTGACGGAGCAGCGCTCGGATCTCGGACAGCTCGATCACCGTCCGCTCGGCCGCATCGCCGGCCTCGGCGACGATGTCGGCGAGCATCCCGCGCAGCTCGTAGCGCTGCCACGCGTCGCGATCGCTGGTCGCGGTCAGCGCGTCGGCCGCGTCGCCGAGCGCCTGCGCCCAGCCCGCGATCGACTGCGGTCCGCGCAGGACATCGAGCGCGACGCCGACCCGGTCGACGAACTCGGCGAACCGGCCGGCGAGATCGATCGCGCCGCTCTCGACGTCGTCGACCGGCAGCACCCCCTCGTACAGCTCTCGGCCGGACTCGCTCCCATGGCGACGCCGAGCAGCACCCGCTGAAGGCCGGTCCGCCACGTGCCGGCAGGGACGCCGTCGAGCTTGTACTCGGCTGCGGTGCGCGCTGTCGAGGCCCCAGCGGATGCCGCTGTCGACGATCCAGTCCTGGATCCGGGCGATGTCGTCGTCGTCGAACCGGAAGCGGCGGCGGACCGGCTCGGCGCCGGCGAGGTCGAGCATCTGCGAGGCGGTCAGCCGTTGCTCGGCGAGGTCGATCAGCTGCGCGACGACGCCGAGCACCGGGTTGGTCTGGCGCAGCGAGCGGTCGGCGAGCCGCACGCGCAGGTCGGTGCGGCCGCACCTCGCCGACGCCGTCGTCAAGCTCGAGCGGCCCGAACGTCGCCTGGATCAACGGCGCGTACGTCTCGATGTCCGGGCACATCACGATCACGTCGCGCGGCTCGAGCGTCTCGTCGTCGGCGAGCAGGTGGAGGATCGCCTCGCGGAGCACCTCGACCTGCCGGGCCGGCCCGTGGCAGGCATGGATCTCGATGCTGCGATCGTCAGCGCGCAGCTCGAGCCGGCCTTCCGGGCTGGTCGGGGAGGGGCTCGCCGGGCGGCTGCCGGTTGGCGCGGACGTCGTCCTGGATCCGGCCGAGCAACGTGTCGGTTTCAGCGGCGGGAAGGGTCATGGTGGTGGTCGATCCACGGATCAGCCGACTCGACGACGAGCTGGAGCTCTCGCGAGTCGACGCCCCACGAGGCGAGCAGGCGGTTCTCGGCCAGGGCTGCCGTTCCGTCCTCGGCGCGGCGGACGATCGCCCGAGCCGGTTCGCGCTGGCCAATCAGCGACCAAAGCGCTGGGGAGGGGTGCAGCAGGAATAGATGCACCTCGCGCCCGGCGGCGAGCGCGCCGAGCGCCTGCACGTAGCTCGCCGGCAGCCGCGTGAGTCCGAACAGCGACAACCGCGCCGGAAGCGGCAGGAGCTCGGGCGCCTCGCGCACGCGCGCGCACGCCTCCGACAGCCGCTCGGCCGGACTGCGCACGCCGATCTCCGCCCGCAGCCGTCGCCACAGCTCCGCCTGCCACCCGAACGCCGGGGCCAGCGGCGCACCCGAGCCGTCGACGTCCTCGCCTCGTGTCCAGGCATGCAACATCGCCGGTCGCCGCACGCCGTAGTGGTCGTACAGCTCGGCGATCACCCGCAGCCGGCCGAACCGCCGGCCGTGATCCGACGAGCCGCCGCCGAGGTGCGCCGACAGCTGAGCCAGCCACGGCTCGTCGACGCAGCGCTGCACCACGTCGAGCAGCGGCCAGACCGACCGCTCGGGCGGCCACGGATCGGCCTCGGGCTCGATCCCGGAGGCGATCGCGATTGCTCCCCCGATCAAGCGGCCGGGAAACGGGAACTCGACGTTCGCGCACACGCCGTCGCCGCGGCCGGGGCTCGCCCCCAGCGACCCCGCCAGCCTCTGGGTCAGCCATCGCTCCATGCCCGCGCGTGGGGACCGCGATCACGTCTGGCGTGAACGGGTCCTCAGGCGGGTCGATCAGCAGCGTCGCGAGCGCCTCGACTAGGCGGATCCGCCCGTTCTGCTCGGTGGACATGGAGCACACGACGAATGTACGTCGCGCCGAGGCGGAGCTGGGGCCCTGCTAGATGTTCCCGTCGCCGTCGCTCGGGCCGCCGTGGTTGTCGGCGTCGCCGTCACCGCCTCCGCCCTGCGGGATCCCACCCCCGCTCGTCGTCGTGTGCGTCGGTGGCGGTGGCGGCTGAGTCGCGGTGTGAGTCGTGGTGGGCGGCGGAGGTGGCGCCGCGGTGGTCGTCACCGCCGGCGCAGTGGTAGCGGGGGCCGCCGTCGTCGTGGGAGCGGGGGCCGGGGCGGCCTTCTTGTGGTGGTGGGCCTTGTGATGCCGCTTGTGGTGCCGCTTGTGTTTGACCGGCTTGGCCGCGGCTGCCGTGGAGGTCGTGGTGGTCGATGTCGTGCTCGAGTTGCTCGAGCTGCCGCCGCAACCCGCGAGCGCGAGCACGCCGGCGATGGACAGCGATACCAGCATCTTTCGCGACATGGCGGTTCGGTCTCCTCTCGGGGGCATCAGCTGGTGAAGTGGTCGATCGCGAACTGGAGTACGCGGCGCTCGGCGGCCCACGCGCCAGGCTGCGCGGCGCCCACCAGCACCACGCGCTTCGCGGCGGTTGACGGCGCGACGACGCACGCGAGCTCCCGGTATGACGTGCTCGGGGTCCTGTACTGATCGACCACGCATGACCCCCGCCCGCCGTCGAGTGAGACGTTCGTCTGCTTGGACAGCATGCGCACGTTTCGATCGCCTTCGTCGGCGTTGTGCGCGACCCGGAAGCGCGCCCAGCCGGTCAGCGTCTCCTCGCCGATGGCGGGGGTCAGGTTGAGGTAGGCGCGGATCGTGCCGTTGGAGTTGAACATGGCCGCGGAGGCAGTGCCCGGGTCGCCGTGGATGCGCCGCCAGCTCAGCGGGTACGGGAGCGCCTCGCCCGAAGCGAGCTTGAGCTTCCCCCAGCTGATCGCGTGAGCAGCGGAGGTCGTTGGCGTCGAAGCGGGCTTGCTCGAGCCACAAGCGGCGAGCGCGACCGCCGCAGCGATCGCGCCCCCGCCGGCAATGCCGCGGCCCACCGTCATCTAGAGGTTCCCGTCTCCGTCGCTCGGTCCGCCGTTGTTGTCGGAGTCCGCGTCGCCGCCGTTGTTCTGCGGGATGCCGGATGAACTGGCCCCGCCCGAGCTTGAGCTGGAGCTCTGGGTCGAACTCGGGCTTGAGCTGGAGCTCTGGGTCGAACTCGGGGCTGAGCTCTGAGTGGTGCTCGTCGCGGGGCTGAGCTTCCGCCTGCCGACGAGCTGGAGGTGCTGCTGCCGCCACCACAGCCGGCGACGACGAGTGCGATCACACCGGCGGCGAGGATGATCGAGAGCATCTGTTTGATTCGAGTCATGGTTGAGGTCCTTTGCGTTGTTGCTGCAATCAGTGACGCCGGGCGGCGTCAATACCTTTCCGGAGCGCCTCGAGTCCGGTGTAGCGTGGCTGCCAGTCCAACTGGCTCTTGGCGCGGCTGGTGTCCATGATCGCCGGGTGGCTGAAGGCCTCGACCCACTCCGCCGAAGCAGGCATGAACGGGGGCCAGGGGACCGACGCCGCGGCACGGGCGGCCGCCTCCACGACTCGCCCCGGAATCGGGATCGGCGTCAATCCGAGCTCGCGTGCGACCTCGGCGCCACTGACCACGCCGTCCCCGGCGATGTTGTAGGCGCCCGGGGGCCCAGCCGCCAGCACGCACTTGACGATCGCCTGGCCGACGTCGTCCTCGTGGATAAATTGCAGCTTCACGTTCGGCGTGAGCATCGGCACGGGGATCGGCAGCCGGCCCGAACAGGTCGAGCGCGCGGCTGCCGGCTTGAGCCAGCGGTTCAGGGAGCCCGCCTTTCGCCCCCGCCGCGTGCGGCCCGAGCACCACCGGCGGCCGCAGCAAGTAGAGCTCCGGGCCGGCGGCCGCGGCCGCCTCGCGCTCGAGCAGCTGCTCGAGTTCCGCCTTCTCGCGCGCGTAGAACAGCCGGCCGGCGGGTCGCGTCGGCCACTCCTCATTCATCCCGACCGGGTTGTCGCGATGGAATCCGTAGGCGGCCACCGAGGAGGCGTAGACGAACCGCCGGGCGCCGGCCTCGCGCGCGGCGCGGAAGGCGTTCAGCGTTCCGTCCACGTTGATCGCGCGGATCGTGTCGTGGCCGGCGGTCCCGGTGATCATGAACGCCAGGTGGACGACGACATCGGCACCGGTGAACGCCTGACGCAGCGCGTCCTGGTCGCGCACGTCGCCCTGCCGGTACTCGAGCTTCGTCCAGCCGTGCTCGGCAGGATCGAACGGGCGGCGAGCGATCCCGACGATCCGCTCGACCCCGGGGTCGGCCTGGAGTAGCGGCATCAAGCCGAACCCGAATGTGCCGGTCGGGCCGGTCACCGCGACGACCAGCGGCTTGTGTTGGTCGGCCATGCGGAGGTTGATACCCAATTTAGGCTGCGAGTGCGTCGGGGGGCGCTGCAGTCCTGCGGCGCTGAAGTATCGTCCGCGTCCGTGGCGAGCTGGGATGACGTCCGCAGGATCGCACTGTCGTTGCCGGAGACGAACGAGCGGACGTCACGCGGCAACTGCCAGTGGCGCGTCAAGGACAAGCTGTTCGTGTGGGAGCGACCGCTGCGCCGCTCGGATCTCGAGGCGCTCGGCGACGCCGCCCCGGATGGCCCGATCCTCGGCGCCCGCGTCGAGCACCTGATCGCCAAGGAGGCGATCATCGCTGAGGACCCGCGCGTGTACTTCACGACCCCTCATTTCGACGGATATCCGGCGGTGCTCGTGCTGCTCGAGCGGATCGGCCTCGAGGAGCTCAACGAGCTCGTGATCGAGGCATGGCTGTGCCGCGCGCCGCCGAAGCTGGCGCACGCCTACGCCGAAACGAACGGCCTCGTCAGGTGAGCGCCGGCGCCTGCGGCAAGCTCGCAAGCGCGCTCTGAAGCTCGTCTTCTGAGAACTCCGGGTCTGTCGAGCTTCCCGCCGAGATAGGCGTCGTAGGCGCTCAGGTCGAAGTTCCCGTGACCGCAGAGGCCGAACAGGATCACGCGCTGCTCGCCCGCCTCACGGGCCGCATTCGCCTCGTCGATCACGGCCCGGATCGCGTGGGCCGGCTCGGGCGCGGGGATGATTCCCTCGGTGCGGGCGAACGTGACCGCCGCCTCGAAGGTCGAGTTCTGCTTGTAGGCGCGCGGTTCCACCAGTCCGGCCTTGACCAGGCCACAGAGCAGCGGCGAGTCACCGTGGTAGCGCAGGCCGCCGGCGTGGACGGGCGGCGGGACGAAGCCGTGCCCGAGCGTGTACATCGGCATCAGCGGCGTCAGGCCCGACCGTATCGCCGAAGTCGTACGCGTACACGCCGCGCGTGAGCGTCGGGCACGCCGCCGGCTCGGCCGCGATGAACTTCGTCTGCGCTTGCCCGCGGATCACGCGGCGCAGGAACGGGAACGTCAGACCGCCGAAGTTGGAGCCACCGCCGACGCAGGCGATCACGATGTCCGGTTCCTCGCCGGCGAGCTCCATCTGCGCGAGCGCCTCCTGGCCGATCACGGTCTGGTGGAGCAGCACATGGTTGAGCACCGAACCGAGCGAATAGTTGGTGTCCGGCGACTGCGCGGCGACCTCGACCGCCTCGGAGATCGCGATCCCGAGCGAACCGGTCGGGTGTTCGGCGTTGGCGCGTCCGCTCTCGGTGACCTCCGACGGCGAGCGGTGGACGGTCGCGCCCCATGTCTCCATCATCGAGCGGCGGTAGGGCTTCTGGTCGTAGCTCGAGCCGACCATCCACACCTCGCACTCGAGCCCGAACAGCCGGCAGGCGAACGCGAGCGCCGAGCCCCACTGGCCGGCGCCGGTCTCGGTCGTCAGCTTGCGGATCCCGGCCTCGGCGTTCTCGTACGCCTGCGCGACGGCGGTGTTCGGCTTGTGCGAGCCGGCGGGGGAGACCCCCTCGTACTTGTAGTAGATGTGCGCCGGCGTATCGAGCTGCTGCTCGAGCCGGCGGGCGCGGTAGAGCGGCGTCGGGCGCCACAGCCGGTAGGCGTCGCGGACCGGCTCGGGGATCTCGATCTCAGGCTTCGGCCGACACCTCCTGGAGGATCAGGTTCATCGGGAACAGGGGGGCGAGATCGTCGGGTCCGGCCGGCTCCTTCGTCCCGGGGTGCAGCGGCGGCGCCACGCCGGCGGGATCGATGTCGGCCATCAGGTTGACCCAGTGGGTCGGGATCGCCTGCTCCGGCAGCACGAACTTGACCGTTTCGCTCATTCCGTCCCTCCTTCGGGTGGTGACGAAGGCGATCTTATGCCCGTTCAGGGGTCGGGGGTCCTCTGCTCAGCGGCCGGTGATCGCCATGTGGTGCGCCGCCGCGCCGTTGCCGGTGTGAGCGAGCACGACGACCGCGAGAACCAGCACGATCCCCCACATCGAGACAGCAGAATCCGCGATTGACCGAACGCCAGTTGACAAACCCGAGCGGACGCATGTGATCAACTCTGGACTCTCCGCAATGCACCGTCATCAAACAGTTCACGCCGGATCCCTGGCGGCGGAGTTCATCCCGGCGCTCGGGATGGTGTGCAGCTCGTTGCGATATGACGGCGAGCAGCTGCTGGAGCGTCGCGGTGGTCCGGAGGCGTATGCCGAGCGCGGTTCGACGTTCGGGATTCCGCTGCTCTATCCGTGGGCCAACCGCCTGGCCGGATGGAGCTACGAGATCGAGGACCGGCGGGTTGAGCTGGATCCTGGGTCGCCCGTATGTCCACCGCGACGGGGATACCGGGCTGCCGATCCATGGTCTGCTCGCCGCCAGCCGATTCTGGACGGTGACCGCGACGACCGAGTCGCGGCTCGACGCATCCCTCGATTTCGGCGCGCATCCGGAGCTGCTGGCGGCTTTTCCGTTCCCGCACCGGATCGATCTGTCCGTGGCCATCGGGCCGGCGCGGCTGACCGTCCGGCTTGGCGGTGAACCCGACCGGCGAGGTGCCCGTGCCGATCTCCTTCGGCTTTCACCCTTACCTCCGGCTGCCAGGCTCCGAACGGAGGAACTGGACGGTCGAGCTGCCCGTACGCCGTCGCTTGGTGCTCGACCAGCACGGCATCCCCACTGGGGCGGCTGAGGAGTTGGCCGGGGCGCGCTCGACGGACCGCTCGGTGACCGCACATTCGATGACTGCTTCGACCGGCTTTCGCCTGACGTCGGCGGATCGCCGCCCGCGTTTGCCGTGGCCGACGATCGGATGCGGCTCGCGGTCGAGTTCACCTCCGGGTTCTCCGGTGGCGCAGATCTACGCCCCGGCGGGCTCTGGCTTCATCTGCTTCGAGCCGATGACCGCACCGGTCAATGCGCTGCGGAGCGGACGCGGCCTGCGCTTCGCGGCCCCCGGCGAGACATTCGCTGCCGAGTTCGCCGTCACTGTCACTAAAAATTAACTTGCTTTCGTCCGCAGCGTGAGTTACGCTGCCGCACGAAGGAGTTCTTTATGGCTACGACCTCGCTCAACACCCCCCGGACGGAGATGCGCGCATCGAGTTGGAATCGCGCGTTCGCCGCTGCGTGCCCGCAGATCGTCGCCGCTGACGTCATGCCCGGTACGTCCAATGCCCTCGCTGTGAGGTACGTGCGCTAGCACACGCACGTGACACCGAAGCAAGCGAGGGCGGCCAATCGGCCGCCCTTTTTATTGCCCGAACCCGATCGTGAACACAGGTGATGCCGGTTTTGAACCCGTCCGCATAGGAATACCGAGGCCGATCCGAGAGAGAAAGGTCTTCACCATGTTGTAACCACCGTAAAAAATGAGCTGTCGTGACAGGTCCCGCTTCGCGCTGCCTTTTTTCTACCGGTGACACATGGTGAATACCGGGCTCCAGCGCCCCTCCACTTAGGCCTACCTTCGCTCGCGACTCGCCGATAACGCGAGGTCGCACCCCAGGGCGAACCAAGTCGCGCCGCCGTCCCCCTTGGTTGAGAGGAACGAGGGCGGACGGCGGCGCGCACAACTTCATCCAAATCCATACATCCAATCCGAAGGAGGTCTCGGCGATGCGATTCGTCGAAGACGAGTTCCTGCTGGCGACACGTGTCGGCCCGCCGGACACTCAAGAACGGCTGGCCAAGGTGCTGGCCATCAATGAAGCGCGGCGCGCTCGCGCAGCCCGCAGGCACCTAGGGGTGGTCAAGCCCGTCGGCGCCCGCGTGGTTGTCCCGTTCGTACGCACCCGCCGGCACGAGTACCGGGCCGGCCGGTGACTACGCCGCTTCACATCGGGGAGTGCGTCGCGGGACGCAGCACCGTCCCGCGACGCCGCCCCACCCAAGCGCGACCCAGCGCGCAGCCCAGCACCCTTAAGCGAGGATTGAATCGATGAGCCACATCGCCGTATCCGGCCTCGCCTACGCCCATCCCGGGGGCGAGCTGCTGTTCTCGCAGGTCTCGTTTCGGATCGCCGCCGGCGCGCACGTCGGGCTCGTGGGCGCCAACGGCGTGGGCAAGAGCACGCTGCTGCGGGTGATCGCGGGCGAGCTCGAGCCGGACGACGGCGAAGCGGCGGCCGGCGGCCGGCTGGGCTACATGCCCCAGGACGTCGGCGTGGGCGATGAGGCGCGAACGGTCCGCGGGCTGCTGCTGTCACTCGCGCCGAGCGCCGTGCGGACCGCCGGGCAGCGCGTGCTCCGCGCCGAGGCCGAGCTGGCCGCGGGTGACGAGACGGCCGGCATCAGGCTTGGGGCGGCGATCGCCGACTGGTCGGCGCTCGGCGGGTACGAGCTCGAAGGCGAGTGGGATGTCGCCTGCCGGCGGATCGTGCGCAGCCCGTTCACCGAACTTGCAGACCGGCCCGCGGTGACGCTGTCCGGCGGCGAGCGCAAGCGGCTGGTTCTCGACATCCTGTTCTCCTCGGACGCCGACGTCCTACTGCTCGACGAGCCTGACAACTTCCTCGACGTTCCCGCCAAGCTCGCGCTCGAGCGCCAGATCTCCGGTTCGAAGAAGACAGTGCTGATGATCTCGCACGATCGTGAGCTGCTCGCCGATGCGGTCGGCTCGATCATCACGCTCGAGGGCAACGGCGCCTGGAGCCCACGGTGGCTCATACGCCACCTATCCGCAGGCGCGCGAGGAGCGCCAGCGGCGGCTCGGGGACGCGCTGGAGCGCTGGCGGGACGAGGAGCGCCGGCTGTTCGGTCTGATGAAGGTGTTCAAGGAGCGGGCGAAGTACTCGAGCGATTGGGCCAAGCGGGCGAACGCCGCGGAGACGCGATGGCGGCGGTTCAAGGCCGACGGGCCTCCGCCGGCGCCGGTCGTCGACACCTCGATCGTCGTGAGGATGCGCGGCGGCGACTCGGCGCGGCGGGTACTGGACCTGCGAGCGATCGAGATCGCCGAGCTCGTGAAGCCGTTCTCGGACGAGATCCACTTCGGCGAGCGGGTCGGGCTGATCGGGCCCAACGGCTCGGGAAAGACTCAGCTGATGCGGGTGCTCGCGGGCGTGCGCGAGCCCGACTCAGGGCAGCTCGTCGTCGGGCCACGGGTCTCGACTGGCTTCTTCACGCAGCTGCAGACGCGGGACGACCTCGCGGGTCGGATCGTGGTCGACACCGTGCTCGCGCGCGTCCGCGGAGGCGGCATCCAGGCCGCGATGGGCGCACTCGCCCGCTACGGCCTCGCGGACGCTGCGCGCCGCCCCTACGACGTGCTGAGTGGAGGCGAGAAGGCGCGACTCGAGGTGCTGGTGCTCGAGCTCGAGGGTCACAACCTGCTGCTGCTCGACGAGCCGACGGACAACCTCGACATCGACTCCTCGGAGGCACTGGAACGGGCGCTCGACCGGTTCGAGGGGACCGTGGTCGCGATCTCGCACGACCGCGCGTTCCTGCGCACGCTCGACCGCTACCTGATGGTCCTCCACGACGGCGCCGTGTTGGCTATTCCGAGCTATGAGGCGGCGCTCGAGGCGCTGGTCAGCCCCGAGACCGCATCCGAGGTGCGGCTGGCCAAGAGCCTGTAACCGTCTCTACTCCTCCGGCTCGGAGAGCTCGTCGCGCGCCGCCCACTCGAGCAGCGGCTCCAGCGAATGCGCCGCGTCATCGATCGAAGCGTGCAAGTCGCCGAGCTCGGCGAACCGCTCGGGCACCGTGGCGATCGTCAAGTCGGCCGGTTCGACGGACTCGACCTCGTCCCAGCTGATCGGCGTTGAGACGGTCCCTAACCGATTCCCCCGGACCGAATAGGCGGACGCGATCGTGTGGTCGCGCGCATTCTGGTTGTAGTCGACGAACGCCTTGCCCGGGTCGCGGTCCTTGCGCCACCAGACGGTGGTGGCATCGTCTGGGGCGCGCCGCTCGACCTCGCGGGCGAAGGCCAGCGCCGCCAGGCGCACATCGCCGAACTCCCACGAGGGCTCGATCCGCACGTACACATGGAGGCCGCCGCCGCCTGAAGTCTTCGGGTAGCCGACGATGCCCAGCTCATCGAGCACCTCGCGGACGACCCCGGCAACCCGTCGGACGCGATCGAACGGGCACGCATCGCCCGGGTCGATGTCGATCCGCCACTCGTCCGGCTTCTCGACATCGGCGCAGCGCGAGTTCCACGGGTGAAACTCGACCGTCGACATCTGCACCGCCCAAATGACGGCGGCCAGCTCGGTGACGCACAGCTCGTCGGCCGTGCGCCCGAACCGCGGGAAGTAGATCTCGACCGTCTCGACCCAATCTGGCGCCCCCTTGGGCAGACGCTTCTGGTGAACCTTCTCGCCGTCGACCCCGGTAGGGAAGCGGTGCAGCATGCACGGCCGCTCACGGAGCGCACGGACGATCCCATCGCCGACCGCGATGTAGTAGCGAGCGAGGTCGAGCTTGGTCTCGCCGCGCGCCGAGAAGTAGACCCGGTCGGGGTTGGAGATCCTCACGACCCGGTCGCCGACCTGGAGCTCAGCGGGTGGGGACTTGGCGGCCATGGGCATCTATTCGCTTCAGAGGACGGGGAGCCTTCGAACTGATCGGGCAGCCTCGTATCGTGAACTACAACGCCAACGATTGGAGCATCTATGAACAAACGCAAGCTCGGAACTCTTGAAGTGTCAGCCCTCGGCCTCGGCTGCATGGGAATGTCCGCGTTCTACGGCTCCACCGATGAGGGCGAGGCGATCGCGACGATCCAGCGTGCGCTCGAGCTGGGGATCGACTTCCTCGACACCGCGCAGATGTACGGCCCGCTGACGAACGAGCAGCTTGTCGCCAAGGCGATCAAGGGCCACCGCGACGAGTACGTGATCGCGACCAAGTTCGCGCGGCGGATGGACGACGCGACCCCGGGCGACATGTCGACCCTCGGCCCGCTCGATGGCTCCGCCGACCACGTTCATAAGTCGATCGAGATCTCGCTCAAGAATCTTGAGACTGACCACGTCGACCTCTACTACCAGCACCGCGTGGACCCGAACGTCGAGATCGAGGAGACCGTCGGCGCCATGGCCGAGCTGGTCCAGCAGGGCAAGATCCGCCACATCGGGCTCAGCGAAGCGGCGCCCGAGACGATCCGCCGCGCGCACGCCGTCCACCCGATCACGGCGGTCCAGACCGAGTACTCGCTGTGGACCCGTGACCCTGAGACCAACGGCGTGCTGGATGCGTGCCGGGAGCTCAACATCGGCTTCGTTCCCTACTCGCCGCTCGGGCGCGGCTTTCTCTCCGGCCGCTTCAGCTCCGCCGAGGAGATCCCTGATGACGACTTCCGCAAGCGCAATCCCCGGTTCGCCGGCGAGGCGTTCGATCAGAACATGAAGCTCGCGGCCAAGGTGAAGGAGATCGCCGACGAGAAGGACGTGACGCCGGCGCAGCTTGCCCTGGCCTGGGTGCTCGCGCAGGGCGAGGACCTGGTTCCGATCCCCGGCACGAAGCGCCGCAAGTACCTCGAGGAGAATGCCGCCGCCGCCGAGGTCACGCTCACCCCGGAGGACCTCCAGCGCATCGATGCCGAGCTACCCGAACCGGTGGGTACCCGCTACGACGAGGCGGGGATGGCCTCGGTCAACCTGTAGTTGCCGGTTCGGCTGCGGAGGCGACGACCGCCATGGGCTGGGCAATAGCTGCCCAGCCCAGCGGCCGTCATGCACCGCCGCTGCTTACGAACCCTTGCGCTGCTCCTTGAGGTGAGCCGCGGCCTCAGCCAGTCGTTCGGCTTCGTCTTGCTCGGTCAGCGCCTCTTCGCGCTTGCGCTGGGCCTCGGCCTTCTCGTCGAGTACGTCGAGCCGGGCACGCGGCTCGTCCGCTTCGATCCGCTCCTCGACGGCCTCCTCAACCTCGTTGGCGGCCTCGACGCGCCGGCGCTCGGCTTGCACGGCCTGCTCTTGCTTCTCACGCCGGTTCTTGGTGGCGTTGCGGCTGCGACTGCTCGCGCGGCTGTCCGCCTGCTTGCGCCGCCGCTGCGACTGTTCGTGGCGCTCGTCGGCACGCTCCTCCGCGCGCGCGGTCGTCTTGTGGGCCTCGGAACGAAGGCGGACTGCCGTCGCCCGCTCCATCGCCGCCTCTCGAAGCCGTTGCGCGTCGGCCCGCATCTCCGGATCGCGGAGCACTGTGCCGGCGACGGCCCGGGCGGTGGCGTCTGCCCGGTCGATCGCCAGCTTGGCGGTGGTGCGTGCGCCGGCCTCGTCTCCCGGGAGCAGGCTGGCGGCGGCCTCGAACGGAAGCCGGATAGCGCGCAGGTAGGTGCCTACGGCCACTCTGCGGATCGCTTGGGCGTTCATCGCTCCTCCTTTGGATCGAGTGCGTTCGCACGGTCCTCGGCCCGCCGGGCCTCACGTTCAAGCTCGACGGCCTGTTCGGTCGCGGCGACCTGACGCTGCTCGGCCTCGCGCTCGGCCCGCTCGGCGGCCTCGTGCTCCTGCTCGCGCTGGGCCTCGGCCTGCGCCTTTTCCTGAGCCGCCTGTTCTTGTGCCCGCGCCTCGGCGCGCTGGCGGTCCGCGGCAGCCCGTTCCTCGGCCTCCCGCGTGGCTACCTCGTTCTCGAGCCGTCGGCGCTCGAGCTCTGTTTCGGTTTGCTCCTCGCGCAGCTGCGCCTCCTGCTCGGCCCGTGACGCTTCGACGTGGTCCTTGCGCGCGTCGATTTCGGCCTCAGCCTGGGCGCTCTGCAAGCGGCCCTCCCGGGCCAGGCGGTCGTGATCGGTGGCTTCGCCGACCACCTCTTTCACCTTGCCGACGACCTTGCCCACAAGGCCGCCAGCGGTTCGTTCCGAATGTCGTTCTTCGGTCAAAGTCAGATCTCCTTAGTCGGGGGCCCCATAGTCGGGCTACCCCCCGAGAGGCGGCTGGCAAACGGCCCCGACCGGGTAGCGTGGAGGCGACCCGAACTGCGAAAAGGAAGCGAATGCCATGACCACGACCGCACCGGTGTCGGCCTCCGGCACGTTCGCCATCGGCGGCGAAACGCCCGTCTATCGCCTCGGTTTCGGCGCGATGCAGCTGCCGGGCAAGGGCGTCTGGGGCCAACCGGAAGATCACGACGGAGCGCTGAAGGTCCTTCGTCACGCGCTCGAGCTCGGGGTGAACTTCATCGACACGGCCGACTCTTACGGCCCGTTCATCTCAGAGCAGCTGATCAACGAGGCGCTGCACCCGTATCCGGAGGGGCTGGTCATCGCGACCAAGGCTGGCCTCACCCGAACCGGCCCGGGCGAGTGGCATCCGGTCGGCCGCCCCGAGTATCTGCGCCAGCAGTGCATGCTCAGCCTCCGCCACCTGGGGCTAGAGCGGATCGAGCTCTACCAACTCCACCGCATCGATCCGAAGGTGCCGCTCGAAGAGCAGCTGGGCGTCCTCACCGATCTGCAGAGCGAGGGCAAGATCCGCCACATTGGCCTCTCCGAGGTGAGCGTCGAGGAGCTCCAGCGGGCCCAGGAACTGGCGCCGATCGCCACCGTGCAGAATCTCTACAACCTGACCAACCGATCCGCCGAGCCACTGCTCGAATACTGCGAGCAGCACGGGATCGGGTTCATCCCCTGGTTCCCGCTCGCGACCGGAAAGCTCGCCCAGCCCGGCGGCCCACTCGACGAGATCGCCTCTCAGTTCGACGCCAGCCCATCACAGGTCGCGCTCGCCTGGCTGCTGAAGCGATCATCAGTGATGCTTCCCATCCCGGGGACGAAGTCGGTCGAGCACCTCGAGGACAACTGCGCCGCTGCGGCGATCGAGCTGTCCGACGACCAGTTTGAGGCCTTGAGCGGTCTCTCCGATCAGCGGTAGGAGACGAGCACGATTCGGCCCGTGGTGGTCGCCGTCCCGTCGGTCAGCTGAAGGCTCGCGCCGAGCTGGTTGGTCTTCGTGCTCAGCAGCAAGGCCCGCCCCTGCGGCGTCAAGTTGAAGCCGAGAAAACCGAACGCATCCACCCCAAAGGTCTGGGTCGAGGACTGCGCGACGAGCGTCCGCCCGGAGCGGATGGTCGCCGCAACCGAGCAGGGGAGGACGGCGATGCATCCGACGAACAACGCGGAGGAACGGCCGCGGAACGAGAACACCGTCGAGCCGATCAGCGGCAGTGACGAAGCGGCACTGAGGCTGCGGGCGGGACCTCGCCCGGTGGTGCTGAACGGCACGAGCTGCAGGTTCGCCGACGTTGACGGGAAACCGCGGCCGGACTCGGTGACGGTCACCGCCAGCCGCCTACCCGGCGCGGTGGCCAGACGCTGGCGCCCCGCACTGGAGAGGCTGAAGAAAGCCAGCCGGCCCACGCCGTCGGAGACCGTCTCAGGGCTGGATCTCGCCAGCACCGTCCGGCCTGCGCGGACCGTCGTGGTCACCGCGCAGCCGCCTACGGCGTAGCAGGCGACCGGAATCGCGCCGAAGCCGTTCGGGGGGACGAACGCCTGGCGCCCGAACACAACGAGGTGGGGCGGAGTCGGCATCGTGGTCGAGACCCCGAGGACCTGGCCGCTCGAGTCGAGCGCCTGCACCGCGTAATAGGGGAACTGGCTATGCACGTTGATCGTCGTCGACGCGCCGCCGCTCAGCGGGGTGCCGAACGGGGACACGTCCACGCTGATGCCGGCCAGGACCTGCCACGCCGAGACCCCGGTCTGCCCCGGCCACCGCGCCTGCAGCTCGACCTTGCCGCCGGCCGTCGGCGAGACCGTGAGCCTCGGAGCGGCGGCGGGGGCAACTGCGCTCGCGGCCGTCGCCGCATCGACGTAGTTGTTGTCCACGTTGAGCGTCACGTGGCCGTAGGTTTCGTTGTGCGCGCCCTTGTACTGATGGATCCGCTGATGGTTTGGCCAGTCCTGACTGGGGGCGTTCGGGTCCGCGGTCGACTCCGTCCCGTTCCAGTTCGCGATCCACAGGTCGTCGGGCTCCACGTATGTGGTGCCGTACTGGCCGGCCAGGTCCCTGATTCCTGAGTCGGAGCTGCTGTACACGCCCGAGCGGTAGCCGGCCGCGTGAAGGGCCGCCGTCCACGCCGAGAGGAACTTGAGCACCATCGTGGTGTTCGCGCTCGTGCGCGAGTACGCCTCCATGTCGTCGTAGATCGGCGCGCCCGGACCGAGACCGAGCGCCTGGGCCTTGGCGATCGCGTCGGTCGCGGCGGCGGTGCCCTCAGACGTCGCCTGGTTCGAGCTGATCGCCGCGCATCCGCACGCCCCCGGCGCCTGCAACCCGACGTAGGTCGGGATCAGGCGCCAGCCGTTCGCCGCCTGCTGAGCGATCCAGGCCGCGGTCAGGTTCGGCTGTGAACAGGCGCTGTTGGTGCCGCCGAGGTACACGCCGATCGCGCGGTAGGGCGAGACCGACCAGGCCGACATCTGAGAGCTGCTCGGCGCCCTGCAGGCGTCGATCCCGAGCCCGGTGTAGACCGCGCTCGCGGCCGCGGCACGGGTGTTGGTTCGAAACGTGGCGGCGGGGACGAACGCCGGCCGCGGTGAGGGGGGCCGTCTCAGCACCCCGCGCCCCGGTTCGATCAGCACCGCCCGCGGCCGTCCCACGACCCGGGCCGGGCAATTCTCACTGGCCCCCGGAGCGCCGAGATAGACCGCCGCTCGGTCGAAGCGGGCGCACAGTCGGGGGTCGCGGCCGAGCCGGTACACGGGGGTGCCGGCCGGAACCGTGACGGAGTAGCCCGCGTACCGGACCACCTTCAGCGGCTGCGCGAATGCGGGCCCGGCGTTCGCGGCGGCGAACGCTCCCAGGGTGCAGACGAGCATGCGGAGGACCCGCCGGAGCATGCTGCCTGTTGATATCACGCCGTCCCCCACACATTCCTCGAAACCCGCCCGTGGGCACGAAAGTTTCGTGCTTACATAAGGCTTACTGTGGCTGCGCGCCGATCAAGTCCACGCGTCGCCGTGCCGATGGGGGCAGTGTGAGCACCTCGGTGCCGCCCCCGAACATGCCCGAGCCCGCTGGCCGGATGGCACCTCGGCTGCCCAACGGGCGCAACCGCATGGTGGCGTTCGCGGTCGCCGTGATCGCGATCGCGGTCGTCGTGTTCGTGTTGGTGAGCTCGACCTCGACCAAGCTCGACCCAGTCGCCCAGGCGGCAACCCGCTCGGCCAGCGCACCGGGATACCGCGCCCACCTCTCGATGGTGATGACCTCGCCGGCGCTGCCTGGCGGGATCACGATGACCGGCGGCGGCGTTGTCTCGTCCGCGGCCCATGCAGCCGCGATTTCCGTGACCATGACCCTTCCCAACCTCCCCCAGGTGACCTCCCAGCTCGGCGGCGACTCGCTCCGGCTCAACGAGGTTCTGCGCGGGGGCACCGTGTATGTGGAGCTCCCGCAGGCGCTGGCGAGCAAGTTGCCGTTCAGCAAGCGCTGGATCGCGGTGAACACTCTCAAGGCGGCCGGCGTCAAGGGGCTCTCATCGCTGAGCGGCGGACTGGGCGCGGCGCCGAGCGACCCGAGCCAGTTCCTGCAATACCTGCGGGCCGCCTCAGACAGCGTCGTCACCGACGGCCGGGCACAGGTCGACGGGTACGACACGACGCACTACCAGGCGCAGCTCGACTTCGGAAAGGTCGCCAACGCGCTGCCGGCGTCGGAGCGGCCGGCCGTCCAGCGGGCGCTCGCGGCGCTTGCGCAGGAGGCGCATCTGGGCACGATCCCGGTCGACGTGTGGATCGACCGCAGCCACCTCGTCCGCCGGATCGGGATGACCTTGAACATGGCGATCAGCGGGGTGTCGATGTCCGCGCAGATCACCGAGGACCTGTCCGATTACGGCCCGCAGCCGACACCCACGGCGCCGCCGGCCGACCAGGTTCAGGCGATCAACTAAAGCCCGCAGCTGGGGGGCCAGGCGCTCTTAGGCGCTTCCTAAAAACAACCCGTACCGTCCTGGGCACCCATGCAACCGAAACGACGGCTGTGGACCGGGGACTGGGAGCGCGACTCCGCGGCACGCGCGGAGGAGCTGGCCGCTGCGCGACGCCAGCGCCGTCCATGGGAGCCTGAGCCTGAGCCCGAACCGCCGCGCGCTTCCCGGCCTTCGCCTGCCACCGCGCCGCGGACGGTGCCACCGCGGCCGCGAACGCCACTGGCCGTGCGGCTCGCGCGGGTCCGTCGGCGGCTGCCCGCGCGGGTCGCAGTCCCGGTCCTGACCGCGCTGCTGCTGATCGTGGCGGTCGCCGTCGCGCTCACGGTGGTGCTGAGCTCTGGCTCGAGCTCGAACAACCACGTCTCGAGCGCCGCCGTGCGAGAGGCCGACCGCTGGCTCGGGGTACAGCTGGTCGCGGGCCCGGGGGGCACCGCCGTACTCGAGACGGTGGATCCCAATGGTCCCGCCGCCTTCGGAGGGCTCGAGCCCGGAGACGTCATCAGCCAGGTGGACGGTCAGGCGGTCGACAGCCTGGGCGCCGCCGCCAACACGATCGACGGCCTCAGTCCCGGCCAGCAGGTCTTGATCGTCGTCGACCGGGGATCCGCGTTGGCCGCGGGGACCATCGTGTTGCCGGCCCGTCCCGGGAGTCCATGAGCTTCGCCGTTCCGGTCGTGTTGATCGCGCTCGTCGCGATCCCGCTTCTCGCTTGGTGGTATGTCCGGTATCAGCAGAACCGCGAGCGCGCCGCGCAGGCCTTCGCGTCGCCGGCGCTCCGGCCGTCGGTCGCGCCGGAGCGCCCGGGATGGCGCCGGCACGCGCCGTACGTGGCGTTCGCGTTCGCCCTCGCCGTGTTGATCATCGCGGCCGCTCGGCCCCAGACCTCCGTGGCGGTGCCCGTGGACGACGCCGCCGTGTTTCTGCTGAATGACACATCGAGCTCGATGGGAGCGACCGATGTGAAGCCGTCGCGGCTCGGCGCTGCCGCCAACGCCGACCGGACGTTTCTGGCCGACTCACCGAGCTCGCTCCGCGTCGGTCTGATCGAGTTCACGGTGACAGCCTCGGTGCTCCAGTCCCCGACCACCAATCACGGGCTCGTCGCCCGTGCGCTCGGTGGGCTGCGCCCCTACGGCCACACCGCCATCGGCAATGCGATCGTGACGGCGACGCAGATTCTCGATGGGCTTCGGCCGGCGATCGGCTCCGCCGTCAAGCACGTGCCGAGCGCGATCATCCTGCTCTCCGACGGCGGCTCGTTTCTCGGGGTCGACCCGATCGCCGCCGCGCGCGCGGCCGCGGCCAAGCACATCCCCGTGTACACCGTCGCTCTCGGGACATCGCGCGGCACGATTCAGGGACGGCGCCGGGCGGTTCCCGTGCCGCTCGACCCGACCGAGCTCCGCCAGATCGCTCGAGCCTCCGGCGCACGATCCTTCACGGCTCAGAACAGCAAGGCGTTGAGCGCCGTTTACGCGCACCTCGCCAAGCAGCTCGGCCACAAGCACGTCAACCACGAGATCAGCGCGAGCTTCGCCGGCGCCGGGCTGGTGCTGCTGCTGATCGGCGGCGCCCTGTCCCTGCTCTGGTTCCGCCGCCTCATCTAACCAAGGAGCGCCCATGACAGACACAGACACCAACAGCGGGCTCCGCGCCGAGGCGCGGGAGGCGCTCGCCGACGCGCTCTCGGAGATCAAGCGCGTGATCGTCGGCCAGGACGCGATGCTCGAACGGTTGCTGGTCAGCCTGCTCGCGCACGGCCATGTGCTGCTCGAAGGCGTGCCAGGCCTGGCCAAGACGCTGACGGTGAAAACGCTGGCCGCGGTGCTCGGCGGCACCTACAGCCGAGTCCAGTTCACGCCCGACCTTGTGCCGGCCGACCTCGTCGGCACGCGCGTGTACCGGCCCGATACCGGTCGTTTTGACACCGAGCTCGGGCCGGTGTTTGCGAACTTCCTGCTCGCCGACGAGATCAACCGCGCACCGGCCAAGGTTCAGTCGGCGCTGCTCGAGGTGATGCAGGAGCAGCAGGTGACGATCGGCGGGACCGCCTACAAGGTGCCGTTGCCGTTCATCGTGATGGCGACCCAGAACCCGATCGAGTCCGAGGGCACGTACCCCCTCCCGGAAGCCCAGGTTGATCGGTTCCTGATGAAGATCCTCGTCGACTATCCGAGCCTGGGGGAGGAGGCCGCGGTCGTCGGGCGCAGCCTGCTCGCCGAGCCCCTGGTCCGCGAGGTCCTCTCGCTCGACCACCTGATCCGCTACGCCGAGGCGGTTCAGACCGTGTTCGTCGACCGTGAGGTGATCGGGTACGCAGTCGCGCTGGCCGACGCCACCCGGCGGCCGGCCGCGTACGGGTTGCGGGAGATGGCCGGGCTGATCGAGTTCGGCGCCTCGCCCCGTGGACCGATCGGCCTTGTCCAGGCGGCCCGCGTGCTCGCGCTGCTGCGGGGCCGTGGGCATGTCACGGGCGGCGACATCCGCGACCTGGCCACCGACGTGCTCCGCCACCGGATCGTCCTCTCCTACGACGCGCTGTCCGAGGGGGTCACCGCCGACGATCTGCTCGAGCAGGTCTTGACCGCCGTCACCGAACCCGAGGACGACCACATCCGCCGGCGGGTCGTCTCAGCGTGAGCGCGAGGGCGCCAGGAGCGGTGCTCCAACCGCCCGCCGCCCGACAGGGCCCCGGTCCGATCGCGCGACCGCTCGTCGATGCGCTCGACGTGGCGGTCACCCGGCTCGTCACGCGCGCGCTGCCGGGCGACCGCCGAGCCGCAGGTGTCGGGCTGGGGACCGAGCTGGCCCAGCTGCGGCCATACGAGATCGGGGACGACGTCCGCCGGATCGACCCCGCCGCGACCGCCCGCACCGCCGTGCCCCACGTCCGGCTGCACGTGCCCGAGCGGGCGTTGACCAGCTGGATCGCGCTCGACCAATCGCCGTCGATGGCCTTCGGCACCGCGCAGCGGCTGAAGGCCGACGTCGCCGAGGGGGTCGCCCTCGTGTTCGCCCGGCTCGGGATTCGCCGGGCCGGGAGCGTCGGGATGGTGTGCTTTGGGTCCTCGACACCACAGGTGCTGCCACCGCGCGGCTCGAAGCCCGGGATGGTGGCGGTGCGCCGCACGCTCGAGGCCGGTGTGGCGCCCGACGGCGAGCACGACCCGAACGGGATGGCGGGCGCCTTGCGGACGCTCGGCCGGCTCGCCAAGCAACCCGGCCTCGTCGTGATCATCTCCGACTTCCGCGAGCAGTCGCAGTGGGAGCGCCCGCTCGGCGCGCTACGCATCCACCACGCCGTGCTGGCCGTCGAGATCTCCGACCCCCGCGAGTCAGAGCTGCCTGCCGTCGGCCACCTGCGGCTGGTCGATCCCGAGACCGGCGCCAGAGTCGACGTCGATACCTCGTTGCGGCGGGTGCGAGAGCGGTTCGCGGCGCTCGAGCAGGAGCGGCGCGAGGGGATCGCCTCCGAGCTGCGACGCCTGCGCGTCGACCATGTCGAGCTGTCCACAGAGCGCGATTGGCTGCTCGACCTCGGACGGAGGCTGAGGCGGTGAGCTTCAAAGACCCCTCCTGGCTGCTGGCCATGGTGCTGATCCCGCTCGCGGTCCTGGCCTACCTCGCCACCCGGCGCCGATCGAACCGCTACGTGGTTCGCTTCCCGGCCGCCGCCACGGCCGCACTCGCCGGCGCCGGGGCGGGCGTTTCGTGGCGTCGATATCTGCCCGCCGTGTTCGCGCTGGCAGCGATGGCTGCCCTGGCCTTCGCACTGGCCCGCCCGCACGTGAGCTACTCGAAGCCGATCGACCAGGCCTCGGTGATCCTCGTGCTCGATCACTCTGGATCGATGGCGGCCAACGATGTGGCGCCGACGCGGCTGGGGGCCGCGCAGCGCGCTGCGAACACATTCATCGACCAGCTACCGAGCAACGCCAAGATCGGCGTCGTCGGTTTCGGCACCGCGCCGGATGTCGTCACCGCACCGATCACCGACCACAACGCGGCCCGCAACGCAATCAACGGCGTTCAGGCGGGCGGCTCGACCGCCACGGGCAACGCGCTCGCGGTGGCGCTCCAACTGCTCCGCGCGACCGACCCCAAGCATCCGCCGTCGGCGGTCATCCTGCTCTCCGACGGGGCGGCCAACGCCGGCGCGAACCCCGTCACCGAGGCCCGGCAGGCGAAGGCCGACCACATCCCGGTGTTCACCGTCTCGCTCGGCAGCCCGAACGGCACGCTTCCGAACCCCGATCCGTTCGGCCAGCCGATCCCGGTGCCCCCTGATCCGGAGCTGATGTCCCAGATCGCCGCCGCCTCCGGCGCCCGGTCGTACACCGTCCAGAACGCGGACCTGCTCAACTCGATCTATCAGCACCTCGGCCGCGAGCTCGGCAGCGTCGAACGCCAGCACGAGGTCACGGCCGAGTTCGCCGCCGGCGGCCTCGTGCTGCTCCTGCTGGCGGCACTGGGTTCTGCGCGCTGGTCGGGTCGGCTCCCTTAGGCGCGCAGCTCGGCCAGCCCCTCGGAGCGCGTCATCACCGGCTCGTAGCGAAGCTGCTCGCGCGCCTTGTCGATCCGGATCGTGCACTCCTGTGAGCTGACCCAATAGGCGAACCGGGTCAGCGGCGGCCGGCCGGGCAGCGGCAGCGCCTTCCATGCCGCTTCCCCGCCCACCGCGAGCCCATGCGCGACCGGCGCTGGGATGCTCCGCGAAGGAGCCGACACGCCCTGTGTGCTGAGCAGTTCGGTGACGAACCCGCGGAACTCGACGTCGTCGCCGTCGGTGACGAAGTAGGCGTTGCCGCCGCGGCCGCGCGAGGCGCCGAGCACGAGCCCTTCGACGACGTTGTCGACGTGCGTGATCGAGGTTCGGTGGCGGCCGCCGCCGATCCAGGCGAACCGTCCCGAGCGAACCATCTCGGTCATCGTCGGCAGCAACGTCGTATCGCCGCGCCCCCACACGAACCGCGGCCGGATCACGACGGTCTCGAACGACCCGTTGCGGTTGGCCGCGAGCACCAGCTGCTCGGCTCTGGCCTTCGTGGCGCTGTACAGCGCGGGGGAGTCCGGGCGCAGCGGCGCCGTCTCATCGACGTTGACCAGCGGCTGGCCGGCGAGCAGCGCCGCCTCGGTGCCCACGTGGACGAAGCGGCGGATCCCGGCGCCCTCGCAGGCCGCAAGCACGTTCTGCGTGCCGACCACGTTTCCGGCCTCGAAATCCTCGGGCCGGCCCCAATCGCCGAGTGTCGCGGCGGCGTGAAAAGCCAGCTCGGCGCCCGTCGCCCCGGCGCGCAGCGCTTCGAGGTCGCCCAGCTCTCCCGGCACGGGTTCGGCGCCCCGCTCGCGGACCTTCGCGGCCGCGGCATCAGACCGCGCCAGTGCGCGAACGGTATGGCCGTCGGCAATCAGTCGCTCGAGCAGGCGTCCGCCGATGAACCCCGAGCCGCCGGTCACGAACGCCGTTGCCATCGACCGATCAGCCTGACTTAATCGAACGTCCAGGTTCGCTTTACCTACTGCCAAGCTCGGGTGGGAAGGATGCTCGTCCATGCGGGGAAGCCTGATCCGACGCCGACGGGCGATTGCCTTTGCTGCCGTGGTCGCGTTGGTGGCGGTCGCGGCTGCGATCGCGACGCCCGACGAGGCTCGGGTATCGCGCCTGGCGTCCCCGCCGGATCGGGCCGCCCCGGTGACGTCCCCGGCTCCGCAGGTGACGGTGGCGCTCGCGCCGGGCAGGACGATCGAGCTCCCCCGCTCGTTCCTGGGCTTCTCCATGGAGATCGGAGACGCGGTGTTCGACGCCCACTACCTGCGCCTGTTCGAGCGCGCCGACGACCTGATCCGGATCCGCGGCGACGGGCCGCAGGTCCTTCGCGTCGGGGGCAACTCGACCGATCAGAGCTACTGGCACCACCGCCTGCCGGCCGGCCGGCCCCCGTCGTTCGAGCTTGGCCGACGGTGGCTCTCGGACCTCAGGCGGGTCGTCGACGGGATCCACGCCCGCATGATCCTGGGGGTCAACGCGATCGCCGACGCACCGGGAATGGCGGCATCGCTGGCTCGCGCGCGTATCGCGCGAGCTGCCGCATTCCCTGGTCGCGCTCGAGGTCGGCAACGAACCGGACCTGTACGACCATCGGTTCGCCGGTGCTCATGCGGCCTCGATTTTCAGCGGGCGCACTCGCGCGGAACGCGCCACGATCATGACGGCGGCCGGCTACGCGAGCACGTTCGCCGCCTACGCCGAAACCTTGCCGCGCGTCGTGCGCGGCGCCGAGCTGGCCGGGCCGGCGGTGGCGAACCCGCTCGCCGGGCGCGCTTGGCTGACCGGGATCGTCGAGCACGACCGCTCGTCGCTCGGCCTCCTGACCGCCCACCGGTACCCGCTGTCCAACTGCTTTCACTCGATGCGCTCGCCGTATTACCCGACGATCGGCAGGCTGCTCTCAGAGCGGGCCTCGGCGGGAATGGCGGCCTCGGTGGCACCGGCCATCGCGCTCGCCCACCGTTACGGCGTCGAGCTGCGGCTGACCGAGTTCAACTCGGTCTCGTGCCTGGGCCGCTTCGGGGTCTCGAACTCGTTCGCCACCGCGCTGTGGGCGCCGGATGCCCTGCTGGAGATGGTCCACGCCGGTGTCGACGGCGTCAACCTTCACTTGCGGACGTTCTCGATCAACGCGCCGTTCCTGTTCACGCCGGACGGGTTCGTCGCGCGACCGGCTATCTACGGTCTCGCGCTGTTCGCGCGCACCTTCGGACCGGGGGCTCGGCTGACGCCGGTGGTCCTCACCGGAGCACGCCAGCGGCACCTGAAGGTATGGGCGGTGCTGGTTGGTCGCCACGAGCTCCATCTGCTGGTCATCGACAAGGGCCGGGTTCCCGTTCGGGTGGCTTTGCGGCTGCCCGGCGCGAGGAGCACCGCGACCGTTCAACGGCTGCTCGCGCCGTCGGTTCGCTCGACCCACGGCGTCACGCTCGCCGGGCAGTCGCTCGGTCCCGACGGCCAGTGGGTGGGAAAGCGGACCGTCGAGCGGCTGGCACCGGGGCCGCACGGCTACGGGCTTGCCGTCCGCGGTTACAGTGCCGCCCTCCTCACGGTCCGGATAGGCTCCCTCTCGCGTGAAGAGCTTCGGCGGCAAGGTGTGCGTGATCACGGGGGCCGGCTCGGGCATCGGGCGGGCGCTCGCGCTCGAGCTCGCGGCAAACGGGGCTAGGCTCGCGCTGTCGGACATCGACAGCGAACGCGTCGAGGCCAGCCGAGCGGCGTGCGAGCAGCGCGGCGCGCGGGAGGTGATCGCCGCTCGCCTCGACGTGTCCGACCGAGCAGCCGTGTTCGCCTACGCGGACGATGTCGTGGGGCGGTACGGAACCGCGAACCTGATCGTCAACAACGCCGGCGTGGCGCTCGAGGGCACGATTCTCGACACCTCGATCGAGGACTACGAGTGGATCATGGGGATCAACTTCTGGGGCGTGCTGTACGGGACCAAGGCTTTCCTGCCGCACGTGATCGCGTCCGGTGACGGATACGTCGTCAACATCTCGAGCATCTTCGGGATCATCGCCGTGCCCGGACAGTCCGGATACCACGCGGCGAAGTTCGCCGTCCGCGGGTTCACCGAGTCTCTGCGCGAGGAGATGCTGATGGCGGGCCACCCTGTCGGTGTGAGCTGCGTCCATCCGGGCGGAGTCAAGACGGACATCGCTCGCGCGGCGCGCTCTGACATCGACGAGCGCGAGCGGGCGGAGCGGTTCGAGCAGATCGCCCGCCTCACACCCGAGCGGGCGGCCCAGATCATCCTCAAGGGAGTGCGGGCCCGTCGAGCGAGGATCCTCGTCGGCAACGACGCGCGGGCGGTCGACCTGCTACAGCGAGCGACCGGGGCGCGCTACCAGGAGCTCGTGTGGAGGCTCGCCAAGCGCGTCGACGCCCAGATGCGTTGAGCGCGAGCGGGTGACCAAAACCCCGCCTTCGTCCACCGGGAGTCGAATCAGGCGGAGTTTTTGATCGTAGGGATCACTGAGCCGTGCCGATCGTGCCGCTCTGGGTCGAAAGCGGACTTTTGAGCATCCGAGGCGGGCGCCGCGACCGCGACCGCCATCGCCACCGCGAGGTCACTAGCATTCAGGGTCCGGCGGATCGCCCACTCGGCCAGGGCTGAAGGTGAGCCCGCCCGGGCCACGCGCCGGCCCTCGAGGCCGGCGGCCAGTCCCGGGGGTCGGGAGTGTCGCGCCACCCAGGCAGACACTTATAAGTCCTGGGACGTAGTAGTTCAGTGGTGATCCATGACCGGGCGGTTGGTGGGCGGGCCACGGGCCCGCCCCGCCGCATCCCTTTCGAGTCTTCACCAGGAGTTACAGATGAGTGGACCGCTTTACACCGCCAATGCGCACGTAACCGGCGGCCGCGCCGCAGGCCATGGCGTCGCGTCCGACGGCAACCTCGATGTCCAGCTCCGCTATCCGAAGGAACTCGGCGGCGCGGGTGACGGGACGAACCCCGAGGAGCTGTTCGCGGTGGGCTTCGCTGCCTGCTTCGAAGGCGCGTTGGGTGCCGTGGCGCGCCGCCAGAAGCTCGAGCTTGGCGACGTCTCGATCGACAGCCACGTAAGCCTGTACCCGACCGAGGAGCGCGGCTTCAAGCTCGGCGTCGAGCTCGACGTGACGCTTCCCGACGTGGGTGACGCCGAGCAGGCAGCGGCCGTCGTGGCCGCCGCGCACAAGGTGTGCCCGTATTCGAACGCCACCCGCGGCAACATCGAGGTGACGCTGACCGCCAACGGTCAGCCAGTATCCGACTGATCGCGATGGCGGGAGCAACGGAAGCGACCCTGCGCGAGGTGTGCGAGCACCTCGCGCCGATCGATAAGACCCCATGCTCGCCCGGCGAGCGCGAGGCGGCGGAGTGGATCGCTGCGCGCCTGCAGCGAGCCGGCGTGGCCGAGGTCGCGCTCGAGGACGAGCCGTCTTGGGGCACGTTCCCTCCGACCGCGCTGGCGTTGGGCGTGGTGGGGATGGCCGGCTGCCTGGCTGTGGCCCTCAAGCGGAGGGCCTCCGGCGTCGCGCTCGCGCTGATGTCCATCGCCGGTGTGGTCGACGAGGCGGAGAACGGCCCGCGGGTGTTTCGCCGGGTGCTGCGCAGGCGCAAGACGACGGTCAATGTCGTCGCCCGCGCCGGCGACCCGAACGCCGCTCGCACGCTGGTGCTGCTCGCACATCACGACGGGGCGCAGACCGGCGTTCTCTTTGACCAGACGATGTTCATTCGGATCAACGATCGCTTCCCGGGGCTGCTCCAGCGTGTCAAGACCCAGCCGCCGCAGTGGGCGGTGGGGGTGGCGGGCCAGCTGCTCGCGATCGCCGGCGCGGTCACCGGCCGGCGCTCCCGGGCCGTCAAAGGGCTGGCGATCAACGCGCTCGGCACGGCGCTGATCGCCGACATCGCTCGCCATCCCACCGTCCCCGCCGCCAACGACAACCTGTCGGCGGTCGCGGCGCTGGTCGCCGTCGCCGAGCGGTTGCGCGAGCAGCCGATCCCGGGGCTGCGCCTACTGCTCGTCTCCGCCGGCGCCGAGGAGACGCTCCAGGACGGTATCCGCGCCTTCATCGCGCGCCACCGCGCCGAGCTCGACCCCGAGAGCACCTGGATCCTGAACATGGACACGATCGGTTCCCCGCGCCTGATCATGCTCGAGGCCGAGGGCCCGTTCGTGATGCAGGAGTACACCGACCCGTCGTTCCGCGACCTGATCGAGCGGTGCGCACAGGAGCAGGGGATCGCGCTCGAGCGGGGGTTTCGCGCCCGAGCCTCCACCGACAGCGTGATCACGAGCCGCGCCGGCTACCCCAGCACGTGCCTGGGGTCGCTGAACGAGTGGCAGCAGATGTCCAACTACCACCTGATGACCGACGTGCCCGACAACCTCGACTACGGCACGATCGAGAACGGCGCACGGCTCGCGTACGCGGTGGGGGAGGCGATCGCCGCCGGCCACGCCGGCCGCTGATGCCGCGCGAGAATCGCGTCACGCCGCGCGGCGAGCTGATCGTGACGCCCGAACGTGGGCTCGTGTACGGCAACCGCGGCTGTCTGCACGACGACCGCGGCGCGATCCGCCGCCACCACAACGGCAAGCTGTGGATCGCCTGCCGGCTGCGATTCCGCGGCTGGCACCGCTCGCCACTGATGGCGCCCGGCCGCTTCACCGAACTGTTCTTCCTCGACGAGGCGACCGCGTTCGCCGCCGGGCACCGTCCGTGCGCGCTGTGCCGGCGCGAGGACTACAACCATTTCAAGGAGATCTGGTCGACGTTCCATCCCGGCCAGGACCGAGCGCCGGCGATGGACGCGCAGCTCCACATCGAGCGCTGGCACGACCGTGCGCAGCGGCTGCACCGCGAACGAGTGGAAGACCTACCGGACGGTGCGTTCGTGCTCGACGAGGAAGACCGGCCATGGTTGGTGCTCGGCCCCGAGCTGCTGATGTGGACGCCCGCTGGCTACACGACACGGGCACCGCGACCGGCGCGCGGGCAGACGCGGCTGATCACGCCCCCATCGCTCGTGGCCGTTCTCCGGTCCGGCTGGTGCCCTGTGGTTCCCCTGCTTCACCCCACGGCGCACTCGAGATCTGGATAGGCTTGCCGGCGGGATGAGGGGGCGCACCGTCGTTGCCTTGAGTCTGATCGCCGGCTGGGTCTGCGTGCCGGCCGCCCGCGCCACCTATCCAGGCGACAACGGCCTGATCGCCGTGACGCACTTTCTCTCTCCGACACACTCGGAGATCTACCTGCTCCGCCCCGACGGGACCAGCCGCACGCCATTGACCAGCAGCCCGTTCAGCAACTGGGAGACGAACTGGTCGCCAGACGGAACTCAGCTCGTGTTCGCCTCGAGCCGCGACGACGGCTCGCTCCCGTCGCCGCGCGCCGGTGACCCCTCGCAGACGCTCGTCCAGCAGATCTGGAAGATGCGAGCCGATGGCTCGAGGGCCACGGCCCTGTCCGGCTTGCCCGACCCGACGACCGACCCGGGGAGGTACACGCTCTACTACAACGCATTCCCGAGCTGGTCGCGGGATTCGTCGCACATCGCCTACGAGAGTCACCTGCCGCGAGGCGACGCGACGATTTACGAGAAGAGCAGCGCCGACCCCTTGCCCGGGATGCTGCTGACGGCAAGTCCCGATCGCGTGCTCAACGAATTGCCCGACTTCTCGCCTGACAACGACACCATCGCGTTCGCGCGCATGGACGGCACGGGCGATCCACGATGCGACCGGTGCCGCTATCACCTGTGGGGGCTGAGCATCACCGGAGCTCAGACTCAGCTGACCAGCGGAACCGGCGATGAGACCGCGCCCGATTTCTCTCCTGACGGCCGCCAGCTGGCCTTCATCGCCGATTCGGGACCGGCCGACTCGAGCTCCACGCTCGAGGTGATGGCCGCGGCGCCCGGCGCGCCCCCGCGCGTGGTGGCCAGAAACGTCGCGCCGTACCGGCCAGCCTGGTCACCGGACGGAACCAAGATCGCCTACACGATGGGCCAAGGCGGGGTCGCGGTCGTGACCGTCGCATCGCCGAAGCACCCGGTGGTGGTCGACCGCGACACGGCTGACGGCCAGCCGAGCTGGCAGCCGTTGCCCCGCCCCGTTCGGACAGCCCACCTCCCCCCGCCGATCTGCAGCCAGGCCTGCCTGCGCGATTTCCGCCTCCGGCGGTTCCCGGATGACACGCCGCTCCGTCCCGCAGAGACTCTGCCGCTGGAGCTGTTCTGCCCGCTGTCGGCTCAGCTCGGCGCGCGGACGGCAGCCGTCCGCGGGAGCGACACCTGTACCGGCGTGGCGACGCTCCGGCACGGGCGGACGCTGCTCGCGCGGCTCTCCTTCAAGGCGCGCGGCGCGCGGTTCATCACCGTGCCGCTCCGCCTTGATCGACAAGCCGCGTTGCTGGCCCACCGGCCGGTCGTCTCGAATCTGACGCTGTCGGTCTCCTTCGCAGGCCGGCGGGCGCAACGTCAGCGGCTCACGCTGCGCCCGCAGCCGCGGATCAAGCTCGCGTGCGGCGGTGGCGTGGGCTCAGTCGGCGCTCCACTGTCGCTGACCGGTAGCGCCACCGGCGTCCCGGTGGGGGCGAAGTTGTCGCTTGTCTACGAGGACCTCGCCGGAGCTCCGGAGGTTGCCCACGCTGTCAGCCTCGATCGCCGGCACCGCTTCCGCGACGTGGTCGTCCCGGCCCGGCCGGGTGAGCTGGTTGGCTACGTG
Source organism: uncultured Solirubrobacterales bacterium (assembly GCA_963794825.1). GTDB lineage: Bacteria > Actinomycetota > Thermoleophilia > Solirubrobacterales > Solirubrobacteraceae > Palsa-465. Next base: position 164,279 of record CAWCFB010000002.1, read on the forward strand.
CTGGTTGCGGCCACGGCGCGCCGAGAGGCGGCGACGAGCGGCCGGTGCCTGATCCACGTCCGGCCCGCCCCGCCACCAACCCCCGAGCAGCTGCGCCTGACCTGCCCGGCGGCGGGCTCGGTCGGCTCGCCGGTGTCGTTGACCGGTGCGCTGTCGCCGGTCCTCGCCGACGCGAGGATCGTGCTGACGGTTGCGCATCCGAGCGGCCTGACCACGACGTCCATCGTCACTCTGGACGCGAGCGGCGGCTTCCGGTTCAGCTACGACCCAGATCGCCCGGGAGTCTGGGTCGTGATCGCGAGCTACGGAGGCGATCCGGGCCACTCCGCGGCCGTCAGCCTGGCGTGTCCCACATCAGTGCCCGTCCCGCCGCCGACGCAGGAATCGATCACGGCGACCTGCGACCCCAATGGGACGATCGGCGTGCCCGTAACCACGGGCGGAACGTTGCTGCCACCCGTACTGAACGCGAGCGTGACGGTTCAGATCACTGATCCAAATGGCGCGACCACGAGCCACTCGGCGACCGTCGATGCAAACGGCGGCTTCTCGATCACCTTCACGCCGACCAGCGCGGGCAACTGGACCACGACGGCGATCTACAACGGCGACGCAGGTCACGCGAGCGCGACTGGACCGGCCTGCGTTACCGCGGTCGGCAAGTGAGCGTCGGAGAGCCCTACCAGCTCAGCCGCTGATAGTAGTTCTCCGGACCGACCTTTCTGACCTCGGTCAGCCAGTCTGAGTCGTACTGCTCGCTCGGACCTTGGAACGGGTCCGCGAACTGCCATGCCTGCCGCTTGTAGGTCCAGTTCTCGGGCGCGAGCGCGTGCGCCTGACGGAACCACGGGACCGCGTCGTCGGCGTGGCCACTGCGCCACAGCCGCTGCGCGAGCTCGAAACACGCTGCCGCCCGCGCCCGGTCGGGGTCGCGCGGGGCGCTGCGGGCCACGACCTCGGCCTCAGAGAGGGCGAACCGGGAGTCCGGCCCGCGAGCCACCCAGTCGCGAAGCGCCGCGAGGTACGGCTCGGGATCGATCTCGATCTTCTGCGCCTCGCGCAGCATCTCCGCCAGCAGCGGCGGCAGCGACGCGAGCAACTCGTCCGATGGTGGGCGCGGGACCCATGGGAACGCTGGCTCGGGCGGTCGCACGAGGATCCCGTCTTCGTCGATCCAGACGCCCGTGGGAACGTTGACGATTCCCAGCAGCTCGTCTAGCAGATGAGCTTCGTCGATCAGCGCCGGATGGGAGGTCTTGGCCCGGTCGATCCACGGCCCAGCCGCATCGACCCCGCCCGTATCAAGGGCGACGCTTACGACCTCAAAGCCGGAAGGATGCAGTTCGTCTCGGAGTTTCCGCCACCCGGGCAGATCGAATCTGCACCCTCACCACGACGCCCAGGCGATCATGAACACCTTCGTCCCGCGCAGCGAGCTGACCGCGAACGGCCGGCCGTTGCGGTCCGGCAGCACGATCTCCGGAAGCGCAGCCGACTCGAGCGCCCGGCCGCCGCCGGCTGCGGGACCCAGGGCCCAGATCCCGTGCCGAGCATCCTCGACCAAGGGCATGCCCAGCCGCTCGGCCATGTCCGCCACATCGAACGGCGCCGCGAGCGGCACGCACACATCGCCGCGGCAGGCCCCCTCGGGTTTGATCGCCCATCCGGTCCGCTCCTCGAGGTCGACGGGCGGAACATCGAGACGCTCGAGGATCACCGGGCGACCCTACCTGAACCCCTCACCCAGCGCGCGTCGTATGGGCGGGGTAGCCCGGCTGCTGATCGTGCCGTCCGCGTACCCTGGGGCGCATCACCGTCCACGACCTCACTGAGATGGTCGCGCCGCCCGCCAGCGGCCGCGTGTTCAGCCAACCGGCCCGGGCGGGCCTGGGCGACTGCGCACCGTCGGGCCGCGCCCGGCTCGACTCGCTCGCGCGGTGGTTGCAGGACGTCGCCTACGCGGATGTCGAGGACGCCGGCGTTGCCGACCACGCCGTGTGGGTGGTCCGCCGCAATCGGATCAAGGTCAACCAATTCCCGCAGTTCGGCCACCGGCTTACGTTGCGCACGTTCTGCAGTGGCACCGGCAGCGCGTGGGCGGAGCGGCGGACGACGATCGAGATCGACGGCGACCCCGAGCCCGCGGTCGAGACGGTCGGGCTGTGGGTCCACCTCGACCCCGCCAACTGGCACCCGACCGGGTTCAGCGAGCAGGAGCTCGAGATCTACGGCGCGACCGCCGGCGCCCGGCGGGTCAGCCACCGCCTCCGCCACCCGGCGAGGCCGCCGGAGGGGGCGGGGGCGGAGCCGTGGACCTTCCGCACCACCGAGACTGACGTGGCCGACCACGTCAACAACTCGGCCTACTGGGTCCCGCTCGAGCACGAGCTGCTCACTGGGAGCGAACCCGAGCCGGCCGCGATCGACGTCGAGCTCGAGTTCCGGACCCCGGCCCAGCCCGGCCCCAAGCGGGTGCTAAGCAGCGGCGACTGGCGCTGGATCGTCGGCGACGGGGGCGAAGTCCACGCGTCGTTCCTGATCGCCGCGCGCAGACGCTAGGGGGATCACCCCCGCCTCGAGATCGAGCAGCAGCCGCTTGCGCTCAAGGCCCCCGCCGTACCCGGTCAGCGATCCGTCGGCGCCGATCACGCGGTGGCAGGGAACGATCACGGCGATCGGGTTCCGGCCGTTGGCCAGCCCGACCGCCCGTGCCGCGCCGGGCGCTCCGACGCGCGCTGCGATCTGGCCGTAGCTCGCCGTCGACCCGTACGGGATCGCCAGCAGCTCCTCCCAGACGCGCCGCTCGAACACGCCGCCCACCGGCGCCAGCGGCACCGAGAACTCCTGGCGCTCACCCGCGAAATACTCGTCGAGCTGTCCGCGCAGGTCGCCGAACCAGGCATCGTCTCGCCGCCAAGCGGGATCGAGCAAACCGCGCGTCCGTCCGCCCTGCATGTGCAGCCGCGTCACCGCGACCCCGTCCCCGACGGCGAGCAGCTCGCCGATCGGGCTATCGAACAACGTGTAATAGGTCATGCCGATACAACGCCGGCTGTCTCGCCGGTGTGAGACAGCCCGCATGCCTCCGCGATCAGCTCGTACGAGCGCCGGCGGGCGACGTGGTCGTGGGTGATCGTGACCACGATCACCTCGTCGGCGCCGTATTCGGACGCGAGCTCCTCGAGCCCGGCGCGCACCACCTCCGGGGAACCGATGATCCCGCGGCGTCCGGGCAGCCCACCGCTCGCCGGGCGCCCCTCGGAAGCCAGGAACTCCAGCGCCTTGGCCACCGGGGGCACCGGGACAAGCTGACCGCGCCGCAGCAGCGACAGGGTCATCCGGCTCGAGGCGGCGAGCTCGTGGGCCTCCTCGTCGGTCGGCGCGCACAGCGCCCAGGCGGCGACGGCGATGCGCGGCGCCTGTAGCCCGCGCGCGGCGGTGAACCGCTCCCGATAGGTCCGCGCCATCTCGGCGCCGCCGGGATTGATGAAGTCGGCGAAGGCGTAGGGCAAGCCGAGTTGCGCCGCCCAGATCGCGCTCTGCATGGAGGAGCCGAGCAGCCACACGTCGGGCAGCTCGGGTAGGCCCGGGAGCAGCGCCGCGAGCTTGCGGAACGGGTGGTCCTCTCCAAGAGCGTCCTCGAAGTACCCGAGCAGCTCGGTCAGCTGCTGCGGGAAGTCGTCGGGGGCGGCCTGCCTGCGGTCGCGCTGCAGCGCGTACATGGTCAGGCCGTCGGTGCCGGGCGCGCGACCGAGCCCGAGATCGATCCGGCCCGGATACAGGCCCGCCAGGATCGTGAACGACTCGGCGACCTTGTACGGGCTGTAGTGCGGCAGCATCACGCCGCCCGACCCAACCCGGATCCGCGAGGTCGCGGCGGCGATCGGGCCGATCAGCACCTCGGGGCTGCCCCCGGCGAGCATCGGGCCGCCGTGGTGCTCGGCCACCCAGTAGCGGTGGTAGCCCAGCGCGTCCGTCAGCCGCGCCAGGTCGAGCGTGTTGTGGAGCGCCTGGGCGCCGGTCGAGCCCTCGGAGATCGGCGACTGGTCGAGAACGGAAAGCAGCATCCGTCCATCATGACAGGGGTCTATCCGCTGGCTGCCGCGGACCGGTCGACGAGCTTCGTGCGCCCGTCGGGGTGGACGACCAGCACGGGAATCGAGCTGTGGTGAAGGGCGAAGTGACTGACGCTCCCGAGCAGCTGCGAGCTGACCGCGCCCCGGCCGCGGCAACCCATCACGAGCACGTCGTAGCGCCCGGAATCGACCTCGCGCTGGAGAACGGTGCGGATCGGCTCCTTGCTCAGGATCTTGGTCACCGGAACCTCCGCGGGCACCCGCTCGACCGCCCCGCACAGGTGATCCTGCGCCTCCTTCAGAAGGTCCGCGCTCAGCTGGCCAACTGCGCCGGCGCTGGCCGGCCCGTACAACCACGGCGGTACCTGCCCGACCGCGGTGAGGATCGTCAACCGGCCCTTGGACTCGACGGCGAGGTCGATCGCCTCGGCCAACGCCCGCTCGGAATGGGGGCACCCGTCATAGCTGACGAGGATGTTGCGGAACATGCCTTCTCCGGCTCAATTCAAGGTACTTAGCATGCCAAACATTAGCATGCTAAGATCATATCCGCTATGGACGGGGAAGTGGAGCGTTTTCTCGATTCATTCGATCTGCTGGTCCAGGCGATCCGCCGCGCCCGCGGGGCGCAAGGGGCGCCAAGCGCCAACGGGCGCGGGTTGACGCTCTCGCAGTACGGACTGCTCCAGCCGTTGACCAACGGCGACTGTGCGCGGGTCTCAGAGCTCTCGAGCGATGCCGGAATCGCGCCGTCGACGGCCAGTCGCATCCTCGACGTGCTCGAGCGCCGCGAGGTGATCAGGCGCCAGCGCCATGCCGGCGACCGCCGCGGCGTCGAGGTGTCGCTGACCGCCCGCGGGCGCGAGCTGCTGGCCGGCGAGGACGAGTGGCTGCGCGCCCGCCAGCGGGAGTTCTACTCGGGCCTACCCGAGGCAGAGCGCGCGCTGGCCCCAGACCTATTCCGGCGCCTGGCCACGCTGATCGACGAGCTCGCCGCCGGGCCCGAGTAGAACCGGAAGGCGGCGGCGCATGCGCCGCCGCCCCGGCCGGTGCATGCACCGGCCGGCCGGGGGGTGCATGCACCCCCCGGGAACTACCTCAACCAGTGGGGGCCGATGCCGAAGATCGCGGCCACCGCGAGCCCCGCCACCATCAGGGCGCCGGCGCGGCGCGTGTGGGTGAAGGCGAAGGCCACAAACCACAGCGGCCAGATCGGGAACCCGCGGGGCGGCTGCGCGGGGCGGGGGCGGCGCAGCGCCTTGAGCGCCCGCCACAGCAGCGGCAGGCCGCCGAACGCCGCGAGCGCCGGCCACGGCAGCGCGCCGGCGATCACGTCGCCGACGAGCACCGCGTAGAAGGCGACCATCAGCGCGTTCGTGAGCGCGCGGGCGCGTGCCTCGCCGAGCAGCACCGGCAGCGTGCCGACGCCGGCCTTCTGATCCCACGGCAGCTTGTCGATGTGCTTGGCCATCAGCACCGCGGTGCACAGGAGCCCGTATGGCACCGACGCTGCCCACACCTGCCAGGGCACCGTGCCCACCGCGCTGTAGTACGTCCCCGCGATCAGCAGCGGTCCCCACACGAGCAGCACGTCGAGCTCGCCGAGGCCGCGCTTCTTTAGCCGCAGCGGCGGCGCGGTGTAGGCAACGTTGAGGATCACGCCCGCGAGCCCGAACCACAGCACTACCCAGCCCCGGGCGGCGACGAGCACGATCAGGATTACCACGTCGGCGGCGTTGACCGCGATCGCGGCGGTGATCAGGCCGCGCTTGGAGATCATGCCCGAGAGGATCGGGTGGGGCGCGTAGAGCGCCCGCGGGTAGTCGCCCGTGTCGAGGCCCTCGGAGGTGTCGAACAGGTCGTTGACCAGGTTGTTCGAGACGTGCGCGAGCACGATCCCGATGAACGCCAGGGCGAACCAGCCGGCCGCGAACCCCGGCCGACGCACGGCGAGCAGCCCCGCGATCGCCCCGGCGGTCAGCGTCATCGGCAGCACGCCGGCTCGGGTTATCACGAGCCACCGCGAAACCGGGTCCAGCCTGCCCGTCGGCGGGTTGATCGTCGACAGCGCGTGTCGCCAGCGCGAGAGAATCGGGGTGTCGAGTTCGCGGGTGCTCATCCGTCAACCAGGAAAGCTAACCGTTTCTAGGAGGTTCGAAGATGCCCCAGTACCTGATGGTGATCTACGCGCCCGCCGACCAGGGGCCCACCGATCAGCCGCCCGATGTGCACAAGCGCTGGGAGGCATACACCGAGCGGCTCAAGGAAGCCGGGTTGTATCTCGGCGGCAACGCGCTGCAGGGCACCCACACGGCGACGACCTTGCGCGAGCGTGACGGCCAGGTGCAGATAACCGACGGTCCGTTCGCCGAGACCAAGGAAGTGCTGGCCGGTTACTACCTCGTCGAGTCGCCCGACCTCGACACCGTGCTCGAGCTGGGGAAGGGGATCCCGAACCTTCCGTACGGGTCGGTCGAGGTCCGTCCGGTGATGGAGCTCGACTACTGAACGACCCCCCGTCTGTCGGGTTTGCCGGCGCGGCCGCTGGTGGTTGATGCGCGCGTAGTGAACGCTCGCTGGCGTGGCGACAACGACGCCGGTCCACGAGCCGGTCACGCTGCCGCGCCGGGGCCTGGTCGGAGCTGCCATCCAGGGTGCCGCGGTCGCGGCGGTGGGCATCAGCCTGCCGGCGCGGTCGGTGGGCAACGCCGAGATCGAGCCGCGGCTCGGGAGTCGCTGAGGGGTGGATCCAGCGGCGGACGGGAATCCGCTCGCGGCGGATCGCCGGTCCTGACGAGTCGCTGACCGACTGCGCGGCCGCTGCCGCTCTGAGCGCGATGGCGCGGGCGGACGTGGACGGCTCCGACGTCGACCTCGTGCTCGTCGCCACCACCACCGCCGACGACGTGCTCCCGAATGCCGCTCCGCTCGTCGCCTCGGCGATCGGCGCCTCGCAGGCGGGGGCGTTCGACGTCGGCGCGGCGTGCACCGGGTTCCTGTCGGCGCTGGCCATCGGGTGCGGCCAGATCGAGTGCCGGCGCGCGCGGTGCGTGGTGATCGTCGGCGTGGACTTCATGTCGCGGATCACCAACCCGCTGGACCGTGGCACCGCCGCCGTGTTCGCCGATGGCGCCGGCGCCGCAGTGCTGGTGGCCGGCCGACGAGGGGCGGATCGGTCCGATCGTGCTCGGGTCCGACGCCGGAGGTGCCGATCACATCCATGTGCGCCGCTCAAGCCCGCTGATCGTGATGGCGGGACACGAGACCTTTCGCGAGGCGGTGGCTCGGCTGTCCGAGTCGACGGTCGCGGCGTGTGCGGCGGCGGGAGTCGGGCTGGGCGAGATCGACCGCTTCGTCTATCACCAGGCCAACGGGCGGATTCTCGCCGCCGTGGGCGAGCGGCTCGGACTTGACCCGGCGCGCGTCGTCGACTGCATCGGCGAGTACGGCAATACCTCGGCGGCGACGCTCCCGCTGGCGCTGGACGCCGCCGCCCTGGAGCCCGGCGATCTGGTCCTGCTCGGCGCCTTCGGGGCGGGTTTCACGTGGGGAGCGACGGTGCTGCGCTGGGGGACGTCCTCGTGAGCGACACCGTGCTGATCACCGGCGCGACCGGGTTCGTCGGAATGGAGGTCCTGGCCCGGTATCTCGAGCGCTCGGACCGGAGCGTGGTCGCGCTCGTCCGGGCCCAGGACGACGCGGGCGCCGGGGCCCGGATGCAGAGCGTGCTGACGAACCTGTTCGGGAGCGTGCGCGGCGCGTGGTACGGACGCCGCGTCGACGCGGTCGCCGCCGACCTGACCGCACCCGGTCTCGGCCTATCGGGCGCGCGGCGGGTTGAGCTGGCGGGGCGGGTGGGCACGATCGTCCATAGCGCGGCCTCGGTCTCGTTCACGCTTGCCGTTGGCGGAGGCGCGCGAGATCAACGTCGAGGGGACCCGGCGGATGCTCGAGTTCGCGTCGCTGGCGCGCGAGCACGGCGGCCTGGAACGGTTCGGTCACGTCTCGACGGCGTACGTGGCGGGCACGTTCGCCGGCCGATTCTGCGAGACCGATTACGACATCGGTCAGGGGTTCAACAACACCTACGAGCAGTCGAAGCTGGAAGCCGAGCAGCTGGTCCGCTCGCACGGGTCGATCCCCTCCACGATCATGCGGCCGAGCATCGTCGTCGGCGATCAGCGCAGCGGCTGGACGTCGGCTTTCAACGTCCTCTACTGGCCGCTGCGGGCGTTCGCTCGCGGGCTATTCGAGGCCGTGCCCGCGGTGCCGACGGCGCCCGTGGACGTCGTCTCGGTCGACTACGTGGCGGATGCCGTCTACGCGTTGTGCACGTCCGGCGCCGATGGCACCTACCACCTCACGGCGGGCGACAGTGCGAGCACGATCGAGGAGATCGCGCACGCGGCCAGCCGCTACTTCAAGCGGCCGCTCCCCGAGGTCGTACCCCCGGCGGAGTTCGCTGGGTCGCGACTGCACCGTGATCGAGGGGAGCCGCGCCTACTTCCCGTACTTCTCGGTCGGGGCCGTGTTCGACGACGCGCGGGCGCGGGCGCGGCTGGTGCCGGCGGGCGTGTCGGTCACGCCGCTGCGCGAGTACCTCGACCGGCTGCTCGACTTCGCGACCCGCAGCCGGTGGGGCAAGCGGCCGATCGCGCGCTTCGCCGCGCTAGCGTGGCCTTGACGCCGGCGGCGGGCCGAACGGCGGCAGCACGCCGCACTTGACCGGCTGCGCGTTCGCCGGGTCGAGCGCGTTGAAGATCATCTGCGCCACCGCCGGATCGAACGCCTGAGCGGCGTGCTCGTCGAGGTCGGTCTTGCAGACGTTCTGGATCACGATGTTGTGCGCCGGCGGCGGCAGCATCCCGCTCGTGTACGGGCATCACCAGCTCGTCGTACTTCGACATGATCGTCGTGTACTGGATCCCCGGGCACCTCGGGGCCGCCGTTGGCCTGCAGCTTTGCCACCATCGGCGAGCCGGCGAGGAACTCATCGCACGAGCCGCAGAAGGCGCTGATGAGGTCGAGGAGCGGCTGGGAGAGCCCGAACTGCATGCCGGCCGTGGCCAGGCTGCGCCAGCGCCGTACAGGGTCGTGCCCTTGTACAGCGGCGCCAAGGCCACGTACTTGGCCACCTTGCTCGCGCCGCCGAGGTACTTGAGCCAGTACTCGGGCATGAACGTGCCCTCGGAGTGGCCGACGAGGTCGACCTTGGACGGCGCCGGTGGCGGCGAGCACGCGGTCGACGAACGCGCCGAGCTCGACCGCCGACTGCTCGATCGGGATCACGCCGCCGAAGTACGGGAAGCGGGGATCGAGGCCGTAGGTCAGCGCGAACACGCAGTAGCCGCGCTTGGCCAGCAGCGGCGAGATGTAGCGACCAGTTCTCGCCCATCGTCGCGCCGAGCCCGTGGACGAGCACGACTGGGTCGGGGTGCGCCGCCGAGGGCTTGCAGTTCCAGTTGTTGGCGCCCTTCGGCGGGCTGGCCAGGCTGGTCTGCGCGACCGCGGGGCCCGCCGCCGCGAGCCCGAGCGCCACGCACGCGACCGCTGCCGCGATCGAAGCTCCTGCGCATCGGTACATCCCTCCCAGACGCCGATTAAGTACTACCCGTTTCCCAACTGCCGCTGGGTACAGTACCAAGGGGTTCAAGCGATGGCGCGGGTAGTTTCGATCTACGAGCAACGGGAGTCGCTTCCCCGCGGTCCGCACCGGCTCTCGCGCGCCCAGGTCGCCGAGTCCCAGCGGAACCGGTTGATGGCGGCGCTCACCGAGCTGCTCGCCGAGCGCGGCTACGCCGCCGTGCGGATCGGTGACCTGGTCGCGCGGGCCGGTGTCTCGCGCGCTTCCTTCTACGAGCACTTCGCCGACAAGGAGGCCTGCCTGCTGGCGGCGTACGACCTGTTCGCCCAGCGCGTGATGGCGGTGGTGACACTCCCCTTCGGCCCGAACATGACCTGGCCGCAGTACGTCGAGATGTTGCTCACCGCTTATCTGGAGACGCTCGAGGACGACATGACGGCGGCGCGAGCGTTCCTGGTCGAGATGGACGCCGCCGGCCACCGGGCCCGCCAGCGCCGCCGCGACGCGATGCACGGGTTCGCCCAGGTGTGGTCCGAGCGCCACGCGCAGATCCGCGCGCGCGACCGCTCACTCGGGGAGCTGCCGCCAGTCGTGTACCTGGCGCTCGCGTTCTCGGTGCGCGCTGTGGTGGAGGACGCGTTGCTCGATGCGGGCTCGCCGCCGCTGACCGAGCTTGCGCCCGGGCTTGTGAGGATGATCAACGCGGTCGTCCAGGGCGCAGCGGCGGCTGCCCCCCAACCGGGGGGTTGACCGCCTCCCACGGTTGCGCCGGGCGTGCAGGCGGTAGATGCTCGCCCCATGCCTGCGCTCTCTGACACTGCGCGATTCCGGGGCGACGATCCCGACGAACTGGTGACGGCCTCGCTGGCCTGCCCGCTCTGCCTGTGCAGCGACGAGGTGCTCTGGGAGGCGTGCTTCGACGGGGACTACGATCCCTCCGTCGAATGCTCGTGCCCACACTGCAAGGAGCGCTGGCGGGTGTACCTGACCCCGGAACAGGAGTTGCGGGTCGGGCTGATGAGCGGCCACCACGACGCTTAGCTCCGGGGACGCCGTGAGCGCCGCGCCGTCCTCCGGCAGCGTCGGCGTGGAGGCGCTCGAGCTGTTCGTCGAGGTGCTGGCGCAGTCCGAGGAGAGCGCGGCGCCGGGGGAGGGGTTCTATGACCGGCTGTGCGAGGCGGTGTGCCGGCTGGCGCGGATGCGCCGGGCGATCATCTTTCGCTACGACCCCGCGCGCCGGCGCGTGCGGGCGGCAGGGGCCCACCAGTTGGACCTGCGGCAGTTCGAGGCCGCGCACGTGAGCGTCGAGTCGCTGTCGGTGACGGCGCAGGCGCTGCGCGAGGACCGGGTGATCGAGGTGGTCGGCGACGTCAGCAGCCAGGTGCCGCCGGAGTTTGCGGCGCTGTTCCCGGAGCCCGTCCGGCTGCTGTGCGCGCCGATGGCCGCCGCGGGACGCCAGATCGGCGTGATCCTCGCCGATCGGTTGCTGTCCGCGCCGGAGGTCGACGCGGCCGAGCGCCATCTGCTGTGGACGCTCGGCAAAGCGGCGGCGCTGGCCTCGGTGGCGCGGATCGTCGCCACCCAGGCTGAGAACGCGCGCCAGCTCCAGCAGCGGATCGACCTGGCGCGGGAGATCCACGAGGGCGTGATCCAGCGGCTGTTCGGCGTCTCGATGGCGCTCGACGGCGAGGGCGAGCTGCCGGCCCAGGCGCGCGTCCGGTGCGCGGCCGAGACACAGGCCGCGCTGAGTGAGCTGCGCAGCGCGCTGCAGCGGCCGCTCGGCCGCGCGCCGCGAGCGACCGGGACGACGGTCGTCGATGAGGTCCACCGGCTCGCGCGCGTCCACCCCGCCCTGGGGGTCGTGCTGGAGGCCGGGGGCGAGGGGGACGTGCCCGCCGTTTTGGAACCGCTCGCGCAGTCGGTGCTGGTCGAGGCGGTGCGCAACGCGCACAAGCACGCGACGCCGTCGCGCGTGGCCGTGCGGATCGGGCGCTCCGACGGCGCCTTCGTGCTCGAGGTGGCCAACGACGGGGTCTCGGGCCGCCCGCGGCGAGCGGGGATGGGGCTGAGGCTGGCGGCGCTCGAGGCACTCCATAGTGGCGGCGTGGTCGAGTTTGGGGAGCGCTCGCCTGGCGTCTGGCAGGTGCGACTGGTGGTGCCCGTCGATGGCTGAGGCGCTGCGGAGCCCCGAGCGGCTGCGGGTGCTCGTGGTCGACGACCACGAGGTCGTCCACTGGGGCTTCCGGCTGATGCTGTCCCAGCAGGATTGGGTGGAGCGGTGTGTGAGCGCGTCCTCGGGGGACGAGGCGGTGGCGTTGGCCGGACGGTACCGGCCGCACGTCGCGCTGGTTGATCTGTTCATCGGCGAGGAGTCGGGCGCGGAGATCTGCGAGCGGCTGCGGGCGGCCGAGCCGTCGGTGCGCGTGTTGCTGTTCTCGGGAGCCGGCGAAATCTCGCCGCCGGCGGCCCGCGCTGCCGGGGCGTCGGGCTTCGCCTACAAGGACTGGCCGGCGCGCAAGATCGCCAGTGCGGTGCGAGCGGTCGGCCTCGGCCAAACCGTGTTCGAGCACCACGAGCAGCCCGGGGCGCTCGGCCTCTCCGAGCGGGAGCGGGGCGTGCTCGAGCTGATGGCGTCGGGGTCCACGAACCCGGAAATCGCTGAGTCGCTCCACCTGAGCAAGCACACCGTCAAAGAGCACACGAGCTCGCTGTATCGCAAGCTCGGGGTGCGCAACCGAACCGAGGCGGTCCAGCGGGCACAGCGGCTGGGGCTCGTCTCATAAGACAAACTTGTCCAATGGAGCAACGGCTCGACGCCGGCCTCTCGGAGATCGCGCGGTTCCTGGCGGCGCGAGCCCCGTTCGACGCGCTGGCGCCCGAGGAGCTCGGCGAGGTCGTGACCAAGACCGAGATCGAGTTCTATCCGGCCGGCGCGGCGATCCTGACCGAGGATGGCGGACCGGTGACCTTCCTGCGCGTCGTCCATTCCGGCGGCGTCGACATCAGCCATGAGGGCCGACTGCTCGACCTGCTCGGGGTCGGCGACGCGTTCGGTCACGCGGCGATGCTGTCGGGACTGCCGCCCGGGTTCGAGGCCCGCGCCGCCGAGGACACGCTCTGCTACCGGATCCCGGTCGAGGTGGCCCGACCGCTGCTCGAGCGGGCGTCCAATCGCGAACTGCTCGTCGGCGCCCACGACCCCAGCCACCAGCCGGTCGCCGAACTGATCCGGGCACCGACCGTGCGGTGCGAGCCGATGACCGCGATCCAGCGAGGCGGCGCGGCGGATGACGGCGGCTGGGGCAAGCTGCGTGATCGTCGAGTTCACCGGGGGGAGCGGCTTCGGGATCGTCACCGACCGCGACATCCGCACGAAGATCGTCGCCGGGCGGATGCCGATCACCGCCGCCGTGGCGTCAGTGATGACGACGCCGGTGTTCTCGGTGACGCCCGACCAACTCGGCGGCGAGGTGTTGTTCGAGATGCTCGAGCGGGGCGTCCGGCACGCGCTCGTGGTCTCGTCGCGCGGACAGCTGATCGGGGTGGTCGACGACGCGGACCTGTTCGCGATGCAACCGCGCTCCTGGTTCGGGATCCGGCGGGCGATCGCGCGCGCGGGCACCGAAGACGCGCTCGTCGAAGTGGCGCGGCGGCTCCCCGAGCTGGTCCTCGACCTGCACGCATCAAGGCGCCGGGCGCCGGAGATCGCACGGGTGCTCTCGGCGCTGGCCGACGCGCTGACCGCGCGGGCGCTCGAGCTGGTGGCGCCCGAGTTCGCGCTGCCGACGTCGGGTCTCGTGTGGGCCGCGGTCGGCAGCCAGGCCCGGCGCGAGCTGACGCCGGCGTCGAGCCCGCGCGCGGCCGTCGTGTACACGGATACCGAGCCCCCGCCCGACGGCTGGGCGCAGGCCGCTCGCTCGCTGCTCGAGCGGTGTGGGATGCGGATCGACGTTCAGTCGCGGGCGACCGGCGAATGGGTGGCGGCGGGGGAGGACGAGGTGGCGCTCGGGGTGCTGATCGAACGGCGCGCGCTGTGGGGGACCCCGCGCGACCCGCTCCCGGTAGCGGCCGGGCCGGCCCGAGACGAGCTGCTCGCGACCTTGCGGCGCCGCGCGCTCGCCTACAGCCCGCCCACCGGCTTCGACGCCGAGTCGGTCCTCGAGCGTGACGGCACCCGGTCGGCGCGGCTCGACATCCGTCGAGCGGCGGTCGTGCCGATCGTCGAGGTCGGGCGGTGGGCGGGCGCGGCGGCCGGTCTGGTCGAGGGGTCGACGATCGAAAAGCTTCGGGCGGGCGGTGCCGACGGGGCGTTGAGCGACGGCGATGTGCAGACGCTCTCCGACGCCTTCGAGCTGGCCATGGAGCTGCGCATCGGCCACCACATGGAGCAGCTCTCGAGCGGAACGCGGCCTGACGATCAGCTGGACCCGGCGGCGATCAGCCCGCTGACCCGAGATCATCTGCGTGACGTGTTCCGAGCCATCGCCGGGGTGCAGCGGGGGCTAGCGGCGTGAAGCTCGGCCGTCGCCTGGCGGCCGGCGCCGCAGCGGCGTTTGCGGAGGCCGGACGGCCGGCGGCGGAGACGCCGTGGCTGCAGGCTGACTGGTGCGCGATCGACCTCGAGCTGACTGGGCTGGACCCGCGACGGAGCGAGATCATCGCGGTCGGGGTGGTCCCGATCTGTGAAGGGCGGATCGTGCTCGGTGCCTCGCGCTACGCACTGGCGCGCTCGGAGCAGCGGCCCGACCACGACGCGGTGCTGGTCCACAAGCTTCGCCACGCGGACGTCGCCGACGCCCCGCCTGTCGGTTCGGCCATCGATCTCGTCTTGGAGGCGCTGGCCGGGCGCGTGCCGGTGTTCCATACCGCGGTCGTCGAGCGGACGTTCTTGGGGCCGCAGTTCTCGCGCCGGCGGGTTCGGCTGCCGGCGGCTGCCGACACCGAGGTGCTGGGACGTCGGTGGCTCGGGCAGCGGGACGGCGCACCACCGGCGGGCGTGTCGCTGGCCCGGCTGGCGCGCGAGCTCGGGCAGCGAGCCGAGCCGCCCCACCACGCGCTGGCCGACGCGCTGACGACGGCGGCCGCGTTCATCGCGCTGGCGCGTCATCTCGATGCGGTGGAGCCGCAGACGGTGGGGTCACTCGTGGGCGCCAGCGACGGCGCCGCGACCGCCGTCCGGCGGTTCGGTCCCTCGTAGGCGTCAGCGACGCATACTTCCAGCGTCCCCTCCGCTGCAAGTGCGCGTCGCTAAGTGGCGGCGACGAGCCCGGGACGGCGGTCGGCCCACGGCGCGGCCTGCTCGACCTGCGCTGCGACGCGCACCAGCAGGTCCTCACGGCCGTACGCGGCCACGAGCTGGACGCCGACCGGGAGGCCGTCCGGCGGTGACGTGGAGCGGCAGCGAGATCGCGGGCTGGCCGGTCGTGTTGAAGCCGGCGGTGAACGTGCCGAACGGGATCGCGCGCATGATCGGCGCCGCGGGGTTGTCGGGGGGCGCTTCGAACTCGCCGAGCCGCGGCGGCGGCTCCGCGCACGTCGGCGTGAGCAGCAGATCAAAACCGTCGTCGGCCCACCAGGAGGCGATCTCGCGCGTCCCTCTCTGCGCCTGCTCGAAGGCCCTGAGCAGATCGCCGGCGCTGTAGTTGCGACCCTGCTGAGCCAGCGCCCACGTGCACGGCTCGACGTCGTCGGCGCCGATCTCGTGGCCGATCGCCGCTGACCAGTACTTGAGGTTCCAGTCGACGCCAGCCGTCCAGCGGACGAGGAAGTTGGCGATCATCTCCGGGTCGTCGATCACGGCGGGGTGCGATTCGACGACATCGTGGCCGAGGCCCTCGAGCAGTTTCGCGGCGTCCTGGGCGGCGGCGACGCACTCCGGGTGGGCCTCGAACTGACCTCCGGGCGGGGTCGTGGTGATCCCGATCTTCAGCCGGCCGGGGTCGGCGCCCACCTCGTCGAGGTACGGCCTTTGCGGGGTGGGGGCCGCGTACGGGTCCCCGGGCGCGGGGCCGTGGATCGCGTCGAGGATGCCGGCCGCGTCGCGCACCGTGTGCGTGACCGCCAGCTCGATCACGAGCCCGCCCAGCACCTCGCCGAAGTCGGGCGCGAGCGATACCCGGCCGCGCGACGGTTTCAGCCCCAACAGCCCGCAGTGGCTGGCGGGGATCCGGATCGAGCCGCCGCCGTCGTTGGCGTGCGCGGCGGCGACGATCCCGGCCGCCACCGCAGCGGCGGAACCGCCGCTCGAGCCGCCCGGGGAGTGCTCGGGGTTCCACGGGTTGTGGGTGGCGCCGTAGGCGACCGGCTCGGTGGTGGGCAGGATCCCCAGCTCCGGGGTGTTGGTCCGACCGAGGATCACGAATCCCGCCTCGCGGAACTTGCGCGTGATCCACATGTCGTGGTCCGAGCGGTGGCCGGCGTCCTTCAGCGCGCGCATCCCCTCGTGGACGGGAACGCCCTCCATGTAGCACGAGAGGTCCTTGACCAGGAACGGGACGCCCTTGAACGGGCCGTCCTGGGGGGTGGTGGCGCGGGCCTCATCCAGCAGCGGGTGGATCACCGCGTTGAGCTGCGGGTTCAGCTCTTCCAGGCGCCCGATCGCCTCGTCGAGGAGCTCGGACGGCGAGACCTCGCCGTCGCGCACCAGCCTCGCCTCTTCGGTCGCGTCACGCACTAGAACAGCTGAAGGTAGCGATCCAGCTCCCACTGCGTGATCTGCTCGTGCGCGGACTGGACCTCGTCCCGTTTGACCTTGACGAAGTAGTCGACGTAGTCGCCGTCTCGGGTCTTGCCGAGGGCCGCGCGGAGCGGCTCGTTGCGCTCGAGCTCGCGGGTCGCGTCGAGCAGGTTCTCGGGCAGGAGCTCGATCCCGGCCGTGGCGAGCTGCTCGTGGCTCAGCTTGTAGAGGTTGGCCGAGTTCGGTTCGCCGGGGTCGAGACCGCGGTCGATTCCGTCGAGGCCGGCGGCCAGCATCGCCGTGGCCGCCAGGTACGGGTTGCACGAGCCGTCCACCGTGCGGTCCTCGATGCGGCCGGCGTCCGGGATCCGGAGCATCTGCGTGCGGTTGTTGTAGCCGTAGCTGACGTATGCCGGGGCCCAGGTTGCTCCGCTCGTCGGCGCTCCGACCTTGAGCCGCTTGTACGAGTTGACGGTCGGCGCGGTGACCGCGATGTATGCCTTCGCGTTCGCCTTCAGACCGCCGACGAAGTTGTAGGCGAGCTCGGACAGTCCGAGCCCCCGCGGGTCCTGGTCACGCGAGCGGTCGAACACGTTCTCCCCGTCCTTCCACAGGCTGACGTGGAAGTGGCAGCCATTCCCGGTCAGGTGCGCGAACGGTTTGGGCATGAAGGTCGCGATCAGCCCGCGCTGCTGCGCCAGCGTCTCGACCATGTAGCGGAAGAACACCGCCCGGTCGGCGGTGACCAGCGCATCGTCGTACTGGAAGTTCTGCTCGAACTGGCCGTTGGCGTCCTCGTGGTCGGTGGCGTAGTTGTCCCAGCCGAGCTTGGTGACGTACTTCGACACCGTGGTCACGAAGTCGAGGTTGCGGGTCAGCGCGCGCATGTCGTAGCAGGGGAGTTCGAGCGTGTCGCGTTCGTCGGCGATCTCGATTCCACCATCCTCGGTGCGCCGCACGAGGAAGTACTCGAGCTCGGCGCCGATCTTCAGCTGATAGCCGCGCTCGGACAGGCGGGCCAGCGCATTGCGGAGGATCGTCCGTGGGCAGAACGGCCACTCCTGGCCCTCGACCGTGACGTCGCAGGCGAACCGGGCGACGTTCGGCTGCCACGGCAGGATGGTCAGCGTGGTCGGGTCCGGCATCGCGATCATGTCGGGGTCGTCGGGCCCCTGCCCGATGTCGCCGGCAGCGAAGCCGGCGAACCCGGCGCCGTCCTCGAGCAGGTCGTCGATGTGGTGGGCGGGGACGAGCTTGGCGCTGGGCTTGCCGTGCATGTCGACGAACTGCGCGAAGAGAAACTCGATGTCTTTGTCCTTGACGATCTTGCGCGCGTCGTCGGCGTCCTTCGGTGGCTCTTTCATGGTCGCCAGGTATACCCCGGGCAGCGGTCGGGAGGCAATGGCCCGGAGCACGTGTTAGCGGGGGTTAGCATGTCCGAGTTGCACATATGACGGCCGGTATGGACACCACTTCTGGGCTGACGGCGCTCCGCGAGGAGAACCGGACGCTGTACGAGGTGATCAAGCTCGTCTCCAGCTCGCTTGAGCTCGAGACAATGCTGCAGGGGGTGGTCGATCTCGCCACCGGGGCGACCGGCTGCCACGCCTGCTTCATCTATCTGCTCGAGGATCGGATGCTGACCATCCGCGCCGCCTCGCCCGTGTTCGCCGGCGCCGTCGGCACGGTTCAATTCTCGGTCGACGAGGGACTGACCGGCTGGGTGGCGCGTCACCGCATGCCCGAGTTCATCCGTGACCGGGCGATGGAGGACCCACGGATGCGGTACGTCCCCGAACTCGATGAGCAGCAGTTCCAGTCGATGGTGGCGGTCCCGATCCTGTCCCGCGCGAACGAGACGATCGGCGTGATCGTGCTCCACACCGAGGCGCCGCACGAGTTTCCCGACGACACGCTGAAGCTGCTCGTCCACATCGCCTCGCTCGTCTCGGGCGCAATCGAGAACGCGCAGCTCTACGACCAGCAGCGCCGCCGGCTCGACGCGGTGACCGGCCTCTCAGGGCTGGCGCAAAGCGTCGCGGCGGCGCTCGACGCGGACCAGCTCGCGGACGCCGTCACGACGGGCGGCCGGCGGTTGCTCGGAGCGGCGGTGTGCCAGCTGCACCGGCTCGAGCCTGACGGCTCCGGGCTGCAGATGATCGCCTCCGCGCCCGACCAGGTGCCCGAGCCGCCCGCGCGGTCGGCCGCCGGCGTGCTGCTGGCGACGCTCGACGGGGGTGGGTCGGGCCCCGCCGCGCGAACCCTGTGGCCGGAGCTCGAGGTCGGTGACCTGCTGGTCGCGCCGCTGTCCGTCGGCGGCGAGCGGATCGGCTTGCTATGCGCCGGCGCGCCCGCCGGCCACCGGTTCAACCAGGAGGACTCGGAGGTCGCGCGGGCGATCGCGCACCTGGCGGCCGTCGCGTTGAAGCGCGCGGAGCTGATCGAGGGGCTGACGACGGCCAATATCGTCAAGGACCTGTTCGAGGCGCTCGCCGCCGGCGCCACCGAGTTCGCGGCCACGAAGGCGGCCGAGGTCAGGTGCGACATGTCCGAGCCGTATGTGGTCGTGTGCGCGCAGTCGCCGGACGCGACGCCACGGGAGTGGCAGACCGCCGCGTCCGCGCTGGGCGCCGCACTCGCCGAGCTGGCCCCCTACGCGGCCGTCGACGCCGGCCCTGGGCCGGTGCGCGCTCTGCTGGCCCTCGGCTCGCGGCGAGCTGACCGGATCGACGAGCTCCTGTCGCTGACTCGCGAGCTCGGGCGCCGATGCCACGCGGTGATCGGCGTGAGCGGCGTCCATGGCGCACCCGAGGACGCGGCCCGTGCCTACCGGGAGGCAGTCGACGCAGCGACGATCGGCGGGGCGCTGCTCGGCTCGGGCGGCGCGATCTCGTACTCGCAGCTGGGCGCTTACCGTTATCTCGTCCAGATCTCGCCGGACGACGCGCCGCGCGACCCGATGCGGACCGCGGTGGACATGCTGGTCGCCTATGACCGCAAGCGCCGGACGGCATTGCTCGACACGCTCGAGCGCCATCTCGCCGAGCGGCGCAGCGTGATCGAGTCGGCACGGGCGCTGTACATCCACCCCAACACTCTGCGCCAGCGGCTGCGGCGGATCGAAGAGCTGACCGGTCTCGATCTGGAAGCGGACGATCTGCTCTCGCTCGAGCTGGCGATCAAGCTCGCGCGGCTGCACGGCCTTCCCGGTTAGTCGTCGGCTACGACGAGGAACACCGGCATGCGGGCCCGGCGGCGCACCCGCTGGGGCTCCTGGGTCCACAGGGTGTTGCCGACGATCCGGTTGCGGTCGGGGTCGGCCGCCATCACGATCGCCTCGCAGCCGGAGGATCTAGCCTCCTGAACGATCCGCTTGGCTGCGTTCCGCGTTCCGACGACGTGGCCGTCGGCCTCGAGCCCCTTGCGCTTCAGCCGCTTGATCGCCTTCGCGACGATCTCGCGCTGCTCGGTCCATTCCTTCTTGGTCGGCAGCAGCCCGGGATTCGGGAAGCCGAACGAGACGCCATGGACGCGCGCGATCGAGAACACGCGGACGCTCCCATCGGACCGACTGGCAAGTTCGATCACGCGGGCGATCGCGGCGTCGGGAATCGGGCGGCCCTCAGAGGCGAGCAGGATCCGCTCGAACGGACCCTCGGAGTCGAGTGCCCACTCGGGCACGCTCGCCTCAGAGACGCTCACTGAGGCCCGGGCATCACGAGCCCCGGATCTGCGGCCGCGGGCGGCGGCTCGTCCGCCTTGTTCTTTGCGTCGCCGCGTTTGCGCCACAGGTAGAGCGGATAGTACGCCGCGAGCACAGCGAGCCCGATGAAGTAATACGGGAGCGTCGAGCGACCCGCCTGCGAGCACGAGCAGGAGGCGTACACGGGCCCGCCCCAGAAGTAGATGATCGCGAACATCGCTGCGATCGCGAGCGCGACGTACTTCATCCACTCCGGCAGCTTGAACGGCCGCCGCAGATTTGGCCGGTGCTTGCGCAGCAGGTAGTAGCCGATCAGCACCGGGATGAACGAGGCCAGGTAGCCGACGTTCGAGAAGGTGTAGATCTCAACCGCGCCGCCGAAGAACACGACGACGATCGAGCAGGCGACATTGAAGATCATCGAGCGATCGGGAACGCCGTGCTTGTTGACGTGCGCGAAGAACTTCGGGAACTGGCCGTCGGTCGACATCTGGTGCAGCGAGCGCGCCGTGCCGGTGATCGCGTTCAGCGCGGAGAGGATCAGCGCCAGGATCAGCATGATCGCGATCAGCCAGTTGAGCACCTTGCTGCCGGCACCGCCGCCGAACACGGCCGAGCCGAAATGGACAAAGATCGTCTTCGGATCGACCAGCGCAGGGTTGCCGAGCGCCTTGCTGCCGAGCACGATGATGAATGCCACCGGAATCATCACGTAGATGAATAGGCCGTAGGCGCCCTCTAGGTTCATCGCGATCTTCGCGTCGCGATCGGGGTTCTTCGTCTCGCCGATGTAGCACGCCGCCGCCTCCATGGCGATCACGTTCCAAGTTAAGAGGAACGAGAACGCGACGGAAATCGTTAGCCATCCGTGGTGGAAGGCGCTGGAGAAGAAGCTGCTGCCATCAAGGTGATGGAACGGCCACAGCTGGCCGAAGTGTGCGACCGAGGGATGGAAGATCCACGAGATGGCGAGGAACGTGAGCGGGATCATCGACAGCAGCGCGAGCGCCGTGGCGAACACGGTTCCGAAGCGAAGCCCAAGCAGGGCCGGGATGAACAGCAGCAGGATCCCGACCACGGAGATCGCGACCGTCGACCAGGCGATAAAGGTGTGAATCGGCGTGAAGCCGGAGGTCGAGTTCAGCTGCAGGCGGTCGACGATGTACGCCGACGCGAGGATCATGTTCAGCGGCGCGACCGGGAACCAGCCGAGCCAGTACGCCCACGCGGTGAACCCGTTTATGTGCTCGGCGAGCCTCGGCCACCGATCTTTGTAGGCGGGGTAGGCATATGAGGGCGAGCCGCCGGAGCGGTCAGGCATCATCGCTGAGAGCTCGGCCAGGAACAGACACAGCAGATAGCCGCTGAGCGTGATCACCACAATCACCGGGACCGCCGCCGGCCCAAGCGTGGTCACCATCGTCGGGGCGATACCGGTCACCAGGATCGTTCCCGCCAGCCCGATCACGAACGCGCCCCACCAATTGATGGTCTTCGGCAAACCCGCTGATTCGTAGACGAGTTCGTCTTCGTATCCGCCCGGCGGTGTCTGATCCTCGGCCAAGGTGCCCTCCAGAGTCCG
Organism: uncultured Solirubrobacterales bacterium; assembly: GCA_963794825.1. Classification (GTDB taxonomy): domain Bacteria; phylum Actinomycetota; class Thermoleophilia; order Solirubrobacterales; family Solirubrobacteraceae; genus Palsa-465. The sequence goes on from CAWCFB010000002.1 coordinate 185,900, forward strand.
GTTATGAATCGCCGGGTCTAGGCTCTCACTTACATAAACCCTCCGCGAGGCGCGAAGCGAACACAATTGCGGTGCCCGACATGGAGAACTTGGACACATTTCTCGCCCGGTATCCGCCGTTCGACTCGCTGTCCGCCGGTGAGCTCGCGACGGTGGTCGCCGGCGCGCGGGAGATCTCATACGAGATCGGGGAAGAGGCGCTGGTCGAGGACGGCTCGCCCGCGGCCGGTCTGTGGGTCGTGCTCTCCGGTTCGATGGAGATCGTTCACGAGGGCGAGGCGATCCAGGTCCTCGAGCCGGGCGAGCTGTTCGGTCACCCGTCACTCCTGACCGGGATGGCCCCGGCGTTCAGCGTGCGCGCCCATGAGCCGTCGAGCTGCGCTCTGCTGTCCCCCGAGCTCGGCAGGCGGGTGCTCGGTACCGAGGCCGGAGCCGCGTACGTGGCCCAGTCGATGCGCAAGCGGCTGACGCACGCAGGCCATACCGTCCACGGCCTGCTCGATGTGGGGACGACGCCCGTGTCGGCGATCATGCGTCGGGCGAGCTTCTGCGGCGCGCAGGAGACGGTCCGCGCGGCCGCCGAACAGCTCGGCCAGCCCGGGGTGGCGGCGCTGCTGGTCGAGCTCCCCGGCGCGGACGGCGACCGGGAGATCGGGATCGTCACCGACGCTGAGGTACGGGCGGCGATCGTCGCCGGCGGCGGCGCACTCGAGCGTCCGGTGGCGCAGATCGCACGGGCGCCGGTACCGACGGTCCCGGTCGGTCAGCTGGCCGTCGAGGCGACGATCGACATGCTGGCGGCCGGGGGGGAGGTCGTAGCGGTCCTCGATGGCGACCGCGTGGTCGGGGTGCTGTCAGCCGGCGACCTCCTCGGTCTCGACGCGCGCAGTCCCATCGCATTGCGGCACACGATCCTCGGCTCCCCCGACGAGGACGCGCTGGTCAGGGCGGTCGAGCATCTGCCGCGGCTGTTCCTGCTCCTCGTGCGCGCCGGGGTCCCGCCTCGCGACCTGGGTCGCGTGCTCACGCTCCAGCACGACGCGGTCGTGGCGCGACTCGCCGACTTCTCGATCTGGCGAATCGGAGCGGCGCCGGTCGCCTGGGCCTGGCTGAATCTCGGCAGCGCCGCCCGGCGGGAGTTCACCCTGGCTTCCGATCAGGACAACGCGCTCGCCTATGCCGATCCGCCGACCGGCTCCGAGATCGAGGTTGACGCGTACTTCGAGCGGCTCGGCGCCGACGTCAACGCCGGCTTGGCCCGTTGCGGCATCGGCGTCGACAACAACGGCGTGCTGGCGGGCAAGCGGCTGTGGCGGATGTCGAAGAGTGGCTGGCTACGTACGTTCGACGAGTGCTTCGAGATTCCCGACGAATCGCACCTGATCCGGGCCACGGTCGGATTCGACTTTCGCCCGGGATCGGGTGGGCTGGCGGTGGCGGGCGAGCTGACCAGCCGCGTCCGCGCCGCCCGCGATCACCCCCAGTTCATGCGCCTGATGGCCCGGACGGCGATCGGTTATCCGGTCCCGCTGTCCTTCCGCGGCCAGCTGTCGGTCGGGCGCGATGGGGATCCGCCGGGCAGGCTCGACATCAAGCGGGGAGCGATCATCCCGCTGGTGAACCTCGTCCGCTTTCACGCGCTCGCCAACGGAATCACGATCTCCAACACGCTCGACCGGATCGAGGCGGTCGCCCACGTGGGCGGGCTGGAGTCTGAGGCCGCGGACGCACTGAGCGAAGCGTTCACCGTGATCTCCGGGATCCGGTTCGAGCACCACGCCGAATTGATCGCCGGCGGCTCGGCGCCGGACAACCTGATCGACCCAGAGGCGCTGCGGCCGATCGCCCGAGCCGATCTCCGTGCCGCGCTGTCGGAGGTCAAGCGCGCGCAGAAGCAGCTGGGCGCCTGGGCGCCCGTCGGCGGGCGCTGATGACGATCGCGCCACGAAGTGTGTGAGCCTCCACATTGGGCGGCGAAAGTGTGCGCATAACCGCTATTCCCGCCTGCGCGGCCACGCTCTACTGTGCCGGACCGTGTGCGGAATAGCAGGTCTATATCTGAAGTCAGCCACGCTGCAGCCCGAGCTCGGCGAGCACTTGGGCAAGATGCTCGAGCAGCTTTCGTTCCGGGGTCCCGACAGCGCCGGGGTGGCCTTCTACCGCGACCCGGCACCGCCAGGGTCGGTCAAGCTGTCGCTCTATTCGGGCGATCCGGAGCACGATTGGGTCTCGCTGGGTGGGGAGCTGGCCGCAGTCTTCGCCGAGGTGTCGGCGCCGCGGGTGCGGGCCACCCACGCCGTCTTCGAGGTTGAGGCCGGCGGGGCGGACGTGCAGGCGTGGTTGGCCGAGCACCATCCCGAACTGCGGGTGATGAGCGCCGGCACGACGATTGAGATCTACAAAGAGGCGGGGCCGCCGTCGTCGTTCATCGAGCGGTTCGCGCTGGCCGAGATCGACGGCACGCACGCGCTCGGTCACACGCGGATGGCCACTGAGAGCCGTGTCACGACCCAGCATTCGCACCCCTTCTCGACCGGCCTCGACCTGTGCCTTGTCCACAATGGGTCCCTGTCGAACCACAACCGCTTGCGGAGCAAGCTCCGGCGGGAGGGGATTCGGTTCCAGACCGACAATGACACTGAGGTGGCAGCCGGCTACCTGATGTGGCGGCTCGCCGGCGGGGCCTCGCTCGAGCAGGCGCTCGAGGGGTGCCTGAGCGACCTCGACGGGTTCTATACGTTCGCCGTGGGGACGGCCGACGGGTTCGCGGTGCTGCGCGATCCGATCGCCTGCAAGCCGGCCGTGATGGCCGAGAACGACGAGTGGGTGGCGATGGCGTCCGAGTACCGCGCGATCGCGGTGCTCCCCGGCGCGCCTGATGCCGAGCTGTGGGAGCCCGAACCGGGACGGATCTACAGCTGGAGCACGAGTACAGCTGCGGTCGGGTGATGGCCGTCACGCGAGACGCGCTGTCGGTCGACCTGGACCTCGAGACGGTCCGGGCGCTGAACCAGCGGCTCCACGCGGCGACCTCGCCGCAGCGTGTGCGCGTCCTCAACCCGAACGGCAAGCACAGCATCGCGGTCGGGCTCGACGGAGAGCACGAGATCGAGATCGACGGGCACGTCGGCTACTACTGCGCCGGGATGAACCAGGGGGCGACCGTCCGGATCGCGGGGAACTGCGGGGTCGGCGTCGCGGAGAACATGATGTCCGGGGCCGTGATCGTCTCCGGGAGCGCCTCCCAGTCGGCCGGAGCTACCGCGCGCGGGGGCCTGCTCGTGATCCATGGCGACGCCTCGGCGCGGTGCGGAATCTCGCTGAAGGGCGCTTCGATCGTGGTCCGCGGATCGGTCGGCCATCTGAGCGCGTTCATGGCGCAGAAGGGCGCGCTGGTGGTGTGCGGCGACGCGGGCGAGGCGCTTGGCGACTCGCTGTACGAAGCCAGGCTGTACGTGCGTGGCTCGGTCGTCGGGCTGGGTGCCGATTGCGTCGAGAAGGAGATGGGCGACGAGCACGTCTCCGAGGTCCGCGAGCTGCTCTCGCGGGCGACGATCGACGACGTGGACCCGGCCTCGTTCCGGCGTTACGGGTCGGCGCGGCAGCTGTACAACTTCCACGTCGACAACGTGGGGAGCTACTGAGGTGAGCGCGGGGAACGGCTGGCAGCCCGGGATGCGCGAGTCGGCGACGTTTGACCGCAACGCGATCGCCGAGATCCAGCGCGCCGCCCGCGAGGGGATCTACTCGATCAAGGGGTTCGGGGCCAAGCGCCGCGTGCCGCACTTCGACGACCTGCTGTTCCTCGGAGCTTCGGTGTCTCGGTATCCGCTCGAGGGCTACCGGGAGCGTTGCGACACCGACGTGACGATCGGGACGCGGTTCGCCCGCGAGCCGATTCGCTTGGACATCCCGATCACCATCGCCGGGATGAGCTTCGGCGCGCTCTCGGCCCAGGCCAAGGAGGCGCTGGGCCGCGGGGCCTCGGAAGCCGGCACGTCGACGACGACCGGCGACGGCGGGATGACACCCGAGGAGCGCGAGCACTCGCGACTGCTCGTCTACCAGCTGCTCCCGTCGCGGTACGGGATGAACCCCGACGATCTGCGCCGGGCGGACGCGATCGAGGTCGTGGTGGGGCAGGGCGCGAAGCCAGGCGGCGGCGGCATGCTGCTCGGCCACAAGATCTCCGACCGGGTCGCCGAGATGCGTGACCTGCCTACCGGAATCGACCAGCGAAGCGCATGCCGGCACCCGGATTGGACCGGGCCGGACGACCTCGAGATCAAGATCGAAGAGCTGCGCGAGATCACCGACTGGCGGATCCCGATCTACATCAAGGTGGGCGCGACGCGCACCTACTACGACGTCGCGCTGGCAGTCAAGGCGGGTGCCGACGCGATCGTGCTCGACGGGATGCAGGGGGGCACCGCGGCCACGCAGGAGGTGTTCATCGAGCACGTGGGGATCCCGATCCTGGCCGCGATCCCGCAGGCGGTGGAGTCGCTGATCGAGCTCGACATGCACCGCAAGGTGCAGCTCATCGTCTCCGGGGGGATCCGCACCGGCGCCGACGTCGCCAAAGCCCTGGCGCTGGGCGCTGACGCCGTTTCCATCGGCGTGGCGGCGCTGATTGCGCTCGGGGACAACGCGCCCGAGCACGATGAGGGGTATCGCTCGATCGGATCCGCGGCCGGCTACTACGACGACTACCAGGCGGGTCTCGACCCGGCCGGGATCTCGACACAGGACCCCGCGCTGGCAGCGCGGCTCGACCCGGTCGAGGGTGGGCAGCGGATCGCCAACTACCTGCGCACCTTGACGCTGGAGGCCCAGACGCTGGCGCGCGCGTGCGGGAAGTCACACGTGCACAACCTCGAGCCCGAGGACCTCGTCGCGCTGACCATCGAGGCCGCGGCGATGGCCCGTGTGCCGCTCGCCGGCACGAACTGGATCCCGGGCGCGGCCCCTTAGCCGGTCAGACCGCAACATGCGAGCTGACCGCCACGGTGCTGTCGATGGGCAATCCGAAGTGCTCGATCGGGCTGGTCGCGTTACGCGCCATCGCGATGAACAGCTGCTTGCGCCAGCGGCGCATGCCCGGTTCGTCGGTCGGCGTCATCGTCATCCGGGAAACGAAGTACGAGGCGTGCTCGAGGTCAAGGTTGCGCTCCAGCAGCCCCCGCTTGCGAGCCAGCGCGAGCGCCGCGGGCACGTTCTGTGAGTCGTGGTAGCCGGCTCGGATCGCCAGATGGGCGACCTTCATCAGCTTCTCGCCGATCCACTCGAACTCGAACTGGTTGTCGGGGTCGACATGGGGCACGCTGACCGGCTCGACCGAGACGATCAGCACCTTCTGATGCAGGACCTGGTGGTTCTCGACGTCGGCCCGCAGCGCGAGCGGCGTGGTGCCCCCGCCCGGGCTGAGATACACGGCAACCTTCGGCACCCGGTAGATCGGCGGGTCCAGCTTGCTCAGGCCGTCGAGGAACTCCTCGAGTGAGCCCTCTTCCTTGATCCGGTTGCGAGTCACGATCAGCCGGCCCCGCCGCCAGGTGAGCATCACGATCGCTGTCAGGAGGCCGACCGACAGCGGAATCCAGGCGCCGTGGTCGATCTTGGTGATGTTTGCGCTGAAGAACGACACTTCGACCGTCAGGAACACGGTCCCGAGGGTCACGAGCTTCCACGTCTTCATGTGCCACAGCGACCGGGCGACGGCCAGGAAAAGGATCGTGTCGAGCACGAACGTTCCGGTGACCGCGACGCCGTAGATGTTTGCCAGCTTGGCCGAGCTCCGGAATACCAGCACGAGCGTCGCCACGCCGACCGCGAGCAGCATTGTCACGACCGGGACGTAGATCTGCCCTTCGAGCTCCGAGGTGTGTACGACCTTCAGCCGCGGCAGGAACCCGAGCTGGACCGCCTGGCGAACTACCGAGTAGGAACCCGTGATCGCCGCCTGCGAGGCGATGATCGTGGCGACGGTCGCGAGGATCACCATCGCCAGCCGCCCGCCGGCCGGGACGAGCAGGTAGAACGGATTGCTGATCGTGTGCGGGTGCGCGAGGATCAGGGCCCCCTGGCCGAGGTAGGAGAGAACTACCGCCGGCAGCACGATCCCGAACCACGTCATCCGGATCGGCATCACGCCGAAGTGGCCGCGGTCGGCGTACAGCGCTTCGGCCCCGGTGACCGCGAGCACGACCGCCCCGAGGGTAAGGAACGCGGCACCGCCATGGTCGGCGAGGAACCTGATGCCCCAGGTAGGGGAGAGGCCCTGGAGGACTCCGGGGTGCGCCACCACCTCGCGCCCGCCGAGCACCGCAATGGCTGCGAACCAGATCAGGATCAGCGGTCCGAACAGCCAGCCGACCGCGCCGGTTCCGCGCCGCTGGATCAGGAACAGGCCCGCAAGGATCGCCAGCGAGATCGGCACGACGAGATGACCGAGACTGGGCGTCGCGACCTTCAATCCCTCAACCGCGCTGGTGACCGAGATCGCCGGCGTGATCATCCCGTCTCCGAGGAACAGTCCCGCGCCGAAGATCCCCAGCATCACCAGTAGGACCCCGCGGCCGACCCGGTGGCGCTGGATCAGCGCGGCCAGGGCCATGATCCCGCCGTCGCCGCGGTTGTGCGCCCGCATGATCACGCCCGCGTACTTGATCGAGACGACGATGATCAGCGCCCAGAAGATCAGCGACACGACCCCGTACACACCGGCCGCGGTCGCGTGGGCGGCGTCTCGGTGGGCGTTGAAGATCACCTGCTCGGCGTACAGCGGGCTGGTACCGATATCGCCGTAGACGATGCCCAGCGCGCCCAGCGCGAGCACGGCGCGGCCCGCGTGGGCGACGACGTCCCGGTCGGCATCGTCCGCCAGCTGGCCTTTGCCGTTCCCCCGCCCGATCTTGACCGAGGTGGCCGGCGTGTAGCTCAGCTTGTGCGCGGCCTCGTTCAGGGTCCGGCGAACGGCCCCACTGCGCGCGTCGTTACGGCCGGCGGTTTGCGCCTGTGAAAGTTTGTGCCCCCCCTCGTGTAGGCTGCGGCCGCGCTCGGGCTGGCTCGCAGGGCGTCGCGTCTTATCCGGCAACTCGGACAGAGTAAAACGCCCGCACACCTTGCGCAACAGGCCGACGGCGCGGATCGACGACCAGACGCCTTCTGAGCGGTCGTCGGTGCCTCTCGGAAGTCACCGTGCGAAGATCTCCCTTTTTCGAGACGACTTTCCCGGAGAACTAGCGGATGACCTATGTGATCGCCGAGCCGTGCATCGGCACCAAAGACCTCTCGTGCGTCGAGGTGTGCCCTGTGGACTGCATCCACCCGACGCAGGACGAGGCCGGGTTCGACGACGAGCAGCAACTGTACATCGATCCCGAGGAGTGCATCGACTGCGACGCGTGCGTCGAGGCATGCCCCGTCGATGCCTGCTTCGCCGAGGACCAGCTGCCCGAGGAATGGCAGAGCTACATCCAGATCAACGCCGATTACTACGGGCGCAAGGGCTAGCGGGCCGCGAGGCCTCGTCGCTGCGGCCCGCGATGGCTTAGGGCTTTAGTTTCAGCGTCCCATTGCGGGCCAGGGCGGCGCGCTCGGTCAGCTCGCGCACCTCGCTGAGCCGTAGATCCTCGGGCTGGCGTATCAGGTTCAACTCCACGAGCCGCGCCGCGGCTTGGGCCGCGCCCTCGGCGAGGACGGCAGCGGTGGTCGCGTCGCCGAGTAGCTGCTCGTTGCCAGGGCTGGTGGCGATCGCGCAGGCCAGCTCGGCGATCTCGGCTGCCGCAGTTGTGATCCGGAGTGGCGGGTCGGCGGCGGCGGATAGCGCCCGCTTCCGCTCGCCGGGGTCGCTCGCCTCGAGCACGGCGCGGTAGACGGCCGCGTCCTCGTCGGCCAGCTCGAGCAACCGGTGGCGAAGGGTGGCGACGCGCTCGGAGATGTGGGAGGCGTTCGGATCCGGCCGCCGCTTTTGCGCGAACGCCGCGGCCATCTCGGTCAGCGCCGCCGCGGTGGCGCCGGCCAGCGCTGCCGCGGCTCCACCGCCCGGGGCCGGGGTGCGCGCCGCGATCGCGTCGAGCAATTCCGTGAACGGTGCGTCCGCCAGCGCCACAGCCGCGGACCCTACATCGTTAGAACAGCCCGACCGTCCGGCCCTCGGCGTCGATATCGATGTTCAGCGCCGCCGGCGCCTTGCCCAGTCCGGGCATCTGCACGATGTCGCCGCACAGCGGGACGAGCCACCCCGCACCCGTGTACGCGCGGATGTCGCGGACCTGGAGCGTGAAGTTCTCAGGCGCATTCAGAAGCGTCGCGTCGGCCGAAAGCGAGAGATGGGTTTTCGCCATGCAGACCGGGAAGTGGCTCAGGCCCTGCTTGGTGAACAGGCTGAGCTTCTCCTCGGCGGCCGGGTAGTAGAACACGTCCTTGGCGCCATACACCTGCTTGGCGACCGCCTCGATCTTGTCTTGGATCGGTGTCTCGTCGGTGTACAGGTGGTGGAAGGTGTTCGGCTGCTCGCACGCTTCGACCACGGCCTCGGCGAGAGCCGCGGCGCCGGCACCGCCGTTCATGAACCCGTCGTTGACCTCGGCGGCCAGCGCGCCAGCTTCCAGCGCCAGCCGCTTGACCAGTTCGACCTCCTCGTTGGTGTCGCCCGGGCGCCGGTTCACCGCCACCACGGCCGGCACTCCGAACGCCTTGATGATCCCGAGGTGACGGCGGACGTTCGCCATCCCGACCTCGATCGCCTGGAGCCCCGCGGCCCGGTCGACTCGAGGGTCGTCCTCGACCCCCCCGTGGTGCTTGATCGCGCGGGCGGTGGTGACGAGCACCGCGGCCGAGGGCGTCAGCTTGCCGAAGCGGCAGACGATGTCGAAGAACTTCTCCATCCCCATGTCCGAGCCAAAGCCGGATTCGGTGACCACGTAGTCGCCGAGCTTCATCCCGATCAGGTCCGCGACCAGCGAGTTGTTGCCGTGGGCGATGTTGGCGAACGGCCCGCAGTGCATCAGCACCGGCTGGCCCTCGAGCGTCTGCACCAGGTTCGGCTTGAGCGCATCCTTGAGCAGTACGGTCATCGCCCCGGCGGCCCCGAGGTCGTCGGCGCTGATCGGCCGGCCGCCGTCGAAGGAGTAGGCGGCCGTGATCGCCCCGATCCGGCGCCGCAAGTCCTGAAGGTCGCGCGACACCGCCATGATCGCCATCACTTCGGAAGCGGCGGTGATGTCGAAACCGGTCTCGCGGGGGTAACCGTTCGCTCGGCCGCCGAGCCCTACCGTGATCTGCCGCAGCGCCCGGTCGTTCATATCGACCGCGCGCCGCCAGGGGATCCGCAAGGCGTCGATCTTGTGCGGGTTGCCGTGCAGGATCGAGGCGTCGATCATCGCGGAGAGGAGATTGTTCGCGGCGCCGATCGCGTGGATGTCGCCGGTGAAGTGGAGGTTCAGATCCTCCATTGGCACCACCTGCGTCAGGCCGCCGCCGGCGGCGCCGCCCTTGATTCCGAAGACCGGACCGACGGAGGCCTCGCGCAGACACGCGACCGGGTTCTTGCCGATCACCCCGAGTCCCTGCGTGAGCCCGACGAGCGTCGTGGTCTTGCCCTCCCCGGCCCTCGTCGGCGTCATCCCGGTGACGCAGATCAGCTTCGCGTCGGGCACCGCCTTGAGGCGGTCGAGCACGCTCAGCGAGACCTTCGCCTTGTAGCGACCGTACGGCTCGACCTCGTCAGGGCGTAGCCCGACACGCTCGGCCACCTTGTCGATCGGGATGAGCTCGGCGTCCTGGGCAATCTCGAGACTGCTCTTCATTTTCGTTCTCCTCGTGGGTCGAGCCGTCCGGACCGGACGCGCGGCGAGCATAGACAAATAGGTACAAACCCGCAACCGCACCGGGCCGACTTGTGCCACAGCGTGGAGCAGCGCTCCGGCGCCGCTGGCACTTAGCTTGAGCCGGCGGGGGCGGCCTCGGCGGGTGCCACCCCGCCGATGACCGGCAGACCGGCCGTCCGCCAGGACTGAAACCCGCCGTCGAGATCGGTCGCCCGCGCGAACCCGAGTCGCTGCAGCGTGAGCGCGGCGAGACTCGACTGGTAACCGCCATCGCACATCAGGATCACGAGCTCGTCGAGGCCGGGGGCGCCGGCGGCTCGGTGCCCGCTCTCCGGGTCTAGTCGCCACTCGAGCACGTTGCGCGGTATCACGAGCGCGCCGGGAACGACACCGTCCTGCGCGAGTTGCGTATCGGAGCGGATGTCGATAAGCGAGGCCCCGACCCGCATCGCGCGCCACGCCTCCACCGGCCCTAGCCGCACCAGGGAGCCGCGTGCCTCTTCGAGCAGCTGGTCGATCGTTGTCCGCGCGATATCGGCACCATGCCCGCCTGTCAAATCGACAAAACCCCGCGGGATTTTCATTTCGACAGCCGCTCCACGCCCGTGTAGACGTTGACCGAGTCGCCGCGGGCGAAGCCGGCCAGGGTCATGTCGCGGTCGGCGGCAAGCTCGATCGCGAGGCTGGTGGGTGCACCGACGCCGACGAGGATCGGCGCGCCGGCGATGGCCGCCTTCTGTACGAGCTCGAAAGCGAGGCGCCCCGAGACGCAGAGGAGGTGGCTGCGCAGCGGCAGCAGGCCCTGGATGAGCGCGGCGCCGATCACCTTGTCCATCGCGTTGTGGCGGCCCACGTCCTCGCGCACGAGGACCAGTTCTCCGTCTGATGTGAACAGTCCGGTGGCGTGGAGGCCGCCGGAGCGCTCGAATCCGGGCTGCCTGAGGCGATCGGGGAGGGAGGCGAGCATCGCGCGCGCGACACGGGGGCCTGGAGCGGCGCTGGGGGCGTGGACGGCGACCTCGTCGAGCGCGCCCTTGCCGCACACGCCACAGCTCGAGGTTGTGTAAAACCGGCGCTGGGTCTGGTCGCGGGTGAGCGGGCCGGTGACGTCGATCGTGTTGTTGGCGAAGTCTGGCGTCGGTCCGGCGTGCCGGGGCTCGTCGATCAGCCCCTCGCCGTAGAGGAACCCGAGCGCGAGCTCCTCGTCGTGACCCGGGGTGCGCATCGTCACCGCGAGCGGCTCGCCGTCGACGCGGATCTCGAGCGGCTCCTCGACGGCGACCTCGTCACGGCGGCCGTCGTGGGTGACGGTCGCGAGCATGCGGGGAGTGGCCGCTGGGTGGGCGGGACCGTTGTGCGACATGCGGCGCCCGCAGTATTACCCAGTTCAGGCGGTCGGGACCGCGGGCGAGCCAGCCGACGCGGCGGTGAGTGCCGGTGTGGGCGCGGGGGGGAACTGCAGTCCGACCTCGAGGCCGCCGCCGTCGCGCGGTCGCACGTCGAGTGTCGTCCCGTGCGCGACGTCCGTGATCCGGTATCCCGGAGTGACGGTGTCGATCATCGGTGGGTCCCCGAGTTTGGCCCGCAGCCGGCTGACGGTCATCCGCACGGTGTTGGTGAACGGGTGGGCGGCGTCGTCCCACGCGCGCTCCAGGATCTCCTCTGTGGACATGACCGCCCCGCCCGCGCTGAGCAGCACCTCGAGCACGGCGAACTCCTTCGGCCCCAGCGGGATCGGCTCTCCACTGCGGGTCACGAGCCGGCGCCCGGCGTCGAGCTTGAGGTCTCCGTGCACGAGGGTGGGGGGAAGCGCCGGGCCGGAGCGGCGTCCGAGCGCGCGGATCCGCGCCACTAGCTCAGTGATGTGAAACGGCTTTGGCAGATAGTCGTCAGCGCCGATCTCGAGCCCCTCGACACGGTCCTCCAGGGCGCCCGCCGCGCTGAGCATCAACACCGCGCTGCGGCCGCCGTCGGCAATCAGCGAACGGCAGACCTCGTCGCCGTGCATGCCGGGGAGGTCGCGGTCGAGCACGACCACGTCGTAGTTCGTGATCGAGGCGCGAGTGAGCGCATCGCGGCCGTCGAGCGCGACGTCAACGGCCATGCCCTCGCGCCGAAGTACGGTCGCGACGGTGGCGGCCAGCTGAGCGTGGTCCTCGACCACAAGCACCCTCATCGTTACGTCGCGCTCCTGGTTTGGTGCGCCGGCGCGGGACGAGGCCCGCGCCGGCGTCTAGCCGAGAGGATCGCGAACCCCTGGTAACAGGGGGGTAACGGAAGGGTTATGTACCCCTGACGCTGCGTTGACGGTCCGAGCCGATACGATCAGCTGTCATGCTGCCTGAGCGGTACGTCGCGCTGCGCTCCAAGGCCACGGAGCGCGCGGTGAAACATCCTGCCTGGATGTGGCTGACCCGTACTCACTTGTGGGCGAAGTTCACGAAGTACGCGCTCGGATCGGTGATCGCCTTCATCGCGAGCAATGCGGCGTTTGCGCTGTTCTATGTAGCCGGCAGCACGACCACGCTCTGCTCGGTCGCCGGCTTTATCGCCGGGGCGATCCCCAACTGGATCCTCAACCGTCGCTGGGCCTGGCAGCAGACCGGCCGCGCGCCCGCGCGCCAGATCGTCGGCTACATCGGAATCTCGGCCCTGGTGCTGGTCACGACGTCCCTGGCCACGGGGTGGACCAACTCCGAGGTGCAGTCGATTCCCTCGCACCACGGCGTACGTGTGCTGATCGTCACCGGCGTCTACATCGGCGTGACGATCCTCTGGTTCTTCGCGAAGTTCGCGATCTACGACTACTGGGTCTTCTCGGAGCGCAGCCGCATCCGCGCGGCCTTCCGCTCCCTGCGCCAGGTCCCGAGGACCGCGCGCGCGAACCGCATCCCGTAAAGCAGGTTCGGCCCCTTCTTGGTCAGCGTCGCGCCGTCGGGCCGATCGCGCATCGTCGTCGGGACCTCGATCACGCGGAAGCCGTTCATCGCCGAGGCGATCAGGATCTCGGAGGTCTGGTACTGGGTCTGCTGAAGCTTGACCTTGCCCGTGAGTTCGGCGCTGAACGCGCGGATCCCGCAGGCGGGATCGGTGATCTTCTGACCGATCAGGGTGCTGACCAGGTATCCGAAGAAGATCACGCCGGCGTGGCGCATCGGGTCCGTTGTGAGCTCGATGCCCAGGCGGCGGGAGCCGTTGACGAAGTCGGCGCGGCCGTTGATGATCGGCTCGACCAGGCGCTCGAGCTCGGTCTCGTCGTACTGGCCGTCGGCGTCGGTCGTGGCGATCACCTGGGCGCCTCGGGTCCGCGCGAGCCAGTAGCCGAGCATGAAGATCAGACCCTGTCCCCGGTTCACCGGGATGTCGCACACGAGCGCGCCGGCGGCTCGGGCCTCGGCCACCGTCGCGTCGGATGAGCCGTCGTTGACGACGATCACCTCGACCGGCTGGCCGGCGAGCTCATTCGGGATCCCCTCGATCACCGTTCGAACGGTCGGCGCCTCGTTGTAGGCCGGAATCACGACCGCGACCGGCGCGCCGGCGCCGGGCGGGTTCTCCTCGAAGAATGCCTTTGCCGGTGCCCGCTCCTCGGGCCGCAGGTGCGCGACGAGGTCGTCGAGCGACAGCGATTGCTCGGCGGCGGAAGTCACGGGTTCACTCCGCGCGGAGCTTGGCTGTTGGCGGTCAGCAATTCGATGCACTCCTTGAATCGGCCTGTCGGTTGGCACGGCGCGGCAGGGTAGCGTCCCCACCGGCGCAGGGACGGACGAGGATGCCAGATCGGCCTGATGGCTGCGGTTACGCCGGGACCGGCGCCGCCGGCGCCGCCGGCGCGAGCATCGTGGCCAGGCGAGCGCCCACGGTGGGGTGGGCCGCCCCCGCGCATCCCTCGAGGTGCGCCGGCTCGACCCCACCCAGCGATCCGGTAACCAGGATCTCCTCGGCCCGCTCCAGCCGGGCGAGCGGCAGCGGTGCGACGACGACTTGCAGTCCGAGTCGCCTGGCCTCGCGTAATACGCGCGCGCGAGTGACGCCCGGCAGGATCCGGCCGTCGAGCGCTGGCGTCAGGAGCCGGCCACCGGACTCGACACAGAACACGTTCGCCCGCGCCGTCTCGAGCACGAGCCCGTCCAGGTCGCACAGAAGGGGTTCGCTCCCCGCGGCGTCGCCGGCGAGGGACTCGAGCAATCGTCGATCGATCCATTTGTGGGCACCGAGCCCTCCCGGGACCGTACGCGGGACGAGTCTCACCGGGGTCGCCCGCGGTGCGAGCGACGTTAGCTCGAGCCCGATGCGGAACGGATCTGGCGCGACGCTTACGCGCAGCCGGGCGTCCCCGGCGTCGTGGGCAGCGGCGAGCAGTCGCTCGGCGAGGCCCGGCGGCAGCTCACGCCCGTACAGCGAGCCGACGGATCCCGCCAGCCGAGCCAGATGGCCCTCGAGCGCGACCGGCATGCCATCAGCGACGAGCATGGTCTCGAACACCCCCGCTGACGGGTCGGGTCGCGGCACTGGCCGGGGACCGGTCCGCGCCGGCATGGGGCCGTCCACATCGCGACTGGGTGGGGCGAGCTCGGCACCGATCGCCGCGAGTAGCGGCGCCGCCTTTGTCAGCCACTCTCGCGTCTCGCCGGACGGGTCCGAGTCGGCGACGATGCCGCCGCCGACGCCCAGCCACGCCGTGTCGCCGCAGATTTCGAAGGTTCGGATGGCGACGTTCAACTCGAGGCCGCCGAGCGGGCTGGCGAAGCCAATCGCTCCCGTGTAGACGCCGCGGGCGGTGCTCTCGAGCTCCGCGATCACGTTCATCGCGGCCACCTTTGGTGCGCCGGTGACCGATCCGGGCGGGAAAGCTGCGCGGATCAGCTCGCCGTCGCCCACCCCGTCACGCAGTGTCCCCGCGACCTCCGATACCAGGTGCCAGACGCCGGTATGGGGCCGCGGCTGGGCCAGCGAGGAGACCTCGACGGTCCCCGGCACGCACACTCGTCCGAGATCGTTGCGGACGAGGTCGACGATCATCACGTTTTCCGCTCGGTCCTTGGGCGAGGACTCAAGCTCGTTGCGGCCGTCCGCATCGCGCGTCCCTTTGATCGGCGCGCTGAGAACGCGGCGGCCCCGTCGCTGCAGGAACAGCTCGGGTGAGAGGCTCGCCACCGCCCCCCAAGGCCCGCCGACGAATGCCGCCCGATCGGGCCGCAAGGCGGCGGCGGCGCGCGAGAACAGGTCGAGGGGATCGCCGTCGAGGCGCGACTCGAGCCGGACACAGATGTTCGCCTGGAACAGATCGCCGGCCTTGATCCGCTCGCGGCAGGCCGCCACGGCGCGCCCGTGGCCGGCGGGGGAGGGCGAGGACTTCCACGGGGTGGTGCTGAAGGGTTGGGGGGTGGAGGCGCGGCGGGTCAGCGCGCTCAACCGTCGTTCCAGCGCGCCGGCGCGGGCCGCGGTCCAGAGGGCCTCGAACCACCACTGCCCTTCGCCGTCCAAGCGGAGCACATTGTCGTAAAACGCGAGCGCGAAGGGGGGAAGCGTCGTTGCCACGGGAGGGCTCGCGCCGACTGGCTCAAGCCGGGGGCCGAGTTCGTAGCCGAGGTAGCCGAACCAGCCGCCGCCGACCGTGCCAGCAGGAGCAGGAGCAGCGGCGGAGCCCAGCGCCCCGTCTACCTCGAGCAGCGCGAACGGGTCTTCGCCGGCGCCGGCGACGCGGATCGGCTCTGACCCGATCACCGCTTGGCTGTCCGCCCAGGTCCCGAGTAACGCAAACGGCCGCTCATCGCCGCGGACCAGCAGCGCTGCCCGCGCTGGCCCCAGCTCCCAGTCGAGCGCTACTCGGAGGACCGTGCCGGCTGCACCGTCAATACCCACGACGTCAGCTAGGACCGACGGGTGCGCCGGCCCGCCGGGGGCACGATCGACGTGGGCTGGCTTGACTCGAACGAGCGCATCACGTGCACGTCGAGCGCGCCGGGGGCGAAGAGGTCTCGCGAGTAAGCCACCGCGTCGTCCCCGCCGGAGGCGTAGACCACCTCTTCGAGCTCGAGTGCCGCGGTCGTGCGCCGCATGCCCAGCGCCTTGCCGACGTGCTCGCGCGGGCTCACCAGGATCGGCGTCACGCGCGTGCGCGCGAAGGCCACGGCGATCCCGAGTTCGATCAGGATGTCGAGCACCATCTGGCCCGACTCGAGCCGGCGTTCGAGTTTGGCTGTGCCCGGGAGCTCCACGGACGGGTGGACGACGTCGAACATAACCGCGGCGGGACTGTCGTCGGCCACGAGCACGCGGGAGATCGTCGTCAACGCCGTGGCCGGGTCGAGCGACAGCAGCTCGCCGACCTCACGGCCGACCGGGCGCTGCTCGATCTGCAGCTTCCTGGCCGTCAATGCCACCCCGCGGCGCTTGGCGAGCGACGAGTACGGCTCGAGCCGTTCCAGCCGTTCGTCGAGCTGCGTCGGCACCGCCACGCGGCCGACGAACGTGCCGCTGCCCTGGCGGCGAACGATCTCGCCCGAGTCCTGGAGCCGCTGCAATGCCGTTCGCAACGTCCCGCGCGAGATGCCGAGCATCCCGGCGACCTCTTGTTCCGGCGGCAGCCGGTCGCCCGGCCGGTGCCGGCCGGGGGCAAGCCAGTTGCGCAGCGCCTGCTCGGCGCTGTCAACCAGCGATGGCCGGCTCGTCGGAGAGTTGCGCGTCGACGTCCCCATCGGCGGCCATTCTGACACTGATTCCGGGGCCGCCCGAAGCGCGGGACGGGTTATGCCGTCGGGCGGCGGGCGCTGGTCAGCGGCCGCCACCGAGCGCCCGGCTGAGCGCCGATGCGCCCTCGAGCAACGGGGCGAGCACTCGGGTCGGGTCCTCGAGCCGCGCCGCCGGCCCCTGGATACCGAGGATGGCCGCGAGCTCGCCGGACCGCCCCCAGACGGGTGCGGCGATCGCGTGGACGTCGCGCTCGCGCTCGCCGAACACGGTCGCGTATCCGCGGTCGCGGACCTCCTCGATCGCGGCTTCGAGCACCAAGCGATCCGTGATCGTGCGGTCGGTCAGAGCTACGAGGTCGCGCTCGCGCGGCAGGGCGGAGCCGCCGAAGGCCAGCATCACCTTCCCGACCGCGGTTGCGTGCGAGACGCTCGGGCGGCCGAGCCGGGCCATCGAGACAACACTCGAGCGCGACGGAACCGAGTCCACGGTAATTGCCTCGCGCTCGCCCGGGAGCGACAACGTCGCGGTTTCGCCCGTCACCTCCATCAGCTCGACCAGCACCGGACGGGCCAGGGCGCCGAGGTCGAGCCGTGTGATCACCCGCTCGGCGAGCGTCACCAGAGTAAGTCCCAGGCGGTAGGGCCCCTGTCCACCACGCTGAACCAGGCCGAACCCTTCGAGCGTGGCCAGCAGGCGCGATGCGGTCGACGCGTTCACCCCGATCCGTCGCGCCAGCTCGTTGACGCCGAGTCCCTCGTCGCTGTCGCTGAGCTCGTCGAGCAGAGAGAGCGCGCGCGCCACTGACGCGACCGGCCGGGCTCTGGTCTGCCGTTGCGCCATAGGCAATAGTATTGCGCCACACGCGAGGTGTGTCTAGGATCCGGGATCGATGTCGTTTCTCCTCGAGTGTCCCCACTGTGGCGTGCGCGAGGTCGCGGACTTCGCCTTCGGGGGCGAAGTCTCCGAGCGTCCGAAGCGGACTCCTTCGTTCCGCGAGCTCAACCAGTACAACTACTTCCGCCGCAACGTCGCGGGCGTGCAGCGGGAGTGGTGGTACCACCGGTCGGGATGCCGAACCTGGTTCCAGGCCGAGCGTGACACGCGGACGAACGAGGTGCTGCGGGTTGGGCTGCCGGGGGAGTTCGGCCAGGCCGCCGAGTCAGAGGCGGGCGGGAGCCGCCCGCTCGAACCGGGGATGACCACGTGAGCGAGCGGCTCGAGCGCACCACCTCCGAGCGAATAGATCGCGACCGCACGGTCACGTTCACCTTCGATGGTCGCGAGATAGCGGCGCTCGAGGGCGACACGATCGGGTCGGCGCTGTATGCGGCCGGCCGGCGCACGTTCAGCCGCAGCTTTAAGTACCACCGTCGGCGCGGGCTGATGTGCTGTGCCGGCAACTGTCCCAACTGCCTGGTGGCCGTCGACGGCGCGCCGGGGATTCGTGCCTGCACGGAGCCGGTCAAGGCCGGCCTCGCCGTCACGCACATGAACGCGAGCCCCAGCCTCGAGCACGATTTCATGGCGGTCACCGACGCGGTCGGCGGCCCCTTCACCCCGCCTGGCTTCTACTACAAGACGTTCATCAGGCCGCGGAAGGCATGGCCTCTTTACGAGAAGGTGCTCCGCAACGCCGCCGGCCTCGGCAAGCTGCCAAAACACCAGGACGAGCGGACGTGGCGGACCGAATACCGCCGTCGCCACGCTGACGTGCTCGTCGTAGGCGGCGGCCACGCCGGGCTCGCCGCAGCCCTTGCGGCGGCCGAGCTGGGCGCCGACGTCGTGCTCGTCGATGAGGGACCCGAGCCGGGTGGGCGGCTGCTCTGGGAGGGCGGGCACGAACCCGCCCGCGAACTCGCCGCGAGGGTCCGTGAGGCCGGCGTCGAGGTGCTGAGCAACGCGCCGGCGCTCGGCCATTTCGACGGCCTTGTACCAGTGTGGCAGGGCGACACGCTGCACCAGATCCGGGCCCGACAGCACGTTTACGCAACGGGCGCGATCGAGCAGCCGCTGGTCTTCCCTGGCAATGACATTCCCGGCGTGATGCTGTCGAGTGGCGCCCGCCGGCTGGCGGCGCTGTACGGCGTCAAGCCGGGTGATCGTGCGGTGATCGCGACGGTTTCGGACCGTGGGGTGTGGGCTGCGCTCGCGCTCGCGCAGGCGGGAATCGAGATCGTCGCCGTCGCCGATCTGCGGCCGACGCGATCGCCTGCGGCCGAACGCCTGGCCAATCAGGCGATCGAGTTGCTAACGGGCTGGACGGTAGTCGCGGCGAGTGGCCGCACGGTCCTGACGGGCGCGGTGCTGGCACCGGCGGACGGACAGGACGCCCCTCGGAATCTGAGCTGCGACCTGCTCCTCGTCTCGGGGGGCGACGCCCCCGCGAGCTCGCTGATCGCCCAGGCCGGGGCCAAGACCGCCTACGACTCGGAGCTCGGACACTTCCGGCTCACCGAGCTGCCGGCCGGGATCCACATCGCGGGCCAGGTAGCGGGCGAGGGCGCTCACACCGTCGCGCGCGCATCAGGCGAGCTGGCCGGGCTCAAGGCCGCGGCGGCGCTCGGTCTGGGAAAGCGCGGTACGGCCGGGCGCGAGCACGACCTCGTCCAGCAGATCGTCGGTTGTCCGAACCCCCCGGTCGCGGTCCCGCGGGCCAAGGGTGAGACGACCGAGCGCGGCAAGGCGTTCGCGTGCTTCTGCGAGGACGTCAGTGCCAAGGACATCCACCGCGGCGTCGAGGAGGGCTACGACTCGATCGAGCTCTGCAAGCGGTTCACAACGGTGACGATGGGTCCCTGTCAGGGACGGATGTGTGCGCTGCCCTCGATCCGACTGATGGCCGAGGAGACCGGTCAGACGCTGGAGGAGGTCGGTACGCCCACCGCGCGGCCGCCATGGTCAACGGTCCCGATGGGCGCCCTCGCGGGACGTCCGATCGAGCCGTCGAAGCGATCGTCGATCCACGCGTGCCACGAGGCGCTCGGGGCGCGAATCGAATGGGCGGGCGACTGGCGCCGCGCGTACGACTACGGCGATCCAGAGGGCGAGGCGCTCGCCGTTCACCTGTCCGCAGGCCTGATCGACGTCTCGACCCTCGGCAAACTGCTCGTCCAGGGGCCCGATGCCGGTGAGTTCCTCGACCGCCTGTACCCGAACCGGCTCTCGACGTTGAAGCCCGGGCGGGTCCGATACGGAGTGCTGACCAGCGACGCCGGACGGATCATGGACGACGGGACGATCGGCCGGCTCGACGATGAGACCTTCTACGTGACCACGACCTCGAGCGGCGCGGGCGCAGTCGAGCAGTGGTTCAGCTGGTGGCTCGCCGATTGGCGGCTCGATGTGCGGCTCACCGACATCACGCAGGCGCTGAGTGCCATCAACCTCGCCGGCCCGCGCGCGCGAGAGATCCTCAGCCGAGTGACCGACATCGACACGAGCGCCGATGCGTTCACCTATCTGGACGCCAAACCGGGACTGGTCGCGGGAGTGACCGCGCTGATCCTGCGGATCGGGTTCGTGGGCGAGCTCGGCTACGAGATCCACTTCCCGTCGGTGTACGGCGAGCACGTTTGGAACGCGCTGCTGGAGGCGGGCCAAGCTGACGGGATCCGCCCGTTCGGGCTCGAGCCGCAACGGATCCTGCGGCTGCAGAAGCAGCACATCATCGTCGGTCAGGACACCGATTCGGAGTCGACTCCCTACGGAGCGGCGATGTCGTGGGCGGTGAAGCTCGACAAGGACGAGGAATTCATCGGCAAGTGGGCGCTGGCCCGGGCAGCCGAGCAGCCGGTCGAGACCGCGCTTGTGGGCTTCACGCTCGCCAACGGCCGCGTTCCCACCGAGGGCGCGGTCGTGCTCGACAGCCACGGCAAGGCCGCGGGCCAGGTCACGAGCGCGCGGCGCTCGCGCCAGCTCGACAAGGTGATCGGGATGGCCTGGGTGCCCGCCTCGCTCGCCGCGGACGGAGCGACCATCACCATCGCCGATAACGGCAGCCGCACCACCGGCTCGGTGATCACGCAACCGTTCTACGACCCCGACGGCGAGGTGCTGCGCTCGTGAGTGCGCTCGGCTTCCTGACCCCGGACGCGACCGGCGCGCCCGCTCGCAGCCCCATGCACCACCTCGCCGCCAAGGCGGGAGCACGGTTTGAAAACGTGGACGGGTTCGAAGTGGCGACCTCGTATGACGGCGGAGGGAACTACTCGCATACGGTGGGGTTCGCCGACGGCTCGCACCTTGTGAAGTTGGAGCTCAACGGCGTTCCGCCGCACGCGCTGAAGCTTGGCCAGGCGAGCCTGATCGACGGGAACTGGTGGTGCCCGGTGACTCCCACCCGGACACTGCTGCTGGGCGACCGGTCCGCGCGCGCGGCAGCCGCGGCAAGCGACAACAAGGTCGTCGACCTCACCGCCGCCCTCGCCGCGCTGCGCCTGATCGGGCCGCTGGCCAATGAGCTGCTGGCGCGCTTCTGCGCGATTGACGTCCGCCCGCAAACCACTCCGGTTAAGGGGTTTCGCCCGGGCTCAATCGCGCGGACTCCGGGCTATCTGCTCAAGACCCGCGAGGACGAGCTGCTGATCATGGTCGGCGCCGCGCTCGGCGGGTACCTGTGGGAGGTCGTCGCGGACGCCGCCGAGCACCTTGGGGGTGGTCCCGTTGCGTGAGATCTTCCGACCGGGCCGGATGTGGCGAAAGCGCGGGGAGCTGAAGGATTCCTACGACGTCGTGATCGTCGGCGGCGGCGCCCACGGCCTGGCGACCGCGTACTACCTCGGAAAGCTCGGGGTCAAGAACGTCGCTGTGCTCGAGAAGAGCTATATCGGGTCGGGTGCCGCGGGGCGCAACACGACGATCCTGCGCTCGAACTACAAGACCCCCGAGGGCGCGCGGTTCTACGACGCGAGCGTGAAGCTGTACGAGCAGCTGTCCAAGGAGCTCGACTTCAACCTGCTGTTCTCGCAGTGCGGCCACCTGACGCTCGCGCACTCCGACCGAGCGATGTTCGTGATGGCCAACCGCGCCGAGGTCAACAAGCTGCATGGGATCGATTCGCAGCTCGTCGGCGCCGACGAGGTCAAGCGGCTGTGTCCCGAGCTGAACGTATCGCCCGACGTCACGTATCCGATCTACGGTGCGCTCTACCACCCGCCGGGGGGGATCATCCGCCACGACGCGGTGGTGTGGGGCTACGCGCGCGGGGCCGACCGCGCGGGCGTGGAGATTCACCCCTACACGGAGGTCACCGGCTTGCACCGCCAGAACGGCAGTGTCACCGCCGTCCACACCAATCGCGGCACGATCAAGGCCGGCCAGGTCATCAGCGCCACCGCGGGGTGGAGCACGCTGGTGTGTGACATGGCCGACGTGCCGCTGCCCATCACCACCCACATTTTGCAGGCGTGTGTGACCGAGCCGGTCAAGCCTCTGCTCGACGTCGTGATCGTTTCCTCGCAGATGCACGTGTACATCTCGCAGTCCGATCGGGGCGAGTTCGTGATGGGCTCGGAGATCGAGCCGTGGACGACGTACAGGATGCAGGGGACGCTGAACTTCCTCCAGGACCTGACCCGCCACACGCTCGAGCTGTTCCCGCAGCTGGAGCACGCCCGCCTGCTCCGAGCGTGGGCCGGATTGTGCGACCTCAGCCCCGACTACAGCCCGATCCTGGGCAAGACCGAGGTCGACAACTTCCACGTCAGCGCGGGCTGGGGCACATACGGTTTCAAGGCCGCGCCGATCGTCGGCAAGACGCTGGCGGAGCTGGTGCACACCGGCCGCACGCCGGATCTGATCGCGCCGTTCGCGCTCGAGCGGTTCTACGAGGACAAGCTCGTGTCAGAGCTCGCCGCCGCCGCGGTCAGCCACTGATCCGCGTTCCCTAACCTTTAGCGGATGGAGCTACGAGCGCTCGGCAGCACCGGTGTGAAGGTGAGCCCGCTCTGCCTCGGCGCGATGATGTTCGGCGGCTGGGGCAACACCGACCACGACGACTCGATCCGGATCATCCACCGCGCGCTCGACGCGGGAATCAACTTCGTCGACACGGCCGATGTGTACAGCCGCGGCGAGTCAGAAGAGATCGTGGGTAAGGCGCTTCAGAACGGCAAGCGCGACAACGTGATCCTTGCCACCAAGGTGCACGGGACGATGGGCGATGATCCGAACCAGTTCGGCAACTCGCGCCGGTGGATCATCAGGGAGGTCGAGAACAGCCTGCGCCGGCTCAAGACCGATTGGATCGACCTCTACCAGATCCACCGGCCCGAGGCCGACACCGACATCGATGACACGCTCGGCGCGCTGAGCGACCTGGTCCACCAGGGCAAGGTCCGCTACATCGGCTCTTCGACGTTCCCCGCGTCGCAGATCGTTGAGGCCCAGTGGGTCGCCCGAACGCGTGGCCGTGAGCGGTTCCGCACCGAGCAGCCGCCGTATTCGATGCTGATCCGCGGAATCGAGGCTGACGTGCTGCCCACATGCCGGCGGCACGGCATGGGCGTGATCCCATGGAGTCCGCTCGCAGGTGGCTGGCTGTCTGGCAAGTGGCGACTCGACGCGGACAAGGACACGCTCACATCGCGCCGCTCGGCGATGCTCGCTTCCCGCTATGACCTGTCGCTGCCCGACAATCAGCGCAAGCTCGAGGCCGCCGACGCGCTCGGCAAGCTCGCCGATGAGGCGGGGATCACGCTGATCGAGATGGCGATTGCGTTTGTGATACGTCACCCGGCGGTGACCGCGGCGATCATCGGCCCGCGGACGATGGAGCACCTCGAGTCGCAGCTCAGCGCCGCCGATGTCACGCTGTCCGACGACGTTCTCGACCGGATCGATGAGATCGTCCCGCCGGGTGTCAACATCAATCCCGCGGACGGCGGCTGGCCGAATCCAGGGCTCGAACCGGCAGCGCGCCGGCGCTGAGATCAGCCGGCCGCGAGCGCCGCGGCGGTGTCCTCGTTGGCGGGGAAGAACGCCTCGATCGCGATCTCGGAGACGGTGATGTCGAACGGCGTGCCGAAGGTAGTGATGGTCGAGAAGAACGACAGCTCGCGACCGTCGCCGGGAGCGGCGAGCTTGAGCCCGAACATCACGTCGCGGCCCGGGGGGACGTGCTCGGGGGCCGGGGGACCGGGGTAGGCCAGCATCTCCTGCTGGAGCTCGAGGAGCTGCGGGTCCGCCGTGCTCGCCACCGCCCGCTCGAGCCGGACCAGCAGGTCCGCCCGCCACGCCGGGAAGTTCAGCACCCGTGACCGCATCCCCTCGGGGTGCAGCGCGATCCGGAGCGCGTTCGCCGGCGGCATCAGCAGCTCGTCGGCGACGCCGTCGAGCAGCACGCCGAGCGCCGCGTTCGACGCGACGAGGTTCCAGTACCGGTCGACCGCCAGCGCCGGGAACGGCTCGTGCCCGTCGAGCACCCGCCCGAGCGCCTCGCGGATGTGAACCATCTCGGGGTCATCGAGCGACCGTGCCCCGTACCGCGGCGCGTACCCAGCGGCGAGCAGCAGTGCGTTGCGATCGCGGAGCGGAACCTCGAGCTGCTCGGCGAGGTGCAGCACCATGTCGGCGCTCGGCTTCGAGCGGCCCGTCTCGACGAAGCTGAGATGCCTGGTCGAGATGCCGGCCTCGAGCGCGAGGTCGAGCTGGCTGAGCCGCCGGCGCTGTCGCCAATCGCGGAGGATCGGCCCGACACCGGGCGCTTCGACGGTCATGGTCATGAGCGTACCGTCGCCCTGGGGAGCATCCGGGTCAGGACCGCGACGGAGAGCAGGGTCGCGCCGAGCGTCGCCTCGGACAGCTCCAGCGCGGTTGCGAATCCGGAATGGAGCGCGCCGAAGAAGACGACCCCGATCACCGCCACGCCGATCGCGTTGCCGACGTTCTGGAACGTCGACAGCGCGCCCGACGCGGCGCCGGCCTGGTCTGGCCGCATCGCCGACATGATGGTCGTCGCCAGCGGCGCGATCCCCAGTCCCATCCCGGCGCCGATCAGCAACAGGCCCGGCGCGAGTGCGAACACCGAGCCGCCGACGCCGACCGCCGCGACCGCGGCCAGCAGCACACCGTGACCCGCCGCCAGCGTCAGCGCGCCGATGGTCAGCACGCGCCGGCCGTGCTTGACGGCCAGCTCGGCAGCGCGCGCGGACGCAACCAGGTACGACGACGCGAGGATCGTGAACACGAGCCCGGCTCCGAGAGCGCTCATCCCACGGCCCGCCTGCAGGTAAAGCGCGAGCACGAGGAAGAAGGACGCCTGCCCGGACCAGAACACGGCCTGCGCGATCAGCCCCGCGCTGAACGCGCGATGCTTGAACAGGCTCAGGTCGAGCAGCGGCGCGCCGGCGCGGGCGGTCAGCCGTCGCTGCTGCCACACGAAGCCCGCGAGGATCACGGGCGCCGCGGAGAGCGACAGCCACGTCCACAGCGGCCAACCGTGCTGGCGGCCCTCGACCAGCGGGAACACGATCGCTGTCAGGCCGGTGGTGACGAGCGCGGTCCCGACCCAGTCGATCCGGCTTGCGCGCCGCTCGCGCGACTCTGGCACCAGCTTCGGCGCGAGCGCCAGACCGATCAGCCCGATCGGCACGTTGATCAAGAAGCAGCTGCGCCAGCTCAGGCCGGCGGGATCCCACTGCACGAGCAGGCCGCCGATCAGCTGGCCCGAGACCGCGGCCAGACCCATCGCCATCCCGTACATCGACAGCGCCTTGGCGCGATCCGCCCCCGCGTAGTGGACGCCGATGATCGAGAGCACGTTTGGCATCAGCATCGCGCCGGCGACTCCCTGGACGAGCCGCGAGGCGACCAGCAGGGTTGCGCTCGAGGATGCACCGCACGCCGCCGAGGCGAGCGTGAATAGCGCGAGCCCTGCGGAGAAGATCCGGCGCCGGCCAAGCCGATCGCCGAGGCGTGCGCCGCAGATCAGGAACACCGCCGAGGTCAGCGCGTACCCCGCGGTCACGAATTCGATCGACCCGGCCGAGGCGTGCAGGCTCGACTGGATCGACGGCAGCGCGACGTTGACGATGAAGAAGTCGAGCACGACCATGAACGTGCCCGTGAGGACGATCGGAAGCGGCGCCCAGCGGCTCGTTTGAGCGCGCGCGACCAGCGACGCAGGCGACGCCGCCGCCGCTGTGGTGGTTGTCAGCTCTTTGGTTGTCATGCGGCCACGGTCCCACCGCCGCCGCGGCGCGTCGATTACGCGGGAGGTAATGACCGCCACGATTAGTACGCTTAGCGAACACCGATGTTCGCTAAGATCTCACCCGATGACTGACGTCCAGCAGCTCCCGCGCGGGCGGCACGGGTTGAGCCGAGACCAGGTGCGGGCGTCCCAGCGGGGGAGGATGCTGGCGGCCGTCGCCGCATCCGTCGCCGAGCACGGTTTCGCGAGCATGACCGTCGCCGATGTGATCAAGCGCGCCGGCGTCTCGCGCGAGACGTTCTACGAGCAGTTCGCGGACAAGGAGGAGGCCTTCCTCGCGGCGCTCGATGCCGGCGCGGACGGGATGATCGCGTTTCTCGGCGCCGCGCTCGAGACCCCAGCCGCGGACCCGATCGAGCGGCTCGACCACACGCTCACGGCATATCTCGCCACGCTCGCCGCCGCGCCCGCGTACGCGAAGGCGTTCCTGATCGACGCCTACGGTGCCGGCGATGCCGCGATCGCGCGCCGGATTGACCTCCAGCAGCGGTTCGTCGACCTGATGGCCGATGCGCTCTCGATCGAGCCTGGCGCGCAGGACGACCGGTTCGCCTGCGAGGCGCTCGTTGCGGCGGTCAGCTCGCTGGTCACGGCCCGGATCGGCGCCGGCCGTGCCGACGAACTCCCGGATCTGCGGGTTCCGCTGATCGACCTGGCCCGACGGCTGAGGCTCGGGCAGCGATGAGGAGGCTTGTCCCGCTCCTGGTCGCTCTTGCGGTGCCGGCCGCCGCGCAAGCCGCGACGCCGCAGCTGACGGATGGGCACGGCCTGCACGTCGTGTCGCAGCAGGCGCTCGACTCGCGGTTGATCGCGCTCACGGTTACGACGACCGCGCTTCCGGGACCCGCGAACGTCCGCATCCTGCTGCCGACCGGCTACGGCTCGCACCCCCGCACGCGCTACCCCGTTCTCTACTTGTTCGACGGAACCAGCGGTCATGCCTCGGACTGGACGACGATGGGCAACGCCGAGGAGACGACCGCCGGTAAGCCGCTGATCGTGGTGATGCCCGACATTTCGCTCAACGGCGACGGCGGCGGCTGGTGCACGAACTGGCCGAGCGGCAAATACCGCTGGGAAACGTTCCACATCGACCAGCTGATCCCATGGGTCGACCACAACCTGCGCACGGTTGCCAACCGAGCCGGCCGCGCGATCGCCGGCCTGTCGCAGGGCGGCTTCTGCTCGATGAGCTATGCCGCGCGGCACCCCGACTGTTCGAGACCGCGCTCTCGTACAGCGGAGCCCCCGACATCGCCTACGACGCCAGGCGCAGGCGCTCGCCGAGCCGGTGATCGAGGCGACCGCTGTCGGGCTCGACGGCGAGCCGCCGTTCTCGATGTTCGGCGATCCGGTGACCGAGGAGCTCAACTGGCACGCCCACGACCCCACGACGCTGGCCGGCAACCTGCGCGGGATGAACCTGTTCATGTACACGGGCAACGGCCTCCCCGGCCCGCTCGACCACGGCCTCAACCCGGGTGGATCGGTGATCGAGGGCGGCGTCGCCCAGCTGACGCAGCTGTTCCACGACCGCCTACAGGCGCTGGGGATCCCGAGCCTCTACGACGCCTATGGCCCCGGGACCCACAGCTGGCCCTACTGGGCGCGCGACCTGAGCTGGAGCATCGACCCGATCATGAACGACTTCGCCCACCCGCTGCCGGCGCCCAGCCCCGTCTCTTACACGACGGCGGCGCCCATGTATTCGATCTTCGGGTGGCGGGTCGCGATCCACCGCACCGCGGATGAGCTGAGCACGCTCTCCGGGGCGAGCGCCGGCGGTTTCATGCTCGCCGGAAGCGGCACCGCGACGGTGACGACACCCGCCCGCTACAAGCGCCACACCGAATACCGGATCACGATCTCAGACCACGACGGGACGACCGTGACGACGGAACGCGCCGGCGCGAACCGCCGCCTGACCATCCACCTCGTGCTCGGCCCGGCCAATTCCGCCCAGGAGTACACGGCGCAGGCCGCGCTGGACGGCGGCACGAAGGTGTACACGGCGACCGCGAGGATCGGCCAATGACCGCGACGCCCCGGATCGCCCCGGGCAGCAGAGCCCAGATCGGCACCGTCAACGCTCTGATCGCGCAGGTGCTCCGCCTGGCCGGCGGGACCCGGCGGCCGCCGAATCTGTTCACCACGCTGGCCCGTCACCGCCGCCTGTTCCGGCCGTGGCTGCGGTTCGCGGGAGCGTTGATGCCGGGCGGGAAGCTGCCGCGGATCGACTCCGAGCTGGTGATTCTGCGGGTGGCGCACAACTGCGGCTCGGAATACGAGTGGCGCCACCACGAGCGGCTGGGCCCGGCGGCGGGGCTGACCGAGGCACAGGTGGAGGCGATCCGCGCCGACGACGCGTCCGGCTCGACGCAGTTCACCGACCGCCAGCAGCTTCTGCTCCGGGCAGCCGACGAGCTCCACCACGCGCGTGAGCTGTCTGACCAGCTGTGGGCGCAGCTGACCGAGCAGCTCAGCGAAGTCGAGCTGATCGAGCTGTGCATGCTCGTCGGCCACTACGAGATGCTCGCGATGACGCTCAACAGCCTGCGGGTGGCGCCCGACGAGTTCGGCGCTCGGGGCGTCCCGAAGATCGTTCGACTAGCCTCGCGCCGATGAGCGGACTCGAGGGCAGACGGGTGCTGATCACCGGCGCCGCGCGTGGGATCGGCGCGGCGACGGCGCAGCGGCTCCATCAGCGCGGCGCGAGGCTCGCGCTCGCGGGGATCGAACCCGAGCAGCTCGAGCGGACCGCCGCCGAGTGCGACGCGCTCGCCATCCCTTGCGACGTCCGCAACCGGGCGCGAGGTCGAGAACGCGGTCCAAGCGGCCGTCGGCCACCTCGGTGGGCTCGATGTGATCGTCGCGAACGCCGGCGTCGCGGCGCAGCTGCCACTGGTCGGCGGCGACCCGGAGATCTTCGAGCGGACGATCGCCGTCAACCTACTCGGCGTCTACTACACGTTGCGGGCGGCGGGGCCCCACATCGCCCATAAGCGCGGGTACGCGCTCGCCATCAGCTCGCTGGCCGCCGCCGTGCACCCGCCGCTGCTCGGCGCGTACTGCGCCGCCAAGGCCGGGGTCGAGGCGCTCGGCGACGTGCTCCGTGTCGAGCTGCGCCCCAGCGGCGCCCGCGTCGGTGTCGCCTACTTCGCCGAGCTCGACACCGACATGACCCGGCGCGGATTCGGGACCGAGGCCGCGCGCAAGCTCCAGGCGGGGACGGGACCGCTGGGCCACGTTGCGCCGCTCAAAGCCGGGATCGACGCGATCGAGCGCGGGATCGAGCGCCGCTCTCGGCACGTGGTGGCGCCGAGGTGGGTGGCGGCCGTGCTCCCGGTCAGGACGGTGGTCCAGCAGTTGCTCGAGCTCGGCCTGCGAACGCGCCGGCTCGACGACGTGCTCGAGACGGCGCGCGACGAGCACGCCGGGCTGACCACGGACCTGCCCGGCAACTCTTAACCCGCGCCGGCCTGACGGGGGTCAGGTAAACGTGATCACGCTGCGGATCCCGTCTTGGCGCTCCATCAGCTCGAAACCGTGGTTGACCTCCTCGAGTGAGATCCGGTGCGAGATGAACGGGTCGACGTCGAGCTTGCCGTCGAGGTAGAGCTGCACGAGCTCGGGCACCTGATCACGACCTTTCACGCCGCCGAACGATGAGCCGCACACTCGCCGGCCGGTGATCAGATATCGCGGGACGATGTCGAGCGTCTCGCCCTTGCCGGCCACCCCGGCGACGGTGCACAGGCCCCAGCCCATCCGCGCCGATTCGACCGCTTGGCGCATCACCTCGACAAGCCCCGTGGCCTCGAACGTGTAGTCGGCGCCGAACCCGCCCGTCTCATCGAGCACGCGCTGCACGACATCGGGTCCGCCGGTCCACGTGTCGGTCGCTCCCTGCCCGCGCGCCAGCGCCAGCCGATCGTCGGACATGTCGACGCAGATGATCCGCTCGGCGCCCTGCAGGCGGCAGCCGGCGACCGCCCCCAGCCCGACCATCCCGGCGCCGAACACGACACAAGTGGACCCGGGCTCGACCTTCGCCGTGTTGATCGCCGCTCCGAGCCCGGTGGACAGCCCGCAGGCGAACAACGCCGCGCGGTCTGCCGGCGCCTCGGGCGAGACCTTGGCCAGCGCGATCTCCGGCATCACCGTGTACTCGGCGAACGTGCTGGTCCCCATGAAGTGGCGGATCGGCTCGCCGTCTCGGGCCAGCCGTGTGGTTCCGTCCGGCAGGTAGCCGAGGTTCTGCTGCTCGCGGATGGCCAGGCAGAGGTTCGTCTTGGGGCTCAAACAGTGGACGCACTCGCGGCACTGGGGCGAGAACAGGGTTACCACGCGGTCCCCGGGGGAGAGGCTCGAGACCCCGGCGCCGACCCGTTCGACGATCCCGCACCCCTCGTGCCCGAGCACGGTCGGCGCGTACCCGGAGGGATCGACGCCGGAGGCCGTGTACATGTCGGTGTGGCACACGCCACACGCCTCGAGCCGGACGAGCACCTCGCCCGCCCGCGGCTCATCGAGGTCGACCTCGGTCACGTTCAGCGGCTCGGCGAAGCGCTCGAGCACGGCGGCGCGGATCTTCACGGCGGCTGGCTCCTCTCTCAGGGTGTGCTAGCCAACACTATTCAGCTGCCCGACCCGCGCGCGTCCTGGACCGGGCACCCGCTGTAGCCGGCGCGGAGCTGGCGGAGGGTGGGCGGGTCGTTCGCGAGGAGCTGGGGCACGGTCACGGCGTGGAGGTGGCGGCGCTTGATCGCGGCGAAGATCGTCCGCAGCGCGCGGATCGTCTGGCCGCGGTTCTCGTGCATGAGGATGATCGACCCAGGCGTCAGACCCCTGATCACGTTGCGCTCGATCCCCGCGTAGCTTGCGCCGAGAGAGTCGGCGCTGTCGACGTCCCACAGCACCTCGACCATCCCCAATCGCCTCACCTGGGCGTCGATCCCGGGGGACCGGCCCTCGTACGGCGGACGGAATAGGACGACCGGCTCGCGCACCGTCCGCTCGATCAGGTTGCGGGCGGCGACGATTTGCTCGACCGTCGCCGCGCGCGAGAGGGCCGGGAGGAAGGGGTGGGTCATCGTATGGTCGCCAAACGCGCCGAACGGTCGCTCCAGCGGCGCGAGCCTGGGAAAGGCGGCAATCTCCTTGCCGACCAGGAAGAAGGTCGCGTGCAGATGCGACTGTCTGAGCTCGCGCAGGGCGAGTCGCGTGTACACCCCGGGCCCGTCGTCGAAGGTCAGCGCGACCAACCGCCCGCGGCGGCCACCGCAGTAGATCGGCCGGCCATACGACGCCAGCCGGCGGAGCGCCCGGAGCTCGCGGGCGATCTGCGAGCCTGCCTTGAACGAGAAGTGCGGTGCCGGCCAGGCGCTGACTGCGACGTTCGCGTTCGCCTTCGCGTGGGCCCGCGTGGAGGAACCGCTGACGGCGAGCGCCACCGCAGCGCCGGCGAGCACGACCGTCACGATTGCGAGCAGGAGCTGGACCCTGTTGCGTCGCCGCCGCCGCGCCCGCTCTCGGCGCGCCTGGACAATCGTGAGGTCGTAGCTCACCGCGCCAACTATGACGACAGGATCTGACCGATGGCGGCGTTGTCCTGGCCAGATCTGGCCCGGTTACGGATGGGCGTCGAGCGACGCGACTCCCGGCACGGTCGCGGCTCGCGCCATTCGCGTCAGCGCCGCGCCGCTGCGCTTGAGGTAGTGGTCGAGGAAGGCGATCGTCACGCGCTCGACAACCGATAGCTGCGGCTGCTCGTCGGTATACGGCGGCAGGTGGCTGGCGCCGGCCATCGACAGCAGGAACTTCGGCGCCGGAGCCGTGTCGTAGAACGCCGCCGTTGCGCTGGGGAGATTGACGGTGTCGGCCGTACCCTGTGTCGCGAGCAAGGGCGGCCCGCCGGGTCCGATCCGGAACGTCGAGACGAAGGGGATCTCCGCGCCGGAGAGGATCACCGCGGCGTCCACCCGCGGGTCCCGGTAACGC
This sequence comes from uncultured Solirubrobacterales bacterium, assembly GCA_963794825.1. Classification (GTDB taxonomy): domain Bacteria; phylum Actinomycetota; class Thermoleophilia; order Solirubrobacterales; family Solirubrobacteraceae; genus Palsa-465. The sequence continues at coordinate 217,640 of CAWCFB010000002.1, forward strand.
GGGTCGTAGGCGACGGCGAGCGCGGTGTCACCGCCGTCGGACTGCCCTGAGACGGCGATCCGGTGCCCCGCAATCAGCGCGGCGAGTGGACCCACGTTTGCGGCTGACGCTGCCAGCATCCGCGTGATTACGAACTCCAGGTCGCCCGGCTGGTTGGGGAGGTCGTTCTCGTCGGGACCGCCCGGCGCGTTGGCGTTGCCCGCCGGGAATAGCGGCGCTGCGACCACGTACCCCGCTGCCGTCCAGGCGCGCAGCAGCCGTGCGTACGGCGCCGGCGTGACGGCGAAGCCGTGGCCAAATACGATCAGCGGGAACGGGCCGCCCTTGGTCGCCGGGGGCGCGCCCGGGTGGTCCCCGCCGGTCGGCTTCCCGAGCGCCGGATAGCGAACGATGGTGACGAGCGTCCGGGGGCCAGTCGTGCCGCTCATGAACCGGACCGTCCGCGAGTCATCGATCAGTCGCAACGTCAGCTCGCCGACGGCGAATGGCGGGCGCGGGCGGGTCGGCGAGGCAACGGGCCGAGAAGTGGTCGTCCGGACCGGCCGCGGCTGCGCGACCTGCGCAGGCGGACGCGGACGCGGCCGCGCAGCCGAGCGCCGGCGCGGGGATGATCCGCAGCCCGTGGCCGATCCGACGCAAGCCGCGATCATGGCGACGACCGCGATCAACCGGGGCGGCGCCGCCGTCCGGCGACGGCGAGCGTCGGCTTCGGGGTTTGCAGGCCTCATCGCAGGTCGTACTCGGAGATTTCTACCCGCTGAAGGGGGTGATGTGGAGCGGCCCCGGGCGCTATCGCTCGAGCGCGTCGATGAACAGCTCGAGCGTCCGCCGCCAGGCCGCGGGCTCGACGTGCTTGGCCGCCCGCGTCGCGGCGAACAGGAGGTGGATGTCGCGCACGGTTGCGTCGGCACGCAGCCGGCCCTCGGCGCGGGCCGCGGCAAGCAGCTGTTCGGTCGCGGCCCCCGCCCGCTCACCGGCCTCCGCAACGCCTGGGTGATCGTCGACGAGCATCCGCGCCTCGCCGAGGAAGTCGTCGGCCGAGGCTTGCTCGACCATCGTCCACAGAAGCTCGGTCAGCGCCGACCACCGATTGCCCCCGCGAGCCATCGCCGCCTGGGCCGCTTGCTCGAACTGCTCCATCCGCCGGATCACGAGCGCGGCGAGCAGCTCGCGCTTGGAGGGGAAGCGGCGGTACAGGCTCGCTACCCCGGCCCCCGCCTCGGCCGCGACGGCGGGCATCGGCGCGGAGAGACCGTCGCGCTCGAACAGCCGCCCGGCGGCTGAGAGCAGCCGCTCGCGCTTGGCGTCGGGGCCGAGCTGGGGCCACTCGAGCTCGGGGTCGGTCCTCGGCCACGGCTCCAGCTGGCCGGCGGAGAGCGGAATGCTCATTCCGCTAGAGTAGCCGCGATGCCTTCGGCACCGCAACATGACGAGCGCGTCCACCCGAATGTGATCCTCGCCGTGCTGTCGCTCGCCGGCCTCGCCTACGCGGTCCTGAGCTCGGCGGTGATCCCGGCTCTGCCGACCTTCCAGCACGCGCTCCACACCAGCGAGACCGGGGCCACCTGGCTGCTGACGGCGTTCCTGCTCTCGGCGGCGGTGGGCACCGCGATCATCGGCCGGCTCGGCGACATCTACGGCAAGGAGAGGCTGCTGGTGTGGACGCTGGCGATCCTCGCCGCCGGAACGCTGCTGGCCGCGGTGTCGAATTCGCTCGGACTGCTGATCGTCGCGCGCGTGATCCAGGGTGTCGGCGGGGGCATCTTCCCGCTGGCCTTCGCGATCGCCCGCGACGAGTTCCCGGCCGACCGGGTGCCCGGCAGCATCGGGCTGATGTCGTCGATCCTGGGCGTCGGTGGTGGTGGTGGGCTCGTGGTCGGCGGTCTGATCATCGAGCACCTGAGCTGGCACTGGCTGTTCTGGATCCCGCTGGCCACCACCGTTGCTGGCGGCGGTGGCGACCTGGCGGTTCGTGCCCGAGTCGCCCGTGCGCGCTCCCGGGCGGGTCAACTGGCTGTCCGCGACCCTGATGAGCGTCGGCATGTGCTGCTTGCTGATCGCGGTCGCGCAGACGACGGTGTGGGGATGGGGGAGTGCGAAGACGCTCGGCCTGATTGCCGCCGGTCTGATCCTGTGCGCGCTGTGGGTGGCGAACGAGGTCCGGGCCGACGTGCCGCTGGTCGACATGGCGATGATGCGGATCCGCGGCGTGTGGACCACGAATCTGGCCGCGTTCCTGCTCGGAGCCGGGATGTACGCGTCGTTCATCGTCCTGCCCCAGTTCGCGCAATTGCCGAAGAGCACCGGGTTCGGGTTCGGCGCCTCGGTCGTCGTCTCGAGCCTGTACCTGCTGCCCTCGGCGCTGACGATGGCGCTGCTCGGCAGCGCCGCCGGTCGGATCGCGCGGCGCTACGGATCGAAGTTCGCACTCGTCGGCGGCACGGCGATGACGGCGCTGGCCTTCGCCTGGCTGTACATCGCCCATCAGCACCCATACGACCTGCTGATTGCGTCGTTCCTGCTCGGGATCGGGATCGGTCTGGCCTTCTCGGCGCTCGGCAATCTGATCGTTCAGGCCGTTCCCCCGGATCAGACCGGCGTGGCCAGCGGCATGAACACGGTGATGCGGACGCTCGGCGGCGCGCTCGGCGGCCAGCTGTCGGCGACGTTCATCGCCGACAACATGGCTCACGGCTATCCGACCGTCACGGGGTTCACCGACACGTACCTGATGGCGACGGCGTTCCTTGTCGTGTGCGTGCTCGCTGGTGCCTGCGTCCCGACCGCCGCGCCCGGCTGGCGCGCCGGGCCGTCGCTCGGGCGGACGCGGAGCGGTTACGGCGCGCGGGACGACCGCGACGCGCCGCCATCGCCGACGGCGACCCTGCGAGGTCGACGGTCGGTCCGTCGGCCCGGTGAACGGCGTCGCCGAACTTCGCCAGGAAGCTTGGCGGTTACGCCGCCGCGAGCTCGGTCTCGGGCTGTTCGGTGGCCTTTTCGTCGTGGTGGTAGATCCCGCCGCGCAGCAGCGACGCGGCCGCCGCGACCAGGCACGCGACGATCGCGAACGCGAACGCCTCGTGCAGGCCTGAGCGGAACGGGACCGAGATCAGCTGCGGGAAGAAGCTGCGGCCGGTGAGGATCGCGTGACTATGGGCCGACAGCGTGGCGAGCACGTGGGTGCCTGCCAGGTGCTGGATCGGGTTGTAGCCGAGGAACGCGGCGAACAGCACCGCCACCGGAGGGGTGTGCCCGACCCGCACGGCGTCGTGGACCGACACGCCGTGCGCGTGGAGCCCGCTGGCCAGCGCGTGGGGCAGCGAGCTCGACAGCCCGGCGATCATCAGCGAGAAGAAGATCCCGACCGAGAGAACCTGCGCCGAGTTCTGGAACGTCTGGTTCATGCCGCCGCCGGCGCCGCGGTCACCCGGCGGGAGGCTGTTCATCACCGCGGCCCGGTTCGGCGAGGCGAACAGCCCCATCGAGATGCCGTTCGCCGCGAGTATCAGCGCGAACACCGGATAGGAGAAGTTCGTCGGCAGCAGGTCGAGCGCGACGAAGCTGAGCGCCGCGCCGATCATCCCGCCGGTGGCGAACGGGCGCGCGCCGAAGCGGTCGGAGAGATATCCGGACGTCGGTCCTGAGATCAGCATCCCGACGGTCAGCGGCAGCATGTAGAGGCCGGCGCGCAGTGGTGTCTGCGTGAAGTCGACGCCGTGCTGGGGGAGCCAGATCCCCTGGAGCCAGATGATCAGCATGAACAGCAGCCCGCCGCGCGCGACCGCGGCCAGGAACGACGACAACGTGCCGAACGTGAACGCGCGGATCCGCAGCAGCGAGAGCTTGAACATCGGGTCCCGCGCGCGGCGCTCGATCAGCACGAACGCGATCAGCGACGCGATACCGCCGGCCAGCAGCGCGATCACCCGCGGGCTCGTCCAGCCGGTCGAGCTCTGGCCGTAGGGCCTGATCCCGTAGGTGACGGAGACCATGATCAGGATCAGCCCGAGCGCGAAGGTGATGTTTCCGGGCCAGTCGACGCGCGTGCGCCGCGGCGTGGACAGCTCATGCAACTTGAAGTACGCCCACACGGTGCCGAACAGGCCGACCGGAACCGAGATCAGGAACACCATCCGCCAGCTGATCGGTGCCGAGCACGCCGCCGAGCACCAGTCCGACGAACATTCCGGAGACACCGACGATGTTGTTGATCCCGAGGGCCATCCCGCGCTGATTGGCGGGGAACGCGTCGGTCAGGATCGCGGCTCGAGTTCGCCATCAGGCAGGCGCCGCCGATTCCCTGCACGACGCGGAACACGATCAGGTACGTCGCGCCGGCGCGTCCGGTCAGCCAATCGACCGTCAAGAACAGCGATGCGACCGTGTAGATCACGAAGCCGAGGTTGTAGATCCGGACGCGGCCGTAGCATGTCGCCGAGGCGGCCGAGCGAGACGATCAGGACGCTCGAGACGACCAGGTACCCGAGCACCATCCACAGCAGATAGAAGCTGTTGCCCGGCGACCAGCGGGTCGAGCTTGATCCCGCGGAAGATCGTCGGCATCGCGATGATCGTGATCGACGCGTCGAGCGTCGCAAGCAGGACCGCGAGCGTCGTGTTCGAGAGGGCGACCCACTTGTAGCGATCCGACACGACCCGGGACAATAGCAAGGCAAACTGCACAGTCTGCCTTCTAATCGACTATGCTTGCCGTGTGCCAGTACGTGTCGAAGCCGGCAGCGCTCGCCTCCGACCTGCGGGTCGTGCTCGGCCAGCTGACGCGGCGCCTGCGCGCCGAGCACAACTTCTCGCTGAGCCAGGGCGCGGTGCTCGGGCGGTTGGATCGCGAGGGGCCCATGAGCACGGTCGAGCTCGCCGCCGCCGAGCGGGTCCGACCGCAGTCGATGGGGCAGACGCTGGCCGAGCTCGAGACCCAGGGGCTGATCGCTCGCCGCCCGCACGAGACCGACGGCCGGCGGACGCTGATCGATCTGACCGACGAGGGCCGGCGCGTGCTCGCGGAGGATCGCAAGCGGCGCGTGGGGTGGCTGGCCGAGGCGATCGAGCGGGACTTCACGCCCGACGAGCAAGAGATCCTCGGGCGCGCGGTGCCGCTGCTCTCCCGGCTCGCGGAGCTGTGATGGATCTCACATTCCGAGGCTGGCTGGCCAGCCAGTAGCATCCCGCGCGAGGCTACCGAGAGAGGACAGGAGGGTCAGCCAGTGTCGTCGACCAAGAGCGATCTGGAAGGGAAGTACATCCTCGAGCGCGACGTGTGGGTCGACGGCCCGCCGCACGAGTTGTTCCGTCAGATGCGCAACGAGTGCCCGGTCCACTGGTGCCCCGGCATCACCGAGTACCCCGAGGAGGCCGGCTTCTGGTCGGTCACCCGGCCCGAGGACATCCACGCGGTCAGCCGCGACTTCAAGACCTACTCGTCCGAGCTCGGCGGCGTCACGGCGATGGACGAACGGCTTTCCGATCGAGCTGTCACGGGCCATGTTCATCGGCATGGACCCGCCGAAGCACGACCGGCTGAAGATGCTATTCCAGGTCAGGCTTCACGCCGAAACGGATCGCGATGCATGCGGACAAGATCCGCGAGATCACCTGCCGCGTGCTCGACCGGCTCGAGGGCCGCGAGACGTGCGACCTCGTCGCTGACGTCGCCCAGCCGACGGTGTCGCGCGTGATCGGGAGCTTCATGGGGATCCCCGAGGAGGACGACGCCATGTGGGCGGCGCTGATGAACGAGATGCTCGGAGCCGGCGACCCTGACATCAACCCCGGCGGGATCGACGACATCATGGGGAGGATGGTTCCGCAGCTGTTCGAGAACTGCGGGAAGCTGATCGCCGCGCGGCGCGAGAACCCGACCGACGACCTGACAAGCGTGCTCGTGCACGCCGAGATCGAGGGGCAGACGCTCGAGGACCACGAGATCGTGATGGGCTTCTTCCTGCTCATGGCCGCCGGAAACGATTCGACCAAGGCCACCTACTGCTCGGGCATGCGAGCGCTGATGGAGCAACCCGGCCGAGCGCGACAAGGTGCTCGCCGACCCGTCGCTGATTCCGTCGCTCGTCGAGGAGTCGCTGCGCATGTACCCCGCGTTCGCGCACTTCCGCCGGACCGCCACCGAGGACACCGAGCTCAACGGCGCGCAAATCAAGCGCGGGGAGAAGGTCGTGCTCTGGTACGTCTCCTCGAACCGCGACGACAATCTGTACGACGACGCGGATGCCTTCGTCGCGGATCGCAACCCCGAGCACCAGGCGTTCGGCGCCGGCGGGCGGCACTTCTGTCTCGGCACCGCGCTCGCCCGGCTCGAGCTGCGGACGATGTTCGAGGAGACGCTCGCGCGCTACCCAAAGATGCAGCTCGCCGGCACCCCGACCTACGTCGAGTCCGGCTTCATCAACCAGCTAAAGACGCTGCCCGTCACGCTGAATTAGTTCCCGGGGGTCGCATGCGACCCCCGGCCGACCGGTGCATGCACCGGTCGGGGCCTGGGTGCATGCACCCAGGCCTCCCCGATTGTTGACTTCTCAATACTTGGTGGCACGCATGGTTAGGGTGTACAATGTTCCTGAATGGAACGGGACGCCCACAAACTTCGCAACGGGCTGATCTGGACCACGGTCCTGCTGGCGCTGTTGCTGGGCCTCGGGCTCGCCGTTCCGGACCTACGGGGCGTGCTCGACCGGGCCACTGGCGCTAGCTGGGGATGGGTAGTGGGTGGCGTGGGGCTCGAGCTGCTCTCGTGCCTGGGTTACGTCGCCGTCGTGCGGATGGTGCTGCCGCGCGGCCCCAAGCGCGACCTGCGGCGGCTCGCCTGGGCCGAGCAGGCGTTCGGCGCGGTCGTGCCCGTCGGCGGCGCCGGCGGCCTCGCGGTCGGTGCGTGGGCGATGCGCGCATGGGGCGTGACGTGGTCGCGGATCGCGAACCGCTCCGCCGTGATCTTCCTGTTGACCAGCGCGATCAACGGGATCGTGCTCGCGATCGCCGCTATCGGCATCGTCGTCGGCATCGGCCGGGGCCAGCTCGGGCTGGCTCTGGGACTTGTGCCGGCGGTCGTGGCGACGGGGGCGATCGCATTCTTCGCGCTGCTGCCGAAGCTCACCCGCGGCCGCAAGCCGCGCGGCAAAGTCGGCAGGGCGCTCGTCGCCTCCTCGGACTGGGTTCAGGACACCGAGGCGACCGCGCTGCGGCCGAACTGGAGGCTGGCCGGGGCATTCGCATACCTGCTGTGCGACATCGCCGTGCTGTGGGCATGTCTGCGTGCGGTCGGCGTGTCGGCCCCGATCCTGCCGCTGGTCGTCGGCTACCAGGTCGGCTATCTCTCCAATCTGATTCCGATCCCCGGCGGCATCGGCGTACTCGAGGGCGGGCTGCTCGGCGCGCTGCTCCTGTACGGGCTGCCCGCGGCGCCCACCGCCGCCGCGGTGATCCTGTACCACGCGATCGCGCTGTGGGTTCCGACGCTCGGCGGCACGTACGGCTTCCTGCGGCTGCGCAAGTCGATCGGCGCGACGACGGCGCGCGAGCCCGCGCTCACGGTCGTGCCGGCGGCGCCCGCGCGCGATCCGGAGCAGCTCGCGGCCTGAGCTCGTGCCGAGCTCGACGTGCCGCTAACGCGTGGCGCGTCGCAGGGAGGCGACGAGCAGCGCGATCACGGCGATCGGCATCAGCCACCACGCCGTCCCGCCGGCGCCGGCCACGATGGCCGTGACGCCGAGCGCGACGACGACGCCGAGCGCGGTTACCCAATCGTCGCCCACGACAAAGTCCCAGATGCCCAGAGCAATCGCGCGCAGCCGCGTCACGTCACTCCCTTCACTGTGACGCCCCGCGGGGCCCGGCCGAGCCACCAGGCCAGTCCCAAGGCAAAGGCCAGTAGTCCCGGGATGATCACGAGCAGCGCGGCATCACCGCCGGGCCAGTGAGCGCCTGCGCCCTCGGCCCCCCAGAACGTCCCGAACGAGGTCAGCATCACGCCGACGGCGAACTTCATCGCGTTCTCGGGGACGCGGGCCAGCGGCGCCCGCGCGGCGAAGCCGGCCAGCACGACGACCGCGATGGCCACGCCCGCGGCGACCGCCGCGAGCCCGACGTCGTGCTGGTTGGCGCCGAACGTCAGCACGATGAACGCGACCTCGAGACCCTCCAGCAACACGCCCTTGAAGGCGATCGCGAACGAGTAGCCGTCGATCCGGCCGGGGCCTGGCACGTCGCCGGCCTCTCGGGCCGCGGCGATCTCGGAGACGAAGGCGGCCTCCTCGTCGTGGAGGGACTTCAGGCCGGCAGCGCGCAGCACCGCCTTGCGCAGCCACTGCAGCCCGAAGATCAGCAACAGGCCGCCGATGGCGACCCGAAGCGTGTTGATCGGCAGCGACGTCAGCGCCGGCCCGAGCGCCGCGACGATCGCGGCCAGGGCGAGCACCGCGGCCCCGACCCCGTAGAGGGCCGAGCGCCAGCTGCGCGTGACGCCGACCGCGAGCACGATCGTCAGCGCCTCGACGGCCTCGACGGCGCAGGCGAGGAAGACCGATACGGCTAGTCCGAGCTCTGGGCCGACTCTCAGTACGGATCAGCGGTCAGGCGCGAGTATCGACTCCGAACCTCTCGCGCAGACCAACGCGGCCGGCATCGGTCAGGTGGACGGCGCGGCTGCGCTCGGCGCGACGGATCCAGCCAGCTCGAACATCCGCTCAGCCAGCGCGGCGCCGAGCGCGCCGGCGAGGTGGTGGCGCTGCTCTGACCAGTCGACGCAATAGCGGAACAGGGCTGGCGCCGGCGGGGCCATCGAGTCGAAGTCGATCCCGAACGACCGCAGCCATTCCACGCCCGTGCGGGGTCAGCCGGTAGTCGTGGTCGAAGCCGGGGGAGGAGAGCCGGTCTCGGTCTGCCTGAGCGGGGTCGAACACGCCGTCGCCCCCGGCCAGCAGCCTGCTGCTCGAGCAGCGCCGCCATCAGCTCGGTCCCGAGTACGCCGGCCAGGTGGTCGTAGCACGTGCGCGCGAACCGCACCGCGTTGGCCTTCGTCCCCTCGCGGAGCGAGCGGACCGGGGACGCGGCGCGAGAGCCGGCCAGCGCCTCGAGCAGCTCGCCGACCTCTGGGCCGGCGAGCCGGAAGTAGCGGTGGCGGCCGTGGCGCTCGACGGTCAGAAGACCGCCGCGGACGAGCTTGCCCAGGTGCGCGCTGGCCGTCGAGGCGGAGACACCTGCCTCGTCCGCCAGCACGCTCGCGGCCAGCGCGCGCCCGTCGCCGAGCGCGAGCAGGATCCGCGCCCGGGCCGGGTCGGCCACGCAGTGCGCCGAGCGGCGCGATGTCGGCGTCGCCGAGCATGCCGACCTCCACCTTAGCGCGCGCGACATTTCGTCGCGTGACGAAGTATTCCGGGTAAGACTGGAGGAGATGCGAAAGACACCTTCCACTCCTGGCGATCTGCCTCGGCTACTTCATGGTCATCCTCGACGCGACGATCGTCAACGTCGCGCTGCCGTCGATCGGGCGCGAGCTCGGCGGCGGCGTCAGCTCGCTGCAATGGGTCGTCGACGCGTACACGGTCGTGTTCGCGGGGCTGCTGCTGCTCGGCCGGCTCGCTCGGTGACCGGATCGGCGCGCGGCGCGTGTTCGACGCCGGGCTGCCGCTGTTCACGATTGCCTCGGCGGTCTGCGCCGCCGCGCCATCGATCGCCGTGCTGATCGCTGCGCGCGCCGCCCAGGGGATCGGGGCGGCGATGCTCGTACCCAGCTCGCTCGCGCTGCTGCGCGCGAGCTACGGACAGCCGTCGGAGCGCGCGCGGGCGGTGGGCGCGTGGGGGGCGGTCGCCGGCGTCGGGCGCCGCGTCGGGTCCCGTGCTCGGCGGCGTGCTGGTCGGTCTCGTCAGCTGGCGGGCGGTGTTCGTCGTCAACCTGCCGGTCGGGATCGCTCGCGCTGGTGCTGACCAGCCGCCACCTCCCGGTGGCGCGCAAGCGGCGGGCTCGGCGGCTTCGATCCGCCCGGCCAGGCGCTGGGGATCGCTCGCGCTGACGCTGCTCACGCTCGGGCTGATCGAGGGCGGCGACAGCGGGCTGGGCGATCGGCGCTGGCGCTCGTGCCGCTCGCTGGCGTTCGTCCCTCGCGGCGGCCGTCGCCTTCGTGCGTCGTCGAGCGCCGGCATCCGCGACCCGATGCTGCCGCTGCCGCTGTTCCGCAGCCGCACGTTCTGCGGCGCGAGCTTCGTCGGGCTGGCGATCAACCTCGGCTTCTACGGCCAGCTGTTCGCGATCGTCTGCTACTTCCAGCACGTCCGCGGGCTTCTCGGCGCTGCACACCGGGCTCGCGCTGCTGCCCGAGGGGGTGTTCGTCGCCATCGCCTCGGCGGTGTCGGGGCGGGTCACCGGCCGGATCGGCCCGCGCGCGCCGATGCTGTTCGGCTTGACGCTGCGGCGCCGCTGGGTTCGCCGGGCTGATCGCCGCCGGGCGCGGCGACGAGCTACTCGGCGCTCGTCGCCGGCGCTGATCGCCGCCGGGTTCGGGATGGCGCATGACGATGCCCGCGGCGACCGCAGCGGTGATCGAGTCCGCGCCGGCCGAGCGGGCCGGAATCGCGTCGGGCGTGCTCAACGCAGCGCGCCAGGCCGGCGGCGCGATCGGCGTCGCGCTGCTCGGCACGTTGATCGCCGGCGGCTCGTTGGTCAGCCGGGCTGCACCTGGCGATGGCGAGTCTCGGCCGGCGCCTTCGCGCTGGGCGCCGCCGTGACCGCAGTCGCGGTCCGCGCGCCGGCCGGTAGCGCGTTCGGCCGCTGCCATCATGGGGGTGAATGAGTTTCAGCGGACACGGGATGGGAGCGCAGTCGGGGTCGCCAGGTAGCGGCGCGGTCCGCCGGCTTCGCGGCGACGGGCCGGGGCGAGAAGAAGCCGCCGGCCCTGATGGATCCCGACGCGCTCGCGCGACGGCCACCGGATCCTCGCGCTGTTCAAGCCCTACCGGTTCAAGCTGGCCACGGTCCTGTTGCTGATCATGCTCTCCGCCGGTGCGAGCATGGTCAATCCGTTCCTGATCCGCTCCGCCCTCGACACGGGGCTGCTCCACCACAACGGGACGGTGCTGACCGAGACGGTGCTGGGGATGATCGGGATCGCGCTCGTTCACCGGCGCGATCAGGGTTTGGCAGACCTACATGTCCAACGCCGTCGGCCAGCGGGTGATGCACGATCTCCGGGCCGCCGTCTATCAGCACCTCCAGCGAATGTCGCTGGCGTTCTTCACCCGCACTCGCACCGGCGAGGTCCAGTCGCGGATCGCCAACGACATCGGTGGCCTCGAGAGCGTCCTGACCACGACCGCGACGACCGATCGCTCAGAACGTGACCACGGTGATCGCGCGCTCTGGTCGCGATGCTGATCCTCGACTGGAAGCTTGCCGCTGCTGTCGCTCGTCTTCGTCCCGCCCTCGGTGTGGCGGACCCGGCAGGTCGGCAAGGTTCGCCGGCGAGATCACCACGCAGCAGCAGCGCCGGCTGGCCGACATGTCGGCGCTGGTCGCCGAGTCGCTCTCGGTCTCGGGGATCATGCTCGGCAAGACGATGGGCCGTGGCGAGGATCTCGCCGACCGGTTCACCGGCGAGTCGAAGGACATCGCCGACCTCGAGGTCCGCTCGCGGATGGCCGGGCGGTGGATGATGGCGACGATCCAGTTCACCTTCGCGGTGCAGCCGGCCCTGATCTACTGGCTGGCGGGGCAGAGCTTCGTCGGGACGTCGATCTCGATCGGCACCGTGGTCGCGTTCACCACCTTGCAGACCCGGCTGCTGTTCCCGATCCAGTCGCTCCTCAGTGTGCAGGCCGACATGGAGGCTTCGCTGGCCCTGTTCGACCGGATCTTCGAATACCTGGACCTGCCGATCGACATCGTCGAGTCCGAGCATCCGGTGGAGCTACGGCCCGAGGAGCTGCTCGGCGAGGTGCGCTTGGAGCATGTCTGGTTCCGCTATGGCGGCGAAGGCAGTCAGGACGGATGGACGCTTCAGGACATCGAGATCGATGCCGCGGCCGGTACACGGATCGCGATCGTCGGCGAGACCGGGTCGGGCAAGACGACGCTGGGCTACCTCGTCGCGCGGCTGTATGAGCCGCAGCAGGGTCGCGTGACGATCGACGGCGTCGACGTTCGCGACGCGTCGCTCGCGTCGCTCGCCTCAACGGTCGGGGTCGTCTCACAGGAGACCTACCTGTTCCACGCCAGCGTGCGAGAGAACCTGCGCTTCGCACGGCCGGACGCTACCGACGAGGAGGTCGAGGACGCCGCGCGGACCGCGCGGATTCACGATCTGATCGCGTCGCTGCCCGATGGCTACGACACCGTCGTCGGCGAGCGCGGATACCGCTTCAGCGGGGGCGAGAAGCAGCGGATGGCGATTGCGCGCACCGTGCTCCGCAACCCCCCGGTGCTGGTGCTCGACGAAGCCACCAGCTCGCTCGATACGCAGACCGAGGCCGCCGTGCAAGCCGAGCTCGAGCGCCTCTCACAGGGGCGGACGACGATCACCATCGCCCACCGTCTCTCAACCGTGCGCGACGCCGATCAGATCGTGGTGCTCGACAAGGGCAAGATCGTCGAGCGGGGGACGCACGAGGAGCTGCTCGAGCGCGGCGGCCACTACGCCGCGCTGGTCGCGCGCGACGTCGCCGAAGAACCTGTGTGAGAGGAGAGGGCGGACGGTGAGGCGCCGAAGCTCACCCGCCGAGAGCGTTCCTTCCAGCCTGGACGCCCGCCTAATCTCCTCTGTCTATCGGCAAGTCCTGAGTCGTAATTAAGCGGCGGTCAATTCGCGCTCAGCGCGGAGCCAGTTTTCGAGCTCGTCGCGGCCGTCCTGCTCGAGGTGCAGGTAGTACGCGCGTTCCGCGATCTTGGCGTGGTCGGGCTTGCGGCGCCGGCTACGGGGGGTGGTGGTGGTGCGCTTACGCGCGGGCTTGGCGGCGTTCGCGACGGTCTGCTTCGCTGGCACGGCTGTCCTCCTGTACATGGTGGCGGTCCCCGTGTGTGCGTGTTCGACGGTCACCACCGCAGCCCTGCTGGACTATGCGTGGGCCGCGCGCACCGGCACGGGACCACGGGTCAGCCGCGAGACGGTGACCTGTAGCCGGCGAGACCGGCGGCGCTGCGGGCGCCGCGAGTGCGCGCTGTGCTCGGCTTCGATGCGGGCGAGGTGGGTGAGTAGCTGTACGTGGCTCATGGTGTGCTCCTTGGGGCGCTCAGGCGGCGCAGCTAGGCGTAGGCGTAGGGGTGACGGAACGCGTCGAGCGCGTTCGAGGCTGGGACTCCGAACTCGAGCGTCTCGCCGAGGCGCTCGTCGATGACCGAGAGAAAGACTTCGTTCGACCGCGAATCCCACAGCAGCGTGACGTTGATCCCGTCGCTGCTGCGCTGATCCAGCTGGCGAACCGAGTCTTCGTATGAGATGGGATACATCGCGGTCTCCAATTGCGTTCAACTTGGCCTTGCATTTGGTGAGACCGATTCGCCGCCCGAAACTCATCGGGCGGTTGTGACGGCACGCCGCCGGGAGCCCGGCGGCGTCGGGGATCAGGCGGGCGCCGGCGTCAAGCCGATGAACGGGCCGAGCGCGGCGAACCCGACGAGGCACGCGAACGCTTCGACGATCCCGCGGAAGATCACGTCCGCCTCCCGCGCGCTGTTACGGAGCCGCTTCGGGCGCGAGCTCGGGCAGCGCCGCGACCGGCACCGCAGCGGCGGCGGCGGCACCGAGGCGCGCCGCCTCGCCCTCGACGTTGAGCCGCGGCAGCCGCCGCTCGAGCCAGTGGGGGATCCGCCAGTTCGCGTCGCCGAACACCATCATCACCGCGGGCACCAGCACCGCGCGGACGATCACCGCGTCGAGCAGTACCGCGCTGGCCAGCCCGATCCCGAACAACTCGATCACCCGCTCGCCGCCGAGCACGAAGGCGCCGAACACGAGGACCATGATCGCGGCGGCCGCTGTGATCGTGCGGCCGGTAGCAGCGAGGCCGTGGGCTACCGCATCGCGGTTGTTGCGCCGGCGGTGCCACTCCTCGTAGATGCGGCTGACCAGGAACACCTCGTAGTCCATCGACAGCCCGAACAGGATGGGGAACATCAACACCGGCAGGAACGCTTCGATCGGGCCGGTCTTGTCGATCCCGAGAAGCGACGCCCCCCAGCCGTTCTGGAACACGGCGGTGACGACGCCGAACGCGGCCCCAGCCGAGAGCAGGTTCATGACCGCGGCCGTGAACGGGATCAGCAGGCTGCGGAAGACCGCCATCAGCAGGAGGAAGCTCAGCCCCACGACGATCCCGATGAACAGCGGAAGCTTGCGCGAGAGGACGTGCGCGAAGTCGTCGAAGATCGCCGTCTGGCCGGCGACGAGCACGCGGAGGCCGCTGCCCCGCTCGGCGGCCGGGATCACGCTCCCGCGGATGTGGTGGAGCAGCGCCGCGGTCGCCGCGGCGTCCGGGGCGCTCGACGGATACACGTCGGCCAGCACCACTGGGGCGTGACCCTGGACACCGGGGAAGAGCTTCGGCGGCGTCGCGCCAACCATCCCCGGCGTCCCGGCGACGGCGTGGAACACGCGCGCGTACGCCAGCTCCTGGGCCCGTGTTGAGACCTCCGCGACGAGCTGGAACGGCCCGTTGTAGCCCGGGCCGAAGCCCTTCGCGAGCAGGTCATAGGCGACCCGCGTGGTCGATCCGGTCGCGTCTGAGCCCGAGTCGGCCGACCCGAGTCGCATCGAGAGGAAGGGGAGAGCGATCACGACCATCAACGCGGCCGCCGCCGCGGCGATCACGGCGGGGCGCCGCGCCATCCAACCGGTCCACCGCGCCCAGGCGGCCGACTCATCGGTCAGCGTGAATGTCCCCTCGCGGATCGCGCGGCGCTCGCGCCGGCGGAGCGTGCGATTGCCGAACAGGCTGAGCAGCGCCGGCAGCAGCGTCAGCGACGCGGCGACCGTGAACGCGACGGCGATCGCGGCGGCGATCGCGACGCCGTAGAGGAAGCTGACGCCGAGCGCGAACATCCCGAGCATCGCGATGCACACGATCATCCCGGCGAACAGCACGGCCCGTCCCGAGGTGTCGATCGACTCGACCGTCGCGGTCTCGCCGTCGAGGCCGCGCAACCGCGCCTGGCGGTAGCGGGTGACGACGAACAAGGCGTAGTCGACGCCCACGCCGAGTCCGATCAGCGTCGCCAGCTGGCCGGAGAAGTCGGCCATCGAGATCAGGTGCGAGAGCAGCCCGATCACCGCGATCCCGGTGCCGAGCGAGACGCCGGCGGCCAGCAGCGGCAGCAGCATGGCCAGGAACGACCCGAAGACGAGGAACAGGACCACCGCCGCGGCGATGAACCCGTACATCAGGCTGGCGGTGTCGCCTTGCGAACCGCCGTTGCGCGCGATCTGGCCCTCGACCGCGAACGTCACGCCGCCTCCCGAGGCGGCCTTGACCGTGTTGACGAGCTGCTTCGCCTGTGCTCCGGAGACCTTGTTCGCCCCGATGTTGTAGGTCACATCCGCGAACGCGACCTGCCCGGCGGGCGCGATGCGCAGTCGGCCGTGGGGTCCGTAGGGCGACGCGATCGTGGTCACATTCGGCTGAGTCGCCAGCTTCGCGAGCAACGACTCAAACCGGGCGCGAACCGCCGCATCGGTGACGTGGCCGGAGCGGACCCCGATGACCACGTGTTCGGTGTCGCCCGAGACTGTCGGGGCGTTGCGCTGCAGCAGCTTGACTGCGTCGAAGCTGTCGGTGTGGGGGAGTCGGAAGTTGTCGGTGTACGCGCTACCGGTGCCCTGCTCGATCGCGTTCGCGCCGGCGACGGCGACGATCCACACCGCCAGCACGATCCACTTGTGGCGGAAACACCATTGGGCGAGCACTCTCACGGCGCCCGATTGAACCGCTTATGGCTGAACTTTGTCTGACAGCAGCGCGGCCATCTTCTCCGCGGTGCCCTCCTCCGCCACCGGGGTGAAGAGGACCAGCCGCTGCTCGGGCCATTCGGGGGGGGTGAACACGGCGTGCTCGAACACGAGCCGGCCGGCCACCGGGTGGTTGAGCACCTTGCGCCCGACGCTGGAGCGGTCGACCTCGTGACGCTTCCAGGCCCGGCAGAACTCGGGGCTGGCGTTGCGCAGCGACTCGATCATCTGCTCGAACGATGGGTCGCCGAGGTGGCGGGCATGGTCGGCGCGGAACTTCGCCGCGATCAGCCGGGCGCTCTCCTCCCAGTCGGTCAGGAGCTCGCGCCGCGACGGGTCCGTGAACATCTGCCAAACGTGATTGCGCGCCGCGCGCGGGAGCTTTCCGAAGTCGCCGAACAGTGCTGTCGTGGCCCGATTCCAAGCCAGGTAGTCCCAGCGGCGGCCGAGCATGTAGGCGGGGCTCGGATCGAGACTGTCGATCATCCGCCGGACTGTGGGGGAGATCCGCTCGGCGGGCTGCTCACACGGTGGCGCCTCCTCGCCGCGGCCGAGCAGGATCAGATGGATCCGTTCTGCGGGCGTCAGCCGCAGAGCCCGGGCCAGCGCCTCGAACACCTCAAGCGAGGCGCGCACGTCGCGTCCCTGCTCGAGCCACGTGTACCAGGTGGTGCCGACGCCGGCCAGTGCGGCGACCTCCTCGCGCCGTAGCCCGGGCGTGCGCCGGCGGCCGCCGTTCTGGATCCCCACGTCCTCGGGCTTGAGCGCCGCCCGGCGCCGCTTGAGGAAGTCCGCCAGCTCGACGCGCCGCCGGTCGCCATTCGATCTCACGGATCGGCGGCCGGCGCCGTTCTGTTCTGTGGGGGTTGCTTGTACTACCAGGATAACTCCCTCTCTTGTACCTGGATCACGACCGCGGAGAATACCACCCATGAATCCGACCAAGCGCTCCTCGAACCTGCTGCTGCTCGTCGTCTGCCTGGCGCAGTTCATGGTCATCCTCGATGTCTCGATCGTGAATGTCGCGCTGCCCTCGATCCACAACGGCCTCCACTTCTCCACCACCGGGCTGCAGTGGGTGGTCAACGCCTACACCCTGACCTTCGCCGGTTTCCTGCTCCTCGGCGGACGCGCCGCCGACCTGCTCGGACGCCGGCTGGTGTTCATCGCGGGCACCGCCGCGTTCGCGGTCTGCTCGCTGCTGTGCGCAGTGGCCGCGTCGCGCGGGTTGCTGATCGGCGCGCGCGTGCTCCAGGGCCTCGCCGGCGCGGCGCTGAGCCCGGCCACTCTCTCGATCATCACCAGCACTTTCCGCGAGGGCGCCGAGCGCAACCGCGGCCTCGCCGCGTGGGGCGCCATGGGTGGCCTTGGGGCGTCGTCGGGCGCGCTCCTCGGTGGGATCCTCACCCAGGCCTTTAGCTGGCCGGCGATTTTCGCGGTCAACGTGCCGCTCGGCGCGCTTGTGATCGCACTGGCGCTGAAGGTGATCCCGGCTAGCTCCGTGCGCGACCGCAACGCCGAGCGTCACTTCGACGTGACGGGGGCCGTGCTCGTCACTGCCGGGATCGCCCTGGCGGCATTTGGGATCGTCCGGTCGGACACGATCGGGTGGGGTTCGGCTGGTGTCGTGATCCCAATCGCGGTCGCGATCGTGCTGCTGGCCGCGTTCGTGTACGTCGAGCAGCGCATCGCAAAGGCGCCGCTGATGCCGCTGTCGATCTTCGCCAACAAGCAGCTGACGGTCGCGAACGTGATCATCGTGCTGACGTACATGGGCTTCTTCGCGAGCTTCTACTTCGTCACCCTGTACCTCCAGCAGGTGCTCCACTACTCGGCGATCGACGCGGGCTTCGCGTTTCTCCCGTGGACGCTGTCGATCTTCGTCAGCTCGACGCTCGCACCGCGGCTTGTGCGGCGGTTCGGCTTGCGCTCGGTCGTGACCGGAGGGCTCCTGATCGCGAGCGCCGGCCTCCTGTACTTCACCGGTCTGCGGCCGGGCGGTAGCTGGCCGGCGCAAGTGCTTCCCGGCGAGTTCCTCATCGGGCTCGGCTTCGGTCAGGTGCTCGTGGGTGGGACGATGGCGGCCGTGCAGGGCGTCCCTCAGCGCCAAAGTGGGCTCGCGTCGGGTCTGCTGAACACCTCCCGGCTGATGGGCGGCGCGATCGGACTGGCGATCCTGTCCACGATCGCGGCATCGCAGACGCACGGTGCGATCGGGATGACCGCTGTGACCAATGGCTACTCGGTCGCGTTCATAGTCGCCGCCGGGTTCACGCTCGCCGGCGCGGTGGCGGCGCTGACGCTGCTGGCGCCGCGGCGGACGCTGGCGGTGGTTGAGCCTGCGCCGGCCGACCGCGAGGTCGAGCCACTGGCTGCATAGCTCGCTCGCGCGTGAATTCGACGAACGCCCGCGCGGCCGGCGACAGGTGCCGGCCGCGCCGCCACCACAGCGCGACCGCCATTCGCAGCGAGGGGCTCAACGGCCGCACGCCGACCGGCGGGCCGGGCAGCTCGGCGAACGTGCGGGGGAGGATCGCCAACCCGATCCCCTGGGCGACCAGCGATCGGACCAGCGCCAGGTCGTTGCCCTCGAGCGCGATCGTCGGCTCCAGGCCGGCGCCGGCGAACGCCGCGTCGACGAGCGCTCTGACCGACGACCCGGACTCGAACCCGATCAGCCGCTGATCGGCGAGCGCGCGGACGCTGATCGGGCGCTCTCCCGCCAGCGCGTGCCCGGGGCTCATCACCACCACGAGCTCCTCGCTCGAGAGCTCGATCCGCTCGAACGTCTCGGGCTGCTCGGCCTCGAGGATGAAGGCCACGTCGATCGTCCCGTCGAGCAGGCCGTCGACCATCCGCTGCACGGTTCCCTCGCGGAGCCCGACCTCGACGCTGGGATGGGCGCTGGTGAATGCCGCGAGCAGTGCCGGGATGTCGAGCTCGCCGCCGAACAGCAGTGCGCCGATCGTGACGCGGCCGCGCACCAGTCCGCGCAGCTCGTCCACCTCGTCGCGCAGCGCAGCGGCCTGTTCGAGGATCACGCGGGCGCGCGCCGCCACCAGCTCGCCGGCCTGCGTTGGCTCGACCGTCCGCGTGGTCCGATCCAGCAGCTCGATCCCGAGTTCGTCCTCGAGCCTGCGCACCTGGTGGGACAGCGCCGATTGCGCGATGTGCAGCTCGTCGGCCGCCCGAGTGAAGTGGCAGTGCCGGGCCACCGCTTCGAAATACCTGAGATGCCTCAGTTCCATATATCGCGAAATAATATAAATATCATCATATTTCTGTTTTGCGTCGCTGAATTCGATCAGGGACACTGTGGTCCATGAGCGTGGTGACACCCATCTCGATCAGGCGGTCGATGAGCGACCGCGACGCCGAGGCGATCGTCGCGCTCCACGACCGTGTGTACCGGGCCGAGTACGACCGCAACGACGAGTTTGTCGCCGCGGTCGCGCGCAAGGTCGCGGCCGCACGGGCCGCGGGGTGGCCGGAGCTTGGCGGAGCGGTATGGCTGGTCGAGCGCGACGGCGTGGTCGCCGGTTCGCTCGGGCTGACCGACGAGGGCGACGGCGTCGGCTGCGTGCGGTGGTTCGTGTTCGCCCCCGAGGTGCGCGGCCACGGGCTCGGCCGGCGGCTGGTCGCGGAGCTCGTGCACACGGCGCGGGTCAACGGGATGGCGCGGCTCGAGCTCGAGACGTTCAGCGCGCTCACCAGTGCGGCGCAGATCTACCGCGACGCGGGCTTCGCCGTCACCTGGGAGCGCGAGCGCGAGGACTGGGGGCCGACGATCACCTACCAGCACTACGAGTTGGCCCTACGATGACCGCGTGCCCGTCCCCAGCGCAGGGATCCTGCTCCACCGTCGCGCCGGCGACGAGCGCCAGGTCCTCTTAGTCCATCCGGGCGGGCCGATGTGGGCCCGGCGCGACGCCGGCGCGTGGTCGATTCCGAAGGGCGAGTACGTCGACGGCTCCGAGGATCCGCTGGCCGCTGCTCGGCGCGAGTTCGAGGAGGAGCTCGGAACGGCGCCCCCCGACGGCGAGCCGCTCGACCTCGGCGAGATCAAGCAGAAGTCCGGCAAGCGGGTCCGCGCCTGGGCTGTGGCCGGCGACCTGGATGCTGCCGCGATTACCAGCAACACCTGCATGGTCGAATGGCCGCCGCGCTCGGGCCGCCAGATTGAGATCCCCGAGGTCGACCGCGCGGAATGGTTCTCGCTGGCCGACGCGCGCGAGAAGATCAACCCCGCCCAGGTGGCTCTCCTTGACCGGCTCGCCGCGAATTAGCCCGACCGCCCACTACACGGGCCACGTGTGGGCGCGCAACGGGCTCTCGCACCCGGAGCTCGACACCGCCGAGGGTCGGGCGATGTACGAGTTCATGCGCCCGTCGATGCTCGTCTCGGGTGCGCTCGGGGCGGGGACGCTGGAGCGCTACCTGATGGCGCGCCACACCGCGATCGACCGGGTGCTGACCCGGGCGATCGAGCAGCGCGGGATCTCGCAGGTGCTCGAGGTGGCATGCGGGATGTCGCCACGCGGCTGGCGGTTCTGCGAGCGCTACGGGGAGCGGCTGACCTACATCGAAGGCGACCTCCCCGCTATGGCCGCGCGCAAGCGGCAGGCGTTGCGGCGGATGGGCGCGCTGTCCGAGCACCACCGCGTGGTCGAGATCGACGCGCTCAGCGACACGAGCCTCGCCAGCGTGGTGGCGGGGCTCGATTCCGAGCGCGGACTCGCGATCATCACCGAGGGGCTGCTCGGCTACCTGCCGACCGACGCGGTGCTCGGGATCTGGCGGCGGTTCGCCACCACGCTGTCTGGCTTTTCCGCCGGCCGCTACATCTCCGAAGTGCACCTCGCCTCGGCCGCGACGCCGGCGATCCGCGCGTTCCGCGTGGCGCTTGGCGCCTTCGTGCGCGGTCGCGTGTACCTGCACTTCGACACGCCCGACGAGGTGCGCACCGCACTCGGCAACGCCGGCTTCGGCGCCGTGGAGCTCCACGGTACGAACGAGCGCGTGCGTATAATTGAGGCATCAACGGTTTGATTCAAGCCACCCTGTACAACGACCCGGCGTGCCCCTGGGCCTACTCGGAGAGCCCCGCGCTGCGGGTAATCGAGTGGCGCTACGGCGGGCAGCTCTCGTGGCGGCTGGTGGTCGTCGGGCTCAGCGAGGACACCGCGCGGTACGCAGCGCACGGGTACACGCCGCTGCGGATGGCCTCCGGCCACCTGCACTTCCGCGACCGCTACGGCATGCCGTTCGCCTCGGCGCCGAAGCCGCGGCTGAGTCCGTCCTCGCCCGCGTGCCGGGCGATCGTCGCGGCCCGTTTGCAGTCGCCGGGCAGCGAGTGGGACGTGTTCCGAGCGCTCCAGCTGGCCAACTTCAACCAGGGCCTGCTGTTCGACGACATGGATGCGATGGGGCGGGTGCTCTCGCGGGTGCCGAGCATCGACGCCCATGCGGTGTTGTCCGCGATCGACTCGCCCGAGGTGGTCGAGGCCTACGAGCGTGACAAGGCCGAGACACGCACCGCGGAGAACTCCGCGACCGAGTTTCAGGGCAAGGCGGGCAACAGCGACGGCAAGGTCCGGTACACGGCGCCGTCGGTGGTATTCGAGGCCGACGGGCGCCGGCTCGAGGCCGGCGGGTTCCAGCCGGTCGAGGCCTACGACGTGCTGATCGCCAACCTGAACCCGGGGTTGGAGCGTCGCCAGCCGCCCGAGACCCCGGCGCCGCTGCTCTCCTACTTCGACGGCGGTCTGACGACCCAGGAGGTCGCGGCGCTGATGACGCATGGCAACGACGCGCCGGATCGGGGCGCGGCCGAGGCGGCGCTGCTCGAGCTGGTGGCCGGCGGTGACGCGATCAGGCAGCCGCTCGGCGATGACGCGCTGTGGCTGCCCGCGCAGGCCGCTGCGGCGTCCGCGCTCGCCGCGTAGTCGCCCGCGCCCGCGCCCGCGCCCCCGCGCTCCCGCGCCGCTCCCCGCTTCCGCGCCGCTCGCGCGATCGCATCAACAACCCCGCGCGCTCCGCGACGCTGCCGTACTTCGCCGGGTTAGTGACGATGAGCGTCAATAACCCCGCGTCATCCCCCGGTGCCGCGAGGAACCTCGGGTTAGTGACAGCGCTCGAGCCTCAGCGGCAGCCGCTCGAGGCCGTAGATCCCGGACGGGGTGCCGAACTCGGGCTCGCCGTCGAGCTCGATCCGTTCCAGGTTCTGGGCCAGGAAGCTGAGACCCTCCTGCATCTCCGCCCGCGCGAGGTTGGCGCCGACGCAGTAGTGGATGCCGGCGCCGAACGTCAGCACGCGCGCGCCGCCGCGGTCGGCCGTGATGTCGAACTCGTCTGCGCCCGGCATCCCATCGCGGTTCGCGTGCCAGGCCGAGATCAGGATGATCGTGTTCGCGGGGAAGGTGATGCCGCGGTGCTCGATCTCGGCGGTGGTGATCCGCGCCGTGAACGGGGTGATCGGCTCGTAACGGAGCGCCTCGTCGACGGCTCGCAGCGCGAGGCCGTGGGGGTCGGCGCGGAGCGCCTGGTATTGCTCCGGATGCAGCGCCAGCAGACGGACGGCGTGCGCGAGCTGGCTCTGGCTGGTGTCGACCCCGCCGACGAGGATGTTGAGGATCAGGTTTCGCAGCTCATCGTCGCTGAGACGCTCGCCTTCGGACTCGGCCTTGATCAGCGCGCTGATCAGATCGTCCCCCGGGTCCGGGCGCCGGGCCTTGATCAACTCGTCCTCGTAGGCGTAGAACTCCGCGACCGCTTCCTCGATCTGCGGACGCTCGGTCATCAGCGAGGCCGCGTCGAACTGGCGCTGGATCCAGTTCGACCAGTGGTGAAGCCGCGGCGCGTCGCTGAGTGGCGCGCCCATCACGGCGGCAATCACCAGGGACGGATACGGCTTCGCGAAGGAGTCGATGAACTCGGTGCGGCCGTCGACGGGCAGGCCGTCGAACAGCTGTCCCAGGAATCGCTGCATCGTGGGGCGAAAGCGGTCGACGGCCCGGGGGGACAGCGCGGGGTTGACGAGATTGCGGAGGCGGCGGTGGTCGTCGCCGTTGATGTTGATGACGTTCTTGACGATCTCCTCGTACAGCGGCCCGTCGACGATCGAGAAGATCTCGGCGATCGTCAGGCCGGGGAAGACCGCGTCCTTGGTCCGGAGGAAGAACTCGCCCGCTTCGCGGTCCAGCACCGTGAAGCCGAACGGATTCGAGGCCAGCCACCCATCGTGGCCGTGCACCGTCGCCATCGCGTCCCGGTAGCGATCGCCGCGCAATGCGGCGTCGGTGTGGTCGAAGGCCGGCAGATCCAGCTCGGAGGCCAGGGGCATCGCCGCCACCCTATCTTCCGCGCGTGTTACGTTGTGGGCTGTGAAGAGGGCGACCGGGGCATTGCTGCTGGCGGCGATCGTGGCAGCCGGGGCCGCGACGACCGCCTCCGGCTCGAGTTCGTCGGCCGCGGGGCTCACCTACGCCAGCGGCGGGACCAGCGGACTTCCGTCGGTGTGGGTCGCGAGCGCGAACGGCGAGCACGCGCGCAAGGTCGGGACCGGAAGCTTCCCGACGCTCTCGCCCAACGGCAAGCTGGTCGCGGCGGCCGGCTTCGGACCGAATGGCCCGGCATTCACGATCTACTCGGCCACGGGGGGTGCTGCCCACAAGTTCGGCGCCATCAACCAGTATGGCGGCGAGTCGTTCGCGTGGTCCGCGGATTCGCGCTACCTGGCGGTCGCCTTGCTCGACACCACCGCGACCAGGAAGGTCGGGAACTCGGGCCTCGAGATCGTCGACACCCAGACCTGGACGGCCACGAAAGTCATCTCCGGAGTGGTCGAGGGAGTGAGCGCGGCGCCCACCGGGCCAGACCGTTTCGTCTACGGCCTCTCGTCCTCGCAGCGGTTCCCCGCTCCGACGAATCTGTTCACGGTGACCCCGGGGGCGGCCCCCGTGGCGCTGACCACGAACGGCCGCAGCTACTTCCCGGTGTGGGGATCCCGAGGGATCGTGTTCGACAGCGTCAAGTACGTGCGCAACAAAGCGCCGGCGTACAGCATCTCGCTGCTGAGCAACGGTCACGTGACGTCGATCACGCACACGAAGGTCACGCTGCTGCAGGACGGACCTCAGCCGCTGGCCGTGTCTGCGAACGGCCGATATCTGGTCGCGAACTTCCTGGGCGAGGACACGATGAACGCGGAGACGGTCGATCTCGTCACGCACAAGACCCACATGCTTTTGGTCAAGCGAGCGCCGCCGACCGCGTGGGGGATCTCCAAGGACGGCAGGCGCGTGCTGATCGACGTCGGCGGTTTCGAGAACCCTCCGCAGGACGGGACCGTGGAGTCGATCCCGTTCGCGGGTGGCAAGCCCACCGTGCTGCACAAGCACGGCGACGAGCCGAGCTGGAACCAGTGACGAGGACGAGGACTGCCTTCACCGCGCTGGCGGCCGTCGCCGCATCGCTGGGCGTGGTGCCGGCGGCGGCGGGGTCCGGGAACTCAACTGGACTTGCGTACCTGACCGGCGGGAACAGCGGCCGCGGAGCGGTATGGATCGCCAACGCGAACGGCGCGCACCCGCGCAAGCTGACAGCCGGCGCCATCCCGGCGCTCGCCCCAAGCGGGGCGCTGATCGCCGTCACCAACGGTTCCGGACCCTCCGCGCTCGTGCTGTACACGTCGACGGGCTCGGTCCAGAGCAAGTTCTTCAATGCCAAGCAGGTCAGCGCGGGTCCCGTTGCATGGTCGGCCGACTCGCGCTATCTGGCGGTCGGGCTGACCGACGTCAACGACGTCAAGACGATCGGCAAGTCGGGCCTCGCGGTGATCGACACCACGAACCGGACGATCACGATGCTCGCCAGCGGGTACCCGTGGGGGCTCAGCTGGTCCCCGAGCGGCGACACGCTCGTCTACGGCCTGGCCCGGTCGCAGTCGGCTAGCCCGGCGGTCAACCTGTACACCAGCACCCCGACCGGGAGCGCACGCGCGCAGCTGACCCACGACGGCCACAGCGGCAACCCGGTGTGGGGCAAGCGGGGGATCGTCTTCGACCGGATCAAGAACCGGCCGAAGTGGGCTCCGATCTACCAGATCTACCTGCTGAGCGCCGGGCACTTCCAGCAGATCACGCACACCCGGCCTGGTTTGTTGGTCAGCGGACTGGCACCGGTAGCCGTCTCAGCCGACGGGATCCACCTGGCGGCCAATTACGGCGGCCAGGACACCGATAGCGGCTACACGGTCAACCTCTCCACACACAAGGTCACGCCCCTGCGGGCCGGAAAGCAAAACGTCACGGCATGGGGGATCTCACGCGACGGCAAGCGCGTGCTGGTCAGCGTTGGAGGCTTCCAGGGTCCGCCCTCGACCGGCAAGATCGAGACGATGCCGTTTGGCGGAGGCAGGCCGACGCTGCTCGTCGCCCACGGCGACGATCCGAGCTGGAACCAGTAAGGCAGGGATTCAGCCGCTGGCGCTGAACGGGGCGAGGATGAGCCGCCCCGTCGCGCTGATATGCACGCTGGCTGTCGGCCTGCTCGTCGGCATGCAGCCGGCGGCGAACGCCAGGCTGGGCCAGTCCGTCGGCAACATCGGCGCGGCGTTCGTGAGCATCGCGATCTCGATGGTGATCATGTCCGTGGTGCTCCTGGTGGCCGGTCATCCGGGTCGCCTATCGGCCCTGAGCCACTTCCGTCTGGAATGGTTGGTCGGCGGGCTGGGGGGAGCAGCGGTGGTGACGATCGGGCTGATCGCCGTGCGGCCCCTCGGGGCGGGCATCGTGATCGCGCTGCTGGTCGGGGCGCAGCTGATCATCGGCGTGCTCGTCGACCGGTTCGGCTGGTTCGGCGTGCACGTCGTCGGGCTCAGTGCCCAGCGGATCGCCGGGCTCGTGCTGGTGATCGGCGGGACCGTGCTGATTACGAGGACGTGACGTTCTCGAACACGGCCGCCAGCCCCTGGCCGCCGCCGATGCACATCGTCTCGAGTCCGTAGCGACCGCTGCGCCGGCGCAGCTCGCGCACCAGCGTGGCGAGGATCCGGCCGCCGGTCGCGCCGACCGGGTGGCCAAGCGAAATCCCCGAGCCGTTGACGTTCACGCGGTCCAAGCCATCGGGGAGGTCCCACTCGCGCAGGACCGCGAGCACCTGGGCGGCGAACGCCTCGTTGAGCTCGATCAGGTCGAGATCCTTGAAGCTGAGACCGGCCCGCTCCAGCGCCTTGCCGGCCGCGGGGACCGGACCGATGCCCATCGTCCGCGGGGGCACGCCCGCGACCGCCCAGCTGACCAGCCGCGCGAACGGCGTCAGCCCGAGCTCGGCTGCCTTGTCGGGGTGGGTGACGATGCAGATCGCGGCCCCGTCGTTCTGGCCGCTCGAATTCCCGGCGGTGACCGTAGCCTCGGGGTCCGAGCGGCCGAGGACGGGCTGGAGCGCGCCTAGCGCCTCGAGGGAGGCGTCGCCGCGCGGGTGCTCGTCACGGTCGATCCGGTGCTCGCCGCGCTTGCGGTCGGTGACGGTGACCGGGACGATCTCCTCGGCGAAGGTTCCGTTCGTCTGCGCTGCGACCGCGCGCTCATGGGAGCGGAGCGCGAGCTCGTCCTGCTGGGCGCGGGGGATCGAGTATTCGCGGCGGAGATTCTCCGCCGTCTCGAGCATCCCGCCCGGGACCGGATAGTTGACGCCGCCAGCGGTTACTCGTGCGCGCGCGAGGCGGTCGTGGAGCTGGGCGCCGCCCGAGCGGGCGCCCCAGCGCAACGCGATCGAATACAGCTCGGTCTGGCTCATGCTCTCCGCGCCGCCGGCCAGCACGAGATCGGCAGCGCCGGTCTGAACTCGCATCGCGGCGTCGATCACCGCCTGCAGCCCCGAGCCGCAACGGCGGTCGACCTGCAGTCCGGGAGTCTGGACCGGGAGCCCGGCGTCGAGGGCCGCCACGCGGCCGATCGCCGGCGCCTCCCCGTTGGCGTAGCACTGGCCGAGCAGGACATCGTCGACCTGCTCCGGCGGCAGCTGGGTGCGCTCCAGCAGCTCGGCGATGACCGTCCGCGCCAGCTCCTGAGCCGGGACGTCCTTGAACATGCCGCCGAACCGCCCGACGGGCGTTCGCAGTGGTTCGCAGATCACGGCGTCCCGCAGCATCAGCGATCGAGGGTAGCCGCGAGCCATTCGGTGATGTTCGGCAGCGTGCGCGGATCGATGTGGTGTGCCGAGGGCGATTCGTGGTACTCGACCTTCAGCCCGGCCTGCTCGAGCTCGTCCCGGGCCCGGGTGGCGAACCCGACTTCGAGCACCGGGTCGTTGCTCCCGTGCGAGATCAGCACGCGGGTGTTCATCCGGTCCTCGGTGCTCGGCTCCCACCCATCGACCATCGGCAAGAACCCGGACATCGCGAGGATTCCCGCTGGGGCCGGGCGGTCGCCGCCGAGGCCCAGCGCGTAGCTCATGGAGGCGCCCTGGCTGAAGCCGCCGAGGACCGTCTGCGAGGGCCTCACGCCGGTTCGGTCCCACAGCTCGTCGTGGAGGGCGGCGAGCTGTGCATAGGCGGACTTGAACGACGCGGGCTCAGGGGCGCCGACCGCCGACGACTCGTACCAGCGGTAGCCGAGGGAGTCGGGGAACGGGTACGGCGCCCGCGGCGTGACCACGTGGAGCCGCTGCCTGGGGTCGAACAGGTCGGCCAGGCCGATCAGATCGTCCTCGTCGGTGCCGCGACCGTGGTGGAGGACGAGCAGGCCCTGCGCGTCGCCCTTGGCCGGCCGCTCGCGGAAGATCAGCTCGCTCATCTCAGGTAGCTCACCACATCGGACTGCGGCGCCCGCTCCGGAGGAGCCTTCTCCTGGCGCGGCCAGCCGAGGTGGATCAGTGCGACGAACCGCTCTTGCGCGCCGATCTCCACCGCCTCGCGGCCGGCCTCCGTGCGGAGCACGCCGGGAGTCCGCCAGTAGCCGGCCAGTCCGCGGCCATGGGCGGCGAGCAGAACCGCGTACGTTGCCGCCGCCGTCGCGGCCAGGTCCTCCTCGTCCTGCACCGGGTCATCCGGGGTGCTCCGAGCGGTCACGGCGATCAGGGTCGGCGCGCGATCGAGCTTCGCTGCCCTTTCCGGCCCCGCGGCGCGCTTCAGCTTGGCCAGCGCCTCCGGGCCCGAATACGCGGAAGCGCCAGGGGTTGGTCAGATGGTGGTTCGGCGCCCACCGGGCCAGCTCGAGCAGCTCGTCGAGCAGCTCTCGTGGGAGCGGCTCGGGAGCGAACGCCTTGTGCGTTCGCCGGGTTCGGATCGCCTCTTCGACCTCCATCAGTGAGCCGAAACGGTAGCGTCGAGCGTCCTTCCTACACTGCGGAGCATGCCCCACGGACCCGCCGCCCACGCCCTCGCCGCCGCCAGCCGCCGCGTTCCCGTGCTCAAGCGCCTACCCGTTCTCAGGCTGCTCGCGCTGGGGGAGGTCCTGCTGCTCGCGCGCGACCATTTCGAGCGTCTGTCCCCGGATGAGCGCCACCGGCTGGTCGCACTGGTGCGCCACGGCCGCGGCCGTCCCAAGAACCTTTCCCAGCGGGATCGCGACGAGCTGTCGGATCTGCTCGCAAAGGTCGAGCCGCGCGCGTTCGTCGGGGAGGCGGCCGAGCGTCTGTCGCCGGTCCCGCTGCCCAAGCGGCTGACCCACGGTCCGCGTCACTGATAAGGCCGCTCCGGATCACCCCCTCTGAGGGGAAAATCTGGAGCACCCCCTTGACCCTCACGCGGGGTGAGGCCGTACGGTCCTGCGCATGCGAACGGTTGGCGAAGTTGCGGAGCTTGCCGGCGTCACGGTGCGCCTGCTCCACCACTATGACGAGCTGGGCGTGCTGTGCCCGAGCGGGCGTTCGGAGGCGGGCTACCGCTTGTACTCCCACGCCGATCTCGAGCGACTGCAGGAGATCCTGGTCTGGCGGGCGCTCGGCTTTCCCCTAGCGGAGATCAAGGCGATGCTCGATGACCTCGCGTACGACCGGGCGCAGGCGCTGCGCCGCCAGCGCGCGTTGGTGGAGTCCGAGCTGGGGCGCCTCGGGGCGGTGGCGCATGCGCTCGATGATGCGCTCGCGGCCGTGGAGAACGGAACTGAGGTCGAGGAGACGAGCATGTTCGACGGGTTCGACAACGCGCAGTACGAGGATGAGGTGGAAGAACGGTGGGGTGGCACCGAGGCGTATCGGGAATCGAGACGCCGCGCCGCGGCGTACGGCGAGACGGAGTGGACGACGATCCGGATGGAGGCCGACGAGATCAACGACGCGTTCATCGCCTTGCTGGCCGGCGGCGAACCGGCGGCCGGGGAGTCCGCCCGTGCCGTCGCCGAACGCCACCGCCGGCACATCTCGCGCTGGTTCTACGAATGCTCGCCGGAGTTCCACCGCCGGCTGGCCGAGATGTACCTCGCCGATCCGCGGTTCGAGGCCAGTTACGAGCGCCGGGCCGCGGGCCTCGCCCGGTACGTCCACGACGCGATCGTCGCTCAGGCGTCGATCGGGATGTGACCGGGTTGGGAGGCGACGCGCTCGAGCCACGCCTTGATCGCCGGATAGGGCTCTAGATCGAAACCGCCGTCCGGCGCGACGTGGGTGTATGCGTACAGGCTGATGTCGGCGACCGAGTAGCGATTGGCGACGAGGAACTCGCGGCCGGTGAGCCCGCGCTCGAGCGCCGCGAGCCCTTTCGCCCCTGCGTCGGCCCTTGAGCGGCGCGCCTCGTCGCTGGCTTCGATTCCGAACAGCGCCCAGAAGCGCGCCACGGCCAGGTTCGGCTCGATCTCGTACTGCTCGAACATCTGCCATCCGAGCACGCGGGCGCGGTCGTACGGGTCAGCGGGCATGTACTCGGTCCCCTCGGCGAGGTAGTCGATGATCGCGTTCGACTCGGGGAGGGGGCGCCCGTCC
Source organism: uncultured Solirubrobacterales bacterium (assembly GCA_963794825.1). Taxonomy (GTDB): domain Bacteria; phylum Actinomycetota; class Thermoleophilia; order Solirubrobacterales; family Solirubrobacteraceae; genus Palsa-465. The sequence goes on from CAWCFB010000002.1 coordinate 247,516, forward strand.
TCCAGGATCAGCGTGGGGACGCGCAGGGCCGGATTCTGATCTCCGATTACGGTCGGCCGGTTCGAGCGATCCACGACATCGAGCTCGTGCAACTCGAGCGGTAGACCGAGGTGGGCGCAGAGCAGCCGGACCTTGTAACAGTTGCCCGAGACCTGGCTGTTGTAGAGCAGCATCGCGCACGATGATAAGGAGGCGGCACCCCGGCGCCGTACCGGGGTGCCGCGCGGAATCTCACTTCACGGCCGAGCGCCTGAACACGCGGATCGAGAGCCCGGTCAGCGCCGCTGCGAACAGCGCCACCACACCGATGCTGGCCCACGCCTCGACGGTCGTGTTGCCCGACCCCCAGATCGCGTGGAGGCCCTGTCCGGTCGGGTCGACGAGCCCGTAGCGGAGCAGCGCCAGCGCGTGGGTCAGCGGTAGGACCTTCGCCACCGCGGTCAGCGCGCCCGGCATCGCGCTGATCGGGAACAGGGCGCCGGCGAAGAAGAACGGCAGGATCGCCACCGCCGGGGTTGCACCGACGAATTCCTCGGCCTTGCCGATCACGCTGGCGAGCGTCTCGGCGACCCCGTACATGAACACGGTGAACAGCAGCCCGGCGCCGAGCGCCCAGGCGAGCCCAGTGCCGGTGATGTGGAACGCGCCGCCCCGGGCGGCGGTCAGCCCGACCAGCACGATCGCCTGCAGCGCCGCCAGCACGAGGGCGACGGCGAGGTTGCCGAGCACGAGGAACGCGCGGGGCACGGGCGCGGCGAGCAGTTCGCGCTGGGCGCCGGCCTGGCGCTCGACGATCACGCTGAGTCCCGCGAAGATGCAGCTCAGCGGGATCACCAGCCCCACGGCGCCGACGCCGACGAACGACTGGTAGTCGATCGTGGAGTGCAGCCCGCCGGTCGCCTTCTTCAGCGCCGGCGCGACGATCAGCGCGAGCAGGATCGGCCCGAGCAGCGGCACGAGCACCTGGCGCGGGTTGCCTGCCGTCAACGCCGCTCTGCGGCGGGCCAGGGTCACGAGCGCGCTGGTATGGCGCGCGCGGCGGGGACCGGGGAGGGGGATTGCTGCGGCTTCAGATGTGGCTGACATCTCGGTTTCACTCCTTGGTTGTTTCAGGCGGCCTCGGGGATCCGGTCCCCGGTCAGCCGCAGGTAGACGTCGTCGAGGGTCGGGACGCGCGAGGAGACGTCGGAGGTGCGGAAGCCGTTCAGTGCCGCGAGTGCGTCCTGGACGGTGCGGCCATGCAGGGGGACGGTCAGCGTCGAGCCGATCGAGAAGGCGTCGGATGAAGCGATCCCGTTGGCCCGCAGGGCGGCGATCGCGGCCGGCGCATCGCGCTCGACACGCAACTCCAGGATCTCCTCGCCCAGTTCGGCCAGCAGCTGCGCGGGTGAGTCGAGCCCGACAACGCGCCCCTCGTGCATGATCGCGACGCGATCGCACAGCTGGCGCGCCTCCTCGAGGTAATGGGTGCAGAGCAGGATCGTCATCTCGAATCGGTTCCGCAGCCCGGCGATCAGGTCGAGCAGCTCGTGGCGGATCCGCGCGTCGAGGCCGACCGTGGGCTCGTCGAGGAACAGCACCTGCGGGCGCGAGATCAGCGCGCGGGCGATCTCGAGCCGGCGACGCTGGCCCCCGCTATAGCTCCCGACCGGGCGGTCGATCAGCTCGGACAGCCCGAACGTGTGGATGAGCTCTCCCATCCGCTGCTCGGCCTGGCTTTCCGAGACGCCCCAGAGGCGCGCGTGCAGGTTCAGCTGCGCCCGGCCCGTGAGGTCGCTGTCGACGACCGCCTCCTGAAACACGACGCTCGAGATCCCGCGCGCCGCCAGCGGCTGGCGCGCGACATCGAAGCCGCCGAGCTTCGCCACCCCGCTGGTGGGGCGGATCGTCGTCGTCAACATCCCGATCGTGGTCGACTTGCCCGCGCCGTTGGGCCCGAGCAGTCCGAACACCTCGCCGGCCGCGACTTCGAAGTCGATTCCCTTGACCGCCTCGACGCCGCCCGCGTAGACCTTCCGCAGCGCGGCCACGTCAATCGTGGGTTGGCTCATCATGTAGCTCCTTGTTCGATGTCCATCACCCGGTTGACGCTCAGGTGTCCATCGACGTGACAGTCACATTTCCCGCGTCCCGCTCGTCATTGAGATGACGATGAGCAACACGGAGCTACACACCGAGCAATTCGAGCAGCACCGGCCGCATCTACAAGCGATCGCGTACCGGATGTTGGGGGCAAGCGGCGAAGCCGAGGATGCGGTCCAGGAAGCATGGCTGCGGCTCAGGCGCGCCGACGCCGATCAGGTCACGAACCTCGGCGGGTGGCTGACCACGGTCGTCGGGCGGATCTGCATCGACATGCTGCGCGCGCGGCGGGTGCGCAACGAGGATTACGTCGGCTCATGGCTGCCCGAGCCCGTCGTGTCGATCGACGAGGACGCCGATCCCGCACGCGAGGTGGAACTGGCCGACACCGTCGGCCTGGCGCTGCTCGTCGTGCTCGAGACGCTGACCCCGGCGGAGCGGCTCGCGTTCGTGCTGCACGACATGTTCGGCGTGTCGTTTGACGAGATCGGGCCGATCGTCGACCGCACCCCGTCCGCCGCCCGCCAGCTCGCCAGCCGGGCCCGTCGGCGGGTGCACGGGGCCGTGCCCACGTCCGAGGTCAGCCTCGACCGCCAGCGCGAGGTCGTAGAGGCGTTCCTTGCCGCCTCCCGGGCGGGCGACTTCGCGGCGCTGCTCGAGCTGCTCGATCCCGATGTCATCTTCCGGCTTGACACGGGTCGCAACCACCCGCTCGCACGACCGCCGATCGTCGGAGCGGAGAAAGTGGCCAACGAGGTCTTGAAGCGGGGTGCGCCGTTCGCCCCGCTCGGCCGCACGGCGATCGTCAACGGCTCGATCGGGATGCTGGTCGGGCCGCCGGAGCGACCGTTCGCGGTGGCCGGTTGCACCGTCTCCGGCGGCCGCGTGGCCGAGCTCGACCTGATCGTCGACCCGGAGAAGATCGCCCGGCTCGAGATCCGCTGACGCTGCGGCGGTCAATCCGACTCCACGCCGGCCGCGTATGAGTGCTCGGCGACCGATAGTGGCCGGGATAATCCGGTGATGGCTACCGGTGGATGTCTGTGCGGAGCGGTCAGGTACGAGGTGCGCGGCCCGTTGCGCGACGTGCTCATCTGCCATTGCGAGGAGTGCCGGCGCTGGCACGGCCACGTATGCGCGAGCACGGCGGCGGCCAAGCAGGATCTGGTGTTGTTGGACGACAGGGCCCTGCGCTGGATCGACAGCCCGCGGTCTGACGCCGGCGCTCGCCGCGGTTTCTGCGTGGAGTGTGGCTCGAGCTTGTTCTGGGACCCGCCGCGGCGCGAGATGATCAGCATCGCCGCGGGTACGCTCGACGGGCCGACAGGCCTAGCCGTCGCCTCGCACTGGTTCGTCTCCCAGGCGGGCGACTACTACGAGCTGCCCGACGACGGCACTCCGCGCCACGAGCGCAGCGGTCAGTCCGAGCTCGACGCGGGCTGAGGCGAACGGTCGAGCGCGACACGGACGCCGCCGCGGGGCGCGAGCGTGATCGCGCGGAACTGGACCTCGGCGGGCTCAGGATCCACGGCGCGCAGGGACGGCGCGCGCTCCAGGATCCGCGCCAGCACGATCCGCATCTCCATCTGCGCGAACGACGCGCCGAGGCACCGACGGGTGCCGCCGCCGAACGGGACCCAGGTGTAGGTGTCGGGCGGGTTGGCGACCAGGAACCGGTCGGGGTCGAAGCGCGCTGGGTTCGCGTACAGGTCGGCGCGGCGGTGGATCATCCGGATCGACGGGTTGATCTCGACGCCGACCGGGATCGTGTAGCCGTTCAGGCGGAACGGCTCGCCGCGCACGACTCGGCCCACGCCCGGGATCACCGGCCGGACCCGGAGTGACTCCTTCACGACGGCATCGAGGTAGGTGTCGTCCAGCTCGCGGGCGCGCTCCAGCGCGGCGGCGTTGTGCAGCAGCAGGTCGAATGTCCAGGCCAGTCCCGTGGCCGTCGTCTCGTGACCGGCGAGGAGCAGGGTGACGAGTTCGTCGCGCACCTCCTGGTCGGTGAGCCGCCGCCCGTCGGCGTCCTGCGCCAGCAGCAGCGAGGAGAACACGTCGTCGCGCTCGGCGAGGTCCGGCTCAGCGCGCCGGCGGGAGATCTCGGCGAACAGCATTTCGTCGACGACCCGCCGCGACTGCTCGAACCGCTGCTGGACGCCACGGCCATTGCCGAACCGGCCGAGCAGGGCGATCAGCGGCAGCCCGCGGGGGCTGGAGATCGGCTCGACCATGTTCCGCAGCGCCGTCCGCAGCTCGGCCGCGTCCGACCCCTCCTCGTATCCGAACACGGCCTCTACGATCACCCGCAGCGTCAGCGCCTGCATGCTCGGCATCAGGGTGAACGGCTCGCCCACGGGCCACGCGTCGATCTCGAGGTCCGCGGCCCGCCGCATGGTCTGCGCGTACGCGGACATGCGCGCTCCGTGGAACGGCGGCAGCATCAGCTTCCGGTGGCGCAGGTGCTCGGCGCCGTCGAGCAGCAGCACCGACCGCTGCCCCAAGACGGGCCCGAGCAGCGCGTTCGCCTCGCCGGCATGCAGCTGCTCGTTTGACCCCTGGAAGACCTCCTTGACCAGCCCCGGGTCGAACAGGATCACGAACTTAGAGTCGAACAGGGTGCTGAACGTGACCGCGTTGCCGTACCGCCGGCGGCAAGCGTTGAGAAATCGCGGACCACCGAAGATGAAGCCCGCGGTCTGCAGGACCCGCGGCAACGGCGGGCCGGGAGGAAGCTGAGCGGGGGCGGTGGCCATCGGGGTGACGTTAGCTCACGGGTGCTGCGACGAAGCGGCCCGAGGAGACAGGTCCGCGAGCGAGATCAGGTGCGCGGGCGGGTCCGAGAGCGCGGTCTCGATGTTCACCTGCAGGTCGGGTCCAACGTGCAGCAGCTGCCCCGAGCGCAGCGGCCGCCACCCCTCCTCGTCGTCCATCTGCTCGCTCGCGACGACAACCGTGGGCTCCTGCGGCCCCTGGACCCGAACCGTGCCGGACCGCAGATGGTCCGGGTCGCGGTCGCGGTCGCGCTCGAGCACGAGCAGGTCATGGGTCTCGGGGTAGCGGAGGGCGTACAGGTCGTTCGCGGTGATCAGCACCACGTTCAGGGCATAGATCGGCAGGTTCGCCGCGACCCACCGCGCGGCGCGGGTGATCCCTTCCCGCACATCGCCGCCGGCCGCCTCGGTCTCGCGAGTGATCAAGGCGAAGAAGCGCTCGGAGTCGGTGTCTCCCTTGACGTAACCCATCGCGTCGCCGAGCTCGGCCTCGAGCGCCGGCAGGTTCTCGATCACGCCGTTGTGCGCGAACAGGCGCCCCTCCTGCTCGAACGGGTGTGTGTTCTCGGGCTTCAGCCCCCCTGTGGAGGCGAACCGCACGTGCGCCACGAACGTTCGCGAGCGCACCTCGCACGCGAGCTTTGCGAACTCGCGGTCCTCGAAGGCCGCGAGCGGCTGTTTGGAGACAGTCGGCCGGTCGTGCTCGTCGTAGGTTCCGAGCCCGGTGCCGTCCGGCTCGCGACGGCTTTGTTGCGACAGCGAGTCGGGCGCCTCGAGCAACCAAAAGGACGCGGCGACCCGATCCGGGCCGCCGCTCATTCCGAACAGCCTGCACACCGTGGCTAGAAAACTACGACACGAGCCCCTTCAGCTTCTCCAGCGACTCAGCGGCGCCCTTCTCCGCGGACGCGGCGACCGTGGCGCCCAGCGGCCCGGCCAGCGGCCCGCCGTCGAAGCTGACCGAGATCGACACGGTGGTCGAATCGCCGTTCGGAGTCAACTCGAGCCTCGTCCCGAGCACGATTCCCATCGGGCCTTCGCCGTTCCACACGGTCCGTTCCGGCGCGACGGCCTCCTCGATCGTCCACTTCGCCTCGCCGGGCATGCCCATGATCGTGATCGTCTCACGGAACGTCGCGCCCGGCCTCGGTCTTCGGTGTGCCGTCCGGGAACCCGGTGTGGGACGTGTTCCACTCGCCGTAGCGGCTCAGGTCGGTCGCGACCTCCCACACCTTCTCGGCGGGTGCGTCGATGTCTACCGACTGGGTGACTTCAGGCATGTGTTGGCCTCCGGGTTAGACGCGAGCAGCGCCCAGCTGCGCCGCGATGTTGTCGATCGTCCAGTCGCCGTCGGTGGTGATCCCATCGCCGACGGTCCAGCCACTCATCTTCTGGATCGAGCCGCCCTGGACGGCGAACAGCTGACCGGTGAGCGTGCAATCGTCGCTGATCAGCCACGCGACCAGCGGCGACACGTGCTTGGGGTGGAACGCGTCGAACGCGTCCGGGTCCTCTGGCGCCTTGACGAGCTCGCCGATCATCGGCACATCGACGGTCAGCCGCGTCCGGGCGGCCGGCGCGATCCCGTTGACGCGGACCCCGTAGCGGCCGAGCTCCTGGGCGGCGACGAGCGTCATCGCCGCGATCCCGGCCTTCGCCGCGCCGTAGTTGACCTGTCCCGGGTTCGGCATGAACGTCCCCGACGCCGACGCCGTGTTGACCACGGCGCCGCGAACCTCCTCGCCCGCCTTGGAGCGAGCCTTCCAGTGGTCGGTCGCTGCGCGGAGCGTGACGAAGTGGCCCTTGAGGTGGACCTTGATCACGGCGTCCCACTGATCCTCGGACATCCAGCCGATGAACGCGTCGCGGAGGATGCCGGCGTTGTTGACGAGCGCGTCCAGCTGCCCGAACGCGTCGACGGCGGCCTGCACGAGCGAGGCGCCACCGTCCCAGGTCGAGATGTCCTCGGTGTGCGCGACCGCCTCACCGCCCGCGGCCTGGATCTCGTCGACGACCCGCTGCGCGGGCCCGACGTCGGCGCCCGTGCCGTCGCCGGCGCCCCCGAGGTCGTTGACGACGACCTTCGCCCCCTCGGAGGCGAACAGCAGCGCGTGCTCGCGGCCGATGCCGTTGCCGGCTCCGGTGATCGCGACGATTCGCCCTTCCAGTGCCTTACCCATCGATTACCTCACTTCGGCGAAGCCGTCTTTGATCACGACCGCGCCCTCGTCGGATGTCGTTTCATACGCATAAGCGCCGGTGGCCGGGCTCTAGATCAAAGATCGATGTGGTGATCGTCTGGCCCGGGCTGGAGCGTCTTCGCGAATCGAACGGCGAGCCGCTGCAGACGGGTCGGGTCCTCCGGGCACGCGTGCTGGATCGACCGCGACCGACGTGAACGCCATCGTGCACAGACCGTGGATGATGATTCCGGGCAGCCCGAATCTTCTTGGCCAGGTCGTCGTCGAGGTGGATCGGCATCGGGTCGCCCGATGCCTCGGCGTAGCGGAAGGTCTGGTCTTTGTCGAACGTCTGCGAGACCTGGGCGTCCGGGTCACGATCCCGCAGCGACTCGTCGAACGCATGCGGCGGCGCGCCCTCGCCGGCGCCCTCGCCGGTCTGGCCGCCGCGGACGAACGTCGTCCAGTACTGCTCGTTGAGCAGCTGGTCGTCGCCGTCGCGGGTCTCGGTCTTGACGACCACGGTGACGCCGCTCGACCGCGGCTGCACCCCGATCGGCGCGGCGCGTGTGGTCAGCGTGGTGTCGGGAAGGATCGGCGCGTGGAAGTGGAAGTCCTGCTCGCCGTGGAGGATCATCATCATCAGCTCCGGCGGGATCACCTTCATCGCCGCCTCGCCCGCGCGCCTGGAACGACGGCACGACCGCGAACACCGGCGAGGCGAAATCGCCGTTGCGCGTGCGGTTCGATCGGGTCATTGGTGGCGGCGGCGTACTGCTGGATCCGCTCGCGAGTGACGGCGAACTCGACCGGGTCGGACCATTGGCCGATCGCGTCGGTGCTGAACGTCGGTGATGTCGTGCTCATACAGGCTCCGTTTCCGTTTCTCTTGCTCGTTGCGATGATCTCCTCGGCGACGCGGTCGCCGGCGCCGGCGACCCCGCCGAGCAGCAGCCGCGACAGCTGCGCGCGGCGCCAGTACAGATGCGCGTCGTGCTCCCAGGTCGCGCCGATTCCGCCGTGGACCGCGATGCAGGTGCGGGTCGCGTAGTCGGCTGCCTCCTCGGCGGCGAACCGCGCTGCGCTCGCGGCCAGCGGCAGCTCCTCGGGCGCGGCGTCGGCGGCGTAGCCGGCGTAGAAGACAGACTGCGCGTCGTGCCGGCATGGCGGAGGATCTCGACGATCTGCTGCTTGATCGCCTGGTAGGAGCCGATCGGGCGGCCGAACGCGTGCCGCTCCTTGGCGTAGGTGACCGACATCTCGAGCATCGCCTCGGCGACGCCGAGCGCGTCGGCGGCGAGCAGTGCCTGGGTGACGTGCCAGGCCTCGCTCGGCGCCCGCGCGGTCGGCACCCCTCGAGCGACGTGCGCGAGCGGCCGCGAGGCGTCGAACCGGGTGATCGGCTCGACCGTCACCTGATCGGCTGCGATCACCCCGTCGCCGCGTCACCAGCCAGTCTGCGCCAGCGAGGTCGAGCTGGAACTCCGGCGCCCCACACGACCGCGGCCCGCTGCTCGCCCGCGGCGAGCTCTCGAGCAGCGGGTGGTCGTCCTCGGCGAGGATGTACGTGGCGGCGAGGTGGCCGATCAGCCCGGCGCCAGTCAGCCGCCGACCGCACTGCTCGAGCACCAGCATCGCGTCGAACGGGCTCAGGCCGGCGCCGCCGTGGGCCTCGGGCACGAGCAGCCCGGTCCAGCCGGCCTCGCATCGCGGTCGGCCAGAGGTCGGGGATCGGCTGCGCCGTCGAGCGCGGCCCGAGCGCCGGCGACCGTGTCGATCCGCTTGAGCGCGTTGACTGCTGCCTCGCGCAGCATCAGCTGCTCGTCGGTGAGGGAGAAGTTCATGCGCGCGCGAGCTCGCTGAAGGGCACGTCCTTGTCGATCCGCGGCTCGGTGGGAAGACCGAGCACTCGCTCGCCGATCGTGTTGCGGAGGATCTCCTCGGTCCCGCCCGCGGAGCGCATTCCGGGCATCTCGGCCGCGAGCTCGCCCCACTCGCCCGCCAGCGCGTCGGGGCCGAGCGTCTGCGCGATCAGCGCGGCCGCCTTGCGTCCCGCCTCGACCACCCCGATCTTCCCCAGCCCCGACTCGGGCCCGGGCATCCGGCCGCCCTCGAGATCGCTCAGCGCGCGGTACGCCGTGTAGCGCAGCGCGAGCCGGTCGACGGTCAGCTCGGCGATCTGGCGGCGGACGTGTCCGTCCTGGAGGGCCGGAGCGCAGAGAGCGGCCTCAGCAGCTCCTCGGGTGCCGGGGCCATGTGCTCGAACGCCGCGAGCGCCATCAGCCGCTCGTACATCAGTGTCGTGATCGACACGCCCCAGCCGCCGTCCACCGGCCCGACGACGGCGTCGGCGTCGATCCTCACATCGTCGAAGAAGATCTCGTTGAACGGCGCGGAGCCCGACATCAGCCGCAGCGGCCGCACCGTGACCCCCGGCGCGTGCATCGGGACGATGAACATCGTCAGGCCCTTGTGCTTGGGCACGTCGGGGTCGGTGCGGGCGAGCAGCAGTCCGTAAGTCGGCGAACGTGCGCGAGCGTCGTCCACACCTTCTGGCCGTTCAGCACCCAGCCGTCGTCGTCGCGTTCGGCGGGCTCGCGTCGTGATCCCCGCCAGGTCCGATCCGGCCGCCGGCTCGGAGAACAGCTGGCACCAGCCCTCCTCGCCGTACAGCATCGGCCCCACGTACCGCTGCTTCTGCTCCTCGGTGCCGAACGCGATGATCGTCGGGCCGAGCTCGCCGATCGCGATGTGGTCGATGATCTGCGAGCACCCGGCCCGCGCGATCTCGTCGGCGGCGATCATCTCCTCGGACGGGCCAAGGCCGCCGCCGCCGTACGGCACCGGCCAGGTGACACCGACGAGCCCGGCCCGCGCGAGCTTGCCCTGCCACTCGCGGTAGGGCGCCGGATCCTCGACGTGGAAACCGCGCGCCGGTGGGGGAGATTCGTGGTGGTGCTCGGCCAGCCACGCGCGGGCACGCGCCCTGAACTCCGCTTGGGCTGGGGTGTCGTCCAGGTTCATCGAGGGCAAGCTGAACCTATCACAGAAACAAATCAGTCGATTGATAAGTTTCTCAGATAGTCTCCCGCGCCATGCCCGACCTTCAAACCTTGCTCAGCCAGGCGATCGGCGCCGGTCGGCGCACCACGACCGAGCTCCGCGCGCTGTCCCACATGCGCCGCGCGGGAGTGATCGGCGGCGCACCCCCGAAGCAGACGATCCAGGGCCTGAAGCTGAGCGCTCGGTACGGGCAGATCCCAGGTGCGGTGATGATCGCCGCGCTGCGCTTTCCAGACAAGCCCGGTCTGATCGATGAACTCGGCACGCTCACTTTCCGCGAGCTCGATGAACGCTCGAGCGCGCTGGCCTGCGCGCTGAGAGCGCGCGGGCTGCGAGAGGGCGACACGGTCGGGATCCTGTGCCGCAACCACCGGGGGCTGCTCGACATCAACTACGGCGCGGGCAAGATCGGCGCGCGGCTGCTGCTGCTGAACACCGATTTCGGCGGGCCGCAGCTGCGCGACGTGTGTGCGCGCGAGGGCGTGGCGCTGCTCGTCCACGACGAGGAGTACGAGCAGCTCGCGGCCCCGATCGAACCAAAATACGGCCGCGTGCTCGGCTGGAACGACGGCAACGCTCAGGGCCTGGACACGCTCGAAGAGATGGTCGAGAAGTTCGCCGGCCAGAGTCCCGAGCCGCCGTCAGAACACGCCGCGCTGGTGCTGCTGACAAGCGGCACAACCGGGACGCCGAAGGGCGCCCCGCGCTCGAGCAGCAGGACGTTTGCGCCCGTCGGCGCGCTGCTCTCGAAGGTTCCCTACCGCTCCGACGAGTCAACCTACGTCGCCGCGCCGATGTTCCACGGGCTCGGCTACACGCAGATGGCGCTGTCCGTGATCCTCGGCTCGACCGTGATCTGCGAGCGGCGGTTCAAGCCCGAGCGAGTGCTCGACGCGATCGCCGACCATCGGCCCACCGCGCTCGTGGTTGTGCCGGTGATGCTCTCGCGGATCGTCTCGGCGTTGGAGGAGTCGCCAGGGAGGTGGGACACGAGCTCGCTGCGGATCGTGTTCTGCTCGGGCGCGCAACTCGAGGCCGAACTGGTGCGCCGCGCGCAGCGGACGATCGGCGACAAGCTCTACAACTTCTACGGTTCGACCGAGGTCGCGTACGCGACCTTCGCCACGCCCGAGGACCTCCGCGCTGCTCCCGGCTGCGCCGGTCAGGTGCCGTTCGGCGCGATCGTGAAGCTCTACGACTTCGACGGCAAGCCGGTCTCGGGCGTCGGGTGCGACGGGTCGGATCTTCGTCGGCAACGGTTTCCAGTTCGAGGGCTACACCGGCGGCGGCAACAAGGAGATCATCGACGGGTTGATGAGCACCGGCGACGTAGGCCACTTCGACTCGGGCGGGCCGGCTGTTCATCGACGGCCGCGACGACGACATGATCGTCTCGGGCGGCGAGAACCTGTTCCCGGGTGAGATCGAGGAGCTGCTGATCACCCACCCGGCCGTCGTCGAGGCGTCGGTGATCGGGGTCGACGACAAGGAGTTCCATAAGCGCCTCGCCGCCTATGTCGTGGTCAAGCCGGGCGAGACGCTTTCCGAGGACGACGTGCGCGAGTTCGTCAAGCAGAACCTGGCGCGGTTCAAGGTCCCGCGCGATGTCGTGTTCGTGGAGGAGCTCCCGCGCAACCCGACCGGCAAGGTGCTCAAGCGCCAGCTGCGGGAGATGCACGCCACGCGTGGCTGAAACTACTCGCCGCACTCAGGCCGAGCGCCGCGCCACGACCCGCGCCGCGCTGCTCGACGCGGCGATCGATTGCCTGATCGAGGACGGCTACCCGGGTCTGACCACGCGCAAGGTCGCTGAGCGCGCCGGCGTGTCGCAGGGCACCCAGATGCACTACTTCCCGACCCGCGCACGGTTCGTCGCCGAGGCGGTGCGCCACCTGGCCTACAGGCTCGCCTCGGAGCTGCGCGAGGACGACACTCGGCATCCACGTTCAGAGCACGGCCGGCTCGAGCTGATGCTCGACCGCATCTGGGAGATCCACACCGGCCCGTTGTTCCAGGCGACGATGGAGCTGTGGGTCGCCGCGCGCACCGATCGGGAGATCCGCGAGGCGATGGACGAGGTGGCGCGCGACCTGACCCGGATGATCGCCGCCGGGGCGGGGGAGATGTTTCCCGAGCTGATGGCACGCCCGCATGCGGGCGAGGTGCTCGACATGGGCCTCGCGATCATGCGCGGGCTCGCGGTGCTGCGGTTCACGAGCGGCGAGGCCGATGTCGAACGGCGATGGCGCCGCGCCCGCGACCGCCTGCTCGACCTCTACGCCACGCTTTAGCCGGCCCCTAGCTGTCAGGGTAATTTCAAGCTTGCGCCCTATCGTGAGCACCGTCACGAGAAAGGCGGACTGGTCATGAAATACCTGCGCACCATCTCAAGCCGGAGGCTGCTGACGCTGCTGGCGGTCCTTCTCGTCGCGGTCGGCGGCGGCACCGCGATCGCCGTCGCGGCGTCCGGAAACGGACCGGTCCCGCCCCGCGAGCCGCTCGCGGTGGCGATCCACCAGGCGCTCGGCGCTAAGTCAGTGCCTGGCATCACGCGCGCGGATCACCTTCACCAACAACTTGATCTCGTCCAACGACTTTCAGGGTGGGCCTTCCGATCCGCTGCTGCAGGGGGCCAGCGGCCGCCTGTGGCTGTCGATGGCGCCTGGCGCCCACCGGCTCCGGATCGAGCTCCAGACCGGCAACGGCGACGGCCAGGTCGTCGTCGACAACGGCCGCTTCTGGGTCTACGACCCGGCGTCGAACACCGCGTATGAGGGCGCGCTGCCGAGCCGCTCCGGGTCCGGCGCAGCCGACCGCGCCCACGCGGATTCAGATTCCGTCGATCGCGCAGATCCAGACACAGATCAACAAGTTCGCGCAGCACGTCGAACCTCTCAGGCGCGATCCCGAGCGACGTCGCCGGCCAGGCGGCCTACACCGTCCGCGTCTCGCCCAAGCACGACGGCGGGCTGCTGGGTGACGCGCAGCTCGCGTGGGACGCCGCTCGCGGGATCCCGCTGCGGATCGCCGTGTACGCGCACGAACTCGTCCACACCGGTGCTCGAGCTGAAGGCGACCGACGTCTCGTTCGGCCCGGTCCCGGCCTCGGATTTCACGATCACGCCGCCGTCCGGCGCCAAGGTTGTCCAGGTCTCAAGCTCGAAGCTCAACGCAGCGACGGCGAGCGCCGCCCGCAAGGGTGCTCACGCCCGCCACGCGCTCGCGCACCGCGCCGAGGTCTCCGGCGTCGCCGCGGTGGCCCGCCGCCTCCCGTTCTCGCTGAACGCGCCGTCGAAGCTGGTCGGCCTGCCCCGCCGCTCGGTGACGCTGCTCGATTGGGCGGGTAAGCCGGCCGCGGTCGTGACCTACGGTCAGAACCTCGGCGGGATCGTCGTCCTCGAGCAGTCCTCGGGGTCGTCGTCACCGCTGCCGGGATCCTCGACGCGGCGGTGACCACCATGGCCTGACGCTGCCGACCGTGTCGATCAACGGCGTGACCGGAGAGGAACTCGACACCGCGCTCGGGACCCTCGTGCGATTCACGCGCGGCAGGCGTTTCCTACACGGTCGTGGGCTCGGTGCCGGCGGCTGCCGCCGACGCCGCGGCGCGGGGGCTATGAGCCACGGGCCGCCGCCTGTCGAGGTTCGCGGGCTCGTCAAGAAATACGGCGAGCTGACTGCCGTCGCCGGTGTGGACCTGACCGTCCAGACCGGCGACGTCTACGGCTATCTGGGGCCGAACGGCGCCGGCAAGACGACCTCCCTGCGGATGATGCTGGGGTTGATCCGGCCGACCGCCGGGACGGTGCGTCTGTTCGGCCGCGACCCGCAGCAGACCGTCCAAGCGCTCCAGGGCGTCGCCGGGTTCGTCGAGGCGCCGACGTTCTACCCGTATCTCAACGGGCGGCGGAACCTGGAGCTGCTGGCCGCCTACGATGGCGACGGTGCGCGCGCGCGGATCGATACCGCGCTCGAGACGGTGGAGCTGGCCGACCGCGCCAAGGATCGCGTCGGCGGCTACTCGCACGGGATGCGCCAGCGGCTGGGGATCGCCGGCGGCGCTGTTGCGCGACCCCAAGCTGCTGCTGCTGGACGAGCCTGCCACCGGCCTCGACCCGGCCGGCATGCGCGACATGCGGCTGCTGATCCGGCGGCTCGCCGACCAGGGGATGACGGTGCTGCTCTCGAGTCACCTGCTGGCCGAGGTCGAGGAGCTGTGCAACCGGGTCGCGATCGTGCGCTCGGGGTCGATCGTCTACGAGGGCGAGATCGCCGCGCTCAAGCGTGGCGCCGGCACCGTTTACCGGCTGTCGACGACCGATGACTTGGTGGCCATGAAGGTATGCCGGGCACAGCTGGGGATCGACGAGCTACGGATCGAGCACGGGCAGATCACCTTCATCTCCGATGACGCGTCCGTCGCGGCGCTGTCGCAGGCGCTGATCGAGGCCGGGCGCGCTGATCCGGGCGCTCGCGCCGACGACCGTGACGCTCGAGGACCTGTTCTTCTCGCTGACCGAGGGCACCCCGCAACGGGGCGCCCGGCGACCGTCGGCTGGAGACAGCGGCATGAAGCCCGGCATCTTCACGGTCTACCGGTACGAGCTGATGAAGCTCCGCTTCCAGAAGCGGACCTACCTCGGGCTCGGCGCGGCGGCGATCGTGCCGATCATCTTCACCGTCGCCGTCCACATCCACCACCAGGACCGTGGCGGCGACTTCGCCTTCGCGAACTACCTGGACCGCAGCGGTCTCGCGGTGCCGCTGGTGATCCTGCTGTTCGGCGCGGTGTGGATGTTCCCGCTGATCACCGCGCTCGTCGCCGGCGACATCTTCGCCTCCGAGGACCACAACGGGACGCTGAAGACGATCTTCACGCGCTCGCTCGAGCGGTGGCAGATCTTCGGCGGAAAGGCGCTGGCCGCGCTGACCTACGGGATCGTCGCGATCTTGCTCGACGGCACGATCGCGGTGATCGCCGGCACGCTCCAGTCGGGCTTCAACTCCCTGCAGAGCCTGTCCGGCACGATCGTGTCCGCGCCGAAGGCGCTCGGGCTGGTCTACGCGAGCCTCGGCATCTACCTGATCCCCATCGTCACCATCGTCTGCATCGGGCTGCTGCTGTCGTCGATCACGCGCAACAGCGCCGCCGCCGTCGTCGGGACGCTGATGATCTCGTTGCTGTTCCAGCTGATCGGAATCCTGCCGGGACTGGCGGGGGCCCAGCCGTATCTGCTCTCGACCCAGTTCAACGCCTGGCAGGGGTTGCTGCGGACGCCCGATCGACTGGGCGCCGATCCTGCGGGCGATATGGGTGTGCGCGATCTACGGCGGCGTTTCGTTCGCGACCGCGTTCCTGGTATTCCTGCGGCGCGACGTCGCGGGTGGCTGACCGAGCGGCCGTCGGCGAACGCGTTCTGGTCGTCGACGACGACCCGTCGCTGCGGCGGATGCTCAGCGTACGCTGGCCGCCGAGGGGTATGACGTCACCGTCGCGGCCGACGGTGGCGGGGCTCTGGTCGCGGTCGAGCGGGCCGCGCCCGACGTGATCGTGCTCGACGTCGCGATGCCGGCCGTCGACGGGCTCGCCGTCGCGCGCCGGCTGCGCGCCCGCGGGCTGGCGACTCCGATCCTGATGCTGACCGCGCGGGACGCGGTGGAGGACCGCGTCGCCGGGCTCGAGGCCGGCGCCGATGACTATCTCGTCAAGCCGTTCGCCCTGGCCGAGCTGATCGCCCGGCTGCGAGCCTTGACCCGTCGCGCCGACGGAGGTCCGCTGCTGTCCTACGCGAACCTCGTGTTCGATCGTCGCTGCGGGCAGCGCGACCCGCGGCGGTCAGCTGATTCGGTTGACCGGTCGCGAGGCGGCGTTGCTCGAGCTCCTGCTGCGCGAGGCGACGCGGACCGTCACTCGCGAGCGCGCAATCGACGAGATCTGGGGCGGCGCCGCCGAGCCGAACGTGGTCGACCGCTACGTCACCCGGCTGCGGCGCAAGCTGGGTGAGCCGGAGCTGATCCGGACGGTGCGCGGGGTCGGTTTCGTGCTTCGGGCGTGAGGTCGTCAGCTGAGCACGCCGTGGATCAGCTTCTCTGCCTCGTCCGCCGGGAGCGGCCGTCCGAACAGGAATCCTTGGGCGCCGTCACATCCCAGCCGTCGGAGGTGATCGAGTTGCGCCTCGGTCTCGACCCCCTCGGCGAGGACGCTCAGTCCGAGCGCGTGCGCGAGCTCGACGATGGCGCCGATGACCGGTGCCTGATCGGGGTCGTGCGACAGGTCTCCGATCAGCGTCGAGTCGATCTTGAGCGTGTCGAATGGGAGCAGCTTGAGGTTGGCGAGCGAGCCGAGTCCGGTCCCGTAGTCATCGATCGCCAGCCTCACCCCGACCGCCTTGAGCCCCTCGAGTACGCGCGCGGCGAGCTCGGGTTGCGAGGTGATTGCGGTTTCGTTGACCTCCAGGCACACCGAGTGCGGGTCCGTACCCTGTCCGCGCAGCGCGGCGGCAAATGTCGGAGACCAGTCCCGCGTCCTCGAGCTGGCGCGAGGACAAGTTGACCGACATCGTCAGCGCAGGGTTCAACGCCCGCCAGCGGGCAAGCTGCCGGAGCGCCTGGTCGAGCACGAACTCGCCGATCGGCAGCATCAGCCCGGTCTCCTCAGCCAGCGGCAGGAACTGGTCCGGCGCGAGCAGGCCGCGGTCCGGGTGCTGCCACCGCACGAGGGCTTCGAATCCGGTCACCGCCGGCGCCGCGTCGAGCGACACCTTCGGCTGGTAGTGGACCTGCAGCTCCGAGCGCTCGACCGCGAGCCGCAACGCCGCCTCGAGCTCGAGGCGCTCCATCGCCCGCGTGCGCGAAGCCTCATCGAAAAGCTCGTACCGCGAGCGACCGAGTTCCTTGGCCCGGTACATCGCGGCGTCCGCCTCGCGGATCATGGTCTCCGGCGGGATGTTGGGATCGCCGACCATGGCGATTCCGATGCTCACCGTGACCGTCACCTCACCGTCCTCTAGGCGGATCGGCGCGCTCGTCGTGCGGCTGATCCGCTCGGCGATCAACACCACCTCGCGCTCCGAGGCCAGCTCCTCGAACAGGAAGGTGAACTCATCGCCCCCGAATCGGGCGACCGTGTCCATCGGGCGGAGCATCGCCCGCAGCCGCTCCGCGAGCGACGCCAGGACCCGGTCGCCGGCGGCATGTCCAAGCGAGTCGTTTACTTCCTTGAAATTGTCGACGTCGAGGAACAGCACGGCCACCGACGCGCTCGTCCGGCGAGAGCGGTCCAGCGCCACCCCGAGGCGGTCTAGGAACAGCGCCCGATTCGGTAGCCCG
Organism: uncultured Solirubrobacterales bacterium; assembly: GCA_963794825.1. GTDB lineage: Bacteria > Actinomycetota > Thermoleophilia > Solirubrobacterales > Solirubrobacteraceae > Palsa-465. The sequence continues at coordinate 264,944 of CAWCFB010000002.1, forward strand.
GTCAGCTCGTCGTGGAGCGCGCGGTGGGCGAGCTGGCTCTCGGAACGCTTGCGTTCGATCGCCGCCAGCACCGAGCGCCGCAGGATCGACGGGTTCAGATCGCTGCTTGTGGAGATGGTCCTGCGCACCGGAGCGAAGCGACTCGATCGCTTCGCTCTCGTCCCGCGTCTGCGCTGAGGACGACGATCGCTACATCCGGGGCCGCGGTGTGGACGTACTCGACCGCATCGAACTCGGCGTGCTCCGGCAGCCCGAGCAGCACGCACGAGGCGCCATGGTCGAGCAGCTCTTGGGTTGCATCGGCCAAGCGCGACGCGTGCGCGAGCACGAGTCCCTCGGGCCACGTGACGCGCAGCATCTCAGCGATCAGCATCGCGTCGTGCGCGTTGTCTTCCACGAGCAGCACCCGGGCGGCGCCACCGGGTCTACTCAGGTCTTCCATTCCCTGCCAAACCCCTGCCTTTGCTTCGGCGAAATGAATTTCCTGATCCCTCGCTAATGCTTCCTTATGTTCATCAACTCTGAACATCATCCCGGGTTGGCCGGTTACGGACCGTGATCCGTGCGCCGGTGACGCTTCGCGGCCGGCTGGTGGCAGTTGCCACGGGCTCGATCCTCGTGGCGGTGGCGCTGTTCGCCGTGGCCGCTGTGCTCCTGGTGGGCCATCAGTTGCGCTCGACGCTCGACGCCGCCCTGCGCCAACGGGCCACCGACGTCGCGCAGCTAGCGGTCTCAGCGCCCGCCGTGTTGACCGAGCCCGGGGCGCTCGAGGGCGTGGGGGGGCCTGGGTCAGGGCGACAGATCGCCGTCGAGGTGATCGACGCTCGCGGCAGGCTGTTGGCCCGCTCGTTGACACTCCCCTCGCGGCTCCTGCCGCAGGACCGGACCGTATCCGCAGCGCGCGTGGGTGGACGGACGGGTTACGAGGACATACGCGTGGACGGGCGGCCGTACCGGTTGTACGCCGCGCCAATCGCGCAGGCGGGCGGCCCGGCAGCCGGCGGTGCGGTGATCGTCGCGTCGGACACGACCGACATCGGCAACACCGTTCACCACATCGGGGTCCTGCTGGCCCTGATCGGGGTCGCCGCAGCGCTCGTCGTCGCCGTCGCCGCGGCCGTATTGACGCGGCGCGGGTTGCTGCCGCTGCGCCGGCTCGCGCTGGCGGCCGGAGAGATCGAGCAGACCGCGGATGTCTCGCGTCGACTGCCACGGACGCCGGCCGCCGACGAGGTCGGACAGCTCACGGGCATGTTGAATCGGATGCTGGCTTCGCTCGACGACGCGCGGGCCGGGGAGCGACGGTTTCTGGCCGACGCCTCACACGAGCTGCGGACGCCGGTCACCTCGATACTCGGCAACGTCGAGTACGCCGCTCGTCATGGGCTCGATCCGGAGGTGCTCGGCGATCTGCGGCGCGATGCCGAGCGGCTGGCCCGGCTGGTCGATGACCTGCTGGTCCTCGAGCGGGCGGGGGCGGCGCGGCGCGATGGCGAGCTCGAGTCGCTGGAGCTCGGCGAGTTCGTCCGCTCGACGCTCGACGACGGTCGGTTCGGCGGCGAGGTCGAGTTCGGCCCGATCGTGCCCGTGTCGGTGCGGGCCGATCGCGAAGCACTGACCCGAGCGCTCGGGAACTTGATCGAGAACGCGTTGGTCCACGGGCCGTCGGACAGCCCCGTCACGGTCTCGGTGTCCCGCGACGGTGACCGCGCGATGATCACCGTCAGCGACGCCGGTCCCGGACCGGATCCGGCCGATCACGCCCATCTCTTCGAGCGCTTCTGGCGCGGAACGGAAGCGGCTGCCCGTCCCGGGTCGGGGCTCGGGCTGGCGATCGTGGCGGCAATCGCGACGCAACTTGACGGCCAGGTGACGGTGTCGGGATCCGCCTTCACGCTCGAGCTGCCCGCCACGAATGGGGATCCGACGCCATGAGCGCTTTCTCACGTTGTTCTGACGAGGTACTTATGGATTTTGGGGAAACTTCTTTCCGATGGCTAGTGGACCAGGCAACCGGGCGCGCGTGCAATCGACCGCACAGTTTCAGCGCGACGCCGCGATCCACCGCGTCGGTTGGACCCGGCGTGCCGCGATCGGCGCCGCTGCGGCGCTGACCGCAGCCTTGGCTGCGGTCGTGTCCGCGATCGCGCCGGGCCGGACGCTCGGTGCCTCGCGCCAGCTGAAGACCACCGCCTCGCTCGTGCACGCTCGGCGGTCCACCTCGATTCCCCGGTTGCCCGCGCTCGCGTCGGCTTCGCAGCTTGGACTGGTCGCGGGGGCGGCGCCTCAATCGGACCAGTCCTCGCAGGCGCCGGCCCAGCAGCAGCGCCGGCCCAGCAGCAGGCGCCGGCCCAGCAGCAGGCGCCGGCCCAGCAAGCGCCGCCCGTTCAGCAGCCCGCGCCGGTGGTCTCGGGAGGGTCGTGAGCAGTGAGGCTCTGAGCCGCTTCTCGGTGTGGGGTGGGGTCGCGGTCGTCGCGACTGCCGAGGCAGGTGCGCTCGAGCCGGCACAGCAAGCGGTGATGGAGATAGTCGAGGCGTTCGACGCCGCCTGCTCTCCGTTTCGCGACGATTCCGAGCTGTCGGCGGTGAACCGCGCCGGCGGCAGGCCGTTGGAGGTCGGTTCGGTGCTGTTCGACGCCGTGGCCGCGGCGCTGCGCGCCGCGATGATCACCGATGGCCGGGTCGACCCAACGGTCGGGTCGGCACTCGTCGCGCTCGGGTATTACGACGACATCGAGCGGCCGGCGGTGTCGTTCACCACCGCCCCCGGGTGGCGCGGAGTGTTCCTCGACGAACGGGTGCGGACGGTCCGCCTCATGCCCGGCGTCTCGCTCGATCTGGGCGCGACCGCCAAGGCGCTCGCCGCCGATCGGGCTGCCGCCTCGGCGTGCGCGGCTGCGGGGTGCGGCGCGCTGGTCAGCCTCGGCGGAGATATCGCGGTCGCGGGCGATCCGCCCAGGGGCGGTTGGCGCGTGCGCGTCACCGACGACCATCGCTCCGGCCCTGATGCGCCCGGGCAGACCGTGGTGATTTCGGACGGAGGGCTGGCGACCTCCAGCTGCACCGTCCGTCGCTGGCGGGCCGGGGGAGAGACGGTCCATCACGTGATCGATCCCGCCACCGGCGCGCCGGCCGATGCCGTCTGGCGGACGGTGAGCGTCACCGCCGCGAGCTGCCTCGACGCGAACATCGCGACTACGGCAGCGATCGTCAGCGGCTTGGACGCCGTCGAGTGGCTGTCGTCGCACGGCCTCGCGGCCCGACTGGTTGGGACCCACGGCGAGGCCGTGCACGTGGGCGGGTGGCCGGCTCAGGGCGAAGAGCTTCCCATGCGCGAGACGGTGCTGCAGTGACCGCTTTCGCTGGCCGTGGCGGGTCCGAGCGCCTACTGGTATCTCACGCGCGCGACGGGGGTCGTGGCGCTGGTATTGCTCACGGCCAGTGTGGTGCTGGGTTTGCTCGGGCCGCTCCGGGTCTCGGCTCCGCGGTGGCCACGGTTCGCGATCGATTCCTTGCACCGTGACGTGTCCCTGCTGGTGCTCGCGGTTCTCGCGATCCACATCCTTACCACCGTGTTCGATTCGTTCACCTCGATCAGCCTGGTCAACTCTCTGATCCCGTTCACGGGCAGTTACCGACCTCTGTGGCTGGGTCTGGGGGCGCTCTCCTTCGATCTGCTGGTTGCGCTGGTCGTGACCAGCCTCGTGCGCCGCCGGCTCGGGTACCGCGCGTGGCGTGCGATCCACTGGCTCGCGTATGCGAGCTGGCCGGTCGCGGTGCTGCACGGCGTCGGTACCGGCACCGATGTCAAGGCGTGGTGGTCGCTGCTGCATCACCGTCGCCTGCGTCGTCGCCGTCGCCGCGGCAATGTGGGCCCGATTCCAGCGGGCCGTGGACCTCCCCGCGGACGTGCGCATGCCGGCGCTCGCCGCGACCGTCGTCGTGCCGGTGGCGATTGCCGTGTTCACGATCGCCGGCCCGCTGCAGAAAGGTTGGGCCAAGCAGGCCGGAACTCCCAGAACCCTGCTCGCCTCCTCCTCCGGTGTGAGTCACGGCCTACCCGTCAGTGTGACCCGCGCCACGGCTACGCCGCAGCTCACCCTGCGACTTCCATTCTCAGCCTCGCTCGCCGGCACGGTCACCCAATCGTCGGCCGCGGGCGGCGCGATCGTTGATATCTCGTTGCGGGTTTCGGGCGGGGCGCGCGGCCGGCTGCGCGTGCGGCTGGCCGGCGCTCCGGATCCGGGTGGTGGCCTGTCGCTCACCGGCAGCCAGGTCGTGCTCGCGACCGAAGGGATGCCGTCGGCGATGGAGGGGACGGTGAGCTCGCTGGTCGGCGAGAAGTTTGATGCGCACCTGCGCGATGCCTATGGCCACGCGATGTACGTGCACGTGAACCTCAACATCAACAACGGCAACGCCACGGCGACCGGTTCGCTGTCGGCCAACCAATGACCGGCCACCAGGGACTGCCGCGCCTCCTCGCCGGGATCCCGCCGGACGGGACCGCTATGACGTTGGCCGCGCACGAGAACGCGCACGGCCCGCTGCCTCGGCTGTCGTCGAGCGAGATCATCGAGCGGGCCGAGCGAAGCGGCCTGCGGGGGCGCGGTGGCGCGGACTTCTCGACCGCGCGCAAGCTCCGCGCGGTGGCGCAGCGGGGGCGTGCCAGCGCTGTGGTCGTCAACGGCTCAGAGACGGAGCCCGCCAGCCGTAAGGATCGGCTGCTGCTCTCGCGCCTGCCACACCTCGTGCTCGACGGCGCGGTGGTCGCGGCGGCGGCGGTGGGCACCGACGAGGTGATCGTGAAGGTCGCCGCCGAGCGCGACGAAGTGGTCTCCGCGCTCGAGGCGGCGATCGCCTTGCGGGCCGATGGGCGTGTGCGGATCTCGCTTGCGGCGGGGCCCGATGGCTACGTCGCCGGCGAGGAGAGTGCAGTGGTGAACTGGCTGAATGGCGGCGCCGCCAAGCCCGTGTTCGTGCCCCCGCGGCCGTACGAGCGGGGCTACCGCCGGCGCCCGACGCTGATCTTGAATCCCGAGACGCTCGCCCAGCTGGGGCTGATCGCCCGTTTCGGAGCCGACTGGTTTCGGGGTCTCGGCACCGCCGCCGATCCGGGGTCGGCGCTGGTCACGATTACGGGCGCGGTCCGCGCGCCGGGGGTCTACGAGCTGGCGTTCGGAACCTCGATGCAGGAGCTGGTCGCCGCCGCCGGCGGCGCCGCCGAACCGCTTCGGGCGCTGCTCGTCGGCGGCTACTTCGGCACCTGGGTCGACGCCGCGCTGGCGCTGCGGCTGCGGCTCGCGCGCGAGGACTTGCGCACCGTCGGCTGCACGCTCGGGTCCGGGGTGCTGATCGCGCTCGGCGAGAGCTCTTGCGGCCTGCACGAAAGCGCGCGGGTGATCGGCTGGCTGGCCGATGAGTCCGCGGGCCAGTGTGGCCCGTGCGTTCACGGACTGCGCGCGATCGCAGATTCGGTGGCCTTGCTGGCGGACGGTGGCGGGGCGGCGGCCGACCGGGACCGCGTCCTGCGATGGGCAGCCGAGGTTCGCGGCCGCGGCGCGTGCCACCACCCCGACGGCGCCGCACGGTTCGTCGAGAGCGTGATCGAAGTGTTCTCCGAGGAGCTCGTCGCCCATCGCAATGGCATCTGCCGGGCAATGCCGGCCGGACTCCCGCTACGCCACGCGGTGCGGGCATGAGCGTGCGGCTGCGGGTCAACCCGATCATGTGCCACGGCCACGGTCTGTGCGCCGAGCTGCTCCCGGAGCTCATCCGGCTCGACGACTGGGGATACCCGATCCTCGACGTCGCCGAGGTGCCGGCTGAGCTGGAGCCGCTCGCTCGCCGGGCGGCCGATGCCTGCCCGACGCTGGCCCTACTGCTCGACGAGGACTAAACGGGGGTTCCGGGCTCCGCGGGCGCCTCGCCGGCGGTCGCCGGGCGCAGCTCCAACTGCCACCAGCCGACGTCGTGCCACGCGCCGAACTTGAACCCGACATTGCGGTACACGCCCACTGGCACGAACCCGAAAGACTCGTGCAGCGCGACGCTCGCCGGGTTCGGGAGCGTGATCCCCGCGCAGGCGACGTAGTAGCCGCGGCGGGCGAGCGTGTCCAACAGCGTGGTGTAGAGCTGCCGGCCGATGCCGCGGCGATGGGCATGCCGATCGACGTACACGCTGACGTCAGCTGCCCACCTGTATGCGGCGCGCTCGCGGTGCTGGGACCCGTACGCGAACCCCACCGGCTCGCCCTCCAGCTCCGCCATCAGCCACGCGTGCTTCGCCGAGTGCCTGGCCATGCGGGCCGCCATCTCGGCCTCGGTCGGCGGCGTCTCCTCGAGGCTGATCACCGTCTCGGTGACGTACGAGGCGTAGATCGCCGCGCTCGCCGCGGCGTCGTCGGGGCCTTCGGCAGGGCGGAGCTCG
>CAWCFB010000003.1:0-1568732 GCA_963794825.1 uncultured Solirubrobacterales bacterium
CCTCGTTGATCCGTCGCTGGGCCAGGGCGGTCACCGCGGCGAGACCAATCCGATCGTTGACCCCGTAGGTGATCGCCGGGTCGTCGACCTCGAAGGCGTCCACGGTCCGCTCATGGCGACGCAGCACCGGGAGCACGTCCGGCAGGTAGTACTCGCCTTGAGCGTTGCCGGTACCGACTTCCTCGAGCGCCGCAAGCAGCGCGCGCCCTTCAAACGCGAACACGCCCGTGTTGACCTCCCGGATATGCAGCTCGAGCTCGGTCGCGTCGCCCGGGCTCTTGGTCTCGACGACCTTCTCAACGGTTCCGTCGGGCGCTCGGACCACACGGCCGTACCCCGACGGGTCATCCAGCACCATCGTGACCATCGTCGCGGCGGCCCCGGACCGCTGGTGGGCGCTGGTCAGGGCGGCGATCGTCTCCCCGGTGAGCAGCGGCACGTCGCCGTAAAGCACGATCACGGTGTCGTCGGCTCCAATCGAGCCGGCCGCCGCTTTGACCGCATCGGCCGTCCCCCGCGCTTGATCCTGCACCGCGATCGTCACGTCGGATCCCAGCACATCGGCCAGCGGCCGGTCCGGCGCGTCGACCACCACGATCGAGCCCGCCCCGGCGGCGCGCGCGGCGGCGATAGGCCAACAAACCATCGGCCTTCCGCATACCGGGTGCAGCAGCTTCGGCGTGGAGGAACGCATCCGGGTGCCCTGGCCGGCGGCGAGGATGACTACGACGGGCGCGGTCACTGACCGGATCGTAGGTGATGGCGGTTACGCATTCAGAATCGCCCCCAGTGGTGGCGGTTACGGGCTCAGGCTCGCCCACAGGTGCTGGAGTGCGTACGCCCGGTACGGACGCCACGCTTCCGCCAGCATCACCGCGGCGCGAGGCCCGTCGTCGAGCCCGAGCCGCCGCAGCGCATGACGGACGCCGAGGTCCGTCGGCAGGAATGCGTCGGGGTCGCCGAGCGCCCGCATGGCGATGTACTCGACGGTCCACGGGCCGATCCCGGGCAGCTCGAGCAGCTTGGCGCGAATCGCCGCTCGATCTCCGGCTGGATCGAGCACGAGGTCGCCCGATGCGAGTGCGCCGGCCAACCCGATCACCGCGCGCCGGCGGGAGGCCGGCATCGCGAGCCGCTCGGGGTCGAGCGCCGCGACCGCGGCCGCCGCCGGGAACAGATGCGTCACTCCGCCGATCGGCCGTTCGAGCGGTTCTCCCGCATCGGCCACCAGCCGGCCCGCGAGCGTCGCCGCGCCGGCCAGCGACACCTGCTGCCCGAGCACGGCCCGGATCGCGAGCTCGTCCGGCTCGGCCACGCCCGGCACACGCCGCCCCGGGCACGCCCGCACGAGGGGCCCGAGCACCGGATCGTCCCCGAGCGCGTCGGCGATCGCCTCCGGGTCGGCGTCGAGATCGAATAACCGGCGGCAGGCGGCTACCGCCGGTTCGCGATCCCGCTCGTCCTCCAGACTGAGCCCCGCCACCACCGTCGATTCCGCGCCGGCGCGCAGCTCGACCACACCGGCGCCGTGCGCCAGCCGCACGCTGCGCCGATAGACGCCGTCGAGGACCTGCTCCACTCTGGGCACGGCGCGGCGCCCGAAGAATCCGATCAGGCCGTCGAGGCCGAGCGGAGGTCGATAGCGCAGCTCGACCACGCGGTCAGCGAGCCTATCGACCGAACCGAAGTCGCTGCTAGATTCGCCCGGCACCGCCGCGCTGACCATGGGGGGTCGTCTAATGGCAAGACACCTGGTTTTGGTCCAGGGAATTGGGGTTCGACTCCCTGCCCCCCAGCTGCTCAGCCGCCTGTCGCAGGAACGCTCCCGGCCACTCCGAGCTGTATGAGGATCGTGAGCGCGTCGAAGTAGGCGCGCTCGCACACCAGCCGATCGCCCTCGAACACGAAGATCGACAGCGTGCGGCACTCGAAGGCGCGTCCGGTCGCGTCGATCCCATGGAGCGGTCCCTCGTGCGTGCCGCGGAGCCAGAACTCGATGATGACGGCGTCGTCGGAGTGGTACAGGGCGATGAGCTCGTTGCGCTGGTCGGGGAAGGCGGCGCGGGTCTCGGCGAAGTAGCGGCGGACCTCGGCCTCGCCGTCAAACACCTCGCCGGTGGGGATGATCTCGTAGCGGGGGTGCGCGAACGTGTCGAGAGTCGCATCGAAGTCGTGGATGTTCTCTAACTCCATGTGCTCGCGCACGAGCCGTTCACGGAACTGCCGTAGATCGTTCACGCCGCTCTCCTTCCGCTGATTAGGGTTCGGACATCCATCGGCAGCAGCGGATCGGCGAGCACGGCGCGGACATCGGCCGGCCGGTGCAGCGCGCGCTCGACCCGAAGAATCCCGATCTCGAGGCCCGCCCGCTGGGCGGCCGCAAAGCCGACGGCCATCACGTCGGGGCTGCGCCACGCCTGCTCGGGCAACGCGAACAGGCTCGGCAGCGGCCGGGCGATCCCGATCAGGTAGAGACCGCCATCGATCGCCGGCCCGAGCACGACGTCGCAGCCCTCCCCCAGATCCGTGAGCGCCGCCGTGGCGTGTGAGCGCCGTATCCGCGGCAGGTCAGGCCAGACGATCAACAGCGGCCCGTGGTGCCGGGCGAACACACGCGCGGCGGCATCCGCGAGCCGTCCCGCGATCCCGTCGCCATTCTGCGGAAACAGGCTGACGCCCTCGCTGACCAGTCTTCGCAGCTCGGGCGCCGCGTCGGGCGGATCGTGCGCCACATGGACGTTCCCGGCACCGGCCACGGACGCACCCCACTCGACCGTGCGAGCGATCAGCAGCGACTGCAGGGCCAGACAGGCGTCGGCGCCCAGCAACGGCTCAAGCGCGCGCCGCACCTCGCCGCGGCGCGGCGCGCGTGCCATCACGAGCACCGCCGCCTGCGTCATCCCTGCTCGAACCCGACAACGGTGCCCGCCGCGCTGGGTGGCGAGTCCGCCAGCCGAGGCAATGTCGCCGCCAGCACACCGGCGAACACCGCCCCGGAGCGCCCCATCAACTCGAGCAGCGTCGCCACCGGGGTCGGCTCGCCCGGCACGACCTCGTTCGCGTAATCCGTCGCGAACCCGACCAGCCCGTACGGCAGACCGAGCTCGCCGCACAGCACTGTCTCGGGACCACCGGTCTGCGACACCGCAGTCACCCCGCAAGCCGCCAGCTGCGCGATCTCCGCCGGCGTGTTGAACCGCGGCCCGTCGACATGCCCGTAGACACCACCCTCCCGCGCCGGTGTCCCCGCCTCCGCCGCACCCGCGACCAGCGCCGCGCGAACACCGTCTGAGAACGGGCTGCCGTGCAGCACCCAATGGGCCCTGGCCGGATCGCCGGGCGCCACAAAGAACGTGCACAGCGAGCCATCGGGCAGCCGGTTGGAGATGAAGTGCAGATCGTCGAACACCACGAGCGAACCGAGCTCCACGGTCGGGTCGACGGCGCCGCAGGCCGTGCACCCGATCACCGCCTCCGCGCCGAGCTCCTTGAGCGCCCAGATGTTCGCCCGGTGGGTCACATGGTTGGACAGACGCACGTGGCCGGGGTGGTGACGCGAGAGATGCAGGACCTCGACGCCTGCGAGCGCCCCGACGGTGACTCCGACCTCCCCAAACGGTGTTTCAACGAACTCGGGATCGAACCCATCGAACCCGGGCAGTGCGTATGTGCCCGAGCCGGTGACGATCCCCACGCGCATGGCTGCACGATGCTACCGGCCGAGGTAAGCGTGACCCGCCGAGTCGACGACCACGCAATCAGAGCCCGACGGGCACGCGACGGCCTCAAGCCGAGCGCTGCTGCTCAGCTGCGTCATCTTCCAGTGGCCGCCGGGAGTACCGGTTACCGCACGCCCATGCCGGTCCGCGATCACGCACAGCTTCGTCGTCGGGCAGGCGATCCCGTTGAGACCGGCGGTATCGATCCGCACCCGCTTTGGGTGAGGTGAGCGCGGGTTGAACGTGACCTCGTACCCGTGGCGATCGACCGCGCTGCACTGGGTCGCGGACGGGCACGCCACGCTGTTGAGCCACCCGTGGGGATCGATCGACACGCCCTTCAGGAAGGCGCGGTGCGACGCCGGGTTGAAGGTCACCTCGTAACCCTGGCTGTCGACGCCGGTGCACTGGTTGGAAGCCGGGCAGGCGATCGCGTTGAGCTGCACGGTGCTGTTGCGCGTGTCGACCTGGACTTCGTGGACTTTGCTCGCGTGCGCCGGGTTGAACGTCAGCTGGGCGGCGATCGTGTCGACAGCGGTGCAGCTGCTTGCGGACGGGCATGTCACTGCGGTGAGCGCGTAGCCGCCGTTGTCGCTCGGATCGATGAGCGCAGGAGTCGGCGTGGCCGGGGCCGTGGGATTGAAGGTGACCTCTTGACCGTTCTCATCGACCGCCACGCACTCGGCCACAACCGGGCAGGCGAGCGCAAAGACCCCCGGCGGGCCGCTGCCGACCAGGTTGGTATCGATCAGCGCGGTAACGGGCGCCCGGCTTCCCGGCGCGGGGTCGAAGGTTGACTCGTTCCCGACAGCGTCGACGGCCGTGCACTGGGCCGAGGTCGGACACGCGACAGCCGTGAGCGCCTTAGTGTCGACGGCGATCGCGGAGGACCAGGACAACGCGGCGCTGGCGACCCCGGGGCAGGCAAGACAAGTCGCCGCGACCAGCCCCAGCAGCCCCCTTCTCCGCATCATGGCGCGATACTACTGGCCGTTGAGGAAGGTCTGCAGCGCCCGGGCCGGCATCAGGCTGCTCGCAGGCGCGGCTCGTTGTGCTCGAGCCACTCATCGAGCTCGAGCGGCTTGTGCGTGTCCTCGTAAACCTCGTAGCGCTTGAGCTTGCCCCACCGCAGCTGGCCCCAGATCACGTACCGGTTCGCATACACGCGCTCGCCCTCGGGCGAGTCGAGGTAGTCGTGGCCGCGCACGCACACGGTCTGGCGCCATGGGAATCCCTTCAGGATGACCTCGTCGGCGAAGATCTGAATGCCGAGCCTGACGAAGCGCTCGAGCCACGACCGGACCTCCTTCTTGCCCGTGTACACGCCCGAGAACGAGCTCGGGCCGGGAAACGTGAGCTCCACGTCACGCGCCTCCAAACGGAGCGTCGGCTTGATGTTCCCGCGGTTGAGCTCTCGCATGTTGTGGCGCAGGAGCTTTCCGCCGAGCCAGCTGAGCATCGTCTTACCTCCTCTAGAGTGATCGTTCTATTTAGTACCCTATCGCGGTGCCCGCAAACACGCGAGATCGTCTGATAGACGCCGGCGCCGAGCTGCTGCGTCGGCAGGGCTACAGCGCCACCGGCGTCAAGCAGATCGTCGAGGAGGCGCGGGCGCCGGTCGCCTCGCTGTACCACTTCTTCCCCGGCGGCAAGGAGGAGCTCGGGGCCGCCGCAATCCGAATCTCGGGCAAGCTGTACGAGCAGCTGATCCCGGCGGTGCTCGACGTCGCGCCGGACCCGGCCACCGGTGTGCGGATGTTCTTCGCCGGCGCCGCCCAGCACCTGATCGAGACCGACTACGAGGACGCGTGCCCGATCGCGACCGTGGCGCTCGAGGTGTCAAGCAGCAGCGAGCCGATGCGGGAGGCGTGCGCCGAGGTGTTCGAGAGCTGGGTCGCGGCGGGCGCCGAGCGCTACCCGGTCGAGAACGCCCGCGAGCTGACGATCGCGATGCTCGCGGCGCTCGAGGGTGCATTCGTGCTCGCGCGCGCTTGGCGCAGCACCGAGCCGCTCGAGATCGCGGGCGAGATGGTCGCCGCTCAGGTCGAAGCGGCGCTCAGCGCCTGACGCGGCCGCCCTCGGCGCCCGGTTCGGTCGCGGGTCCTCGCGGCGCGGCAATCCCGAGCACGCGCATCGCCTTCAGTCCTAACGACAGCTTCTCGCGCCCATCGGTCGAGGAGACGTCGAGGCCGGTGAGCTCGCGGACGCGCTCGAACCGGTAGCGGACCGTATGGCGGTGGGTGATCAGGCGAGCGGCGGTTGCGTTGACGTTCGCGTCGCAGTCGAGGAATGTCGACAGCGTCCCGAGCAGGTCGGTCTCGTACTGCTCGTCGTAGGCGACGAGCGGGCGGACCGTCTCCGAGTAGAAGCGCTTGAGCTCGGTCGGGTCGTTCATATACGGCAGCAGCAGCTGGTAGGTCCCGGTCTCGTCGTAGGCGAGGGCTGATCGCTCCGGATCGCCCTCGACGACGTTCGCGGCGAGCAGGGCCTCGTTCGCGGCGCGTGGGAGCTCGGTCGGATCCTCGGCCTGCCGCGAGCGCCCGATCGCGAAGGCGAACCCGGGCAAGCCGGACTCCAGCTCGCGGATCACCGCCGCGGCTACCCGGCGTCCACCCTCGCCGTCGTGGTCGGGTACGAGCACGATCACGTCGCCCGCATCGTCCGCTGCCGGAGCGGCGATCGAACCCGGCGCGATCGACCGGGCGCCGCGACTGGCCACCGCGAGCAGGCGCACGCGCCAATCGTCCCCGGTGGGGCTGCGTGGATGGGCCCGCACGACGATCACGCTGCCGCCCCGCGCCAGGTCGATGCCGAGCTCTTTACCGCGCGCGATCAGGTCCTCACGATTCCCGAGCTCGCCGCCGAGCAGCACGCGCTGGAACGAAGTCGCCGCCTCCTCAGAGGCGCGCTCCGGCGCGCGCACGCGTTCCACCTCGGATCCGATCAGCGTCGTCACGAGCCGCAGCAGGGACCCGTCGAGCTCGTCGGCGCGGCGGCGCATGCGGAGCTGACCGACGGGACTCTCGGCGACCCGCAACTCGATCGAGGTGACGTCGGCCGCGTCGCGCATCAGCGAGCGCTCGTCGGCGGGCGATCGCGCGGCGGCGGCCAGCACCGCGCCGGAGCGATCGATCAGGATCAGGCTGGCGTCGAGCGCCCGGGCCGCAGCCCGGAGGATCTCCGGAAGTCCCGCGCCCGCCTCAACCGCATCGGTGATGGCGGCGAGCGCAGCGAGATCGGGCGCCCCGGACGGGGCGGCCTCCCGTTCAGGGGCGCTCTCGCCCATTGCTGGCACTCAGAAGACGCGCGGCCACTCGACCACGATCAGCGCGCCGACCACCACGCCGACCCCGATCAGAGCCGCCAGTACGTAGAGGGAGAGGATCACCGCGCCGATCCGCTCCAGCGGACGCTTGTACGCGGTCACCGCCGGCACGATCACGAGCGCGCAGAATGCCGCCACCCCGAACACGCCGAGGCAGGCGCCGACGAGGTACGTGGTCGCGGTATTACTCATACGAAGGGGGAATTGTGACCGATGCCGCTGACGGGGACCGCGGGGGTGGCGTCCGGAAATCTCGGAGCGAGCGCAGTTGCGGCCGCGCCGGCACGATCGGCTGCCTCCTCACCCCACCAGATGCCCGCGCAGGTAGGGCCCGAGCCGCAGACGAGCGCCTGCTCGGCGCCGGTGGCGCGGAGCGCCGAGAGCGCATCGTCGATCGCCGGGCAAAGCGAACGCGAGGCCGGCTCGAGGTCGTTGACCCCGATCCGCTCCTTCCATCCGTGGCGCACGCCCTCCAGCTCAGCCGCCGTGCGACCGAGGCCGAGGCGATCGGCCTCGGCGTACACGGCGGCGGTCGAGAGCCGGTGGTGGAGCGGCACGATCGCGAACGCGTGCGGCGCGAGCGGCGCCAGGGCCCGCACTACGTCGCCCGCCCCGGTGCCGAGCGCGAGCCCAGGGGCCAGCTGGCTGGGCACATCAGAGCCGAGACTTGCCGCGATCTCCGCCACAACGCGCTCCGGCACGGGCGCGAGGCGGCCGGCCAGCCGCAGCGCGGCGGCGGCATCGGCGGAGCCGCCCGCCATCCCGGCGGCGACCGGAACCCGCTTGGTGATCTCGATCCGGACCGGCGGGCCCTCCCATCCGTGTTGGCGGAGCAGTCTCAGCGCGTCGGCGACCAGGTTCGGACCGCATACCCCCGGGCACACGACCTCGTCTTCGGAGGCGGGCGCCAGCGTCAGCTCATCCGCGAGCGACACCGACTCGAATACCGTCACGAGCTCGTGCCGGCCGTCGGCGCGCGCCGGACCAAGGAACAGGCACAGATTGACCTTGCCCGGCGCCCTCTCGTTCACCGTTCCAGCCTCCTGGCCAGCGAGGCGAACTCCTGCGGAGAGAGCCGCTCGGCCCGGACATCAGCCGGATGGCCGAGCTCGACGACGGCCTCCCGCGCGCGCTCACGAATCCCCGAGCTGGCGCCGGGGGCCAGCGCGAGGGAGCCGGAGAGCGCTTTGCGACGGTGAGCGAACGCCTCGTGGACCAGCTGGCGGAGCGCGGGGTCCGGGGTTCCACCGGTTCGAGTGAGGCCGACCAGAACCGAGTCCACGTTCGGGACCGGGCGGAACACCGTGCGGCTGATCGGGCGCAGAACGCGCACCTCCGCGGCCAGCTGAGCCAGGACCGATGGAACGCCGTAGGCGTCCGTGCCGGGGGCGGCGGCGAGCCGCTCGCCGACCTCGCGCTGGACCATCACGACCCACGAGGAGACCGACGGTAGCTCGTCGAGTGTGCGCAGAATCACGGTCGCGGCAATCCCGTACGGGAGGTTGGCCACGACCTTGTTGGGCGATGGCTGCAGCGCTGCGAAGTCGAGCTCGAGCGCGTCACCCATGTGCAGCTGGCCGTTCCGCGGCAATACAGCCCGAAGGCCTGCCTCGAGCGATCGGTCGAGTTCGACCACGTGCGTGAACCCCGCCCGCGCCACCAGCCGCTCGGACAGGATCCCCTGGCCGCCGCCGATCTCCAGCACGACGTCGTCCGGCGACAGCTCCGCCGCCCGCTCGATCACGTCGAGGATGTTCCGGTCGACGAGGAAGTTCTGGCCTAGACGGACCAACCGAACACCGCCGCGGCCGCCGCCTCAACCGATGCCTCCAGCGAGACGTACTCGACGCGCCGCTCGATCGCCAGCGCCTGCGCCGTGTCGACGACCCGCGCCGGTTCGTTCGGCTTGCCGCGGATCGCCTGCGGCGCGAGATAGGGCGCGTCGGTCTCGACCAGCAGACGATCGGCGGGAACGCGCAGCGCGGCCGAGCGCAGCTCCTCCGCTTTCGGATAGGTGACATTGCCCGCGAACGAGATCCACCAGCCGGGGTGCGACAGGCACTCGTCGATCCGGTCCGGCATCGAGAAGCAGTGCAGGATCACCTTCAGGTCGCCGGCGTGCTCGCCCAAGATCGCGAGCGTGTCGTCGTCGGCGGCGCGGGTGTGGATCACCAGCGGCTTCCCGGTCCTGCGGGCGAGCTCGATCTGGGCCATGAACGCGCGCTCCTGGTCCTCGCGCGGCGCGTAGTCGCGGTAGTAGTCGAGCCCGGTCTCGCCGATCGCCACGCACCGCTCGTGCGCCGCGAGCGCCTCCAGCTCGGCCAGGTCGGCATCGTCGAAACCGGTCGCCGAGTTCGGGTGCCGACCGATCGCGGCGTACACCTGGGGAAAGTCCTCGGCCGCCTGCAGCGCCGCCCGGCAGGTCGCGCCGTCGGTCCCGACCGTGAGCATCCGCGTGACGCCGGCCTCGAACGCCCGCTCGACCAGCTCAGCGTCGGGCGGCTCGCACAGGTGCAGGTGCGTGTGGCTGTCGATCACTGCTGCTTGGGGAACAGCGGCTCGAGCGCACCGATGGCTCCGCCGGGCGAGCCGAGTGCCGCGCGGAGCTTGTCCGTCGCCTCCGGCATGAACGGCTCGAGCATCACGTTGACCGTGCGCAACCCCTCGACCAGAGATGCCAGTACGCGGTCGAGCTGCTCGGCGTTGCCCTCATCACGGGCCAGCTGCCAGGGGGCCTGCTCCTCGACGTACCGGTTGAGCCGGCGGACCCGCTGCCAGACGTGGTCGAGCGCCTGCGTGGGCTCGGCCCGATCCATCAGGGCGGCCACCTCGGCGGGCAGTCCCTCGAGCTCGGCGTCAAGCGCGGGGTCGGTGCCAACCGCCGGCACGATGCCGTCGCGATAGCGCTGGACCATCGCCAGCGTGCGGCTGGCGAGATTTCCGTACTCATTGGCCAGCTCGGACTCGTAGCGGGCCTTGACCGCGTCCATGCCCACGGCTCCGTCCGAGCCGAATGGCACGTCGCGCATCAGGTAGAAGCGGAGCGCGTCGGTGCCGTATTCGGCCATCACTTCGAACGGGTCGAGGACGTTGCCCAGCGACTTGCTCATCTTCCGTCCGTCGGCGCCGAGCAGGAAGCCGTGAACGAAGACGTGCTCGGGAACGGGGAGCTCAGCGGCCATCAGCATCGCCGGCCAGAACACGGTGTGGAACTTGAGGATGTCCTTGCCGATGATGTGGTAGGTCGCCGGCCAGTACCGATCAGTCAGGTCCTCGCCCGGACGCGCGTATGAAAGCGCCGTGTAGTAGTTGAGCAGCGCGTCGAACCACACGTAGAAGACGTGGCCGGGATCCCAGGGGACAGGAATTCCCCAGGTCAGGCGCGCGCGCGAGAGCGAGACGTCCTGGAGGCCTTGCGAGATGAAGGCACTGGCCTCGTTGAAGTGCCGCGGGGGCATCACGAAATCGGGGCGGTCGCGGTACAGCGCCTCCAGCGCACCCTGAAACTCCGAGAGCGTGAAGAACCAGTTCTCCTCGCTCTCGCGGGTCAGCGGGATCTCGTGGATCGGGCATAGGTTGCCGTCGAGAATCTCGTTCTCGACCTTGAAGTCGGCGCACCGCGGGCAGTACCAGCCCTCATACAGGCCCTTGTACGTGTAGCCGTTGTCGTAAACCTTCTGGAGCACGTCCTGGACCTTGGCCATGTGCTCGGGGTCGCTCGTCCTGATGAAGAAATCGTTGGAGGCGTTGAGCTGGGGCATCAGCGCCTTGAACCGCTCGGCGTTGCGGTCGGCCAGCTCCTTGGGCTCAAGTCCTTGAGCGCGGGCGGCGTCGGCGACCGGCTCGCCGTGCTCGTCGGTGCCGGTGAGGAAGAACACGTCGAGGTCGCGCTGGCGCATGTGCCGTGCGAGCACGTCGGCGGCGATCGACGTGTAAGCGTGGCCCAGGTGCGGCTGCGCGTTCACGTAGTAGATCGGGGTGGTGATGTAGAACGACACGGAGTCCAGATCGTAGTCGTCGGGAGCTATATGCCTTGACAGTTATATGCCTTATTAGCTATGTTGCTGGGGCAGATGCCCGCTCCGTTCGCCGTCCTCGCTGAGCCACAGCGCCGCCGGATCCTCGACCTGCTGGTCGAGGCCGAACGACCGGTGGGAGAGTTGGTGAACGCGACCGCGCTGAGCCAGCCGGCCGTCTCCAAGCACCTGCGCGTGCTCCGCGAGGCCGGACTGGTCGACGTGCGGATCGACGCGCAGCGGCGGATCTACCGCATTAGACCCGAGCCTCTCCAAGCCCTCGATCAGTGGCTCGAGCCTTACCGGCGGATGTGGTCAGGGCGCCTCGACGCGCTCGGGCGCCATCTGGACTCGACCCCGAACTGAAAGGAACCCGGATGCCTGACTACGGGCAGCTGATCAGAACCGAAGACCGCGCCGTGCTCCGATACCGCCGCCGGTACGGCCATTCGGCCGAGAAGGTGTGGCGGGCGCTGACCGAGCCGGCCGAGCTCGCGGCCTGGTTCCCGACGACGATCGAGGGCGAGCGCTCCGTCGGGGCACCGGTTGACATTCGGCTTCGAGCCGGTCGAGATCGACCCGATGGAAGGCGAGATGCTCGAATACGACCCGCCGCGCGCGCTCGAGTTCACGTGGGGGCCCGACCGGCTGCGGTTCGTGCTCGAGCGGGACGGCGAGGATACGGTGATGACGATGACGGTCACGCTCGAGGAGCTCGGCAAGGCGACCCGCGACGGCGCTGGCTGGCACCAGTCGCTCGAGGCGCTCGACCGGACGCTTGAGGGCGACCATTCGCGCGACCACGACCCCGGCCGCTGGCGCGAGCTGCGCGACACCTACGCCCAGCAGTTCGGCCCCGAGGCCTCCGTGCTCGGTCCTCCGCAGGAGTGGGAGGACCAGTTCGGCGAGGCCTAGCCCGCCTCGGTGAGGCCTAGCCCGCCTCGGTGAGGCGCCGGTACAGCTCGTTGGCGCTGACCCCGGTCAGCTCCGCCACCACGCCGGCGGCGGGACGCGGTTTGGCGCCGGCTTCGACGAGCCGCGCCACCGCGGCCAGCGCGTGCTCGGTGGCGGTGTCGCTCGGGCCTCCGGGGGCCGCGCCGATGACGAGCACGATCTCCCCACGCGGCGGCTGGGACTCATAGCGGGCGGCGAGCTCGGCGGCCGTCCCGCGCACCACCTCCTCGTGGAGCTTCGTCAGCTCGCGGCACACGGCGACGGGGCGCGCCGGGTCGAGCTCGGCGAGTGCTCGCAACGTGTTGGGCAGCCGCTTCGGGGACTCGAAGGCGACCACCGTCTCGGGCGAGTCGAATACGTTCTGCAGCTCTCCCCGCTTGCGCGGAAGGAAGCCCTCGAACCGCCATCGGTCGGCTGGGAGCGCACTCGCGACGAGCGCCGCCAGCGCCGCCGATGGCCCCGGCAGCACCTCGACCGCGAGCCCGGCGGCCACGCAGGACTGGACGAGGATGAACCCGGGATCCGAGACGAGCGGCATGCCGGCATCCGAGACGAGCGCCACGATCGCACCGCTGCGCATCCGCTCGACCAGCTCGGCGGCGCGCTCGCGCTCGTTGTGCTCGTGATAGCTGACGAGCCGCGCATTGACTCCGTAACGGTTGAGCAGCACGCGCGTGCGGCGGGTGTCTTCGCACGCGATCACGTCGGCTTCTCGCAGCGCCGCGAGCACGCGCAACGTCACGTCCTCGAGGTTCCCGATCGGCGTCGGGCAGACGATCAGCCTCGGGTTGCTCACGCGGCCGCCGCTCCGCGGCGCCCGATCCGATCGAAGGCGAGCGCGCCGGCGCCGATGATCGCGCCGTCGACGCCGAAGCGGGCCGGGACGACGGGAACCTGATGTCCGACCCGAGCCGGGGCCAGCAGCTGCTCGCCGGCCGCGACCAGCGGCCCGGCGAACACGACGACCTCAGGGTTATAGGTCGAGCTGAGCCTGGCGACGGCGACCCCGAGCGCGCGACCCAGCCGGGCCACCGATTCGATCGCATCGCGATCGCCGTCGTGTGCGAGCTCGATCGAATGGCGGGCCTCGTGGTGGGCCCGCACCAGTGACGAGTCGGATTCCAGCTCGACGGGCCGGCGCTGGAGCTCGCCCCCGAGGAGCGCGGCGCCGTGGATTTCTTCGCCCAGCGTTAGCACGAGCGCCTCGCGCGTACCACGGGCCGCGCCGGCGCGGTGCTCGGCCAGCGCCACCACGTTTGCCGAGCTATCGGAGAAGGCGGGGAGGCCGAGACGCTCCGCCATCAGGTCGGCGATCCCGGCCGGGGTCTGTGTACCCTGGACGAAGCCGATGGCCGCGATCTCCGCGCCGGCGGCATCCCGCGTTTCGTCGATCGCGTCCACTGCGGCGGCGAGGAGGGAACCCCGGTCTAGACCCGAAACAGCCCGTTGAGTGCGGTGGTGGACGCCCAGATCGGTGTCCACGGCGCCGGCCAGGAGCCGGGTCCCGCCGATGTCGACGCCAATTGTGCGCCGGGCCGGCATAGGCCCCACTATATGGACTGCGATCGATGCCCAACGACACCGAACAGCCCCGATACAAGGTCTACCGCTCAGCGCCGCGCGGCCTGCTGGAGCGGCTGCGCGGGGAGAACGAGACGATCGGTGGCGGCGACGAGCCGCCGCGGCGTCCCGGCACACGCCGGCGCTGGCCGTGGCGACGCGCCCCCGACGGCGTGCCGAAGCGGATCACGCCGTTGCGCGTCCTCAAGTGGCTCGTGCTCGCGGTCATCGGGTGGCTGCTGCTCTCGCTCGTGCTGTTCATCATCAGCGCGTCGGTGAACGGCGGCAACCTCCCCGCGGGGGCGCAAGCGCAGCTGTCGGGCGGGGGCCCGATGCTGTTCTCAGCCAACACGGTGGCCATCGTCGGCCTCGACAACCGTCCGACCACGGGTGCGGGCTCGAAGGAGCCGGGCTCGAATCACAGCGAGACGGGAGCGCGAACGGACACGATCATGCTGTGGCGGATCGGCGGCGGCGCATCCCGCCGGCTCTCGATCCCGCGTGACACGCTCGTCAACATCCCGGGCTACGGGATGCAGAAGATCAATGCTGCCTGGGCGTTCGGCGGCCCGGGGCTGGCGCTGAAGACGATCAAGCAGTTCACCGGGCTCCAGATCAACCACCTGATCGTCGTCGATCTCGGCAACTTCCCGAAGTTCATCGACGACATCGGCGGGGTCGACGTGAAGACCGGAAGGATCTGCTCGAGCATCTCCGGCGGCGCGGCCAACGGCGGCTTCACGTTGAACCTGCGACCCGGGGTGCACCATCTCGACGGCATCCAGGCAATGGTGCTGGCCCGCACGCGGGAGAACACATGCAACGCGGCCTCGAGCGACCTCACGCGCGAGGGCTACCAGCAGCAGATCCTCAACGGGATCAAGTCGCAGCTGTTCAGCTTCCACGCCTTCTTCCACCTGCCGTGGGCGGCCTGGGACGCCCCCGGAGTGATTCAGACCGACATGGGCGGCTTGACGCTGCTGCAGCTGTTCGCCTCAGCGGAGATCGGTGGCTCGGCGCCCGTCAGCCTGCTGAAGGAGTCCGGCAGCACCTACAACGGCCAGAGTGTGCTGGTCCCGGACATGGCGAACGTCCACGCCCAGGTCCAGAAGCTTTTGCACGGCAGCTGAGCGACGCGCTCAGGCGGCGGCTTTGGAGGACTCGGACTTCGAGCCCTTCGAGTCCGACGGCTGCTTCGAGTCGGAAGACTTCGAGTCCGAGGACTTCGACTCCGAGGACTTCGAGTCCTGGCTGCCCGAGTCGCCGCTCGAGCCCGAGTCGCTGCTCTTGCTCGAGCCCTCGGCCGACTCCTTCAACTCACGGGACCGCTTACGCGTCCCGTAGTCGGTGTTGTAGAAGCCCTTGCCCTTGAAATGGACTGCGACGGGATGAAAGACCCGCTGAACCGGGGCCCCGCACACCTCGCAGGTCTCGACCGGGTCGTCGCTGAAGCGCTGCCTGACCTCGAACGTGTGGCCCTTCTTTTGACACTTGTACTCGTAGATCGGCATCGCTTCATTCAGTATAGGACAGGTCGTTGGCACTCTCAAGGCCAGAGTGCCAAGGCCCGACGGCGATCTCCGGCCAAACGCGCCTGCGGCTAGCATCCGCCGCCCAGATGGCAGACGTGGTGACCATGGACAAGATCGTGTCGCTGTGCAAGCGGCGTGGCATCGTCTTCCCGAGCAGCGAGATCTACGGAGGTCTCGGCAACAGCTACGACTACGGCCACTACGGCGTGCTACTCAAGAACAACGTCAAGGGCCAGTGGTGGCGCTCGATGCTGCAGGAGCGCGACGACGTGGTCGCGCTCGACTCGGCGATCATCCAGCATCCCCGCACGTGGGAGGCCAGCGGGCACCTCGCCGGGTTCACCGATCCGCTGATCGACTGCCGCACGTGCAAGCTGCGGTTCCGGGCCGATCAGCTCGAGCACGCCCATTGCGGCCGCAAGCCTTCGAAGAGGCCGGGCGAGACGGCCGACTGCGACCTGACCGAGCCGCGGGCGTTCAACCTGATGTTCGAGACGACGGTCGGGCCGGTGAAGGAGGAGGGGGCGACCGTCTATCTGCGCCCCGAGACCGCGCAGGGGATCTTTCTCAACTTCAAGCATTATCTGCAGTTCAGCCGCAAGAAGCCGCCGTTCGGGATCGCGCAGATCGGTAAGAGCTTCCGCAACGAGATCACCCCCGGCAACTTCATCTTCCGCACGCGCGAGTTCGAACAGATGGAGATGGAGTTCTTCGTGCCGCCGGCCGACGCCGAACGCTGGCACGAGCACTGGCTGCAGGAACGGTTTGACTGGTACGTACGGCTCGGCATCCGCGCAGACCACCTCCGGCTCCGCGCCCACGACGAGGACGAGCTGTCGCACTACTCGAGCGCCACCAGCGACGTCGAGTACCTGTACCCGATCGGGTGGCAGGAGCTCGAGGGAATCGCCAACCGCGGAGACTTCGACCTCACTCAACACGCAAAGTTCTCCAACCAGAACCTCGAGTACCACGACGGCGCCACCGGCGAGCGGTACATCCCCTACGTGATCGAGCCGGCGGCCGGGGCCGACCGGGCGACCCTCGCCTTCCTGATCGACGCCTACGACGAGGACGAGATCGAGGGCGAGCAGCGGACCGTGCTCCGACTGCATCCGCAGCTCGCGCCGGTCAAGGTCGCGGTCCTGCCGCTCGTGCGCAAGGACGGCCAACCCGAACTCGCTCGCGAGGTCTACAACGAGCTCAAAGAGCGGCTGCAGGCCGAGTACGACGAGGGCGGCGCGATCGGTCGGCGCTACCGCCGCCAGGACGAGATCGGCACCCCGTGGGCAGTCACGATCGACCACCAGTCACTGGAAGACCGGACCGTGACGCTACGCAACCGCGACACGCTCACGCAGACGCGGATCGCGATCGCGGAGCTGGCCGACGAGCTCGAGCGGCGCTTGCGGGCTCCATGGCAGTCCCCCAAGCTTTAGGAGTGCTCCGTATTTCCCCCTATGAGGGGGTTATCTGGAGCGGGGTCGCCGACTCGGGCGGGAGCTGACCGGGCGCACACGGCGCCCACCCGCGCGGCGCTCGCGCATCAGGCTGATCCCGCAGACCAGGAGCACGATGATCGCCAGCAGGCCGGAGATCGCGTATCCGGGCGAGATGATGAGCACGATCACCGCGACCGCGACCGCGATCGCGAGGTCGACCATCAGCACGTTTCGCGTCACAGCGGCAACCTCCGGTAGAGCCAGCGGGGCAGATGGCGGAGCACCGTGAACACCGGCCGCAGCGTCCGCGGGACCCAAACGGTGTGAGCGCGGCCTGACAGCGCCCGGGCGGTCGCATCCGCGACCTCCTCGACGGTGGTGGCGAACGGCGCAGGCTTCAGTCCCTCAGTCATCCGCGTGCGCACGAACCCGGGGCGGACGACGATGACCCGTACTCCATCTGAAGCGACCTGGTCGGCGAGACCCTGGGCGAGCACGTCGATCCCAGCCTTGGCCGCACCGTAGATCGCGTTCGTGGCCCTCCCCCGCTCCGCGGCGACGCTCGAGAGCACGACCAGCGTGCCCTCACGCTGTGAGCGCAGCCCGCGCAGCGTCTCGAGCATCAGCGACCCGGCGCCGACGAAGTTGACCCGCATCACCTCGACGGCCTCGTCTGCGGCGGCATCGAGGCCAGTCTGCCCTCCGAGCACGCCGACCGCCAGCACCGCGACGTCGACCCCACCGAGTTGCGCGAAGGCGTCGCGGATCGCCCGCGCGTGCTCGCCGATGTCGTCGGCGTCGACGGTGGCCAGACCGACCGGCGTGGCGCCCGCGCGGCGGAGCTCGAGTGCCGCCGCGTCGAGGCGCACTCGGTCGCGGCCGAGCAGGTACGGGCGGACGGGACCGTCGGCGGCGAGCCTGCGCACGATCCCGACGGCGATCTCCGAGCTGCCACCGATCACGAGCACGTTGCGCGGCGGCCCGCCGAACGGGGTAACCCGCGGCGCGTCAGCCGGCGCGTGCTCGGATGCCGCGATCATCTCGGCGCTCCCTCGACCAGACCGAGCCGGACACCGAGATCTGACCGCCACACGCCGTCGGGGTCGGCGGCATCGCGCAGCGCGCGCCACTCCGGCAGTCGCGGGTACATGGTGGCCAGCACGCCCGGCCGCATCCGCGCATCCTTGCTCAGGTAGACGCGCCCCCCGCGGCGGCCACGAGCTCGTCGAAGCCGTCGAGCAGCGTCGACAGCGCCGGGGCGCGGCGGGGAAGATCGAGCGCGAGCGTCCAGCCGGCGATCGGAAACGACAGCGGAGGCCCGCCAGCAGGCCCGAAGTCCTTGAGCACAGCGAGGTAGCAGGGGGCGGGCGAGCGCCGAAGCCGCGCGATTACCTGCTCGAGCACGCGCTCCTCACCGTACGGGACAACGAGCTGGTACTGGACGAAGCCGGCGTGGCCGTACAGCCGCGGCCATGCGTCGAGCGCATCGAGCGGGAACATGTGGCGTCCGAGCGACTCGATGGCATCGCGTTCGGATCGCGGCGCCATCCGGTAGCGCAGCTCATTGAACGCGCGGATCGCGGTGCGGCGCAGCAGACCGGCGGGCCAGGCCGCAGGGATGGCGGCGCGGGCCGCCACCGTCGCAGAGCCCCGCGCAACGGAGCCGGCGGCGGGGGAAAGATGCTCGGCCCGAGTCACGATGCCGCGCACCGGCGTCGGTCCGAGTAGGTCGAGCCACGCGACCCGGTGCGGGCCGCCGGGGCCGGAAAGCAGCGCGAGCATCTCATCGAGCGAGTCGACCCGATCGGTGTCGACACTGAGCAGCGCGCTCGTCACCGGCCGCAACGCGAGCGTGACCCAGACGATCACCCCCGTCAGCCCCATTCCGCCCAGGGTGGCCGCAAACAGTTCGTCGCCGGGCGCGAGCTCGACCAGCTCGCCGAATGCGGTCATCAACCCCAGCGCGCGAACGTGGGCGCCGAAGCTCCCCGCCGTGCCATGGTTCTTGCCGTGGATGTCGCTGGCCACGGCGCCGCCCAGCGTGACGTGCTGCGTGCCGGGGACGACGGGAACCATCCAGCCTTCCGGCACCAGCGCGCCGAGCAGCTCGCCGATCGTCACCCCCGCCGCTGCGGTGACGTATCCGGTCTCTCGGTCCAGCGTGTACCCCTTCAGGCGCGTCGTCTCGAGCACCAGGCCGTCGCGCAGCTGCGCGGCGTCGCCGTAGGACCGCCCCAGCCCCCGCGCGATCGCTCCGCCCCGCGCCGCGGCCAGCGCGAGGCGTACTTCGTCGGCGCCATCGGGCGTGAGCAGCATCGCGGGCACGCCGTCGCCACCGCCCCAGCCGTGTATCACCGTTTCGGTGGCGGGAGGGCTGGTCGGTGGGAGTGCGGTCCCGGACGCCACAGTGTCAGCTGGCGGCATGAACCCCGAGCGCAAACACGATCAGCCACGCGAAGCCGGCTAGCTGAATCAGACGGTCGGACACGAGCACGTCCTCCGGCGCCTCGCCGTGACCCCCTACGACGAGCAGCTGGTAGCGCAGCAATCCGAGTGCGAACGGGGCGATCGACAGCGGACGCCACGGAACGCCGCCGGCGGTCGGCAGCTGGAACGCCCACACGCAGTAGGCGAACAGCGCGCACCCGGCGGCGGCCGCCATCAGCAAGGCCAGCCCCCGACGGCTGTAGAGCTCGAGCACGCGGCGCCGGCCGACCCGCTCCGCGCTGTCGAGCGCGTGCCCGTCGGTGCGCTGAAGCTCAGCCCACCGCTTGCCGGCGGCGACGAATACGGCAGCGAACGTGATCACGACCAGGAACCAGCGTGACAGGGCCACCGGCGCCGCGACGCCCCCGGCCACCGCGCGTAGGACGAACCCACCGGCAATTGCGAACAGATCGAGCACCGGCACATGGCGCCAGAGCAACGTGTAGCTGAGCGTCAGCAGCAGGTAGCCGAGCCCCACGAGCGCGAGCAGCGGCCGGTCGATCGCGCACAGTGCCAGCCCGCACGCCATCAGCAAGCCGCCGAGGCAAAGCGCCTGGGCGGGTGTCAGCTCGCCAGCCGCGACCGGGCGGAACCGTTTGCGGGGATGGCGGCGATCCTCGTCAGCGTCGCGGACGTCGTTGACCGCGTAGATCCCTGAGGAGAGCAGACAGAAGGCCACGAAAGCCGCGGTGATCCGGCCGGGGACGTCATCATGACCGAGCGCGCCGGCCGCGCCCGCGGCAGCGATCACGAGTCCGTTCTTGATCCATTGGCGTGGCCGGATTGTTTCGAGCGCCGCCAGCCACATCCGTCGAGGCGTACGGGCCTCGACGAGCCCGGGGTAAGACATACAGGGGACCTTATTTTTAGTTTCTCAACGCCCGGTTCCGGAGAGATGAGGATACTCTCAGCCCGCCTTTAGCAGGCCCTTCAACACTGTCGGTTGCTTCTGTACCCATGTTGTCGCCGAACGACACGGCCCCTCCGCCGCTGCGGATCATTGCAACGTCGCGGAGTCCGCTCACCAACACCCCGCCGGGGCGGCGCGCCCGCCGCTGGACTGGGGGTCCCCAATGGCGACGGATCGCCGCGATGGCTTCGGTGCTGATGATCGTGCCGGCGTTGATTTCCTACGTCAGTTACATCGTCAGCCCGTCCGACTCGAGCCTCGGCGTCAACACGGTCGAGTGGCTGCGCGACAACGGCGCCCGCGCGATCGTCAACCAGGTCGAGAACTGGTACTACAGCCTGACCGCTCCAGCCAAGGGTGGGCCCGGCCTGAAATCGCTGCCCGCGCAGGCGGGCGCGCTCGCCTCCGGCGGGGCGGTGGGTGGCCTTCGCCGGGTTCGCATCCGCTACTACCGGCCGCCCGACATCCGTCCTGCAATCACCCCCGCGCTGCCGGGCGAGGGCGTGTGGCACCCCACCTTTGCCCATGGTGGTCCCAACCCTCCGGTGCTGATCACCACATTCCGTCCGGAGGCCGCGTACCCACGGGTCGTCGCCGGCGTCGCTTGGATCAACCACGCGCGAACCTCGACGTGGCTTTACCCGGGGATCCAGGAGCCGAGCGTGTCGCTCCCATCCCGCGGGCCCGAGGAGGTCCCGGCCGCCAAGCGCTCGGAGCTCGTCGCCACATTCAACAGTGGCTTCAAGCTGGTTGATTCCCACGGCGGCTTTGCCACCGGCGGCCACACGTACGCACCTCTCAAGGCCGGTCTGGCCACGTTCGTGCGCTACGTCGACGGCCACGTCGACGTGATCAAGTGGACGTACGGACCCCAGGCTCCGGCCGACATTATCTACGCCCGTCAGAACCTGCCGCTGATCGTCGACGGCGGCAGCCCGAACCCGAACCTCTCCGACGGGCCCGAATGGGGCGCGACGCTTGGCAACGCCATCCAGGTGTGGCGCTCGGCGGTCGGTGTGGATAAGTACGGCAATCTGATCTACGCGGCGGCCAACGACCAGACTGTTGGCTCGCTGGCTGCGATCATGATCCACGCCGGCGCGGTCCGCGCGATGGAACTCGACATCAACACCTATTGGGTCAGCTTCATCACCTACAAGCATCCCGGAGCACTTGGCGCCGCCAACCTGCTCCCGAACATGGACCGCTCGAATCAGCGGTACCTCACTCCCGACGATCGCGACTTCTTCGCGGTCTACTTCAAGCACTGAGAGGCGGCGGGCTGGCGATCGCCGCTGCGGTGCTCACCGCCGGGTGTGGCACGACCGCGGGAACGTTGCTCGCCTCGGACAACGCCCCCGCCGCCGGTCAGGCGACGCCGTCGCGCCCGTACGGAGTCGGCGAGCGGATCCTTACGTTCGTCGACCACAGCCGCCAGGTCCGGCTGCCGGACGGCCAGACCGTCCCGCGGACGCTTCAGACGATCATTCGCTACCCGGCGTACGGTCCCCGCTCCGAGGTCGATGTCAGCCGGGCGCGGATCGCGCCGGGCCGGTTCCCGCTCGTGATCTTCGGCCACGGGTTCGCGGTCACGCCCTACCCGTACCGCAAGCTGTTGCGATCGTGGGCCAGCGCCGGATTCATCGTCGCGGCGCCGGTGTTTCCGCTCGAGAACGCCAACGCTCCCGGCGGCCCGAACGAGTCGGACCTGATCAACCAGCCACGCGACATGAGCTTCGTGATCACCCAGATGCTGCAAAGCGGTCTGTTCGCCGGCTCGCTCGTGCGAGGGGAGATCGCCGTCAGCGGGCAGTCCGACGGAGGAGAGACCGCGCTCGCGACCGCATACGACGGCGCGTATCGCGACAGCCGGGTCCGCGCCGCGGTGATCCTGTCCGGCGCTGAGCTGCCCTACGGCGGGTTCACCTTCCCGATCGCCGGCTCCTCGCCGCCCCTTCTCGCCTCGCAAGGAACAGCGGACACGATCAACTTCCCGGTCCACACCTACCAGTTCTTCCATCAGGCGCCTCGACCCAAGTTCCTGCTCCAGCTGCTCGGCGCCCGTCACCTGCCTCCCTACACCTACGAGCAGCCGCAACTCGGGATCGTCGAACGGGTGTCGATCGCCTTTCTAGATCGCTACCTCAAGGCCGATCGCCGTGAGGGCGCACGGATCGTCAAGTGGGGCACTGTCGCGGGCGTCGCGGCGCTGACCGCAGAGCCATGACCGAGCCAGAGTTCGCCCAGCCGCTCCGCGAGCCGGACGTCGACCCCGACCCGTTCGGCCAGTTCGGGCGCTGGTTCAAGGCGGCGGCGGAGGCTGGGGTCCGGATGCCCGAGGCAGCCGCCGTCGCCACCGCAGGCGCGGATGGCGCCCCCTCGGCGCGGATGGTGCTAGTCAAGGAGACCGCCGCCAGCGGCTTCGTCTTCTACACGAACTACGAGAGCCGCAAGGGAGCAGAGCTCGCGGCGAACCCGCGCGCCGCGCTCCTGTTCTACTGGGATCCGCTCGGGCGCCAGGTCCGGATCGAGGGCCCGATCGAGCGGCTGACGAAAGCTGAAACCGCAACCTACGTCCGCAGCCGCCCGCGCGGCAGCCAGCTCAGCGCGCTCGCCTCGCCCCAGAGCCAGGTGGTCGACAGCCGCGACGAGCTCGAGGCGCGCGTAGCCGAGCTCGCGGCTGAGCACGCAAACCAGGACCCCCCGCTCCCTGAGAACTGGGGCGGCTTCCGGCTGACCCCGGAGAGGTTCGAGTTCTGGCAGCACCGCGACGACCGTCTCCACGATCGCCTTCGCTACAGCCGCGGCGACGGCGGGACCTGGCGGATCGAGCGGCTCGCGCCCTAGGGCAAACCCGCCCGGGCGGACACATTGAAGCCACTCGCGGTCGCCGTCGCACCGACGCTCTGAACCCTCACGTGCCGGTCAGCGAACAGCGTGAACGTAAGCAGGCCCCCGACCAGCGGGATCTGCGGGATCAGCACCAGCTTGCCGTTCTGCGCCTCGACGGTGGCGTCGATGCTGCCGCTAAAGCCACCGATGCTGCCGGTCCCCTGCAAGGTCAGCTGGCCGTTGCCTGACGCGACCGGCGTCACCGACTGCAGGAACGGAACCGCACGGCGGAGATCCGCCTCGGCAACGCTGGCCGACGCCGTGAGCTGGTTGCCGCGCTTGGCGAGCGTCGCGTTGTGGACGGTCAGCAGCCCGGCGGTGAGCACCGTCGCGGTGGCATCGAGTGTGCCGACGCCGCCGGCCTCGTCGAGCAGGCTCGAGAGCTTGCCGGTCCCCGACCGGTAGCTCGCCATCCGCACGACGACCTTGTCAGCGTCGTGCCACAGCAACTCGAGCGCCGGAAACGCGGACACCGAAACGGACTCAACCTTGCCGTTCTTCGCCAGCCGGTCGCGCAACTGGTCGGCCGCGATCCCCGGGAGCAGCACCTGCGAGAGCACGAGTACGAGCAGCACGACCGCTGCCACCGCGATCGCGAACAGTCTGCGCATGGCCAGCGGGCGGTCAGCCCAGCAGCGCGCGCGCCGCCCGCACCGCCAGCGCCATCTCCGGCCCGATGTCGTGATCGGGCTCGCTCATCACCCTGACCGTGAGCCCGTCGGCGAGCGCGAACAGGAATGAGGCGGTCGCGTCCGCGTCGGCGCGGAGCTCGAGCACACCCGCCTGCGCCTTCTCTCGCAGGGCGTCGGCCACGAACGTGCGGACGGTGACGCCGAGCTCGGCGAGCTGGGCGGCGATCTCCTGGTTGCGCTGGGCCAGCGTGAGCACCTCGAAGAACATCACGGCCGGGCTCGGACCCTCGCCGATGATCTCCTCGAACGTGTTCACGAGCGCGGCAAGCACGTCATCCGCGCTGTTGGCGTCGGCCATCGCGCGGTCGAGCCGCTCATTGCGGAGTTGGCACTCACGCCGAACCGCTTCCACGAGCAGGCGCTCCTTGGTGCCGAAGTAGTAGTGGAGCAGACCCCTCGAAACGCCGGCCGCGCCCGCCACCTGATCGAACGTAGATGCGTTGAAGCCGCGCTCGGCGACGCTCGCCCGCATCGCCTCGACGATCCGGGTCGCCTTATCGCCGGAGAGCTCTTTCCCCTCCGGGAGCCGGGTGACGGCCGCCGCTTCCACGGCGTCCAATTCTATGAGTTTGGGCGGAACGCGGTCGGCGCTAGGGGTGCAGCTCAGGCGGCGCCGTCACCCGCCGGTGCCTCAGCCGCCGTTTCTGCCGGCGGGGGGGCTGGCGGAGCCGGTGCATCGGCCGGCGGCGCGGGCGGTGCCGGCGGCGTGTATTGGAACTCCTCCTCGGCGCCGAACAGCGTGTCGAGCAGCTTCTTGCGGAGATCCTCCGAGGCGACCACCGCGGCCCCTGCGCCGACGACGATCACCATCAGCTTGCCGCCGCGGCGCTTGGCCTTGCGCCCGGTTGTCCTGGCGCCGGCGGTGACGCCGACGGCCGCGTCGCGGAACGCCTCCAGCGCCTCCTGGACGTCCGCTTGGAGCCTCTTGTCATCGAGCAGCTTGGCCGGCTTCTTCGCCTTGGCGACCCGCTCGTAGGCACGCCGGCTCGCATCAAGCCCGCGGCCGAGCTGCGCGCGGAGCTCCGCGTCCTCGACCAGCCTCCGGGCGTACGCGGCCGCATCGGAGCTTGCGATCGCCTCGGCGCTCGACTCGAGCGCCTCCTCAACCTTCTTGCGTCGTGACATGAACTTCTCCCTCGGTTGCTGGCGTGAGAACGAGACTAGACACTACCCGCGGCCGGATGCCGCCATTCCTCGGGGTCGTCCGGACCGCGCTGAGCGGGACGGGGCCAGGGCCACCTCGAGCACCTGCTCCATCTCCTCGACGAACACGAACTCGAGCTCGCGCTTCAAATGTTCGGGGAACTCCTCGATGTCCGGCTCATTGAGCGCCGGGGCGATCACGGACTTGACGCCGTAGCGCTGCGCCGCCAACGACTTCTCTTTCAGCCCGCCGATTGGGAGCACCTGACCAGTCAGCGTGATCTCTCCGGTCATCGCCAAATCGGCCCGCACGATCCGCTCCGAGAGGAGCGAGGCGAGCGCTGTGGCGATCGTGATGCCCGCGCTCGGCCCGTCCTTGGGGATCGCTCCGGCGGGCACGTGGATGTGGAGGTCGTGCTCGGAGAACCAGCCGTCGGGCAGCTCCGCGACGAGAACCCTGATGTTGCTGCGCACGTACGACAGCGCCGCCTCGGCCGACTCGCGCATCACCTCGCCCAGCTGACCCGTGATCGTCAGACGACCCTTCCCCGGCATCGCGGTTGCCTCGACGAACAGGACGTCGCCGCCGACCGGGGTCCACGCGAGCCCGGTTGAGACCCCCGGCCGCTTCAGCCGCCGGCGAGTCTCGTAGTGGAACCGCCGCGGTCCGAGCAGCTCTCGCACCCGCGCGTCGGTCACGCTGACCTTGCCGTTCGAGCGCCCCTCGGCTACCTGGCGGGCCCGCTTGCGCGCCACAGACCCGATCTCCCGTTCCAGCTGCCGCACCCCCGCCTCACGCGTGTACCCCGCGATGATCGCCTTCAGCCCCGGATCGGTGAACGACAGCTGCGACCGTCTCAGCCCGTTGCGGTCGAGCTGGCGGGGAACCAGGTAACGCTTGGCGATCTGGAGCTTCTCCTCCTCGGTGTAGCCGGCGAGTCCGATCACCTCCATCCGGTCACGGAGCGGTCCGGGGATCGTGTCGAGCGTGTTCGCGGTGCAGACGAACATCACGTTCTCCAGCGAGAACGGCAGGTCCAGATAGTGATCACGGAACGCCTGGTTCTGCTCGGGGTCGAGTACCTCGAGCATGGCGCTGGCTGGATCGCCACGGAAATCGGCACCCATCTTGTCGATCTCATCGATCATCAGCAGCGGGTTGTTGGCACCCGCGTCGCGCAGCGCGCGGATGATCACGCCCGGCATGGCGCCGATGTAAGTACGACGGTGGCCCCGGATCTCGGCCTCATCGCGGACGCCGCCCACGCTGATCCGCTCGAAGCGGCGACCGAGGGCCCGTGCGATCGACCGTCCCAGCGACGTCTTGCCGACGCCCGGCGGTCCGGCGAAGCACAGAATCCCGCCGCGCGCGTCCGGCTTGAGCTTGCGCACGGCCAGGAACTCGAGGATCCGGTCCTTGACCTGCTCGATGTCGTAGTGGTCGGCATCGAGCACCTCGCGCGCGTGCTCCAGATCGAGGTTGTCCTCGGTCGAGTGATCCCACGGCAGCGAGGCGATCCATTCGAGGTATCCGCGCACGACGCCGTACTCGGCCATCGCCGGCTGCAGCCGTTCGAGCCGCGCGAGCTCGCGGTCGACCTGCTTGCGGACCTCCTCCGGCAGCTGCAGTCCGTCGAGCTGCTCGCGCAACTCGTTGACCTCGGCCTGAACCTCGTCCGTTTCCCCCAGCTCCTCCTGGATCGCCTTCAGCTGCTGGCGAAGGAAGTACTCGCGCTGTCCCTTGTCGAGCTCGGACTGGACCTGCGACTGGATCTTCGAGCCGATCTGGACCACCTCGAGCTCGCGGGCCAGCACCTCGGACAGTCGCCGCAGGCGCTTGGCCACGTCGACCTCCTCGAGCAGCTGCTGTTTCTCCTCGGTCGGCAGTCGCAGCGCGCCGGCGATCAGATGGGTCAGCGCGCTCGGATCCTCGACATTGGCCACCATCACCTGCAGTTCCTCGGGCAGGTACGGGACCTCGGTGACGATGTTCGAGAACGTCTGCTGGACGTTGCGCATCAGCGCCGTCAGCTCAGTCGACTGGACGACGACGTCGGGCAGCTCGGAGATCTCCCCGACCAGGTACGGCTCGGTTTGCACGAACCGCTCGAGCCGCACGCGCGGTCCCCCCTGGATCAACACGCGCAAGGTCCCATCGGGAACGCGGATCATCCGCACCACCGTCCCGAACACCCCGACGGCGTAGAGATCGTCGGGCGCGGGCGTCTCGATCTCCGGGTTGCGCGAAGCGACCATCACGATCCCGCGGTCCCCCCGCAGCACATCGTTGATCAGCGCCACGCTGCGCTCCTGGCCGATGTTGAGCGGCAGCAGCATGTCGGGGAACGTGACCGTGTCGCGGAGCGGAAGGACGCCGGCGCCCGGGGGCAGCGAGCGCCCGGTGGGGCCGGCACCGATCTCGATCTCGCGCGACCCGACCCCGTCAGGCACGCCGATGTCGATCACGAGGTTTCGCCGCTCTCGATCCGCACAGCGGTGGTGGCGGAGCCCGGCTTCGCTAACGGCATCTCCACGCGCAGCATTCCGTCCTCGTAGCGCGCCCGCGCCTGCGAAGGGTCTACGTCGGCCCCGAGCTCGACCGTCCGCCGGAAGCGGCCACGGCCGATCTCGACCTGCTGGTAGACGGCGCCCTCCACCGCGGTCGGCCGGCGGCTTCCCGCCAGGATCAAGGTGCGCCCCTGAATCTCGAGCTCCAGCTCGTCGAGGTCGACGCCGGCGAGCTCGGCCGTGACGATCGCCCGCGGCGGGTCCGCCGCGTACGCGACGTCGACGGCCGGGCCGAATCCCGCGCGCCGGCGGGAAAGGCCGGTCCGCTCGAACACGTCGCCGAACAACTCATCCATCTCGCGGCGCATCCGCTCGAAGTTCGCGAACAGGTCTCGCTCGGGCATCTGTTACTGAGGTTAATAGGCCGCGTCAGAGCGCGTAGACCGCGCCCTCGGCCGCGAGGTCGACCGGCCCGCCGTAGGCTTCGCGGGCCTCCGCGGCCGCCCAGTCGGCGTCGAGCTCATCGGAGAAGTGCGTGATCACGAGCCGGCGCGCGGCGGCCCGCCGACCGTGCTCGCCCGCCTCGCTCGGGGTCAGGTGCCCGCGCGCGCCGGTCCGCTCCGGGCGCGGCAAGGTTGCCTCGATCAACAGCATGTCGGTCCCGTGCGCGAACTCCACCAGCGCATCATTCGGGCTGCAGTCGGCGCTGTAGGTCAGCCGGCTGCCGTTCGAGCGGACGTCGACGGCGAACGTCTCGGTGAAGTGCGGCACTTCACAGAAGCTGAGCTTGAACGGCCCCGCGGCGATCTCGTCGGGCGCCTCGAACTCGTGCAGCTCGAAGGCGTGCTCGATCAGATCCTCCTGACCCCAGCAGCCGACGATCTGGCGGAAGATCTCCCGCGCACCGAGCGGTGCGTAGAGCTTTGGCCGCGCCGGCTTCTCCGTCCCCGGCCAGCCCGCCACCGGAACCGGCTGCTGGCGCGGAGCGTACGTCAGCGCGTACGCATAAGGCACCAGATCCAGGAAGTGGTCGGCGTGCAGGTGGCTGATCACCACGGCCCCGACGTCGACGTAGTCCACGAACCGCCGGAGCTTTGAGAACACGCCGTTGCCGCAGTCGAGCACCAGCGTGTCGTCTCCCTCCTGAATCAGGTACCCGCTACAGGCACCACCAGCGTCCTGCCAGGACGGCGACTTACCGAGAACGGTTATCCGCACGCCACTCCTCTCTCGTGAGGAGCGGAACTTTAGCCCTCGGCGGCGGCCGGGGGCGCGATCGCTAATGCGTGTGGTCGTCGCGGTTGGCCTTGGGCGCCCGATCGGGGTCCACCGCCCAGCCGATTGCGATCACGATCAACAGGAACGCGATGAAGCCGCCGATCAGAGGCCAGAACACGGCCGGAAAGATATAGGTCGGCGCCGCTACGCGTGCAGCGCGACCTGCTCCTGGGCGGTAGGGAACGCCCAGGCGACCTTCATCCGCCGTTCCTGTCCGAACACGAATCGCATCTGACTCGGTGGCTTGAGCCCCTCTGGCCTGGCCGGCCGGAAGGTTCCGCATGGCCCGGCGTTCGTGACCGCGCACAGATGGTTCTGATGGAAATAGCAGTTCTCGCAGCTCGCTTTGACCAAGCCGATGCGCCCGTTCGACATTCCCGCCGACCTTCTCTTTCTCTCTCTCTCTGTCACGCCCGCCGCCGTCTCGAAGCGGCTCGGGGATCAAAGCGGATTTCCTCCCCCCCGGTCAAACCCGATTCTCGGAAAACGCAGTAACTTCCCGTTCACGCGAATCCCTGCAAATAGGCGGAATTTCTTCAGGGCCGACCGAATCGCCCCGCTATTTCCGTAGCTTTGCCGGCGATGCCCGACCACCTGATCACGATCGCCGACTACGAGCGCGCGGCCGAGGCCGGTTTCACGCCCGGGCGCGCTCGCCTATTTCAACGGCGGCGCCGGGGACGAGATCACCTTGCGGGACAACGTCGCCGCCTGGCAGCGATTCGCGATCCATCCCCGGATGCTGGTCGGGGTCGGTGAACGCGATCCGTCCGTGACCGTGCTCGGCCGCCGCCGGCCGCATCCGGTGATCGTCGCGCCGATGGCCTACCAGCGGCTCGCCCATCCCGAAGGCGAGGTCGCGACGGCGCTCGGCGCGCAGGCCGCCGGCGCCGTGATGTGCCTGTCGACGCTGGCGACCACCGGCGTCCGCGCGCTGGCCCGCGAGGCACCCGACGCGACGCGCTGGTTTCAGCTGTACGTATACGAGGACCGCGGGATCAGCCGCGAGCTGGTCGCGCGGGCCGTCGACCACGGCTACGAGGCGCTGATCGTCACCGTCGATCTGCCGGTGCGCGGCGTCCGTCGAGCGAGAGTTCCGCGTCGAGGCGGAGTCGGTCGCGGCCGGCTCGGAGGAAGATCCCTACGCAGCCCCAACCGGCCGCGACGATCTGATGACCCCCGGCGATGTCGCGGCGCTGATCGATCCGCGACTGAACTGGTCAGACGTCGAGCAGATCGCCGCCGACTGCCCGCTGCCGACGATCGTCAAGGGAATCCTCACCCCCGCCGATGCGCGGCTCGCGGTCGAGCACGGCGCGCGGGGAGTGGTCGTCTCCAACCACGGCGGGCGTCAGCTCGACACGGTGCTCGCGAGCGCCGACGCGCTGGCGCCGATCCTCGACGAGGTCGGCGATCAACTCGAGGTGTACGTCGACGGCGGCATCCGCCGTGGAACCGACGTGTTCAAGGCGCTGGCGCTGGGCGCCCGCGCGGTACTCGTCGGCCGACCCGTGATCTGGGGCCTCGCGCTCGGCGGTGCGGCGGGCGTGCAACGGGTGCTCGAATTGTTGCTGGCCGAGTTCGACACCGCGCTCGCGCTCGCCGGTGTCCCCCGGGCCTGCGAGCTTGAACGAATACATATCGGGGCAGCGCCCTGGCGATGAAGGTACTCGTCACAGGGGTCAGCGGCTACGTCGGCGCTGCGCTCGTGCCCCGACTGCAGCGGGCGGGCTACGACGTGGTCGGCATGTCGCGCACCCCCGAGCGCCTCGATCTCCAGATTCCACTCGTGCGCGCCGACGCCGCGACCGGCGACGGGCTCGCCGAGGCGCTCGACGGTGTCGACGTCGCGTATTTCCTCATCCACTCGATGGAGACGGCGAGCAACGGCGGCTTCGATGTGCAGGAGCGGCGCGCGGCGGAGGCGTTCGCCGGCGCCGCCCAGGCGGCGGGCGTGAAGCGGATCGTCTATCTGGGTGGCCTCGTGCCCGCCGCCGGGCCGAGGTCGCTTCACCTGGCCAGCCGCCTCAGGGTCGAGGAGATCCTCCTCGCCGCCTGCCCGGGCTCGGTCGCGCTGCGGGCGTCGATCGTGATCGGTGCCCGGTCGCGCTCGTTCAGGTTTCTGGTCCGGCTGGTCGAGCGGCTTCCCGTGCTGATCGTGCCGCCCTGGCGCGACCACGTGACCGCGCCGATCGACGAGCGTGACATCGTCGAGTTGCTCACGCGGGCCGCCGTTGAGGAGGGGGTGGCGGGGCAGTCACTCGACGTCGGCGGACCGGACGTCGTTTCCTACGGTCAGCTGATCGACCGGATTCGTCATCACATGTTCGTCGGACGACCGACGGTCGGGTTGCGGTGGGCCTTGACTCCGATTGCCAGCCGGGTTTCATCAGTCATAGCCGGTGAGGACCCAGCGCTGATCGAGCCGCTGATGGAGAGCCTCGGTGACGATCTGCTCCCACGTGACAACCGCGCGATCGAGCTGCTGGGGGTCCGCGTGCACTCGCTCGACGCCGCGATCGAGCACGCGCTGCGTGAGTGGGAAGCGCACGAGCCACTGGCTGCGCGTTAGGGTTCGAGCGCACTGATGAGCACCGTTCAGAAGAAGATCCGGATCGAGGCGTCCGTCGATCGCGTATGGGACACGGTCATGAACCCGAACTGTTTCGGCGATTGGGTCACGATCCACCGCAGCGTCAAGAATGTCTCCCCCGATCCACGGAGGAAGGGGGCGACGATGGATCAGTCGATGCGGATGCGCGGCCTGAGTTTCAACGTGCACTGGACGCTCGCCGAGGTGGACGCACCGCATTTCGCGGAGTGGCGCGGACGGGGTCCGGCGCGTTCAGAGGCGACAATCAAGTACAAGCTGACGCCTGACGGCGACGGCGCAACTGACTTCGAGTACACGAACCAGTTTCACGTTCCCGGGGGCCGGCTCGGCGGAATGGCGACACAGGTGATCGTGGGCGACGCCTCCGACCGTGAGGCTCAGAACTCACTGCAGAAGTTGAAGGCACTGCTCGAACGCGGCTAACTGCCGCTATGGTTACTCGCCTCAGTTCCGACAAAGGAGAACGAGTGGCGGAATTCGTTGACAGTACGGTGAAGGAAATTGACGCCCGTCTCGCCGAACTGCAGGACGAGGTAACCAAGCTGCAGGCAGCACGAGCCGCACTGGTGGGCGCTCGCCGTGGGCCCGGACGGCCGCCGTCGAGCGGCACCACGCGCGCCACCTCGACCAGGACTTCCGCTCGTCGGCGCGGCCGCCCGCGCGGTCGCCGCAGTGGCGGCGGGACCCGTGCCGCTCAGGCGCTTTCACTCGTCCGGTCGCGCCCCGGAGTGACGATCCCCGAGATCGCGAAGGAGCTGAAGATCCAGCCCAACTACCTGTACCGCGTGATGCCCGGCCTCGAGAAGGACGGCACGATAAAGCGCCAGGGCAAGGGGTACCACCCCGCGAGTTAACGGTGTTCCCGGGGCGTGCATGCACGCCCCGGCGGGTGGCCGCATGCGGCCACCCGGGGGGCGGCGCATGCGCCTCCCTCCCCTTTCTAGATCAGTCCCAGCTCGGTGACTGACTTGCGCTCGTCGGCGAGCTCGGCGACGCTCTTGTCGATTCGCTCGCGCGAGAACGAGTCGAGGTCGAGCCCTTGCACGACCGTGTACTCACCATTCGCACAAGTGCACGGTACGCCGGCGATCAGTCCCTCCTCGATGCCGTACGAGCCGTCGGAGGGGACCGCCATCGACACCCAGTCACCCTCCGCTGTGCCGAGCACCCAGTTGTTGACGTGATCGACGGCGGCGCTCGCCGCGGAAGCCGCGCTCGACGCACCCCGCGCCTCGATGATCGCTGCGCCGCGCTTCTGCACTGTCGGGATGAAGTCGTTTTCCAGCCACTGCTGGTCGTTGACTAGCTCAGCCGCGTTCTGACCGTCGACCTTCGCGTGCATGATGTCGGGGTACTGAGTGGCCGAGTGGTTACCCCACACGGTCATGTTGGTCACCGACGAGACGCCGACGCCGGCCTTCTTCGACAGCTGCGCCTTCGCGCGGTTGTGATCCAGGCGCATCATCGCGGTGAAACGCTCGCGCGGGATGTCCGGCGCGTTGCGCTGCGCGATCAGGCAATTCGTATTGGCCGGATTGCCGACCACGAGAATCCTCACGTCGGATGCGGCGTGCTCGTTCAGCGCGTTGCCCTGAGGCTTGAAGATGCCCCCGTTGGCTTCGAGTAGGTCGCCGCGCTCCATCCCGGCCGTCCGGGGGCGCGCGCCCACCAGCAGGGCAACGTTCACCCCGTCGAACGCCTGGTTTGGATCGTCGTGGATCTCGACGCTGGCCAGCAGCGGGAAGGCGCAGTCGTCGAGCTCCATCGCGGTTCCCTCGGC
This sequence comes from uncultured Solirubrobacterales bacterium, assembly GCA_963794825.1. Taxonomy (GTDB): domain Bacteria; phylum Actinomycetota; class Thermoleophilia; order Solirubrobacterales; family Solirubrobacteraceae; genus Palsa-465. The sequence goes on from CAWCFB010000003.1 coordinate 32,853, forward strand.
GGCCTTCACCGCCTGGGGAATCTCGAGCAGCGACAGCGCCACCGGCGTATCGGGTCCGAGCAGCTGGCCACTGGCGATGCGGAACAGCAGGGCGTAGCCGATCTGGCCCGCGGCGCCCGTGACCGCAACGCGTACAGGGGTGTCAGGCATTCATTTCCTCCTAGGAACCGAGTTCACAGCTCTACGGAGTAGACGTCCGAGAGCTTCCGCTTCAGGTACGAGACGAATGGTGCGACGGTGAGCGGCTCCCCGAGCTCTCGCTGCAGGAGCTCCCCGGTCGTGAACTTCGCGCCGTGGCGGTGGACGTGCTCGCGCAGCCACTCACGGAGTGGCGCCAGCTCGCCGGCCGCGATCCGCTCCTCGAGGTCGGGAATGTCGGTATGGACCCGCGCCCAGAGCTGACCGGCGACGAGGTTCCCCAGAGCGTAGGTGGGGAAATAGCCGATCAGGCCCGCCGACCAGTGAACGTCCTGGAGGACGCCGTTGGCGTCGTCGGGGACCTCGAGGCCGAAGTACTCCTTGAAGCGGGTGTTCCAGGCCTCGGGGAGATCGGCGACGGCGAGTCTGCCTTCGATCAGCTCCTGCTCGAGTTCGAACCGGAGGACGATGTGCAACCCGTACGTCGCCTCATCGGCCTCGACGCGGATGAACGACGGTTTCACCCGGTTGACGGCGCGGTACAGGATGTCGGGCGCGATCGCCGTACCGAACAGCCGGTCGATCCGCGGCGCGAGCACACCGGAGTAGGCCTTTCCGCGCCCGACCATGTTCTCCCACAGCCGGCTCTGTGACTCGTGGATGGTCAGCGAGGCACCGTGGGCGAGCGGTGTGCGCTGCAGCTCGGAGGCGATGCCGGCCTCGTACAGCCCGTGACCGCACTCGTGCATGGCGCCGTACAGGCCCGCGGCGAAGTAGCTCTCATCCCACCGAGTGGTGATCCGCACGTCCTTGGCACCGAAGCTGGTGGCGAACGGGTGAACCGTGTCATCCATCCGCCAACCGTCGCGGTTAAAGCCCATCTGCTCGATCGTCTCCGCGGCCAGCCGGCGTTGCCGCTCGACCGGGAAGTCACCGTGGATCGGGGAGTCGTCGAGCTCGCGCTCAGAGAGCGTGGCGATCAGCGGCACCAGCTCGGAACGCAGCTCGGCAAACAGCTTTGACACCTCGGCGGCGGTCATCTGTGGGTCGTAGTCATCGAGCAGCGCGTCGTAACGGCAGTCGAATTCGTCGAAGCAGTCAACGTATGCGCGCGCGAGGGAAAGATTCCGCTCGAGGTACGGCGCGAACGCAGCGAAGTCATTTCCAGCCCGCGCCTTCGCCCACGCCTCCTGCCCGATCGAGGCGCCGTGGGCGAGCTCGGCGGCCAAGTCGGACGGGACGCGACGCGCTTTGCTCCAACTGCGGCGAACGACGCGTACGAGCGCGGCGCCGTCGTCATCGGGATCACCATTGACCTCATCAGTCGCCGCATCGAGCAGCGCGCCGGTCTGCTCGGAGATGAACTGCTCATGGGCCACCCGGCCCAGCGTCGCCAGCGCGTCAGCCCGCGCGTGCGCCCCTTCTGGGGGCATCATCGTGTGCTGGTCCCATTCCAGGATGCCGGCCGCGTGCCGCAGGTCTGTCTGCTCGGCGAGCCGATTACGTAGTTGTTCGAGTGAAGTGGTCATCGCTGTGCCACCATTGCACAAACATGGTGCCCAGGCCCGGCTCGATCAAGCTGTTCGACGCGTTTGGCATCAGGATCGGCGTAGATCGCAGCTGGTTCCTGCTGCTGTTCCTGATTATCTTCCTGGTGTCGGGCTCGTTCCGGAGCTCGCTGCAGAGCTCGGACGCCGTCGCGTACGCAACCACCGTTGTCACGGTGTTGCTGTTCTACGGCTCGCTGATCCTGCATGAGCTCGGGCATGCGCTGGTCGCGCGCCGGGAGGGAATCGAGGTCAAGCGGATCGATCTGTTCCTGTTCGGGGGACTGACCCAGATGAGCCGTGACACGAGCTCGCCGGGCGAGGAGTTCCGGATCGCGATCGCCGGCCCGCTGGCCACGCTGGCCTGCGTGGTGGTCTGCCTGGTGCTCGACCTCGCGATCGTCGGGCCCCACCGGCTGCTCCACGCGATCGAGCTGACGCCCGGGATCCACATCACGCCGGTGCTGCTGTCGCTCAGCTGGCTGTTGTCGATCAACGTGCTGATCCTGGCCTTCAACCTGGTCCCGGCCTTCCCGCTCGACGGCGGCCGGATCGCCCGCGCGGTCGTGTGGGCCCGCTCCGGCGAGAAGACGACCGGCACGCGAGTCGCCGCCCGGCTCGGCCAGGGCTTCGCCGTGCTGCTCGCGGCGCTCGGCCTGGCATGGGTGATCGCGGCCCGGAACTTCCTCGGCCTGTGGCTAGTGGCGATCTCGTTCCTGATCTGGCAGTCGGCACGGGGCGCGCTAATGCAGACCGCGCTGACCGAGCGAATCGAGGGGGTCCGGGTGGCCGACATCATGGATCCGCAGCCGGTCGCGATCCCGGCCGAGAAGCCGCTCGGCGAGGCGCTCGACGAGTACTTCCACCGCTACGGCTGGTCGTGGTTCCCGGTGATCGACGCCGCGGGGATGTTCCTCGGGATCGCTCGCCAGGAGAGCGTCGAGGCGGGCGTCAACGGCGGCGAGCCCGTGGGCACGGTGGCCTCGGCGGTGGAGTCCGGTTCGGCCGGCAGCTGGCGGGTCGACGAGGATCGTCCGATCACCGAGCTCATCGCCTCAGAGCCGCTCGGGCGTTTCGGCGCGCTGATGGCCGTCGATCGCGAGGGGGTCCTGCGCGGGGTGGTCACGGCCGGCCAGGTGCGGCGGGCGCTGCAGGCGGCGTTCAGCTCGCCACTTGGGTAGCGCCGGACGCCGGTCGGGTAGGGTCCGCTGGGTTGAGCGCGCAGGGCGTGAACATCGACTATCGGCCGCACCGGCTGCTCGCGCTGTGGCGTTCGACGATCGGCAAGAAGTACGTCGCCGCCCTGACCGGAGTCATCATCGCCGTGTGGGTGGTGCTCCACATGCTGGGCAACCTCAAGGCGATCGAGGGGGCCGGTGGTGGGCACCCGGCGCTCGACCGCTACGCCCACTTCCTGCGCACCGTCGGCTCGCCGGTGCTGCCCCACGACATGCTGCTGTGGATCGTTCGCGGGGTCCTGATCGTCGCGGTCGTGTTGCACATCACCGTGGTCGTGCAGCTGTGGATTCGTAACCAGGCCGCGAAGCCGGGGCACACCAGCAAGCGGATGCGCTCGACGATCTCGGCCCGCACGATGCCCTACACCGGTCTGCTGATCCTCGCGTTCGTGATCTTCCACCTGCTCCAGTTCACGACCCGCACGATCCACCCCACCCCGGAGCACAACGGGACCGTTTACGCGAACACCTACTTCGCGTTTCAGAAATGGTGGATCGTGCTGATCTATCTCGGCGCGCTGACCACTGCTCGGGTTCCACCTGAACCACGCCTTGTGGTCCGGCGCGCAAACCGCCGGCTCGGATAACCCGGACCGGAACTGGTTCTGGCGCAAGCTCTCGACCGGGGTGGCGCTAGTGACCGTGATCGGGTTCGCGCTCGTCCCGGTGCTGTTCTGGACCGACGCGTTACCCAAGCCGGTCCCGATCGTGACATCGTGCGGACCGCCTCACCCGGCCACCAGCAACCCAATCAAGTGCCTGAGTCAATGAACCTCGACGCGCGCATCCCCGAGGGCCCGCTCGAGGAGAAGTGGCGGATCTGGAAGGACAACCACGAGCTCGTCGGGCCGCGCCGGCGCGGCGACCACGTGGTCGCCGTCGTCGGGACCGGCCTGGCCGGCGCGAGCGCCGCCGCGACGCTCGCCGGGATGGGCTACAAGGTCGAGGCATTCTGCTTCCAGGACTCGCCCCGCCGCGCCCACTCGATCGCCGCCCAGGGCGGGATCAACGCCACCAAGGACTACTCGAACGACGGCGACTCGGTCCACCGGCTGTTCGCCGACACGATCAAGGGCGGGGACTTCCGGTCGCGTGAGGCGAACGTCTGGCGGCTGGCCGAGCTGTCGACCGAGATCATCGACCAAGCGGTCGCCCAAGGCGTGCCCTTCAACCGCGAGTACGGCGGGCTGCTGGCCACCCGCTCGTTCGGCGGCGTGCTGGTGGAGCGGACCTTCTACGTCCGGGGCCAGACCGGACAGCAGCTGCTGCTCGGCGCCTACGGAGCGCTGTCTCGGCAGATTCGGGTCGGTCAAGTAGCGATGCATTCCCGCCACGAGCTGCTCGACATCGTCATCTGCGACGGGCGCGCGCGGGGGATCGTGGCGCGGGACCTGGTCACTGGTGAGACGCGGGCGCACCCAGCGGACGCCGTGGTCCTGGCGACGGGCGGTTACTCGAACGTCTACTTCCTCTCCACGAACGCGATGGGGTGCAACGTCACGGCTGCGTGGCGCGCCTACCGGCGTGGCGCCGGGTTCGCGAACCCGTGCTTCACCCAGATTCATCCGACCTGCATTCCCCAGACCAAGGAGCACCAGTCGAAGCTGACCCTGATGTCGGAGTCGCTGCGCAACGACGGCCGCGTGTGGGTGCCGCAAGGACAAGGATGAGGAGCGCGAACCGAACGACATCCCCGACGACGAGCGTTACTACTTCCTCGAAGAGATGTACCCCCGCTACGGGAACCTCGTTCCCCGCGACGTCGCATCACGGGCGGCCAAGCACGTGTGCGATGAGGGGCACGGCGTCGGCTCGACCGGCCGGGCGGTGTACATGGACTTCCGCGATGCCATCGAGCAGCGCGGCGAGCGTGAGATCGAGGCGCGATACGGAAACCTGTTCGAGCTCTACGAACAGATCACCGGCGCCACCCCGTGGCAGGTGCCGATGCAGATCTATCCCGCGCCGCACTACGCAATGGGCGGGCTGTGGGTCGACTACGAGCTGATGACGACGATCCCCGGCCTGTTCGCGATCGGTGAGGCGAATTTCTCCGATCACGGCGCCAACCGGCTCGGGGCGAGCGCGATGATGCAGTGCCTGGCCGACGGGTACTTCGTGCTCCCGCACACGGTGACGGATTACCTGGCCCGTCTGGATGACCCGCACGCCGACCCGGACCACGCGGCGTATGGCGAGACGGTGGCCGCAGTTGAGGCTCGGCTGACCCGCCTTCTGGACGTCGACGGGACCACGCCCACCTCGCACTTTCACCGTGAGCTCGGCCAGTTGATGATCGACGTGTGCGGGGTGGCGCGGAACGCCGACGGCTTGCAGCGGGCGCTCGAGGAGATCCCGTCGATCCGCGAGCGGTTCTGGTCAGATGTCAAGGTCGGCGGCGATGCGATGTCGTTGAACCAGGGGCTCGAGCATGCCGGCCGCGTGGCGGATTTCCTGGAGCTGGGCGAGCTGATGTGCCGCGACGCGCTGCTGCGCGATGAGTCGTGCGGCTGTCACCTGCGCGAGGAGCATCAGGGCGAGGACGGCGAGCCGATCCGGGACGATGACCGCTTCGCGAACGTGGCGGTGTACGAGTACCAAGGGCAGGATGCCCAGGCGACCCGGCACGTCGAGCCGCTCGAGTTCAACGAGCTCCACCCCAAGCAGCGGAGTTACCGATGAACTTCAGCTTGCGGGTCTGGCGCCAGGAGTCGGCCTCAGACGAGGGCCGGTTCGAGACCTACGAGGTCAACGATGTCGATGCGGATGAGTCGTTCCTGGAGATGATCGACGGGCTCAACGACGAGCTGATAGTCCGCGGGGAGCGGGCGATCGCGTTCGACAACGACTGCCGCGAGGGAATCTGCGGCACCTGCTCGATGACCATCGATGGCCGACCTCATGGGCCGGGGGCCGGCACGACCACCTGCCAGATCTACATGCGCCAGTTCGAGGACGGCGCGACGATCACCGTCGAGCCCTTTCACGCGCGGGCCTTCCCGGTGATCCGCGACCTGGTGGTCGACCGCAGCGCGCTCGACCGGATCATCCAGTCCGGCGGCTACACGGGCGTGAACGCCGGCCCGAAGCCCGAGCCCAACGCCAACCCGGTCAGCCCCGAGGACGCCGAGGAGGCAATCGACGCGGCGATCTGCATCGGCTGCGGCGCGTGCGTGGCCGCGTGCCCCAACGGGGCCGCGATGCTGTTCACGGGCGCCAAGGTGAGTCACCTCGGTCACCTGCCCCAGGGCCAGCCGGCGCGCTACACGCGCGTGCAGGACATGGTTGAGCAGATGGACTCCGAGGGGTTCGGCGGGTGCACCAACTTCGGCGAGTGCGAGGCCGTCTGCCCGAAGGAGATCTCGATCCGCGTCATCGGTCAGCTCAACCGCGACTATCTGGTCGGCGTGCTGTACCACCCGCGCAACCCGCGCGGGGGGATGAAACCGCAGTAGGCGTCTGTCGACTCCGGACGCGCTCGTTCGTCGTTCAGACTGAGTGCGTGCATCAGCCGAGCCCGTCACCGATCGAGCAGGTCTACCGCGAGGAGCGCGCGCGGGTGCTGTCGCTGCTCGTCCGCTCGCTGCGCGACATGGAGCTGGCGGAGGACTGCCTGCAGGACGCGTTCGAGACCGCGCTCGCACGGTGGCCGCGCACCGGGATGCCGGCGCAACCCGCCGCGTGGCTGCTGACCGTCGCCCGCAACCGCGCGATCGACCGCCTGCGCCGGCAGCGGACCGGCGAGGCGAAGCTGGCCGAACTCGGGCTGGAGTCGGCGATGAGCGCTCCTGACCCCGACATGCGCGAGCGGCTGGCCGAGGTCGGCGACGAGCGGCTGTCGCTGCTCTTCACCTGCTGCCATCCGGCGCTCGCGCCCGACGCCCGGGTCGCTCTGACGCTGCAGGCGGTGGGCGGGCTGACCGCGTCCGAGATCGGCCGAGCCTTCCTCGTTCCCGAGGCGACGATGGCCCAGCGGCTCGTCCGCGCCAAGCGCAAGGTCCGCGACGCCGCGATCTCGTTCGAGCTGCCGTCCGATGCCGCGCTGCCGGATCGCCTCGACGCCGTGCTCGCCGTGCTCTACCTGATCTTCAATGAGGGGTACGCCGCGACCGCCTCAGATGGGCTGCTCCGGCCCGGGCTGTGCGCGGAGGCGATCCGGCTCGGCAAGCTGCTCGCGGCGCTGATGCCCGACGAGTCAGAGGCACTCGGGCTGGTGGCGCTGATGCTGCTCCACGATTCGCGGCGCGGTACCCGAGTGTCGGCCGATGGAGAGCTCGTCCTGCTCGGCGATCAGGACCGCGGGTCGTGGGACCGGGCCGAGATCGGTGAGGGCGTCGCGCTGCTCAACCGCGCCCTGCGGATGCGCCAGCCGGGCAAGTACCAGGTCCAGGCGTGCATCGCCGCCCTCCACGCCGTGGCGGAGTCGGCGCAGGACACCGACTGGGAGCAGATCGCGGCCTTGTACGAGCAGCTGTTCTCGCTCGCGCCGACGCCCGTGGTGGCGCTCAACGGCGCGGTGGCCGTCGCGGAGACCGGCCGGGTCGACGAGGCGCTGGCGATGATCGATGCGATCGCCGGGCTCGAGGACTATCACTTGAAGCACGCCGCCCGCGCCGACTTGCTGCGGCGGCTGGGGCGGCTCGACGACGCCCGGGTGGCCTACGCCCGCGCCGTGGAGCTGGTGCGCAACCCCGCCGAACGCGCCTTCCTCGAGCGCCGCCTATCGCGGCTGAGCTCAACCTGAACAGACATTCGCACCGCTACGGGGTGTTTCTCTGATCGGGTCGGCTGGAGCCGCGACGCGCCGCAAGATCCGCCTTCCATAGAATCGCGCGCCGTGCCCTCTCACGACGTATTGATCATCGGCGCAGGCCTGGCCGGGCAGCGGGCGGCCCTCGCCGCCGCCAACGCGGGCGCGACGGTCGCGGTCATCTCGAAGGTCCACCCGGTCCGCAGCCACAGCGTCGCGGCCGCCGGCGGGATCAATGCCGCGCTGAACCCCGAGGACACGTGGGAGTCCCACGCGTTTGACACCGTCAAGGGCTCGGACTACCTCGGCGACCAGGACGCGATCGAGATCATGTGCAGAGAGGCGCCCGACGAGATCCTGTGGCTCGAGCACGCGGGCGTCACGTTCCACCGGAACGCCACCGGCCACCTCGGCACCCGGGCGTTCGGCGGCGCCAGTGCCGCCCGGACGTACTACGTGGCCGACATCACCGGTCAGGCGATTCTCCACGTGCTCTACGAGCAGCTGATGAAGCACCACGAGCAGCTCGACCGCTACGAAGAGTGGTTCACCACCGACCTGCTTCAAGACGATGAAGGAAGGTGCGTCGGGGCGATCTGCCGCAACCTGCGCGACGGACGGCTCGAGGTGTTCAATGCCAAGTCAACCATCCTCGCGTCTGGCGGCGCCGGCCAGGCTTACGAGCCGACGACCAACGGCCTGATCGTCACCGGCGACGGGATCGCTCAGGCCTACCGGATCGGCGCGAAGCTGATGGACATGGAGATGATCCAGTACCACCCGACGACGCTGGCCGGGAACGGGCTGCTGATCACCGAGGGCGCCCGCGGCGAGGGCGCCTGGCTGCTGAACGCCAACGGCGAACGGTTCATGGAGAAGTACGCGCCGAACAAGCTTGAGCTCGCGTCAAGAGACGTCGTCTCGCGGGCCGAACAGACCGAGATCAACGAGGGCCGCGGCTTCCCCGACGGCACCGTCGCCCTCGACATCACCAAGGTGCCGCGCCGCCGGACGCTCGAGGCGCTACGGGAGATCGTCAACATCGGCCGCGACTTCGCCGGCGTGGACATCACCCACGAGCCGATTCACATCAAGCCGGGTATGCACTACATCATGGGGGGCGTGAAGACCGACACCAACGGCCAGACGACGATCCCCGGGCTGTATGCCGCGGGCGAGGTCGCCTGCGTGTCCGTGCACGGCGGCAACCGCCTGGGCGCGAACTCGCTGCTCGACACGCTGATCTTCGGCCGCCGCTCCGGCGAGCACGCGGCCCGCGCCGCCCGCAACACGCAGATGCCGAGAGCGGCTCAGAGCCAGCTGACCGACAGCGAGGCGGCGATCAACGCGATCATGCAGCGCGAGCCCGGCGGCCGCCGCATCGCCGAGATCAAGCGGGAGCTCGGGGAGACGATGAACGAGTACGTCGCCGTCTTCCGCGACGCCGAGGGCCTGGCCAAGGCGCACGAGATCGTCGGCCGGCTGAAGGAAGAGGCGCCGAAGGCGTCGATCGACGATCGGGGCAGCGTCTTCAACCAAGACGTGATCGCGGCGATCGAGCTCGGGTACATGCTCGACGTGGCGGAAACGATCGTGGCCGCGGCCGAGGAGCGCAAGGAGTCACGCGGCGCGCACACCCGCCTGGACTTCCCGGGCCGAAACGACGACGAGTGGCTCAAGCACATCGACGTCTCGCTGAACGGCGAAGGACCCGAGGTCAGCTACTCGGAGGTCACGATTACCCGCTGGCAGCCTCAGGAAAGGACGTACTAGCCCAGTGAGCGAGTACACGCTGAAGATCCGTCGCTTCGACCCCCAGTCCGGCCAGGCCGCTTACTGGGACGAGCACACGGTCGACATGGGCGACAAGCGGTCGGTCCTCGACGCGATCCTGCAGGTCAAGGGCGCGACCGACGGCTCGATCGGGATTCGCTGCTCCTGCCAGCAGGGGATCTGCGGCTCCTGTGGCGTGCGGATCAACGGCAAACCGGGGCTGGCCTGCAACACGCATCTGGACGCCGCGGCGGCCCGTGGCGCCGACACGATCTCCATGGGCGCCACCGGCGACGGCGCCGGGAACGGTGACGCGCAGGTGATCGTCGTCGAGCCGATGGGCAACATCCCCGTGATCAAGGACCTGATCGTCGACATGGACGCGGTCCACTGGAAGAAGATCCGGCGCGTCACGCCGTGGCTGATCAACCGCGAGCCCGTCCCGGAGCGCGAGTACATCGTCCCGCACGAGAACATGGTCGACGTCACTCAGACGATGGCCTGCATCCAGTGCGGCGCCTGCGTTTCGGATTGCCTCTCGATGGAGGTCGACCCCGGCTTCATCGGACCGGCGGCGCTCGCCAAGGCGTACCGGTTCGTCGGCGACCCGCGCGACGCCGAGCACGCCGAGCGGCTCTCGGACCTGGCCGAGGACGAGCACGGACTCTATGACTGCACCCACTGCTTCAACTGCGTCGACGCCTGCCCCAAGGACGTCGCGCCGATGAACCAGATCATGCGGCTGCGGCGCCGCGCCGGCGAGGACTTCGAGATCAACGACCGCAACAACGGCCATCGCCACGAGGACGCGTTCGTGACCCTGATCCGCGATTACGGGCTGTTGCACGAGGCGGAGATCCTCCCGCGCAGCTACGGCGGCAACTCGTGGTTCGGCAAGTTCCACCCGGAAGCTCAGAAGGAACTCGCGTCGTCACTCGGAAGCGCGATCACCGCCGTCATGCGCGGCAAGATCAATCCGAAGATCGCCATGTTCGGGCACAAGCTGCCGAAGCCGGCCATGGAAGCGATCAAGAAGATCTACGACAAGATCGAGGGGCGCGACCAGCGGGTCGAACTGAACCTCTACATCAGCGGCTACGACGACGAGGAGGAGCATCCCGAGCACGCGGCGCACAGCGACGACCCGACGCCGCTGGTGGTCCCGGATGCCGGGGCGCCCGAGACCGGCGCGCAGCCGGAGGAGCCGATCGAGCCGTCGCCGGGGGCCGAGCTTGATCCCGAGCTCGAGGCGGCGGCTGAGCGCGAGCCCGAGCCCGAAGACGTCAAGCCTGAGGCGGTGGCGGAGAAGGTGACGGACAGTTCGGAGGAGGAGCAGCAGGCAGACACTGATTCCCCGAGCGAAAGCGAGTCCGAATGAAGGTCGCCTACTGGCCCGGGTGCGTGAGCCGCGGGTTCACTCCCGAACTTCATGGATCGATGGCAAAGGTCGCGCCGCTGCTCGATATCGAGTTGATCGAGCTTGACCGGGCCGCCTGCTGCGGCGCCGGCGTGATCGCGGAGCACAACCAGGAGCTCGCAGACACGCTGAACGCACGCACGTTCGCGCTGGCGCAGCAGACCGACGGCGAGCTGATGATGAATATCTGCTCGACCTGTCAGGGCGCCCAGTCCGAGTGCCAGGAGCGACTCGACGCCAACGCCGAGTACCGCAGCCAGATCAATGCGAACCTTGCCGATGAGCGCCTGTCGTATGAGAAGGGGCTGACGAACAAGAACTTCCTGTGGCTCCTCGTCGAGGAGATTGGGCTCGACACGCTCTCCGAGAAGGTCCGCAAGCCACTCACCAACCTCAAGGTCGGCCCGTTCTACGGGTGCTACATCGTCCGGCCGCAGGAGCGGATCGGGATCACCGAGGATCGGCCCCGGGACCGCTACCTGCAGATGGTGATCGACGCGCTCGGCGGCACCGTGATCGATTACGCGGGCGTGTACAAGTGCTGCGGCTTCCCGATCGTGACGATGAACAAGGAGGCCTCGCTGGCTATGGCTGGTCGCCACCTGGGCGACGCCCAGGACGCCGAGGCCGACTGCCTGGTCGTCCCGTGCCCCCTGTGCCACCTGAACCTGGACCTTCAGCAGCCCTCGGCGGCCAAGATCGTCAACCGCGAGCTGAGCATGCCGGTGCTCCACCTTCCCCAGCTCGTCGGGCTTGCGCTCGGGCTCTCCCCCAAGGATCTGGGGATGAGCAAGCACATCGTCCGGCCCACGTCGGTCATTGATTGGTCGACCTCCGTGGTCGCAGGCGCGGGAGCCGGCTCGGGCGGCTGGTGATCGACCGCGTCCGTCGCGCCGTTACGCACGCGACGGACGGTCACGCCCCAGGTCGACTGATCCAAATAGAAGAGCGGGGCCCGTAGGCCCCGCTCGATCGGCGTCCCCTGAAACCCGCCCCCATCGTGTCTCGACTGAGTTCCGGGTCTGACGAATGGTGGCGCCGGAGACCGCTGTTGTCGTCCCCGGCCCCGGGGGATCCCCGGGTGACGCGAAAGGTGATTTCGGGTGACATACTAGTCACCCTATGAGTCCGGCAAGCCGGCATCTGGTCACCGTCGCGATCGGGCAGTTCGAGGACATCGTCACCCGCGGTCTTCGAGCCTTGATCGAAGAAGACGAGAGCCTCCGAATCGTCGCCTCGGGCCTACCGAGCGACCAGCTCGCGGGCGCGCTCGACGCCTACAGGCCGGACGTCGCAGTGATCAATCTCGGCTCGCTTCAGACCGCCGCCGAGATCCGCGGGCTCCACAGCGAGTTTCCCGACACCCGCCTGCTGGTGCTGGCGAACCGGCCGACAAGCGCCGAGGTCCAGCAGATGCTCGCGTTCGGCGCGACGGCGTGCCTGTCGAAGAACACCCAGGAACGGGACCTGTTGCACGCGATCCACCTCGCCTCACGCGGGCTCCAAGTCCTTCCTCCCACCGGCGGCGAGCCGGCTCCGCAGTCGGGTCCAGAACTGCTCACACCCCGTGAGGCCGACGTGCTCGAGTTGCTGCGCGCGGGCCGCTCGAACGGCGAGATCGCCCAGGCGCTGCACATCAGCATCGAAACCGTGCGCACCCATGCGCGCCGGATCTACCGCAAGCTCGGGGTCAGGACGCGGCGCGAGCTGGCTGCCCGGCGCTGATCCCCGCGCCGTCGCCGTCGCCGTCCGCACCGACGAGCAACTCGGCGATCTGGATCGCGTTCGTGGCCGCCCCTTTGCGGAGGTTGTCGCCCACAACCCACAGGTTCAGCGCCCGCGGGTGAGAGGCGTCGTCACGGATCCGGCCGACGAGAACATCGTCGCGCCCCTCGGCCTTCAAAGGGGTCGGCAGCTCGTCGAGCGTCACCCCGGGCGCCCGGGCGACCAGCTGCTGAGCGTCCGCCGCGCTCAGCGGCTCGCGCGTCTGGAGGTTGACCGACAGCGAGTGGCTAACTCGGACCGGGACTCGCACGCACGTCACCGACACGCCGATCTCCTCGTCCTCGAGGATCTTGCGCGTCTCGAACATCATCTTGCGCTCCTCGTCGGTGTAGTCGTCCCCTTCGGCGAACGAGCCGGCCGCCCCGATCACGTTGAACCCGATCGGCTCCGGATAGATCTGGGGGTCGGGCATGGGAACGCCGTGCAGCGACGCGTGCGCCTGGTCGTCGAGCTCGTCGATGGCCGCTTTGCCGGTGCCGGACACGGATTGATAAGTCGACACGACGAGCCGCTCGATCCCCACCGCTCGGTGGATCGGTGCGATCGCGACGAGCAGCGCCATCGTCGAGCAGTTCGGGTTCGCGATCAGGCCGTGGTGGCGCTCCAGCGCGCGCGGGTTGACCTCCGAGACGACCAGCGGGATGTCCGGGTCGCGACGGAACGCGGAGGAGTTGTCGACCACAACCGCACCGTGTTCCACGAATCGCGGGCCGAATTCCCGCGACCGGGCTGCCCCGGCGGAGAAGATCGCCAGGTCGAAGCCGGACAGATCGGCGTCGTCGTTCAGCGCTCGCACCGTCAGGCCGCCGTCGAGCACTCGTCCCGCCGACCGCTCGGACGCGAACGGGACGATCTCCGAGGCGGGGAAGTCGCGGTCGCGGAGCAGCTCGAGCATCGTCGTGCCGACCACCCCGGTGGCGCCGACAACCGCAACCCGCGGGCGGGCGTTCATCTCGGCCCTCCGTCGTCGGGTTCGACCTCGCCGGCGCCCAGCTCGAATGCCGCGTGCAGTGCCCGTACGGCCTGCTCGACCTCGTCGGCACGGATCACGCAGGAGATCTTGATCGGAGAGGTCGAGATCATCTCGATGTTGATCTCCTCGTCGGCCAGCGTGTGGAACACCTTCGCCGCGACGCCCGGATGCGAGCGCATTCCCGCCCCGACGATCGACACCTTGCCGATCCGGCGGACCGTGTCGACGCGGCCGATCTCGAGTTCTCTGATCACCGGCTCGAGCGCGCGCTCGGCGTCGGGTAGATCCTCGGCGGGGACGGTGAACGAAACCTCGGCGTCCCGGCCCTTGCCCAGCGGCTCGTTCTGGATGATCGTGTCGATGTTGCAGCCGGCGTCGGCGAGGGCGCCGAAGATCGCCGCGGCCGCGCCGGGACGATCGGGCACGCCGAGCAATGTGATCCGCGCCTCGTCGGTCGCGTGGGTGACGGCTGTTACAAGGGGTCGTTCCATGGTTTCGTCTTCTCCAAGGACAAAGGTACCCGGGCCGGGATCGAAGCTCGACCGGCAGTGGATCCGCACGCCGTGGTTGCGCGCGTACTCCACGGAGCGGAGCTGCAGCACCTTGGCGCCGGAGGAGGACATCTCGAGCATCTCTTCGAAGCTGACGTAGGGGAGTTTGCGAGCGTCGCCGACGATCCGCGGATCCGCCGTGTAGACGCCGGCGACGTCGGTGTAGATCTCGCATACATCGGCCCCGAGCGCAGCCGCCACCGCCACCGCCGTGGTGTCTGAGCCGCCCCGGCCGAGGGTGGTCACATCGCGACTGGTCGACACCCCCTGGAAGCCGGCGACGAGCACGATCCGGTCCTCGTCCAACGCCTCGACGGATGCGGTCGGCGCGCACATCGAGGATCCTTGCCTTCGTGTGGGACGTGTCGGTGACGATGCCTGCCTGCGATCCGGTCAGGGAGATCGCGCGGTGGCCGAGGTCGTTGATCGCCATCGCGCACAGCGCGCATGAGATCCGCTCACCGGTCGACAGCAGCATGTCCATTTCGCGCCGGTCGGGGTGGGGCGAGACCTCCTCGGCCATGGCGATCAGCTCGTCGGTCGTCTGGCCGCGGGCTGAGAGCACGGCGACGACACGCTTTCCGCCGTCGCGCTGGGCGACGATCCGTGCCGCAGCGCGCTTGATCCGGTCGGCGTCGGCAACCGACGTCCCGCCGAACTTCATCACCACGGTTCCATTTCCGAGCGTGCTCACGGACGGTGAGGTTACGTGGTGAGGCCTCCGCGGCTCCGGCTCGGCCGACCCGCTGGCGCACGCGCCCGTCGTCGCCGCCGGTTGTGGCCGCTGACCGCGCTGGTGATCGTGGCGATCGTCGCCACCGCGATCACGCTGGCTGCCTCTGGCTCCAGCGGCCCGCACTTCAGCTTCGGTCCGGTCAGCGTCGCCACGACCGCCACGCCAGGCCCGGTGGTGCCGGCATCTGGGGGTCATTCCGGTCCGCCGCCGTTCCACCCAGCGGCGGCGGCGGTCGCGCTCGCCGGCAAGCTGACGCTCGCCAGGCAGGTCGGGCAGCTGTTTCTCGTCAGCGCTGACGGGGACACCGAAAGCCCGTGGGGCGGGGTCGTCTTGACCGCGCCGAACAGCGCCGCGGAGGCGACGGCCGTGGCCCCGTCTCTGCAGAGCGCGTCCGGGGTCACTCCGCTGATCGCGGCCACCCAGGAGGGCGGCCCCGACACAGCCTTGCCCGCCCTTCCCCCTGAGGGCGAAGCGGCGATCGGCGCGGCGGCGCAACCGGTGGCGGTCGCGCGCCGGCAGGCCGCGCTCGCCGGTCGCAAGCTGCACGCGCTCGGGCATCGACATGACGCTTGCGCCGCTCGCCGACGTCGACATCCCCGGCGGCGCGCTGAGCGGACGGCTGTTCGGCACCGATCCGGCCCTGGTCGCGCGCCTGTCCCTGGCGGCCGTCGAGGGCTACGCGTCAGCGGGTGAGATCTCGGCCGTGGGCCACTTTCCCGGCTCCGGCGACGCATCGGCCGACCCCGACCAGGTCAGTGCCACCGTGGGCGGCACGCTCGCCCAGCTCGAGGGCCACGATCTGATCCCGTTCGCCGCTGTCGTCCCGCGCGCGCCTGTGATCGAGATGTCGAACGCCGCCTACGCAGCGTTCGACGGCGTCACACCGGCGGCGCTGCTGCCCCGGGCTGTGCAGCTGCTGCGCCGGACCTATCGATTCGGTGGCGTCGTGATGACCGACGATCTCGACGCGACGCTGAGCGCGGCCGGGGCGGACCCGGGCGCCGTCGCGCTGCAGGCGCTCAGGGCCGGCGATGACCTCCTGTACATCACCGGGCCACCGTCCGAGCACGCCGCCGCGTACAAAGCCGTACTCGCCGCAGCGCAGCGCAGCGCGTCGGTCCGGGAACTGGTCCGCGAGGCGCTGTTACGGGACCTGACACTGAAGGCGCGGTACGGCCTGATCAGTTAGGCCCGGCCACGACGTCGCCCGGTGGATGCCTATGTCGAACAGGGCACCGGTCCGCTGGGACGCTGCGCGGTGCCCGGCTCCTGGGCCGGGACCGACTGGGGCGGCGGCGGGACCGGATAGTTCGCGACCACCGAGCTGAGCGCGCTGGTCGCCTGGCTGAGCCCGATCTCGTCCGCGAGCCCGGCGGCCGCCTCGGCGGCGCAGTTGCTCCCGAGCACCTGCAGGTTGACCAGCGACGGCTTGGGCAGCGTGGGCTTGGCCGCGTTCGGAGCGGCGAAGTTGAACGCGGTCGTCATGTCCCCGGTGACACCACGCCGCCACGCGCTCAGGTTCGGCACCTCGGCCCCGAACCGCGTCTCCAGGAACCGCATCATCGAGGTGTGGTCGAACCTGTCCGAGCAGACGAAGCCGCCCCGGCTGAACGGAGAGATCACGAGCATGGGCACGCGGAAGCCGAGGCCGATCGGCCCGGGGATCCCCTGCGCATCGCTCGGCAGCGTGTTGACGGTCAGGTATTCGCCGGCCGTGCCGGCAGGCGCGGTGGGCGGTGGCACATGGTCGAAGAAGCCGCCGTTCTCGTCGTAGGTCACGAACAGCGCGGTCTTGGCCCAGGTCTCGGGGTGGGCGAGCAGCGCCTGCACGATCTGGCTGATCACGGCCTCGCCGTAGGCCACCGGGGCCGGCGGGTGCTCGGTCTCGGCAAAGATCGAGTAGATCCACGAGACCTGGGGCAGCGTGCCGAACGCCAAGTCCGTCATGAACCCGGCGGGGAATGTCGGCAGGAAGGCCCGCGCGGCCAGTTGCGGATGCGTGTAGTAGTTCTTGAAGTACGTGAACACCGGGTCGGCGAGCGGGGACACGTTGTCGAGCGAGTAGACCTTCCAGCTGATCCCCTTGGCCTGGAGCTGCTCGGGCATCGTCGTCCAGGTCAGCTTCCCGAGCGTCTCCTCGCGCTGAGGGGGTGACAGGGTCGAGACGATCGGGCCGCCGCCGGTGCCGGCCGGATCGATCGTGCCGGAGATCGACATCAGATGGTTCGGGTCAGACGGGCCGAGCACCGAGCAGTGGTACCCGTCGCACAGGGTGAAGTTGTCGGCCAGCGCGTAGTGCAGCGGCAGGTCGCCGCGCTCGTAGTAGCCCATCGTCAGCGGGCCGGCGCTGGCACCGTCGTTGGCCAGGTGCTGGACGACGAACTGATCCATCGCGCCGTTGTCCCAGGAGCGGTGCTGCGGACCCCAGCTGTGCGTTATGTCGTGCGTGCACTGACCGTTGTTGGCGGCGTTGATGTGGAACGGCAGCAGCTCGCCGTTGTAGCCCGGGACGGGATAACCCTGCTGGTCGAACACGCCCGGAAGGGCATTGGGATCCGCGAACCCCTGAACGCCCTTGTAGGTGCCGAAGTAGTGGTCGAACGAGCGGTTCTCCTGGATCAGGAAGATCACGTGCTCGATGTCGCCGAGCGAGCCGCAGGTCGTTGCGGCGGCGGCCAGCCGCTGAGCGAGCTTCGCGCTCGCGGCCGCGTTCTCGATGGCCAGCGCACCGGCGCCGGCGGCCGCGGCGGCCAGCGCCTGCCGGCGTGTCAACCCGTGCTTCATCCTGCTCCCTCCCTGCTTAGAGTCGCGTCTCCGCGATGCACCCTAATTCAGTTGCTAGCGGGATGTCAACGGCGTCACGGGGGTGCTCCAGATTTTGCCTACCTGGTAGGGGTGATCTGGAGCAGCTAGACGGCGCGGCGGCCCGCGAGCGCGCGCCCGAGTGTCAGTTCGTCCGCGTACTCGAGGTCCGCTCCGACCGGCAGCCCGCTCGCCAGCCGCGTGACGGCGACGTCGGGGGCCTGCGCTCGGAGCGCGTCGGCGATGTGGAGCGCCGTCGCCTCGCCGGTCGTCGTCGGGTTGGTGGCGATCACCACCTCGCGCACCGCGCCTTCACGCACCCGCGCGTAGAGCTCGGCGATCTTCAGGTCCTCCGGGTCGACGCCGTCGATTGGCGACAGGGCGCCCCCGAGCACGTGGTAGCGCCCGCGGAACTCGTGTGTCCGCTCGATCGAGATCACATCTGAGGGCTCCTCGACCACACAGATCACATCAGGCTCGCGGCGCTCGTCGGCGCAGATCCGGCACGTCGGGCCGTCGGCCAGGTTGAAGCAGATCTCGCACAGCCCGATCCGCTCCTTGACCTCGCGGATCGCCTCGGCCAGCGCGAGCGCGTCGTCTTCGGTCGCGCGGAGCAGATGGAAGGCGAGCCGCTGCGCCGTCCGCCCGCCAACGCCCGGAAGCTTCGACAGCTCGGTGATCAGCCGCTGGACCGGAGGCGCGTACAAGCGCGTTCCCTAGAAGCCTGGGAGGCCGAGGCCGCCGAGGCCGCCGGTGATCCCGCCGAGCTTCGACGCGGCCAGCTCCTGCGCATTGCGCAGCGCCTCGTTGGTCGCCGCCAGCACCATGTCCTGGAGTAGCTCGAGATCGTCGGGGTCGACCGCCTGCGGGTCGATCGTGATCGACTTGACCACCAGGTCGCCCGTGATCTCGACGGTCACCATCCCCCCACCCGCCGACGCCTGCACGACCTCGTCTTTGAGCGACTCCTGTGCCTTCATCATGTCTTCCTGCATCTTCTGGGCCTGCTTGAGCAACTGCTGCATGTTCGGCTGCTGGGGCATCTCTAAACCTGTTCCGTTGGTGGGTCATCGCCGAGGATCTCCTCGGCGTCGAACTCCTCGATGAACCGGCGCACGAGCTCCTCACCGGAAAGCTCCGTCGCGCCGGCGGGGATCGCATCCGCGTCGCGCAGCTCGTATCTAAGGGTTAGGGGATGGCCGGATACCGTCCGCCACGCCTCACTCGTGACGCGGCGGTGATCCTCTTGTTCTGCTTTGCGTTTGAGGAACGCAGCGCCGGTCGGGAAGGCGAGCGTCAGCTCGTGGTCGTCGAGGGCGACGGCGCGAGCGTCGGCCAGCAGCGCCGCGAGCATCGCGTTGCCCTGCTTGACCGTCTCGACCACCGCCGGCCACAGCTCCGCCGCCATCTGGAGCGACATCTCCCCCACCGGAGCGAGCTCGCGCTCCGGCTCGGGTTCTGGCTCTGGCTCCAGCGCACGGGCCGGTTGAGCGCCGCCGCCTGAGGCCACCACGCGGGCCGGTGCTGGTTGGGGCGGGGGCGACGCGGCCGGCGCCGCGGCGGGCGCGGGTGGCGCCGCGGCGGGACGGCCGGCTTCGAGCCGCTCGATCCGCGCCAGAAGCGCGCTCATTGAGGGGTCCCGGTCAGGCGCCGCGGCTTTGATCAGCACGAGCTCGAGCTGGATCCGGGCCTGCGCGCCATTGGTGGTCGCCTCCAGCGCCGCGGCGACCAGATCGAGTAGCCGGACCGCATCGGAGTCCTGCAGCGCCGCGGCCTGCTCGGACATCCGGTGGTCGCGCTCGGGGGTTACCCGCAGCTCCGCGGGGACCTCCCCCAGCACCTGGATGGCCAGCAGCTCGCGCGCGTGTACCTCTAGGTCCCGGAGCACCTGACCGGGGTCGCGGCCGCAGTCCCCGAGCTTCGCGGCGGCGCGCAGCGCGGCGGCAGGGTCGCGATCGACGATCGCGCCGATCGCCTCGAACAGCTGCTCGGAATCGGCGACGCCGAGCACGGCGAGCACGTCCGGCGGCTCGATCGGGCGGGCGCCGGCGTACGTGACGAGCTGCTCGAGCGTGCCGAGCGCGTCCCGGAAGCTGCCCGTCGCGTGGCGGGCGACGAGCGCCAGCGCACCGGGGTCGACAGCGATCGACTCCTGCTCGGAAACGCGCGACAGCACGGTGCTCACCTGCTCGACCGAGGGTCGGCCAAAGTCGAATCGGTGGCAGCGATCGACCACCGTCGGCAGTACTTTCTGGGCCTCGGTCGTCGCGAGCACGAAGATCGTCCGGGGGGGCGGCTCCTCGAGCGTCTTCAGGAATGCGTTCCAGGCCTGCGGCGAGAGCATGTGCGCCTCATCGAGGATGTACACCTTGTGACGGCCGGAGATCGGGGCGTACGCGACCTTCTCGCGCAGGTCGCGGACGTCGTCGACCGAGTTGTTCGAGGCCGCGTCCATCTCGATCACGTCGAGCGACGTCGCGCTGGCGATCGAGAGGCACGAGTCGCACTGGCCGCAGGGGCTCGTGGTCGGGCCGTTCACGCAGTTCAGGCACGCCGCCAGGATCTTGGCCATGCTCGTCTTGCCGGTCCCCCGTGACCCGACGAACAGGTACGCGTGGTGGACCTTTCCCTGCTCGACGGCGTTGCTCAACGTCCGCACAACGTGTTCCTGGCCGACTACGTCGGCGAACGTCCGTGGGCGGTGGCGGCGGTACAGAGAAGGGGCGCTCGACACGAAAAGTCGAGTCTAGAGATAGCATCCGTCGCGACCGTGCTAGGCGGGGACGTAGCGGCGCCCTGAACCCGCAATCCGCTTTAGCGGGGCTGAATTCCCTCTCGAGGGGTTGCAGGCCCCGGGTCAGCGACCCGCTAGTGGCGCTGATGGTCCGGTCCCGCGACGGTGGAGGCCCGTGAACCAGGTCAGGTCCGGAAGGAAGCAGCCTTAAGCGGTCCCCTTCAGGCGTTGCGGGAGCACCGAACCGGAGCCGCGAACGGGAGACGCGACCCGGGAACCGACCTCGACAGGGGGTGCACGGTCATTTCTTCTTGGCGGGCTGTCGCTATCGTCCGCGCGCGATGTCCGTCGGAGTCATCGGTCTTGGATATGTCGGGCTGCCACTCGTGGTCGCGTTCGCCGAAGCCGGCGAGCAGGTCGTGGCAGTCGACATCGACCTGGAAAAGGTCGCGCGGATCGCTGCCGGGGACTCGTACATCGAGGACATCGACTCCGACCGGCTGACCGCGGTCCTCGAATCGATCAAGACCACCACGGACTACCGGGCGCTGGCGGATACCGAGGCGGTCGTGATCTGCGTGCCGACCCCCCTGAGCGCGAACCGCGAGCCCGACCTCGGCCCTCTAACCGGCGCGAGCCGTGCGGTGGGTGAGGTCCTGCGCCACGGCCAGCTCGTCGTACTCGAGTCGACCACGTATCCCGGCACTACGCGGGAGCGGCTAGTGCCGCTGCTCACCGAGGGCTCCGGTCTGACCGTGGGCGACGGTCTGAACGTGGCGTTCTCCCCGGAGCGCGTCGACCCCGGCCGCACCGACTACACGCTGCGCAACACGCCAAAAGTCGTGGGGGGAATGACCCCCACCTGTCTCGAGCGGGCGGTCGAGCTGTATTCGCGCGTGTGCGACAACGTCGTCCCGGTGTCGACCCCCGAGGCCGCGGAGCTGACCAAGCTGCTGGAGAACATCTTCCGCTCGGTCAACATCGCCCTGGTCAACGAGCTGGCGATCCTGTGCAAGCGGATGGGGATCGACATCTGGGAGGTCGTCGACGCGGCCGCGACAAAGCCTTACGGCTTCATGCCGTTCCAGCCCGGACCCGGGATGGGCGGCCACTGCCTGCCGGTCGACCCGTTCTATCTCGCCTGGCGCGCGCGCGAATTCGACATGTCGATCGAGTTCATCGAGCTCGCCGGCAAGGTCAACCAGCAGATGCCCTACTACTGCGTCGAGCTGATCGAGCACGCCTTGAACGACGGGACGAAGCCGATCAGGGGATCTCGGATCGGGATCCTCGGGGTCAGTTACAAGGGCGGTGTCGGCGATATGCGCGAGTCACCCGCCCTGCGGATCATGCGTGTGCTGCGCGAGCGCGGCGCCGAACTCGTCTATCACGATCCGTTCGTGCCGTCGCTACCTGACCTGGAGCTCCACAGCGTCGGGGTCGACGAGGCGACCGCCGGCGCAGACGCCGTGGTGTTGGTGACCGCCCATCCTGGGGTCGACCACGAGACCATCGCGCGCGAGGCCTCGCTGTTCATCGACCTTCGCGGCGTCACCCGCGGCACCCGCGCCGCAAACATCGTCCGCCTGTGAAGCTCAGCCGGCCGCTGGCCCGCCGGATCGCGCTGGCCGCGCAGGGCTTTGACCGGCCGCGCCCGGCTCGCCCGCCCGGGATCCGCCAGATCGAGGCGCTCGTGCGCCGCCTCGGCGTGCTCCAGCTCGACTCGGTCAACGTGTTCTCGCGCTCGCATTACATGCCGGTGTTTTCGCGACTCGGTCCGTACGACCGAGTTCTGCTCGACCGGCTCGCCGCGCATGACGACCATCGCGGTGGCCGCGACCGCCGGCTGCTCGAATACTGGGCGCACGAGGCCTCGCTGATCCCGATCGAGCTTCAGCCGCTGTTCCGCTGGCGAATGGAGCGGCTCGACAAGGAGGCGTGGGCCTCGATCGCGCGTATCGCCCGCGAACGGCCGGAGCTGATCGCCCAGACACTGGCGCTGGTCACCGAGCAGGGCCCGATCCGCGCCAGCGCCACCGGCATCCCGCGGCCGGCCCACGAACCCGGCCGCCTCTGGAACTGGCACGACGGCAAGCGCGCGCTCGAGCATCTGTTCTTTGCCGGCACCGTCGCGGCGTACGAGCGGATCAACTTCGAGCGCCGCTACGACCTCGCCGAGCGGGTTCTGCCGGCGTCGGTCCTAGCGGTGCCGACCCCCAGCGAGGAGGACGCTCAGCGCGAGCTGGTCCGGATTGCGGCCGCGGCGCTCGGAGTCGCGACCGAGCCCGACCTCGGCGACTACTTCCGATTGCCACGCGCCGCGTCGAAGTTGCGTGTGGCCGAGCTGGTCTCGGACGGCGAGCTGCTGCCGGTTGCGGTCGACGGCTGGCCGGCGCCCGCATACCTGTGGCCGGCTGCCCGCCGGCCGCGTCGGATCAACGCCCGGGCCCTGCTCTCCCCGTTCGACTCGCTGGTCTGGTACCGCGACCGCACCGAGCGGCTGTTCGATTTCTTCTACCGGATCGAGATCTATACGCCGGCGCCGAAACGGATCTACGGCTACTACGTGTTGCCGTTCCTGCTCGGCGACACGCTCGTGGCGCGGGTCGACCTGAAGGCCGACCGCAAGCTGGGCGCGCTGCTGGTGCAGGGCGCCTACGCCGAAGACGGCGTCGAGGTGGCGCACGTCGCCGGAGAGCTGGCGGCCGAGCTCGAGCAGGTCCGCACCTGGCTCGGGCTGGGGACGGTGACCATACGCCGGCGGGGAAATCTGGCGCCCGGTCTGGCCAACGCAGTCCGTGATCTGAGCGCCGCCCCCGGGTAGCAGGCCGGTATGGACGAGCTCTATCAAGCCGAGTGGTGCCCTTATTCCGCGAAGGTCCGGCAGCGGCTCACAGAACTCGGCGTGTCATTCATAGCCCGGCAGGTCCCGCCCGAAGCGGCGGACCGCCAGGAGCTCCGGCGCAAGACCGGCAACGAGGAGATCCCTGCCCTCCTGCTCGAGGACGGCACGGCGATCACGGGCAGCGCCGAGGAGATCATCGACTACCTCAACGACCGCTACAGCGAGCCCGACGATGCGCCTGCCCACCGCGAGCAAGCGGCACAGCATTAGGACTTCCGGCCAGCGGCCACCGCTCGAGTGACTGATCGGCTATCAGCTGCCGCAGGCGGAACAGCTACAGCTTGATGTGGCTGACCCCGCCGCGTACATCGAGCGTGGAGACGCGGAGTTTGAGTTTGTTCTCCTTCCCGGCCTTTGCCTTGCTCCGGAAGCTCCTCGACTCCTGAAGAGCCGGCTTGCCGATCGTCACTTCGATCGCGCCCGAGGGATGGACCAGCACGACCTCGAGTATCCCCTTCGCAACCTGCAGGCCCCTCGCCGTCGGTCGGCCCGCCACCTTGACGGTCACGCCCCGCCCGAGCCGACGACGGTTGTGCGAGAAGCTCAGCCCCGCGGCGGGACTCATGACCGTGATCGCGCGGATCGCCGCGCCGGACTCCTTGAGCTTGAACGACAGCACCGGGCTTCCCTGGCGCAAACCGCCGACCGACAGTCCGGAGCCTACGGCCCCTGCTGTCACCGGGGGCGGCCCACCGTGGCGGAAGGTGATCACCGGCACACCGGGCCCCGGCCCTGTGTTCACCACCGACGCGAGATGGTCGTGGACCTCGACGCCAAGCGGAACCGCGGGCGAGCCGTCACCGTTGATCAGGTGCGCGGAGAAGGTTGAGCCCGGGTGGTTGAGGACGTTGGCACAGCTGTCTTCCGTCGTGCCGTCCGAGAGCGTCGGCGTGATCCACGAGAACGCGAGGTAGCTGATCCCGTGCTGGTCGGCCCAGTTCATGTACTCGTTGGCAAAGTCGGTGCTGTCGTGACCGGTACAGATCTGATTGTCGCTGTCCAAGTAGCCGAACTCGCCCGTCACAACCGGCACGCGCGCGGCGACACTCTGCACCGCGTCGAGCCCGGCGAGGCAGGCCGCACCCTGGCAGACCCCGGAGTCGTAATCGTGGAACGACGCTGCCAGCTGCGACGGGACGACATCGTCGGTCGGTTCGTGTGAAAGCCACTGGGAAAGGTCGCCCGAGTAGTCCAGACCCCCAATCAGGATCGGCTGTTCGGCTCCGGCCGACCGGATCGCATCGACAAGCTGCTGCATCCCGACCGCCGTGTAGTTCGGCCCACCGGCTTTCTGATAGGTGAGATCGAAGTCGCTGACCGGACAACCGCCGGACTTCCAGCAGGCCCAACTGACTGGCGTCAGTCCGGCCCCGGACTGAGCATCGCCGTCGGTTGAGGACAACGGCTCGTTGAATGCGTCAAAGACGACTGCTTGGTCATCCTTGAAGGTAGCCGCGACCGACTTCCAAAACGTGATCGAGTCCGCGTCGGGCATCTGCCGCTGGCCGCTCGATCCGTTTGGCCCTGTGAAATGCAGGTCCAGGATCGCGTACATGCCGTCGTGGTTTGCCTCGGCGACGAACTGCTCGATGTAGTTTCGATAGCCCGCGGCGGTCAGCATCGGTGAGCCGGGCTGCGGATATCCGTGGGTTCCGAGCCAGCAGTCCTGGTTGAGGGGAATCCGGGTCGCGTTCGACTTCCAGGCCGCCATCGCGTCGGCCTCCGCCACCGGGTCGTAGTTGCCGTACGCGTATCCGAACTCGCAGGCGTACTCGGTCGAGTCGGCCCCAGTGCCTGTCAGGCGAACGGCATTGCCCGCGCCGTTCACGAACTGGTTGCCGTTGACGTAGATGGCCAGCGGCGTCGCTGCGGCGGCAGGGGCCGCCACGACGCCGCACGCGACCGCGACGACCAGTGCCATCAGTGACCGGCCAACGCGAACGAGTCCCGCTGCAGCGCCCCCTGCATGCCCCATGGGTCGGCAGCGTACAGCGGCGCGTGTTCCACGTCCACCGCAGGGACCGGAACCGCGCGGGATTCGCGCCACGGACCGCGGCCAGGCCGTAAAATGCCCTGCTTCAGGGCGCGTAGCTCAGTGGGAGAGCGCTCGCTTCACACGCGAGAGGTCGCTGGTTCAAGCCCAGCCGTGCCCATCAAGGAAGGCCTACTCAGCCCGTTATGCCGCGGCTAGCAACGCGGCCCCGAGCAGGCAGAGCACGTGGAATGTCTGGTCCACCATCAGCCAGACCATGGGGGCAGTTTCGGGGGCGTGCTTTACCTCTCGCAGCCAAATTCGAACGAGCCGACCGTCATCGATCAGCAAATGCGGGATCGCAACGAGCGCCCCCACCGCGACGGCGCGGGCGGTGCTCGTTTCTAGACCGATCCAAACGAGAGCAGGAATGAACGCAATCGAGTAATTGAATAAGTGCCGGCCGAGCGCGCGGCGTGAAGCCGAATCCGTCAGACCTCGCATCTTGTTGAGCGCCTGCCACTCGGTCTGCAGCAGGAAGTCCCCCACCAGGTGGGACACCAGCAGCGCGAGCAAGGCCGCCGGCCAGCTCATACGAGGATCGCCGGTAAAGCTTCAGTGGCAAGCAGGTGATCATCGTCTCAGAAGGGGTCGTCCCGATGGGTTTCAGGGCCGTCGGACAGTGCGGCCCTCGGACTACAATCGCACGGGCCGTATGTGCCGCGTTCTCGCATACATGGGGCGGCCAATCTCGCTCGAGTACCTGCTGTTCTCGACGGACAGCTCACTCGCCCGTCAGGCATACAGCCCCCGCATGATGTCCACGTTCATGAACCTTGCAGGTTTCGGAATGGCGGCGTGGGACGAACACGCTCGCAGGCCAGAGGAGCCGCTCATCTATCGCGTCACGGCCGTGCCGGTATTCGATCGCAATCTGCGAAGCCTGGCGGAGAAGGTCGCCCCAACCTGCCTGGTGGCGCACGTACGGGGCGTGACGCACGCAGCTGATGAGGTGATCTCCGAGCAGAACCTGCATCCGTTTCGCTACAGCGGCTCGGCCGTGACGCTAGCCCACAACGGCCATTTGCGTGAATTCGCCCGAATGCGCCACGATCTGCTCGAGTTCATCAAGCCCGATCTCGCTCGCTGCATAGAGGGGACAACCGACTCGGAGTGGCTCTACGCGCTGCTGCTCTCGCTGCTCGATGATCCTTCGCGCGCCCCGAGTGTCGATGAGCTAGTTGATGCGACGGTCCGCCTGTTGTCGATCGTGCGTCGTGTGCGCGAGCACCACAAGATCTGCACCTCCTCGCCCGCCAACTTGTTCATCAGCACTGGTCGATCTCTGGTCGTTACGCGCTTCTCGTTCGACTACGGCTGGTACCCGGACAACGATCTGCTCTTGGAGACCGATTTGCCGTACGTGAGCCTGTGGTACACCGTCGGCGGTGCGTTCGTTGAGCGGGACGGGGAATGGATGATGAGTAACGACGACGACGGGCCCGAGTCATTGATCGTCGCTTCAGAGCCATTGACTCGCGACGTGTCGACCTGGATCGAGGCGCCCGAATACTCGCTCCTAAGTGCCTGGTTCGAGGGAGAAAATGTGAGAACGGAGACGCGCCAGCTTGCGGCTTGATCGTTCAAACGCAAAGTGACTTCAGACAGCTGGCTAGACCTCGGCGATCCTGTCCAGATCCTCCGAGAGGTTCCTCTGTTCGCAGATCTGCCGGTGGAAGAGCTCGGCGATCTCGTGCGCGTGATGCAACCGATCAAGCACGAGTCGGGCGCACTGCTGTGGAGGCAGGGAGAGGTCGCAGACGGGCTTCACGTCATCGTCGACGGCGAGATCGCGGTCTCCCTGCGGCAGCCCGGAGGTCTTCAGCTGTCCGTTGCCGCGCTCGGAGCAGGTGATGTCTTAGGTGAGGTGCCGCTGATCGACGGGGGAACCCGTTCCGCCAGCGCGCGAGTCAAGCGCACTGCCCGCTTGCTGTTCCTGAGCAGGGCGGACTTTGGCGCCCTCACAGTTCGGCGACATCCAACCGCCGTCGCGGTCAGGCGGCGCATCTGGGGACTGGTCTGCTCACGGCTGCGCCGGGATTACGAGCACCTCGCGGCCTCACTCGAACCGGCGTCGGGAAACGATGGGCCAGCCCCTGCGCCCCAGGCGCACGAGATCGACGCGGCCAGGCCGCCGATCGGGTACCTGCGGCGGCTGGCCTTCTTCGAAGGGTTCAACGAGCCCGATCTGAACGAGGTGGTCGATCGCTCGCGCCTGCGGTTTGTCACCCGCGGCCACATAATCGCGGCCGAGGGAGATTCGCCAAGAGCCTGTTGCATCACACTCAATGGTGCGGTGGAGGAAGCGATCGAGCGTGGCGATCGACGAATTCCAATCGGCCTTGCCGGACCCGGACGGGCGTTCGAGTACATCGGGTTGATCGATGGGCAGACGTCCGCGCTCACTGCAATCGCCCGCGAGCGCTCAGTGATGTTGGTCGTTCCCGCATCACTGTTCGACGAATACCTAAATGGATCCAGCTCCGCGTCGCGGGCATTCTTCACCGCCATCGAGCGCGATTTGATGAGAACCCTGCGACGCAAGGACGCAGGCTTCGTCAGGGCGCTTCGCAGCGACTAACGGCGCTTCAGGCGTTCACTGCTCGCGCCAGACCCATTTCGGCGCGCTCGAGCAGCGCCGGCGTGCTAAGTGTCTGCGCGGCGTCGCGCGCCCGTCCGAAGAGCTGTTTGGCACGGTCGGTGTCAGCCGGGTGGGCACGCTGAGCCAGCTGCTCAGCCCAGAACACCCGTCCGCGGGCGGCCCAGACGCGTGCGCCGATGCGATCGTTGAGCTCGATTCCCGCAGCCAGGCGAGCGTCGGCTTCGTCGTGCCGGCCGAGCGTTGCGGCCAGCATGCCACGGTAGACGTCGATGGCTCCCTGGCAGCTCTGGCCCTGCCATATCACTGACCCGGTTGCCACGGAGAACTGCGCGGATAGCACGTGAGCGGCAGCACGGTCGCGCAGGCCGGCAGCGAGAATCGCATAAAAGGCGAGTGTCACCGTCGTACAGCAGTCGTACGGGAGGCCTTCGAGGCCGCGTTCCCAAGCCTGATCCAGCGTCCGGCGCGCTTCGGGGAGCCTCCCTGCCTCGACGTGCGTTGCACCAAGGGAGCTGAGAGCGATGTGCACTTGAGGAAGGGCTGCGACGGTCGCCTCGATCATCGGGCGGAGCTCGTCCCAGCGTGCCTGGAACCACAGTTGATAGACCAATTGCGCGTTGGCGCTTAGGACGGCATCGGGCTGGCCGCTGTCCGTGCCGAGCGCGAGTATCCGTTGAGCACCGTCCTTGATGTCCTCGGGAGATCCGCTCAGCACGACAAAGGACTGCGCTTGCATGGCGTCCCACCACCTAAGCGTGGGCTGGCCGACTTGCGCGGCGATCGAGCTGCATTGCTCGAGCGCTTCGCGCGCGTCGTCGATATCTGCGGCCTCGCCGCGCACGTCCATTGCGTTCAGGTGCGCCCAGTAGCGGAGCACGGGGTCGTCGAGCCGCTCGGCGAGCTCGAGCAGTTCCTCGGCGTTAGCGCGGCGCTCCTCGAGCGCTCCGGGCGCCCAGATCGCGTACGGCCGATCGCGTAGCACCTGAGCGAGCGCATGGTGATCAGGGCACAGACGTGCGAGCTCCAGAGCTTCGTCGCTGAGTGCACGCCGACGCTCATAGACGGGAGACCACGCGAGCTCGAGCGCGAGCAGGCTCAGCAGTCGCGCCCGGGTGGCCGGCTGATCAGCGCGAGTCCGAGCGAGTGCAGTTTCCAACAGCTCGACCCGCTGCTCGTCGACTCGGGCGATGGAACTCGTACGTCCGCGGTTGTTGGCCAGCACCGCGCGCACGAGACGACCGGCGTCATCTCGCTCAAGCGCGATTTGAGAGGCCTCCAAAAGCGTTCTGCGGAAGCTCGAGCCGGCCTCTCTCCCCGCTTCGCCGAGGCCGATCAGAAGGTCACAGCGCAGAGCTGGCTCCGGTGCGGCTTGTCCGTCGAGCAGCTCGAGAGCCTGGGTGAACCACCGAACCGCCTCGTCGGGCACCAGGTGCTCGAGCGCGCGCTCGCCGGCACGGCGGGCGTAGTCGATCGCCTTCTCGGCCTGCGCGGGCTGGGTGGCAGCCGCCCAATGACGAGCCAGTTCGCCGACGCGGTCGCCGGGATCGGGGCCGCAGAGCTCTTCGAGCGCGAGCGCGACCCGTTGATGCATCCGCGAGCGTCTGGTAGGACCCAACGCCTCATACAGGGCTTCGTTGATCAGCGCGTGTTCGAACTTGAAGCGGCCAACGTCCTCTGTCGATTCGCTGAGCACAGACGCGCCGACCGCGGCCTCGAGCTGATCTAGCACCTGGGTCTCGCTCAGATCGACCAGTCGCGTCAGCAGGTCGACATCGAACGAACGGCCGATCACCGCGGCCATGGTGAGAAGCTCGCGCGCTGATTCCCCTAGCCGCTCCACGCGGCGATCGATCACATCGCGCACGCTCTCCGGCATGGCGCTCCCTTTCGAGCGGTCGATGCTCCACCGGCCACTGTCCTCATGGAACACGAGCATCCCCGACTCGGTCAGATGCCTGAGGATCTCGCCGACGAAGAACGGGTTGCCGGCCGTCTCGGCGGCTATCTCCGTGGCCAGCGCGACGCCCTGCTGATCGAGTTCGTGGCCCGCGGCGGCGCTCAGCACCTCTGCCACTTCCTCGGCGCCCAGACCGGTTAGCGCGAGCCGCTCAACTCCCGGGACCCGGCGCAGGTCCGCGAGCACCCCGCTCAGCGGATGCTCGCGAGTCAGATCCGAATCGCGGTAGGTCACGATCACCTGCAGCGCCCCCTGCTCGACGGTCCGCGCGAGGTGCTTGAGAAGCCCAAGCGACTGCGCATCCGCCCAATGCAAATCGTCTAGTACGAGGCACACCGGAACGGTCTCCAAGAACGATCGCAACAAGCCCGTCACAGCGGAGAACAACAAGAACCGCTCGGTCTCAGAGTCAGAAGTCTGCGGCGCCGGCAGTCCCGGTACCCGTCGGGCAAGCTCGCGCCCCAATCGGCTGAGCTCACCCCCGTGGCGCTCCACGTAGGAGGCCAGGAGATCCTCTGGGGCGTGCTCGACGAGGTGCGCGCACACCGCGATCCACGGCTCGTAAGGGACGGCTAACTCCTCAGTGCAACCACCCCAGCACACCACGAACCCCTCGGCGTGCGCCGCGTGCGCCGAGTACGCAGCCAGCCTGGTCTTGCCGATTCCCGGCTCACCCGCGAGAAAGACGGCCCGCCGCTCGCCGCCACGCACCGCCGTTCGAGCCTCCTCAATCAGCGCGCGCTCCTGCGTACGTCCCACATACGAGACCGCCGGCACCGAGCGCAACACCGACGGCAGCGGCCACCGCCCCACCCCAGCGGAATCGGCCGACTCGTCGGCAAGCGGCGTCCAAAGCACCGCGAACGCCTCAATCGGGTCGGGGATCCCCTTCAGCTCGAGCTCGCCCACCGACTCAAACTGAACGCCTTCACACCGGCCCGCCAGCATTCTCACCACCGGTGAGACCAGGATCCCGTCCGATGGCGCCTGATCACATAGCCGGGCCGCCTCGATCGACGGCATCCCGAAGTAATCCCCGTCCTGCACGGTCGACTCGCCCGCACCCAGTCCGATCCGCACCTGCAGCCGCTGCGCAGCGCGACGATACCTGCGCTCAATCAGCTGCTGCATCAAAGCCGCACAGCCGACCGCCGCCGACG
This sequence comes from uncultured Solirubrobacterales bacterium, assembly GCA_963794825.1. Lineage (GTDB taxonomy): Bacteria > Actinomycetota > Thermoleophilia > Solirubrobacterales > Solirubrobacteraceae > Palsa-465. The sequence continues at coordinate 63,953 of CAWCFB010000003.1, forward strand.
CGGACGAGAACGCGACCAGAAGTCCGTCCCCGGTGTTCTTGTACTCCCGCCCTCCCGCTGAGGCGATCGCCTCACGCAGCACGCCGAAATGCTCGTCGCGGAGCTCGTCCGCCAACGCTGGCCCGACGCGTGATGCCAATTGCGTGGAACCCACGAGGTCGGTCTGCAGAATTGTCGCCAGCTCAACTGACTCCGACACGAGTGACCCCCCGGGGCTAGCGCGCGCAAGCCCCTCGCGATTGCGCCTGACAGTCTGACCGATACGCCTGCCACGGGCAAGGCACGCTGTCCATCAGGCAGTAAGTTCGGGTGAAAAGTGGGTCAGATGATCGGCGATCACGCCTTCGGCGATCGTCGCGCTCTGTGAGTAACCCGCCACCGCCGTGACGAACACGTGGCTGCTCAAACTGCGCAACGTTAGAGCCGTCGCCGCGTGGACAGATGCTGTCCGCCGGCAGCCCCGCAGCAACGCGATCTCGCCGAACCCGTCACCTGGCCCGAGACGACGAATCGGCAGCCCGTCACCGATCACACTCGCCTGTCCTCGCTCGATCACATAGAAGTCGTGTCCGTCATCACCCTGCTCAAACACCACCCCTCCGGCAGGGAGCTCTGAGCGGCTCAACCCTGCTGCGAGGTGCTCGATCGTGACTTCGGGCAGCCCTCGCAGCATCGGCACGAGCTGCAGCAGCTCAACGTCTGCATCCCGGACGCGCATCCGCCGATCAAGCGCGTTGAGCGCGCGCCAGCACACCAGCACGCCCACGGGCGTGAAGCAGCCGACTATTACCAGCGCGGGCCGGATCCCCAATGCCGCGATCACACCGGATGCGAGGATTCCCCCGGCCGCGACGCCGAGGGTGATGATGCCCTCAAACGCGGCGAACACACGTGCCAGAACCGCGTCTTCGGAAAGGCGCGCGAGCAGGGTGAACACTCCGACGTCGACGAGCGCATTGCCGATGCCGACAAAAGCCAGCATCACGACGGCAACGGGCAGATGCGAGGCAACGCCAATCACGACCAGCGGTGCACCCCATACGGCGACGCCCACGCCGAACCACCGAGCGAGGCCACCGCGACCAACGAGCAAGGTGGCCGACAGCGATCCGACCACTGCACCGGCACCGACCGCGGCGGTCAGCCATCCGACGCCTGCCTGGCCGGCGCCGAACACCTTGATCGCCAACACGACGGTGAACACGGTCAACGCACCACGCGTGAGCGTCTGGAGTGTCGTCAGGCCGGTTAGAAGCGTCAATGAACGGTCCGCCGCGATCGTTCGGAGACCCTCGAACGCTTCGCGCACTGGTTTCATGGCCACCGCCCGGGACAGCCGCGGTGGTCGCTCATAGTGGACGCCTACGATCACCACTGACGCGAGCGCCGAGGCGGCCGCCGCGGCGGCGAACACCGCCGAGGGGCCACTTACCTTCAGAAGCAGCGCCGCAATCAGCGGGCCGACCAGCGTGGCGAGCGAGTCGAGCAGTCCCCGGACCACGTTCGCGCTCGTCAGTTCGGCTGGCGTCGTGCACAGCGTGGGCAGCAGCGCTGAATGAGCCGGTCGAAACAGCGTCTGCGCCACCGTCGCAACCACGAACGCCAAGTACACGAGCCCGACCGGCCCGTTGGCGACGCCAATCCCAGCAGCGCTGCCGAGCATCGTCGCGCGTACCACGCCGACCCAGACTAAAACCGTTTCGCGACGGGTTCGATCGGCGACCATCGCGGCGAACGGCGCCACGAGCGCCGCGGGAACCATCCGGGCCAGTCCAACGAGGCCCACCCCAGCAGCTCCTCCATGCCGAAACGCAACCACACCGATACCGACAGTCGCGGCCCACTCCCCCGTCCAGACGGCCCCGAACGAAGCCTGCGCCCGCCTCAGATTCGAACTTCGGAGGTTGACTCCGCACGCCGCTACGGAATCCACTATCCGCCCCCCAAGCCGCACCAGCATCGGCCAAGTATCTCAGCGCCAGTGGTCTAGTTTTCAACCGGCCTTGACAAGAATCCCACGCCTCGAGTCGCCAGGATGGACTGGACCTGGAGAGTCGGTATACCAGCCCAGATTCGCTCAGTGCCCGTCGCGAGTGCCCGGACGACCAGGCAGGAACCCGGACGCAGCGGTGTCGAGCGGCTGGCGAGGCCCCTCGCCTCCCGACGGCTTGGGGTGGGACCCTCGAGCGCCAGGCGCGTGTACGGCTTCACACGCGAGAGGTCGCTGGTTCAAGCCCAGCCGTGCCCATCCGGATTGCAGGGATTTCTAGTTCGGTGCCGCTCGTGCTGGACTGCGCCCTGTCTCGAGCGTGCGGGCGACTTCGACGCGGGAACGCGCGTCGAGCTTGACGAAGATCCGGGAGAGGTGGCGCTCGACTGTTTTCTCGCTGAGGACGAGGCGCTCGGCGATCTCGCGGTTCGTGAGCCGGTCCTGGACGAGATGAGCGACCTCGCGCTCGCGGTCGCTCAGGGAGGCGACTCCCGTCATCCCACTGGCGCGCCGGCCTCCGCGCGCGACGCGCTCGCCGAGGTGTCGTCTTTCCCGCACCGCTTGCGCGGCGTAGTGAGCGGCGCCGAGCGCCGTGAGCTCGGCGGTGGCTTGACGTAGCTCATCCAGCGCGGCGTCGTGGTCCCCCGCGGCGCCGAGGTGGTGACCGGTGAGGATTCGCGCCCTGGCCGCCTCGATCGGATGAGCGAGCGCGAGGCTCGCCGCCGCGCGAAGCGCGAGTTGAGCGCCCTGGGCGGCGTCTCGCTCGGCCAATGCCGCCGCGTGGAGAGCGGCGCCATCTCGCCCGGGCAGTCCGAGTCCGGCGGCCGTCGCCCTCGCCGCATTTGCCCACCCGGACGCCTGGGGGTGGCGGCCGAGCGTTGTCTCCGCGCTCGCGAGCACGTCGTAGAAGTAGGGGCGATAGGCGGATTCGATCGCAGGCAGCTCGGGTCCGCCGAGAGCCCGCAGCACTTGCTCGCGCCCGCGCACCGGTTGCCCGGCCTCGATCAGGGCCTCGCCGAACCAGCCACCGTTGACCGCCACGAACGGATTGGCTTCGACTCCCTCGCTCAACCGCTGCGCCTGCCCGCCGTGATCCAGGGCGCTTGCCACGGCTCCTGAGCGCAAGTCGACGAGCGTCCGCAGCCCATGGGCCCAGGAGAGGACTTGGGCTGAGCCCGAGAGCCGCCCCAGCCCTAGCGTTGCGTCCGAATGCTCGATCGCCTCGGTCAGCCGTCCGCTCCAGGTGCAGGTGAGCACGAGTCCGAAGCTCATCGTTGCCAGCAGATGGCCGCCGCCGCTGCGGCGCCCGACCTCGAGGCCTCGCCTGAAGTGCTCGCGGGCGGCGTCGTACTCCTCCAGGCTCAGCTCGAGCCAGCCAAGCCAGTCCATGGCATCCAGACGAAGGCCACGGGCATCGGCACCGGACGCGTCGAGCAGCGCGAGCGCATCATCGCGGTGCTCGCGGGCCATGTTGACGGCGCCGACGCTGTACTCCGCGAGGCCGAGCAGCGAAGCGGCGCTCGCCCGCAAGGTCTCGCCGCCCTCACCGGCAGCGGTCCTGAATCCCCGCTCGGCATGCTCACGCATCGCCGTCCAGTCACCAGCGAAGAAGCGGTCCGCGGCGAGCTCCAGCTCGAGCGCGCCGGCCTCGACCGCCTCCGCCTCGACGGCGCACATGGCGCCCTCGAGCAGCACACGGGCGGCACCCGGACGCCCGAGGAGTCGGTCGATCAGCGCCATGAACCCGATCAGCCGAACGCGCGCGGCTACCAGCTCGCTGGGCAGGGCGTCCAGGATCTCGACCAGCCTGGCCCGGCTCTCCTCGAGGCGCCCGGCGCTTCCAAGCGCCGCTGCGAGTGGAGCTAGAAGCGCAAGGCGCCGGTCGACGCCGGCGTCCTCCGGCAGCAGCCGCAAGGCGGCCTCGAACAGCCCGGCGGCGCTGGCGGGGGCGGCTACGGCTGCCGCCTCGCCGGCGGCAGCCAGGTCCGACACCGCGGTCTCGTCGCCTTGGACCGCGGAGCGTTGGACGTGATGGGCGCGAGCAAGCGGTCGGGCCCCTCGGCGGGCGAGGGCCGCCGCCGCACGCGCGTGCGCGCCCCCCGCCAGGCCTCGCCGGCCGATGCGTACACCGCCCGGCGAACGATCGGATGGCGAAACCGAAACAGCACCGGCGTCTCGGTGCCGGCGACCAGCCCAACCGCGATCGCGCGATCCAGCGCACGCAGTACGTGTGCAGCGTCCTCCTGGCCTATCTCCGCGACCAGCTCCGGCGTGAACGGATCACCGGCCACCGCCGCGCCCTGCAACACGTTTCGGGTCTGCTCGCCGAGTTCGGCCAGCTCACGCGCAAGCGCGTCGCGCACCGGTGCGGGCACGTCTAGATCGAGAATCTCGCCCTCGACGCGTCCGGCATCTCCTAGACTGTCGCGGCGTTCCGCCCGCAGAAGATGTTCGAGATAGAACGGATTGCCGCCGCTTTCGCGGTACACGCGATCCCGGGCCTCGGGCCCCAGCTCATCGCCGAGCAGCGCGTCCGACTCCTCGCGGCTAAACGCGGTGAGCTCGAGGCGATCTCCCACCGGCAACTGCGCACCGGCAGAGAACCCCGCGCGGTGGGCGACCAGCAACAGCACAGGAGCGTCCGGCGGCCGGCGCAGCAGGTGGTCGAGCAGCTCCATCGAAGCGGCATCGGCCCACTGCAGATCGTCGAGGATCAGCACCAGCGGCCGGCGCAAGGCCAGCACGACGAGTAACTCGGCTACCGCGCGATAGCAGCGGAACCGCTCCTGGGCGACGAGCGTGCTCTCGCGCGCCGCCACCGCCAACGCCGGGAAGACGAACCCCAGCAGCCGGCGCTGGCCCTCGCCGAGCGCCTGCAACGCAGAGCGATGCAGCGAGGCGAGATGCGGGTCGAGCGCATCGATAAAAGCGCCGAAAGGGAAGTCCCGCTCGAGTTCGCTCGCTCGACCTTCGAACACATCCGCGCCGCTCGCCGCGGCCCGTCGGCCGGCCTCCTCGAGCAGTCGCGACTTGCCGATGCCGGGCTCGCCAGAGACCAACCACGCGCCCCCCTCACCCCTGGCGAGGCCGTCCGAGGGCGCCTTCGACCGCGCCCAACTCCCGTTCTCGCCCCACCCACACCCCCACCGAGCTCACCGGGCAAGTGTCTCGCCCCCGCGTCCTGCCGTCAAACGACGACCGTCGAACAGCGAGGACCGCTCACAAAGTTGCGGGTGTTTCCCCCATGTGCAGGCTCGCGCGGGGCCTTAGCTGTTCGAGTCATGCCCACGTTCATCCTCGCCCACGTCCACGAGGAGGCTCGAGTGCGAGGTCGTTTACGCCGCCTGGCGAGGCTACGACAGCCCTCTGCGCGGTCTCGCCGCGATGGCTTCATGCGCCACCGGCGACCACCACATCTACTGGACGGTCGACGCCGACAGCCCCGCGACGCGCTCAATCAGCTCCCGCCCTATCTCGCCGAGCGCACCCACGCCAGCGAAGTGCGCCGGGTGGCGATCCGATGACACGGGCGCGCTGCGTACTCGCCGCTGCTCTCGGGCTGCTGGTGATCGTGCCGGGGGCGGGGCGGCGGCGGGTGTCGACATCACGACAGTCGAGGGACAACTCGTTCACCGGCAACGTGGTCGACGGTCGGGTCCTGCCCGCTGAGCGAGCGCGACGATCACCTGGGGCGACGGCACGACCTCGGTCGGGAACCTCCGACGGCAGCACCGGGATCCAGGGCACTCACACCTACGCCGAGGAGGGCACCTACACCGGGTCGGTGTCCTACACGTACGCGAGCGTCACACGCTTCTGCGCCGACCGGCACGCAAACCGCCCCGTTCCAAGCCACAGCCCAAGACGGGGGCCTGACCGGCGCCGGACAGAACCTCACAGGAACCGTCGGCCATTCTCTGATTGCAGTAGTCACGCACATCACTGACGCAAACCCGGCCGCGCCGGTCAACGATTTCTCGGCGCAGATCGCCTGGGGCGACGGGAGCACCAGCGCTGGCACGGTGGCCCCTGCCGCGGGTGGTGGATTCGACGTCGCCGGCACCCACACCTACGCCGCCTCCGGCACCTATCACCTCAGCGCCAGCATCACCGACATCGGCGGCAGCAACGCAACCGCCAGCTCGACCGCCTCGATCGGCACACCGCAACCGGCACCACCGCCCTTCCCAACGTTCGCGCTGCCCACGGCACGATTCGGCTTCGCCCCGTTCTCGCCGTGCCAAAACGACACCGTCAGCTTCGACGCGTCGACCTCGACCGGCGGTGGGGACGGGCTCCCGATCACCATGTACCGCTGGTCGGTGGCCGAGTCTGCATTCGCGCCGATCGAATTCACCAGCGCAAAGCCGACATTCACGCATGTGTTCCCGCCGGCCTCCTACTCGGTCGGCCCTTATGAGGGTCCGCTGCCGAACAAGGACCTGAACGATTACCACTTCTTCCGCCCGCCGGCGACAGTCACCCTCGAGGTCACCGACAGTGCTGGGCACACCGCGTCGCTGAGCCGGACGATTACGTTCGTCGACCCCGACGAACTGCTCGTCGGCGAGATCTACACCAACCGCCAGACCGGATTGCCCGGTCTCTCCCTGTTCCGGGATTCGCGCTTCTCGGCCGTCATCCCCTGCCAGGCGCACTCCCTTGATCCCAAATCCACGATCGTGAAGCTGGCTCGGCCGTCGCTGCCCGCGGCCGCGAGACTGAGACAGTCCGGAGCTGGTGCGCGTTACCGCGCCTCGATCGCGCTCAGGACTCCCTGCCGGGCCGGGCTTGTGCAGTGCTCCGGGGAGCTGATCGTGAGCCAAGCCGCGCCCAGGCGTCTGCGGGCCAGCAGGTCGGGCAGCGCCATCCGCGGAGCCCTCGGCCACGCCACTTTCTTCATTCCCGCCGGGCGCAACGCGCTGGTGACCGTGAGGCTGAACGCGCACGGCAGAGCACTCGCCCGTGCGGACAAGCTAAGGCGAGTCACGCTCAGCCTACTCACGAGCGGACCGCGTTCCGGCGTTGCTCGCATTAGCCGAACGATCGTCGTCGTCCGCGGACGGGGCAAGGCGTGACGCGCCGGATATCGCGCCCCGACGGCAGCCGGGCCTGCAGCCCGATCGCCCGGAGCGGCGGCTGATGACATCCGCCTCGCACCGAAGCACGGCGGGCCTGGGCGCATCCCCTTCGCTGTCCCAACACCAGGAGGTGTCCTCTCAATGAGAGCGCTGCAGTACGTAAAGCAATCGCCCGCGCTGGTCATCTCCCTAGTCGCGCTGATCGCGGCCACCGCCGGCGGCGCTTATGCCGCGGGCGGCCGCGATAGCACGATCACGGTCTGCGTTCACCGCGACAGCGGCGGGCTGTATCGCGCGCAGAAATGCGCTCGCCACGACTCCCAGCTGAGCTGGAACATCACCGGACCGCGCGGCGCCAGCGGTCAGCCGGGGCCGCCGGGCCCTGCAGGGTCTGGCGGCGGCTCTGGACCCGGTCCAGCGGGGCCGCCGGGGCCGGCGGGAGCTACCGGGGCGAGCGCTGCCAGCAGCGCGACCCTGGTTCGCACGGACGTGACCGTCGGGGGTTTTAGCAGCGCGTATGGCTATGCCATGTGTACGTCGGGCCAGAAGGCACTCGGCGGCGGCGTCACTGCCACCTCAGGCGGAACGACCGCGGATCGCATCCTTCAGTCTGGTCCGGTCAACAGCACCAAGAGTTTCGACGGTACAACGAGTGGATCAGTCCCGGCGGGGTGGTATGGGGGCTATCTCAACGACAACGCAGTCTCCGAGACGGTCTACATCTACGCCATCTGCGCCTACTGACGCAGTAGCAGATCGAAAGGAGAACCAGCATGCATCGCATCCGCCACCACAGTCCTTCGCCTGCGCTCGCGGTCGCGCTCGCCGCCCTGTTCGTCGCGCTGGGCGGCACCGCCCTGGCGGCCAGTCAGATCGCCGGCAGCGCGGTCAAGCTGGGCAGTGAGCCCGGGAACCGGCTCGTGGGCAACTCGGTTACCGGCAGGCAGGTCAACGAGAGCACGCTGGCCACCGTCCCGAGCGCCCGCTCGGCGGGTGGGCTGACGGGCCTGGTGACTGTCGACAGCGCTGACACCCCCAACCCTCCCGGCTCGCGCGACTACGCGGTCGCGTCCTGCCCGAGCGGCATGCATGCAATCGGCGGCTACGTCACGACCAATGGCGCCGGGGTCGAGCAGTCGATCCACTCCGAAGGCCCCGACACCTCGGAGACCGACGACGGCTGGATCGGCTACGTCAACAACACCAGCGCCACGGTCAACGACACCTTCACGGTGAGTGCGATCTGCGCCCATGCCACCTACCTCCCGCATTTCACCCCCTGAGATGCACCGGTGGAACGGACTCCGGGCGTCATACGAGGAACCTACCTCGCCGGACGCTGATATCGCCGTAGCGCCGCAGACCGAGGGCGTCTCAGCTGATCGGCGCGACGATCACCGGGGCGCTCGTCGGAACCTCACTGCCTCCCGCCGGCTCGAGCGTCACCATCACCGCGCGGACGTCTCCGAGGCTGCCAGGCACATCGACGTCGCCCTCGCCACGACCAGTGACCCCGAACAGTGCCGTGGTCGGCGCCGGCCTCGTCGTCCCGGCACGTTGCACCCACACCTCGTAGATCGTGCCGGCCGGGGTCTGCGCCAGGTGGTGGACGATCAGCTCTGCGCGACCGCCGGTGACCCGCACCTGCGCGTCACCGGTGGTGGCGGCGAATACCCGCACCGCTCCTGGGCCGTGACCCGCTCCCAGCTCGATCCCCACGAAAGCGGCCACCGCCAGGGCGGCCGCCACGGCGACGGGGATCACGCGGCGCCTTGGCGCCCGCTCCGGAGGGCGCCTGCGTCGCGCCGCCCGCTCGTCGGCGCGCACCTCGGCCAGGACCCGCCGCCGGAGCGCACGTGGGGGTGGAACCTGTGGAGCGGCCATGGGAAGCGCATCCACGACGCCACGGAGGGCCTGCACCTCGTCGCGGCAGACCGCGCAACGCTCGAGATGGCGGATGAACTCCCGCTCCTCGGCGGGATCGAGCGCTCCGAGTACGTACGCCGACGCATCCCCCGCGCAGTCGTGGCTCCCTGACGTCATTTTCCTGTCCTGCGCGCTCATGCCACAACATCCGCCGCGTCGCCGAGCGCGATCCGAAGCTTCGAGAGCCCGAGCCGCATCCGTCCCTTCACCGTCCCGGGAGGTAGACCGAGCACGTCGGCGATCTGGCTGTGCGTGAAGCCGCCGAAGTAGGCCAGCTCGATCACGCGACGTTGCTCGTCCGGAAGCTCGTGGAGGGCGGCTCGCACCTGACGGGCGTCGTCACGACGTTCCGCCTCCCGGTCTGTGCGCTCCGCGGCCTCCAGCGCCTCCACGAACTCTTGATCCTCGGTGTTGCGCGCGCTTCTCGTCACTTCGCCACGGAACGCGTCGACCGCGCGGTTGTGCACGACGCTGAGCACCCACGAACGGACGCTGCCCCGAGCGCGGTCGTACCGGCTCCCGCTTCGCCACAGGGAGAGGAACGCTTCTTGGACGACGTCCTCGGCCATCGGACGACGACCGCACATCCGGTAGGCAAGCGAGAACGCCGGCCCCGAATGGCGATCGAAAATGACCTCGAAGGCACGCGCGTCGCCGTCGCGGACCAGCGCCATCAGATCCTCGTCGGCGAGCGCTCTGAGGCTGTGGGCGCTGGAGTGAGTGCGGAAGATCATGGGGAGTTCGATGGTTTTGGGGGCGACGGCGCGACCCGTGGGAACAGAGGAGGGAGAACCCGAGCGGGCCGCGCCGTCAAGACTTTCACGCCTTGATCAGCGGACCTGCGGCCTTCAGGACAGCGGCCTTGGTGAGCGGCTTGTCGAATGCTCCATCGGGCGTCACCGGCTGGTTCACCAGCAGGCCGATCGCCGCCGCGTGTCTGGCCTCCACCTGCACGATCGAGCCCGCCGCTGCGAGCAGCAACGGGTTCTGGAGCGACGGCCCGGCGCCGTTGTAGGCGCCGACGCCCACGTTCTCGAGCGTGTACGCGAGCTTCAGGAAGCTCTTCTGATCGGTGGCGGGGAACACGAACTTCGGCATCTTCGCCGGCGTTCCGCCCGCGCCTGAGATCGCCTTCGACAGTGCCGCGACGTGTTCGGCTTCCTGTGCACCGAACTCCGCGGCCAGCGACTTCGCCTCTCCGCTCAGGCCGACCGACTTCCCCTTGACCTCGTAGAAGTTCGTCTCCAGATACTCCAGCGTCAACGCGAAGTTGAGAATGTCGATGTCGGTTGCTCCCGATGCGGCGATAGCGTCCGAGACAAACGGCGCCACCGCCCCCGCGCCGAGCGTCGCGCCCGTTACAAGTGCACCGCGGAGCATGAAACTCGCGCGGGTCATACCTTGAATCTCGACCGCGGCCAGTTCCTCCTGGCCCGCAGCTGTCTGGCTCTTCATGTTGGTAATCCTCTCGTGCGATTTAGGCTAGGCGATGAAGGGCTTCACTACCGCGAGCACCTGACTCATGCTCATCGGCTTCCCGAAGCCTCCATCCGGAGTGGGCGATTGCCTGGTCAGCGTGTTGAGTGTCGCGGCGTGCCTGGCCTCGACCGTGTGGATCGCGAGGGCCGCCGCCAGGATCTCCTTGCTCTGGATCTTCGGTGCCTGACCCAGGTACGCCGCAGCGCCGAGATTCTCGACCGTCGCCGCCAGCTTCGCGACCTCGCTCGCGCTGGTCAGGGGAAACTTCCCGGTCGGCTTGGCCGCCGGTGTGCCGAGGCTCATCGCGACCTTCTCGAGCGCCAGCACGTGCTCGTGCTCTTCGGAGCCGAAGACCTTCAGAGTCGACAGCGTCGGGCCCGAGAAAAGGCCGCTCGCGGCGACCTTGGAGTAGAACTGGTCCTCCAGGTATTCGAGCGTCAGCGCGTAGTTGACGATTGAAAGGTCCCCCGACGCAGCGGCCGTGGAGGTCGATGTCGAAGTCGCGGGGGCCGAGCTCGACGTCGACGAGGTGCTGCTCGAACTGGACCCGCAGGCCGCGATGAACGCCGCCAGGCCGCTCGCCGCCGCCGCGCCTCCCATCGTCCTGCCGGCCATTCTCAAGAACCGCTTGCGTTCGACGTCGTCGCGGGCTAGGTGCTCGACGATGCCCCCCCGCTCTCCATGGTTCGAATCAGTCACAGTGTCTCCCGTGTGCGCCCGGACATGTGTTCCGGGATCTACACAGCTGTACGGAGCGCCGCGACGATTGGATCACCTGGCTGATCCACCCCAGGCCGGCGAACGTACACACCCACATGACCAGCTTCCGAGCCCCGATCGTGGCCGTCGTCACCGCCAGCGCCCTGGCGGCGTGCGGCGGGCACTCCGGGCCTGCCACGTCGTCCCCGTCCCCGGCTCCCGTTCATGCCCGGGTCGAGATCAGTAACTTCAGTTACCACCAGCGGACGACCGCCGTGCGTGTTGGCGCGCGGATCACCTTCACCAACCGCGACCACACCGCTCACACCGCCACCGCGATCCACGGCGGGTTCGACACCGGCACCATTGCTCCTGGCGCGAACCGGACGATCACGTTCAGCAAACCGGGCGTCTACATGTTCTACTGCCAGTTCCACGCGTTCATGCGTGGTCAGATCGTCGTCAGGTGATCGAGGCTGTGGATGGGCACCCGCGGGGGTCGGCCCCACCGGCGACACGTCCGCCGGTGAGGCTCTGGTCAGGAAGCGAAAGTCGCTACTGCCCCTGCTTGACGCCCGGCTCTCCGAGCTCGAACTGGATCGGGTAGACGGCCTTACCGCCCGGACGGTTCGCCCCCTTGCGGAACTTCCCGAGCGGGAGGACGACACGCCCCAATGTGCTGGCCATCATCATCGCTGTGGCCGCGTAGAAGGCGGTGAACGCCGATGCCATCGTCACGTAGCCTCCGACTTTCTCCCAGCCTGACCCGCCGACGAGGTAGAAGACGCCGATAAAAGCGGCCCCCACCCACAACGGCGCCAGTACGGATGTGAGGGCGAGGTTTTCCGTCAGCGACGCGAGCATCCCGGCCAACGTGATCGCCGCCAGCGCGAAAAACCAATAACCCAGCTCAGGGACCGCCGCATGCGCGGCCGGCGCTGGGATCAGCTTCAGGGCAATCATGAAGTTCAGGAACCCGTAGCCGAGCCAGAACGCCGCCCAGATTCCATGAATCGCGGTCGCGAGGCCGTCACGCGCCTTGAAGGCCCAGATCGCCGCGGCGCCTTGCGCGATCCCGCCGGCTGCCGTTGCGAACGGGAAGATCAGCAACGGCGAGGTCGCCTTGCCGTACCAGCCGACCATGTTTGCCGTGACGATGAACGTCGCGGCGGCGAACCCGAACAGTCCCAGAATGGACGGCGCGGCGATCGGCTGCAGGAATACGCGCGTGTGATCACGCCACTCGGTGATCTCTGCTGCGGCCCCGTTTGTAACCCCCTTCGGTTGGTTTTGGATCCCGGTGCTCATGTGACACCTCTCTTGAGTTGGATTTTGATGTCCACAATGGCCCTACCCGGGTGGATCTCCGTACGCGTCGGATCAGCGGCAAAACTGTCAGCGAGATGACGACCGGGTGTCATCGTGCGGACCGTCGCTACCCGGGCCCCGTCCGTCGCGGTCAGCGAAGTGGGCACGACCACGAGCAGACTCGAGTGCGGTTCCGCTAATTCGCTGAGCCCGTCGGCGAGTCGCCGATCGAACTGTTACCGCGATTACCGATGTCCGCGGATCTGGGATGCCCGTCGGTCACCTCCGCCGGCGAGCCGGAGTGGCCCGGCGGCCGCGCGCCGAGCTCGAGCAGCGCGCCCGGGGGCTGACCGGTCAGGATCCACACACTGTCGTCGAGACGCAGTTCACCGCGCTGGGCGAGATCTGAGAGCGCGGTCGTAACGGTTGGGCGGCGCGAGGCGACGATATCGGCGAGCACGCTATGGGAGAGACGCAGCGGCACGGCTACTCCATCCGGCCGAACATGGCCCCACCGTGCCGCGAGATGCCAGAACAGCATCAGGAGCCGAACCTCGATCCGCGGTTGATGGATGATCGCCATGTTGATCGCCAGGTTCCGCGAGCGCTCGACCGCGCGACCGACGAACCGGTCGATCAACTCCGGGTAGCGGGCGAGCCTTTGCGCTACCCGCTGGTCGAGCAGCGCGATCGTGGTGTCTTCTATAACGCGCCAGCCGGTCGTGTGCGGAAGCGTCAGCATCGCGTCCTCCTCTTGCCATGGACGGATCAGATCCCGCTCTCCGAGCAGCTCCGCCCCGAATCTTCCGTCTACACCGACTCGACGGATGAGCAGCCCGTCGAGCACGAGCAGCCCGATCCCGCCACGCGGCAGATCTTCGTCCTCGCCGCTCCACTGACCGCGGGGTATCTGGGCGATCGGAGCCAGGCACTCCCGCACGGCGCGGTCGCGGACCTCGGGCGGCACCGTCTCGGCGAGATCTGGATCCTCCACAAGGAGCTGACAGATCGCGTGGGGCTGGCGACGTGACACTCGTTATGACTGTGGCATAGCCACCGCCCAGCAGAGCGTCAACCAGGTGCGATTCTCCCAGGCCCTCGCGCGACGGCAGCCCCGCCGCGGGACCCACCTGCACGGACTGCCATCCTCACGTAATGGAACGTGGTGCTGGCTATGCCGGAGGCTCTGAAGCTGATCGCGAGCCGGTAAGCCATTCACGCCGCACTCGGATCCTGGTGGCCCTTGGATCGATCGCGCTCGGCCTGGCGATCGTGTTCGCAGTCCCCGAGCTGCGCCACGGCGTATCGCTCGCGCTGCAGGGCAAGCTGGCCGAGCTCCGGCACTACGTGCGAAGTCTCGGTGTCGGTGGCGCGGCCTGCCTGTTCGGGCTGTTGCTCGTCCACGCGGTGATCTTCTATCCATCCGAGATCCTCAATGCGACGGCCGGGTTCGTGTACGGCTTCCTCCCCGGCACCGCATTCGCGCTGTTCGGATGGCTGGTGTCCGGCGCGATCACGTACTGGCTCGGTCGCCAGCTCGCGCGTCCGCTGTTGAACGCGCTGCTGGGGCCCAAGTTCGGGAGGCTCGAAGCAGCCGCGCACCGCGGCGGTACGCGGCTGTTGCTCGCCGGACGGCTGATTCCGGTCGTGCCGTTCAGCCTGCTCGGCTACGCCGCCGGCGCTGCCAGGGTTCCGTTCCTACGGTTCGCGTGGACGAGTGTTGTCGGGTTCCTGCCGCTGACCGCAGCGGTCGCCTACCTCGGCTCGCACGCGCAGCGCTTGTCGCTGAGCGACCCCGCGGTGTGGGTCGTCGTCGCGGTCGTAATCGTGCTGCTCGCGGCGAGCCGGCTGGTCCCGACCCGCCACTCGTCGAGTGACGGCGCTCAGCCCGAGCCCGGCAGGTCCCACCCGAAATAGACACGGCCCACACACCGCCACAGCCAAGTTCTGAAATGCTCGGGCGCGTGAACGCGCCACCCGAGACGGTCGACTGGCTCCAGCGCTACTACGCGCTGCTCGACGCCGGCCGCGTTCGGGAAGCCCTCGACGAGTTCATCGCCGATGGCTGCACGTTCCGGGTTGGCAACGGAGAGCCCGTCGACTTCATCACCGAGGCACGACGGCTGGCGCCGCTCGTCAAAGGCGTGCGTCACGAGCTGCTCGACGTGCTCGTCGCTGACGACGGAACGCTCGCGTGCGAGCTCAACGTCACCTACGTCAAGCACAGCGACGCCGAGGTGACGGTGCCCGGCGCGCTCTTTGCCCGGGTGCGGGACGGCCGCTTCGTCGAGCAACGCGCATATGTCGACCAATCCCCCCTAACCACCTGAGAGAGGAAGGCCAGATGGCGTCGAACATCCGCAAGGGCAAGATCCCGAACCCGCCGCCCGGAGTCGGCGAGTACATCGACGAGATCTACACCCTGGGTGGGTTCTTCGGCGACTGGGCGCACATCTACCGTCACGGGAACATGGGCCAGCCGATCAGCTGGTCCGACGAACGGCTGATGTACAGCGGAATCGGAGCTACCGGGCTGGTCGCAACCGATGCCAACGACCCTGCCGGGACCGCGATCCCGCTGCTGCGCGGCGACGGCGTGCTCGTATCGCTGTCCCAGCGCGGCCAGCCGATGCCGTTCGCCGAAAAGGACGTCGACTTCAACCAGATCCGCTTCTACCACCGCGGCGAGTTCAGGCTGGAGACGGAGCTCGGCCCGCTGCACGCCACTCCCGGGGACTTCGTCGTGATCCCAAAGGGCCTTGCCTACCGCGAGACACCGGCCAGCCCAACCGGCAATGCGATCTTCGTCTTCGGGCTCGACTCGGCGATTCGGCTGGCCGAGGAACTGTGGGACAGCGTTGGCTTTACGAGCTTCCTGACCGACTACTCGACGATGGTCGTGCCCGAACCCGGAGAGCACCCGCGGCACGAGATCGAAGTCAAAACGGACGTCCGGGTCCGCCACCGTGGCGCCTACCACACCATCACGTACGGGTTCGATCCGTGCAAGGACGTCGTCGGCTGGCTCGGTGACCCGGTCATCTTCAAGATGAACATCTGGGACGTGCCCGCGCTCGGCTCGAGCCGTGGCTTCATGCCCCCGCCCGCCGGTGCGGTGCTCTACGGCGAGCAGCGCTCGTTCTTCTTCAACGCCGCGCCCGCGCACCCGTTCCCGACGACGCCGGCCCCCAACGGCAGCTATGGCGCACCGTCGCACCTGAACGACTACGACGAAGTGTGGCTCAACCACGTCAACGGCCATATGCCCGAGACCGACGGTCAGCTGTGGCTGCTTCCACGGACGATCGCCCACCCGGGGATCAAGTTCCCCCCGATGTATCCCAAGAACCCACCGAAGCTGCCGCGGCTGATGAAGGTCAACTTCGACACGAAGGCGGAACTGGAGTGGACTGAGGAGGCGAAGGCGGCGCTGCTTGCGGGCCACCCGCCAGCGACCTACTACTCCGGCTTCAGCGGTCTACCGCTCGAGGCATTGCCGGAGATCTACAAGCAGCGGCTGACCGACCGGTGAGCGGGATCGACAGACAGTTCGTCGCGCTCCCGGCGGACGATGCCCAGCGCGCCGGCGCCGGGGGCCACCCGTGCCAGGGGGTCTACTACCGAGCCACCGGCAGCGACCGTCCCCGGACCGCGTTCATCGCCACGCACTACAACGTCGACTTCTCCGAGCACTACCTCGCCGAGTACCTCGCCCGGCGAGGATTCGGGTTCCTCGGATGGAACACGCGGTTTCGCGGCAACGAGGGGTACTTCCTGCTCGAATACGCGCTCGCCGATATCGGCCTCGGCGTCCGGTGGCTCCGCGAGCACGGCGCCGAGACGATCGTGCTGCTCGGCAACTCGGGCGGCGGCTCGCTGATGGCGGCCTATCAGGCGACGGCCCGACAGGAGGGAGAGCTCGAGACCGGAGACCTCTACGTCAGCCTCGCCGCCCACCCCGGCCGCCCCCAGGTACTGACCGCGTGGATGGATGCTTCGGCCACCGATGAGCAGGACCCAACCAAGGGCGACCCGTCGCTCGACCTGTTCAACCCGGACAACGGGCCGCCGTACACGGCCGAGTTTGTGGCGCGGTATCGCGCGACGCAGAGCGCCCGCAACCGCCGGATCACGACCTGGGCGAAGGCTGAGCTGCAACGGCTGCGCGACGCGGGCATGCACGACCGCGTGTTCACATTGCAACGGACATGGGCGGATCCGCGGATGGTCGATCCGACCCTGGATCCATCTGACCGGCCCACTCCGGCCTGCTATCTCGGCGACCCAGCGCGCGCGAACCGGGGTGTCTTCGGGATCGGGATCATGAGCACACTGCGGACGTGGCTGTCGATGTGGAGCCTCGACGATTCTCGCTGCGGTGGCGCTGAGCACCTGGCGAAGATCGAGCTCCCGGCACTCGTGATCCAGCCGACGATGGACGTCGGCGTGTTCCCAAGCGATGCGTCGGCGATCGCCGACGCGCTCGCGTCCGCGGACAAGACGCTCGAGCACTTGCCCGGCGACCACTACTTCCGTGAGCCCGCCGGCGCGCGCGATGCGGTCGCGGATCTGACAGCGGAGTGGGTGAGCGGCCGCGTCTGAGGCAGTTCGGTAATCGCAGCGAGTATGTTGCTGATATATGCGGGAACGGATGGCGCTCTCGGACGCCGTTCAAACTGACACAGAAGATTCTCGTCCCGCGCCCGGCTCGGCTGCCTCAGGCGTCGATGTCGCGGTGCGAGATGTCCACAAGTCGTTTGGCGCTGTTGCGGCACTGCGCGGCGTGACACTCGATGTCGGCGCGCGTGAGTTCGTCGCGATCACCGGGCCCTCGGGCTCGGGCAAGAGCACGCTCTTGAACTTGATCGGAAGCCTCGAGCGGCCCGACTCGGGCTCCGTGCTGGTCGGCGGCGAGCCGGTCCCGGAGCCTTGGCACGCGGTCGAGTTCCGGCGCCGTGTCGTGGGGTTCGTGTTCCAGGACACGAACCTGCTGCTGCCGTACCTGACCGCGCAGGGGAACGTCGAGGCGGCGTTGCTGGCCTCAGGGGTCAGCCGCCCCGAGCGGCGCAACCGTAGCCTCGAGATGCTGTCCGAGGTCGGACTGGCGGACCGATCCGAGCATCTGCCATCCGAACTCTCGGGCGGGCAGCGTCAGGCTGTCGCGCTCGCGCGGGCCCTCGCGAACCATCCCCGCCTGCTGCTCGCCGACGAGCCGACCGGCCAGCTCGACTCCGACAGTGGTGAGCGCGCGCTCGACCTGCTCAATACGATGCGCGAGCGGTACGGAACCACCCTCGTCGTCGTCAGCCACGATCCGGCGGTCGCCAGAGCGCGCGGACCGTACGCTTCACCTGGTCGATGGCCAGGTCGCCGTCCCCTAGCCCAACAGCGGTCCCCTACGTGGTCGCCAATGCGGCGGCGGCCCAGATCCGCGTCGCGCGCCAGATCGGATAGATCGCGCCGATCACCCCCGTCGCGACGCCGATCAGGCATGCCCGCCCGAGTCCCCACGCAGTCATGTCCGGCGAGATGAAGTTGCCCAGGCCGAGCGCCGCTGGCAGCGCGCCGCTGAAGATCGTCCCCAGTGCGAGCCCGAAGCCCGTCCCGATGAAGCTCACCCCGACGGCCTCCCCGAGCACGAGCGTGGCGAGCTGCCGGCCGCTCCAGCCGATAGTCGCAAGCAGCGCGAGCTCGCGCCGGCGTTCGAGCACCGCGGCGAGCATCGTGTTCGCGACGGCGAGGGTGCCGAAGATCAGCGCGAGCACGACGATCAGCAGGACCGCCTTCGAGATCAAAACCGTGTTCGCGCCGGCCCGGATCGCTTCGTTCGCGTCGGCGATCGCGGTCAGGCCAGGGAACGCCTTGGCGATCGCCTTCTCCGCCGTCTTCGGCGTGACGGTTGGCTTCACCCGGACGGCGACCGTCGTCGTCTCGTCGGGCGTGCGCCCCGCAAGCTTCTGCGCGTCGGCCAGCGTCGTGATCGCTCCCTGGTCCTCGTAGGTGATTCCCGAGTGGTAGATGCCGGCGATCGTGAAGGTGCGACGGTTCAGCTTCAGCTGTGACCCGACGCCGTGATGGATTTGGGCAGCCAGCAGGTCGCCGATGTCCACGCGTCCCGCCGTCGGCGGCCCGCCGGCGGAAAACACCAGCTGGCGGCCGACGAACCCGGTCGGTTCGATGCCCAAGACGATCGCCGACGGTTGGCTCTTGATTGGACCGATGACGAGCTGCAGCGGCGTCGCATCGGCCACCTGCGGCAGCGCCTTCAGCCTCGGGATCATCGACAAGGGCACGACCGAGGTGGTGGGGTCGCCGGCGTCGCGCTGGAACAGGCCCAGGTCGGCGCGCCCGAGGTGGACGAGCTGGCCCGCCGTGTTGTCGAGTCCGGCCGTCAGCGCGAGTAGCGCGACGATCGCGGCGACGCCGACCGCGATCCCGGCTGCGGTCAGCGCCGTGCGGGCGCTGCGACGGAATACGTTCGCCTTGATCAGCCCGAGCATCTCGACGCGAATACTCGCGCACGGCGGGCTTAGGCGTACGCTTCGACGCCGGTGAGCGACGACACCGAATGGGACAAGGGCCGCGCTAGTGACCGGACAGTGCTCGCATGGCAGCGCACCGCGCTCGCGAGCATCGCGGTCGCAGCGCTCGCGTTACGCGCCGGCGTCGTCGACCACATCCTCGGGCTGGCGATCCCGGTGGCCTCGTTGCTGACGATCGCCGCCGCCGCCGAGTGGCGTTTCGGGGCGGTTCTATACCGCGAGCGGCGCCGGGCGGACACGCCGCGGGTGCCGCTACACGGTCGAGCGCTGCTGGCGATCGCGGCCGTGACGTGCTGCTCTGCCGCCGGCTCGATCGCGATCGCGGTGGGGTGATGACGCGGCCGAGCGAGGCGCTGCGGCGCCTGGTCGGAGGCGACCTCGAGCAGGTCGGCGACGAGCCTGACGCCCGCTTCACGATGGCCAACGAACGGACGTTCCTCGCGTGGACGAGGACCGGGCTAGCGCTGATCGCCGGCGGCTTGGCGGCAGCCCAGGCCCTCCACATCGGCGTGTCCAACCTCGACCTGCTCGTAGCGATCCCCGCGATCGGCCTCGGCGGGGTGATCGGAATCGTCAGCTATCTGCGCTGGGAGCACAACGAACGGGCGATCCGGCTCGGGAAGCCGATCGGCTACTCCCAGCTGGCACGGGTCGTCGCGATCGGAATCTCCACGATCGCCCTCATCAGCCTCATACTTGTCGTCGTACATGCGTTCACCAAGGGAGGATGAGGTGAATCGACTCGACGTCACGTTCCCGTCGGCCGGCATCGATTGCGCGGCCTGGCTGTACCGCCCCGAGGGCGATGGACCGCACCCGCTCGTGGTGATGGCACACGGCTTCTCGGCCACGCGCGAAATACGACTCGACGCCTACGCCGAGCGGTTCTGCGCCGCCGGCCTCGGCGCGCTTGTGTTCGATTACCGCCACTTCGGCGCCAGCGGCGGCGAGCCGCGCCAACTGCTGTCGATCCCGCGCCAGCACGCCGACTACCACGCGGCGCTCTCCTACGCGCGCGCGCTCGACTGGGTCGACCCTAACCGCGTCGCGGTATTCGGCAGCTCGTTCTCGGGAGGACACGTATTGGCGATCGCCGCACAGGATCCACGGGTCGCCGCGGTCGTCTCGCAATGTCCGTACACGGACGCCCTGGCAACGTTGCCGGCACTTGGCGCGGCTCACTCGGCGCGGCTGACGGCCGCAGGCCTGCGCGATCTGCTCCGTGCGGCCACACGCCGCGCGCCGTACTACATCCCCGCGGTCGGCAAGCCCGGGGACCTCGCGATGATGACGACACCGGACTCGCTGCCAGGCTTCGAGAAGCTCGTACCGGCGGATACAACGTGGGAAAACCGCGTCGCGGCTCGGATCGCGGTCCTCGTTGCGACGTACCGCCCAGGCCGTCTCGCGCCGCGGATCGGCTGCCCGGTGCTGTTCTGCCTGTGCGATACGGACTCGCTCGCGCCGGCCAAGCGCTCGGCGACGCTCGCCGCCAAGGCGCCGCGCGCCGAGATCAAGCGCTACCCGGTCGGCCACTTCGAGATCTACATCGGCGAGCCGTTCGAGCAGGCGGTCACCGACCAGACCGAGTTCCTCGTCCGACACCTCGGCGCCGGCACCGGGTCAGTGCAGCCGAGCGGGGATCGGCTCGAGCACGCCCCGGATCCGGCCCACCACTGACACGGTCCGCCCGTACGACGCCCGCAGCGTTCCCGCTGGAGCCTGGCGACGGGCCAAGCGCGTTGGCGACCGGCAGCACCGTGTAGTCGGGGTGGCGATCCCAAGTCGGCAGGTACGAGATGCTCTTGACGTACGAGCGGCGGCCCCGGATGACGATGTGCAGGAACACGAGCATCCCGTCCTCGGCTTGCACCGGGCAGCAAGCGGTGCTCTCATTCGAGAGGATCTGGCCTTCGCCGTAGACGACGAGCTTGCCGTGGACGCGCACGATCGGCTGGACGACGTGGACGTGCTGGCCGACGATCGCGGTGATATCGGAGTCGCCAGCCAGAGCCCGCGCCAGCCCGAGCTGGAACGAGTCGGGCGCGGACTGGAACTGCGTGCCCCAGTGAAAGTTGACGATCACCACCTGTGCCCCGCGCTCGCGCGCCACCCGTGCCGCGCGGCGGACCACGGCGGCCGACGCGAGGTTGACCGACCACGGATGGGGCAGCGGGATCCCGTTCGTCATCTCCGTATAGGCCAGAAACGCGACCCGGACGCCCTTGACCGTGACCATCAAGGTCCGGCGCTGCTGTGCCGGGGAGGCGAATGAGCCGGTGTGCAGCACTCCGGCGCGATCGAGCGCCTGTCCGGTCTGGTCGACGCCGTACTGGCCCTGGTCGACCGAGTGATTCGAGGCGGTGTCGCAGATTCGCCAGCCCGCCCAGTGGATCGCAGCGGCGAGCTGGGTCGGCGTGTTGAACACTGGGTACCCCTCCGGCGGGCGCGGCGACATCGGCGTCTCGATATGGCAGATCGCGAGATCGGCGCTGCGGATGTACGGCCTGATCTCGCTCAACATCGGCTCGAAGTCGTAGCGGCCGTGTCCGTCGGCGAGCGCTCGCTGCCACACCGGCTGGTGGACCAGGATGTCGCCGTTGACCTCCACGGAGAGTTCGACCGGGCGCGCATGCGCCGGGGGCACTCCACCCCCGGACCGATCGGGGCGCGAGAGCGCCACCGCCCCCACGATCGCGCCGGCCGTCAGCAGCAACCTCAACCCCTTGAGCATCGACACGCATCTTGACTGATTGATCGAGTCACGGGTGGGTGCGACACTTGCCGTCGCGATGCGACCCGAGCGACAGCGCGAGCTCCTGCGCCGGTTCTTTTTGATGCGCGAGCAGCACACGACGATGCTCGCCCCCGAGCCCTACCGCCAGCGCGCCTCGGTGTACACCGATACCGACCGGCTCGCCGAGGAGCAGCGCGTGCTGTTCCGCGGGCAGCCCCTGTGCGTTGGCCTGAGCGCCGACATCCCCGGTACCGGTGAATACGTCGCGACCGAGGCGGCCGGCGTGCCGCTGCTGCTCGTCCGTGGCGAGGACGCGGAGGTTCGCGGCTTCCTCAACATTTGCCGCCATCGCGGCGGCCGGGTGGCCAGCGGTCGCGGGCGGCCGGGACGGGCGTTCAAGTGCCCGTACCACTCGTGGGCGTATGACCTCAACGGCGAGCTGCTCGGACAGCCGCTGGCGCGCCAGGCGTTCGAGGCGATCGACCGTTGCGAGCTCGGGTTGGTGGCGGTCCCGACGGCCGAGCGGTTCGGGCTCATCTTCGTGCGACTGGGATCCGGCGCGGCGATCGACGTGGCACAGGAGCTCCAGGGCCTGGGGCCTGAGCTGGGCGACTTCGAGCTCGAGCGCTTTCGTTTCTTCGATGAGCGCAGCGGCGTCTTCGAGGCTAACTGGAAGCTGATCCACGACACCTTCCTCGAGAGCTACCACGTGTTCTCGCTCCATCGCGACACGATCGCCGGGGATCTGCTGTCCACGCCGTTCGTCGGCGACACCTTCGGAGCCCACGGCCGCGGCGCGGTGATGCGCAAGGACGTCGTGAATCTGCTCGAGCGCGACGAGTCCGAGTGGGATCTGCGCTCGAATGCCTCGATCGTCTACCTGCTGTTCCCGAGCGTCGTGATCAATCTCCCGATGAGCGGTCACGCCGAGCTGTGGGAGATGTACCCCGAGCCCGACGACCCTCACAGGACGCGGGTGACGGTCAAGTTCTACACACCCGGCCACCCTCGTTCGGACGAGGAGCGGGTGTTCTTCCAGACCAATGTGGAGTTCACCGAGGCCGTCGTCTTCAAGGAAGATTTCGACCAGCAGCAGGACATCCACCGCTCGCTGCGGAGCGGGCTGATGCCCGAAGTGGTGTACGGCCGGAACGAGCCGATGCTTATCCACCACCACGAACAAATTGAGCTGGCCTTGACCGCGGCGCAGCTAACATCACGCTGATAATCGTCCAATAACTGGAGGACCGAAACTAGATGCCGACGTACAACGATCTTGCTTACGGCCGTGGGGCGCCGCTGACGGGCGATCGCGCGCGGACGGTGTTCGGCCAGGTCATGGGACTCGTCGCATTGACCTGCGGCTGCGCGGCACTCGGGGCGTACATCGGCCGCAACATGACAGGCAGCACCGGCCTTCCGATCTTCATCGGCGTGATCGCATGCATCATCGGGCTCAACGTGGCCAACCGGCGGGGCCACGAGCAGCTGGCGATCGGGCTGCTGTTCGGGATGGGGCTGCTGCTCGGGTTGGCGGTCGCCCCGGTACTCGGCTATTACGCCAAGACCAACCACCAGGTCCTGTATCAAGCGGCCGGCGCGACGGCCGGCTTCGTCGGCCTGCTCGGCGCCGCCGGCTACGCCACCCGCCGTGACCTGGCGGCCTACTACCGCTTCTTCTTCTTCGCGCTGATCGGGCTGATCGTGTTCGGGCTCGTGTTGCTGTTCGTCAACGTCCCGCACGGCAACGTCATTTACGCCGTAATCGGTCTGGTCGTGTTCGGCGGCTTCACCGTGCTCGACTTCAACCGCCTGGCGCGCGCGAACATGAACCTCGCCGTGCCCATCGCGGCGAGCATCTTCCTCGACATCTTCAACGTCTTCCTCTTCTTCCTCTCGCTGTTCGGCGGCGGCGGCCGTCGCTAGCCAGAGAGCCGCGTCACCGCGACCCCGGTTCGCCGGGGTCGCTACCGTTTCGCGCTCGATGAAGCCCAGGCTTTTGACCACTGCGGTTGTCGCGATCGCCATCGCCGGCTGCGGCAGCTCGTCGTCCGGGTCATCCGCGAGCACGAGCACGGCTGGCTCCCCGACGGCAACGACGTCAACCACCACGACCTCCTCGAAGGTTCAGATCGGACCGGAGGGAATCCCGCTCGAACAAGGTGCCACGCTGGCGCCGGCCTCGACGACCTCGCCCGGGACGATGATCGACGGACTGATCCAGTGCGCCCCGATCGAGCAGCTGGCGTACCACATCCACGTCCACCTGCAGGTCTACGACAACGGCCAGCCGCGGGCGCTCCCGGCCGCGATTGGCCTGCTCGGTCCTGTCTCGCAGCAGACCCAGAACGGCCCGTTCTACGGCGCCAGCAAGTGCTACTACTGGCTGCACACGCACACGTCCGACGGGATCATTCATGTCGAGTCGCCGACGCCCCACATCTATACGCTCGGCAACTTCTTCGACGAGTGGCACCAGCCACTGAGCCCAACCCGGGTCGCGACCCTCAGCGGGAAGGTGACGGCGTACGCGAACGGCAAGCCGTGGACGGGCAGCCCCCGATCGATCCCGCTCAAGCCGCACAACCAGATCCAGCTCGACGTCGGCGCGCCGCCGGTGCCGTTCGCCCCGATCTCGTTCGCCGGCTCAGGCCTTTAGGAGTCTCCTACCGCCGCGCGCCTGCGGCGGCGCCGGAGCAGCTCGCCGCCGACGATGAGCACGACCAGCCCGGCGATCGCCAGTACCGTCACGAGCCCGAGGTCGCCGACCGCGTCGACCACGCTGGGACCGATCAGGTAAGCCGCCATCCCGATTCCGCCGGCCCATAGCGCGGCGCCAAGCGTGTTGGCGAACAAGAACGTCGTCGTTCGGACGTCGTGGATCCCCGCGATCCAGGTGGGTGTCACGATCACGGCCAGGATCGGGATCCGCTTGAAGACCTTGTCACCGCGCTCGACCGCGCGCAGCCGGAGGCCGTGCAGTGGCCCCGGCCGCGTGACCAGTCCGCGGCCCGCCAGGCGGCCGATCAGCCAGCCGGCGGTCCCACCCAGGTCCGCGGCGGCGAACGCCACGAAAAGCACCGAGACGATCCCCAGGTGGTGCTTGGCCGCGAGCACCGCCGTCGCGATCAATACCGGCTCCCCGGGTCCGGGCAAGCCGATCCAGCTCGCCGCCGCGGCGAGGGCCAGTCCCACATAGTCGATCGTCGGCCCCTTGAAGTGGTGCAGGTGGATGTGGAGATGTAGGAACGCCTGCACCACGCGGAGCGATGGTGGCACACCTCCCGGAGGCGTTTGTCCGGTCGATGCGGTGTCCGTTTATCCCAATGTCGAGATGGCTCTGGTGTTTGCTGGACTCGCGGCCATGGTTCGGCACCCAGGCGCAAACGACCCTTCCGGGTGAAATCTGGGCTGACTGCCGCCCGCGGTGGGCGGATGCAGACCCTCCAGCAAGGAGAACGATGCTCACCCCATATCCCACCTGGCTCAATCCTGGGAACAACGCCTGGCAGCTGACCGCCGCCACCCTCGTTGGCCTCATGAGCGTGCCGGGCCTCGTCGTCCTCTATGGCGGCGTCATGCAGAAGCGGTGGTCCATCAACAGCATGATGCTGACGTTCATGACCTTCGCGATCGTCTTGGTCGTATGGGTCCTGTGGGCGTTCAAGATGGGCTTCGGCCACCCGATCGGGAGCGGTACCGGCTTCTTTTCGACGTTCGTCGGACAACCGGGTTCGGTTCTCGGCCACGCCTCCGAACAGGGGCAGGCGACGATCCCGCTCGTCGATGCAGGGTCGCCGACCTTCAGGTTCCCCTTGTCGTCGCTCGTGTACTTCCAGTTCGTGTTCGCGGCGATCACACCGATCCTGGCGCTCGGCTCCGTGCTCGGCCGCGTGAATATCAAGGCGTGGATTCCGTTCACGATCCTGTGGATCACGTTCGTGTACGCGGTCGACGCGTTCCTCATCTGGGGCGGCGGCTGGTTCGCGCACAACGGAGCGATCGACTTCTCCGGTGGCTACGTGATCCACCTGAGCGCAGGCGTCACGGGATTCGTGGCGGCGGCTGTGATCGGGCCTCGATTGCAACGCGACCGCGAGATCGATGCGCCCAACAACGTGTTAATGGTCGCGACCGGGGCGGGGTTACTCTGGCTCGGCTGGAACGGCTTCAACGGCGGGGACCCGTACTTCGCGGGGAACTCGGCGTCGGCAGCCGTTATCAACACGAACCTGTGTACGGCGATCGCGTTCCTCGTGTGGGTCATGTGGGACTACCTCACTGGGCGCAAGCCATCGCTGCTCGGCGGGATCAACGGCATGATCACGGGACTCGTGGTGATCACGCCAGCAGCCGGCTACGTCAACGGTTGGGGCGCGGCCGCGATGGGGATCATTGGCTCGACGATGGTCTACTTCGCGCTCAACTACCTGAGCCGGATGCGACCGTTCCGGAACGTAGACGACACGCTCGGTGTGATCTACACCCACGGAATCGCCGGCTTCGCCGGCGGCCTCTTGACCGGGGTGTTCGCCGACCCCCTGATGCGGGTCTACTACGGACCGCACGGCCGTGGCACGGGGTTCTCGGCCGCGGGGGTTATCCACGGAAACTGGACGCTGCTCAAGTGGCAGTTGTTCGCCGGGTTATTCGTGATCGCCTGGTCGGCGATCGGGACGTTCATCCTCCTCAAGCTGGTGGGGATCTTCATCCCGTTACGGATGTCCCAGGAGAACATGGAGATCGGCGACACGGCCGAGCATGGCCACGAGGTCTACCCGTCCGACGTCCCGTCGCTCGGGTATCCCGGGGGCGTTCCCGGGTTCGCCTCGGGGACGAGCCAGACGGCGCCGTCAACGGCATAGCGGCGGCTCGTCGCAGGCTCTGAGTGAGAGGCGAGCCACAGGCAGCGGACCGGGGGGCGGGAGCACCTGCCCCCCGGTCCGCGCCGCTCACGATCGTCTCCGCCGGCGGCGCGCAGGACGATCTCGTCGACGTCGCGCGCGTAGCGTCGCAGGCCCTCGGCGGCCCGGTCGCCGTCGCCGCTCCCACTGCGGGCGAACCGGTCGTCTGGCCGAGCGCCCACGGCAGCGCGGAGCACCTCCGATCCTTGGCCGATGCCGCGGGCGCCGCCGTCACGGCGCTGCTGCGCGAACAGGACAAGGCGTTGCACGAGTCCGAGCTGCTGCTCGAGCTGGCGAGCGACGGCGCCTCGGTAGCCGGCCAAGACGAGACGCTCCGATTGCTGATCGGCGTGCTGCTGCGCGACCGCGACGAGCTCGAGCGGCTGCGCGCCCGGACCGTCGCGCCCCTGGCCGCATACGACGCCGAGCACAACACCGAACTGCTGGCCACGCTCGAGGTATTTCTCGCGCATCACGGGTCGACGTCGGATACCGCGGAGGCGCTGGGGCTTCACCGGCACACGGTCGGGTACCGCCTCGCCCGCGCGCACGAGGTCTGCGGTCTGTCGCCACACGAATCCGGCGGACGCGAGCGTCTCGGTCTGGGGCTCAAGGCACACCGGATCCTCGAGGCCGAGTATCGGCTGAACGCCCGACGCGAGTAGATTCGGATGGCGAAATTTCGAGAGGAGAGACCCGGATGGCCACGACTGACACTGAGAGCGCGATCGCCGCGGGCGTGAAGACCGCCGGCGAGGTGCTCGAGTTCGCAGCCGAGCGAGGCGTGCAGATGGTCGACTTGAAGTTCATCGACCTGCCGGGGACCTGGCAACACATGCAGATGCCGTTGACGACGCTGGACGCCGGCGATTTCCAATCGGGTCTCGGCTTCGATGGGTCGTCGATCCGGGGATTTCAGGAAATCCACGAGTCGGACATGCTGCTGATGCCGGACCCGGCGACCGCGTTCATCGATCCCTTCTACACGATCCCCACCGTGTCGCTGACTTGCTCGGTCGCCGACCCTGTACTCGGCGAGCCTTATGCGCGTGACCCGAGATTCGTCGCACAGAAGGCGGAGCGGTGGCTGGCGTCGACCGGGATCGCGGACGTCGCGTACTTCGGTCCCGAGGCGGAGTTCTTCGTGTTCGATCACATGGCCTACGAGCAGCGGGAGCATCGGGCGTTCTACGAGATCGACTCATCCGAAGGGTTCTGGAACACCGGCGCCGACGGGGGCGATCGCAACCTCGGCTACAAGCTCCGCCAGAAGGAGGGTTACTTCCCCGTGCCCCCCGCCGACTCGATGGCAAACCTGCGCGCCGAGATGGTGATGACGATGGAGTCGCTCGGGATCACCTGCGAGTTCCACCACCACGAGGTTGCATCCGGCGGGCAGGGCGAGATCGACATGCGGTTCGGCCCGTTACTGAAAATTTGCGATCAGATGATGATCTACAAATACGTGGTCAAGAACGTCGCCGCGCGGGCGGGCAAGACCGCGACGTTCATGCCGAAGCCGATCTTCGAGGAGAACGGCTCGGGGATGCACGTCCACCAGTCGTTGTGGAAAGACGGCGAGCCGCTGATGTACGGACCGGATGGCTACGCACACCTCTCCGAGCTCGCCAAGCACTACATCGGCGGGCTGCTGACGCACGCGCCGGCGCTGCTCGCTTTCTGTGCGCCGACAACGAACTCCTACCGGCGGCTGGTGCCCGGCTACGAAGCGCCGGTGAACCTTGTCTACTCGGCGCGCAACCGGAGCGCCTGCGTGCGCGTGCCGGTCTACCACGAGGCGCCGAAGACCAAGCGGGTCGAATTCCGCTCGCCCGACCCGACCGCCAACCCATACCTCGCCTTCAGCGCGCTGATGCTCGCGGGCATGGACGGCATCAAACGTCAACTCGACCCGGGCGAGCCGCTCGACACAGACATCTACGAGCTGTCCGAGCAGGAGCTTGCGGGAATCGGCCGCGTTCCGGGATCGCTCGAGGCGGCGCTGGATGCGCTCGAGTCAGATCACGCGTTTCTGCTGCAGGGCGACGTCTTCTCGACCGGACTGATTGACGCGTATATCCGCTACAAGCGTGAGAACGAAGTCGACGCGATCAGAATGCGTCCCCATCCTTGGGAGTTCGCGCTGTACCACGACGCCTGACGCCGGGCCCGTCAGCCCAGGACGAGCTCGGCGGCGGTCCGCAGCGTTTGCGAGTCGCCAGCGATCAACAACGTTGAGACGATCGACTCGCGCCACGCCTCGAGGTCCTCGCGGATCTTGTCCTTCGGCCCGATAAGCGTCAGCTTCTCAATCAGCTCGGTGGGGACGGCGGCCGCGGCCTCCTGTTTCTTCCCGCTCAGGTACAGCTCCTGGATCTGATCGACTTCCTTCTCGTAGCCCATCCGGATCGGGACGTTGGCGTGGAAGTTCGTTCCCTTCGCTCCCATGCCGCCGAAGTACAGGGCGTACATCGGGCGGACCGCGTCGTACGCCGCCTCAGCGTCGTCGGTGATGATCAGCGGGACGGTGGCCGCGACCTCGAAGGTCTCCGGGGACTGGCGAGCGTTCGCGGAGCTCAGACCCTCCGTCAGCGCCTCGCGGTAGTAGCTGTCCTCGTGCGGCGAGTAGAACAGCGCCAGCCACCCGTCGCACAGCTCACCCGCGAGCGCGACGTTCTTCGGGCCCTCGGCGGCGAGGTAGAGCGGGATGTCGCTGCGGAGGGGATGGATGCTCGACTTGAGCGCCTTCCCGAGCCCGGTTCCGGTTCCCTCGGGAATTGGGAGCGGGTAGTGGGGCCCCTCGTTGGTGACGGGCCCTTGGCGCGCCCAGATGTCACGCAGGATCTTTATGTACTCGCGCGTGCGCGAGAGCGGCTTGGCGAACTGCTGGCCGTACCAGCCCTCGACTACCTGCGGGCCGGAGGCGCCGAGTCCGAGGATCAGACGGCCGCCGGAGAGATGGTCGAGCGTCATCGCGGCCATCGCGGTCGCCGCCGGAGTGCGGGCTGAGATCTGGACGATCGCGGTGCCGAGCTTGATCTTGGTCGTTTGCGCGCCCCACCAAGCGAGCGGCATCAGCGCGTCCGAGCCATACGCCTCAGCCGTCCACATCGAGTCGAAACCGAGCGACTCGGCCTCTTTGACCATCTCGAGTGCGCCGGGAGGTGGGCCGCCCGCCCAATAACCCGTATTCAGCCCAAGTCGTAGCTCCTTGGCCATCGTGGCGCGAACCCTACCTGTCCCCAGGCGTCATGCGCTCGCGCAGCCGCTGCCACAGGCTGGGCGGCTTCGGTTGCGTCTGCAGCCACTCGTCGCGGGTCGGCAGCCGGCCGGCCCTGCGCGCTTTCATTGCGCACTCGGTGTGGGCATGGCGCCGCCTGGAGGTGTCGCCCTCCGGCGCGATCAGCACGTGCTCGGACAATGCCGGCAGGTACTTGTGGCAAAGCGGACAGGTGTATGTCGCCGGCTTGCGGTTCTGCGCGCGGCGAATCGTCCACCACCGCTCGGGTCCTGTTCGCTTTGCGCCGATAGGGTCAGTGTGATGGAGCACCGCGAAGAGAGGATCGTCGTCGAAACGGCGCGTTACCGGATCACGGGAACGTTGCAATTGCCACGAGATGGCTACCGCAGCCGGCTGACCGACTACTTGAACTCCGCCGAACGGGCGTTCATCCCGCTGACCGACGTATCGATCGAGTCGCTCGACGGTTCCTCGAACGGGGAGCAGCGGCCGTACGTGGCCGTCTCGATCGCCCAGATCGTGCTCGCATCGCCGCTCGACCAGGCCTGATTTCGTTCGGTCACAGGGGCGGGAGCTATCCTTTAATGGATGGCCGCACCCCACGCAGATGAGCTCGAGGGCCTCAGCCGAAGCGAAGTGCTCCGCGCTTCGCCGCGCATGTTCGACAACGATTTGCTCGACAAGCTCTCGCGCGTCCACCCCGCGGTGCCACCGGTCATCTTCGGCCCCGCGATCCTGTTCCTGTTCGTTTACGGCCTGATCAAGGGCTCGGGCGCGTGGACGCCGCTGGAGCTCGCCGGCGGCTATCTCGTCTGGTCACTGACCGAGTACTGGCTGCACCGGATCGTGTTCCACTTCGAGCCCGAGAAGGGAATCGGCGCACGCCTGCACTGGATCATCCACGGGGTTCATCACGACCATCCGAACGACCCGATGCGGCTCGTGATGCCGCCGTCGGTGAGCATCCCGCTGGCGTCGCTGTTCGTGCTGCTGTTCTACGAGGTGCTCGGCTTCCCCGGGTTCCTACCGTTCTCGGCCGCCTTCCTGGCCGGGTATCTCGCCTACGACATGCTGCACTACCACGTGCACCATCACCGTCCAAAGACGGCGCTCGGCAAGCTGCTGCGCGAGCTGCACATGCGCCACCACTTCCAGGATCACGAGACCGGATACGGCGTCAGCGTGCCGTTCTGGGATCACGTCTTCGGCACCGCGCCGAAGCTTCGCTGACCTCGGACATCCGTCCAGTCCGGTTGAGCCGGTTAACCCTCGGGGTAGCCCTGGGGGCAAAACCGAGGGAGGAGAGCTATGTCAACCGTGGTGATCGTTGTGATCGCAGTGGTCGTCGTCGTCTTACTCGTCGCCGCCCTCGCTCTGGCTCCGCGTCTTCGTGCGCGGCGGGCCGAGCGGGCGCGCCAACGCGAGCTGGAGCGGCGGCGCGGTGAGGCCGTCGAGCAGCACCAAACGGCCGCGGAAGCACGAAGCTTCGAGGCGGAGGCGGCAGAACGCCGCGCCCGGATCGCGCAGCAGGAAGCGATGAGCAAGCGGGCGCAGGCCGACATGCACAGCGAGCGCGCGTCCATGCACGAGCGCGGCTTCGCGGACGATGAACTGTTCGACGACCGCGAGTCGGTCGACGGCCGTGCGCCGATCGGCGGTCACGAGCCGGTTGGAACCGGCGAGCCGGCCGAGGATCGTGAACCAGTAGGGGATCGCGATCAAGTCGGAGATCGCGAACGAGTCGCAGACCGCGAGCCGGCGGAGCACCAGCGGGCCGACCGATGAGACTCGGCATCGGATCGATCGTCTATCTCATCGTCGGCGTCGTCCTGGCGGCTTCGCACCACTACTTCGCCCACGCCAGCGCGCTCAAGCCGATCATCTCGGCCGT
The DNA here is from genome assembly GCA_963794825.1 of uncultured Solirubrobacterales bacterium. Taxonomy (GTDB): domain Bacteria; phylum Actinomycetota; class Thermoleophilia; order Solirubrobacterales; family Solirubrobacteraceae; genus Palsa-465. The sequence goes on from CAWCFB010000003.1 coordinate 95,751, forward strand.
GCTCGCGATCATTCTCTGGCCGCTGCTGCTGTTCGGCGTCAACCTGCACGTTCATTAGCCGGAAGCCCGGCCTGAGCCCGACGCCCCAGCACGAATCCAGCCGCCTCGCGTGCCGCGACGGTCGAGCTGAGCGGAGAGGGCGGGATTCGAACCCGCGAAGGAGGTTTCCCCCCTTACTCGCTTAGCAGGCGAGTGCCTTCAGCCACTCGGCCACCTCTCCCGAGTCGTCGCAGTGTAAAGCTTGCTCGTCGACCGCTTCGGCGCCGGCACGGCCGAGGCTAGTATCAGGGCGCTGGAGGGGTGGCAGAGTGGTCGAATGCACCGGTCTTGAAAACCGGAGTCCGGGCAACCGGACCGCGGGTTCGAATCCCGCCCCCTCCGCTCGGGCCACCGCGCGTGCAGATAGCACTTTGCAGCCGCCGCCTTTGCGATTATCATCCGCGCGGGGTGGTGGACATGCTTGTTACAGAAGAGGGTGGGGCAGCCGCGGAAGCGCCGCCGCATCCTCCGATCGAGATTCCTGAATTCCGAATCGTCCCGCCGATCGGGCTCGCCGTATCGGCGATCGCGATCGTGTACGCGATCGTTGCGATTGCCGTCAACACCGAGTGGCCGCTTCAGTTCTTGCATGTCGTGGGTGGCGCCTCGTGGACGATCGTCGACCTGTTCATGGGCCTGATCATCGGACCGATCCTCGGCAGCATGCCCGTGCCGGCGAGGGTCCAGTTGAGCGCCAGGCTGATGCCCAAGATGGTCGTGCTGATGCCGACCGTCGTGTTGATGACGCTGGCCGGCGGCTGGCAGCTCGCGACCAAGCTCGGGACGAACCTGACCTCCTACCCGCAACACGGTTGGGTTGTCGCGAGCATGATCATCGTCGGGGTCATGGCGGTGCTCGCGCTCGGTCTACTCGAGCCGGCGAACATCGCGGTGCTGATCGAGATGAAGAAGAAGCGGCCGAATCCCGAGGTGATCGAGCGGCTGATGAAGCGCTTCATCTACTGCTCCGGGATCCTCGGCCTGATGCAGATCGCGACGCTCGTGATCATGACCAAGCTCACGAGCTCATGAACGCCGAGCGGCCACTTCCGCCCGTCACCCAGCTTGCGATGGCATCGCTGGCGCTGATCGTGGCCGGGGGAATCTACCTGTCGGCCCATCTGCCCCAGCATGTCTCGCTGACGCCGGCGGTGATCCTGCTCGCCGCTTCCGCGTGCCTGCTGGCGATCAACCTCGCGCTGCTCGCACGCGTCAAGGATTTCCGCTGGGGCCGCTTCGCCACGGTGGCACGCTGGTCGCTACTCGCCTACCTGCTGATCGCGGGGATGATCGAATACGCCTTCCTGCGCAACCACGTCAAGGGCGGCGCGCTGGTCGTCCTGACGCTCTCACTGCTGGTGTTCGCTGTGCACGTACCCACGCTGATCGGCTTCACGGTCGCGCGGTACGACCTAGGCGACTGACCAACGTCGTTGGCAACTCGCGCGCCCGCGGCACCGGGGGTCGGTTCGCGGGCGCGCGAGGCCCCTGCCTGCGCCCTCACTTATTCGGTTAACGGCTCTGGCCGGACCCTTTCGGAGGATGGGCCTCCTCGGTCCCGCTACCCGGCAACGGCCATGTTTGAAACCAACAAATGCATGATCACCCTAGCGCGTCGGGGCCGTGGTCGTATGATCCGGCGCCGATGTGGCCGCCCGGCGCGCTCGACTTTCTCCGCGATTTGGAGGCGAACAATGACCGGGACTGGTTCAAGGCGAACCGCGAGCGCTACAACGCGCTCCTGCTCGAACCGTCCCAGGAGCTGGCCGCGAAGCTCGCCCACCTGGGCGAGGCCCACTTCTTCCGACCGTGGAACAACACGCGCTTCCGGCCGGGGCCGCCGCTCAAGGAGCACATCGCGTTCTCGATTGGCGATGGCGCCGCGGTCTACTACGTCTCACTGTCGCTCGACGGCCTGGTAGCCGGGGGCGGCATCCACCATCCAGGCACGGATCAGCTCGAGCGGTTCCGTGCCGCGATCGCCGATGACCACCGCGCCGCCGCGTTTGAGCGCGCCGTGGCGACCGCCCACGCCGTCGGCCTCGAGCTGATCGAGCCAGAGCTGAAGCGGGCGCCGAAGGGTTACTCCCCCGACCACCCGCGCATCGATCGGTTGCGCCTCAAGCGGATGACGCTATTCCACCGCAGCCCACTGGGCCGCTGGCTCCACAGCTCCGCCGCGGATGATCGGATCCGCACCGAACTCGAAGGGGCCCGCCCGTTGGTGACCTGGTTGTGCAAGCACGTCGGCCTCTCCACCCAGCCGCAGCGACACTGAGCCGGGGCTAGACTTGCCCTCAAGCGCCCGTAGCTCAGCTGGATAGAGCGTCGGTCTACGGAACCGAAGGTCGGGAGTTCGAATCTCTCCGGGCGCGTTGAGAAAGCCCCGCCAAGCGGGGCTTTTTGTTGGTCTGATTTGTGCCAACTCCGAAATATCTCCCCAATATGTCCCGAGCGGAGCGGATGTTGTCGTAAGCGTGGTTGACAGCGCGGTCGTGATCGCTGAGGATCGTGCCGTGAAGGGTGGCATTACTGCGACGGGCAGGGAGCACCTGGTAGCCGTCGAGGACGGCCGCGTTCTGCAGGTGTTGGAGCGAGGCGATCCGGATGGCAAGCCTGTGCTCACTCACAATGGCACACCGAACTCGCGGTTGATCTATGAGCCGGTGGTCCGCCTGGCTGAGCAGCAAAGGATTCGGCTGATCAGCTACGACCGGCCCGGCTACGGCGGCTCGACCCCACAGCCCGGCCGCACGGTCGCTGACTGCGCGCAGGACGTTCGCGCGATCGCGGCCGTGCTGGAGATCGAGCGGCTCGCCGTATGGGGGATCTCGGGTGGAGGTCCGCACGCGCTCGCGTGCGCGGCGCTCCTACCCGACCTCGTTCCGGCTGTCGCCGTGCTCGCGTCGTCTGCGCCCTGGGGGGCCGAGGGGCTTGACTACTTCGACGGGATGGGCGAGTTGAACGCCGAGGACACCAAGCTTTACCTCCAGGACCGAACCGCTGCCCGCGCCAAGTGCGAGCAAGATCGGCTCGAGTCGCTGCACGACACGCCAGAGAGCCTCCACGAGACGTTGAAGACGCTGCTCTCGCCCGCCGACGCTGCTGTGCTGACCCGCGAATTGGCGCAATACATTGTCGACTGCACACGGTCAGGCCTCGCGCCAGGCGCCGAGGGCTGGTGGGAGGACGACGTTGCGTTGATGGAGCCCTGGGGATTCGAGCTCAGCTCAATCCGCACGCCGGTGTTGCTCTACCACGGCCGCCAGGACCGCTTCGTACCGTTCGGCCACGGCCAGTGGCTGGCAGCCCAGATCCCCGGCGTGCAGGCGGAGCTGACCGACGACGACGGTCACCTGACGCTGATCGAACGCCACCTGGAGCAGATCAACGCCTGGCTGCTGGAACGCCTGGACTGACCGTAGGCATGACGCGCCATAGGACTGCGGTCGACAGACTGCTCCTACGGGCTAGAAGCAGCAGCGGCGTCCATCGGCCCATGCCCAAGTCCGCGGTCGCCACGGGTGCAGGGCTGTGGGCGGGGTTATGCGCAGTGACCGTCACTAACCCCGCGGACATCAGCAGGTCCGCGTCGCTCCTCGGGTTATTGACGCGCCAGCGGTCGCGAGTCCGCCCGGCGGGCTCCAAATCCACCCGCAGTCCAGCCGGTCGGAGATCTCGAGGGTTTCGAGCGCGCTGCCGGCAGACGCGAACGTAGGCGCTACCTCCGTCCGTCGGCAAAATCTGCCGTCGCACATCCCCAGCGGGGCGAATAGGCCGATGGGCGCAGGGCAAACTGGATGACCGGCGAAACCGACCGTGCGATGCCAGAGGCTTGGGTGTATCTGCTGCGCTGCCGTGACGGCTCGCTCTACACCGGCTGGACGGTCGATCTCGACCGCAGGCTGGCCAGGCACCGCGCCGGCACAGCGAGTCGTTACACGGCCAGCCGGCTGCCGATCGAGCTTGCGCTAGCGATCCCGATGACTGGCCGGACCGCTGCCCGGCGCGAGGAGGCACGCATCAAACGGATGACGCGCCCGGCCAAGCTGGCCCTGCTCTCTTCGCCGCGTACGGTCCTTGCGGGAGAGAGCACTGCCGAGGGCCCAGCCGACAGAGCGTGACCTACCGTGCTTGGTCGATCACGGGCGGCACACCGTCGGCTGCCGCGCCGCGCGCCTGGCCTTTCTTGGTGAAGTAGCGGCCGATGGCGATCGAGCCGACGATGCCCAACCCGGTCGCCGCCAGAGGCAGGGTCTGGTCATAGTTGTAGGCCGTTGAATAACTGGTCCCGCGGATGATCAAAGCGGTTCCCGCGGCCTGCGCGATGAACAACGCCGCCCAGAAGTAGCTGGTGACGTACATGGCGGTGCGAAAGTCTCCGTAGATGTCCCACATCGTGTCGAACGTCGCCATCCCCTCGTGGGTGCCGTCTGTCCCGTAACGCTGCGCCATGTAGAACACGACCGGCTTGCGGACCAGGACACAGGAGCCCAAAAAGATCAAGCCGATCAAGGCCGTGACCGCGCAGTCCTTGTACAGGAGCGCCTTGGGAGCGGTGCTTCCGATCAGCGCCGTGATCGCCGACAGCGCCGTGAAGGCAAAGATTGCCGCCGACGCCCCGCTGAACTTGCGCGCTCTGGCCCAGACCATCGACCCGCCGACGACCGGCGCGATGCTGCCGATCAGATAGCTCGCCACGTTATCCGCGCCCATCCCGCGGGCGAGGTGGAAGAGCCCGATGCTGCCGCCAATCTCGACCCCCGTAACCAGGATGTTGAAACCCATCCCCTTCTTGGCCGGATGCTCCTTGAGAGCTTGAGCGATCTGGTCATGGACATTTGGCTCGCCGGCGGACATAGGCAAACAGTAGGCGCCCCGCGGGCTAACCGACCACGCGGCCGCAGCCGCAGCCGCGGTCTTAGGCAACCGGCGCCGCCCGGCCGGCCTCGCGCGCCGGCCGGTCAGGCGCCACGCACACCATCCCATCCGAGAACCCGGCGGCACCGATTCCGAACGCGGCGTTGAAGCGATCGAGGTTGACGACCATCATCAGTGCTGTGAGTTCGATCATCTGCTCATCGGTGAAGTGCTCCTTCATCCGGGCGTAGAGATCGTCGCTGACGTCGACCGGAGTCCGCATCACGCCGGCGGCGTAATCGAGGGCGTCCTTCTCACGTTCGGTGAACAGGTGGCTCTGGCGGTAACGCGGAAGCGCGAGCAGCTCATCGTCGGAGAAGCCCGAGTTGCGGCAGATCTGCGACCCGAGGTCGACGCAGAACTCACAGCCGATCATCTGGGCCCCCTTCAGCTCCATCAGATTCTTGATCCGCTCCTCGACGGTGTCCCGCTTGCGGACCGCTCCCTGGAACTTGCCCATCGCACTCATGAGCTTCGGCTGGCGCGCCCACACCTCGAGCGGCTCGATTCCGCTGCCCCGAGCTGGAGCCCGTCCGGTCAGCTTGCGCATGCCGCGGCTCATGAACCAGTAAACGAGCTTCACCATTGGGCCGGCATCCTGCTTCGACACACCTTGAACTCGCGCCATCGCGCGCCCTCCTGTCACATCGGTCGGGTTGCTGGGGTCTAGCTGGCATGACCCGAAGCCAGGAGGTGGTGTGACATGGATCAGGTCGAGTTGGCCAACCGCTTCGATAGCGAACGGCCGCGGCTGCGCTCGGTCGCCTACCGGATCGTGGGCTCGCTCAGCGATGCTGACGACGCCATTCAGGAAGCGTGGCTGCGGCTCCAGCGGACCGATGCGGACGAGATCGACAACCTCACAGGGTGGCTGACCACTGTCGTGGCAAGGATCTGCCTCAACATGCTGCGCGACCGCAAGGCACACGCCGAGCGGCCACTGGATGCGTTCGTACCGGAACCCGTCGTCTCAACGGAAATGGGCGACGATCCCGAGCACCAGGCACTGCTGGCTGACTCGGTCGGGATTGCCCTACAGGTGGTGCTCGACTCGCTGAGCCCGGCGGAGCGGCTGGCGTTCGTGCTGCACGACATGTTCGCCGTCCCGTTCGACGACATCGCGACGCTGATCGAACGCTCGCCTGAGGCGACGCGCCAGCTCGCGAGCCGTGCCAGGCGTCGCGTAACGGGCGCCGCACCACCACCGGACCCCGACCTGACGCGTCAGCGAGCGGTGGTCGACGCTTACTTCGCCGCCGCGCGCGAGGGTGACCTCGACGCGCTCGTCGCCGTGCTCGACCCGGACGTGGTGGCGCGCTCGCACACACGCACCGGGAGCTTCGAGATCCGGGGCGCCGAAAAGGTGGCGCGGGCGGCGATGACGGCGCGGCGGTTCGCCCCCTTCGTCCGCCCGGCGCTGATCAACGGAGCCGCGGGAGCGGTGGCATTCGACGGAGACGTGCCGTTCGCCATCCTCGCCTTCACGGTGATCGGCGATCGCGCCGTGTCGGTCGACATCTTCAACGACCGCGAACTCGTGCCGCGCCTGGTTCGCTCAGCGGGCTAGGCGGCCAGGTCGTCGGAGCGACCGTCCGCCTCCTAACTCATCGTTGTCATCATCGGATGTGTCGCGCTCGAGCCGGGTACGACCAGTCCCGGAACGTTGTGTGGCGCCGCCAGCAGGCCGGCCGCCAAAATGCCGAGCAGAAGTGCCGCCGCGATCCGCGCGGCGGATGGCCACGGGCCTGCCTTCTCGAGTGCCACCAGGCCCGCGATCAGACCCATCCAGGTCACGCTCATCACCCCGAGCGCGAACAGCGCCGCCATCATCGCCCACGAGCACCCAAGGCACCAGCCGCCGCTGCTGACGCCCGTGCGGAACGCGCCAGCCCAGCCATGGCGCGAATGTCCGGGAGCTCCACCGAGCTGGCCCCGGCAGCGCGCCAGACAGAGCCGCTTGAGCGGGATCAGCTCGTATGCGGCCGCCGCCGCGATCACACCCCCGGCCACCCAGCGCCCTCCGCGGTGCCAGGCAAGCGCACTGCCGAAGAGCTGACGGCCGAGCTCGAACAGCCCGAACGCGCACACACCCGCCACCGTCCAGGTCACCAGGTAGCCGGCGGCGAACAACGCCCATCGGCTCGGAGCCCGCACGCGCATAGCGGTCGAGTACGCCGCCAGCGTCGGCAGGATCGACGGCAGCATCATCGCCGCCATCATCAACACCCAGGACCCGGTGAACCACCCGAGGGTCCCCAGGTCGCCGCCCGGGCCGCTGTCCATCCCGGCCATCCGCGTCACGGTCCACCACCAGGCCAGGCCGGCGACGACGAGCAGCGCGGCGGCCAGCTCCGGATACCTGCGAACCGCCTGCACTGGTGTCATCCGTCTCCTCCGGACTGAGAGTGGGTGATCGACTATATAGTTAGCACAATGGCTAACGATATGTTCGCCGCCCTCGCCCACCCGCTCCGTCGTGAGATCGTGGAGCGGCTCAGTCGCGGGCCTGCGACGGTCAGCGAGGTGACCGACGGCTTCGGCGTCTCGAAGCCGACGATCTCCCGTCATCTGCGGATGCTCGAGGAAGCGGACGTCGTCTCGCGGGTCATCGTCGGGCGGACCCACCGGCTGGCTCTGCGGCCTGAGACGCTCGCCACCGCGGAGAGCTGGATCAGCGATCAGCGCGCGCGCTGGGAGCGGCTGTTCGACGTGGTCGGTGAGTACCTCGAGGAGCAGAAGGAGCAGCGGTGAACGAGCTCCGGATCGAGCGGAAGTTCGAGGCGCCCGCCGAAGTGGTGTTCGATGCGTGGACCAATCCCGAGGTGATGCGGAGATGGTTCCACGCCGGAGCCGACTGGGAGACGGCCGAGGCGGAGGTCGACCTGCGGGTCGGCGGAGGGGTGCGAGTCGTGATGCGGAGCCCCCAGGGACGCACATCCGAAATGTGGGGTGAGTACACGGTCATCGATCGCCCGCATCGCCTGGCGATGAAATGGACGTTCGGCGACGATCCCGGCAACCAGCAGCGGCTCGAGCTTGAGTTCACCGAGTTCGAGGGGGCGACAATCGTGACGCTGATCAACACCGGGATCTCTACCGACGCCCGTCGTGACAGCCAGGACTTCGGCTGGCAACAGTGCTTGGCCGAGCTCGAGCGGCGGATCGCACGGTAGCTCGGCGGCGCCCAGCCGCGCCGCGTACTGTGACGGCATGGCCGGCGCCGGACCCTTGCGCTACGTCGACCCCGATGCGCCGCGCAGCCGGCTTTATTTGGCGGTGGCGAAATTCTCGACGACCGCGCTCGCGGGATGGATTTCGAGAAACATCAGCTGGAAGATCGATCCGCTCCTGCTGCGGGTCAGTCAAGGGCGCTTCAGCACAGCGGCCCCCCTCGCGGCCGGCCTACTCGAGACCACCGGCGCCAGGTCAGGCCAGCGGCGCCGTACCGCGACGCTCTACTTCCACGACGGCGAGAAGGTGACGATCGTCGCGTCGTACCGCGGCGAGCCGCAACACCCGGCCTGGTACCACAACGTCGAGGCCAACCCTGACGTCAACTTCGGCGGCGTTCCGTTCCGTGCTCAGGTCGTGACCGACGAAGCTGAGCGTCGGCGTCTGTGGGCGCTCGCCGACCGGGTCTACCCGGCCTTCGCCGAGTTCCGCGAGCGGGCGAGCGCGGCGGGACGCGAGATCCCGATCGTCCAGCTGACGCGCCGTTAGGCGCCGAGCGTCTGGCGCAGGCTCGTCTCGAGGTCGCGCGTCTGCAGCCCGAGCTCGGTCCGCGCCTTCTCGTCCGTCATCCAGAAGGTGACGCCGTCGGAGGTGCGAATCAGCTCGCGCAGGTTCGGCGGAAAGCCCATGGCCTTGCCCACCACCGGGCCGATGGGGATGGCCAGCTTCATCATCGCCGCGGGCATCGTGAGCCTGGGTGGCTTGCGCCCGACGATCTCGGCCGTCTTGTCGACCAGCTCGCCCATCGTCGACTTTGGGCCCGCGAGGTTGTAGCTCTCGCCGATCCGGCCCTTGTCGTGGGCGAGCACGGTCCCGTCGGCGACGTCGTCGACGTGGATGAAGTTGAAGCCGGCCTCCGGGAACATCCTCAGCTTCAGCTTTCCGGTGCGCGCCTGGTCGATCATGTTGCCCAGTTCAGACGGGTCGCCGGGACCGACGATCCCGCCGGGCTGGACGATGACGACAGGGGCGCCGTTCGCGATCCGGTCCAGCGCGACCTGATGGGCTTCGTACTTCGTCTGGTCGTAGTAGGAAAGAAACTGCGGAGGCTGCGGCCGGACGTAGGTCTCGTCGACGATCCTGCCTTGCGTGTTGCCATACACATTGCCGGTCGAGACATAGACGATCCGCTTGACGCCGGCAGCGATCGCTGCGTCGAGCACACGCTCGGTGCCCCGGACGTTCGCGTCATACATCGCCGGCCGCTCGGACGGCGGAATTCCAACCTTGTACATCGCGCCGATGTGGAAGACGGCGTCGGCGCCGGCGACGCCACGCTCGATCGCCGCCGGATCGGAGAGGTCCCCCTCGACGATCTCGACGCCGAGCTCCTGCAGCGGGCCTGCCTTCGACGGGGTGCGGACCAGCGCGACGACCTCGTCGCCTCGCTCGCGAAGCTTGCGCGCGACGCGCAGCCCTAGAAACCCGGTCGCGCCGGTGACAAACGCCCTCATCGCGGCCACTCTAGCTGAACCTCGGAGGTGGCGACCGGTACTCCGGCGGGGTCTCAGACAGCCCAATTGGATTGCGCGTCAGCCGCACCGGGGTGCCATCGCGACGGGGAATCTCAACGATCGGCTCAAGCCCCAGCCGCGTCGCTAGCGCGAACGCGCCTGCGATGTCGTTGACGACCCCGGCGGGCACCCGCACCGCCAGCAGTTGCTCGACCCACTCCGTCGCGGCCCGGGCCGAGAACGCCTCCTGCAACCGATCGTGAAGCTCCTCGCGGTGCTCCACTCGCACCGGGTTGTGGGCGAAGCGCTCATCGGAGGCCAGGCCGGAAACCCCGAGCACCTCGCACAGCGCCGCGAACTGCTGGTCGGTCCCCACTGCGACGACCAGCTCACCCTCGCTCCCGCGGAACAGCTCGTATGGGGTGATGCTCGGGTGGAGATTGCCCATCCGGGCCGGTATGACCGCTGCGGCGGTATACGCGGACCCCTGGTTGACCAGTGACGCAAGCAGGCACGAGAGCAAGTCGAGTTCCACGCGCTGACCCCGCCCGGTTGCTCCCCGATGGTGCAGCGCCGCCAGGATCCCGACGGAGGCAAATAGCCCGGTGAGCACGTCGACGACGGCCACGCCGACCTTCTGCGGTGGCCCATCCGTATCGCCGGTGATGCTCATCAGGCCGCCGACCGCCTGCGCCAGCAGGTCGTATCCGGGGATCGCCGCGCCGGCCCCCGAGCCGAAACCGGTGATCGAGCAGTAGATCAAGCGCGGATTCTCGATCTGCAGCGACTCGTAGCCGAGCCCGAGCCGCTTCATCACGCCGGGCCTGAAGTTCTCGACCAGCACGTCCGCCTCCAGCGCCAGGCGTCGTGCCCGCTCGAGATCGGCGGCATCAGCGAAGTCGAGCGCGATCGTGTCCTTGTTGCGGTTGACCGACAGGAAGTAGGTCGCCTCGCCGTCGGCGGCGAACGGCGGCCCCCAGGAGCGCGTGTCATCGCCGGCGCCGGCGCGTTCGACCTTGGTCACCGCCGCGCCCAGGTCGCCGAGCATCATCGTCGCGAACGGTCCGGCAAGCACTCGGGAGAAGTCGATCACCCGGATGTCGCCGAGCGCGGACATGACCGGGTGGCGGCGCGATCAGCGGCCGCTGGCGGCGAACGCGGCGGCCTCGTGCTTGACGACGTCAAGCAGGTTGCCGAGCGCGATGTTCGCGTCGAGCAGGTGCAACCCCCACCCCGGCGTCGGGCTCGCCGTGGGCGTCGGCGCCCCGTGGCGCGCCTTGATCTCGAGCACCGTGGCGCCGTTCAGGGTTTGGCACTCGGCTCCGTACGCGCCGGGGGCGCTCCACCACACGGTCGGCGGCGTCGGGAAATGAACGCCTAGCAGCTTGATACCGGCCGACAGGATGCTCTGGGGATCAAACGGCGCGCTGGGCGAAATCGGGTCCAGGATGCCGCTGCCGCCGCCAAGTGAAGCTGGGTTCGTGCACAGCACCTGCATCCCGGAGGCGCCCTTGGGCGGCACCCCGAATAGCGAGCCGGTGGCGGGCGGAGGCTGATCGAAGGTCGAGAACGCGATCACGCAGCCGAGCTGCGTGTCGGAGCGGCACGCGGAGATGTGCTTGAAGTCGCCGCCGATCCCCTTGCCGCGTCGCACGAGCACGTTGCCGCCCATCAGGATCGCCGAGAGCAGCCGTCGCCTGACCGACGGCTTCACGTCGATCAGCTTCGCGATCACCGTCCGCAGCACGAACGACCCTTGCGAATGGCCGATCAGGACGAACCCCCGGCCGTGGTTGTACTTGTGCAGGTACGTTTCGAACGCGCTCTCGACATCGGCGATCGGCTCGGCGGAGTTCGGCTTCGTCGTCGGCGTGCCCTGGCCGATCCCGGCCAGCGTCACCTGGCGGTACATCGGCGCGAACACGCGGCAGTACTGCGAATACCGCGCGGTTTGGTAGAGCGCGATCGAGCGTTCTTCGGCACCGATGGCCAGGTTCGCGTTACCGGTCGGCTGGCCGCTGACCGTCGGATACACGTAGAAGCAGTCAATCGCCGGGTGCTTGACAGCCTTTGGGTGCTGGACGCCGAGCTGCTTGAACGACGGCGTGTACACGGTCGTGGACAGCCCCGGCGTGCACGGATCCGGATGGTGTCCCGGCAGGCATAGCCACACGGTCTTAGCGGAGGCGCCGGCCGCGAGGCCCAGGCAACCCCACACAACCAGGCCCAATGTGAACATCCGGAGACGCACAGTGGGATCCTATACCGCGCGGGCCAGCCAGAGCTGCACTTCGAACGGCAGCGTAAACGATCCGCCGGCTCCCTCGATCGCAGACGCGACCGCGCTCAGCAGCCGCTCGCGCACGTCGGGAGCAAGCCCGATGTGATCAGACTGGGTCCGGGTGACGTCGATGTACTGGGCTGTGGTGACGGTGGCCGCCCAGGCGTACGTGCGGTACTCGGGCGTCGCAAACCCGGGCGACGCTTCGAGTTCGCGCGCGTGCTCGCCCCATACTTCTCCGGAGTACGGCCGCTCACCGGGGGCCGCTCGGAACCCCGGAACGATTGCGTCGTACGCGGCGCGGACGGGCTCGAACAGCTCGCTCCGCCGCCACTGCTGCGTGTTCCAGAACAGCGCCACAGCGCCGCCAGCGACCAACACAGCACGCGCCCGCTCTGTCCGCACCGAAGGCGCGACCCAGTGCCACGCCTGCCCTGAGATCAGCAGCTCGAACCGGCGCTCGCCCGGTTCCCACCGCTCGAAGTCGCTGAGCTCGAACGACACCGCGTCGCCGAAGGTTGCACAGTTGCGCCGGCCGATGGCGGCCATCTCACGGCTCGGCTCGACCGCCAGCACGGAGGCCGCGCGCGGGGCGAACAGCGCCGTCGCCCTGCCGGTGCCGGCGCCGACATCGAGCACACGAGGTCGCTCGAACCCGCAGAACCCGAGCACGTCATCCACAAGCGCGGCCGGGTAGGTCGGTCGCGTGCGGTCGTACAGCTCGGCAACCGCCCCGAATGACAGCCTCTGTTCCACCGCCCCTGAGCTTAGGGCGAGACGGCGCACAGGCCACCCGACCCGTCTAACATCGCGGAGCCGATGACCCGCCCCATGGCAAGAATCCTGTGCATCGTGGGCGCCTGGGCGCTCGCCGGCCTCGGAGCGACGGCGGCGGCGCAGGCCACGCAGGTGACCCGGACGGTTCGGCTGGGCGCCGTTCCACGACTGCCAGGTGGCTCGCGCGTCCTCGGTCCGCTCGCGTCAACGACGGCCCTGCACATCACGGTCACGCTCCAGCCACGAGACCCCGCAGCGCTCCAGCAGTTCGCGACCGCGGTCTCCACCCCGGGCTCGCCGGATTTCCGGCAATACCTCGACACGGCGCAGTTCGCCAAGCGGTTCGGGCCGACCGAGAATCAGATCCGCAAGGTCGAGGACTCGCTGCGGGCGCATGGACTGGCACCGGGCGCGATCACCCCAGACCATCTGTCGATCAAGCTGACGGCCAGCGCCGGCGCGCTCGATCGAGGGCTGTCGACGACGATCGACCAGCTCGCGCTACCGGGCGGCCTGACCGCGGTGGTCAATCGGCTGGCGCCGCGCCTGGACGCCTCGATCGCGCCGCTCGTCCAGTCCGTCGTCGGGCTCGACACCACCACCACCCCGCGACCGCTGCTGGTACGGCCGACGGCCCGGCGCCGGACGAGCGCCGCCCCACAGGTCGTGACCGGCGGTCCGCAACCTTGCCCCGCGGCCACAGCCGCTGCCCCACTGCAGAGCGCGTACACCGCCGACCAGCTCGCGTCCGCGTACACGTACTCGAGCCTGTACCGCGCCGGCGACGAGGGGCAGGGCCAGACCGTCGCGATGTACGAGCTCGAGCCGAACGACGCCAACGACATTGCCACCTTCCAGGCGTGCTACGGAACCCACACCCAGGTGTCCTACACGGCGGTCGACGGTGGCGCCGGCACGGGTGCGGGCTCGGGCGAGGCAGCGCTTGACATCGAGACGTTGATCGGACTGGCCCCGGCGGCGAACATCCTCGTCTACCAAGCTCCGAACTCGAACTCGAGTGCACCGGGGGCCGGCCCGTACGACGACTTCGCGGCGATCATTGCGCAGAACCGCGCCCAGATCGTGTCGGTCTCCTGGGGCGAGTGCGAGGGGCTCGTCGGGGCGGCCAACCTCCGCTCCGAGCAGACGCTGTTCGAGGAAGCGGCGGTGCACGGACAGACAATCGTCTCCGCGTCGGGCGACAGCGGGTCCGAGGGGTGCTACGAGGGCGGGCTGCCCGGAGCACTGAGCTCGCCGCTGGCCGTCGACGACCCTTCCTCCCAGCCGTTCGTCACCGGCGTCGGCGGCACCACGACCTCCGCGATCGGGCCGCGCCCGACGCAGGCCGTGTGGAACAGCGCCGGCAACCCGCTCGCGGCCGCCGAGGGCCTCGGTGCCGGGGGCGGCGGGATCTCGGCCATCTGGCCGATGCCCGCCTACCAGTCCGGCGCGGCACCCGGGCTGGGCGTGCTGCAGGGGGCGTCCTCGACGCCTTGCGGCAACGCTGGGCTGTGTCGAGAGGATCCCGATGTGGCAGCCAATGCCGATCCGAACACCGGATACCTGATCTACTGGAACGGCTCTGGCACCGCCGGAGGGGGCCAGCCTTCGGGGTGGCTGGGAATCGGCGGGACCAGCCTGGCGGCTCCGATTTGGGCGTCGATGTTTGCGCTCACGAACTCGCTCCCGCAATGCCAGGGCACGCCGATCGGGTTCGCCAACCCGGCGCTGTACCGCGCCGCGGCGACCGGATTCGGTAACGATTTCAACGACGTCTCCTCGGGCGACAACGACCTCACCGGGACCAACGGCAAGCAGTTCGCGGCGGCCCCCGGGTACGACATGGCCACCGGCCTCGGTACCCCGAACGCGGCGGCGCTGGGCCCGGCGCTGTGCGCGGGCATCCTGCGGGTCACGAATCCCGGCGCCCAGGAAGGCCCCGTCGGGAAGAGCGTGGCGCTCTCGATCCACTCCACGGGCGGGGCCTCCGGCCTCCAGTTCGCCGCCAGCGGCCTGCCCTCCGGCCTGTCGATCAATCCGAGTACCGGGCAAATCACGGGCACGCCTCACTCGATCGGCATCTCGACGGTGACCGTTGCCGTGCGCGACGGCAGCGGCGACGGCGCGACCACCGCATTCCACTGGGTGGTCTTCGGCCCGCCCTCCGCCTCGCGCGGGGCGATCAAGCATGGGAAGCTCACGCTGACGGTCTCGGCGGGCCGCGGCGCGCCGGGCATCACGCGGATCAAGATCGGCTTCCCGCGCTCCTTCCACGAACGCTCCAAGACGCTGAGGCTGCGCCCGCCGTCGACCACCGCCAAGGTGACTGCGCGGGTCCCAAAGCAGATCAAGGCCAAGCAGGTCAAGCTCTCGCTCACCCTCACGAACACGCTTGGCAACGTGACGCGTGTGTCGGTGAGCGCGCGGGTAGCCTGACCCCCGTGTCCGTCATCACCGGTTCCTCGAGCACCGTTCTCGACGCTCCGATCGACCGATGCTGGGCGGTGGTCGAAGACGTCCCCAGCGCGCCGGAATGGCAGAACGGGCTGGTCAAGATGGACGTGATCGAGCGCGATGACCAGGGCCGGGCGCTGGTCTGCGACACGGTCAGCGACGCGAAGCTACGCAAGGTCCAGACGCGGGTGCGGTTCACCTACGAGGCCCCGACGCGCTTGAAGTGGTCGATGGTCGAGGGCGAGCTCGATTCGCTGGAGGGCTCCTGGGAGCTGGAGGATCTGGGGGGTGGCCGGACCCAGGTGACCTATGCGCTGGCCGTGGATCCAGGCCCGGTCGGGGCGCTCGTGCGCGGCCCGATCGAGCGGGTGGCAAGGTCGATTCTCGTCAACGGCCGGGCTAAAGAGCTCGGCAAGCGAGTTTCGGCTCAGTAGCTGCGCGCCACCTCGCCGAGGATCCTCACCATCGACTTGGCCGCCGGGAGGACCCCGGGCCCGCCGATCGTCGCCGCGATCACCTTTCGCACGGGGCTGCGGGGAGCCAGCGCACGGATCACCACCCCCTCGTGGACTCGGGTCGACGCCAGCCGGGGGATCAGTGCCACCCCCACCCCGGCGGCGACGAGACCCTGAACGGTCTCGTAGTCGTCGGACTCGAAGGTCACCTTCGGCTCGAACCCGGCGGCTAGGCACAGGCGCACGACGTGGCGGGCGCACGGGCTGCTGGCCGAGGTCTGCACCCACTGCTCGTCACGGAGGTCGGCCAGCGCGAGGGCCCGTTTGCCCGCGAGCGGATGGTGGGCCGGAAGCGCCACCTGCATCGGATCCTCGAGCAGAGCCACCGCGCGAAGACCCGCGCCCGGTCGTTCCCGCACACCGGGAAACTCGAACAGCAACGCCAGATCGAACTCACCGGCGCGTAGCCGCGGGGCGATCTCCTCGGGCTCGCCCTCGGCCAGCGAGAGTTCAACCTCGGGGTGGGCGTCGCGGAAGTGGGCGACCGCGAGCGGCATCAGCGTCGAGCCGGCCGAGGGGAACGACGCGACCCGCAGCCGGCCTCCGCGGATCCCGAGCACCGCCGCCAGCTCGGCCTCCGCGGCGCCGACCTGCGCGAGGATCGTCTCGGCGTGCTCGACGAGCGTGGCCCCGGCCGCCGTCGGGCGGACACCGCGGCGATCTCGGACGATCAGCACCGCGCCGGTCTCGGCCTCGAGGCGAGCGATCGACTGCGAGACCGCCGACTGCGTGTACGACAGCGACTCCGCCGCGGCCGAGAACGATCCGCGCGAGACAACCTCAACCAGAACCCGGAGCCGCCCCAGGCTGAGCATTACAAAAAATTATATATATAAAAATGATCTTCACTGGCGCTGATGGCAGGGGGCTGGGATCCTCGCGCCGAAGACGGACGTTCCATGGCGACGCACGCGATCATCTCGTATGACGACACGCCCACCGATCAGGATGCGCTGGTCCTTGGGCAGCTGCTCGCGAAGGCCGGCGCGCGGCTGACGCTCGCGTACGTCAGCCACCGAGCCGATGGCGAGGACCCCGCAGCCTGGGATCTGCTCGAGCGCGGGGCGCTGTGGCTCGACGACCTCGCCTACCACGTCGACCGCCGCGTGGTGGTCAGCGCCGCGACGGGCGAAGGTCTGAAGTGGCTGGCGTTGCAGGAGGGCGCCGACGTGATCGTGTTCGGCTCCGACTACCGCACCGCCGCCGGTCACGTCTGCCCCGGACGGTCGGCACAGGCGCTGCTCGAAGGCGGCCCCGCCGCGCTGGCCATCGCGCCGGCCGACTATCGCGAACGCGGTGACGGGGAGATCCGCACGGTCGGCCTGCTCGCGGATCCCGGTGATGACGCGACACTGGGGACCGCGCGTGAGCTCGCCCGTGCGCTCGATGCGACGCTGACCCGTGACGAGCCGCGCGTCGACCTGCTGGTCATCGGCTCCCGTTCCGAGGCACCCCACGGCCACGTGCTGATCACGGCCGCCGCGTTCAATGCGGTCGAGAATGCGACGTGCCCGGTGCTGATCCTCGCTCGCGGCGTACGGATCGAGTTCGGCTCGCTCGTGGGCGCCTAGCCCGCTGGCCGGGGCGGCTAGGCTGCCGCCCTCGTGCGGACGCTCGTAGTCTCCGACCTCCACTTGGGCTCGCGGCTCGGCCATGACGTGCTGCGCCAGCCCGAGGCGCTCGAACGACTGCTGGCCGCGCTCGAGGGCATCGACCGCCTGGTGCTGCTCGGAGATGTGGTGGAGCTGATGGAAGGCCGGCCCCGCGAAGCGCTGACCGTCGCCGAGCCGGTCCTGCGAGCGCTCGGGGCTCGACTGGGTCGCGATCGCCGCGTGATGCTGGTCCCCGGTAACCACGACGCCCCGCTGGTGCGAGCGTGGGTTCGCGGGCAGGGCAGAGCGCTGGGACCGTCGAGCCCGGTCCCGCCCGACGCGTCGCCCGCGCTCGCCCGGCTGGTGGAGTGGCTCGAGCCCGCCCGCGTACAGGTCCGCTACCCGGGCGCCTGGCTGTCCGAGCGGGTGTGGGCCACGCACGGTCACTACCTGGACCGCCATTTACTGCCCGAGTCCGCGTACGGGATCCTCGACCGCGCGCCGAGCGAACGCGCGCGTCCGATCGACTACGAGCTCGCGCGCCGGCCCTCGATGGCACGGGTGTCCGGCAAGCTCCCGCGACCGCTCGCGGCGCTGGTCGACGACATCGCCGAGCTGGCCCGCGCGGCGACGATGCCGCGGCTGATCCGCCGCCATGTGCTGCGCGTGCGGTTCGCGCCGCTCACCGCGGCGCTGCTGAGCGTGCAGATGCGGCGGGCGAGTATCCCGGCGCTGCTGCGCGTCGTCGAGCGGCTGGGGATCGACGCCGAGTGGGTGATCTTCGGCCACGTCCACCGGCTCGGCCCGCTCCCTGAAGATCCCCCGGAGCCGTGGCGGGGCAGCACGGGCCGGCCCCGGATCGTCAACACGGGGTCCTGGGTGCACGAGCCGCTGCTCGTTCATCGCGCCAAGACATCCCGCCCCTACTGGCCAGGTGGAGCGGTGCTGCTCGAGGATGGCCGCGACCCACAGGCGATCGGCCTGCTGGAGACCCAGCTCATCTGAGGATCAGGTGGCTGTCGCCGAACTCGTGCCACAGGTACCGATGCTCGAGCGCCTGGGCGTAGGAGTAGCGCAGCAGCTCCGCGCCGCCCACGGCCTGCAGGAGCTGGAGATGTGACGCTTCGGGCTCGTGCCACCCGGTGATCAGCCCGTCGACGGTGCGCAGCTCGGCGTCAGGCTCGATCACGAGTCCGGTCCATCCCGAGCCTGCCGCGCCGCGGGTCGTCTCGAGCGCGCGCACGACGGTCGTGCCGACGGCGATCGCGCGGCCCGTGCGAGCGGCCAGCAACCGCGCCGTGGCCTCGGGCACGTCGTATTGCTCGGGGAACGGGGGCTCGTGCCGCTCCGGGGAGGAAACGCCGCAGTGCAGGGTGATCGGCGCGACCGAGATCCCGCGCGCCACCAGGCGCGTGATCAGCTCCGGCGTGAAGGGGCGCCCGGCGCTCGGCATCTCGGCGCTGCCCGGCGTGGTCGCGTAGACGTTCTGGTACTCGGCCAGCGGCCACGGCCGGGCCACGTACCCATAGCGGATCGGCTGGCCGTGCGCCTGAAGGTACGGCTCGACCGGGACGTCGAGGCGCGCGAGCATCAGCCGGCCTTCGGACAGGTACGGGGCCATCAGCTCGAGGGTGGCCCCGCCCGGGAGAGCCAGCGTCTCCCCGCTGCGTCCGCGAGCGGGCTGAGCTCCGTCCTGAGTGCGCAGCTCCACCACGCGCCAGCTCGAATCAAGCCGCGGCACTCGCGTGGAGAAGTGCACCCGGGCCGGGGTGCCCTCCGCTCGCCAGGCGCTGACAGCCGCCGGAAGCGTCGCCGACACGTTCACGACAACGACGTCGCCGGGCGCCAGCAGCTCCGGAAGGTCGCGAAACGCGTGGTGGGCAACCGTGCCGCGCGTTCGGTCCGCGACGAGCAGCTTGACGCCGTCGCGCTCGGACGGCGGCCGGCGCGCCTCCAGCGCGGCTGGAAGCTCAAACGCGAGCGCCGACATCTTTCGCGCGGTAGCGGCCGGAGGGCGTGTTGCCGTCGATCAGCGCGAGCAATCCGGGCACGCTCTCCTCCGGCGGCGGGCGGTCAGAGATGTCCTCGCCCGGGAACGCCTCCTGGTGCATGCGCGTGCGCATGTCGCCGGGATCGACGGCGTAAATGCGTAACGCGGGCTGCTCGGCCGCGAGGATTGCCGTCAGCTGCTCGAGCGCCGCTTTGGAGGACCCGTAGCCGCCCCACCCCTCGTACGGCTCGATGGCGGCGTCGGAGGTGATGTTCAGGATCACGCCGCCGTCCGTCAACCGCGGCAGCGCGAGCTGGGCGAGCCGCAGCGGCGCGAGCACGTTGATCGCGTACACGCGCTCGAGCTCGGATAGCGGGTACTCGGCGAGTGAGGGCTGCGGGCTCGGGCCGAGGACGCTCGCGTTGTTGACGAGCAGGTCGATCTCATCTGGAGCGGCGGCGATCAGGTCGTGGCGGTGGCCAGCGTCGGCGACGTCGCCGGGGATCGCGGCGACGTCGGTGAGCCGGCCCAGTTCACGCGCCGCGCGCTCCAGCTCGGCGGCGCCGCGCGCGTCGATGACGAGCGCGTATCGGCGGGCGGCGAGCTCGCGCGCGAGCGCCAGACCGAGCCCGCGTGATGCTCCGGTGATGATGGCGAGTGGCATGGGTTCCACGGTAGGACCGTGCGGGTCCCGGTTCCCAGGCGCAATTAGTCCTAGGACTCGGTGCTGACGAGCCCCTGCTGCACTGCGAGCAGCGCCGCCTGGGTGCGATCGGTGACCCCGAGCTTCGCGAACACGTGGCCGACGTGGGTCTTAACCGTCTTCTCCGAGATCCCCAGCTCGTACCCGATCCGCTTGTTCGAGCGGCCGCGGGCGAGCAGGGTCAGCACCTCATGTTCGCGCCGGGTCAGTCGCTCCCGGTCCTGCACGGTCGGGGTCGAACCGTCGGCGATCGCGCCGAGGACGCGCGCGGCGACCGTCGGGTCGAGGATCGCGTCGCCGGCGGCGGCGGCGCGGATCGCCCGCGCGAGCTCGGCGGGCTCGACGGCTTTGAGCAGGTAGCCGGAGGCGCCGGCGCTGATCGCCGGCATCAGCCGTTCGTCGTCCAGGAAGCTGGTGAGCACGATCACCCGAGCCTCAGGGGTGCGGGTGCGCAGCTCGCGCATCGCGCCGACACCGTCGAGCTTCGGCATCACCAGATCCATCAGGATCACGTCGGGCGCCAGGCGCTCGGCCTCGGCGACTCCCTGGTCGCCATCGGCCGCCTCGCCGACTACCTCGATCCCATCCTGGAGGTCAAGGAAGGTCCGCAGTCCCTCGCGGACAACCGCGTGGTCGTCGACGATCAGCACGCGGATCATGGGCACTAGTCTGGGACCTCGAGGCGGACCGTGGTGCCGGCGCCGGGCGCCGAGCGGATCTGCAGACGACCGCCGAGCTCGCCGGCCCTCTCCTCCATGCTGGTCAGCCCGAGGTGCCGCGAGCGCAGCTCCGCTCTGGTCGGCTCGAAGCCGATCCCGTCGTCGTGGACTTCGACCGCGAGCCCGCCGTCGGTGCGGCCGAGCGACACACTCACATGCTCGGGGCGGCCGTGACGGAGCGCGTTGTGGAGCGCCTCGTGCGCGATCCGCAGGATGGAGAGGCAGCGGTCCGTATCCCCGTCGACCCCGTCGTCCACCGAGAGCGCGATGGGGACGCCGTGGACCCGCTCCAGCATCGCGACCTCCTTGCGCAGCGCGCCGGCGAGCCCGTCCTGCTCGAGCCCGGGGGGCCGCAGGCCGAGGATCAGAGAACGGAGCTCGTCGAGCGCTTCACGGGCCAGCGTGCCGACGCGGCCCACCTGCGCGCGGGCGGCACCGGACTCCGGCGGGTCGCGATCCAGCAGCGTCCCGGCGGACTCGGCCGCCAGGACGACGCTGAACAGTTTCTGGCTGACGACGTCGTGGAGCTCCAGCGCGAGGCGGTTGCGCTCAGCGAGGATCGACAGCTCGCGACTGCGCTCATACAGGCGAGCGTTGGTGATGGCGATCGCCGCGTGCGCCGCCAGCAGTTCGATCAGCTGTTCGTCGGTCTCGTCGAACTCGTGGCCATCCTCCTTCTCGGTCAGGTAAAACGCGCCGAGCACGCCGTTCGAGCTGGCGATCGGCACACCGAGGAAGGAGTGCATGTCGGGGTGGCCGCGGGGCCACCACCCTCTGAAGCGCGGATCGCGCTGGATGTCGGTGGTGCGAAACGGCGGCGGCGATTCCAGCATCGCCCCAAGCATCCCGTGCGTCCGGGGCAGCGGCCCGAGCGACGCGATCAGCTCATCGGTCATGCCCGAGACGAGGAACCGTCTGAACCCACCCTCACCGTCCGGGATCCCGAGCGCGGCGTAGCGAGCGCCGACAAGCTTCCGAGCGGAGTGGACGAGCCGCTGGAGCACCTCGTCCACCGACAGCTGCGACGCTACGGCCAGGACTGCGTCGCTGACCGTCTCGAGCGCGGGTGGGAGCCGCTCCGACACGGCCTATGACGTTACCCGCAGGGAATCGAGAGCGCCTGCGAGAAGCTCCCATTCTGGAATGTGACCGTGCCCTGCGCCGTCCACTGGCCCGAGCAGGTGGGCGGGTTCGAGATCAGCGAGCGGAGCGTCGCGTGCCCGCCGGCCCTTTTCGCCGTCCGCTGTATGCCCAGCACCAGGAGCAGCTTGTCGAAGGTCGCCTGTGCCGTGAAGGCAAGCGGCGCGGTGAGCAGCTCGAGCCCTCCACCGGGGGAGCTGAACAGCCGCGCGGTGTCCACCAGCCGCCCACCGGCGGTCATCAAAATCGTGGCGGTGTCGTGGGGGCGCGTCGGCCGCCCGATGTACAGCAAGAGCGGCAGCCGCCGCGCCTGGCCGTTGACGCTCAGGTCGAGCTCCCCGTGCCCGGCGTTGCTGGCCGGCGGGCAACTCGCAGACGAGGCCTGCGCCGTCGCGCACAGCGACGTCACCGCGGTCGTGGCCGTCGAGGCGAAGCCCTGCTGAAGCGTCACGTCGATCGAGCTGGGCAGACCCGGCAGGGCGTCCCCCTGCGAGGAGGTGAACGGAGCCACCGCACTGATCGTGGCCACCGATGGCTCTGCGGGAGATGTCGGCGTCACCGCCACCGATACGTATCCGGAGCTCGGCGCCACCAGCTTCACGATCGCGACGACGATGCCGGCGACAACGAACACGACGATCAGGGCTTGCATGATGATCCAGCTGCGGGGCACGGGCTCGTGAGGCTAGATGGTTGGTTTCGCGGCCGCAGGGTGGTCGAACGAGGGATCTGGCTAGCATCGCCCGCGATGTTCGCCTCGATCGTCGTCGGCACCGATGGGTCCGATACGGCCACCACCGCCGTCCGGCACGCGATCGACCTCGCCGTGCAACTCGGCGCCCGGCTGCAGATCGTCAGTGCGTATGAGCCGGTCTCCGAGCAGCGGCTACGCAGCGAGAAGATCGAGATGCCCGAGGATGCGCAATGGATGGTCAGCCCGCGCGAGGATGTGCTCGAAGTCCTTCAGCAGGCCAAGAGCGACGCTGAGTCCGCCGGGCTAGGACAGGTCGAGACGTTCGCGCGGCAGGGAGACGCCGCCGACGCGATCCTCGACGTGGCCGAGGAGCAGCGGTCCGACCTGATCGTCGTGGGCAACCGCGGCATGACGGGCGCGAAGCGGTTTCTGCTCGGGTCGGTCCCGAACAAGGTCTCGCACCACGCGCCCTGCTCGGTGCTGATCGTCCGGACTACCTAGCCGCCGTGGCGATCGGAGCGGTCGCCGCGCCCGCGTTGACGAGGCCGTAGCCGTAGTCCGAGTTCGGTGCGCGGCCGCCGAGCGGCGTGGCCGTCCGTTCGAGTTGAGCCAGGATCTGGGCCGGGGTCGGGCTGGCGCCGAGCACCCGGCTGGCGACGATCAGTGCCGCCGTCCCCGCCACCTCAGGCGTCGACATCGAAGTCCCATAGACGTCGGACGGGTATCCGAACCTCCCGGGGTGTGCGGGGCTCAGCAGCGTGAGCTGGTTGATGTTGGGCAACGAGCGGGCCGGGTGACAGTTCGGGTCCGAGCTGGTCGACGAATCATCGCCGCCGCCGGGTGCGACCAGGTCGAGCCGGGGACCGTCGTTCGAGTAGCCGGCGATGCAGCGATCGCGCGTCGTCGCCCCGACGGAGATCACCTCCGGAGCTGCGGCCGGGTAGGCGAGCTCCGACACTCCCTCGTTGCCGGCCGCCGCTACGACGACAACCCCTCGGCGCTGGGCGTAATGGAGTGCGTCGATGATGTTCGGAATGTCGGAGGACGTCAGGCCCAGCTGGAACTCGAGGCTGAGGTTGATGATCTTGGCGTGGTGGACGACGGCCCAGCGGATCCCGCTGGCGATCGAACTGGCGTCGCCGTCGCTGCACGCGTCGAGCACGCGGACCGGCATGATCGTCGCCCCGTAGGCGAGCCCGGTCAGCCCGGTGTGGTTGTTGGTCGACTCGGCCAGCTCGCCGGCGACAAAGGTCCCGTGGCCCACGCGGTCGAGCGGATACCGCGGGGACTCCGGATCGCCCTTGACGGCCCTGTCGCAGCGCTCAGGGTCGGTGGCGACAAAATCGTGGGGCGCGACGAAGCGTGTGTTCGTGAAGTCAGGCGATTTCCGGAACCGCCCCCAGTTGCGGTAGGCGATGCCCGTGTCGAGCACCGCAATCGTCACGCCGCGGCCCCCGGCCCGGTGATCGGCAATCAGGTTCGCCCAGGCCTCCGGCGCGTTGACGCCCGCACCCGGGAGGAAGTTCCACTGCATCTTCTCCCAACCGCCCGCCGTCCGCGAGCGACCCGGGTCGTTGGGGATGAACGAGCCGGTCGCGTGAGCGATGTAGTCGGGAACGGCGTAGGCAACACCAGGCTGCCGGCGGAGCCGGGCGATCTCGGCGGCCATCGTCACGCCCCTGGGTAGTTTCAGCACCTTGAACGTCTGCGCCGGTTGGGTGGCGACCGTACGCGGCGTGGCGGTGTGAGTGGCACGGGCCACGGTCGCGATGTCGGCCGAGATCTTGACCGCCTCTCGCGGGGCGTAGCCGACCACGACCTCCCCCGGGACGTAATCGGCGGCGCGGCTCACCGCCGGCGCGATCGCGAGCACGAGCAGTGTCGCCGCCAACACGGTGAGCGAGGCACGCGCTGCGCGCAGGCTGAGGGGGTTTAGCGTCACGCCCACCGGCTTAAGACATCATCGGAGTACGGAAGTTTCTCTCCAGATGATTTCGGTTCGCCGTTGAGCGCGCATTTCTTCCCCCGCGACGAGTACTTCATGCGGCTTGCGCTGCGCGAGGCCGAACGGGCGCTCGAGCACGACGATGTGCCGATCGGCGCCGTTGTCGTCCACGACGGCGAGCTGATCGGCTCTGGCCACAACGAGCGTGAGATGCGCGCGGATCCGACGGCCCACGCCGAGATGATCGCGTTGCGCGAAGCCGCCCGGACGCTCGGTAGCTGGCGGGTGCTCGACGCGGTCCTGTACGTGACGCTCGAGCCATGCGCGATGTGCGCCGGCGCGATCGTCCTGGCCCGGATCCCGCGCGTCATCTACGGCGCCGCCGACCCGAAGGCCGGCGCGGCCGGAAGCGCTCTGGATGTCTTCGGCGAACCGCGGCTCAACCACAACCCGGTCGTTCAGGGCGGGCTGCTCGCGGCCGACAGCGCCGAGCTGCTGCAGGGCTTCTTCGCCACCCGCCGCTGACACCACAGCGCCAAGCCAGACCCTCTAACGTTGAGGCCCGCTTCGCCGGAGAGGTGGCAGAGCGGTTGAATGCGCCGGTCTCGAAAACCGGTATGGGCGGTTTCGTCCATCGAGGGTTCGAATCCCTCCCTCTCCGCTCCTCACGCTGCGCGGCTCGGCTGTAGGATCGGACGATGAGCAGTGAGCGTGTGCCCGGTGGGGTGGTGCACGAGCTGCCCATCGACCTGCGCACCGCGCTGGTCGCGCAGAACACGGCGCTCGGTGCGTGGAAGGACATCACCCCGCTGGCCCGCAACGAGTTCATCTGCTGGGTCGAGTCGGCCAAGCAGCAGCCGACCAGAGAACGTCGCATCCGCCGCACGATCGAAGAGCTGAACGACGGCATGCGCCGGCCGTGCTGCTGGCCGGGCTGCGAGCACCGCGAGCGCAACGGCAAGGCCTGAGCGCAGGGGCTCACGACCTCCGGACCGCGATGAAGCGGGCACCGACCGCGGGAAGCCGGCCGTCGGCGATCAGCTCGAGCTCGGGATCTCTGAGGCTCGGCGCCAGGTACCAGCGGTGCAGGTACGCGACCGGGATCGGTTCACCGAGCTCGAACCACCGCGACAGAGCGGAGCGCACCACCGAAAGTGGGTGGACATGCTCGCGCAGCCGGCTCACCATCGCCGCCCCGTCGTGCTCCTCCGTGAAGCCGAGTGCGCGGCGCTGCGCCAGCCACCACTCCGCCGCGCGCTCGTCGTAGCGCTCGGCGTCGAGCTCGTCGACAACGAGCGGGGCGCCGGCGGGCAACAGCGCCGCCAGGTGCTCGCACGACCGCTCTAGCGGCTCGACGTGGTGCAGCGAAACCACGGCGACGGCGGCGTCGAACTCGCCGCCGGCGTCAAGCAGCGCCACCGGCTCCACCCCGCTCCCATCCTCGGCGCCGGGGTCGATCGCGGTGACCTCGTAACCGGCACCGCGAAGCGCCTCCGCGAGCTCACCGTCGCCCGCCCCGATCTCGAGAACGCGCAGCGGCGGCGCGGGTAGTGAAGCCCGCACGAACGCGAGCAGATCGCTGGTCAGCACGGCGCGCCGTCAGCTCACGAGCGCCGTCTCGATCGCCGCGACGATCTTCGGGTCCTCCGGCTTGACGTTGGTCGCCCAGCGCGCGATCAGCTTGCCGTCCGCGCCCACCAGGTACTTCGTGAAGTTCCACACCGGCGGCCCGGATCCCGGCTGCTGGGCGAGGTCCCGCCATAACGGAGACGGATCGGCGCGGACGGAGGTCCGCTCGGTCAGCGGGAACCTGACGCCATAGTTCTGCTCGCAGAAGTTGGCGATCTCGGACGCGTCGTCGAACTCCTGGTCGGCGAAGTCAGCCGATGGGGACCCGAGCAGCTGGAAACCGCGGTCGTGGTAGCGGTCGTACAGCGCCTGCAGCCCGGCGTAGTGCGGGGTGAAGCCGCACTTCGACGCGGTGTTCACGATCAACGTCGGGTTACCGCGCAGCGACTCCAGCTCGAGCTCGCCGCCATCGAGCAACCTGACCTTGTGGGCGTACAGATCGGTGGATTCGGAAAGCTTCGGCGTGCGCTGGGCATACATCTTCAGTGTGGAAAGAAGTTTCATGCCCCGGAACCCTAGACTCCCGCCGCCGCGATGCCCACGCTCCCCCGCCTGCCGCTGATCCCCGACCCGCTGAGGCGGATCCACGTCCCGCGCGACCTCGATCCGATCACGACGGTCGCCGCCGAGGCGGCTGCCGGCATGGCCGGCCTCGAGCCAGAGCAGGTGGACCGGATCTGGGACGCCGCGGTGTCGTTGTTTCGCGCTGGCGTCCATCCGGCGCTGCAGCTGTGCGTCCGCCGCAATGGTCACATCGTGCTCGACCGCGCGATCGGCCACGCACGCGGGAATGGCCCGGATGACGACAAGGACACGCCGAAGGTGCTGGCCACGACGGACACCCCGTTCTGCGTGTACTCGACCTCGAAGGGGATCACGGCGCTAGTCGTTCACATGCTCGCCGAGCGGGGCGCCTTCGATCTCGACGACCGCGTCACCGACTTCATCCCGGAGTACGGGCGCCACGGCAAGGAAGGTACGACGATCGGCCACGTGCTCGCGCACCGCGCCGGCGTAGCGAGCCTTCCCCGCGAACTGCTGGATCTCGAGCGGATCGGCGACCGCGAGTTCATCCTCGAGAAGATCTGCGATACCAAGCCCAGCAGCGCCCCCGGCACGCTGCTCGCCTACCACGCGGTGACGGGCGGCTTCATCCTCGGCGAGGTCGTCGCGCGCGCGACCAACCGCAACCTTCGCGAGGTGATCGCGGAGGAGATTCTCGGGCCGCTCGGCTTTCGCTGGGGCAACTACGGCGTCGCCGCCGAGGACGTCGACACGGTCGGCCGTTCCTACGTCACCGGCGCGCCGCTGCTTCCACCGTTATCGCTGCTCGTCTCCCGCGCGCTCGGACGGCCGCTCGACGAGGCAGTCGAGCTGTCCAACGACCCGCGCTTCTTGACCTCGGTGGTTCCCGCCGCGAGCGTGATGACCAGCGCCAACGAGCTGAGCCGGTTCTTCGAGATCTTCCGCTGTGGCGGCGAGCTCGAGGGCGTGCGAGTGATGTCGCCGGCAACGTTGCGCCGCGCGCTGACCGAGCAGTCGAGGATGGAGCTCGACCACACGCTCCTGTTCCCGACGCGGTTCAGCTATGGGCTGATGCTCGGGGCGAAGGTGGTGAGTCTGTTCGGGCTCGACACCGACCTCGCCTTCGGCCACCTGGGGCTGATCAACATCATGGGCTGGGCCGACCCCGAGCGCGGGGTCTCCGCGGCGCTGGTCACCAGTGGCAAGCCGGTCGTCTATCCGGAGGTCGTGCGCTTCTACATGGTCATGCAGCGGATCGCCTCGGAGGTCCCGAAGATCGATCCGTCTGAGCGCCCGTTCTAGAACGGTCACCGCGGGGCCGAGCCCCCTCAGCGTTTCAGCGTGAGGGCCTTGCTGGACGTCCGCGCGCTCCCCCCGCCGACCGGCGTCGCCGTGACGCGCAGCGTGACGGCCAGACCGGAGGCCCCGCCGACCGGTTTGCGAGCCTTGGAGGTGAAGTGGAGCGTCAGCTTCAGGGTGCCGGCGCGGCGGATCGACGCCGAGCCGGTGGCGATCGCCGTCTGCCGGCTCCCGAGACCGAGCCGCTTGGCCAGCTTCGCCGAAACGAGTAGGGAAGCACGTACCGAGCACGCCCTGCCGCAACTCACCTTGAAGGGCAGGCCGTGCGCGAGGACCGACGCGATCCGGTACGAAGAGGAGATGCCGTGCAGTCCAACTGTGAGCGCCGGCGGCGGCGCCGCGGTCTTGAACGTCTGGTCGGCGCCGACCGTGGTTCCGTCGGAGTTGGTCGCCACCAGCCGGTAGTGATAAGTGGTCGACGCGGCCAGCCCCGACAACCCCTTGGAGACGCTGTCCGAGCTGTCCCCGGCCGCCAGCGATCCCGATCCCGTGCTCGAGCCGTACGAAGTCGTACGCCCGTAATCGAAGTGATAGCTCGTGGTGAGGCCGTTCGGGCTGACCGAACCGTTGAGGGTCGCAGAGCTCGCCCTGACCCCGGTGGCGCTTCCGGTACTCACCGATGGAGCCGCGCCCGAGGTCGTGACGGGCGCAGGCGGCGGGCCATATCCCACCCGGCGTGAGACGAACCCGGCACCCGACGATCCTGGCGTGCAGGGCGCCGTGTCGGGGAACGAGCTGACAGTGTCTCCGGCGGCGACGATGCTGCCGTCGGGGGCGACCGCCACGGCACAGGCCTCGACGCGCGCCATCGGGGCCGAGCGCGATGCCCGAGCCGGCGAAGTCGGTGGCGACAGCGCCCGTCGAGGTCACCGCCCATTCAGCCGCGTCGACGCCCGTGCCGGTATTGCCGAATGCCCCGGCAGAGACGATCCTGCCGCCGCCGGCGATCGCGATCCCGTAGGGGCCGAGCGCCGCGCCCGGCGTCGTGATGTTCTGGCCCGCGGGGAGCCCCGCGGAACCTCCAGACCCGAAGCTCCCATCGAGCGACCCGTTCGCGTCGTAGCGGACGAAGATGGCTGTCGGGCCGCCGGCGCTGACCCCGGCGACATCGATTCGGCCGTCGGTCTGCACCGCCACCGCGCTGAACGACGTGTAGCCGGTGTTCGGGTAGAAGAAGATCGTAGCCCCGCCAGAGGCGAAGCCGGAGTCGAGACCCCCGTCCGGATTCAGCCGGGCGATCACGCCGTTGATGACCTGATGCGTGGGCCCCGGCCGCTGCTGGCCGACGACGACGATCTTGCCGTCGGATTGCACCGCCACGCCCCGGGCAAACGAAAAGTCGCCGAAGTTGTACGCGTTGGCCCATTCCACCGCGCCTGAGGCGCTGAACCGCGCGACGTCGAATCCGGCGCCCGATCCCGCGGCGACAACGCTCCCGTCCGGCTCGAGCGCGACGCCGTATCCCGCTCCGCCCGGCAGCGCAGTGGCAATGCCCCCGGAGCCGAAGCTCCCGTCCGGGGCGAGCGACGGCGCTCAGCCGGGCCACGAACAGCGCGCCGTTGCCCTGGCCGGAGACGACCACGTCGCCGTTGGCTTCAACCGCGATTCCCCGCGCGTACCCGCCCGGTCCCGCCCAGGAGCCCTCGAGCTGGCCGGCCGGACTGAAGCGGTCAACGACTGCCCGGCCGCCGGCTTGCCCGGCTGCCACGACACTGCCGTCCGGCTCCACCGCGACGCCCAGCAGCTGCGCGCCGGCGCCCATGATGCCGCCGGAGCCGAAGCTGGGATCGAGGTCGCCGGGCTGTGCGGCGGCGCTGCCCGCCCCGATGAGGGAGGCGAGCAACGCCGTGCATAGGGTCGGCAGTGCGCTGCGGAACTTCATTTCCTCACCGCTTGAACGTCACCGTCTTCTTCGACGTTGAGCTCTTACCGGTGGCGGTCGGCGTCGCGGTCACCTGCACAGTCACCGAGACACTCTTGACGCGTTCGATCGCCTTCATGTACGAGCTCTTGAGCTTCAGCGTGAACGTGTGGCTTCCCGAGCCCGACAGTTTCGCTGAGCTCGAGGAGAGCGTCAGCTGGAAGTACCCGGTGGTCTTCTTGCACACGTTCTTGCCGTGCGACTTCTTGCACTTCCTGACTGTCGACTTGAGCTTCAGCTTCTTCGCGTTCGAGCCGCTGAGCACCAGCGACGCGCTGAGCTTGCACGCCTCGTTGCACGAGGCCTTGAACTTCACGCCGCTCTTGCTGACGGTCTTGTCCTTGTAGGAACCGCTCACGCCACTGACCGACAGCTTCAGCGACGTGACGCCACCGCCTCCCGGCAGGTGGATCGGGACAGGACCAAAGCCCGCGTACGTGACCTCGAACCCAGAGGATCCGCTGCGGACCGTGCACGGGTTCGTGTCGTTGAACGAGGAGATCGTCTCGCCGACCGCCACCAGGTTCCCGCTGGCTGTGACGGTGAGCCCGCACAGCTCCACCGGCGTCGCCCCACCGCCGTCCGGCTGCCGCAGGACGCCCGGCCCGCCGGATATCTCCCCTGCGCCCCCGGTCAGTCCGGGGTCAGCCGCGCCGCCCGAGCTCACCGCGTAAAGCGCTGCGTCAACCTCGACGCCGCCCGAGACGAAGTTGCCCGCGCCGACGATCCTGCCGCCGGCCGCGATCGCGGCGCCGTAAGCGCCGTACGGGTTCTCCTTGAGGTTCAGGTTCTGGGAAGCGGACAGAGACGCCACGCCGCCCGCGAAGCTTCCGTCACGGGAGCCGTTCGAGTTGTAACGGACGAAGATCGCTGAAGGCCCGCCCGTCTCGGCGCCGACGGCCACGATCTGGCCGTTGGACTGCAGCACGACTGCGTTGAACGAGGTGTAGCCGGTATTGGGGAAGAAGTAGATCTCTCCGCCGCTGCCGGCGAAGCTCGAGTCGAGCGCCCCGGTCGGCGTCAACCGAGCGATCAGGCCATTGGTGACCTGAAGCGTGCTGCCCCGTTGACTGCCGGCAAGCACGATCGCGCCGTTCGGCTGGACGGCGAGGCCGTTCGCGACCGAGTCAGCTCCGAGGTTGATGCTGTTGGCCCACTCGACCCCGCCTGTGGCGCTGAATCGCGCCGCGCCGACGAGCGTGGTGCCCGCGCCGACTTGGCCCGCGGCGACGACGCTGCCGTCAGACTCGATCCCCACCGCGTTGGCGATGCCGGCCTGCCCCGCGAATGCGGTAGCCACGCCCCCGGAGCCGAAGGAATGATCGGGCGAGAGGCTCGAGGTGAGCCGCTCGACGAGCATCGAACTGCCGGTCGACCCCGCGACGACGACATCGCCGTTGGCCTCGGCCGCGACCGCGCGAGCGTATCCGGCGGGCCCCGTGTAGGTGCGATCCACGTGTCCGGAGGCGTTGAGGTGCTCGACGAACACCCGTCCGCCTGATACGCCGGCTACGACGGCTGAGCCGTCGGCCTCCGCAGCGCTTCCGAACAGAGCCGTGTTCGTGCCCAATGCCGCGGAGGACACGATCGCACCCGGTGCCGCCTGGGCGGCACCGGTCGGAAGCGCGACCAGCGCCAGGGAGCTGGCGACGGCGCCGAGCCCCCACCGTGACGTTCTCCTCCTCGACGGCCCCCGCCGAACTCTGCCTTGCAAGCTCCATCGCAACGTCATCGCACCGTTCCCCTCTCGTTCATGGTGACCTGGGACCCCGGGCGAGCCTACCACCCCCACCCAGGGTGCGCGCTGGCCGCGGCCGAGGCCCGATGGCACCGTGCGCTCGGCAGCAGCCTTGCGCAACTTTTGCATGCCGGGACCCGTTATAACCTCTGTCAGTCCAGGTGTGAAGCAGGCATCAACCGGGTAGGAGTAGGTTCATTGTATCCGGGGCGGCTCGCCTGACAGGGGAGCACGCCAATCCACGGCTGTATCGATGCCTGTTCCGGGGCCGGGAGCATGGCCTTGTCCGTCGGCGTCCGAGCCGGCAAACCCCCTAAGGAGGAAGTTGTTCATATGTCTCATCGACTGAAGCGCGGCCTTTCGTCGCGTTTGGTGGTCGGCTTGAGCGTGCTGGCGTTCCCGCTGTTGGTGTCTGGCGCAGCCCAGGCAGCCTTGGCGGGCGCGACCCCGGCGCAGTTCACCGGCGTGCCCAACCTACGCAGCGCAACCATCAACTTCGACGGCGTCTCGAACGCCGTCCAAGTGTGCTTTGACAAGACGATCAGGACCGCTTCGGGGACGACCGGCTTCCGGCTCGGCGGCTACCGGGCCGGGAACCTGGTGGACTCGATCCACGTTCTCGCTGGATCAGAACAACGCCGAACTGCGAGGTCGTGTTCTTCCCGGCCGGGCTGAAGGACCCGAAGCAGTACACGTTCCTCGAGGTCGACGGCGGGCACGGTTACCGCTAACAGCCCGGCCACCCCGAACCTGGCCGACTCGGTCGCACTGACCGGCTCGACCAGCCACTCCGGCACCACCGGCGTGACCACCCAGCCGAACCTGGTCGGCGTGCTCGTTCCCGACAGCGTCCACCTGTCGACGAACTCGCTGACCTACGTGTTCGACAAGAGCACGCACGTGGTCGAGCTCACGGCCGACTTCTTCTTCGAGACGGCGGCCGGGAGCCTGTGCTTCGGCACCGGGGCGGCGCCACTCGGAGGCCAGGACTCGACCACGGTCACGATCGCCTTCAGCCCGGTCTGCGTCGCCGGACTGGGCAACGCCACGGTCGGCCAGGCGCAGCGGGCCGGCGTGTTTGCCGGCGGCGTCTACGCCGACCAGGATCCTCGGGCGCGGCCCCGAAGTCGCCGTACACGGCTCCGACGGAGTCGACCGTGCTGCCGAACTGCGCGAGCCCGTGCGCGTCCAGCCACCCCGACCTCGTGTCGGCGACGCTGGGGTCAAACCAGGACCAGATCGTGTTCACATTCGACAAGAACGTGATTGCCGGCGGCCCGACGCGGGTACACCGCCGAGCTGGCGAACGGCAACATCGTGACGTCGACCGGGGCGACGCTGACCGGGGCCAACCAGGTCACGGCGACGTTCTCCGGCAACCTGTCGAACAAGGTCGAGTTCGCCGTCGAGGCGGCAGCCGCCCTTGGCGCCGCGTTCGCCGCGGACAACCCGGCACTATCGGCGGAGCCAGCCTGCCCGGCACCGCCAACGTCGGCGATAACGCCGGCGCGTTCGGCGCCGGGTTCACGACCGCGCCGGATTCGTTCGGTGTCTCGATCAACCACACCAACGGTCAGGTGCATCGTGAACCTCGACGACCGGCTCTCCGCCGCCCCCGTGCTGGGCGACATCGTGCCGTACACGGCACAGGGCCTGCCGGTGGCGATCGCGCCGACGTCGGTGTCCTACAACAGCTCGGCCGGTCCCGGCCCGATCGCGGTGACCCTGCAGTACTCGCCGTCGGGGATCACCAACGTGACCGCGCTGCAGTTCAACCAGGGCGCGTTCACCGGTCCGGTGATCAGCTCCGTACGTCGACACGATCAGCAGAGCGTGCCGCAGATCGACGACCCGCCGAACAGCGCGGCCATCCTGCAAGGCCTACAAGGCCATGAAGGCCAAGCCAAAAGAAGCACCAGAAGCACCACCGGCACCACCGGCACCACCGGTAGTCCGGCCACGGCGCCGGTCGCGCTGACCGCGACCGGCGCCACCTCGACCTGAGAACGGCCTCCGCAGACACTGCGGGGGCCGTTTTCTTGCTCCCGAGCCGGCGGTGCACGCGCCCACGGAGCCACAGGCTGCAGTGCGCCACCGCTTGTGACGCTTGACACGCGCCGGGACAAACGTGAAGATGTTGGTAACGATGGGGGCTGTCTCGGACCGGGATTGGCTGCCCTGGCTAACAACTCAACCCAGTAGGGGGTCTTCTTTCCTATGTCCAATCGCCTGATGCGCGGCCTCGGGTCGCGTTTGGCGGTCGGCTTGGCTGTGCTGGCGTTCCCGCTCTTGGTGACTGGGGCAGCCCAGGCGGCTCTAGCGGGCGCGACCCCGGCGCAGTTCACCGGCGTGCCGAATCTCCGCAGCGCCACGATCAACTTCGACGGCGTCTCGAACGCCGTCCAGGTCTGCTTCGACAAGACGATCAAGACCGCGTCGGGGACGACCGGATTCATGCTCGGCGGCTACCGAGCGGCGAACCTGTTGAACTCGCTGAACTTCTCGCTGGATCAGAACAACCCCAACTGCGAGGTCGTGTTCTACCCTCGAGTTGCTGTCCGATCCGAACCTGTACACATTCCTCGAGGTCACCGCCGGCACGGTTACCGCCAACAGCCCAGCGACCCCGAACCTGGCCGACTCGGTCGCGCTGACCGGCTCGACCAGCCATGACGGCACGACCGGGGTGACGGCTCAGTCGAACCTGGTCGGCGTGCTCGTGCCAGACAGCGTGCACCTGTCGACGAACTCGCTGACGTACGTGTTCGACCGGACCACGTTCGTCAACCACGTCGGGCAATTTCTCTTCGAGACAGCGGCAGGCCAGCTTTGCCACGGCGCGGTGCTGCTCGGAGGCCAGGACTCGAACACGATCACGGTCGGGTTCGCCCCGGCGTGCTCGACCGGCACGGCCACGGTCGCCGATGCGGTGCGGGCCGGCGAGGAGAACCTGGAACCGCTCGGCGGAAACGACGCGGTGTTCGCCGACCAGGATCTGGGGACGCCGTTCGACTCGCCGACGGAATGGACGGTGCTGCCGAACTGCGCGAGTCCGTGCGCGACCAGCCGTCCTGACCTGACCTCGGCGGCTTTGGGGGCTAACAACGATCAGATCGTGTTCACCTACGACAAGAACGTTGTCGTGAGTCAGCCAGACCCACTTCTTTGCGGAGTTGGAGAACGGCAACAAATCGCTTCGACTGGTGCGACGCTGACCGCGCCGAACCAGGTCACGGCGACGTACTCGGGTGATCTGTCGAACAAGGCCGAGTTCGCCGTTGAGGCGTGGGCCGACATCGGAACGACGTTCGCCGCCGACAACCTCACGGCCAGTGGCCTGAGCCTGCCCGGGACCGCGAACATCGGCGACAACGCTGGCGCGTTCGCCGATGGGTTCACGAGCGCGCCGGACTCGTTCGGCGTCTCGATCAACCACACCAACGGTCAGGTGATCGTGAACCTCGACGACCGGATCTCCGGCGTCAACCCGGCCGCGCTGACGCTGTTCACCGCCCAGGGTCTGCCGATCGCGATCGCGCCGACCTCGGAGTCGTTCAACAGCTCGGCCGGACCCGGCCCGCTGGCGGTGACCCTGCAGTACTCGCCATCCGGGATCACCAACGCGACCGCGCTGCGGATCGGACAGGGCGCCTTCACCGGCCCATGCCCGGCCGGCGGCACCTGCACGACGGCAGTACAGCGCAATCTGCCCGACAGCCAGAGCGTGCCGCAGATCGACGATCCGCCGAACAGCGCGGCCATCCTGCACGCCTACAAGGCCTGGAAGGCCAAGCAGCACCGGCACCTGAAGCACCACCGGCACCACCGGTAAACCGGCCCCTGACGCCGGCCGCGCAACCCGCGGCCGGCGCCACCGCCGAAACTGAGAACGGCCTCCGCAGAGCTCCTGCGGGGGCCGTTTTTTTGCCCCAGTCCCGCGGTACCAGCACGCGCCACGGCACTGAGCCGTCAAAGCGCGGGCGAGATTTGCGACGCTTGACACGTTCGCGCACAGACGCGAGGATGATGGGGACGCTGGGGCTGTCTCGGACCGGGATGGGCGCCCAGGCGACCAACTCAACCCAGTAAGGGGTGTTCTTCCTATGTCCAATCGACTGATGCGCGGCCTCGGGTCGCGTGCGGTGGTCGGCTTGGCTGTGCTGGCGTTCCCGCTGGTGGTGTCTGGCGCAGCCCAGGCAGCCCTGGCGGGCGCAACCCCGGCCCAGTTCACCGGCGTGCCCAACCTACGCAGTGCGACCCTTGACTTCGACGGCGTCTCGAACGCCGTCCAGGTGTGCTTTGACAAGACGATCAAGACCGCGTCGGGAGACGACCGGCTTCCAGCTCGGCGGCTACCGGGCCGGCAACCTGCTGAACTCGGTGAACTTCTCGCTGGATCAGAACAACCCCAACTGCGAGGTCGTGTTCTACAACTCGGCATCGCTGTCCGATGAGAACCAGTACACGTTCCTCAAGGTCGCGGCCGGCACCGTTACCGCCAACAGCCCGGCGACGCCGAACCTGGCCGACTCGGTCGCGCTGACCGGCTCGACCAGCCACTCGGCACGACCGGCGTAACGACCCTCCCGAACCTGGTGGGCGTGCTGGTTCCCGACAGTGTTCACCTGTCGACGAACTCGCTGACCTACGTGTTCGATAAGAGCGCGCACATCGCTAACCCGACGGAGTTCTACTTCGAGAGCGCCGCGGGGAGCGTGTGCACGGGGCAGGCCATCCTAGGAGGCAACGACTCGACCACGGTCACGATTGGTTTCGGCGGCCCGCCGAGCACAGGCTGCATCGCGGGGCTGGGCACGGCCACGGTCGGCCAGGCTGTCCGGGTCGGGCTCTTGGTAGTCCCCGGCGCCATCACCGCCGATCAGGACGTAGGCAATCCGTTTTCCAATCTCGTGGCGGCGGCAGTGATGCCCAATTGCGCGAGTCCATGCCCGACCAGCCACCCGGATCTGATCTCGGCGGCGCTCGGGTCGAATCAGGACCAGCTTGTCTTCACCTACGACAAGAACGTGGTCATCACCGCCCCTCCGAACTTCTTCGGCGCGGAGCTGGCCAACGGCAACATCCTGATTCCGACCGGGACGACGCTGACCGCACCGAACCAGGTAACGGCGACGTTCGCCGGGAACCTGGCCAACAAGGCCGAGTTCGCGGTCGAGGGCGCCGTCGCGCTCGGTGCAGTGCACGCCGCTGATAACCCAGTGGCAGCCAGCGGGGAGGGCCTACCGGGCGCCTCCAACATCGGTGGTAATGCGGGTGCGTTCGCCGGTGGGTTCACGACCGCGCCGGACTCGTTCGGCGTCTCGATCAACCACACCAACGGTCAGGTCATCGTGAACCTCGACGACCGGATCTCCGTCCGTGAACCCGGGCGCGCTGACGCTGTTCACCGCTCAGGGTCTGCCGATCGCGATCGCGCCGACGTCCGAGTCGTTCAACAGCTCGGCCGGACCCGGCCCCACGGCGGTGACGTTGCAGTACTCGCCGTCCGGGATCACCAACGCGACTGCGCTGGCGATCGGGCAGGGCGGGTTCATCGGCCCGTGCCCGTCCGGCGGCACCTGCGCGACGCCGTTCAGCACAGTTCTGGCCGACAGCCAGAGCGTGCCGCAGATCGACGATCCGCCGAATAGTGCGGCGATCCTGAAGGCCTACAAGGCCATTCAGAAGAAGCACCAGAAGCACCACCGGCACCACCGGTAAGCCGGTACCCGGCGCCGGCCGCGCTAACCAGCGGCCGGCGCCACCGCCGACATCTGCAAACGGCCTCCGCGGAGCTCCTGCGGGGGCCGTTTTGTCGCTCGGCGCGGCCGGGCGCCCCCGGACGCGTTCTCGTCGCCACGCCCCGCAACTCTTCGCAACTTTTCGGCGCCCTGACCCGTTATAACTCTGTGCTCCAGGCTGTTAAGGAGGTGCTGCTGCGTACGAGACCGTTCAGCGTACGCGGGGGCGGCTCACTGACATGGGTGAGCCCGTCGGGACCGAAAGTTCTATCGATGGCTGGTCCCGGGTACCGGAGCTTGGCCTTGTCCGCCGGCGGCAAAACGCCGGCTCGATCCCCTCAAAGGAGGATGTTCTTCGTATGTCTCATCGACTGATGCGCGGCTTCGGGTCGCGTCTGGCGGTCGGCTTGGCTGTGCTGGTGTTCCCGCTGGTCGTAACTGGGGCAGCCCAGGCGGCCCTGGCGGGCGCGACCCCGGCCCAGTTCACCGGAGTGCCCAACCTACGCAGCGCCACACTTGACTTCGACGGCGTCTCGAACGCCGTCCAGGTGTGCTTTGACAAGACGATCAAGACCGCAGGCGGAACCACCGGGTTCACGCTCGGCGGCTACCGGGCCAGCAACACGTCTGGGCTCGGTGAGCTTCTCGCTGGATCAGAACAACCCCAACTGCGAGGTCGTGTTCTACAACTCCGCAGCGCTGTCCGACGAGAACCAGTACACGTACCTCACGGTCGCGGCCGGCACGGTCACGGCCAACAGCCCGGCCACCCCGAACCTGGCTGACTCGGTCGCGCTGACCGGCTCGACCAGCCACTCCGGCACCACCGGCGTGACGACGGCGCCGAACCTGGTTGGCGTGCTCGTGCCCGACAGCGTCCACCTGTCAACGAATTCGCTGACGTTCGTGTTCGACAAGAGCGCACACGTGAATAACGTCGGCGGGTTCTTCTTCGAGACGGCCGCGGGCCAGTCTGCACGGGCGCGACGACGATCGGCGGCAACGACTCGACGACCGTCACGATCCGTTCAACCCGGCGTGCGGCGCCACGGTTGGAGCCGCTGCGCGGGCCGGGCACGTTGCCCGGTGCCGTGTCTGCGGACCAGGACCCCGGCTCGTTCGCGATCGGCCAGTCGACGGTGATGCCGAACTGCGCGAGCCCGTGCGCAACCAGCCGCCCGGATCTGACCTCGGCGGCGCTGGGGTCGAACAACGACCAGATCGTGTTCACGTTCGACAAGAACGTGATCGTCGGCGGAGCTCCGATTCTTCGCCGAGCTGGCGAACGGCAACGTCCTGGCGTCGACCGGGGCGACACTGACCGCGCCGAACCAGATCACAGCGACGTACTCTGGCAACCTGTCAAGCCGGGCCGAGTTCGCCGTCGAAGGATTCGCTCTGCCAGGCGCAGCAATCGCCGCCGACAACCTCACGGCGACCGGAACGAGCCTGCCCGGAGGCGCGAACATCGGCGATAACGCGGGCGCGTTCGGCGCCGGTTTCACGACCGCGCCGGATTCGTTCGGCGTCTCGATCAACCACAGCAATGGTCAGGTCATCGTGAACCTCGACGATCGGCTGTCCGCCGCTCCGGTGCTGGCCGACATCGTGCCGTTCACGGCGCAGGGCCTGCCGGTGGCGATCACGCCGACGTCGGTGTCCTACAACAGCTCGGCCGGACCCGGCCCGCTGGCGGTGACGTTGCAGTACTCGCCGTCCGGGATCACGAACGTGACCGCGCTGCAGCTCCGACCGGGCGCGTTCACCGGACCGATCATCGGCGCTCCGGCCGATTCCGACGAGCGTCGCGCAGATCGACGATCCGCCGAACAGCGCGGCCCTCCTGAAGGCCTACAAGGCCTACAAGGCTAAGCACCAGAAGCACCACCGGCACCAGAAGCACCACCGGTAAACCGGCCCCTGACGCCGGCCGCGCTAACCAGCGGCCGGCGCCACCGCCGACATCTGGAAACGGCCTCCGCAGAGCTCCTGCGGGGGCCGTTTTGTCGCTCGGCGCGGCCGGGCGCCTCGCACTCCGGCGCCGCGCGGGCAAACTTTTCGCAACTTTTCGGCGCCCTGACCCGTTATAACTCTGTGCTCCAGGTCGAGAAGGAGGTGCTGACTGCGCACGAACCGTTCATCGTGCGCACGGCGACTCGCGGGGAATGCGTGAGTCCGCCGGAACGTAAAGCTTGACCCGTGGCCAGTCCCGAAGCGGGACTTGGCGTTGTCCGCCGGCTCCGCCGGCCAATCCCTATCAGGAGGAAGTACTTCGTATGTCTCATCGACTGATGCGCGGCCTTGGGTCGCGTTTGGCGGTCGGCTTGGCTGTGCTGGTGTTCCCGCTGGTCGTAACTGGGGCAGCCCAGGCGGCCCTGGCGGGCGCGACCCCGGCCCAGTTCACCGGCGTGCCCAACCTACGCAGCGCGACCATCGACTTCGACGGCGTCTCGAACGCCGTCCAGGTGTGCTTCGACAAGACGATCAAAACCGCAGGCGGAACCACCGGGTTCTTCCTCGGCGGCTATCGGGCCGCCAACACCTTGAACTCTGGGAGCTTCTCGCTGGATCAGAACAACCCGAACTGCGAGGTCGTCTTCTACAACTCCGCAGCGCTGTCCGATGTGAACCTGTACACGTACGTCAGGGTGGCGGCTGGCACGGTTACGGCCAACAGCCCGGCCACCCCGAACCTGGCCGACTCGGTCGCGATCACCGGTTCGACCAGCCATGACGGCACCACCGGGATCACGAGTCAGTCGAACCTGGTCGGCGTGCTCGTGCCGGACAGCGTCCACCTGTCAACGAACTCGCTGACGTACGTGTTCGACAGGACGACGCACGTTGCGGTCGCCGGCGATTTCGCCTTCGAGACCGCGAGCGGAGCCATTCTGC
Organism: uncultured Solirubrobacterales bacterium; assembly: GCA_963794825.1. GTDB lineage: Bacteria > Actinomycetota > Thermoleophilia > Solirubrobacterales > Solirubrobacteraceae > Palsa-465. The sequence continues at coordinate 136,013 of CAWCFB010000003.1, forward strand.
ACCGGCGGGGGGACCTCGGAGGCAACGACTCGAAGGTCATCACGATCGCGTTCAGCCCCGCATGCGGGGCCACGGTTGCCAACGCTGTCCGGGCCGGCGTCTAGAAGGGTGGTGTATTCGCCGATCAGGACATCGCAACTCCGTACTTCTCGCCGAGCGAGTGGACGGTGATGCCGAACTGCGCGAGCCCGTGCGCGACCAGCCGTCCTGACCTCGTGTCGGCGGCGCTGGGGTCAAACAACGACCAGATCGTCTTCACGTTCGACAAGAACGTGATCGTCAACCCCGGAGCAGTGACCGGATTCATCGCGGAGCTGGAGAACGGGAAGTCCATCGCCTCGACAGGGGCGACGCTGACCGCGCCGAACCAGATCACGGCGACGTACTCGGGCGATCTGTCCAACAGGGCCGAGTTTGCCGTCGAGGCGGCGGCTGACATCGGCACGGCGGTCGCCGCCGACAACATCACGCCGAGCGGGTTCAGCCTGCCCGGGACCGCCAACATCGGCGATAACGCGGGTGCGTTCGCCGATGGGTTCACGAGCGCGCCGGACTCGTTCGGTGTCTCGATCAACCACACCAACGGTCAGGTGATCGTCAACCTCGACGACCGGATCTCGGCCGTCAACGCCGGTGCGCTGACGCTGTACACAGCGCAAGGTCTGCCGATCGCGATCGCGCCGACCTCCGTGTCGTTCAACAGCTCGGCCGGACCCGGCCCCACGGCGGTGACGTTGCAGTATTCGCCGTCCGGGATCACCAACGCGACCGCGCTGCAGATCGGGCAGGCCGCGTTTGTCGGACCGTGCCCGAGCGGCGGCACCTGCACGACGGCGTTCAGCTCAAATGCGCTAGACAGCCAGAGCGTGCCGCAGATCGACGATCCGCCGAACAGCGCGGCCATCCTGAAGGCCTACAAGGCCTGGAAGGCCAAGCAGCACCGAAGCACCCTGAAGCACCACCGAGCACCACCGGTAAACCGGCCCCGGCGCCGGCCGCGCAAACCGCGGCCGGCGCCACCGCCAAATCTGAGAACGGCCTCCGCAGCGCTCCTGCGGGGGCCGTTTTGTCGCTCGGGGCCGCCGGTCTGCGCACTCCGGCGCCGCGCGGCTAACTTTTCGCAACTTTTCTGTGCCATGACCCGTTATAACTCTGTGCTCCAGGCTGAGAAGGAGGTGCTGACTGCGTACGAACCGTTCAGTGTGCGCACGGCGGCTCGCGGGGAATGCGTGAGTCCGCCGTCAGGTAAAGCTTGACCCGATGGCCAGTCCCGAAGCGGGAACTGTGGCATTGTCCGCCGGCTCCAGAGCCGGCCAATCCCTATCAGGAGGAAGTTGTTCGTATGTCCCATCGACTAAAGCGCGGCCTCGGGTCGCGTGTGGCGGTCGGCTTGGCTGTGCTGGTGTTCCCGCTGGTCGTAACTGGGGCAGCCCAGGCGGCCCTGGCGGGCGCGACCCCGGCGCAGTTCACCGGCGTGCCCAACCTACGCAGCGCCACGATCAACTTCGACGGCGTCTCGAACGCGGTCCAGGTGTGCTTTGACAAGACGATCCAGACCGCGACAGGGACGACCGGATTCCAACTCGGCGGCTACCGGGCCGGCAACCTGCTGAACTCGGTGAACTTCTCGCTCGATCAGAACAACCCCAACTGCGAGGTCGTGTTCTACAACTCGGCCGTGCTGCACAATGTGAACCTGTACACCTTCCTGGAGGTCACGCCTGGCACGGTTACCGGCGAACACCCCCGGGACGGGGAACCTGGCCGACTCGGTCGCGCTGACCGGCTCGACCAGCCACGACGGCACCACCGGGGTAACCAATCAGTCGAACCTGGTCGGCGTGCTGGTACCCGACAGCGTCCACCTGTCGACCAACTCGCTGACCTACGTGTTCGACAGGGACACGCTCACCAACACCGGCATCGCCAGCGTCACCAATTTCCACTTCGAGACGGCCGCGGGCCAGCTGTGCAACGGCGCGACCGTGCTCGGTGGCAATGGCACGACGACGATCACGGTCTCGTTCAACCCGGCCTGCGGGGCCACCGTCGGTCAGGCGGTCCGGGCCGGCGAGCAAAACGACCAAGCGTTTGGCGGGACCCCTGCGGTGTTCGCCACTCAGGACATCGCGACGCCGTTCTTCTCGCCGACCGAGTACACGGTGATGCCGAACTGCGCGAGCCCGTGTGCGACCAGCCGTCCTGACCTGACCTCGGCCACGCTGGGGTCAAACAACGATCAGATCGTGTTCACGTTCGACAAGAACGTGATCGTCAACCCCGCCTTCCAGACCCACTTCTTCGCGGAGCTGGAGAACGGCAACACCGAGGCTGCGACCGGGGCGACGCTGACCGGACCCAACCAGGTCACGGCGACGTTCTCGGGCAACCTGGCGAACAAGGCCGAGTTCGCCGTCGAGGCGTGGGCCGACTTCGGCACGGTGTTCGCCGTCCGACAACATCACGGCCAGCGGCCTGGGCCTGCCCGGGACCGCGAACATCGGCGATAACGCGGGCGCGTTCGCCGATGGGTTCACTAGCGCGCCGGACTCGTTCGGCGTCTCGATCAACCACACCAACGGTCAGGTGATCGTGAACCTCGACGACCGGATCTCCGGCGTCAACCCGGCCGCGCTGACGCTGTACACGGCCCAGGGTCTGCCGATCGCGATCGCGCCGACCTCGGAGTCGTTCAACAGCTCGGCCGGACCCGGCCCGCTGGCGGTGACCCTGCAGTACTCGCCGTCCGGGATCACCAACGCGACCGCGCTGCAGATCGGACAGGGCGGCTTCACCGGCCCATGCCCGGCCGGCGGCACCTGCGCGACGGCGTTCAGCACGAACGTGGACGACAGCCGGAGCGTCCCGCAGATCGACGATCCGCCGAACAGCGCGGCCATCCTGAAGGCCTACAAGGCCTACAAGGCCAAGCAGCACCGGCACCTGAAGCACCACCGGCACCACCGGTAAACGGCCCCTGACGCCGGCCGCGCAACCCGCGGCCGGCGCCACCGCCGAAACTGAGAACGGCCTCCGCAGAGCACCTGCGGGGGCCGTTTCTCATCGCGGCGCAAGGCCCACGATGCCGTCCTGGCGCAACGTTCGCGGGCCCGATGTGTTTGCATGAGTCGATGCGTTGCCGCCGCTTCATCCTCGCGCCGCTGCTGACGTCGCTCGTGTGGATCGCCGCCGTGCCGGTGGGTCGCGCGGCAGAGGCGCCGCTGCTCCGGGCCGCCGCGGCCTCCGGAATCAACGCGCTGACCCCTGCCGACATCCACACCGCCTACGGGCTCCCGGACCGCGGCGCCGCCGGCCAGACGGTCGCCATCGTCAGCCCCTTCAACGACCCGAATGCCCAGGCTGACCTGAACGCCTACGACAAGCGCTTCGGGCTGCCCACGTGTACGACCCAGAACGGGTGCTTTCGCAGGCTGAACGCCGAGGGCAAACCCGGCCCCTACCCGGGGCCCGACGTCTCAGGCGGCCAGTGGGTCACCGAGTCGGCGCTAGGTACCGAAACCGTCCACGCGGTATGCCAGAGCTGCAAGGTGCTGCTGGTCGAGGCCAACAGCGACGACAAAGCGGACGTCTCCGCCGCCATCGCCGGCGCCGCGCACGCGGGGGCGACGGTGATCGTGACCGCGTACACCTCGGGCGAGGACACGATCGACTCGGACTGGGCGCTCGACTATGTGCAGCCCCACGCCGCGATCGTCGCCGCCGCCGGCGACGCCCTGACCGGCGCGACGTACGGCTATGGCGAACCGCAATTCCCCGCGAACATGCCGGGCGTGATCGCAGTCGGCGGCACGTCGCTGCGCTTGCGTCCGGGCGGCGGCTATGCCGGAGAGAGCGCCTGGGTCGGCACGGTTTCCGGGTGCAGTCTGTTCCAGCTCGCGCCGTCCTGGCAGGCCGCCGTGGCCAAGACGGCCCACTGCGGCACCCACCGCGCCGTGGCCGATATCTCGGCGGTGGCCGATCCGGGTGCCCTTGTGCACATCACCGGATCAGGGCAGCCGGGCGGTCCGTGGTTCACGGCCCAGGGCACCAGTCTCGCCGCCCCGATCATCGCGGGCGTGATTGGCCTCGCGGGCAGCCAGGGAGACCGCGAGGCGCAGATGCTCTACGGCCATGCGCAGACCGAGGCTGCCGCCCTTCACGATGTCCGTGCCGGCTCAAACAGCCCACAGTGCACGTCGTCGATCTGCCGTGCCATGAAGGGATGGGACGGCCCCACCGGCCTCGGCACCCCGTACGGCCTCGCCGCGTTTCTTCGCTCGGGCGGTGCCATCAACCGAGGCCACCCGCGGATATCGATCATCAATGCACACGATCGGGTGTCGATCAGTAAGGGCCTTACCGGCTGGCTGAGACTCGCCAACGGCAATTCGTTTGCACTGACAGGGACGGCGGCGCTGCGTACCACTTACAAGCATGGCGGCGGGTCGCACACAGTCACGCTCGCAACCGCCAAGCTTTCGCTCGGCCCAGTCGCCACGCACGGACAGGTCAAGCTCAAGATCTCCTCCAGGTGGCGCTCGCTATTCCGCCGCGGTCATTCGCTTGGCGGATCGGTCCGCTTCGCCATCCGCGGTCCCGCGGGCCCAACCGTCACCGTCCAGCGGCGGATCACGCTGCTGGCGTCCTAGAGACTCAGGCCTCGAACGCGACCAGCACGAGCTCGCATGGGCGATTGGCCTGGATCGCCACCCGCTGCGCCGGGCCGCCAAAATCGAATGAGGTAAAAGCCGCCGAGCCGCCGGGGGCGCGGTGGGCGGACGCGATCACATCGCTGGATCCGTCCGCGCGAGCGTGAAGGGTCACCCAGCTGCCATCGCGGGTGAGCGAGCCGACCACGATCCTGCTGCTCGGATGCGGCAGCGTCACCCACAACGTGGCCTCCGGGCCCTTGAGATACAGCGTCTCGGATCCTGACCAGCCGACGCCTTCGCTGGCCGTCGTGTCGAAGCTCCAGGGCCGCAGGAACGGAGCCCGCTTTTCGATCGGAGTTGGAGAGAGGATCAGATCGAGCCAGTAACGCGAGAACACGGGCGCGAGGTCCGGACGCCAGCGCTCGAGGTAGCGCCACAGAATCACCTCGTCGGGCTGGACCGGACGTTCGCCGAACAGCAGCGGGTCGTAGTTGGAAGCGATCACGTGCCGATCGAGCCGCTCGCCGAACACGAGCTCGAACTCGTGAAAGCTCACGCCTCTGCCCCAGCGGGCGAGCGCTTCGAGCGCCGCCTCGCGGCCGCCTTCGGACTCAGTCTTCTCCAGCTCCTCACGCAGCTGATCGCGCGGGGCGAGCCGGCGGTACTCGAGCGCCAGCTCGTCGGGCAGCAGGTGGAAGAACGGCATCCGCGCGGTGTGGTGGTCGAAGTAGATCAGCCGGTTCGGGGTCTCGCAGACCACGATCGCACCGTCCGGCTTGACCACCTCTCGCGCCAGCCGCAGGACATCGAGTCGCTCGGAGACCGTGAGGTGCTCCAGTACTGCGTAGAGCAAGAAGACATCGACCTCTCCTCGATGCCGCACGGCGGCCTCCATGATCCCCTCGACCGGGTGAAGCTCGAGCTCAAGGTTGGCCAGACCGCGCTGGCGGACCTCGGTGCGGGCGAGCTCGATCCAGCCCTCGTCGATGTCCAACCCGATCACCCGGCCAGCGCGCTCGGCGACCGCACAGCTCACGGCGGCGTTACCGCAGCCGTACTCGAGCACGGTCTTGCCCGCCAGCGGAACGGTTTGCTCGATCCACGGGATCAGGTATTCGGCCGCGCGGCGCCGGCGCATGTCCCAGCTGTTCGGGTCGCCGTCCGGCCCTACTGCGAGCGGCGTGGCGGCCACTGCCTGCAGCGACGGCTCGACCGTCTCCACGTCGTCGTCCGGGAGGACATGGGGCGCGGCGATCTGCCTGCCCGCGAGTGCGGCTTCGAGCTGGACGATCCGTCCTTTCGCCTCCGACAAGCGGCCTTCGAGCTCGGCGATCCGCCGCTGGGGCGGGTTGGCGAGCGATGAGGCCGCGGCCGAGCCGGCCTTGCCGAGCTGGCCACGCGCGAGTCGTGCGTTCTCGCGCGCGAGCGCCCACGCCCCCTTCTTCAGATCCTCCGCCCACCGGTTGAACAGCGGGCTGGCGTTGGCCTGGAGGCGTCCATGATGGACGCGTGCCACGACGGCCGGATCGAACCCGATTGCGAACACGAAGTGGTTGGCGTACGCGGGCTCGTCCCGACTCTCGAGCGTGACGGCCACGTCCTCTCCCGTCGCGCCTTCGGGAACCAGCACCGAGCCCTCCGCCAGGTACTGCGGCACCATCACCACGGACGGAAAGGCCGCGAACGCCGCCATCGCCTCGTCGTAGCCGAAATCGGTCAGGTGGTACGGGTTGTCCTCCTCGAACAGCTTGCTGTTGGGGACTGAGGCCACGATCCGCAGGCCGTGTGCGGCGTGTGTGCGCATCAGCTCGAGCGCTGCGGGGAGATCGGGCAGGTGCTCCAGTCCTTCGAAGCACACGAGCGCGTCGAACCGAGCGGCGACGTCCCCGCGCAGGAACTCGAGCGCATCGGCCGCCTCGAAGGACACGCTGTCGTGGTCGCGACCGACCGTCGCGGCGGCGAGCTCGACAGTGGCGGCGTCGTTGTCCACGCCCACTACCTCGCGCGCGCGAGCGATCAGGATCGCCGAGCCGTAGCCCGAACCACAGCAGAGGTCGAGGACTCGGTCGCCGGCGCACAGCGAGGCGGCAAACTCGTAGCGCTGCCGGTGCTCGCAAGCCAGCATCGTGTCCGCCTGGGCGGCCTCCAGGGTCAGGCGTTCGACGACGTCCATCGCACCGCATTCTCTCGGATCCGCGCCTCCATCTCGCCCTCCAGCCGCGGGCGGTTGGGCTGCGCGATCTGAGCCTGCATCGAGTCGGCGCGAACTCGATAGCGAAACAGCCGCTCGGGAATCACAACGCCGAAGTGCCCGGCGCATCCGAGCTCCCGGTAGAAGAACCAGTCCTCGTAGCTCGTCAGCTCTTCGCTGTAGCGAAAGCCCGCATCGAACAGGCGGCGTCGGATCAGCGCCACGGCGTCGCCGGCCACGTTCTCTCTCGCCAGCAGGCCGACCGCCTCGTTGCCGAGCGGCTCATAGCCGATGTCCAGGCCGCCGAGCGGCGCGCCGTCGTCGTCGACGTACAACGACCAGGCGGTCACATAGGCAACCTCGGGACGGCGCTCGAGGATCTCCACGCACCGGGCGACGAAGCCGGGCTCAATCGTGTTGTCGGAGTCCAGCGGCAGCACGTACCGGCCGCGGGTCTGGGCGACCCCGAAGTTGCGCGCCGCCCCCAGCCCGGCGTTCGCCTTGGAGACCACGGAGACCCCCTGACGGGCGGCCAGCTCACCCAGGACCCAATCCTCGTCCTCGAACGAACCGTCGTTGACCAGCACGATCTCGATCGGGGAGTACGTCTGCGCGAGCAGCGAGTCGACGGCGTCGCGCACCCAGGCGGCGGAGCGGTAGTACGGGATCACCGCCGACACCAGCGGCGGGCGGTCCGGAGGGCGAGCGCTTGGACGCCGCGAGCGCGAGCCGGCCAACTTCGCGTACGCGCCGGCGATCTGGTTCTCGTCCGCGAGCGCCCGGCCCCTCTGCGCCGGCCCGCCGGCGCGGATCAGCTCCGCGAGCGCACCGGGGTCGGACACCACCGACAGCAACAGCGCCTCGAGCGCGAGCGGGTCGCTGCCGCGCGCCAACCATCCGCTGCGACCCGGCTCGATCATCTCCACGAGACCGCCCACCGGCGTCCCGAGCAGCGGTCGGTTGAGATGTAGTGCCTCCAGCGCGACATACGGCCAGCATTCCCACAGCGACGGGATCACGACTGCATCGTGTGAGCTAATCGCGCCGGCTACCCCGTCGGCGTCGACGGGGTCGGCCATCTCGATCCGCGGATCTCCGGCAATCTCGAGCATCAGCGCGTCGCGCATCGACATGCCGAGCGGAGCCGTGTTCGTGTCGCCGCCGAGCAACGTGAGATGGAAGTCGTCGCGGGCCAATCCGGTGACCGCGCGGACCAGGTTTTGCACGCCCTTGCGCCGCTCGAGCCGGCCCAGGTAGAGAAGCCGCAGTGGAGCGCCGGGAACGTAGTCCGGTTCGGCGGCGTGATGGGCCGGACCGACATAGGGAGAGCGGATCAGCTCCGGTGGCGCCAGGGCCCCCGGCCCGTAGAAGCGGAGGTACGTGTTGAGGATGTCTCCCCCCTGCCACAGGAGCGCGTCCGCGTGCCTGAGCGAGTAACGCTCCATCGCGCGGAGCGCCTCGATCGAGAGCCGACGGTCGAGGTGGCCGTCCAGGACGTCGCACATCTCCGCCGTCGTGTGGACGCGAACGCAAACGCGCGTCTCCGCCAGGAACGGGTCGAGCGCAGACGCCGCCTGCAAGGTCACGAATGCCTCGCCGAGGAAGTCTGGGAACTCGATCAGGTCGGGCCCGCCGTCGGGATAGAGCTCCTGCAGTCGCTCGTACGTGCGGGCGCTGTAGCAGTGCATCACGTGGTAGTAGCCACTCGCCTCGTCCTTGGAGGGCTCGGGGACGAACGCGACCCGCACGGAGCTTGGCGGCAACCGAGGATCGCCCGCCGCCCGCAGCCGCTCGTACTCAGGCTGGAGCGGCCCGAGCGTCACCACGGTGACCTCCGCGATCGTCGAGAGCACCTTCGCGAGAGCGGACACGTACACGCCGATCCCGCCGGCGCGCAGCGGGTACAGCTCCCTGGAGACGAGCGCGATCCGCATGGTTCGAAAGGCTCGAGACGCTAGTTCCGCCGGCGCGGCACGCGCCCCTTCGCCGCCCGCAGCGGCTCCGTCATGCGCCAGCTGGCTGACCCCTTGATGTCCTGGAGCGCCCGCTCGGCACCCTCGAGTCGTGCGCGCGCCGCGCGCAGCTCGGTCGCTAGCTCAGCTTCGCGCAGCCGCAGCTGCCCGAGCTCGGTCAGCAGCTCGGCTAGCTGCGGGCGCATCTGCGCCGCCTCGATCAGCGGCGCGCGGGCCGGGGGCGGTATCCGCTCGCGCGCCTGAACCAATTCTCGGATCTCGGCCAGCAGCGGACCGGCCGGGTGATAACGGCGCTCGTATGGGTCGGTTCCGATCGCCAGCCGGGCGCCGTCGACTACGACAAGGCCAAGCCCGAACCACAACTCGTTGCGCAACGCGGGCTCGGCGAAGAGGTGTCCAGGAACCCAGTCCAGCTCGACATGCGCGACTTTAGGCCAGGCCGCGAACCGCACCGCCTCGACGCCACGGCGAACCTGCTCGTTAGCGGTGTCATGGACCACGATCACCGTCCGGTGAACCGCCGGCGAATCGAGCAGGTCCTCGATGTCCCGGCGAACCCCCTCGGCGGAGTGGTCTCCGTCAACCAGCGCGAAATCGACGTTGCGGTCGGTCTCGGTCAGCTCCGCGAGAAATGCCGGCAGCAGCTCGTGAGAGTCTCCGGTGTGCAGCACCGCGTTCGCTGGTGGTGGCAGGACCGGCTCGCGGAGGTCGAACGAATGGACCTCGCGGGCATGGAGCGCGATCCTGTGCAGCGAGGCACCTTCCGCGGTTCCGAGCTCGATAGCCAGCGAGGGCTCGAGCGCCGCGAGCACCCCTTCGATCGCCGCCCGCTCCCCACGCGACATCTGCCACACCTGGTCCTCGAACAACTCGGGCAGCATCGGAGCAGGATCTTAGAGCGAGACCCCTGCCACCAGCGACGTGGCCGGCGCCCGGTTAGTGGGATTATCCAGCGGGGAAAGCGGGCACTCCCGCCGCAAATCCGTTCGAGGAGCATGAAATCGCCGTGAGCTCGCTGCGCCGTCACAAGCCAACCCCAGCCTTGCTGATCTCGATCATTGCCCTGATCGTCGCCTTGGGGGGCACTGGATACGCGGCTCTGAGCGTCCCCAACAACAGTGTGGGGACCGCCCAGCTGCGAAATGGAGCCGTCAGCACGAAGAAGCTCCAGAACGGCGCGGTGACGGCGGCCAAGATCAATCCACGGCGGCTGACCGTCCCGAACGCCGTGCACGCGGACCGAGCAAACAGCGCGACGACCGCGCTCTCGGCCTCGAGCGCCACGACGGCCAACGGAGTGGGCACGCTGGCGAGCGGCCAGACCGAGCGGGGCACATGGTTCTTGAGCGACTGGGCCGAGTCAGGCAGCAACGGCTCAGCGGTGTCGCCGATCTCGTTCCCCATCCCGCTGGCACAGCCGCCGACCGCGGTTCACTACATCCAGCTCGGTTTCCCGGTGCCAGCGGGATGCACGGGAAACGCGCTGAACCCCGGCGCGGCGCCCGGCAACCTGTGCGTATTCGAAGGCCGGGCGTTCAACGCCAGCGGCCAGCGGGGGATCGAGGACCCCGCCAGCAGCGCGCTGAACGGCTCAGAGCGGTTCGGAACCGGCGTGTACATGCTGGGCACGAACGGACCCGGAGAAGGCGACGCCGGGGGCAGCTGGGCGGTTACAGCGCCGTAACACGATCCCGCTGGAGACGGTGGCCGGGTGCGCTAGACTTTCAGTGGGGTATCTGCGTGGAAGCGTCCACACTTCAGCAGCCTGGCGCACCGAGGGTCCTTCGCCTGCCGGCGGGCCCGCGCCTGCTCAGGCTTCGCTCGAACGATCAGCTCGTCTCGCTCTTCCGAGCGGGCGAAGACGACGCCTTTGGCGTCATCCACGACCGTCATCGGGGTGCCCTGCTGACCTACGTTCGCCACGTTCTGGGGGCCTCGAACGCCGACGCCGAGGACGTGCTCCAAGACGTCTTCGTCCGCGCCTACCGCGGCCTGCGGGCGCACGACCGCCCGCTGAACCTGTCGCCTTGGCTTTACCGCGTCGCGCGGAACGCTTGCATCGACGAGCTCCGCCGCCGCTTGCCGATCCCCTATGAGGAGATGCCCCATAGCGAGCGTCAGCTCGACGATGATCCGGTCCATGCGGAGTCGATCCAGCGCGAGCGCGTTAGACGACTGATTTCAGACCTCCAGCGACTCCCCGAGCAGCAGCGCTCGGCCCTCCTGTTGTGCGAGCTCAGCGGCATGTCGTACGCCGACGTGGCCGAGGCCCTCGGGACATCGGTCTCCGCGGTGAAATCGCTGCTGGTCCGCGCACGGCTCGGTCTCGCCCAGCTACTCGAGGCACGCGAGACGGCCTGCTCGGAGATTTGCGACGAGCTGGCGAGCGCGCACGCCCATGGCGCCCGCCCCAACGCGCTCGTCCGCCGGCACCTGCACGACTGTCAAGGCTGTCGCCAGTACGCCCGCGCGATGCACGAGCGGAAGCTTCAGCTCGCGGCCCTGGCCCCGACCGTCGCGCCGCTCGCGGCGCTGGCCAAGCTGTTCGGCGGTGGCGCAGGGTCAGGAGCCGGCGCCGGTGCGGCGGCTGCCGGCGGAGCCGGTGGCGCCGGTGCCGCCTCGGGTGGCGTGGCGGTGTCCGCCGGCGTGCTCGGTGTGAGCGGAGCTCACGTATTGACGGTGCTCGCCGCGAGCACGATCGTCGCCGCAGGCGCGGTGGGGATCAAGGAGGCGACCGCGACGCACACCCCGGCCCCGCCCTCAAGTCACGTCCGCACGCCCTATGAGCCGGCGGCGCAGCCAGGCACGACCGCCGCCACCGTTCCGGCCTCGCTGCGCGCCGATGCAGCCGCCCGCGCCGCGATCCACCACGTCGTCGCCACCACCCCGAAGCCGGCCCTCGGCAGCGGCGGAACCTCGCCCTCGCGCACGGCCGCTCCGGTAACCACGCCGGCCAGCACGGCGACACCCGCGCCGACCAGCCAGCCCACCACTTCGAAATCGTCTTCGTCGTCCTGCCCGATCGGGCAGCAGTCCTGCGACAGCACCAGCCAAAGCACCGCGACGACCACGCCGGGCACCAGCACGGGCGCGGCCAGCCACAGCCAGTCTCCGCTGGGCAGCGGCGGTACGTCGACGTCGACCAGCGGCCGGCCCGCCGACACCACGAGCCGTCCGATCGGGGCCAACGCCTCGGGAGCAGCGCCCCCGACGAGCGGACCGCCCGCGAGCCCGCCCCCGAGCAGCCCGCCGCTGGGATCGAGCACTAGTCCCCCGCTGGGGTCCTGACCGCCCCGCTCAGACGTCGGACGCTAGGCTTGAGGCGGCCCTGGAGAGGTGCCGGAGCGGTTGAACGGGCGCGACTGGAAATCGCGTAACGGGGGTTGACCTCGTTCGGGGGTTCGAATCCCCCCCTCTCCGTTCAGATCAGCCGCGATCGAGCAGCTTCGCCCGGTCGGCCGCCGTCGGCTCGAGCACAATCAGTGCGCCGACGGGTGGGCCGCATCGGCCGAGGCGTGCGTGCATCTCCACCCGGCGATGATCGACCGTCCGCAGCCGGAGATCCGACGGGCGCACACCGGCGCACCCACTGGTCGTCTCCGCAATTGCGGCCATCAACCCGCAAGCGCCCCGGGCCTCCGTTTCGGCCGGAAGCAGCAGGTCGGTTACCGGGTGCTCGACGACCGATCGCTCCTGAACGCCGAGCAACTCTTCCGCCTTACGGGAGATCGCCGCTACTTGGAAGTTGTTGCTGACGATCAGGAACGGTGCCGTGGCGGCGGGCGCGCGCTCGGCCACCGTTTCGAGCAGCAACCCGACCCCGCACTTTGAGCAGACGCGCTCGAATGGATGTGGCTCCTCCCCCATCGGGCCACAGCAGCCACAGTACGCGCAGAACCAAACGTGCGCATCTGTGGTCGGCCTAACGACCCGGAACCGCCGCACCACTCCGTTCTGCCCCACGCAACCCCGTTCGCTCGACCTAGGTCGGAAACGATCGTACACCCAAAAAGTTGGTTTACAACGCGGATTCCGCACGATGCTGAAAAAGCTCTTCGGCTCGGCCCTCTGCGCGAGCTACCCCCGAACGCTGAGGAACTTGCATCCGAGGGTTTTTCTGCAAGTTTCCAACCTCGAACCTTTGCAGTCGTTTCGCAATGGGAAGGCAAATGAACGGTTCTGCATCATCAAGCCGTCCGGACCTCACTGTGGTCCCCGGCGCAAGCGGCGAGGCCGTCGAGTGGTCGTGGTTCTGCGGCCACTGCGCGGCACCGGCCCCCAGCGGCGAGCCGCCGGCTCCGAACGCGCGCGTGTGCAGGAATTGCGGGTTGGGGTTGCTGCTCGAGGCTCGGGAGGACTCGGCTCCGGGTCCCAACGACGCGTTCTTGGTAGTCGATTCCTCGCTGCGCGTGCACGCGCTTTCCCAACAGGCCGAGGCGCTGCTCGGGGTTCGCGAAGACCACGTCGTCAACCAGCCGCTGGCTGAGCTGCTGGCGCCGGCCGACGTCGAGGGGAGCGGTCGTGGCGACGTCGCTGCAGCGGTGGCGGATGCGGTCGGGTCCAGCGACCGGCCCTCGTACTCATTCGTGCGGCCCTGGAACACATACGGCGTGAGGGTGCGGGCAAGGATCGTGGCCTGCGGGCCGCCGCGGGCTGCCCTGATCGTGCTCGAACGGTCGCGGCGCGGACACCTCCGGGCCGTCACCTCGAGCTAGGCCACCGGAAGCTCCCCGGGCGCGCCGAAGGGGACGAGCGCGCTCGGCAGCTTCACTGAGCCGTCCTCGCGCTGACCGTTCTCGAGCAGCGCGATGATCGTCCGCCCCACCGCGACCGCGGTGCCGTTCAGCGTGTTGACGTACGCTGCCTTGCCGTCGGCGCTCCGGTAGCGGATCTCGAGCCGACGCGCCTGATAGTCGGTGGTGTTCGAGGTCGACGTCAGCTCCCGGTAGCGATCCTGGCCTGGCAGCCACGCCTCGCAGTCGTATTTCTTCGACGCGGATGCGCCGAGGTCGTTGACCGCGATCGCGACCACCCGATACGGGATCTCGAGGTCTTGGAGAATCTCCTCCTCGATCGTCAACAGCCGCTCATGCTCCGCCGCGTCTTCGCCCGGCTCGACGAAGCTGAACATCTCGACCTTGTCGAACTGGTGCACGCGGAAGATCCCGCGCGTGTCCTTGCCGGCCGCGCCCGCCTCGCGTCGGAAGCACGGCGAGAAGCCGGCGTACCGTTTGGGCAGCGCCTCGCGGTCGAGGATCTCGTCGCGGTGCAGCGACGCCAGTGCGACCTCGGAGGTGCCGACGAGGTACAAGTCATCGTCCGCTAAGCGGTAGATCTGCTGCTCGGTGTCGGGCAGGAAGCCGGTCCCATACAGGGCGTGCTCGCGGACGAGCACCGGTGGCACGACGGGTTCGAACCCTTCGCCGCGCAGCTTCGTCAGCGCATACTGGACGAGCGCCAATTCGAGCATCACGAGGTCGCCAATGAGATACGCGAACCTCGAACCGGACATCCGCGCGGCGCGCTCGATATCGATTCGCGGACCGGCGAGCTCGAGGTGGTCGCGACCGCCCTTGGTCGCGTCGCCGACCGTCTTCAGGACGGTGTCTTCGTCGGGCGCATCCTCCGCTGGGAGACTGGGCAGCGCGGCAAGCCGCGCGTTCAGCTGCTGCTTGAGCTCGTTCTCGGCATCGGATAGCTCGCGGCCGCGTGCCGCCAGCGCCTGCAACTGCTCGCGCTCCTCATCGCTCGGAGCCCCTTTCCGGCCTTTGCTGGCCCGATTCTGCTCGGCCCGCAGCTCCTCGAGCTCGCCGGTCGCCGCGCGCCAGCGCTCATCGAGCGCCAGCACGTCGTCGATCGCCGCGGCAGCGTCCGGACCGCGCCGAGCCAGCGCCGCGCGGACGGCGTCCGGGTCGCGGCGGATCAGCCTGATGTCAAGCACGGGGCGATACTACGGATGCGTCTGGACCAGCTGGCTGGACCCCGTCAGCGAGCCGATCGGCTTGTCGACGCACGGCGTCACGCCGGGTCCCGTAGCCGCCTGGTGACCGGCGTACCGGGCCACGAACTGGGCGACCTCGGCCGCCTGCTTGCCGACCACGACATTCTGGGGCATGATCGCGCCAGAGAAGCCGCCGTTCTCGATCGCGTACAGGACTCGGGTGACCGGGCGCTCGCAGCGGACGTTGAAGTTCGGGCCGTTATTCGCCTGCGCGGTGCGGATGTTCGACGCCGAGCCGTGCGTGGCGGCGTATGACAGCGTGTGGCAGCCGGCGCACCGCTGCGAGAACAGGAGCGCGCCGGCGTAGTCCGCCTTGTCGACGTTGATGTGCTGCGTGCCGCACGCTGCCGTCACGATGGTGACCGCAAGCGCCGCGCCCAGCAACAGGAGAAGCTTGATCGGCCTCCTCATGCGGGCGTGGATCATAGGGCACACGACCATACGGAAGAATCGGAAGGCAATGCCTCGGCCTCTGCTCGCCGCCACGCTCGGAGCGGCCACGATCCTCGCGCCGCTGACCGGTTGCGGGCGGGTTGCCACCGTCGGCCCGAGCCGCACGCTGTCGGTCGCAGTGACCGAATACCGGATCAACCCCCCGAGCGTGACGACGAGCCGGGGACCGCTGACGATCACGGTCCACAACTATGGGCGGCTGAGCCACAATCTGGCCGTCTTCAGCGGCTCGGTGCAGGACGCCACGACACCACCGATCTCGCCGGGACAGAGTGCCGATCTGACCGTCGACCTGACGCCGGGCAAGTATGCGCTCGCCTCGACGGTCATGTCCGACCAGGCGCTCGGCACGTATGGGACGCTGACGGTTCGCTGACAGATGGAGGATCGGCGGCCAGGGCGACGAACTGTGGGCTACAGCCCCGGCGCCGGCATATCGAGACGAACGCTCGTATTAGAAACCGCGATCGTCCTCCCACGGCGGCAACCAGAGGGGGCCGGTGTCCGGGGCTCTTTTCACGGCGCTATAACCCCTCGCTCATGGTGGCCGCATCCGATCCAGAGCAGTTTCGCGAGGTCTTCGGCCGCTTTGCCACCGGGGTGGCGGTGATCACCAGCATGGGCTCGCGCGGCGCCGGCGGGATGACTGCCAACGCGCTGTGCTCGCTGTCACTCGAACCGCTGCTGGCGCTCGTCTGCTTCGAGAACCAAGCCCGGACGCTGCCGATCGTGCGCGAATCGCGCCGCTTCGCGGTCAACATACTGAGCGCCGAGCAGGAGGATCTCGCTGGGGTGTTCGCATCGAAGCTGCCTGAGTCCGAGAAGCTCGACGGAGTAGCGCATCGGGTCGAGCACGGCGTCCCGCTGATCGAGGGAACGCTCGCCTGGGCGGCCTGCGAGCTCCGGGAGCTGATCGCCGGCGGCGATCACACGATCGGGATCGGCGAGGTGGTTGCGCTCGGCCTAGGCGACGGCGACCCGTTGCTGTGGTACGCCGGCAATTACCGCAGCTGGCGCAAAACCTAAACTGATCCGCCATGGCAACCGAGGCCGTCGAGCCGCGCGTCCAGGAGCCTGCGCGGCGACCTCGACTGACCGGACAAGGGCACCGTCTTTCGGCGTTTTACGCCCAGTACCGGGTCGCGATCCTCTGCTACCTCGCGACGCGCGTGCTGCTAATCGCCGTCGCGGTCGTCGACGGGTGGATTCACACGCGTTCGTTCACGCACGAGATCGGCAACTGGGACGGGTACTGGTACCACGTCCTGGCCGAAATCGGCTACCCGCACCACATCTCGCACGCACAGACCGTGCTCGGGTTTTTCCCGCTGTACTCGATCGTGATCCGAGCGGTGATGCCGCTCGTGTTCGGGTCGGCGGTGACCGCCGGCTTCGTCATCTCGCTGATCGGGGGCCTGGTGGCCTCCGTGCTCGTGCAGCGGCTCGCGTCCGGCTGGTGGGGCGAGGCCGCGGGGCGGCGGGCCGCGGTCCTGTACTGCGTGTTCCCCGGCTCGGTCGTGTTCTCGATGGTCTACTCCGAGGGGTTGCTGCTGCCGCTGGCGGCCGGCTGCCTGCTCGCGCTCGAGCAACGTCGGTGGATCACCGCTGGGCTGTGCGCCGGGTTCGCCACCGCCACCGAGCCCGACTCGCTGGTGCTGGTCGTGGTGTGCGCGGTGGCGGCTCTCCTCGAGCTGCGGCGCCGGGGGTGGAGCGTCCGCGCTGGGTGGCGAGCCTGCCTGGCGCCGCTGCTGTCGCTGACCGGCGTGGGGGCCTTCGCGATTTTCCTCTGGAGGTGGACCGGTCACCCGACGGCGACGCTGACCGCCCAGCACTACGGCTGGAAAGAGAAGACCGATCCGTTCGCGCTGGTCCATCTGGCCACCCGCTTGGCCCACCAGCTCCACCTGTCACATTTCGACGTCCCCACGATCAACCTCAACAACCCGGTGGGGCTGGTCGGAGCGGTGATCCTGATCGGCGGGATCGTGTTGCTCCTCCGCCGGCCGGCGCGGATCCCGTTGCCGGCCCTGGTGTGGACCCTGGGGATCGCATTTCTCGCCTGTACTTCGGAATACGTGCCGCCCAACCCGCGGCTGCTGATCACGGCGTGGCCGGCGATCATCGTCTACGCCCGGTACATCCAGGGGCGCAAGTTCACCTGGCTGATCGTGGTGATGACGCTGCTGCTGATCGAGCTGAGCGCGCTCACGTTCGTGGGCGTGACGCTCCGCCCTTAGCGCTCGGCGGCGCGCCCCTCGCCCGCCCCCACAACGTCACTCACTCGCTAACTCCGAACGGACCATGTGCGCCGGCGCGGCTCTCAGCCACGCTGATGCACACGCTTCGCCGGCATGGCTGAAGTGAGTGACGTTATCCGCGTTGGGTGCAGTTAGCGCTGACTCAGCAGGTCGATGTGGATCGTGGCGGCGTAGCTGAACTGGGTGCGCGCGTGGTGGCGGTACGTCCGCTCCAACCCGCCTCGTAGCGCGACGAACTGCGCCCAGTTGAACCGCGACTCGGCCGACGGACCGTGCGGCTGGCCCTCGTGGGCGGAGACGAGCCACAGCCGCGGGCAGGCGCGCCGCGCCGCCCGGATCATCGGACCCGACAACGTCACGTACTGCTCCGCGTAGGCCGTCAGCGGCGTCCACGCCACCGCCGGCAGGATCGAGCGCGGCGCACCCCCGCCGGCTGTCCGCGCCACGTAATACCCGAACGGCGTGTGGCCATCGAGCGGGTAGAACGCGACGCAGTCCCCCGGTCGTGACTGCGCCAGCACGTAGCGCGTCGCCTCCTGCCAGTTCTCCGGCGACACCCCGTAGGTCGGCACCAGCGACACCATCCGCAACGCGAGCAGCACCGCCAGCGCGGCGCAGCTGATGAGTTTCGGCAGCCGCGCATCGGTCACCGCCAGCGCCAGCGCCAGCGCGACCGCCGGCAGGCAGATCGAGCAGGTTGCGCGGGATCAACAGCGGCGTCGCGACGAGCGACTCTCCGAAGGCGAGCACGATCGGCACGAACACCCACAGGAACACGAGCGCCTGCCCCCACAACTCATCGCCGGCGGCGACGGCGGGACGCCAGGCCCGGACAATGTGCATCCCGGCCGCGGCGAGCACGGTCAGCACGGTCACCCCGATCAGCAGCCACATCGTCGGCTGGGGATGGAACGAGGGCTGCAGCCCCGCCGAGGTCAGTAGCTCGAGCGTCTGCTTCTCAACCGTCAGCGACGGGTGCGGGACCCAGAACAGCTGGCTCGACCCGCGGTCAGCCGCCAGCACCATCAGCGGCACCGCGGCCGCGGCGCAGGCGGCCACGGCGGATCCGACGGCGATCGCCGCGCGCCGCCGCCACACGAGCGCGAGCAGCTGTGCCGGGATGATGAGCGCCGCGACGAAGCCGCAGTACAAAGCGAGCCCCGTCCACGCGACGTACCCGAGCCACACCCCGCGGCCGGGGGGCTGGGGCGAACCGACGAGCCGCACGTAGGCCAGGAACGAGCCGACCGCGAACATCACCATCGGCGCGTAGCCGCGGGCGTCCTGGCCCCAGAACACGAGCGGCATGCTGACGGCGGTCAGCACGCCGGCAGCGAAGGCCACGCGGCGGTCGAACAACCGCAGCGCCAGCCGCCCGACCAGCACAGTCGTCGCGACGGTCGCGAACAGCGAAGGCAGCCGGAGCGCCAGCGTGCTCGTGCCGAATACGTCGGTCCAAAGGTGCAGGAACAGGTAGTAGCCCGACATATTCCCGCCGTCGTGCGCGATCGCCTGCCCCAGAGCCCCGGGCAGTTGGGAGCTGATAGCGACGCTGGTCGCCTCGTCGAAGCCGAGGCTCCGGGAGGTGAGCTCGATCGCGCACAGCACGGCGGCCAGCAGCGCCGGCACGGCGATCGCGGTCCCATCGCGACGGCTCACGCCGTGACCACCGCCGCCCTGGGACGGCTGCGCCGCCACCCGAACCACGCCGCCACGCCCAGCGCGATGTAGACGACGACGACCGCCGGTGAGACCGACCGGTCGAGCAGCAGGATCCCGTCGGGCTTGACCAGGAACACGGGCAGCGTCACCGCCGCCGCGAGCGCGACCGACCGCTGCACCCCCGGCCACGCCGCCAGCAGCACGATGCCCCAGATCAGATACCACGGCCACGCCGCCGGACCGCCGAGCGCGGCGGCGATGAGGAACACGCCGAGGTCGCGCGCGAGCGTGGCCCGTCTGACCCGCCACAGCAGCCATAACCCGAGCCCCACGGTGAATGCTGCAAACACGCCGGCCACCCCGGACTCGATCACCCGCGCGTTCGCGTACGCGCCGAAGTCATGCAGGATCGAGGCGATCGTGTAGCCGACGCTGGTTGACGGCGTGATCGCGAGCCGGACCTTCTGCGGGGTTGAGAACACGCCGGTCGTCACCCAGTCGAACCCGACCCCCACCACAAGCGTGACCACTGCCACCACCGCGACCAGGACCACTGCCGCCCGCACCATGAACCGCAGGTCGACCCGCGCCTCCGCCGCGGCGATGAACACCACCGCGGCCGCGGCCGGGAGCTTGATCGTCGCGGCCAGGGCGCACAGGGCAACGCCGCCCAAGCGGGCGTCCCTCCATCGCCAGCGCGACCCCCGCGACCATCAACCCGGCCATCAGCGCATCGTTGTGAGAAGCCGCGACCAGCTGAAGAAGCACGAGCGGGCTCAGCACGGCCAGCCAGACCGCCCGGCCGGGATCGCCGCCGACCGCGCGCGCGAGTCGCGGCGCGAACACGGCAATCAGCGCGACGCCGATCAGGTCGAGCAGCCGCACCAGCAACACCCCCGCCACGAGGTGCGACGAAGCGGCGCCCGCGAACAGGCTCACGATCCCGAGGAACAGCGGCCCGTACGGAGCAGTCGTGTGGCGCCAGAAGGGCGAAACGGCGTCGAGCAGGTGCGCGTGTCCGTGGGCCGCGAGCGCTAACGGCGCAGCTTGGTACGGGTTGAGTCCGAGGTGCAGCAGCTCACCCTGCGCCACGTAGCTGTAGGCGTCACGGCTGAACACCGCCGGCCCGAGCAGGACCGGGATGCACCACACCGCGCCGATCACCCACAGCACGCGGACGCTCGGCAGTCGCCGCCCGAGGCCGAGCCAGGCCACACACAGGAGGGCCATGCCCGCGTAGAACAAGCCGCGCGCGCCGCCGATGTTGGGATCGAACCACCAGCCCGGAGCACCGCTGCCCAGCAGGCGCGGCCCGGTCAGCGCCACCAATCCCGAACCCGCCGCTCCCAGCGCCGTCCAGCCGGCGAGCCGCGCCATCAGGCCGTGCCCGCCGCCCGCGCCAGCAGGACGACGCAAACGAGGGCGCACAGCGTCATCACCCCCATCTCGCGGAGCAGGATCGATTGGACCAGCCCACGCTGCTCTGACTCCGGCAACTCACCCACCGCCGCCGAAGACTCGAGTCCGTGCCGGTCGAGCACCATCTGCGCGGACGCGATCCGCAGCTGCTCGGCGAGAAACGAGACCAGAATGGGCAGCACTCCGTAGATGACGTGGATGCTCGGGGTCTTGTGGCCGATCGCGTAGATGCCCCCGAGCGCTGCCTCGAGCACGATCGCGAGCTGGCTGGAACGCAGCAGCCGCCAGAAGATGGTGCTCGGCTCAGTTCGCCAGTAGCGATACGCACCCCACGCCAAGGCAGCAGCGCTGAGCACCATCGCCAGCACCCCAATCGCAATGTGGATCTCCTTCATTTGTGGCGCGCGACACTAAGTAACACGTTGTTACAAGCTACCCCGCGGCAGTGATATAAGGTCGGTGTAGTGCTCCGTACTTACCTCCCCGCAATCGTGTTTCTGCTGCTCGGTGGCATCGTCGGAGCCACCTTCTCGGTGCTCAACATGTTCGTCGGGCGTCGGCGGCATCCGAACCGCAATCGGGACGAGCCGTACGAATGCGGTCTGCCCTCGGAGGTCCAGCGGGGGTTCCGGTTCGGAATCAGCTTCTACTTGGTGGCGATGCTGTTCATCCTGTTCGACATCGAGGTCATCTTCCTCTATCCG
This sequence comes from uncultured Solirubrobacterales bacterium, assembly GCA_963794825.1. Classification (GTDB taxonomy): domain Bacteria; phylum Actinomycetota; class Thermoleophilia; order Solirubrobacterales; family Solirubrobacteraceae; genus Palsa-465. The sequence goes on from CAWCFB010000003.1 coordinate 157,326, forward strand.
ATCGCCGTACAGCTGCGCGCCTTCGGGACGTTCGCACTGTCGGAGACGGTCGTGTTCGTCGTCCTGCTGATGATCGCGTTCGTATACGTGTGGCGACGCGGGGCGCTGGAATGGAGATAAAGCGCGAGCCGTTGTCGGACTTCCGCGTCCGCCAGCTCGAGGCGCGCGACATGCTGCGCGGCGACCTCTCCGACGAGGAGCTCGAGGCGTACGTCAACCAGCAGGTGATGACCACGACGGTCGACAAAGCTGTCGCGTGGGCGCGCGGTAACTCGTTCTTTCCGCTGACCTTCGGGCTCGCGTGTTGCGCGATCGAGATGATGTCGATCGTTGGGATGCGCCTCGACATCGCCCGCTTCGGGTTTGAGGCATTCCGCGCCTCGCCACGTCAAGCGGACCTGATCATGCTTTCGGGACGCGTGTCGGTGAAGATGGCTCCGGTCGTCCGACGGATCTACGACCAGATGCTCGAGCCGAAGTTCGCGATCTCGATGGGTGCGTGCTGCTCGTCGATGGGCGTGTTCAACAACTACGCGCTCGTCCCCTCGGACAAGTTCATGCCGATCGATGTCCACGTCCCGGGCTGCCCGCCGCGACCCGAGGCGCTTGCGCACGGAATCCTCAGGCTCCGGGACAAGGTTCAGGGGCATCCGGTCGACGGCTGGCGCGACCGCTACGACGCGGTCGGGACGGAGGAGATCCTCCCGGGGGACACTGACACGGAGGCGCCCGCGATCAATGTCTATCGACCCGGGGACACAGCCGGTGCCTGACGCGACCGGGCTCGAGCTGATAGCCCAAGAACTGCGCGACGCCGACGGCGACTCGGTCCTCGGCACGAGCTTTCAAGTACAAGCGGGCCGAGATCCAAGCCCACCCGGCCCACGTCCACGGCGTGATCGAGCGCCTGCGCGAAAAGGGCTACACGTTTCTCGCCTCGCTCCACGGCGTCGACTACTACCCGGACGAGCCGCGCCTGGGGGTGATCTACGAGCTGCTGGACATGAAGGAGGTCGACCGGATCAGCGTCAAGGCTCGGGTCCCGATCGACGCTCCGCAGATCGCCACCGTGTGCGACATCTGGCCCGGCGCCAACCACCCCGAGCGCGAGGTGTACGACATGTTCGGGGTCGTGTTCGACGGCCATCCCGACCTGCGGCGGATCCTCATGCCCGAGGACTTCGAGGGGTTCCCGCAGCGGCGCGACTACCCGATCGGCGGCGAGCCGGTGCTGTTCACCTACAACGAGCAGCAGAGCTACGGGAAATACGCCTGATGGCAACGATTTCCAGCGACGAATACCGCAAGCGCGAGGAGTCGATCACCTATTCCGCCGAGCAGGTCGGCGAGGGTGAGACGCACGAGCTGCTGACGCTCAACATCGGCCCGCACCACCCAGCGACCCATGGGGTGTTGCGACTGATCGCGACGCTCGAGGGCGAGATCGTCCGCGACGTCAAGCCGATCATCGGCTACGTCCACACGGGAATCGAGAAGACCGCCGAGGACAAGGCTTACTGGAAGGTGATCCCGGTGGTGGAGCGGATGGACTACCTCTCCTACTACTTCAACGCAATGGCGTTCTGCGGAGCAGTCGAGACGCTGCTGGAGATCGAGGTGCCGCCGCGCGCCCAGTACCTGCGCGTGATCCACCTGGAGCTGAATCGGATCATGTCTCACCTGGTTTGGCTCGGCACCAGCGCGCTGGACCTCGGCGCGATGTCGATGTTCTGGTACTGCTTCCGGGAGCGCGAGACGATCCTCGACCTGTTCGAGATGTCCTCCGGTCAGCGGATGCACACCCGTTACTTCCAGGTCGGCGGCGTGATCGAGGACATCCCGCGCGGGTTCGTCGGGAAGGTGCGCGCCTTCTGCCGCGAGATGCCGGCCCGGGCCGACCAGTACGCGGCGCTGCTCGAGCGCAACGAGATCCTGCTCCGCCGTCTGCGCGACACCTGCATCCTCGACGAGCCGACGCTCCTGGGCCTCGGGGTCACCGGCCCATTGCTCCGCGCCGCGGGCAATCCGTGGGATCTCCGCAAGGCGGCGCCGTATTCGAGCTACGACCACTTCGACTTCAAGATCCCCGTCGGCACGGTGGGCGACAACTACGATCGCTACCGCGTACGCCACGCCGAGCTGTACGAGTCGACAAAGATCATCGAGCAGGCACTCGACGGACTGCCCGAGGGGCCGTACATCACGACCGATCGCAAGGTCGCGCTGCCCCCGCGCCACGAGCTCGCCACCTCGATGGAGGCGCTGATCCACCACTTCAAGCTCGTCACCGAGGGCTTCCGCGTGCCGCCGGGAGAGGTCTACTACCCAATCGAATCGCCCCGGGGCGAGCTCGGCTGCTTCGTCCGCGCGGACGGCTCCGCCAAGCCTGCGCGCGTACACATGCGCGACCCGAGCTTCGTCAACCTCCAGGCGACCGCGCCAATGGTGCGCGACTCGTATATCGCCGACCTGATCGCGACGCTCGCGATGCTCGACCCGATCCTCGGAGGGATCGACCGGTGAGCGCCACCAGGCGACCGGCCGTCCCGCGGTTCGGGCACGGCTCGCGCGTCCCCGGGTGGGACGAGGCGGTCGACCTGACCAAGCCGCCGGCGATCGTGCCCGATCCGGCAACCACGCCGGTGCCCCACCAGCTGCGGCGCGCGATTGTCGAGGCCATGGAGCGCTACCCCGACCGTCATTCGGCCGCGATCCCTGCGCTCCACCTCGCGCAGGAAGTCCACGGCTGGCTGTCGCCCGAGGCGATCACGCAGGTGGCCGCGGTGATGGAGCTGACGCCCGCATACCTGACGTCGGTCGCCACCTTCTACGACATGCTCGTCACGCATCCAAAGCCCAGCAACGATGTCTTCGTGTGCACGAATATCTCGTGCACCCTGCGCGGCGCGGACGAGTTCTACGAGGCGATGCTGGTGGCCGCGGCCGAGGACCCGGACGTGGACGTGCGTTCGTTCGAATGCCTCGGGGCCTGCGATATCGCCCCGATGGCGTCGGTCAACGGCGAATACGTCGGACCGCTCGAGACCGACGACGCGGACGCGATCGTCGCGGCGCTGCGTGCCGGCGAGCCGGTCCTGCCTGACAAGCAGCTCCGTCGCCGTCCGTGCGTCGACGACGCCCAGACCACGCACCTCTTGTTCAAGGACATCGACGAGCCGGGGCTGAACACGCTCGAGGTCTACCGCCGGCGCGGTGGCTACGAGTCGCTGCGCAAGGCGCTTTCGATGCCGCGTGAAGACGTGCTCAACGAGTTGATGGCGTCGAATATCCGCGGCCGCGGCGGGGCCGGCTTCCCGATGGGACGCAAGGCGTCGTTCCTGCCCCACGGTGACATGAGCAAGTTCCTCGTGTGCAACGCGGACGAGTCCGAGCCGGGCACGTTCAAGGACCGCGAGATCATGCAGAAGATCCCGCACATGCTGATCGAGGGCATCGCGATCGCCGCGTATGCCGCCGAGATCACCCAGGCCTTCATCTACATCCGCGGTGAGTACCAGCTCCAGGCCGACATCCTCGAGGCGGCGATCGCCGAGGCGTACGAGGCGGGGCTGATCGGAGAGCGGATTCTCGACTCCGAGTTCTCCTTGCCGCTGGTGCTCCACCGCGGAGCGGGCGCCTACATCTGCGGCGAGGAGACGGGACTGCTCGACTCGCTCGAGGGCAAGCGCGGCAACCCGCGGCTGAAGCCGCCGTTCCCGGCCATCGAGGGCCTGTACGACTCGCCGACGCTGATCAACAACGTCGAGACACTCGCCACCGCTCCGGTGATCCTGCGGATGGGCGGCGAGGAGTACGCGAAGCTCGGCGCCGAGAACTCAACCGGCACAAAGCTCGTGTCGGTGTCCGGCGACGTTCAGCGGCCGGGCAACTACGAGATCGAGCTGGGCACCTCGAGCCGCGAGATCATCTTCGGCCTCGCCGGCGGCACCTTCCCCGGCCGCGAGGTGAAGCTGTGGTTCCCGGGCGGCTCGAGCGCCCCCGTGCTGACCAAGGACGACCTCGACATCCCGTACGACTTCGACTCCATGGCCAAGGCCGGCTCGATGCTCGGCTCGGGCGCAATCATCGTCGTCGACGACTCGCACACCGTCATGGAGGTCGCCCGCAAGCTGGCGAAGTTCTACGCGCACGAGTCGTGCGGCAAGTGCGTCCCCTGCCGCGAGGGCACGAACTGGACCGTGAAGATGCTCGAGCGGATCGAGTCCGGCGAGGCCACCCCGATGGACCTCGACCTGATGGCGTCGGTCCAGACCCAGATCATCGGCAACTGCCTGTGCGTGCTCGGCGACGCGATGGCCATGCCGCTCGGCTCGATGATCGAGAAGTTCCGCCCCGAGTTCGAAGCCGAGATCGAGGCCGCCCGGGAGCGAGCCGGCGCTGGAGCGCTCGAAGATGTCGTGGTCCCCGGCGTCGCGGACGAACTTGCCGGGCCGCTGCCGGTTCACTAGCCCAAAACTATGCCCCGCCCAGCGCAGAACGAGATCCAGCTGACGATCGACGGCCGCGAGGTCAAGGCGATCGAGGGCACGATGCTGGTCGATGCCGCCAGGCAGGGCGACGTCGAGATCCCCTACTTCTGTTACGAGCCGCGGCTCGGCAAGCCGGTCGGCGCCTGCCGGATGTGCCTGGTCGAGATCGAGGGCATCCCGAAGCTCCAGACCTCGTGCTCGACCCCGGTCAAGGACGGGATGGTCGTCCACACCCAGACCGAGCGGGTCCGTCACGCCCAGAACGCCATCGTCGAGTTCCTGCTCGTCAACCATCCGCTGGACTGCCCGGTGTGCGACAAGGGCGGCGAGTGCCCCCTCCAGGACATCACGTTCGGTTGGGGCCTGGGCCGCTCGCGCGTGGTCGAGCCCAAGCGCCACTTTGAGAAGCCGCTCGCGCTGTCGCCGCTGGTCGCAATCGACCGCGAGCGTTGCATCCTCTGCTACCGCTGCGTGCGCTTCTCCCAGGAGATCGCCGAGGACTATCAGCTCGTGTTCGAGGAACGCGGGGCCCACACGTTCGTGGGCACCCACGACGGCCATCCCTACGTCGCGCCCTTCAGCGGCAACATCGTCGAGCTGTGCCCGGTCGGCGCGCTGACCTCTCAGCCCTACCGGTTCCGTGCCCGCCCCTGGGATATCGAGGGCGCCGGCGGCATCTGCACGTTGTGCCCGTCGCAGTGCAACGTCGAGTTCACCGTCCGCGACGAGAAGGTCGTGCGGGTGCTGGCGCGCAACCCTCGAAGCGCCGGCACCGGGGGCGGCCCAGGGGGCAACGACGACGTCGACGACGGTTGGCTGTGCGACAAGGGCCGCTTCGCCTATCAGGCGATCCACGTCGATGAGCGGATCACCGCGCCGATGGTGCGCGACGGCGGAACGTTGCGGGAGGTGTCATGGGAGCGCGCCATTGAGGCCGCGGGCGGGCTGCGCCGCCACCAGGGCCACGTCGGCGCGATCATCGGCGGCGGCGCCACCAACGAGGAGACGTTCCTGCTGGCCCGCCTGCTCCGCGAGGGACTGCGATCGTCGGACATCGACTCGCGCGCAGACGGATCCCCGGGGCTGACGGATACGCTCGCCCTGCACTCCCCCGTCCGTCAGGCCTCCGTGCCCGACCTCGAGTTCGCGCACACCGTGCTGGTCGTCGGCTGCGAACCGCTCGACGACGCTCCGATCCTCGACCTGCGGATCCGCAAGGGCGTCCGCCGTAACGGCGTGAAGCTGGCGATCGCGACCGCGCGGCCGAGCGCGCTGGACCGCAGTGCGACGCTGGTGGCGAGGTATCCGCCGGGCAACGAGGAGGCGTTCCTCGCGTCGCTCGCGACCGCGGTCGGGAACGGCGAGGACGACGACTCGGGTCTGGCGAGGCTGCTGCGTGATGGTGGCGAGGACGTCGTGATCCTGTGGGGCGAGCGGCTTGGCGCCGCCGCCCGCCACCTGGTCTCGATCGTCTCCTCGCTCGGCGTCGAGCGCCGAGATGGCGCCGGGCTGCTCTACGTGCCGGTCAACGCCAACGGCCGCGGCCAGCTCGAGGCCGGCGCGGTGCCGTTCGCCGGCCCGGGCTTCTCAACGCCCGACGGCTTCGCCGCCGGCCGTGACGCCGCCGAGATCGCCCAGGCGGCGGTAGACGGCTCGATCCACGCCCTCTACCTGCTGGACACCGACCCCGTCCGCGACCGGCCCAACCGGGCCTTGTGGGAGCGCGCGCTGCACTCCGCCGGCCTTGTCGTCGCCCACGCCTCCGTGCTCACGGAGGGCGTCGCCGAGCACGCCAACGTGATCTTCCCCGCGGAGTCCTCGGCCGAGAAGGAGGGCACGGTGGTCCACCCCGACGGGCGCGTCCAGCGGCTGCGTGCCGCGATCGGTCATCCAGGCGCGGTTCGCGCCAACTGGTCGGTGATCGCCGAGGTCGCAAAGGCGTGCGGCCTCGACCTCGGGGTGTTGACGAGTCCGATGGCGTTCGCGCAGCTGACCGCTGCGGTTCCGTTCTATTCCGGGCTGACGCTCGAAGAGATCGGAGGCAGCGGGGTCCGCTGGCCGTCGCTGGCCGGTGCGACGGCGTTCCCGACCCAGGCGGCTGGTGAAGCCGAGCGCGCGGACGCGCCGCCTCCCGCGAGTAACGGTCACCGCGCCGACGGCGCCTTGCGGCTGGGCACCTACCGGCCGATCTGGGCCTCCCCCGAGGTCGAGATCTCGCCCTCGCTCCAATTCCTCGTTCCCCACCAGCAGGTCGAGCTCTCCCCTGACGATGCGGCGCGACTCCAACTGGTGGACGGCGAAGAGGTCGAGGTCTCTCAGAATGGAACGCGGCTGCGGGCCAAGGTCGCCCTCCGCGAACGGGTACCCGCGGGTACCGCGTTCCTGGCCGAGGGGCTCGCGCGCGAGTCGGCCAACGCGTTCACCGAACCGACGGTGCACATCGAACCTTGGAGCGAACCGGCACTCATTTCATCGGAACCGTCCAACGTTGAGCAGGAGGACGAACCGTGATCGTTTCCGCCAACGCCTTCTTCTTCGAGCCGTGGTGGGTCCAGATCATCAAGGCGCTCGTGATCTTCCTGGTGATCTTCGCGGTCCTGCCGATCCTGACCATCTACGAGCGCAAGCTGCTCGGCCGCTTCCAGGGCCGCTACGGCCCGAACCGCGTCGGCCCGTTCGGACTGCTCCAGCCGCTCGCCGAGATCGTCAAGTTCGCCACCAAGGAGCCGTTCCGGCCCGCGACGGCGGTGGGCTACCTCTTCCAGATCGCGCCGGCGATCGCCATCCTGACGGCCGTCACGGGGCTCGCCATCATCCCCTTCGGCGACGTCCAGCACATCTTCGGCCAGCGGGTCGGGCTGTACGGGATCGACGTCTCGATCGGCCCGCTGTTCGTGTTCGCGTTCGCCGGGATCTCGTTCTACGGAATCATGCTCGGCGGCTGGTCGAGCGGCTCGAAGTACTCGTTCCTCGGCGCGATGCGGGCCGCCGCGCAGCTGATCTCCTACGAGGTCTCGCAGGGACTGGCGCTGGTCGGCGTGGTCATCACCGCCGGCACGCTGTCGCTCACCGGCATCGTCCACGCCCAGGGCGGCATGTGGTACGTCATCCCCCAGTTCGTCGGCTTCATCGTGTTCATGACGGCGTCGTTCGCGGAGACCAACCGCGCCCCGTTCGACCTCGTGGAGGCCGACGCCGAGCTCGTCGCCGGGTACTTCACCGAGTACGGCGGGACCCCGTTCGTGGCCTACCTGTTCTCCGAGTACGCGAACATGATCGTCGTTGCCGGGATCGCCACGACCGTGTTCCTCGGCGGCTGGCTGCTGCCCTTCGGGATCCACCCGCCCGGCTGGGTCGACCCCTTCGTCGTGCTCGCGAAGATGATGCTGTTCATCACCTTCTTCATCTGGATCCGCGCGACGCTCCCGCGGCTGCGCTACGACCAGCTGATGTCGTTCGGCTGGAAGGTGCTGCTCCCACTCGCCACCCTCAACCTGCTCGTCACCGCGATCATCGTGGCGACCTAGGAATCGTGATGCCTTACAACCCCTCAGACGACGTCATCCAGGTCATCCGCCACCCGGCCCCCGGGCCGGTGGCCGGCACCTACCGCGCCTTCGGCGCGACCCTGAAGGGAATGCGCACGACGTTCGCGCGGATCATCGAGGGCCCGCACACGATTCAATACCCCGAGCAGAAGACGCCGGTATATCCGCGCTTCCGAGGCCGCCACCGGTTGCACCGATTCGAGGACACCGGGCTCGAAAAGTGCGTCGGCTGCTCGCTGTGCGCGGCCGCCTGCCCGGCCGACTGCATCCGCGTCGTCGCCGCCGAAAACACGCCTGAAAACCGGGTTTCCGCCGGTGAGCGGTATGCGGCGGTGTACGAGATCAACCTCAGCCGCTGCATCTTCTGCGGTTACTGCGAGGTCGCCTGCCCGTTCGACGCGATCACCATGGGCCACGACTACGAGATGTCGGACTACACGCGCTCGGACCTGATCTTCACCAAGGAGATGCTGCTCGCCGAGCCGATCGAGCGCACGCCGCTGCGAAGCGAGGACGAATGAGCCAGGTCCTGTTCTTCCTGGCCGCGATCGGCGCGCTGACCGGGGCGATCGGCGTCGTCGTGATCCGCAACCCGTTCTACAGCGTGCTTTCGCTGGTCTGCCACCTGATCTGCCTGGCCGCGTTGTTCCTGCTCCTGCGCGCCGAGTTCGTCGCCGCTGCGCAGGTGATCGTCTACGCGGGCGCGGTAATGGTGCTCTATGTGTTCGTGGTCGCCTACGTCGGCGGCAGCGACGAGCCGCTGACCACGGGGCCGACGGCGCTGAAGATCCTCGGGCCCCTGTTCGCGGTGGCGCTCGCGGTCGAGCTTTGCGTCGCCTGCCTCGGCACGGCGCTGAAAGGGATCAGCGGGAAGGGAGCGCCGTATATCGCCGGGTTCGGCACACCACGGCACATCGGCAAGCTGTTCCTGACCACGTACCTGTTCCCGTTCGAGGTCGCCTCGCTGCTGCTGCTGGTCGCGGCGATCGGCGCCGTCGTGCTCGCGCGCCGTCGCCGCGGGCTCGAGGGCGGCGAGCTGGTGCAGCGACACATCCGGATCGAGCGGACGGCGTACACGGGCACGATGGCCGAGGCGGCGGGTACGCGCGTCGGGCCGACAACCGAGATCGAGGATGCCGACGTGCCGGTCGATCTCGACGGCGGTGCGGTTCCCGTCGGAGGCGAGCCGCCGATCGAGGGAGGGCGTGGCTAGATGGCGATCGGGTGGTACCTGGTGGTCTCGGCGCTGATCTTCGCGATCGGCGCATCCGGCGTGCTGACGCGGCGCAACCCGCTGGTGATCCTGCTGTGCCTGGAGCTGATGCTGAACGCCGCGAACCTCGCGCTGGTGGCGTTCGCGCGGATGCACGGCGGCGAGGATGGGCAGATCTTCGCGCTGATCGTGATGGTTGTGGCGGCATGTGAGGTGACCGTCGGGCTGGGCCTGATCGTCGCGATCTACCGCCGGGGGCTGCCGATCGACGTCGACGAACTCAACGAACTGCAGGGATGACGCCGGCGAGCTTCGGATGGCTGGTGCTGCTGTTCCCGCTGCTCGGGACCGTGGTCATCGGCGTGGGGTACAAGCGTTTCGCCGGGCGGAGCGCCGGCTGGTTCGGGACCTTGATGATCGCCCTGTCGTTTGCCTTCAGCGTTGCGGCGCTGATCAGCATTCTCGGCCGCTCGCCAGCCCACCGCGAGGTCACCTCGTCGCTGTGGAACTACGCGGTCACGACGGGCGTCAACGCGAAGCTGGGGATCCTCGTGGACCCACTGTCGTTGTTCATGATCCTCGTGGTCAGCGGCGTCTCCACGCTGATCCACTTGTACTCGATTTCCTACCTCACGGCCGACCGCGGCTACAACCGGTACTTCGCGTACCTGAACTACTTCGTGTTCTCGATGCTGCTGCTGGTGCTCGCCGGCAACTTCTTGCTGTTGATCGTCGGCTGGGCGTTCGTGGGCGCGGCCTCCTACCTGCTGATCTCGTTCTGGTACCGGCGGACGACCGCCACACGTGCCGGGCTGAAGGCATTCGTGATCAACGTGTTCGGGGACGTCGGACTCGTGATCGGCACGTTCTTCATCCTCAAGCACACCGGCACGGTGGACTTCCTCGGGACGTTCGCCAAGGTCCACTCGACGTTCGCCCACGACAGCAAGGACATCGTCGCCGCCTGCCTGCTGCTCGGCATCGGGGCGTTCGCGAAGTCCGCTCAGGTTCCGCTCCACACATGGTTGCCGGACGCGATGGAGGGCCCGACCCCCGTCTCGGCGCTGATCCACGCCGCGACGATGGTCACCGCCGGCGTCTACCTGATCGCCCGCATGCATCCGCTGTTCGAACAGGCGCCGACGGCCGCCGACGTGACCGCGATCGGCGGGTGCCTGACACTGCTGATCGCGGCCACGATCGCCATCACCCAGGTGGACATCAAGCGGGTGATCGCGTACTCGACGATGTCCCAGATCGGCTACATGATCATGGGCGTCTCCGCCGGCGCCTACTCGGCGGGGCTGTTCCACCTGATGACGCACGCGTTCTTCAAGGCGCTGCTGTTCATGGCGGCCGGCTCGATCATCGGCGCGATGGCCGGATCGCAGTCGCTCGACGAGATGAGCGGCTTCCGCAAGGCGCTGCCGTTCACGTTCGCCTGCTTCGTGATCGGCGGCCTCGCGCTCTCGGGGCTGCCGCCGTTCTCCGGCTGGCTGTCCAAGGACGACATCATCGGCTTCCTCGACCACCGCGGCGGCGGGTTTTTGATCATGGGCATCGCCGGCTACGTCGGGGCCCTGCTGACCGGCATCTACACCTTCCGGATGATCTTCCGCGCGTTCTACGGCGAGCCCTGCCCCGAAGCCCAGGAGCTCGAGCACGGTCATCTGGCGCACGCCGAGGTGCCGCGCAATCCGATGACCGGCGAGGAGGAGGACACCGACGTCGGCTTCCCCGGCCCCTCGCATGTGATCGCCGAGCGGGAATGGCCGATGCGGATTGCCATGGGCACGCTCGCGGTCCTGGCCATCGTCGGTGGCGTGGTGCAGATCCCCGGCGTCGACGACGCGATCCTGAACTTCCTCAAACCGACCTTCGCGGGCTCGCATCTGGCCGCGGTCGGCGTCAAGACCGGACCGGCGTGGGTCGGCCTGATCATCGGCGCGGCGATCGCCGTGGTCGGGATCTCGCTCGCTTACCGCATCTGGATCGCCCGTCCGGCCATCGCCACCCAGATGCGCGAACGGTTCCGGCCGCTGTACACGTTCCTGTACAACAAGTGGTACTTCGATGAGCTGATCGACGTGTTGATCAGTCCGTCCGGCGCTGATGTTCGGGCGGTTCGCCGAAGCAGTGCTCGAGCGCGTCGTCGTCGGCGGCGCGATCACCGGCGGAGCCCTCGGGCTCGTGCGCGCCTCCTCGGCGGCGGTCCGCCGCGCGCAAACCGGCTTCTTGCGCTTCTACGCCGCCGCGATGATCGTCGGCATCTCCGCTGTGGCCCTCTACTTCCTGATCACGTCCTCATGACGCTCTCGATCCTGATCTGGCTCCCGCTCGCGACGGCGATCGTCGCCGCCCAGCTGCCGCGCCGGTGGATCGGCCGCGGGGCGGCACTTGGCTCGCTCGCCACGCTCGGGGTTGCGATCTCGTTCCTGGCCCGCTTTCGACACCGGCCGCTCCGGGCTCCAGTTCGTCACCGACCGGACGTGGATCGGGGCGCTCGGGATCCACTACAAGCTCGGGATCGACGGGCTCAACATCGCGCTGATCATGCTGACGGTGATCCTCTTCACCGCGTCGCTGATCTGGGCCTCGTTGCGCGAGTGGGAGCGACCAGGCCTCTTCTACTTCCATTTCGGACTCGCCCAGTCAGCCGTGCTCGGCGCGTTCTGCGCGCAGGACCTGGCGCTGTTTGTCGGTTTCTTCGACCTGATGCTGATCCCGTTCTACTTCCTGATCGGGACCTGGGGCACCGGGCCCGATCGCGTGCGGGCGACCTTGAAGCTCGTCATCTACACGCTCGTCGGCTCGTTCCTGATGCTCGTCGCGGCCGTGGCCACCGGCGTCCTCGCCTCCAGCCAGCACGGCACCCCGATCACCTTCGTGCTTTCTTCGCTGCAGCACCTGCCGCTCTCGAAGACCTCGCAGGAGTGGATCTTCCTGTGCTTCGCCGCCGCGTTCCTGGTGAAGATGCCGCTGATCCCCTTCCACGGATGGCTCGCCGACGGGTACAGGGCGATGCCGACGCCGGCCGTCGCCGTGTTCTCCGGCGTGCTCTCGAAGGTCGCCGCCTACGGGTTCCTGCGGATCGTGCTGCCGCTGTTCCCGGCCGCCACCGTCCACTTCCAGATGCTGATGCTGCTGATCGCGCTCGTCTCGATCCTGTGGGGCACCGCGGTTGCGTTCACGACGGTGGAGGCGAGGCTCGTCGTCGCGTACTCGAGCGTCGCGCAGCTCGGCTTCATCGTGCTCGGGATCTTCTCGCTGCGGCCCGCAGGGCGCCCAGGGCGCGATCCTGCAGATGGTCAACCACGGGCTCGTGACCGCGCCGCTGTTCTTCATCGTCGCGGCGCTCGCCGCCCGGGCCGGCGGCTCCGAGGACCTGCGCGAGATGGGCGGGGTCGCGTTCCGCGCGCCGGTGCTGGCGGCGCTGTTCCTGATCGTCGCGCTCGCGACGCTCGCGATGCCCGGGCTCGTCGAACTTCGTCGGGGAGTTCCTGATCCTGCTCGGCGTGTTCAAGTCGAAGCTCGCGATCTCGATCATCGCGTTCACGGGCGTCGTCGGGGCGGCGTACTACGCGCTGCGGATGTTCATCACCGCGATGCACAACCGCGTTGGGCGGCCAAGTTGGATCGCGGGAGATCGAGTGGCGCGAGGCGGCGGGGATCGTGCCGCTCGTCGGCGTGATCCTCGTGCTGGCCTTCTATCCCCACTTCATCCTGCGGCGGACTGAGCCCTCGGTGCGCGCCTCGATCGGCCCGGCTCAGGCGCTCGCCGGCCAGCCCTCGAGCGTGACCGCCGAAACCCCGCCGGGGTGGACGGCGTACGCGCCCTTGAAGGTGGCGAGCGCGCCGTGACCGCCGTCTCTGCCACACGGTGATCCACCACCTGCATGGCCCGCACATCGACTGGACGGGGCTCTCCCCGTTCATCGCGCTGAGCGCCGGCGCGCTGATCGTGCTGATCGTCGGCCTGTTCCGCGCAGGCTTTGTCCGCGAGCACGTGGCGCCGCTGTTCTCGATCGTCACGATCGGGGTGACGGCGGCATTCGAGATCGTCCACTTCCACCATCACGCGTCGATCATCTCGCGCGCGCTCGCCATCGACGAGCTCGCGCTCGTGCTCGACCTGATCTTCGCCGTCGCCGGGATCGCCGTCGTGCTGCTCTCCTGGCGCGCGGTCGCGCCGCGCGAATCCGGCCATGGCGAGTACTACTCGCTGCTGCTGTTCAGCCTGCTCGGGATGGAGATCTTCGTCTCCTCCCAGAACCTGATCACGCTGTTTTTGGGGATCGAGCTGCTGTCGATCCCTCTGTACATCCTGTGCGCCTCAGAGTCGCGGCGCGAGGGATCGCTGGAGTCGGGCCTGAAGTACCTGATCATCGGCTCGGTCGGGTCGGCGACCTTGGTCTACGGGCTGGCTCTGATCTACGGCGCCACCGGCTCGACCGACTTCGCCACCATCGGCGCCGCCGTCTCCCGCGGTCCGTTGTCCGGCGGGGTCCTGGCCGACCCGCTGCTGCTGACCGGCCTCGGGCTGGTCGTTGTCGGGTTTGCCTTCAAGGCCTCGGTGGCGCCGTTTCACCAGTGGACTCCGGACGTCTACGAGGGAGCACCGACACCGATCACGGCGTTCATGGCGACCGCCACCAAGGCGGCCGCGCTCGGTGTGTTCCTGCGCTTCTTCGATGTCGCCGCGATCGGGGCTCAGAACAAGTGGGCACCAATGCTGGCCGCGCTCGCCGCGATCACGATCATCGTCGGCAACGTCGGCGCCCTCGGTCAGTCCTCGCTGAAGCGGATGCTCGCCTACTCCGGCGTCGCCCAGGCCGGCTACATGCTCGGCGGGGTCGTCGTCGGCACGAAGCTCGGGGCCCAGGCGACTGTGCTGTACCTGGCTTTCTACCTGGCGATGAACCTGGCGGCGTTCGCGGTGATCGTCGCCGTCGAACGCGGCTCGGAGGGCGGCGACGACATCTCCTCCTTCGCGGGGCTCGGCGCGCGAGCGCCGTGGCTCGCGTGGCCGCTGACGATCGCGATGCTGGCGCTCGCCGGGATCCCCGGCACGGTCGGCTTCATCGGCAAGTTCCAGCTGATCCGCGCGTTCGTCGACGGCGGCTACACGTGGCTCGCCGTGGTGCTGGTGCTCGGCTCGATGATCTCGCTCGGCTACTACCTCCGAGTGGTGGCGGCGATGTGGATGTCGCGGGGGACCTCCGCCCAGCCCGTCCAGATGCCAGTCGCCGGCCCGGGCGGTCCGGGTGCACTGGCGCCGATCGCCGGCGGCTCGGCGCAAGCCGATGTCGGGACCGCTGCCGAGGGGGCGTGGCCCGGCGAGGAGAGCTCCGCGCCGTATCCGGAGATCGTGCTGGTCGCGGTCGTGTTCGCGATCCTGTGCGTGGTGTTCGGGATCATCCCGCAGCCGCTGTTCCATCTGGCGGCGCACGCCGGCAACGCGCTCAGCGGCATCTTCTAATCGCGCGCGAACAAGTCGGTTTTGGGTGCTGGTCCGGCCGGGTAGCTCGACAGCCACTTTGCGAAGCTCTCCCAGAGGAGTCCGTATGCGTTTCAGGTCCCGCCACGTAGTGGCGCTAGTCACCGCCGCTCTACTCGGCGTCTTCGCCGCGGCCGCCACCGCCGGCGCCGGTACGGTCAGCGGCGCGAGCGCGGCGAGCGCCGCTGCCTCCGGCCAGCCTTCGAAGCTGGGGGTTGGCGTCGAGGTGCTCCGACTCAACGCGGCCGGCCGCCGGCTCACCGGAACCGGGCTCGTCACCGCCAGGCTGACTGACGACAAAGGCCACACCACCACGATCAAGACCAAGGTCGCCCTGGCCGCGAGCGCCGGCAAGGGATGCACCGTGCTCACGCTCGATCTGCAGCAGCTCAATCTCGTGCTGCTCGGACTGACCGCCCACCTCGACCGGGTTCACCTCACGATCACCGGAAATCCGAACGGCGGCGTGCTCGGCTCGCTGTTCTGCAAGCTGGCCAAGGCGAAGGTCACCGCGGCGCGCGCCTCAGCGGCGCGGGCGTCTGAACGCCAGCCTCCGCCGCCACCGCCAGCACATGCTGCGGTTTACGGCGTGGTTGAGCCCTCAGACGACGCACAGCGCGGCGGCTAGCGCCACGTGCCCCGTGCTCGATCTGATCGTCGGGCCGCTGAACCTGACGCTGCTGGGCCTGGATGTGAACCTCAACCAGGTCCACCTGAACGTGACCGCCACCCGAGGCGGCGGTGCGCTCGGCGACCTGTTCTGCAAGTTGGCGGACGAGTCGACGACGACCACCTCGACGGGTTCGACGACCACGTCGACGACGAGTACGACCACCACGACGACCTAACTCCTGACGAAAACCCCGACCGCCGTCGCGGTCGGGGCCACAGGCTCGGGTTATTGCTCCTAGCGATCAGAAACCCCGCAGAAGTCGACGTCCCCCCGACGACTGCGGGGTTTCTGTTGCTCGCCGAGCGGCTCAGGTCATCGCCGACGCCGCCAGGCCGAAGCCGCCGTCGACCCGCAGCACCGCCCCGTTGACGTACGCCGCTGCCGGCGACAGCAGGAACGCCACCACGCCCGCGAGCTCGTCAGGAGAACCGAACCGCCGCAAGGGGATCGCTGCCAGTCAGCCGTTCGCGGAGCGAGTCGGGCATCGAGAGCACCTTGGGGGTAGCGATCATCCCCGGCATCACCACGTTGCAACGGATGCCCCGCGGTCCCCACTCGGCGGCGAGTGTCCGGGCGAGCCCGAGGATCCCGGCCTTGGACGCGCCGTAGGCGACCTGGCCCGGCAGCCCGATCTCCGCGGCCACGGACGAGATCATCACGATCCGCCCGTCACCCGCCGCGGAGAGCGCCTCGAACGCTGCCTGCGCCACCCAGAACGAGCCGGACAGATTCGTCTCCAGATCTCGCCCCCAGTTCTCCGCGGAGAAGCGCTCGGCGCGGTGGATCGTGTCGACGATCCCGGCGTTGGCCACGACCGCGTTGCACGCTCCGCCCAGAGCGGAAAGCGCGCGGGTGACGCCATCGGCCGCCGCCTCGCGGTCGCTGACGTCGAACTCGATCGAGGCCCCGGTCCCCGGCGCATCACACTCCGCCACCGCCCAGCCGGCGTCGGCCAGCGTGGAGACGACCGCGCGCCCGATCCCCCCCCGCGCGCCGGTGACGATTGCGCTACTCATCCGCAGCCCCGCTCCGCGGGAGCCCGTAGCGCTCCCAGTGGCGGTCGGGGATGTCCGCCGGATTTTTGTACCAGTACCACGTGCAGGGGTCCTTCCCGAAGTCGTCGGGAGGGTCCGAGGGGTAGAGCGGATAGCCGATCCACTTGATCGGCAGCGACTCGTTCATGAACGAGCAGTGGGTGCAGTAGAGCGGGAAGCCCTCGCGCCCATAGGACCAGTCGTGCGCCTCGCGCGTGACCCCGAGCGCCCCGGGACCCTCGTACCGGCCCATCCGGACCAGCCGCTGGCCCGAGCCGCACGGGTTCATCGCGAAGGTGAACTTTTCCTCGTCCTCGGTGATCGTGAACGCGCCCGGATGCGGCCCAACCCCGCTGCAGGAGTGCGCCCGCCACGTCGCCGCCAGGGCGAGGACGATCTCGCGCCGGTCCCGGGAGTCGATCACGCCGACGTCCCGCTTCCACCCGCGCCCCTGCCCGTCGCTCCAGGCCTCGGCTACCCCGTCATCACCCAGCCGGTCCTGGACGAACGAGATCAGCCCCCCGATCCCCTCGACCATGAGATCGTGCAGGTATCGCCATTCGTGCTTCATCTCCTCGCACAGGGCCCGCGCCCCCTCCACGTCCCCCCGGTCGAGGGCCTCGATCGCGCGGTCCATCGTCGGCCGCGACATCTGCTCCAGCTCAGCTTCAGAGAACCACCGCTCTCCCATCGAAAAGGACCTCCTATGAGTTACGAGACCCTGCTCTACCACACTGACGGCCCCATCGCGACCCTCACGCTCAACCGCCCCGAGCGGCTGAACACGATCGTGCCGCCGATGCCAGACGAGTTCGAGCGGGCGATCGAAGCCGCCACGCTCGACGCGACAGTCAAGGTGATCGTGATCCGGGGCGCCGGCCGCTCGTTCTGCGCCGGGTACGACTTCGGCGGCGGCTTCCACCACTGGGACGAGGGGATCACGACCAACGGCCGCTGGGATCCGGGCAAGGACTTCGCCTGGGCGAGCAGCGCCTACAGCCCGACCCACAAGTTCATGAGCATCTGGCGCACTCCGAAACCGGTGATCGCCCAGATCCACGGGTGGTGCGTGGGCGGCGGCAGCGACACGGCGCTGTGCGCCGACCTCGTAATCGCCTCCGAGGACGCGCAGATCGGCACCCCATACAGCCGCATGTGGGGCTGCTACCTGAGCGGCATGTGGCTCTACCGGCTCGGCCTGACGAAGGCCAAGGAGCACGCGCTGACCGGCAGACCGCTGTCCGGCCGTGAGGCGGCGGACGTGCAGCTGATCAACCAGGCCGTCCCATTCGATCAGCTCGAGCAAACGGTTCGCGATCAGGCCGAGCAGCTGGCCGCCATCCCCAGTTCCCAGCTCGCCGCGATGAAGCTGATCGTCAACCAGGCCTACGAGAACATGGGCCTGCACTCGACGCAGACGCTCGGTCCGATCCTCGACGGACTGATGCGCAATACGCCCGATGCGGAGGCATTCATCGCCCAGGCGGCGCAAAACGGCGTCCGCGCCGCGACGAATGAGCGCGACCGGCCGTTCGGCGACTACAGCCAGGCCGGCGACGGTCAGCGCCCGGACCCTGGAAACGTCATCACCCCCTGAACGCCGGGGCCGCCGCTACCCTTCGCCGCCCGTGGATTACCCGGTCGAGGCCTTCACCGAGCATGAGCGCGCCCTTCTGCGCCCTCACTTCACGAACCTCGACCGGCCGGTGTTCGCGCTGATCAACCTGCCCGAGACGGTCAAGGGCGCGCTGTTCGCGCGGTACTCGAGGTATCCCGGAACGCTCCGGCGCCTGTTCCTCGACGAGTTCGCCCAGGACCTGGGGGACACCCCAGCCGCCGCCTACGACAGCGCCGAGGGCGAGCGCGCCGCCAACCTGTACGAGCGGATCTTCCTCGGCTACGGCGACGACTCGGTCGCCCAGCTCGGCGGGGCGCACATCGCCTGCGAGTGGGTCTCCAACGTGCTCACGAAGATCCTCCAGCGGCCTCGGCTCGGCGCGTATCTCGAGCAGTCGACCCGGTACATCGCCTACGACGCGCCGCTGCCCAGCGGCGCCTACCGCTACTACCGCGACGCAGAGCTCGGCCCCGAGTACGCGCGCGCGATGGATCAGCTGTTCGAGATCTACTCCGCCTCGCTGCCGCGCGTCGCCGCCTGGGCCGAGCAAGAGTTCCCGCTGGCCGCCGGCGAGCAGCCCGCGGCCCACGCCCGCGCGATCAAGGCGAAGGCGCTCGACCTGCTGCGCGGGCTACTGCCGGCCAGCTCGCTGTCGCACATGGGGATCTTCGCCAGCGGTCAAACCTACGAGCAGCTGATCCTCCACCTGCTCGCGCATCCGCTGCCCGAGGCGCGGCGGTACGGCGAGCTGATCCTCGACGAGATCAAGGCGGTGATGCCGAGCTTCGTCGCCCGCGTCGAGCGCCCCGAGCGCGGCGGGGAGTGGATCGAGCACCTGCGCTCACGGGCGCGGGCGGGCGAGCACTGGGCTCGGCGCCTCGAGCTCGACGAACCCGACCAGGCTGAAGAAACCCGGCCATCGGTGACGCTCCTGCACGTCGAAGGCGACGAGGACGCGCTGCTCGCCGCGCTGCTGTTCGAGTCCTCGGACCGTTCGGAGACCGCGATCCGGGAGGCGGTGGCCGAGCTCGACGACGACACGAAGGCCAACATGCTGAGCGACCTCGTGGGGGCGCGGGCGAACCGCCGGCACCGCCCCGGACGGGGCTTTGAGGCGCTGCGGTACCGGTTCGAGATCGTCTCCGACTACGGCGCCTTCCGCGACCTCCAGCGCCACCGGATGCTGACCGTCCAGTGGCAGACGCTGACGCCGCACCTCGGCGCCGGCGTCCCCGAGCAGGTGAAGCTGGCCGGCGCCGGCGACGAATACCGCCGGGCGCTCGAGATCTCGCGCGTCGAGTGCGAGCGCCTCGCCGCGCACGGCCACTCCCAACAGGCGCATCTACGCCCTCTGCCTCGGCTACCGGATCCGGTACGTCCTCGACCTCAACGCGCGCGAGGCGATGCAGCTGATCGAGCTGCGGTCGGGACGAGAGGGCCATCCCAGCTACCGCGCCGTCGCGCATGAGATGCACGCGCAGATCGCCGCGGTCCATCCCGCCGTGGCGGGCGCGATGACCCACGTCGACGAAGACACCGAGCCCCGGCTCGAGCGGATCCTGTCGGAGATGCGCTCGCACGCGCGCGCCGCGCCGCAGTCCTGAAACTAAGGGGGCGCCGGCCTCGCCCGGCCGACGCCCCGATTAGATGCGCTAGGCCAGCTGGGTGGATCCGCGCTCGGTGACTGCCGGCCGGTGGCGCGCGCTCAGGACCAGCGTGACCCCAAGACGGCCCTTGCCCATGCGGTGGAGCAGTCGCATCGTGACCGTTGCCACGTCGTGCTTGATCCGTCCGTGACCGAGGGCCACCACCTGGCCGCCACTTGCCACAGTCATCCGAACCGTCGTCATCTTCGACATCGACCTTGGCACCGCGACCGCGCACTTGACTCTGTTGTGCTCGGCCAGGCTGCAGGTGACCTTCGGCTTCGGCGATGATCCGCCCTTCCCGCCCCGCAGGGCGGGGGCCTCGATGAACCGCGTCATTTCCGTCCGGGTGTCGCCGTTGGGATTGGTGACGGTCCACGTCGCCTGGTAGGTCCCCGGTGCCAGGTGCCTGACCTTGACCCCGTGGGGTGAGTCGACGTTGGCCGCCCGGAACACCGTGCGGCCGCCCTTCGCCTTGGTGATCCGCAGCGAGATCGGCGAGCTGCCGTCGGTCGCCTCGGCGAGCGCGGTGAAGGTGCCGTACACGGTCTCCCCCTCCACCGGCGAGGTGTCGGCTACGTCGGCGACTTCGGTCACCGTCTCGCCGCCGCTCCGCTCGTCGGTCTGCGCGATCGTGCTCGTCGGCAGCCCGCTCGCGTGACCACTCGACGGGCAGATCTCGCCCGTGCCGGCGGTGCCGCCGCCGTCTGGCGAGGAGGGCTCGCCCGCCGCCAGGTTCGTCGGGGCAGTGTTCAGCGGAGCGCCCCAATACAGGTTTGGTGTGCACTTTCCGCTGGTCACCGCATCGGCGTTGCCGTCGATGTGCACCTGAAGGCTGGCCACGTGCAGCGTGGTCAGCACCCGCGCGCCGTTGGAGAGCGTCACGGTGTCGCCACGGCGGATGGCCAGCGGCTCGCTCACCGTGCCCGGTGCCACCGGCGGAGCCGAGTCGGTCCCGGTCGCCTTTCCGGCCACATGTCGCGACCCGTCGGCGATCGTGTACGAACTGCCTGGCACGAGCCCCGAGCAGGTAACCGTCTGCATGCCCAGATCGGCCGTGCAGGTGGGGAACCCCGTGGGCGTAAACCCGGGCAGCTGGCCCACGAACGAGCTGAACGAGTCTGGTTCGCCCGCACGGACGGTCAGGCTGACCAGCCCGCCGAGCTGATTCGGGGTCGCCGTGTCAGCCGCCTGGAAGGCTCGGTTGTCGTTGGTCGTGACCGTGAACACCGAGCTCTTTCCAATCGCGTTGATCCCGTCGAGCGTGAGATCGAGGTCAGCCGCGTCGCTGGCCGTGCCGCAGAAGTCGGTCGGCGAGGTGGGCTCGGCGGTGCCGTTGAACGTGTACGACTCGACCCCGGTCTGGAAGCACGGGGCGATCGTCAACGACGGGTGCCCGCCCACCGCGGGATCCGAGCTCTGCAGCGCATAGCCACTGTCGAGAGCTGTCCAGCCGGTCCATCCCGACTCCGTGAACGGGTTGCCGCCGTTGCCGGTGAGGATCACCTGATGGTTCGGTGCCGGCGCGTTGGCGCCCGCGTAGTCGACCGTGATTTCATCGCGATCGTCCCCGACCGGATGGGTCAAGGTGACGCTCCACGCTCCATTCGTGCCGGTCGGCGCCGACGACGCCCGGGAGACCGTCACCGGGTTTCCGTTGGCATCGGTACGGATCAGCGAGACGGTCGCCGTCACGCCTGAGGCGCCCGCTCCCGCCTTGAAGACGTTGCCGGTCACGGTCGCGCTGAACTGGGTCAGGTTGACCTGAGGCAGCGGAAGCGGAACGCCCGTGTTCTGGGTTCCCTGCACACAGCTCGGGACCGGGTGGGTCGCGTTGCCGTCGTTGGACCACATCTCTTGGAGCAGGTAGACGTCCCCGTTGATCACCTGGTTGTAGGGGGCCCTGTCGGGGCCGGCGAAGCCGAGCGGCGTCCCGCGCGCGGGCCCGAACTCGCACTTGTCGCCGACCTCGTATCCATTCGGATCCATCCAGCCGACGCCCTCGGGGTCGGTCATCGCTTCGTTCGTCTCGTGGCCCGCGATGTCGACCGCGAGCTCGGCATCGGGATTCCCATTGGGATCGATGCCCGCTGGTTGTCCGCCGGTCTCGATCAGAGGGTCGATCGTCAGGGCATAGATCGTCAAACCATGTCCGTTGACATTCAGCAGCGAGTGATAACCCCCGAAGGCGTTCGTCCCGCAGACGTTCGGGCTGATGCACTCGTCGACATCCGGGGGGAGGAACACGTACCAGAGGTTGTGGAGCCCGCGGGCGTTGCCGTGGGCGCTCGCCACCTTGTCAATCTCCTGCTGGAGGCTCGAGTCGAGGATGCACGCCGAGGCGTCCTGCGGTGAAGTGCAGTCGTTGGTCGGATATGGGTTGGTGTCCTGGATCACGTCGTTCGGATTGCCCGAGTTGAACGCGATGCTGTAATCGCCCGCTGCGACGTTTCCTGGGGACGTCCCCTGGCCGTACTGGGTCAGCGTCGAGAAGATGTTGCACTCATTCGTCGACGGCGTGCAGTTGCTCGGCCTCGCCGGTCCGGAGTCGGCGGCGACATCCGTGAAGAACCTCTCGATCATCCCTTCGTAGCCCGGGATGCCGGCCGCCGGCGAACCCTGGAAGCTGTATCCAGGCGGCGCCCAGAAGATCGCGTGGACCTCTACGCCGCCGGTCATGACCGAGCCCGCGTGATAGGTGACGGCGTTCAGCACGCCGTTCTCCGACGGCTCAGTGTTGAAGTTTCCCTGGCTGTTGACCGGCGGGATCAGGCCGAGCGCGTTTCCCACCCGCGGACGGAATTTCGGTGCGGCCGATGCTGCGGGCGCGATGGCGGCGAGCGCCAAGCACCCCGCTGCCAGGATCAACACTCCGCGGCGCTTCACGTGACTCACCCTTGCTCCTCCTCTGGCGTGGCTCCCGGGCCCGCGTACTCGGGCGGACGGTATCTCACGCGATGGATTGGGCGCAACAACCTCGTAACCCGCCGCACACAAACTCAGATCAAGCGCCGGACAACTCCCGCTGGCGCAGCTCGATCCGCCTGATCTTGCCGGTCAGGGTCTTGGGCAGATCGCCGACGAACTCGATCCGGCGCGGGTAGGCGTAGGCGGACAGCCGGTCGCGCACGAACGCCTTGATCTCCTCGGCGAGCTGGTCGGAGCCCTCGTGGCCGGCGGCCAGCACGATGAACGCCTTGACCACGTTCCCCCGCCGCTCGTCGGGCGAGGCGACCGCCGCGGCCTCGGCGACCGCGGGATGCTCGAGGCAGGCGGACTCGACCTCGAACGGCCCGATCCGGTAACCCGCGGCGATGATCACATCGTCGGCGCGCCCTTCGTACCAGTAGTAGCCGTCCTCGTCCGTGCGTGCCGCGTCCTTGGAGTGGAACCACTCGCCGCCGAACACCTCCTCGGAATCCTCGGCGGGCCGGTTCCAGTAGCCGAGCGGGTAGTGCGGGTTCGACCGCGCCCGCAGGCAAATCTCGCCCCGCTCCCCCACGTCGACTGGCCGCTCGTCCTCGTCCAGAATCGCCACTTCCCAGCCGGGCATCGGCCGCCCCATCGAGCCTTCGCGGACCTCCATGAACGGGTAGTTGGCCACCAGCGGATAGGACTCCGTGAGCCCGTAGTAATCGAGCACGGTGACGCCGTAGTGCTCGCGGAACCAGCGAATCGCCTCCGGGTTCAGCGGCTCGCCGGCGGAGCACACGATCCGGAACTTCTGCGGGTAGCGGGTGCCGGCGTCGGCGATGCTCATCATCGAGCGGATCGCGGTCGGGGTGGCGAACACGTTGGAGACCTCGTGCCGGGAGAGGAAATCCAGCTGCTTGGCTGGATCGAAGCCGCCGGAACGCTGGTACACGGCCTGCACGGCGCCGAACCGCCACGGTCCGATCAGCGGGCAGATTCCCGCCGCCCAGGCCCACTCTCCCATTCCGTGGAACAGCTCCCCATCGCGGACGTCATGGCAGTAGATGAACTCCTCGTGGGCGAGGATGTACCGGTGGGCGTGGAGGATCCCCTTGGCCAGCCCCGTGGTCCCCGACGAGTAGTACAGCTGCGCGGGGTCGTCGGCCGCCGTGTCGACGGGCTCGAACGCGGTCGACCCCTGCGAGAGCAGCTCGTCGTCGAGGAGCAGGACCTCATCGACCAGCTGAGGCTCGATCCGGTCCGCGTTGGCGGCGTTCGTGATCAGCACCTTGGACTGCGAGTCGGTCAGCCGGTGGCGGATCCCGTCGTCGCCGTACAGCACCGACATCGAGAGCAGAATCGCGCCGGCCTTCCACGTGCCCAGAAAGGCGGCCGCGGTCTCGGGCGTCGGCGGCAGCAGCATGGCGACCCGGTCACCGCGCTCCACGCCGTGTGCTCGCAGCACGTTCGCGAACTGGTTGGACCAGTCCTGCAGCTCGCCCCAGGCGACTCGGCGCACGTTCCCGTCGAAGTCCTCGTGGACCATCGCGGGCTTCTCGCGCGGCCAGCGGTCGCAGACGTCGACGGCGATGTTGTAGCGCTCCGGTACCTCCCAGCGGTGCGAGGTGACCGCCTCTTCATACGACGCGACAGGTGAGCTCATGTCCTGATCATCTCGCCGCCGCCCGCGGGAATCAAACTGTGGCCGGCTCCAGCTCGTCGTCCGCGATCCTCAGACCCAAGCCCTCGGGGGCGTGCAGCGCCAGCATTTCCGAGCCCGCGTCGAACGCGTTCGAGTCCCGCAGCGAGACCACGATCATGAGCAAGAACGCGATCGGCACCGACACCAGCGCCGGCTGGGTCAGCAGCGCGCCGACGGCGCCATTCTTCGGCTGACCGAGCGCGAGGCCGGTGAAGATCGCGGCGGTCGCGACCGTCATCCCGCACACCATTCCCGCCGCCGCCCCCCGCGCCGTCAGCCGTGTCCACCAGATCCCGAGCAGGAACATCGGGCAGAACGTGCTCGCGGCGATCGCGAACGCCCAGCCGACGAGGATCGAGATATCGACGCCCTGCGCGACCAAGGCCAGCAGCGCCGGCCCCACCATCGCCCCGACCGCTGCGATACGGAACCGCCAGCCGCCGCGCCGCCGCGCCGCCCCCGCGATCGCGGCGGACCCGCGGCCATACGTCGTGCGAGATCGTCCCGGCCAGCGACACGAGCAGCCCGGAAGAGGTCGACAGGAACGCCGCGAACGCCCCGGCCGCGGTCATGGCCCCCAGGATCGTCCCCACCGTTCCCGGCCACGCCAGCGAGGGCAGCCGCAGGACCACGTCGTCGGTCTGCCCGGTGACATACAGCTGCGGGGCCATCACGCGCCCGATCGCCCCGTATACGGCGGGGAACGCGTAGAACAGTCCGAGCAGGCTCAGCACCCGGACCGTTGTGCTCCGCGCGGCCTGGCCGTTCGGGTTGGTGTAGAACCGGACGAGGATGTGGGGTAGCCCCATCGTGCCGAGGAAGGTCGCTACGAGCAGCGAGTAGACGAGCAGCGGCGAGGAGGAGCCGCTGCCGCCCACTGGCCGCGACCACTGCGACCCCTTCAGCGGCGTGATCCCGTCCGCGTACGGGACGACGGTCCCCGGCGGCAGCCGCACGAGCCCGGACGGCAGCCGCACCCGCTCACCGGGCCGGACCCTGACGACCCTCCCGTCGAACGAAAACGACCCGGCGGCCGGAAACGTCACCCGCTCCCCTCCGGCCACCACCAGTCCATGCGAGTCCGCCCGGGGCCAGGCGTCGCCGAACAGCGCCGCACGGCCCGGCAGGCCGCCGAAGTGGATCACGAGCACGCAGGCCGGAACGGAGATCGCGAACACCTTGATCCAGAACTGAAACGCCTGGACGTAGGTGATCCCGCGCATTCCGCCAATCGCCACGTTGACCGCGACGATCACCGCGACCACCATCACCCCGACCCAATAGGGGGCGCCGGTCACCACGTTCAGCGCGAGGCCCGCTCCCTTGAGCTGCGGCAGCAGATAGAAGCCCCCAATCAGCAGCACGATCGCCGCCGCCAGCATGCGCAGCGATGGGCTCCTCAGCCGCGCCTCGGCGAAGTCGGGGATCGTGTAGGAGCCGAACCGCCGCAGCGGCGCCGCGACGAACAGCAGTAGCGCCAGATATCCGGCGGTAAAGCCAAGCGCCTGCCACAACGCGGCGGCGCCGATCTGGAGCTCGAGCCCGGCGATCCCCAGGAACGACGCCGCCGACAGGTACTCGCCGGAGATCGCCGCCGCGTTCCACCACGCCGTCACCGAGCGCGAGGCGACCAGCAGGTCCGACGTCGTGCGGACAAAGCGGACCCCCCACGCGCCGAGGCCCAGCGTGCCGAGCGTCACCGCGCCGACGGCGAGCAGCGCCGTCACTTCTCGACCAGGTCCCTGAAAGCGGCCTCCAGCGCATCGGCACGGCGGGCATACAGCCACCCGATGGCGATGAACAGCGGGAACATCGGGACGACCATCAGCCAGATCGAGACCGGGACGGTCAGGAGCTTCGTGTGCCGCAGCGCCGGCAGCAGGTCGAGGGCCAGCGGCAGCACGCCGAACACGGCCCCGAAGGCGACCAGCGCCAGCAGCGCCAGCTGCAGCTGAGCGCGGCGGAGCCGTCGCAGGTAGACCTCGCCGTGCTCGGTCGCCTCGGCCAGCTCGACCCGCGGCGGGCGCAGCCGGCGATCGCTCACCGGACGCTCACCGCCGCAGCCTCCGGCGCAGCTCTGGCACCTGACGGCGCGCCACCGGCACCTCCGATCCGTCGGCCAGCACGATCGTCGCACTGCCGCCGAGCTCAGGACGGATCTCGGTCGCGCGACGCAGGTTGACGACGTAGCTGCGGTGGACGCGGACGAACCCGTACGGGATCCACTTGCGCTCGATCTGCGACAGCGCCCCGCGCACCAGGAAGCGGCCCTCGTCGGACACGATCCGGACGTAGTCACCCTCAGACTTGACGTACAGGATCGAGGACGCGCGGCACGAGCCGGGTCGCGCCGCCGCGCTGGTGCTCGACCGACACGATCTCACCATCGGACCGCGCCGCGACCACCCGCTCGAGCGCCTGCGCGATCCGTCGCTCGGGACACCGGCTTCATCAGGTAGTCCAGCGGATGGAGCTCGAGCTCGAACGCGCCTACGGCGCCGTCCTCGTACGCGGATACGAACACGAGCGAGGGCGGGTCGGCGAACTGGTCGAGCACGCTGGCCAGCTCGAGCCCGTCGATCTCGGGCATCCGCACGTCGAGAAAGATCGCATCGAAGCGGTGGTCGGCGAGCGTGCGCAGCGCCTCGCCCCCGCTTCGAGCCACCACCACCTCGGAGACCTCAGAGGAGCTGTCGAGCAGCCGGGCCAGATCCTCGAGCGCGGGGCGCTCGTCGTCGACCGCGAGCACCCGCAGGCCCGCTCCCGCGTTCACGCCGCGCGCACCCCCGCGCGGAACTTCGGAACCGTCATCGTCACGGTCGTGCCGCGGCCGAGTCGCGAGCTCGATCTCGAGTCCGTATTCGGACCCGAACGTCGCGTGCAACCGGGATTGGATGTTGATCAGCCCGATCCCGCCGCCGTTGCCCGCGAGGATCTCCTCGCCCCGGCCCGGCGGCATCCCGACGCCGTCGTCGGACACGCGCAGCTCGACGTCGGCATCGATGTCGCGCCCGACGATCTCGATCCGCCCCCGGCCGCGCTGCTCGACCCCGTGGCGGACGGCGTTCTCGACCAGCGGCTGAATCGACAGCACGGGGACCACGGTTTGCAGCACCTCCGGGCGCGACCTGGAGCCGAACCTCGAGCCGGTCGCCGAACCGGGCCCGCTCGAGCCGCAGGTACCGCTCGACATAGCCGAGCTCGTCCGCCAGCGTGACGTACGGGCTGCGACCGCGGAACGCGTAGCGCGTGAACTCCGCGAAGTCGGTCAGCAGCTCGCGCGCCTCCTCGGGATTCGAGTGGATGTAGGAGGCGATCGCCGCGAGCGCGTTGTAGATGAAGTGGGGCGAGATCTGAGCGCGCATCGCCCGCAGCTCCGCGCGCGCCAGCCGCTCGCCCTGGGCTTCGAGCTCGGCCAGCTCGAGCTGCGCGGCGACGAGGCTCGCGGCCTCGCCGACGGTCCGGGTCTCGTCCGGGGACAGCCGCCTCCCGCGCGCGAACAGCGCCACGAACGATCCCACCTGCTCGCCCTGAACGACCAGCGGCGCCAGCACGGCAGCGCCCAGCGGGCAGTCCGGATGGGCGCAGCGGATACGCGAGGTGACGTGCAGCCGGTCGTCGTGACCTGAGCCGCCCACACTCGCGATCTGGTCGCCGGCGCCGTGGTGGTCGGATCCCTCGCCGTCGAACGCCAGCACCGTCTCCCTGTCCGCCAGCGCGACGGCGACCGCCTGCGTGAGCGTTCGCAGATGACCGACCGTCTTGGCGGCGCTGTCGGCCGACAGTCCGCGACGCAGCGCCGGGAGCGTGGCCGTCGCGGCGTGCAGTGCCTCCTGCATCGCCCGGCCCTCGGAAGAGATCACTCTCGGCGGCCGGAGCAGCCTGACGGCGGCGATCAGCGATGCTGCGATCGCCCAGCCGAGCAGTACACCCAGTACTACCTCCACGCTTATATCCAGCATATCCGTGCCCACGGCGCACGGACACCGTTCGTCGCGTGTACCGCGCCGTTCATCGCACAGGCCGCGCCGATGCTCGCATCGGCGAGTGAGCCTCGGCGCAGCGGGGTTAGCCTCCGGCCGACCTGTTGAACGGGCCGCCGTCACCGACGGCCCAGAGGAGGTGTGAGATGGAAGGAAGAAGCTGGCTCCCGGCAAACCCCGCCCCGCTTGGGCTCGCCGGATTCGGCATCACCACGCTCGTGCTCAGCATGATGAACGCGAACCTCGTGAGCTTCGACAAGAACCTCCCCGTCGTGCTCGGGCTCGCGGTCGCCTACGGCGGTGCTCGCTCAGCTCCTGGCCGGGATGTGGGAGTTCCGCACCGGCAACACCTTTGGTGCGGTGGCGTTCACGTCGTACGGGGCGTTCTGGATCTCGTTCTACTTCCTGGTCCAGGTGCAGCTGCCCGAGCTCGCCAAGGGTGGAGACGCGGGCAACGCGATCGGTCTCTACCTGTGGGCGTGGGGCATCTTCACCGGGTACATGTTCCTGTGCTCGTTCGCGGCATCGCGCGCGGTCTCGGCGGTGTTCTTTGCCCTCACAGTCACCTACATCCTGCTCGGTATCGGTAACTCCGGAGCGGACAACAGCATCATCCACGCGGGCGGCTGGGCCGGTCTCGTGACGGCCGCGCTGGCCCTGTACACCTCGTGCGCGGAGGTGATGTTTGCCTCCTATGGGCGGTACATCCTGCCCGTGTTCCCACCCGGCGGCGCCGGGAGGCCTCCCCTGGCCACGACCGACTCGGCCAGGACCCCCTAGGCGTGAGCGTAGGACTCCGTAAGTCGTAAGCTGGAACGCGCCCGGTGCTTGCGCCGGGCGCGTGCCGTACCGAGTACCGAACCCGGAGGTGAGGAGAAATGGCAACCGAAGAACAGAGCGCAACCAGCGGCGATGAGCTCGAGCGGGAGCTCGCCTCCCTGCTGGACATCGAGACTTTCGACCCTCCGGAGGAATTCCGCAAACAGGCGCTGCTGACGGACCCGTCGATCTACGAGGAGGCCGACCGCGACTGGCAGGGCTGGTGGGTCAAGCAGGCCGAGGAGCTGCACTGGTTCAAGAAGTGGGACACGGTGCTCGACGACTCGAACCCACCCTTCTACAAGTGGTTCGTCGGCGGCAAGCTCAACGTCTCCTACAACTGCCTGGACCGCCATGTCGAGGCAGGCAACGGCGACCGAGTCGCGTTCCACTGGCGCGGCGAGGAGGGTGAGGAGAAAGACCTCACCTACGCGGATCTGCACGCGGAGGTGCAGAAGTTCGCCAACGCGCTGAAGGACCTCGGCGTCACCAAGGGCGACATCGTCGGGATCTACCTGCCGATGATCCCCGAGGTCGTGGTCGCGATGCTGGCCTGTGCCCGGATCGGAGCGCCGCACAACGTCGTGTTCGGCGGCTTTTCGGTCGAGGCCGTCCGCGAGCGGATGGAGTTCTCCGAAGCAAAGGCGCTGATCACTGTCGACGGTGCGGCGCGCAAGGGCAAGACTGCCCCGATCAAGCAGAACGTCGACGGCGCGATGGGCGACGTGAAGTCGCTCGAGCACATCATCGTGATCAAGTCCAAGGGCACCGAGTGCGAGATGCAGGAGGGCCGTGACGTCTGGTACCACGAGATCGTGGAGGCCGCCGACGCCGAGTGCCCGGCCGAGGAGATGGACGCTGAGGACCCCCTCTACGTGCTGTACACCTCGGGCTCGACGGCCAAGCCCAAGGGCATCCTGCACACCACGGGCGGCTACCTCACCGGCGTTTCCGCTACGCACAAGTACGTCTTCGACCTCCATCCGGAGGAGGACGTCTACTGGTGCTGTGCCGACGTGGGCTGGGTCACCGGCCACTCGTACATCGTCTACGGGCCAATGGCCAACGGCGCTACCTCGATCATGTACGAGGGCGCTCCCGACTACCCGCACAAGGGGATCTGGTGGGAGCTCGTCGAGCGCTACAAGGCGACGAAGTACTACACCGCCCCGACGGCGATCCGTGCCTGCATCAAGTGGGGGGCCGAGCACCCGCGCAAGTTCGATCTCTCCTCGCTGAAGCTGCTCGGGTCGGTCGGTGAGCCGATCAACCCCAAGGCCTGGCTGTGGTACTACAAGGTGATCGGCGGGGAGCGCTGCCCGATCGTCGACACGTGGTGGCAGACCGAGACCGGCGCGATCATGATCACCCCGCTGCCCGGGATCACCTCGACCAAGCCGGGCTCGGCCACGCAGCCGTTCCCCGGGATCCAGGCCGAGGTGGTCGACGAGGAGAAGGGCGAGCCGATCGAGGAGGGCCAGGGCCTGTTGGTGCTGACGCGGCCGTGGCCGTCGATGCTGCGCACCCTGTACAAGGACGACGAGCGGTTCATCGAGACCTACTTCAAGAAGTTCGGCAAGGAGACCTACCTGGTCGGGGACGCGGCCCGCAAGGACCGCGACGGTTACTACTGGGTGATCGGGCGGATCGACGACGTGGTCAACGTCTCGGGCCACCGGCTGTCCACGGCCGAGGTCGAGTCGGCGATCGTCGCTCACGATCAGGTCGCGGAGTCGGCGGTCATCGGCCAGTACGACGAGGACACGGGCCAGTCGATCACAGCATTCGTCACGCTCCAGGGCGACCTGGAGGGATCCGATCAGATCGTCGAGGGGATCCGCGAGACGGTCGCCAGCCGGATCGGCAAGTTCGCTCGGCCGAAGCGGATCATCTGGGCCGACGACCTGCCGAAGACCCGCTCGGGCAAGATCATGCGCCGCCTGTTGCGCGACATCGCCGAGGGCCGCGCACTCGGGGACGTGACAACGTTGCGTGATCCCGACGTGATGGCCAAGCTCGACGAGAAGATCAAGGCCGGCCAGTCAGAAGAGGGCTAGACCCCTTAACCCCCGCAACCCCGGCCCCGCGTGGTGGGGCCGGGGAAGTCTCGGCCGGGGCGTCACTCGACGCAGCGCGAGAGGGACCGTCCCGACCCTACGGCAGGACATGGCGCTGACGGCGATACGTAACGAGCAAGTCTTATATCGGCCCGCGACGGGCGCGCCGTAGCCCATGCGGACGGATATCTGAGCGGCTACTTCCGCCGCTTGCGCTTGCGCTTCGGAGTCGTCGAGCGGGTCGGTCGAGCGGGCTGCGGCTCCTGCACCACCGGCTCCGGAGCGGGCCGAGGGGAAAATAGGCCCCGCCGCGGGGGGGCACCGGCGCCGGCTCGACGGTCGGCCATCGCCTTGGCCCGCTGCTCGCGCATCGCGACGCTCGACGGCCATGGCTCGGCTTTGCCCGTGTGCCATGCCGGCGGGACTCCCGTCGGCCAGCGGCCTGAGATCAGGTAGCCGATCGCGATCAGCCAGTACGCCTGGATCACCGGGATCGGGATCGGGAAGAAGACGACCAGCGCTCCGGCCAGGATCCCCAGGTACCCCATGAACCTGGTGAGCAACCCGACGCGCATGGCATTGAGCGACACGAGCACGAACGCGACTGCGACGAGGAGTCCCCCGACATTCGTGAGCAGCTGCAGCACCAACACGAACGTGCCCGACAGGAGGCTGTTTGCCTGTTGGTAGCTCTGCACGCCTTGCGTGACGAAGTCGTGGGCCTTGACGCCGACGACCACAGCCGTGGCCAGCCCGATCACGCCGGCCACCAACGGCCCGACGATCCCGAGCACTTTGACGAACGGGCGTACCTCGGGAGCGCGGGTGCGGGCGGCGTTCGACAGGAAGGCAAGGGCGGCGGCCACGCAGGCCCATCCGACCATGGCCACCACGGCGCTGCCGATATCGAGTCCGACGCGCTTATTCGTCGTGATCAGCCCGAGCGTGGTCTCGTTGACCTTCGCCTGGGGCCCTACGAGCTGGAGAACGCCGGCGATCGCGAGCAAGAAACCAGCGGCGATCGCCGCGATTCCGTACATGTTGCGGACCTGCTTCTCCCGCTCGAGCGGGGCGGCGACCGCCATCAGCGGCCCCTGAGCCCGCGGGGGGCTGCGTCGCCCTCGCGGGGCATCCGCGCCAGCGCCTGATCGCGATCCGCCGGGGCAAGTACGCGGGCGACTCGGTCGCCGACCGCCAGCAGCAGGTCAAGCGGCGGCGCGAGCACGCGGATCATTCCCTCGACTCCGCGCTGAAGCTTCGGATTGGGCGCCATCGAAAGCTGAGTGTAATGTCGCCGCGCGTGCGGTGTCCTGCCTGCGGAGGAGCGCTCGAGCGGTGGATGGCGGTACCGGGCTCCGAGCCCGGGCTGGCGCAAACCGATTTCGAGCTGCTCCGGTGTGTGCGCTGCGGGACCGCCGTGACCAGCGGGAATGCGTCGCCGCGGCTCCACGAGTCGGGCGCCTACCGTCCCGGGGCGCCGCGGCTGTCGCGTCTGGCCGCGCCGGTGCTGCGGTCATTCGACCGCCGGCGCCTGGCCATGCTCCGGCCTCTGCTGGATCCGGGGGCACGGGTCCTCGACGCCGGCGCCGGCCGCGGCCGGTTCGTGGCCACGGCTCGGGCGGCCGGACTCGACGCGTTCGGGATCGAGCCGTGGCTGCGGGGCGCCGCGCCGGCGGACGTGAGCCGAGTCTCGATTGAGGCCGCGGAGATCGAAACCGGCTCGCTCGACGCGGTGACGATCTGGCATGTGCTCGAGCATCTCGACGATCCCGGGGCCGCGCTGGCGCGGATCTCAGATTGGCTCGCACCCCGCGGCGCGTTGCTCGTCGGCGTCCCCAACCTCGCCAGCTGGCAGGCGCGGATCGGCGGTCCGCAGTGGTACCACCTGGACGTACCCCGCCACCGGGTCCACTTCACCCCCCCGGGGGTCTCGGCGCTCCTCTCCGCGCACGGTTTCGCGCCGGTGCACACACACCACCTGCTGCTCGAGCACAACCCGTTCGGCATGTGGCAGTCGGTGGTCAACCGCTGGACGCGACACCCGTCGTATCTCTACAACCTGCTCAAGCGCAACGCGCCCCTGGCGTCGGGCGACCTGGCGATCACCGTCGCCGCGCTGCCGCTCGCGCCGCTCGCCGCGGCGCTCGAGATGGCCGCGGGCCTGCGGCGACGGGGCGGCACGATCGCCGTGCTGGCGCGCCGCGTGGGGTGAGCAGCCGGGCTGAGTACCATTCCGGGTATGGAAGGAAGCCCCTTCGGAGACATGTTCGGAGACCCCGATGAGCTGCAGCGCCGGCTCGGCGAGTTCGCCGAGCAGATGCAAGGCGCTCAGCGGCTCGCGTGGGCGGACAACGCGATCAAGCTCGCGGTCGACCTAACCGTCGCGTCGATTCAGCGCGCCAACATTCAGGGCACGACCGAGCAACAGGCCGAGCAGCTGCGCCAGGTGATGGCGACCGTCTTCCCGGAGGCCGTCACGCTCGTGCGCGAGGCCCGTTCCGGTCTGCAGTAGCGCCGCTCAGGCCAGCGCGTTGAACACGAGCTCGTCGTGCTCGGCGGGCTTGACCTTGCGCAGCACGGCTTTGATCTTCCCGTCGGGATCGATCACGAACGTCGTCCGCTCGTTGCCCATGTAGTTGCGGCCGTACATCGACTTCTCCACCCACACGCCGTACGCCTCGGCGACCTTGTGGTCCTCGTCGGCGAGCAGCGGGAATCGCAGGCCGTACTTGTCGTCGAACTTCGTCAGCTTTTCGACCGGGTCCGGTGAGACCCCGAACACCGTCGCGTGCGCTTCGGCGTACTCGTCGCGGTGGTCGCGCACGCCGCAGGCCTGCGCCGTGCACCCGGTCGTGTCCGCCTTGGGGTAGAAGTACAGGACGACGTTCGTGCCTCGGAAGTCCGACAGCGTCACGTTGTCGCCGTGCTGGTCCGGAAGCGTGAAATCCGGGGCCGGATCGCCGGGCTCGAGCATCGCGGCGGATCCTACTTCAGCAGGCGTGAGAGCCGGCGGTCCTTCATCAGCTTGCCGTCGGTCTGACAGGTCGGGCAGTAGCACATGACGTAGTCCTCGTAGAACACGGCCTCCAGCCTGTCGCCGCAGCGCGGGCATGGCTCACCGTTGCGGCGATGGACCGTGAGCGGCATCGGCAGCTTGTCCGGGATCGGCAGCTTGATCGCCTCTTCGTAGTGATCGAGTGCGCGCGTGAGCGTGGCGATCGTCGCCGTGCGCAGGCGCTCGGCCTCGTCGGCGTCGAGGTCGTTGCCCCGCTTGAACGGCGACAGCTTCGCGGCGTGGAGGATCTCGTCGACCCACGAGCGGCCGATGCCGGCGATCACGTGCTGATCACGGAGCGCCGCGTACAAGGGGCGTGGCGAGCCATCGAGCAGTGTCGCGAGGTCAGGCGGGTCCGGCCACGACTCGGGACCGAGCGCCGCGAGCGTCTCCTCGGTCTCGAGCTGATCTGTCCGGAGCAGTTTCACCCACGCCCGCTGCTTGGTGCCGAACTCGCGGAGGCGGAGTTCGCGACCGTCCTGCAGGCGGATCAGCAGCCGCGAGGTCTTGTCGCGCAGCGACGCGCGCGTGTCGAACAGCTGCAGCCGTCCTGCCGACATCAGGTGGATCAGCGCCGTCAGCTCGTTGTCGAAATCGATCAGGAACAGCTTGCCGCGGCGGCGCACCCCCGTGATCGTGTGGCCTTCGATCGCGCTCAGCGGCGGGTCGTAGCTCTTCAGGGCATTGATCCCGGGGGTCAGCGCCGACTCGACTCGCGCACCCTTGGTCGCCTGATCGATTAGGCGCGCGGTGATCTCGACTTCAGGTAGTTCCGGCATTCAAGATGAGCGTAGTAACAGTTCTTACGAAGCTCATCGGAATGAGTTCAACACCTCTTACGACGCGGTAGGAGGATCCCGGTCATGAGCGATCTGTTGGCAATCATCGGGCTCTCCGACGACGCCGAGCAACTGCTCGACGAGATCGAGCGCCGGCACCCGGACCGGGTCACGGTGCTGGTCGAGGACGGTGACGACGACTGGGCTTTGGACGACTCTCGGACCGGACGGGCGCTGCGCGACCGTCTCGCGACGCTGCTGCGCGCGATCGAGGAGCGGACGGGCGCAATCGTGGTCGGCCTCGCCGGCAGCCGGGACCAGCTCCGCGGCTGGCGCTTCGACCGGATCGTCGGCGGCCGCACCCCTTCCGCGCCCCTGGCCGCAGCGTAACCGGCCGCGGCGTATCTCTTACGCCGCGGTGGGGACGCTGAACCGCACCCGCGTGCCGACGGGCGCGTCGGCGAGCCAGAT
Source organism: uncultured Solirubrobacterales bacterium (assembly GCA_963794825.1). Taxonomy (GTDB): domain Bacteria; phylum Actinomycetota; class Thermoleophilia; order Solirubrobacterales; family Solirubrobacteraceae; genus Palsa-465. Next base: position 192,824 of record CAWCFB010000003.1, read on the forward strand.
CCGGCCGCCGTGCGCTTCGATGATCGCGCGCGACACCGCCAGCCCTAGACCCGCGCCCGCGTTGGTCCGCGAGGCGTCGCCGCGATAGAAGGCCGTGAACACGTGGTCGCGCTCGTCGGGCGCGATCCCCTCGCCCGTATCGCGCACCTCGACCTCGATCCGCCCATCGACCGGCTCGGCGCGGACGACCACGCTGCCGTCCGCCGGCGTGTGCCGGATCGCGTTCTGGATCAGGTTGAACAGCACGCGCTGAAGTTTCTCGGGATTGGCGCGCGCCGGAACCAGCTGGGGCGGCAGCTCCGCGACCACGGCGACCCCCTTGCGCTCGGCTTGTACGCGCATCGCCTCGACCGTCTCGCCGACGAGCTCGTCCAGCGGAACGCGTTCGAGCGACCAGCCGATATCCCCGGCCTCCAGCCGCGAGAGCTCGAACAGGTCGTCGATCAACGCGCTGAGCGCGTCGATGTGGATCGTCATCCGGTCCAGGTAGGCGCGCCGTGTGTCGCCGTCGACGACGCCGTCCCCGACCGCGTCCGCGAGCAGCCGTAGCGACGTGATCGGCGTGCGGAGATCGTGAGAGACGGCGGCTACGAGGTCGCGCCTGGCCTTCTCCTCGTCGCGCAGCTTGACGATCATTGCGTTGGCGGCGTCGGCGAGCTCGGACAGCTCGTCTCGCGCCGAGGTGTCGATCCGCACGTTTCGATCGCCGCGGGCCACCCCGCCGAGGCCGTCGCGGATGGCATGGATGTCGCGGAGGATGCTGCGGGCGAGCAACCGCGCGGCGAGGATCGCGACGGCGCCGGAACCGAGCACGATCGCGGCGATCTCCTCCGCCTCTCCGACCGTGATCCCCATCAGCTCCGCGATAACCACCAGGGCGGCGATCACGGGCGCCACCACGATCGCCACGGTCAGCGCGAACTGTCGGGAGAGCGACCCGATCCACGCGCGAACCCTGCTCATGGCTGGAACCGGTAGCCGACGCCCCACACGGTCTGGATGTGGCGCGGCTGGGCTGGGTCAGACTCGATCTTCGCGCGCAGACGGCGGATGTGGACGGTCACGGTCGAGGTGTCGGAGTAGAACGAGTACTGCCACACGGCATCCATCAGCTGGTTGCGGCTGAACACCTGGCCGGGGTGGCGGGCCAGGAACAGCAGCACGTCGAATTCCCGCTGGGTCAGCTGTGACTCGACGCCGGAGACGAACACGCGACGGCCCGCCGGGTCGATCCGCAGATCGTCGAGCTCAATCACCGGTTCGTGGCGCGGCGCGACCTCGACGCGGCGCAGGACCGCGTCGACGCGGGCGACGAGCTCGGCTGGCGAGAACGGCTTGACCACGTAGTCGTCGGCGCCCAGACGCAGCCCGATCACGCGGTCGGACTCCTCGCCCTTCGCCGTCAGCAGGATCACCGCGATCCGGTCGCGCTCGTGCTCGCGCAGGCGGCGCATCACCTCAAGGCCGTCGATCCGCGGCAGCATCAGATCGAGAACGACCAGATCGGGGTGGAGATCGGCGGCCACCTCGATCGCCTGGACGCCGTCGGACGCGATGCGTGTCCGGTAGCCGGCGCGCTCGAGATAGCGCGAGACAACCTCGGCGATCGTCGGCTCGTCGTCGACGACGAGCACCGAGCCCCGGACGTGGTCTTCCATGCCGGCGATTGTCGCAGCGCGACCGTGGTTGGGACATTTATTCCGCGGCCGTTCACCAGCTGTTCAGATCCGTCTGGGCGGTAGGCTGGCGGCCCATGGCAGCCACCTTGGCCCCCGACGACATCGTGCGCACCCACGAGGAGGCCGACGCCAACGCCCGCGACCCGTTGCTGGTGATCGAGCCGCTGCTGTCCTTTCTGGAAGCGAACGGTCTCCCGGCGCCGGACGACATCGCCGCCGAACACGTCGGCGAGGGCCATTCGAACGTCACCTTCCGGCTCTCGACCGGGGTCGTCCTGCGCCGCCCCCCGCGGGGTCCGCTTCCTCCGAGCGCCCACGACGTGCTGCGCGAAGCGAGGTTGCTGACCGCGCTCGAGCCGACGCCCGTCCGCGCCCCGAAGGTGCTGGCGGTGTGCGACGACGAGGCGGTGATCGGCGCCCCGTTCTACGTGATGGAGGAAGTCGAGGGCGTCGTCATCACCGATTCGATTCCCGCGCCGCTGGACACTCCCGAGCAGCGGGCGGCGATCGCCGACGAGCTGATCAACGCGCTGGTCGAGCTCCATGCCGTCGAGTGGACCGAGGTCGGGCTCGAGGGCTTCGGAAAGCCGACCGGCTACCTCGAACGCCAGGTCAAGCGGTTTCTCGGGCTGTGGGAGATCAACCAGACGCGCGAGATCGACGAGGTCGAGATCGTCGGCAATTGGCTGCGGGAGAACATGCCGCAGTCGCCGCCGGCCACGATCGTCCACGGCGATTACCGGCTCGGCAACACGATGCTGGCCCCCAGCGCCCCCGCGCACCTGAAGGCGATCTTCGACTGGGAGATGGCCACCATCGGCGACCCGCTGGCCGATCTCGGCTACATGATGGTGCACTGGATCCGGCCGGGAGACGAGATCGGCTACTTCAACCTGCAGGCCGTCACGATGCTCGACGGCTTCCCCAGCCGCGAGGAGATGATCGCCAAGTACGAGCAACGCTCAGGCCGCTCTATGCAGGCGCTCAACTGGTATGTGACGCTCGCGCTGTGGAAGGCGATCGTGTTCATGGAGGGCAACTACAAGCGCGCGATCTCCGGCGCCACCGACGACCCGTACCTGAAGTCGTTCGGCGAGGGCGTGATCGAGCTCGCGCGCCGCGCGCTGCAGGTCACCAAGACCGGTCTGTAGCTACAGGCCGGTCAGCTCGACGCCGGCCGCGGCCGGCTCCAGCCAGCGGGCGAGCCGTCGCCCCTCGGCGCGGACCCGGTCGCGCGCGGTGCGGCTGAGGTCGACGTGCGGCGTGATCTCGACGCGCACCCGATCGCGCTCGCGACGCCACAACCAGCTCGCCACGATCCGCCCGTCGACGGTGACCGTCTGGTCGCCCGCCAGCCCGAGGTTCAGCGCCTGGATCTCGGGGGACATGATCCGGTCGCGGTCGGCGTGCGCGAGCATCGCCTGGTCCCAGCGGGACAGGAACCGCACCGGCAGCCGCACCGACGCCGGCGGCAGCGGCCGCCCGGGGAGATCGAGCAGCTCGACGTCCTTCTGATCGCGGAACGAGACGGTCTCCACGCGCTCGAGCGCGTCGGCGAAGTCGCGCTGCGGAAGCCCGGCCCACGCCGCGATGTCTCGCCGGCTGGCGGGACCGAACGCGCACAGATACCGCGTTACTGCGACGGTCGCGGCCTCCACTGGCGACGGGAGCGGGCGTGGATCGGCGACGAACCGCGGGCGGCGCCGGTCGCCCCACGACCCCGCCGGCGGCAGCTGCACGAGCGGCACCAGCGTGCGCGCGAACATGATCGCGCCGTACGGCGTCTCCGGGACCCCGCCGTACGCCCGCACGCGCTCGTCGATCTCGTTGTTGGAGCGGGGCTCGCCCAGCCACGCTTGGAGCTCGGCGCCGACCTCGTCCGGATCCAGGTGCGGATAGTTCTTGCGCCATGCGCGCAACCGCCCCTGCCGAGCGAGCTGCGCGTAGGCCGGGTACTCGTCGGCGGCCACGAGGTGGAGCGTTGCCCGCATCACCGTCGTCTTGACGACGTGGCGAGCGTGGACGGCGCCCTCGAGCTGCTCCCGGGTGAATCCAGCCACCCGCGCGGCGAGCGAGATGTACGGCGCGCGCGGCTCCTGTGCCTGCAGCGGCGTCAGCCGGCGGATCGCCTCGACCGGATCGAGCGACTGGCGCTCGAGCAGCATCTGCCGGGCCGCGAGGGCGGCAGTCAGCTCCCGTCGCGTCAGCCTGCGCTCGTCGTTTGCCATGCTCTCGGACTCTATGAGCTACCACGGCCTGCTCGTCGACTACGGCGGGGTGCTGACGACAAGCCTGTTCGACTCGTTCGGGGCGTTTTGCGCCGCCGAGGGACTCGCACCCGAAGCGCTGATGCAGCGCTTCAGGACGGACAAGGCCGCGCGCGAGCTGCTGATCGGGCTTGAGACGGGGCGGATCGACGAGGACGAGTTCGAGCCCGCGCTGGCGCGGCTACTCGGGGTCCCGGCTCCCAGCCTGATCGACCGGCTGTTCGCCGGCTCCGGGCCTGAGCAGCCGATGGTCGACGCCGTGCTCACAGCGCGTGACGCGGGGATCCGAACCGGGCTGATCTCGAACTCCTGGGGAACGCGGCGGTACGACCGCGACCAGCTCGCCAAGCTGTTCGACGGGGTCGTCATCTCCGGCGAGGAGGGGATGCGCAAGCCGACGCCGGCGATGTACACGCTCGGCGCCGAGCGGATCGGCGTCGCGCCGGAGCAGTGCGTGTACGTCGACGATCTGCCGTTCAACCTGAAGCCCGCCGAAGAGCTGGGAATGGCGACGATCCATCACGTCGATGCGCAGCAGACGGTGGACGAGCTCGAGCGGCTGCTCGGCGTGCGGCTTCGATGAGGCGCGCGCTACTCGTCGCCATCACGGCGGCGACGATCGCGGGCTGTGGCAGCTCCACGCTGTCGGATCACGACCTGCGCGCGGAAGCGGCCGGAATCTGCAAGGGGGCATCGCTGCGACTGAACCGCGGCTCGCAGCCGTCGACGGCGACGGCCGCGCTGCCGTTTCTGCGCCGAGGGCTCGCTGTGCTGGGCCCCGAGCTGGCCGCCCTGCGCCGGCTCGCTCCCGGAACCGATCTGTCGGCCACCTACCACGCAACGGTCGCGAACTTCGGCGCCGCCGTGCAGCGGGTGCGCGGCACGATCGCGGTGCTGACGAGCGGCGGCGATCCAGTGTCGTCATTCACCACGCTCGAGCACGAGCTCACCTCGATCGTCGCGGGCGAGAACGCCGGCTGGCGCAGGCTCCAGATTCCCGCCTGCGTAAGCCGCTGAAGGTAGAGTTGCCCCGTCAGATTGACTAGGCGGGCCGAACCAACGAGGCCTTCGACCTCGCGGCCCGCGGGCAAGGGAGAACGAGATGGCGGACAACCCGATCGGCAGCATCCGGCGCAAGGTCTTCGAGGAAGTGGGCAAGCACGCGAGCTGGTGGGAGCTGCCGCTGCCCGCACAGCTCGCCGCACTCAGCGGGTTCCGCGATGACCTGCGCCAGTTCAACCTGTACGACACGGAAGTCCCCGAGGCGAACGGCGACGCAGACGGGGCTGTCGCGACCGCCGCTCCGCCCCCCCCGTACCGGACCTACGACGGGTCGTACACCGATCCGGAGAGCCCGAACATGGGCAAGACGGGGATGCGCTTCGGCCGCAACGTGCCTCCGGAGGTGACGTATCCGCGGGAGCAGTCGATGCTCGATCCGAGCCCGCGCGAGGTTTCGACGAACCTGCTCAACCGCGACTCTTTCAAGCCGGCGACGACGCTGAACGTGCTCGCGGCGTGCTGGCTCCAGTTCCAGAACCACGACTGGTTCAGCCACGGCGACAACTCCGAGACCGAGTTCATCAAGGTCCCGCTCGCGCCCGGCGACGAGTGGGACGACGGCGTGATGGAGGTGCGCCGCACCTCGGCCGACTCGACCAACGCAGGCGGCGAGAACCCGCCGACGTACATCAACAAGGTCACCCCGTGGTGGGACGGCTCGCAGCTGTACGGCTCGACCGAGGAGCGCAACCGCGAACTGCGCGCCGGGGAGGACGGGAAGCTGAAGATGGTCGACGGCCGCCTGCCCGAGGAGACCAATAGCGCCCTGCACGGCGTCGATCTGACCGGGTTCAGCGACAACTGGTGGGCCGGCCTGGCGATCATGCACACGCTGTTCGCGCGTGAGCACAACGCAATCTGCGACATGCTCAAGGGCCACTACCCGACCTGGGACGACGAGCAGCTGTTCCTGAAGGCGCGGATCATCAACGCGGCGCTGATCGCGAAGATCCACACAGTCGAATGGACGCCGGGGATTCTCAACACCAAGGCGCTGCAGATCGGGATGAACGCCAACTGGTACGGCGTTCTGCCGAAATGGGTGAAGCGGACGTTTGGTCACATCGGCTCCGGCGAGCTGATCTCCGGAATCGTCGGCTCGCCGCTCGACCACCACGCCGCGCCGTACTCGATCACCAGCGAGTTCGTGTCCGTCTACCGGATGCACCCACTGATCCCGGACGAGTACGAGCTGCGCTCGCACAAGACCGGCGAGGTGATCGGGAACACCGATTTCACCCCGATCCAGGGCCACGGCACGCGCAAGGCGCTCGACGAGTACGGGATGACCGAGTGGATCTACTCGCTCGGACTCGCCCATCCTGGAGCGATCACCCTCCACAACCACCCGAACGCGCTGCGCAACCTCGTTCGGGTCAACGGGGACCACGTGGACATCGCGACGATCGACATCCTCCGCGACCGCGAGCGAGGCGTGCCGCGATACAACGACTTCCGCGAGCGGTTGCGCAAGCGGCGCGTGGAGAAGTTCGAGGACATGACGCCGAACCCGGAGTGGAACGAGCAGATCCGCGAGGTCTACGGCGGCGACATCGACAAGGTAGACACGCAGGTCGGGATGCTCGGCGAGAAGCTCCCACCCGGCTTCGGGTTCAGCGACACCGCCTTCCGGATCTTCATTCTGATGGCGTCGCGCCGGCTGAAGTCGGACCGCTTCTTCACCAACGACTACACGCCCGAGGTGTACACCCAGCAGGGAATCGAGTGGATCGAGACCAACCTGATGGGCGACGTGATCCGCCGGCACCACCCCGAGCTGGCGCCGGCGCTCGAGGGCTCGCAGAACGCATTCGCACCCTGGAAGAGCGTCGGCTGACGCAGCCGGGCGGTCTGGCCCGGTAGCCTTCCCGTACGTTGCCTAGCGGCCGTCGACAGCACCGAGGACGAGGTGCAGCGACCGCGCTGGTGGTCTTTGCGGCGCTGCTGCTCGCACCTGGCGTGGCAGTGGCCGGAGGTTCGGGCGGAGCGCCGCTCGGCAAGGGCGCCGGCGCGAGCGGGTCGCGGGTCAAGACGGTCACGGTCACCAAGACCGTCGTCAGCTCCAGCGGCCCGACCCTGATCTCGAATCCGAACGAGCGGCCGGCGGGATTCTCGCTCAAAGCGGGCCAGGCGGAGAGGATCGCCGCCCGCAACCCGCTCGTCATCGCGACGCTGAAGCACTATCCGACGGCGTACCCGGGGACGTACACGAAGGGCCCGGGGCAGTGGCAGGTCAGCTGGTTCACCCGGCAGGGCAAGGAGATCATCCAGCTCTACGTCGACGACGGCACCCGCAAGGTGACTGAGGCGTGGACCGGCTTCCAGGTCGCCTGGACGATGGCGCGGGGGTATTCGGGCTCGTTCGGCCACAACCTCAACCACCCGTGGGTGTGGCTCCCGTTGTGCGTGCTCTTCATCGCACCGTTCCTGCCTTTACCTCGCCGGCGCGCCGGTCGCTGGAGCTGGAGGGGCTGGTCGCTGCTGCACCTCGACCTTCTGGCGCTGCTCGGGTTCTCGATCTCGATCGCGTACTTCAACCACGCCAACCTCGGCCTATCGGTCCCGCTGGCCTACCCGTTCCTGGTGTACCTGCTCGGGCGGATGCTGGCCCTCGGCTTCGGCCGTGGCCGCCCCAAGCACCCGCTGCGGCTCAACGTCCCGGCCTTCGCGCTGATCGTGATGATGGCGGCGCTGATCGGCTTCCGCACCTACTCGAACATCGCGGACTCGGGCGTGATCGACGTCGGTTACGCCGGGGTCATCGGCGCCGACCGGATCATCCACGGCGAGAAGCTCTACGGCACCTGGCCGTCTTCCAATCCGACCGGGGACACGTACGGGCCGGTCAACTATTACGCGTATGTCCCCTTCCGCGCGATCTTCGGCTGGAGTGGCACCTGGGATTCGCTTCCCGCCGGGAAGGCCGCGGCCATCGCCTTCGACCTGTTGACGATGCTCGGGCTGTTCCTGCTCGGACGCCGGGTCCGCGGGCCGACGCTGGGCGTGGCGCTCGCGTATGCGTGGGCGGCATATCCGTTCACCTTCTATGTGCTGCAGTCGAGCAGCAACGACTCGCTGGTGTCGCTGCTGGTCGTCCTGTCATTGCTGACGTTCACCTGGAGACCGGTCCGCGGGGTCTTCCTGGCCCTGGCGACGTTCGCCAAGTTCTTCCCGGCGGCGCTGGGCCCGTTGTTCCTGCGCGGCCAGGATGAGAAGCTCCCGCTGGGGCGACGCGCGCTGCCGTTCGTGCTCGGGTTCGCCGCGGCCAGCTTCGTGGTCATGGCCCAGGTTCTCTTCCAAGGTGACCTTCACCGCTTCTGGACGGACACGATCCAGCGTCAGTTCGATCGCCAGTCACCGTTCTCGCTCTGGAACGAGCTGTATGGGAACCTGAGCTTCGAGCAGCACATCGCCGAGGGCCTGGCCGTGGCGCTCGCGATCGCGCTTGCGTTCTTCCCTCGTGGGCGTAGATCGTTGGTGCAGGTATCAGCGCTCGCAGGCGCGGTCACGATCGCGTTCCAGATCACGCTCACGCATTGGTTCTACCTGTACATCGTGTGGTTCTTCCCGCTGGTCATGCTCGCGATCGCGGCGGTGCAGCCACGCGCCCGCGTGCATGGCGTCGCTGCGGGGGATGGCGAGCGGCGGCCGGACTCAGAGCCGCTTCCCGCCGCGGCCTAGTCACCGGGCAGAACCCTCTAACCCGCGGCGATCAGCGCCACTCCAGCGATCGCGGCCACGACCCCGAACTCCTGGATCCGCCGCACGCGCTCGCCGAGCACGATCCGGGCCAGCACCACGGTCGCCAGCGGGTAAAGGGCCGACGCGACGGCGACCTCGCTGAACACACCATGCCTGGTCGCGAGGGCGTACAACCCGGTGGCGGAGAGGTCGAGGATTCCGACGGCGGCCAGCGCGGGGACGTGCCCGCGACCGACCCGGACCCGCGCGCCAGCGGCGAGCGCCGCTCCCCACAGCAGCGCCGCGGCCGCGCCGCGAGACGCGAACAAGGTCCATACCAGGTCGTGGCGTGCGCTGGAGCGGATCCCGATGAAGTAGCAACCGAACCCGACCGCGGCCACGAGCGATAGCCCGATCGTGAGTCGGCTGTCGGCCCGGGTGGTGTCGGGAACGCCGGGACCGTGCTCCCGTGAGGCAAGCACGACACCGACTGTGGCCGCCGCGATTCCCACCAGCTGCACTGCTGCGGGTCGGTCACCCCCGGCGATCCCCACGATCACCGGAAGCGCGACACCGGTCGCCGAGATCGGCGCCACGATGCTCAGGCTTCCGATCGCCATCGCGCGGTAGAAGGAGCCCAGCGCAGCGGTGCCCGCGAGGGCGCCACCAATCGCCGGCAGCAGGGTCGCGAGCGACGGAGGACCGACACCTCGGGCGGCGGTGATCACCGCGACGATGACGAATCCGAGCGTCTGGCTGATGAGGATGACGCGCAGGACGCCGATCCGGCGCGAGCGTGTACCGGCGATGAAATCAGAGACGCCCCAGGCCAGGGACGAGCAGAGACCGAGTCCGACCCCGAGCACTAAGCCAGCCGGCGCTCAGACGGCGCCGCGGCGCCCGTACAGCAATTTGAACAGCCGGCGCAGCATCATCGTGCGCGAGGCCGTGTAGGGGAACATGAACGGCTCCCGCTTCAGCGCGCGTCGGGTGACGAGTAGCGATTGCTGCTTGGTGTACTTGCGGATGCCGTGCGCGCCGTGGCGCGACCCGAGACCGGACGCCTTCCACCCACCCATGGGCAGATTCAGCGCCGTGTAGTTGACCTGCGCATCGTTGACGCACACGACGCCCGCTTCGATCCGCCGGGCGATCTCCTCGCCGCGCTCGACATCCCGCGTCCAGACGCTCGCTTGGAGTCCGTACTCTGAGTCGTTGGCGAGCCGGACACCTTCGTCGACGTCGGCCACCTTCATGATCGGGATCGTCGGGCCGAACGTCTCCTCGGTCATGCACTTCATCGAGTGGTCGACGTCGACCAAAACGGTGGGCTCGAAGAAACGTCCCTCACCCGAGCGGCGGTGGCCGCCGGTCAGCACCTTGGCGCCCTTCTCCACGGCGTCGCGCACGTGATCGTCGACGATCTCGATCTGCGGCGGGAAGATCACGGCGCCGACATCGACGGTTCCGGGTGCCGTGGGCACGCCCTGACGGAGGCCCTCGACATTCGCCTTGACCTTCGCCACGAACTCGTCGTAGACCGGCTCCTCCACGTACACGCGCTCGACCGAGATGCACACCTGCCCGGCGTTATTCATCGAGTAGAACGCCGCAGCGTTGGCGGCGCGATCGATGTTGGCGTCGGCGCAGACCACCATCGGGTCCTTGCCACCGAGCTCGAGATAGCAGGGGATCACCTGCTCGGCGGCGGCCTTCATCACGGCCTTGCCCGTCTTCGTCGAGCCGGTGAACATCACGCAGTCGACCTGGGAGATCAACGCGGCGCCGGTGGAGCCGTCGCCGGTCGCGACCTGAAACACGTCCGCCGGCAGCCCGCATTCGGCCATCATCTCGGCCATCAGCAGCGCACTCAGCGGCGTCACCTCGCTCGGCTTGAGGATCACGCTGTTGCCGGCCATCAGCGCCGGGATGCAGTCGCCGAACGAGTTCACAATCGGGAAGTTCCACGGACCGATCACGCCGACCAGCCCGATCGGGGCGTACCGCACCACGAGCTTCTTGCCGATGGCCAGCGGGTTGTTCCACGACGGCACGCGCTCGTCAGCGAGGTAGCCCTCGGCCTCCTTGGCCCAGAACCCCAGCGCGCTGACCGTGTAGCCGTGATCGGTCAATTGCGCGTCCTCGTAGGTCTTCCCGGTCTCCGAGACCACGAGATCGAGGATCCGGTCGGTGTTCTGGAGCATCCACTGCTGGGCGCGCTTCATCACCCGGCCGCGCCCCTCGAATTCCAGCGCCGCCCACCCAGGCTGGGCCGCGCGGGCGCGGGCCGCCATCTCGGCCACATGGTCCGCTGCGAGCAGCGGAACCGTGGTGATCAGCTCACCGGTGGCGGGGTTCTCGACCGGGATCGTGGCGGCGTCGCGCCCGCCATTTGTTCCCGCCGGCGTGTCCTGGGTCGCGCTGGCCATCGTGTTCCTCCTCGCCCTGTGTTTCGACCTATTCGGCGTCGAGCTCAATCGATTCAATCGTCGGCGGGTCGACGGGACGGTCGTTCCGCCCCGTCTCGACTCCCTCGATCGCGTCGACCGCATCCATCCCCGCGGTCACCTGACCGAACACCGTGTGCTTGCCGTCGAGCCACGGCGCCGAGTCGACCGTGACGATGAAGAACTGCGAGCCGTTCGTGTTCGGTCCCGCGTTAGCCATAGCCAGTGCACCGCGGACGATTTTGTGCTGGTTGAACTCGTCCTCGAACGTGTATCCCGGTCCGCCGGTGCCGGTGCCTTGCGGGCAACCGCCCTGGATCATGAAGTCGGGGATCACGCGGTGGAAGATGATCCCGTTGTAGAAGCCGTCGCCGGCCAGCTTGCGGAAGTTCTCGACTGTCTTGGGCGCGTCCTCGTCGAACAACTCGAGGTCGATCGTGCCCAGCGTTGTGTTCATTCGGGCTGTGCTCATGCCCGCCACCCTACCCTAGGCGTTACTTCGCAACCTCAAGCCTCAGCGGCCGGCCGCGCACGTCGCTGCCTCCGGTCAGCTCGACCACCCGCTCGGCGTCGTTCTCGGGCACCTCGACGAACGAGAACCGCTCGAGCACGCGCACGTTGCGGACCGACTCGCCGTCGAGACCGGTGGCTGCGGTGATCGCGTGGATGATGTCCGAGGGCTCGAGGCCGTCGGCGCGGCCGCCGCCCACGATCAGCTTGCGCAACCGGCTGTCACCGTTGACCGAGGCATGGGGCTTGGAATGCCGCCGGGGCGGTGGCTGGACCGGCGTCGGCGCCACCCGCGCGTCCTTCACCCAGGGCGACAGCTTCACCCCGGCATGGCGCTCGATGGCCTCGATCTCCCGCTTCTGCCGGGGCTCGTAGAAGGTGATCGCGCGGCCGCTGCGGCCGACACGGCCGGTCCGGCCGATCCGATGGACGTACACGTCCGGCGAGGTCGGCACGTCGAAATTGATGACGTGAGAGATGCCGGAGATGTCAAGGCCGCGCGAGGCGACATCGGTCGCGATCAGCAGCGGCAGGCGCCCGTCCTTGAACGAGATCATCACGCCGTCGCGAGCGCCCTGGCTCATGTCGCCGTGCAGCGCTTTGACATTCATGCCCCGGTCCCGGAGGGTGCGGTAGAGCTGGTCGCAGCGGATCTTCGTGCGTACGAACACGAGGGCCTGGTCTGGCCGCTCGGCCTCGAGGACGTTCGCCAAAGCGTCGGGTTTGTCGCGCGGCTTGAGTTCGAGCGCGAACTGCTCGACCGTGTCGACCGTCAGCGTCGGGTTCTTGACCTTGACCGTGACGGGGTCGTATAGGTACTGGTCGGCCAGGCGGCGGATCTCGGGCGGCATCGTCGCGCTGAACAGCGCGGTCTGGCGGCTCGAGGGGGTCAGCGCCAGGATCCGCTCAACATCCTCGAGGAAGCCGAGGTCGAGCATCTCATCGGCCTCGTCGAGCACGACGAACCGGGTCGAGTGAAGCATCAGCGAGTGGCGGCTGATCAGATCCTTGACGCGACCGACCGTCCCGACGACGATGTGGCCGCCGGCCCGGAGCTGCGCCTGCTGGGAGCGGATCGGAGCGCCCCCGAACACCGCGACGACGTCGACGCCCTTGCGCGCCCCGTAGGTGCGCAGCGCCTGGGTGACCTGGATGCACAGCTCGCGGGTCGGCGTGAGCACCAGCCCCTGGACCTCGTGCTCGGAGGGATCGACGTACTGGAGCATCGGCAGGCCGAAGGCCGCCGTCTTGCCCGAGCCGGTTTGGGCCTGGCCGATCACGTCGGAACCCTCGAGCAGCAGCGGAATCGCCTGCTCCTGAATCGGGCTCGGGGATTCGTATCCGACGTCGCGGATCGCGGCGAGGATGTCATCGGCCAGACCGAGGTCGGTAAACGTCGTCATTGCTACGCACTGTAGTCGGCGGCGCGTCACCAAGACCTTGACGCCTCCCCACCCGGCCACGCGATCTCAACCCCGGGTTACTTGACAGCAACTCCTTCGGTACCTAACCTTTCGGTGCCTCATGAATAGAGAGAAACTCGATCCCTTCATCCGGCGCGTTGGAGTCGTCGTGGTGCTCGGCTCCGCGATGTCGATCCTCGACACGACGATCGTCAACGTCGCGCTGCGGACGCTCGCACGCGAACAGCACGCCAGCCTGACCACCATCCAGTGGGTGGTCACCGGCTATCTGCTCTCGCTGGCCGCGGTGATCCCGATCACCGGATGGGCGGCGCGCAGCTTTGGCGCCAAGCGCGTCTACATCTTCTCGGTAGTGCTGTTCACGCTCGGCTCGGCCCTGTGCGGAGTGTCGAGCTCGACGACCGAACTGATCGTGTTCCGCGTGCTCCAAGGCGTGGGCGGCGGCATGATCCTCCCAATCGGTCAGTTGATGCTGGCCGAGGCAGCCGGCCCGAAGCGGATGGGCCGGGTGATGAGCATCGTCGCCGTGCCGATGATGCTCGCGCCGGTGCTCGGACCCGCGCTCGGCGGCCTGATCGTCGACAACCTGAACTGGCGCTGGATCTTCTTCGTCAACGTCCCGATCGGGCTGATCGCGGTTCCCACCGCGCTCCGTTTCCTCCCGAGCGTCGAGCGCAAGCCCGCCGACCGGATCGACTTCCTGGGGCTCGGGCTGATCGCCAGCGGGCTGCCGTTGCTGCTCTACGGCGTCTCCGAGATCGCGAGCACACACAGCTTCACGGCCTCGAAGGTCGTAATCCCCGCGTTGGTCGGGATCGCGCTCATCGCCGCCTTCGTCGTGCACGCGCTGCGCGTCAAGCGGGTCAAGCCGCTGCTCGAGGTGCGGCTCTACCGGCGGCCGACCTTCGCCTCCGCGTCCTTCGCGATGATCTGCCTGGCCATGGCGCTGTTCGGCGGAATGATCCTGCTGCCGCTGTACTGGCAGGCGATCCGCCACGAGAGCGTCCTGGCCAGCGGCTTGCTGCAGGCCCCGCAGGGCCTGGGGATGGCGCTCGTGATGCCGCTCGCGGGCAAGCTGACCGACCGCTTCGGCGGCGGACCGCTGGCGCTTTTCGGCGCTGTCCTCACCGCACTGGCAACGATCCCGTTCGGCTTCATCGGCACGCATACCTCGATCGTCTACCTGTCGATAGCGATGCTCATCCGTGGCGTGGGGATCGGGTTCGCGTTCATGCCGGCGATGACCGCCGCGTTCGCGTCGCTTGACCGTTCTGAGCTCTCCGACGCCACGCCCCAGCTGAACGCGCTGCAGCGCGCTGCCGGGGCGATCGGGACCGGGATCCTCGCGGTCGTTCTGCAGCGCGCGCTGACCGGCGCGCACACGCTGGGCGCGGCGGCGAGCGCCTATGGCACCGCATTCTGGTGGTCGGCCGGGATCACCGCGCTGGCCATCGGACCGTGCATCATCCTCGTCGTCGCCGAGCGCCGCGCCCGCGCGGCCCAGCACGAACACGGTGACGCGTCGACGCCGCCGGCCGAAGCCGCGATAGAGATCGCCGCGTGACCACCGAGACCCCATCCGCTGCGCACCCGCCTGCCGCCGAGCCGGCCGATCCGATCGACGACGTCGGGCGCGCATTCAAAGGCGTGATGGGCGCGATGAGGCGGATGAAGGGGCGCGAGACTCACCATCCCGGAGAGCTGAGCTATGCCCAATACGGGCTGCTCTTCGGTCTCGCCGACGGGCCGCCGCGCTCGGCCCGCGAGCTCGCCGAGCTGGCCGATCTCGCGCCGGCGACGGTGACCCAGATGCTCGACCATCTCGCGCAGGACGGGCTCGTCGTGCGCCTGCGCTCGGACATCGACAAGCGGATCGTGCTCACGTCGCTCACCCGGCACGGCCGCTCGGTCGTCGATCAGCGCCGCCGCCAGATGGAGCCGCGCTGGCGAGCGGCCTTGAGCGAGTTCTCGGAGGACCAGCTGCAAGCGGCGGTGGCCGTCCTTGACCGCCTCCGCGACCTGTTCGAGGAGCGGATCGACCGCTAAGCGGCCGCTATGCGGTCACGCGACCTTGCAGATGCGGCGTGCCCTTGCGCGCGTCGCGCACGCCGAACCGAAGGCCACCGGCGTCGCCCACCGACCCGCGCTCGCCGAACGCCACGGTGGCGGGGAGCAGGATCGGACGCTTGAACGCCGCCTCGACGGTGTAGGAATCTGGCAGCCGCGACTCGAGCGCCGCCAGGCACCGCGCCTTCGTCCACATGCCGTGCGCGATCGCCGTCGGGAAGCCGAACAGGCGCGCGCTGAGCGAGTGGACGTGAATCGGGTTCAGATCTCCCGAGACCGAGCCGTAGCGGCGGCCAAGGTCGCCTCCCAGACGCCAGGTAGCGACCGTCGGCAGCTCCTCGCGCCCGTTCGATGACTTCTCGCCGCGCTGAGCCTCGTCCGAGCCTCCTCCGCGCTTGAGGTTCGTCGAGGACTCTTCCCAGACGAGCTCGTCTCCGACCGTGGCCTCGGTCCGGATCGTGAACTGCCTTCCGCGCGGATGGGACTCGAGCGACGTCGCCCAGACCCGGATCGACAACCGCTCCTCGGTGCGGATCGGCCGGCGCACGGTGATCGAGTTCTCGATGTGGACGAGCCCGATCGCGCCGAAGGGGAAGCTCCCGTCCGTCATCAGCGCCAGATGCAACGGGAAGGCGACCATGTGAGGGTAGGTCGGCGGCAACGTGTCGGCGAGCGAGAAGCCGCAGACCCGGTCGTAGGCCGCCAGCCGCTCTCGGTCGACGGCGACGTCGTTGAGCGCGAGGGTCAGCGGCGGGATCTCCCGCGAGCCACCGCCGGGCACGAACGGCAGTCGCGAGGCGCCGGGGATCATGGCCAGCCCCGCCCGGCCGAACAGCCCCAACATCGACGGCGAGTTGGACAGCTCCCGTGTCGGACGGTCCGAGCTCATGCGCCGATCAGGCTCTGCCCGCACACCCGGACCACGTTGCCGTTGACGCCGACCGACCCCGGACTCGCGTACCAGGCGATCGTTTCCGCCACGTCGACCGGCAGCCCACCCTGAGACATGCTGTTCATCCGCCGGCCTGCCTCGCGGATCGTGATCGGCATCGCGGCCGTCATCGCCGTCTCGATGAAGCCCGGCGCCACCGCGTTGAGTGTCACGCCCCGTTCCGCGTACCCCGGCGCCCATGCGTGCACGGCGCCGATCAAGCCCGCTTTCGAGGTCGAGTAGTTCGTCTGCCCGGCGTTGCCGGCGATCCCGCTGATCGACGAGAGCAGCACAATCCGGCCGTTGTCGCGGA
This sequence comes from uncultured Solirubrobacterales bacterium, assembly GCA_963794825.1. GTDB lineage: Bacteria > Actinomycetota > Thermoleophilia > Solirubrobacterales > Solirubrobacteraceae > Palsa-465. The sequence continues at coordinate 209,205 of CAWCFB010000003.1, forward strand.
CGGCGCGGCGCTCGAACAGCTCCTTGTCGATCCGCATCGGCGCGGTCAGGTTGATCGCGAGCACCGTGCTCCACGTCTCGTCGCTCATCCGCCCGAGCGTCTTATCGCGTGTCACCCCGGCGTTGTGGACCACGACGTCGACGCCCCGATGGGCCTCGAGCAGATAGCTGGCGATCGACGCTGGTGCGTCCTCGGCGGTGATGTCGACGGTCAGCGGTGAGCCCCCGACCCGCCGGGCGACCGCCTCGAGCTCTGAGCCCTGCGCCGGAACGTCGACGCCGACGACGTGCGCGCCGTCGCGGGCGAGCACCGACGCGATCGCCTCGCCGATCCCCCGTGCCGCCCCGGTGACGAGCGCCACCTTGCCGGCCAGCGGGTGCTGCCAGTCGATCTCGCCGACCTCGGACACCGGCGCGCCGACGTGAACCATCTGCCCGGACACGTACGCGGACTTCGGCGAGAGGAAGAAGCGGAGCGTCGAGGCGAGGTGGTCCTCGGCGCCGGGCGACACGTACACCAGCTGCGAAGTCGCGCCGCGCTTGACCTCCTTGCCGATCGACCGGACGAGTCCGTCGAGCGCCCACTGCCCGATCGCTTCGTCCTGCGAGCCGCACTCGTCGGGGGGCGTCCCGAGCACGATCACGCGGCCGGACTGCCGGATGCGGCGGATCGTCGGATGGAAGAACGCCCACGCCTCGCGTAGCTCCTCGCTCGAGCCGATCGCGGTGGCATCGAACACGAGCGCCTTGTAGGTCTGCTCCTCGGCCCCGGGCAGTGAGCGGTGGATGTCGGCGTCGACTGACCGCAGCACCGCTGCGGCCGGCTCGAGCAGCCGGCCGGCGCCGTGCGCCGCGCCCAGCAGCACCGGCCCGTCGATCGTCGGATCGCCCGGCTGGTAGCGCTCGAGCTTGATCGGAGCCGGCAGGCCGACCTGCTTGGAGACGATCCGCCCGATCGGCGTGTTCACGAGTTGCGAATAACGGTCACTCATCAGGCTGGGCCTCCATGATCGCGGTCACGCCAAGGCCACCCGCAGCGCAGATCGAGATCAGCCCGCGGCCGGAACCCTGCTCGGACAGGAGTTTGGCGAGATTCGCGACGATCCGCCCGCCGGTAGCGCCGAACGGGTGACCGGCGCCGAGCGAGCCACCGCGCACGTTCAGCTTGGCGCGGTCGATGGCCCCCAGCGGCGCGTCGCGCCCCAGCCGCTCGCGGCAGAACTCCTCGGACTCCCACGCTTTCAGCGTGCACAGCACCTGAGAGGCGAACGCCTCGTGAATCTCGTAGAAGTCGAAGTCCTGCAGGGACAGCCCGTTGCGCTCCAACAGCTTCGGCACCGCATAGGCCGGCGCCATCAGCAGCCCTTCGCGCTTGTGCACGTGGTCGACCGCCGCCGTCTGCGCGTCGACAAACCAGGCCTGGACGGGGATCTCGCGCGCCGCCGCCCACTCTTCGGAGGCCAGCAGCACGGCGGACGCGCCGTCTGACAGCGGTGTCGAGTTGCCGGCCGTCATCGTCCCCTCGGGACCGCCGAACACCGGCCTCAGCTTCGCGAGCTTCTCGACGCTCGAATCCGGACGCAGGTTCTGGTCGCGCGCCAGCCCGAGGTACGGGCTCACGAGGTCCGTCTCGAATCCGCTCTCGTAAGCGGCTGCCAGGTGGTGGTGGCTGGCCACCGCCAGCTCATCCTGCTCCTGGCGGCCGATGCCCCACTCCTGGGCCATCAGCGCGGCATGCTCGCCCATCGACAGACCAGTGCGCGGCTCGGCGTTGCGCGGGATCTCGGGCACGATCTGGCCGGGGCGAATCCGCGCCAGCGCGCGCACCCGCTGGGCGTTGGTCTTCGCTCGGTTGACCGACAGCAGAACGTTGCGGAGATCCTCGTTCAGCGCGAGCGGCGCGTCACTGGTCGTATCCACGCCCCCCGCTATCCCGGCGTCGATCTGGCCAAGCGCGATCTTGTTCGCGACCAGAATCGTGGCCTCGAGCCCCGTGCCGCAGGCCTGCTGGACGTCGTACGCCGGGGTCTCGGGCGCCAGCTTGGTCCCGAGGACCGACTCGCGCGTGAGGTTGAAATCGCGGCTGTGCTTGAGCACGGCGCCGCCGGCAACTTCGCCCAGCGTGGCGCCCTCCAGCCCGAACTTGCTGATCACACCGGTCAGCGCGGTGGTCATCATGTCCTGGTTTGACGCCTTCGCGTACGGCCCGTCCTGGCGCGCGAACGGAATCCGGTTTCCACCCAGCACCGCCACGCGGCGCGTGTTCGAGTTCATTTTTCACACTCCGGGATTTCAAAAGTCATTTGTTACACCACCGTAGCTAAATCGGCATCAGATCAATCACGCAAACCATCCCGCGCACGTTAAGCTGGCGTTTAACAACGGCCCTGGGGAGGGCCGCAACTTCAATGCGGAGGGGGCCACCTAAGTTATGCGCCGAATCAACTCGTCTTACGCGTCGCTCGCCATCTCGATCGTGGCGCTGTTCGTGGCGCTGGGCGGAACCGCCTGGGCGGTGACCCAGATCGGGACCGACCAGATCATGAACAGTGCCGTGACGTCCTCGAAGCTTGCGAACAGCTCCGTCACCAACTCAAAGCTCGCCAACCACTCGGTCGGGAACGCCAAGCTGCGCAACAACTCGGTCTCGAACGCCGACCTCCAGAACAACTCGGTTTCGACCTCCAAGATCCAGGACGCCGCGGTTACCGCGTCTCAGGTCGCGCCCGACACGTTCCTGGCGGCGAACGGCACCGCTGCCAACTCGCTGAAGCTCGGCGGCCTCTCGGCGGCGGATTTCCTCGGTGGCAGCGGCGGCCTGAACAGCATCCGGCTCGTCGTGCCCGCCGGGCAGACGGGCAGGCAGCTGCTCCCGGTCGGATTCGGCACCTTCACGGGAAACTGCACCGCGAACCAGCCCACCGTGACCTGGACGGCGGGGGTGGCCAATGCCGAGTACTACGTCGAGACCTTCGGCTTTCCCACGGGCGCTGCGCAGACCACGCTCAACGCGATCCCGGCCGGCGGCTCCGACACTGAGCCGAGCCCCGCCGCCATCACCCCGTTCGCGGCCCTGTACTCGATCGGGGAAACGCTGAGCACCGGCTTCAACAACGTCGCGACGGTTTTCATCAGCGGCCGCTTCGAGGCCGGAACCGGCTGCGTGTTCGTCGGCCAGTCGCTCAGCACCGGCTCCTGAGCTTTCAGTCCTCCTGGGCGGAGGTAGCTGTGGTCAACCCGCCGCGGGCCAGCGCGCGGCGGAGGACCGCGGGCGCCAGCAGCCGCAAAGCGGCCGGGATGAAATACGGCCGCGGCACGTAGCGTTCGGCCTTCCCGCCCGGGCCTGTCTGCCACACCGCGTCGGCGACGATCGGCGCCTCGGAGACCATGAACCCCGGTAGCTCGGCCGCCGGAAAGCCCTCGGTGCGGATGAATCCCGGCAGCACCACCCCGACGTGTACTCCATGCTCCGCCTCCTCGACGTGGAGCCCATCGCTCCAGCCGATCAGCGCGAACTTGCTGGCTGAATATGCCGCCGAGCCGGGTCGCGAGACGCGAGCGGCGGTGCTGGCGATGTTCACGATCGAAACCTTGCGACCGTTGGGCGCGGCGCCGCGGGCCGCCGTCTCGCGCAGCAACGGCAGCAGCGCCTCGGTCAACCGCACCGGCGCCTCGAAGTTGAGCTTCATGTGGCGCTCGATGTTCGCCCATCCCTTGTCGGCAAACTTCCCCCGCCAGGCAGCGCCGGCGTTGTTGACCAGCATGTGCAGGTCGCCGCCGTGCTCGCGCTCGAGGACCTCGCGCACGCGCTCGGGCGCGTGCTCCTCGGTCAGGTCGATGGCGATCACGGTCGCGCCGCCGAGCTCCTCGGCGAGCGCGCGCAGGCGATCCTCGCGTCGCGCGACAAGGATCAGCTTCGTGTCGGACTCGCGGGCGATCCGCCGCGCGGTCGCCTCGCCGATCCCGCTCGAGGCTCCGGTGATGAGTGCGACGAACGCCATCCGGCGTCAAGCCTAATACGGTTCCCCAGGTTGTGAAACAGAGCACGATCGCGCTGCTGACGATCCCGCTGTTCACGGGCGTGATCGGATACGTCACGAACTGGACCGGCGTGCTGATGCTGTTCTATCCAGTTCAGTTCCGCGGCTGGCGCTCGAAGACGCTCGCCTCGCTGGCGCGGGTGGCGCCGCGGCGGATCCAGCAGATTCCCGGCCTGATGCTCGGCGGCGTGGGCTGGCAGGGGATCGTTCCCTCGCGGGCGGCGAAGATGGGCAGTCTCGCGGTTGACGCCGGGATCGCCAAGCTCGGCACGCCAAGCGAGTACTGGAACCAGTTCAACCCCGAGGACATGGCGCAGCAGATCGTCGATTCGACCCGCGAGGACATGCGCGAGACAGTCGATCGGATCATGGACCGGGAACAGCCCAGGTTGTGGGCCGACCTACCGCCACAGATCAAGGACATGGTCCACACGCGGGTGCGGCAGCAGTTGCCGGCGATCGCGCGCGAGCTGACCGACAAGATCGGCACGAACATCGACCAGCTGATCGACATCAAGCTGATGGTGATCCGGCGGTTCGAGGCGCAGCCCGAGCTCGCGAACCGGATCTTTCTCGACATGGGGCGCCGCGAGCTCAAGTTCATCCAGAACTTCGGCTTCTTCTTCGGCTTCGCCTGCGGGATCCCGGTCGCGGCGATCACCCACTTCGTAAACGCGTGGTTCCTGCTCCCGGTGCTCGGCGTGATCGTCGGCTGGGTGACGAACTGGCTCGCCCTGTGGATGATCTACGAGCCCGCGTACCCACACCAGATAGGCCCGATCCGGGTCCACGGACTGTTCATCCGCCGCCAGCCGGAGGTCGCCGACGTTTACGCGCGGATCGTTTCGGACGAGATCCTGACCATGCACAACTTCGGCGATGAGCTGCTCCACGGCCCTCGGGCGGATCGAACCCGCGCCATGATCGAGTCCTCGATGCGGCCCGCGATCGACCGGGCGACGGGGCCGGCTCGGGTTGCCGTGCGCGTGGCGCTCGGCCCGCGCGAGTACGACCGGATCCGTGAGGCGTTCGCGGCCGAGCCGGTGGAGCAGATGATGGCCCCGCTCGAGGATCCGGAATTCAGCCGCGCCCAGAGCGCAACCATGCGTAAATTGATCGTCGAGCGGATGCGCGAGATGAAACCCGAGGACTTCGGCGAGCTGCTGCGGACCGCGACCAAGCAGGACGAGTGGTTGCTGCTGCTCCACGGCGCGGTGCTCGGCTTCGGCGGCGGCCTCATCCACCTGGCGATCTTCGGATGACCATCCCGGAGTCCCCGTCGGAGAATGGCCGCGCGCCCGACACGGTGGCGGAGGCACTCCCCGGTCTGTTCCGCGTGGCCGCGGGGATGTGGATCAGGACAGGGGTATGGGCGTTCGAGAACTCGGTACGAGTGGGAGCGCGGCTCGCGCGCGCATCGACCTCGCCCGAGGCCGCCGCCGAGCTGGTGGACGAGGTCGGGTCGGGCATCCGCAACTACGCGCGGGAGCTGCTCGGCGTCGCCGATCTCGACGATCGCGTTCGCCAGCTGATGCCTCCGCGCCAGCGCCCGGAATCGAGGGGCCCGCGCGAGACGCTCCGCGAGCAAGGCGCCGAGCTGCTGCGGGTGTCGGCCGACGTCGACGCCGAGGATGGCGCCCATCCCGCCTACGCCCGGATCCTGACCGAGCTGGCACCCGACGAGGCGCGGATCCTGAGATTGCTGATGAACGATGGACCGCAGCCGACGGTCGACGTGTACAGCGCGAACTTGATCGGGATGGGCACCCAGCTCGTCGCCCGCGACATGACGATGGTCGGAACCGAAGCCGGCGTGCGGCACGCGGACAAGCTCCCGGCCTACCTCAACAACCTCCGGCGGCTTGGCCTGATCGCGATTGCCAACGAACCCCTCCCGGACCCGCTGCGCTACCAGGTGCTCGAGGCGCAGCCGGAAGCGGTGGCGGCGATCAAGCGAGCGGGCCGGGTCAAGACGGTCCACCGCAGGATCGAGATGACGCCGTTCGGCACCGACTTCTGCCAGACCGCGCTGCCGCTGGAAAACGCGGAGCTCTAGATCTCTGACTTCAGCGCGAAGTACAGCGCCGCGAACAGCTCTTTGCGGCGGGGCACCTTCACCAGCATCTTCCCCAGGTTGGCGCCGGGGACGATCTGCACCAGTTCGTCGCGGATCTGGCGGATCAGCAGGTTCGGGTTCTCGGGCACGCTCTCATAATCGATCACGAGCACGTTCACCGACGGGTCGAGCTTGCCGGCCTCGGTGTAGGTTTTGAAGTCAAACGCGCTGCGCCCGAGCGGCGAATCCTGCGTCGAGTACAGCGGCCACAGGAGCTTCGCCGGCCAGCGCGCCGAGCCGGTCAGCGTGTTGACGCCCCGCTTCTGACCGGCGTCGAACTTCTTGCCCACCCAGGGCATCCACGAGTCGGTGATCGCGCCGATCACCCGGTCGGCCAGCGGATGCATCGTCCAGGTGACGAGGATCCCCTCGGTCTGGCCGGAGACCTTCGCGGGCTGACCGCACAGGAACAGCGCCTGCAGCTCCTCGAGCGCGGCGGCACGGTCCTTGTGCGAGCGCTCGGACAGCTCGCAGATCCACTGCCACGCCTCCTCGCGAGCGGCCTGCGGATCGGTCTTCGCCTGCTTTCGGAGCTCCCCGACACGCTTGCCCACGGGTCCGGGTGGGAGCTTCGGAGTCCGTTTGCCTGTGGTGGTCGTCTTGGTTGTCGCTTCGGCCATGCTCGCCTCCTCGCTGCGGGTCGGCGCGATCCTACTCGGGTGGGTGCTGCAGATCACCCCTCCCAGGGAGGAAAAATACGCAGCACCCCCCGCTCCTCAATCCCTCCGCGCTCGGAGCGCGAGTTCCAGCTCGAACCGGCCGTCGGGCGTGTCGAGCGCGTCACCGAACAGCTCGCGCAGCCGGTTCACGCGGTAGCGCACGGTCTGCGGATGGACGTGGAGCTCGGCCGCGATCGCCGGCGTGTGGCGCTGGTGAGCCAGCCACCCCGCGAGCGTCTCGAGCAGCCGCCCGCGCTCGGCGGCCGGGAGCGCGTCGAGCGGCGCCAGCCGCCTGCGCACCAGTTCGCGGGCGAGGGCCTCGTCCTGGTGGACGATCAGCGAGGCGAGGTGGTCGCCAACCCGCACCGGATGCTCGGCTCCGAGCACGCCGCGGTCGAGCAGGCGGAGTGTGAGCCGGGCCCAGTGCAGCGAGCGGCTCGCCTCGCGAGCGGGAACGGTGGGACCGAGTGCGGCCACCGTGCCGGCCGTGGCGTGGGCGAGGGCCGCGGCACGACCCGGTCCGTCGGGATCCGGGATCACGAGCCAGGCGCCGTCGCGATCCGCGCCGCTGAGGACGTCGAGATCGAGCCGGCGGCCGACCGCGCCGGGAGTGTCCGCGGCCAGCGCGAGCACGGCGAGCGAGGGCGGAATCGGCCACCGCGCGAGTTCGGCGGCGTGGGCGATCGCCTCTGGATCCTGATCGTCGGAGTCGAGCAACAACGCGGACAGGCGGCGGCGGCGGCGCTCGCGCTCGCCGGCCTCGTCGGACTGCATCCGCAGATAGCCCTCGACCACGTCGGTGCCGAGCTCATCGGTGTAGACGAAGATGGCCTCGGCCAGCGCGATCACGATCGGCGTCGCCAAGCCGGCCTGCGCGCCCAGCTCGGCCGCGCCGCGCCACGCGGCGCGCGTCCCGGTGCGCCAGGCGGCGCGGAGCGACTCGAGGCTGCGGCCAGCCTGGAACTCCGCCTCGCCGAGGCGGCGCCAGATCTCGCCGGTTTCGAGGGCCGGCCGTTCGCCGCGTTCGATCGCGTCGAGGAACGACTTGACCGCCTGCTCGATCCCCATCCGGATCCCCACTCCCTCGGGCCCGCTCAGGACCTGCGAATAGACCGGATTCTCGCCCCTGACGGAGACGAGGATTCCCTCGACCAGATCCCCCAGAATCGGCCGGACCGCGGCGACAGCGTCGGGCGGGATGGGGGAATAGGTGAAGCCGTCCTCAGCGATTATCAAATTGTGACAAAGCGGCGGGGAAAAGTCGTTGCCCCAGGGCGTTTACGGGCCTCCTACAGAAGCGTAGGGTTGCCGTCATGACAACTACGCGCCGCCGCAGCATCACCCAGACCCACGAGCGGATCGCCCAGCTCGGCTGGGAGCCGTCCTACCACGAGCCCGCGATCCGGTACCCCACCCGGTACCGGTTCCCGAACAAGGCCAAGGACCCGATGAAGCACATCATGCGGGAGTACCTGCCGATGGAGCTCGAGAAGGACGAGCGGGTGTACGGGGGCCATGACGCCGCGGTCCGGGCCGACATGCCCGCGAAGGCGCACGAGCGGTGGCTGGAGATCTTGAAAGCGTTCATCCCGGTGACGAACTTCGCCGAGGTCGGCGCCGGCCGCTGCATGTCGATGCTGATGAGCGCGGTGCCGAATAACGAGCTGCGCAACGGCTACCACGTCCAGTTCGTGGACGAGATCCGGCACACGGGGCTGCAGATGTCGCTGGCCCGGTGGTACGCGAAGAACTCGCCCGACCCCGCCGGCTGGAACATCGGCCCCCAGGCACTGGCCAACTCGGTGATGCTCAACCCGGGGCTGAACATGCTCAGCCACTTCATGGTCGGCGATCCGATCCAATGCGCGTTCACGTTGCAGGTCGTGGCCGAGACGGCGTTTACGAACATCGTCTTCGTGGCCACACCGGACGTGGCGGCGCGGAACGGCGACTTCACTCTGCCGACGACGTATCTGAGCGTGCAGTCCGACGAGGCGCGGCACATCTCGAACGGCTACGCGACGCTGCTCACGGTTCTGCAGGACGACCACAACGCGCCCCTGATCGAACGCGACCTGCAGCAGGCGTTCTGGATCAACCACGCGTTCATCGACGTGTTCAGCGCGATCGTGATCGAGTACTTCAGCCGGGACCGGTCAGACCCCGAGTCGTTCCTGGATAAGTGGGACCGGTGGGTCCGCGACGACTGGCACCGCGCCTACATCATGAAGCTCGGCAAGCTCGGGCTGGACATCCCGCCGGACATCTTCGAGCGCGCGCGCGAGCGGATCGTGGCCGGCGTCCACCACCGCCACGCGATCTTCATGTTCGCCGCCTGGCCGTTCGCGAACTGGCGGATGGACCCGCTCGACGAGCGCGACTTCGAGTGGTTCGAGGACAAATACCCGGGCTGGTACTCGGAGTACGGCGCGTTCTTCGAGGCCTACCGGCACGGGCTGTACCCGGAAGCCGGGTTCATGCCGCTCGAGTTCATCAACCTCGCGCCGCCGTCGTGCTGGACCTGCCAGGGGTTCTGCGTCTCGGAGACCGACCGCCGCCACCGCGTCGTCGACCAGCGCACCCGCTTCTACTGCTCGCCCGAGTGCGCGTGGATGGACGAGTCGAACCCCGGCCGGTACACCGGCGATCGCAATTTCTTCGACCGCTATGACGGGTGGGAGGCCTCCGAGGTCGTGCGCGACCTGGGGTTCGTCCGCGCCGACGGCGTGACCACGATCGGTCAGCCGCACCTGGAGTCCGACCGGCGCTGGACGCTCGAGGACATCCGCAAGAACAACATCGCGATCCGTAGCCCCAACATCCGGGTGGCGCGCGAGCTCGGGTTGCCGACCGGCGACCACTCCGATTGCGTGCCGGGCGATGGCTCGGTGCCGATCGAGCTGGCCCTCGCGGACCTGGCCACGGGCGCGCCGGTGGCGTGATGAAGGTCCGGTTCGAGCCAATCGGCGAGGAGATCGAGTGCGCGCCCGATGAGACCGTCCTCGACGCCGCCTTCCGCCAGGGCCTGAACCTCGTCTACGGCTGCCGGGAGGGGCAGTGCTCGGCCTGTAAGTGCTTCCTGATGGAGGGCGAGGTGGCGATGAAGCGCTACTCGAACTTCGCGCTCAGCGATTCCGAGCAGTCGGGTGGCTACTCACTGATGTGCCGGGCGATGCCCGAGCAGGACCTCGTCGTCGAGCTCCTCCACTACGACCCGGACAACTACCGGCTCGAGCACGCGATCCGCGACGGCGAGGCGACCGTGGAGGCGGTGCAGGAGCTGACCAGTGACATCACGCGACTCCTGCTCAGCGCGCCGGAGTTCACGTTCACGGCCGGCCAGTTCGTCGATATCCACGTCCCGGGCGAAGCCGGGGTCAAACGCTCCTTCTCGATGGCCAATCTCCCCGGCGATGACCGGATCGAGCTGATGATCAAGCGGTATCCGGGCGGGAAGCTCTCGGGGATGCTCGAGGGCCAGATCAAGCCCGGTGACAAGCTCGGCTACACGGGCCCCTACGGGTCGCTGCGAGCGCGCGAATCGGAGCACCCGATCCTGATGATCGCCGGCGGTTCGGGGATGGCGCCGATCCTCTCGCTGCTGCGCGCCTTCGCGGCGGCCGGGTGCGAGCGGCCGATCCGTTTCTTCTACGGCGCCCGCACCGACGAGGACCTCTTCGGAGTCGAGGAGATCAATGCGCTGGCGCTCAAGGATTTCGTGTTCACGCCGGTCGTCGGAGGGTTCGTGCACGAAGCCGTCGACGCGTTTCTGGCCGAGGGCGCGTACGCGTCGCCGGACGTGTACATGTGCGGCCCGCCACCGATGGTCGAAGCGGCGGAATCGATGCTGATCGACACCCACAAGCTCGACGAGCAACGGATCTACATCGACAAGTTCACGACCTCCGCGGACGCGACACCTTCCGACGACGACACCGCCGCCGCCGGGGCTCCGCCGGTCAAGAAGGTCGACTCGGCACCCGGGCCAGTTGGCGACGAATCCGAGCGCCAGTTCTCCTGGTATCAGCCGCGCAAGCGCCGGGCGACCCTGTACGAGGACGTGACGATCGACACCCAGCCCTCGGTTCATCGTCACCTGACCCGCGGCTGGCCGGTCAGCTTCGAAGATGGCCGCGGCACCTGGAACGACGGCTCGACAGCGCTGCAGTCGACGGACTGGTTCGATTTCCGCGACCCCGGCGAGCAGTGGGAGCGCCCGTTCTATCAGCGCGGAACGGCGGTCGAGCAGCAGATCGAGGGCGCCATGAGGTCTGCCGTCGCCGAAGGACTGCTGTCTGACTTCTCGGAGGAGTGGACCGCGTTCTTGCGCGGTTTCCTGCAGATCCCGGCCTATGTCGAGCACGGGCTGTGGTTCGCCACCGCGACCGCGGCGCGCGATTGCCTGTCGGATTCGGTCACCTCGTGCGTGTGCCTGCAGGCCGCGATGAAGCAGCGCTCCGCGCAGGCGATCGTGCTCTACGCGATGGATCTCGAGCACGAGTTCGGGCTCGAGTTCCCGATCGAGTCGGCCCGCGACGCGTTCCTCGAACAGCCGCCCTGGCAGCCGACGCGTGCCTACCTGGAGCGGCTCGGAGCGACCGCCGACTGGGGCGAGGTGGTGATCGCGGCGAACCTCTGCTTCGAGCCGATCGTCGGAACGCTGATCCGCCGCGAGCTGGGAATCCGCGCCGCCGCGGCGAACGGGGACACGGTCACGCCCGTGCTGGCGCGGGTGGCGACGCAGGAGTGGGAGTGGATCCGCGCCTGGACGGTCGAGCTCGTGCGCTTCCTGTGCGATGACGCCCGGTTCGGGGCCGAAAACCGTGACCAGATCGGCGCCTGGGTGCACGCCTGGCTCCCGCAGGCGGTCGAGGCCGCGCTCGCGCTGAGTCCGCTGGCGGCCACGATCCCCCACACCGTCGACGCCGAGCAGTCACTCGCGCGCGTGCGCGCGTACGCGGGCGAGATGCTCGAGGCCGCCGGCCTCCCCGAGTGCTGCCAGCTCGTCGGCCACGAGCCGGCCGGCCCGGTGACGGCGCCCGAGCCGGTCGTTCGGCGGGTGCGCAAGAAGCCCGTGCGCCGCAGCGCTGCCCCGGCGCCGGATGCGGTGCCGCCCGCGCAGTCAAGCGACGGCAGCTACGACTTCGTGGGCATCGTGATGGCGAAGAGCGCCGAAGGCGACGCGGTGGCCGCGATCCTCTCCGAGCGTGAGGACATCGAGGTGATCGAGCAGCAGGCGTTCTGGGACATCCGCGCCTCCGAGCGACTCGTGATCCCTTATGACGAGGTGTCAGAGCAGCTCGGCTACGAGATCGACGCGTACTCGATCCAACACGAGATGTCGACTCACTACGGCCGGATGGTCGCCGCCGATGACGCGCTGATGCTGTTCAGCGATCCGACCGAGGCGATGGAGTACTTGATGTCATGAGCGCGGTGCAGCGAGCCGTCAGACGCGGCGGGGTCCGCGTCGCCCAGGTGGACCGTTTCCCCGGCGGGCATCTTGCCTTGGTGCGGATGATCGAGCGCACGATGCCGCGGCTGTTCGACCCGGCAGGGGCGGCCGGCCTCGACGCTGTGTTCGCGCTCGAGATCAACCATCCCCGCGGGCGCAAGCCCGACACGCTGACGTTGACGATCCGCGACGGCCGGGTGACCGTCACCCGCGGGGTGCCCCAGACCGCCGGCGCGACCGTGTCGATGGGCGCGGACGACATCGTCCGCCTCGCGACCGGCGACACGGGCTGGCCGGCGCTGCTCGCCGACGGCCGGCTCGCGCTCACCGGCGACCCCTTCCTGGCCCTGCGCTTCCCGCGGCTATTCGATCTGCCCGCCCAGCCGGGCACGCCCATGCTGTTGCGCCGCCGCAACACCTGAGCCGAAGCTCACCGGCACGCCCGCCGCATCGAGCGAGAGCTCGATGCCGGCGACCGTCGCCAGCACTTCGAGCAGGTTGAGCGAGCCGAGGTGGCCGATCCTGAACACGCGGCCGGCCAGGCGGCCGAGCCCGATCCCGAGCGAGAGGTCGAGCTCGCGCGCGGCCTGGATCACCTCCGCGGCGTCAGTCCCGTCGGGCATCACGACGGCGCTCGCGGTGTTGGACCGCTCGGCCGGGTCGCGGCATAGCAATTCGAGCCCCCACTCCGCGACCGCCGCGCGGATGCAGGCGGCGAGCGCGGCGTGACGGGCGTAGACATTCCCCAGGCCTTCCTCGCCGAGCATCCGCAGCGCCTCGCGGAGCCCGAGCAGCAACAGCGTCGCGGGGGTGTACGGGAAGTAGCCGGATTTCATCTGCTCGAGCACCGGGCGCCAGTCGAGGAAGTACCGGGGCGTGGTGGCCCGCTCGGACGCCGCGAGCGCGCGCTCGCCGACGGCCAGAATCCCCATCCCCGGCGGCAGCATCAGCCCCTTCTGCGACCCGGTAAGGGCGACGTCGACGCCCCAGGCGTCGAACTGGAACTCGATACTGGCCAGGCTCGAGACGGCGTCGACCAACAGCAGGGCGGGGTGATCGGCGTCGTCGAGCGCGCGCCGGACCGCGGCGATTGAGCTCGTCACGCCCGTGGAGGTCTCGTTGTGGACGACGAGCACCGCTTTGATCGCGCGCTCGGAGTCGGCTTGCAGTGTCTCGGCGAGCGCGTCGCCCGGCACCCCCCCGCCCCATTCGACGGGCAGCTCTTCGACGTCGAGACCGAGTCCTCGCGCACATTCGCAGTACATATGACTGAACTGTCCGAGGTCGAACCCGAGCACCTTGTCGCCCGGGTTCAGCGTGTTGGCCAGCGAGGCCTCCCACGCCGCCGTGCCCGACCCGGGAAAGATCGCGATCTCGGCCGCGCCGGCACCGAACAGGCCGCGCATCGCTTCGACGACCTCGGCCGTCACCGAAGGCAGCTCCGGCCCACGATGATCGATCACCGCGCGATCCATCGCCTGGCGCACGCGCTCCGGCACATTCGTCGGCCCGGGAACCTGGAGAAAGTGGCGGCCGGACACGGCGGCGGAGTCTAAGGGTCCTAGGTGCTGGGCTCTGGCAAGGGCTCGCCGTGCGGCTGCCGCGCTACCTCGATGTTCCCCGCGGCCAGCGCGCCGCCAGGACAATCGGCGCACTCGACCCTGCGGCGGGGGTTCTCGATCCCGAGCGCCGCGATCAACCCGCCGAGCGCCGCGAGCAGGGCTGAGATCAGCATCCCGAGCCGGAACGCGTGCACCGAGGCATCGACGAGGTCTCGTCGTGCGGTGGGCCGTTGCGCCTCCGGCACCGCAGAGGTGTCGAGCACGAGTGGCTTCGTGCGCGCCTGCTGCACGAGCGCGTGCGCCGGCGTGCCCAGGCTCTGCCGGTGGACGTCTTGGCGCAGCCGCGTCTGGAAGCTGCCCGTGATCACCGCGCCGAGCGCCGCGATCGCCAGCAGCCCGGCGACGCGCGAAACCATGTTGTTGACCCCACTCGCGACGCCCGCATGCTCGGGCGCGACCGAAGACAGCACCGCCGCCGTCAGCGGCGCGACGGTCGCGGCCAGGCCGAGCCCGAATACGGCGATACCCGGGAACACGGTCGTGAGGTAATCGCCGCTCGCGCCCACGCCCGCGAGTAAGAACAGCCCGACGCCCGCGACGATCGGCCCGCCGGCCATGAACAGGTGCGGCCCAACCCGGTCGGCGAGCGCCCCGAACCGCCTCGACAGAGCAAACACGATGACCGTGATCGGCAGCAGCGCCAGCCCGGCCTCGAGCGCGGTGTAGCCGGCGACCTGCTGAAGGAACAGAACCAGGAAGAAGGTCGCCACGCCAAGACCCGCATACAGGGTCAGCGTGGTCAGGTTGCCCACCGTGAAGTTGCGCGACGCGAACAGCTCGAACGGCAGCATCGCCGCGCGCTCCCGCCGCTCGACAACCACGAACGCGGCCAGCAGGACGACGCCTGCGATCAGTGGGATCGCCACCCGTGGGCTGCCCCATCCGTACTGCGGCTGCTCGATCAGCGCGAACACCGGCCCAGCGAGGCCGAGCGCGACGAGCACTGCGCCGACCCAGTCGACGCGGCCGGGGTTGCGGGCATCGCCCGGCAGCGTGCTCAGCAGGTACAACGTGATCACCACCGGTACGACATTGACCAGGAACACCCACCGCCACGAGGCGAAGGTCACCAGCGCGCCGCCGCCCAGCGGCCCGATCACCGTCGCGATCCCGGTCCACGCGGTCCACGTGCCGATCGCCATCGCCCGCTCGTGCTCCGCGAACGTGTCCATGATCAGCGCCAGCGTGCTCGGCACGAGCAGCGCGCCCGCGACGCCCTGGATCGCCCGCGCCGCGATCAGCACGCCGCTGGTCGGCGCCGCCGCGCACAGCAGCGAGCAGACGCCGAACGCCGCCGTACCGATCGCAAACACCCGCCGGCGGCCGAACAGGTCGCCGAGCGAACCGCCGACCAGCAAGAGCGCCGACAGCGTTAGCGCGTACGCCTCGACGATCCACTGCTGCTCGGCGAGACCGCCGTGGAGTGAGCGCCGGATGGCCGGCAGCGCCACGTTGACGATTGTCCCGTCGAGGAACACGATCCCCGAGCCGAGGATCGTGGCCACGATGACGGTTCGCTTGCGCGCCGCGTCGCTCACCAAGCGCCCTGGGAGAGCACTGCATTGGGCTCGTAGCCGGCGAAGCTGACGCTGCGGCCGAACGGGAGCGTCCGCTTGACCACGACGCAGTAGGTCCGCGGCCCCTCAGAGCTGCGCACGCAGACGCGGTAGACGGTGCCCGGCTGGATCGGGTACACGCTGACGGCGGCCAGGTTGCTCCGGAACTCCGACGGCGCGCGGTCGCCGATGTACGCCTGCGCGCGGGAGATCGCGTCGGCCATCGCGCGGTGGTTGGCGACCACCGCCGAACGGTGGGCCACGCCGATCGCGACGATCACCGCGGTGACGGCCGCCAAGCCGGCGGTGCCCGCGTAATCGCGCGCCACGATCGCCGGCAGGTCGGGGCGACGGCGCCGGAGCACCGCCCCGAGCGGCCGCGACAGGAACAGCACGGCAAGCAGATTCAATCCGCCGCCGATCAGCACCGCGGCGAACACGGTCTGTGAGTCGCCGGCGGGTGGCAAAAAATGCCCGGCGACCCCGTCGGCGACGGTCAGTGCGACGAACGCGGGCCACATCCAGGCGCCGCGCCGCCGCCAGCGCAGGCGTACGAGACGGCCGTAGACCATGCGTCCAATCCTAATCCCGAGGCCTGTTGGGCTCATCTCCGCGGCCGAGCGGTCAGGTAAGCTCGATCTGCGACCCGAAGGGCCGCCCGGAGATCCCGGCGCGACCCTTTGACAATCCGGTCCGGACGGAGACCCCGCTTCCGGCCCGCGGAGGAAAGGGAAACAGCAGAGATGGCTACCGATATGGCTCGTTCGCCCGTACCCGATACGGTCGACGAGCACCTCCAGCTCGAGGATCGGGTCTGGCTGCTACGGGCGATGCTGTTGATGCGCGGTCTCGAGGAGCGCGCCATGAGCCTGTACCGCCAGGGCAAGGTCCCCGGCTCGTTCTACGACGGCTTCGGTCAAGAGGCTGTGTCCGCCGGCCCGGCCTTCGCAATGGCCCCCGCCGACCGGCTGTGCATCCTGCACCGCGACCTCGCCGCGCACATCGTCCGCGGGGTCACCGCCCAGCGGATCCTCGCGCAGTACATGGGCCGAGCCGCGGGCATCACCGGCGGCCGCGACGGCAACGTCCACTTCGGCGACTGGCGGCTCGGCTGCGTCGGAATGGTGTCGATGCTGCCCGACATGATGCTCGTCGCCACGGGTATGGCCATGGCCTTCAAGCTCCGCGGCGAGCGCCGCTGCGCGCTCACGTGGTTCGGTGACGGCTCGACCTCGCGCGGCGACTTCCATGAGGCGATGAACTGGGCCGGCGTACAGAAGCTCCCGGTGATCTTCGTGCTCGAGAACAACCAGTACGCCTACTCGACCCCGCTCGACAAACAGTTCGCCGTGGACCCCGTGGAGCGTGCCGAGGCGTACGGGTTCGTGGGCGTGAAGGTCGACGGCAACGACGTCGAGGCGATGTTCGAAGCCACCCGGGCCGCGCGCCACCGCGCTCTGAACGGCGACGGGCCGACGTTGATCGAGGCGGTCACCATGCGGATGCACGGACACGCAGCCCACGACGACATGAAGTACGTGCCGACGGAGCTCGTCGAGGAGTGGCGCCGGCGTGACCCGGTCGAGCGACAGGAAACGCGGCTGCGCGACCTTGGCGTCGACGTCGACGAGTTGCGCGCATCGGTCGCGGCCGAGATCGATAGCGCCGCCGAGGAGGCTTTGAAATCGCCGATGCCCGACCCCGGTACGGCCGCCGAGGGGCTGTTCTGCGAGGGTGAGGCGGAGGTGCTCGGAGACGGGCAGGCGCCTTGGAGCGGGTTTCAGTCATGACGGCGCTCACCTATCTCCAGGCGATCTCATCCGCGCTGCGCGACGAGCTGCGCGAGGACGAGCGGGTGCTCGTGATGGGCGAGGACATCGGTGTGTTCGGCGGGGCGTTCAAAGTCACGGACGGCTTCATCGACGAGTTCGGCCCGGACCGGGTGATGGACACCCCGCTCGCCGAGTCGGCGATCATCGGCTGCGCGGTTGGCGCTGCGGTGGTCGGCATGCGCCCCGTGTGCGAGATGCAGTTCTCGGACTTCATCTCCTGCGGCTTCGATCAGCTCGTCAACGTCGCGGGCAAGATGCACTACCGCCAAGGACTTGCCGTGCCGATCACGGTGCGGCTGCCGAGCGGTGGAGGCTTCAGCGGCGGGCCGTTCCACTCGCAGAATCCGGAGGCGTGGTTCATGCACTCACCGGGGATCAAGGTGGTCGCGCCATCGACCGCGGAGGACGCCAAGGGTCTGCTCCACACCGCGATCCACGACCCCAACCCGGTCTGCTTCATGGAGCACAAGCACCTGTACCGCCGAGTCAAGGGCGAGGTGCCCGAGGGGATCTACGAGACGCCGTTGCGCGCGCGGATCGCCCAGCCGGGCACAGACCTCGTGGTGATCACCTACGGGGCGATGGTGCACGTCGCGCTGGAGGCGGTCGCCGACGGCCTCGATGGCGCCTCGGTCGAGGTGCTCGATCTCCGCTCCTTGGTGCCGTTGGACGAGGACGCGATCCTCGACTCGGTCGCCCGCTGCTCGAAGGTGGTGATCGTCGACGAGGCGAACAGCACCTGCGCCGCCGGGGCCCAGGTCGCCGCGGTGATCGCCGAGAGGGGGTTCGAGGATCTCGACGGCCCGGTCGTGCGCGTGGCCACGCCCGACGTACCGATCCCGTTCTCACCCCCGCTCGAGCAGGCCGTCCTGCCGGGTGTCGACCGCGTGAGGGAGGCGTGCCGTGAGCTCCTTGAGTACTGAGCTGGTCGACGTGACGATGCCGCAGATGGGCGTCTCGGTCGCCGAGGGCACTGTGGTCGCGTGGCGGGTAGGCGTTGGCGACCCGATCAAGGCCGAGGAGACGATCTGCGAGATCTCGACCGACAAGATCGATACCGAGGTGCCGTCGCCGGCCACCGGGATCGTCGCCGAGATCCTCGTCGAGGTGGAGCAGACGGTCGAAGTCGGGGTCGTGCTGGCCCGGATCGACGTGCAGGGGGGCGGCGGTGCGGAGCGAACCGCCCCGCAGGCCGAGACCGCCCGCGAGCCGGAGCCCTCCCCCGCGCCCGCAGCCGCCCCCCCGCCCGCAGCCACGCCCACCGGTAACGGTTCGGGGAACGGTCGGCGCTACTCGCCCGTGGTCCAGCGGGTCGCGGCCGAGCACGGAGTCGACTTGAGCACGATCGCCGGCACCGGTCGCGGCGGTCGCGTCCGCAAGCAGGACGTGCTGGCAGCGCTGGAATCGGAGGCCGGGACCGCGGATGCCCCGCTTCACATCGAGAGCCCGTACCGCCCTGACCCGACGCCGGAGTCCAGCCCGGAGCTCGCGGGTCGGCTGCCGCGGGTCCGCCGGCAGATCGGCGAGCACATGAAACGCTCGCTCGAGACGGCGGCCCACTGCACCACCTGGATCGAGGTCGACATGACCCGGATCGAGGCCGCCCGTCAGCGGTTCGGGTTCACCGCGCTGCCGTTCGTCGCGCGAGCGGCGATCGCCGCGTTACGCGAGCACCCGTCGGTGAACGCCTGGCTAGAGGGCGAGCAGTACACGCGCCACGAGGGCGTGAACCTCGGGATCGCCGTGTCACTCGGCGAGAACGGGTTGATCGTGCCGGTCGTCGACCGCGCCCACGAGCTGTCGGTCGAGGGGCTGGCGTCGCAGATCCGCGACCTCGCCCGCCGCGCCCGGGCCGGCCAGTTGAAGCCGGACGAGGTCCGGGGCGGCACCTTCACGATCACCAACCCCGGCCAGTACGGCTCGATCATGGCAACCCCGATCATCAACCAGCCGCAGGTGGCGATCCTCGACCTCGAGGCGGTGGTCAAGCGGCCGGTGGTGATCACCGACGCGGATGGCAACGATTCGATCGCGATCCGTTCGATGACGATCCTCGGCCTGAGCTGGGATCACCGGGCGCTCGACGGCGCCGAGGCAGCTCAGTTCCTGGCCGCGGTCAAGCGCCACCTCGAGGGCTGGACCGGGGCTTAGCTGACGGCGGCGCCTGCTTTGCGCGCCGCCGACAGCGCTGCCACGCGGACGCGCCCGCCGCCCTTCGGCGCCAGCACAATTCCGCGCCGTACCGGCGGCGCCAGCGCGTCCCCGACGGGCACGAGCTCGAAGCGGCCGACGATCGCGCTCAGCGCCACCTTCATCTCGAGCTGGGCCAGCGCCGCGCCGAGGCACCGGTGGGCGCCACCGCCGAACGGGAGGAAGCTGTATTCAGGCGTCGGCTCGAGGAACCGCGCCGGCTCGAAGCACTCCGGGTCCGCGTACACGGTCGGATCGAGGTGGACTCCCCAGCAGTCCGCGAGCACCACCGCGTCCGAGCCGACCTCGTAGCCGTCGACTTCGAACGGCTCAAGCGGATGGCGTGCGGCGGCAACGGCAACCGGCGCGCGGATCCGCAGCACCTCCTTGACCAGCGCATCGAGGTAGCGCTGATCGCCGGCGCCGGCGGCCTCACGGGCGCGCGACTGCACATCCGGGTTGTGCGCCAGCAGCTCGGTGCCCCACGCGATCGCCGTCGCCGTCGTCTCGTGACCGGCGCCGATCAGCGTGTTCAGCTCGTGTCGGAGGTCGGTGTCGGTGAGCCCGTCCCCCTGCTCGTCACGCGCCTGGACCATCATGGCGAGGATGTCCTCGCGAGACTCGAGGTCTGGATCGGAGCGGGTCGCCGCGATCTGCTCGTCGAGCATCCGGTCGAGCACGTCGCGCTTTCGCCAGTACAGCTCGAGCAGCACGTTCCACCGCGAGCGGTGCTGCACGCGCGGGTAGTAGAGCGCCATCTCGCTTCCCTTCAGGTCGAGCATCGAGTCAAACACGCCACGGAGGCGATCCCGGAGAGTCGCGTCGGAGAGCCCGAGCACCGCCTCGAGGATCACGTCGAGCGTCACCCGCTGCGCCACCTTGATCACCTTCACCTCGGTCCCGTCCTGCCAGCCGTCGAGTTCGCGATCGACGAACCGCTCCATCAGCCTCGCGTAGCCGCGGACGCGCTCACCGTGAAACGGCGGCGACAGCAGCTTGCGGCGCCCGAGGTGCTCGGCGGGCTCGAGCAGCAGCAGCGAGCGGTCGCCGAGCGCCTCGCGAAGAATGTCGTTGGCGTGGCGCTTCTGTTTCGGATCGCCGGTGAACAGCCGACGGATCACGTCGCGGTCCGTGGTGACGACCGACGGGGGCAGACCGCCGACGTGCGCGGTGTAGGTGCGGCCCGTAGCGGCGATGCGCCCACGCCGTGAACTCCGGGTACCGGTACGTCCACAGGTACGCCTGGACGGCTGATGGCAACGGTGGCCCAGGCGGCAACTCGGCCATCAGCGGAGTCTACGATGCACTCATGGACCTGTGGGTGTGCCATCTCGGAACGGTCGACTACGCGGAGGCATTGGCGCTCCAGGAACGTGTCCGAGAAGCCCGCCAGCAGGAGCTGATCCCCGACGCGATGCTGCTGCTCGAGCACTGGCCGGTGTACACGCGCGGGCGCCGCTCGGCGCCGGGCGAGCTGCCGATGGGCGAGGACTGGTACCGGATGCAGGGGATCGAGATCGTCGACACCGATCGCGGAGGCAAGCTCACCTACCACGGACCGGGCCAGCTCGTCGGGTACCCGATCGTGGGGGTCGATGACGTCGTCGCCTACGTGCGGACGTTGGAGCGCGCTCTGGTGGCGGCGCTGGGCGAGGAGGGCGTCGTCGCCCGGGCCCGTCCCGAGGACGGGCCGGATTTCACCGGCGTGTGGGTCGGCGAGCGCAAAATCGCCTCCATCGGTGTGCACGTTGCGCGCGGCGTCACCACCCACGGGTTCGCGGTCAACGTCGAGAACGACCTGCAACCGTTCAGCTGGGTCGTGCCCTGCGGACTCGAGGGGGTACAGATGACGTCGCTGATCAAGGAGATGAGGCGTCTCGACGGCCAAATGCCGTGCTTCCGCAAACGCGTCGCGTTCGCGGTCGCGCAAGCGCTCGGCCGTCGCCAGCGGCTGGTCACGCGCCCTCGGCTCGAACGGGCGATCGCTTTCTCAGTCGCTTGATCACGGTGGCGATCACGCGGGCTCGCTCGCGCGGATCCTTCGCCTGCCGGTAGGTGACGCGCATCGGCAGCCAGTCGTCGTCGCTCAACCGCTGATCTGTAGCGGTGTCCCGCTCGAACTTGACCCGCGAGCGGTGATACTTGAAGCCGTCCGCGTTCAGCACCAGCTTCGCTTCCGGCCACTGGAAGTCAGGCTTGACCGACGGGCCGCCGTCGCTCAGGACGATCCAGCGGTTCGTGAGCGGAGGGGGCGCGCCCGCCTCGCGCAGACCTTTGCGAAGGTCCTGCTCGAAGTCGTTCATCACAACGCCACGGTCGTACTCGTAGGAGTCGAGCAATTCGCGTAGCCGCTTGGCTGCGACGGTTCCGCGGTTGTGCTCGATCTGCTCTCTGAGCGCGGAGAGGTTAAGTACCCCTTTTACCTCGGCCTCCCCAACCAGTCGCTCGAGGTCGTCGCGCGAGACGAGTGCGGCGCAATCAAGGATCGTCCGCGCCACGGTCGTCACCGGGATGCCCTTGACCATCGTGAGGTCGCTCGGGCGGAGCGTTCTGGAGCGATGTACGTCGATCCCGAGGTGGCGTGGCCGCCGATGCCCCGGCACGATGACGTCGACCCTCGAGCGGTGGCGGCCGCCGAGCTCGTGGAGACGCGCCGCTTCGCGGCCCCCGACTCCAGCCCCATCGCCGCAAGCGAGCACCGCCGCGCGCCACCGGCCCTCGACGCGGAGAATCGACGGGTGCACGACCGACACCACTCCCGGGTACAACCGGAACCACCGTCCGGCCCGCACCCTGGCGCGAACGGTGGACGCCGGCACCCCTAGCGCGCGGAGCTCCTCGAGTGAGATCACGCCGTGCTTCGCGAACCGACGTTGGACCGAAACGGCACCTATTTCATCGCTACCGTCCACGGTGTCCACGGTGCCGCAAAGGTTGTGACGTGTGGGTGCCAGGGTGTGCCAATACCCGCGCTAGCCTGTAACAAATGGCGACGCACTCACGATCGAATCCGGGGGGCGTACAGGCGACGCGTTCGCGCTCGAACCCCGGTGGGGTCAAGGACATCCTGACCGTTCTCGGTCCGGACGTGCAGCCGCACCGCGCCCGCAAACCGCCGTGGTTCAAGGTGCCGGCGCCCGGCGGCGCGCGCTACCGCGAGCTCCAGCAGCTGATCACGAGCGAGAACCTCCACACCGTCTGTCAGGAGGCGGCGTGTCCGAACATCGGCGAGTGCTGGCAGCGGGGCACGGCCACGTTCATGATCCTCGGCGACACCTGCACCCGCCGGTGCGGGTTCTGCAACGTGAAGACGGGAACGCCGACGTGGAACGACCCGCTCGAGCCCGCCCGCGTCGCGCGCAGCGTCGCGAAGATGGGCCTCCGGCACGCCGTGATCACCAGCGTCGATCGCGATGACCTCCCGGACTACGGCGCCCACGCGTTTGTCGGCGTGATCCGGCAGATCCGCCGGCAGGCGCCGCAGTGCAAGATCGAGGTGCTGACCCCCGACTTCCGTGGCGCCGAGATGCCCCTGGCGAGGGTGATCGCCGAGCGGCCGGACGTGTTCAACCACAACGTCGAGGTCGTGCCCCGCCTCTATCCTGTGGCCCGCCGCGGGTCAACCTTCGAACGTTCGTGCCGCGTGCTTCACAATGCCAAGGAGATGGCAGGAGACGAAGTGGTCACGAAGTCCGGATTGATGGTCGGCCTCGGCGAGACCCACGAGGAGATGGTCGATGCCCTGGGCACGCTGCGCGAGCATCAGGTCCAGGTGATCACGATCGGGCAGTACCTCCGCCCCACCGAGAACCATCTCCCGATCGTCCGCTACTGGCACCCGGACGAGTTCCAGGCCCTGGAGCAGGCGGCGTACGCGCTCGGCTTCGAGCACGTCGCGGCCGGACCCCTGGTCAGAAGCAGCTACCACGCCGATCAGCACGTGCCTCAGGACGCCCCCGGGATCGGACCCCTGGCGGAGGTGGCGGTGTGAGACGCCGGCGCGTAGCCATCGTCGTTCTCGTGATCGTCGCGGTCGCGCTGATCGTCGTGCCGGCCGCGCTCGCGGCCGGCGGCGGTGGGTCGGCTGGATTCGGCGGCGGCGGTTCCTCCGGCGGCGGTGGCGGCGGCGGAGGTGGCGGAAAAGGCTTCTTCATTTACATCATCCTGCGCTCGATCGTCGACCTGATCATCTTCAGTCACGGCGCCACCCGGTTCATCGTGATCGGGCTGATCGTCGGGGCGATCCTGTTCTTCTGGCTGGGACCGAAGATCGCGCGGTGGCGCGCGGCGCAGGAGAGCCAGGGCCGCGCGGCGCGGCGCCAGACCGCCAAGCGCCAGCGTCGCACCGAGCTCGCGGCGGCGGAGGCCGCCGACGAGGACCCGATGTTCGCGCCCGACAATGTCCGCGCGGCGGCCACCCGCCTCTACGAAGAGGTCCAGGTCGCCTGGGATCAGCGCGATCGGGTCAAACTCCGGTCGATCGTCGCGCCCGAGCTGCTCGACGAGTGGGAGCGCCGGCTCGACGATCTCGATCGCCGCGGCTGGCACAACCGGGTGCAGATGATCGGCAGCCCGCAGGTCGAGTACGTCGGCCTGAGGCGGACCGGAAAGGCCAGCGACTACGTCACCGTACGGATCGAGGCCAAGCTCCGCGACTACGTCGAGGACGCCTACGGCAACCACATCAAGCGCACCGGACACCTCACCGAGACGGTCCGCACGCGGGAGTTCTGGACGCTGACCAAGCGCGCCGGTCACTGGATCCTGCAGTCGATCGAGCAGGGCGCCGAGGGATCGCACGCGCTCAGCGAGGACCTCGTGGCGACTCCGTGGGCAGACGAGCAGTCGCTCAAGGATGAGGCGCTGACCGAGCAGGCCGTCGCCGATGCGGTGCCCGCGGGCACGAGGATCGCGGAGGTCGCGGACCTCGACTTCGACGGCGACGCGCACGCCGCGGCCAACGACCTGAGCCTGGCCGACGGCCGCTTCGCCCCCGACATCCTCGAGGTCGCAGCCCGTCGCGCGGTGGCCGCATGGGCCCAGGCGATCGACGGCACCGATACGGAGCTCAAGAAGGTCGCCACCCCGCAGGCGACGAACGCGATGCTGCACCCGGGCGATCCCAGCCACCGCACGCGGCTCGTCGTCCGCGGGCCCCAAATCCGAAAAATCCGTATCACCGATCTGGACGCCGGCGCCGAGCCGCCGACGATGTCAATCGAGGTCGAGATCAAGGGCCGCCGGTACATCGAGGACCGCAGCACGACGCGGGTGATCGCCGGCAGCGCCTCGCGGGAGACGGCGTTCACCGAGCACTGGACGCTCGCGCTGAACGGCGACGCCGCCGAGCCGTGGCGGATCGTCGCGGTCGGGACCCCGCTCGCCACGGCGTAGGCGCCGCGCTGACCGGTCGACGGCGACCGGATTAACCTGCCCGTGCCGTGATCCCGGTCAAGGACAACATCCCCACCGATCGGTTCCCGTTCGTCACGGTGGGGCTGATCGTGGCGAACTTCGTCGTCTACATCCTGGCCATCCGGCACGGCGGGTCGTTCATCAGCGGCCCGAGCGAGCTCGAGGTGTTCAAGTACGGCGCGATCCCCTACGCCGTCCTGCATCCCGGGGTCCACTGTGCCGTGGTGTCGCCGATTGGTGACCCCGCGGCGATCAAGACGGTGTGCAACACCCATCTGCTGACCCAGAACCACATCCCGGCCGCGAACCTCCTACCGAGCTGGGAAACGATCTTCACGGGCATGTTCATGCACGCCTCGATCCTCCACATCGCCGGCAACATGATCTTCCTGTGGATCTTTGGCAACAACGTCGAGGACGCGATGGGGCCGCTCCCCTACCTGGCCTTCTACATCCTCGGCGGGCTCGCGGCCTTCGGCCTGCAGCTCGCGGTCGACCCTCACTCGGTAGTCCCGACGCTGGGCGCCTCCGGCGCGATCGCGGCCGTGCTCGGCGGCTACATCGTGCTCCATCCGCGCGCGCGGGTGCTCACCTTCGTGTTCATCGTGTTCTTCTTCACGGTGATCGAGCTCCCGGCATTTGTGATGCTCGGGATCTGGTTCGCCGAGCAGGCGGTCTTCGGGGCGACTGGGCTGACCACCGGCGGAGGCGGCTCGGGCGGCGGCGTCGCCTACTTCGCCCACGTCGGCGGCTTCGGGTTCGGCCTGATCGCGATCAGACTGTTCGCACGCCGGCGCAAGTTCGACCCGAACGCGGCGCTGGCATGAGGATCGTCGTGCTGACTGTCGCGCTGATCTTCATCGCGCTGCTAGCCACCCTGACCGTGCTCGATTTCGTCCACAACGGCGTCACCGGCACCGGCGTGGTCGCCATCTTCATCCTGGTGCTGTTCGTCGTTGGCATCGTCGGGGCGCTGCGGCATCCTCCGGAAGAGTGATATCTCGCGGCTGGACGCTCGTCGTTGGGCGAGCGAAAATTGAGCATGGCTAGTGAGAGCCATGAACTCCGCGTGCTGCAGGAGGCCCGCCGGTACCGCGCCCTGAGGCTGGAGCGGGAGCGGCAGGCCAAGCGGGCGCGCCGCCGGCGCCGCGCCAAGTTGACGGCCGTGGCGGCGGGGGCGGTGCTGGCGACGCTACTGATCGTGCTGGTGGCCACGGCGTCGTCGCCGACCACGCCGCAGAGCACGGCGAGCGCCGGGCCGGCCCGCACCCCGCCGGGGACCAGCGCGCGCACGGTTCGGCCCGTTTACGGGGTCGACCCGCTCGCGCCACCAGGTCACCGTCCACTTCAAGCTGCCGCTCCGTAGCGGCCTGCTCTTCGACATCCGCACGGGACGCGTCCTGTGGGCCCGCAATCCGACCGAGCGGCTGCCAATCGCCAGCCTGACGAAGATGATGACCGCGCTCGTCGTCGCCACCCACGCCGGGGCCAGCGATCAGGTTCCGATCACCTGGCAGGCCGTCCACTTTTCGGGGTCCGGCGTGGGGATGCTCCCGCTCGGCAAGACGGTACGGCTGACGACGCTTCTCTACGGGTTGCTCCTGCCGTCCGGCAACGACGCCGCGATCGCCTTGGCCCAGCATGTCGGCGGCACCCGCGCCCACTTCATCGGGATGATGAACGCGGAGGCGGCGCGGCTGCACCTGACCTGCACGCACTTCAGCACGGTGTCCGGGATCGTCGACGAAGGCAACTACTCGTGCGCCGCCGACCTCGCGGTGCTCGCGCACGCGCTACTGAAGCATCCGCTGCTGCGAAAGATCGTGGGTACGAGTGGCGCCGTCTTCCCCTTCCCGATCAAGGCCCACAAGCTCTACCTGTACAACAACAATCCGCTGCTGCGCGCTGGCTTCCCGGGGGCCGATGGCATCAAGACCGGGTACACGACGACGGCCGGGCTGTGCATTGTCGCCACCGCGCACCGCGGCCGCCGGTGGCTCGGCGTGGTGCTGCTCCACTCGGGCAACTGGCTGACCCAGGCGGAGCAATTGCTGAGCGCGGGCTTCGCCGCGCGCGGTTGACTCGAACAGGGTTCCGCACCCAGGAAGGCGCGAATCTCTGATAGAGACGCGGGCGCCAGCTAGGGCGCCGGTTGCAGCTGCGGGTACGCCGCGGTCCTGCCCTCGAACGTCCACGGCGGCTGTTGGACGCACGGCGGTGAGCCACCGGGGACGGGCGGGACGGTGAGGGGATTCGAGGTGTTGCGGCAATCGAAGGACTGCAGGACGCCACCATTGGTGAACGCCGAGATCCCGCCCGGATCCATGTACGCGTTGGCGCGCGAGTAGGGCTGGCGCGTTTTCGCTATCGCCAGCGACTCGATCGGGATCTGCGCCGGGGCGCGGAGATAGTGCAGGTAGTGGCCGCTGCCGGGGTCGTAAGCGATCGCGTTCGTGGCGGCGGCGCCCTTCGGCCACGACTCCACGAGCTCACGCTTGTACGCGGAGAGGTAATCGATGATCGGCACCAGGTAGCGCGCTAGGAATCGAAGCTGCGGGATCAGCGGGCCAGTGCCGTTGATGACCTGCGTGGCCGCCCGCAGCCCCGACGGCGCCGCATCGAGCACCGGCCCCAGCGAGTGCGCGACCGACACCAGCGATGGCGCCACAGCGACCGCGTCATGGAGCGTCGGAGCGATCAATCTCGCGGCCGGCAGCAGATCGACGAAGGCCGGCGTGCCCGGTACCGACAGCTTCTGCGTGGCAGCGAGCGTCGTCTGCAGCGCGCGTAGGAACGGCGGCAGGTCGTGGAAGGTCTGCCCCAGCTCGCGGTCCCGGGCCGCGGTCGTCCGGAAGACCGCGTCCGCGCCGGTGATCAACTGATCGGTGCGGGCAGCGTTCGAGCCGATCGTGGCGAAGGTCGTCCCCGTGTCGCGGATCAGCGTCGAAACCGCGGTTGACTGCTCCTGCATGATCCCGAGCAGGTTGTTGGCCGAGGTCGCGAGCTGGCCGAACCGCGCCACGTCGTCGGAGATCGCCGGGGCGCGGCCGTTAACGCCAACCGCCCAGCCATCAAGCCACGTCTGCAGGTTCAACCGCGTCTTCGGATCAAAAGCGGACAGGATCTGATCGAGCCCGACCGAGCTCGTCACCTGCGTGGCGGGGATCGTGCCGCCGTCGGGCAGCGCGCGGGCCGAGCGCCGCCCCGGGGTCATTTCCAGGTACACCTCGTTGAGCAGCGATTTCAGCCGCACGAAGAAGTGCGCATCCGAGCGGATCGGCGCGTACTTTTTCTGCATCTCGATCGTGACCTTCGTGTAGCGGCCGTCGAGCGCCGTGCCGACGACCTTGCCCACCGACACTCCGGCGATCCGCACGTCGCCCTGGCTCTGGATCGTCTGCGAGTTCGGCAGCAGCACGTTGAACCGGTAGCCGGCCGTGTTGAACGGCAGCGTCCCGCCGAACGACACCCACAGGAACAGCAGCAGCCCGGTGCACGACAGCGCGAACAGCGCCATCACGATGATCCGAGGAGTGTTGGCCGAGCGGGTTTCCACTACGGACCCTTCCCGCAGAGGGAGAGGTTGAGCTGGGTGGTGAGCGAGTTCAGCAGCTGCTCGAGCGCCGGCTGGGAGGCGAGCGCGGTGTCGCAGGAAACGATCACCTCGCCGCGCCAGAACGCGCCGTTGCCATCCTGGCTGCCCAGGAACGAGTTGGCGTTGTGCGCGAACCAGGAGAGCCAGAACAGGAACGAGTGGTTCGGCAGCTTCGGCACGTACAGCAGCTCGTTGGCCACAAAGCGGAGCACTGAGAAGGCGGTGGTCAGCGATGGCGTGGCGCGCACGAGATCGGCGAACGTCGGGGGGAGCGCGCGGAGGAGCGGCCGCGAGGAGATGCTGACCTGGGCCAGCTTCGAGACGGCCGGCGCTCCCTGCGTGAACAGCGGATCCAGCGCGTTCAGCGTGGAAGGAAGCCGGTGGGCCGCCGGCAGCAGCGAGGTCAGGGCAGGCGCCGCGGCGGTGGCGAACGGCCTCAGCGCGACCAGGGTCTGGTTGGCCTGGGCGAGCGTCGGAGGAAGCTGCTGCAGGCCGGCCTGGAGCTGGCGGTCTTCGGAGGCAAACGTCTGGAACGTGGTCGCGCCGGAGGAGACGAACCGCCCCAGGCTCGACTGCTGCTGCGCGAGCGCGTCGGTCAGCAGCCGCAGGTTCCCGATCGCGCGCCGGAGCTCGACCCGCCGCGCGGCGATCGCCGCGCTGACCTGCTGGGTCTCGGCGAGCGTCGGCGCCGAGGCCTTCAACACCGTCCGCAATGCCGGTCCGGCGTTCCCACCCAGCGCGTGGCCGCCGGCGGACAGGATCGTCTGGAACCAGGCACGGGTGTCGGAGTCGAGCAGCGACAGCACCTCGTCGACGTTGATCTCGGGCACGGTCCGGGTGGCGGGCAGGATCACGTTGCCGCCGAGCTTGGGCGCGGGCGGAGAGCCGGGGTCGAGCGAGACCGTCATGTCCTGTAGCCCCGTGCGCGGGCGGATGAACGCGGTGGCGTTCTGGTAGGCGGCCGGCAGCACCTTGCGGTCGATCGTCATCGTCACCCGCGCGATCCCATTGACCAGCTGCACGTTCGTGATCAGCCCGACCTTGACGCCGGCTACGGTCACGTCCTCCCCCTGGCCCGGGGTCAGCGCCTGCGCGTTGGCGAAGTCGGCCTGGATCGCGTAGTTGTTGTCCCACGGAAGCGACAGTCCCTCGTTGCGCAGGATGTATGCGCCGATCGCCGCCGCCAGCAGGATCAGACCGGCGATCGCGACCATCCACTCGCGGTTCTTGCGCGCCTCGAACAGGACCCGCCTCACTTGTGGCCCTCCAGACTGGCCAGCGAGGCCTTCAGGTGCGACGCGAGCTGCGACGCGGTCCACGGCTGCGTCTTCTTCAGGGCGATGTTGAACGCCGGCTTCGGCGCCGGGACGTTGGTGGCGGCGAGGCTGGTCAGCGGCTGGGCCTGGCAATCGGCGCTGGGCGCCAGCGGCGGCTGGGACCCGGGCGTGTAGGCGGGGCGGGCCCCGGACAGCGGCGTCGACGAGAGCTCGAGCAGGTTGTCGAGCGAGCCGAGGTTCGTCCCGATCAGGTGCTCGGAGAGGCCGAAGCTGTAGCGGACCCCGTAGCCGTTTCCGGTGTAGTTCTGCGCCGAGGACACCAGTCCGACCGGGTAGCGGACGAGCTCCTGCCACACCGGCTGGCCGGTCGAGAGCTGGCCGTCGTTGACCGGCTGGTCGACGA
Source organism: uncultured Solirubrobacterales bacterium (assembly GCA_963794825.1). Lineage (GTDB taxonomy): Bacteria > Actinomycetota > Thermoleophilia > Solirubrobacterales > Solirubrobacteraceae > Palsa-465. Next base: position 239,364 of record CAWCFB010000003.1, read on the forward strand.
CCGGGACGATCTTGTTCGCCACGCATCGCCCCACCGGGGTCACCAGGTTGAGCAGCGGCGGCAGCTGACGCTCGAGCTGATCGAGGCTCGACAGCGCCGGTGAGAGCTCGCGCAGCAGCACCGGCGCGACCGACGGCGCCAGCAGTCGCTGGGCGGCGTCGAGCAGCGGGGTCGCATCGCTGAGTACGGAGGGTGCCCTGTCCAGCGCCGGCCGGATGGCGACCGCGAATTCCCTCAGCGGCGGGATCACGCGATCAAGGTCGGTCAGCGTGGGGCCGGCCGAGGAGAGCGTGTCGTTGAGCTGCACGAAGGTCGCCTTGAGGCTGGCCTGCTGCGCGGCGAAAGCGCCCATCGTCCGATTGAACGTGCTCAGCAGCGTCCCGAGCTGGGCGCTGCGATTCGACAGTGTGCCGGCGATATCGGCCGCCTTGATGATGAAGTCGCGCAGGTCGTTCGGCTGCTCGCCCTGGGCCGCCTGGGTCGCCTCCGCGAGCGGGATCGAGGCCGGCGCCAGCCGCTGGTAGACGTTCGACAGCGCCTGCCCGCCGCCATCCTTCAGCGCAGCGCCGAACCCCTTGATGATCTCCTGCATGCCGGTGCGCGGGTCGATCGTGAACATGTTCAAGACCTGGTCGATCTGCACCGGCGTCGAGGTCTGCGAGAGGCCGAACGTGTGACCGCTTGGGATGTCCGGCGCCGACGGGGTCCCGGGATAGAGCTCGACGAAGAAGTTGCCCTCGAGGAACAGCCGCGGGCGGATCTTCATCGTCGCGTCGGAGTGGATCGGCAGCCCGTTGGACTGGATGTTCATCGTCACCTCGGCCGTGTCGCCGGGACCGCGGCCAACGGCGCTGACCTTGCCGACGTTGATCCCGGCGATCCGGACCGGCGAGCCCGATTGGATCTCGCTGGCGGCGGTGGTGAAGATCCCCTTGACGGTGAAGCTCGACGAGAGCACGTTCAGCTTCGTGAACACGGCCCAGGTGATGGCGACGATCACCAGGGTCCCGATCAGGCCCCAGCCCAGCCGTCCGAACCGCGATTCTCGCCGCCTCATGGTTGCCCGTTCTCCGCCGCGACCCGCTGCTCGAGGGTCCCGGGAGGCGTGTTCTCCGTGTGGTCCGGCTGGGTGCCCGCCGGGCTACCGATCTGCTGCTTTCCCGCGACGTAAGCCTGGTTACCCTCGGTGCACGACCCGTTCTGGCCGGTGTCGGGCGCTAGCACGACGTGGAGCGTGCTCGACGGCGAAGGAGAGGGCAGGTCCTCGAGCGGATTCTCGAGCAGCGAGAAGCGGAACCAGGTGCCGAGCGTGTCGCCCTGGCTGATCGTCGAATCGATGTTCCGCGTCCACAGGCCGAGGTAGTTGCAGGTCGTCTGCATCGGGTCGACGTACTGGAGCGTCGGGGTCAGGGTCTGCAATGACTGGGTCAGGCGCACGAGCGCGTCGGTCGTGTCGGGCAGCTTCGCGACGTGTTCGAGCGCGCCCACCACGTTCGTGACGCCGTTGGCCAGCGTCCCCGCCCGCCGCAGCGGCGGGCCCGCGATGGCGAGCGTGCGCGTCAGCGTCGGCGCTGCGCTCGGGAGCAGCCTCAGCCCAGGCTGGGACGCGGTCAGGAACTCCGAGCCCGGCCTTGAGCAGCGCCGTTGTCGGGCGCAGCGACGGCAGCGCCGCCTGCTCGGTACTGGCCGCCTGGGTCATGGTGTTCGCCAGGTCGGATGGAGTGATCGCGCCGAATGTCGTGGCGCCCTTGTCGAACAGGTCGGCCAGCTGCGCGGCGACCGGGTCAACGCGCGTAGCCGCCGAGTTCAGACCGCCGATGAACCCGGCCAGGTCGCTCCGCGGGGAGGCCAGGTTCTGGCCGACCGTGACCAGGCGGCTGGTCAGCGTCGGGAGCGCCCCCAGCGTGTCGTTGAAATCCGAGCCGCGGCCGGCGAAGCCGTCACCGAGGTTCGTCACCACGGTCTGCAAGGCGTGGCGGGTCGGCTGGTTGAAGGTGTCGAACAGATCGTCGAGGTTGACCACCGGTGCGACCAGCGACGGGTTGATCGATCCGCCGTCGGGGATCCCCTGCTTCGCGTGGCCGGGGAACAGCGCGACGTACTTGAGCCCGAGGTTCGAGCGCAGGCGGATCTCCGCCGAGGTGTCGGCGGGCAGCTCCTGGAGGTTCTTGTTCAGCTGCAGGGTGACCATCGCGGAGGCGATCCCGTTGCGGACGGTCGGCGCGATGTCTCGCACGATCCCGACGTGCGAGCCGGCGATCTGAACCTCGTTGCCCGGGATCAGCTCGGCCGCGTCGGGCACGACCATGTGGACGTTGTAGGTCGGCACGAATGGCAGCCCGCTGTTCGCGTTGTAGGCGAGGAAGACGGCGACGATCGCAATCAGCACCGTCACCGCACCGATCAGCGTGGGGTTCAGGAACGCGCTTTCTGAGCGGCGCATCCTCATCGCAGCAGGAACCTCAACAGCGACGAGAGCAGGCTGGGTGGGGGCGAGGGCGCCGTTGTGGTCGTCGTCGCGGCGGTGGGCGCCGGGGCGGCGGCCGGGCTCCCCGCCGAACCGCTCGGCGGCGCGGCGGCCGTGGGGACGCCGGTCGCGCCCGGCGATGCTGCTTTACGGGTCCGCGCATGCGCGGACCCGGTCTGCCGCGCATGCGCGGCAGACGCCCGGCGCGCATGCGCGCCGGGCCCCGTATATGAGCTGAAGTGCGCGTTGCAGCCCGGGAACGGGGTGGTCATGATCAGCTCGCACGGCGTCGCCAGCGCGTAGGCCGGGAGGATGTGGGAGATGTTGTCGTAGCGCGCGAAGGCGGCCGCCGCGTAGTAGGTGAACTCGAGCAGACCGTCGACCGCGCCTTGGGAGCGCAGGCTCGAGAACAGCGACGCGATCAGCTGCCCGGAGGCCGGCGTGGCGCTGGCGAACGTGCGCAGCCGCTCGATCTGCGGCGTCACCGAGGGCAGCGCGTTCTGCAGCGCGGTCGCCGTCGTGCCGAGCTTCTTGACCGTCGGCAGCACCTGCGGCGCGAACGTCTGCAGTTGCCCGAGCAGCGAGTCCAGTGACGGCGCCGCCGCGTTCAGCTCCTGCGCCGGAGCCGTCCCCTGCTTGGCGAACGCGGTCAGCTCGGTGAGGGCCGGACGGGCCTGCTGTAACAGCGGCGGCAGCCGCGAGATGTCCTGCGCCAGCGCGGCGCGGTTGGCCGCGGTCGTGTCCAGGATCGTCGCCGAGTGCTGGACGAACGCGCCGACCCGCTGGCGGCTTACCGCGAGCTTGCCCAGCACCACGTCGCTCGCGGAGATCAGCGACTGCAGCTGCGTGCGATTCTGGTTGAGGATCCCGAGCACCTTGCGGGTCTCCTGCAACGCCGGGTTGGCGCGCAGGATGGTCGCGTTGAGGTCGGCGCCGCGGGCGGTCAGCCCGACGCCGAGGGAGTCGAGCAGCAGCGCGGCGCGCTGGCGGACGGGGAGGTTGAGCGTCTGCAGCACCTCGTCGAGGTCAACCGGCGCAGTTGGTGTTGGCCACCGGCACCGTCGGGGGCTGACCGCCCGACGCCCTCAGCGCGGGAGAGGCGGGGGTCCCCGGCGCGCAGTTGACGAACCGGTCGCCGATCAGCGACTGCGGCACCACCGAGCAGGTCGCGTCGGCGTGGAAGGGGCCGAACTTCGGCTCGATGGTCATCTCCACGCGCGCCTTGTGGTCGGCGGTCAGGCCGATCCCGCTGATCTGGCCCACGGCCGCGCCGGCGATCCGCACGTCCTGGCCCGGGATCAGGAAGTCGGCCTGGTCGAAGATCGCGTCGACCTTGTAGCCGCTGCTGCCGCTCGAGAGGAGCAGCAGCGCCATCGCGGCGAACACGATCGTGAACGACAAGAGCAGCGCGATGACCCGTTTCATGGGCGCTCGGACTGCAGGCAGGGGATCGTCGAAGGCTGGGGGATGAGGTTCGAGCGGTCCGCGGCGATCTGCGTCGCGGCGCCCGGGCAGCGCAGCACGTTGTGCTGGGTGTAGCCCTCGATCGGGCTGGACGGCAGGAGCGAGCCGAGCACGCCGGCGATCGAGAACGGACCGCCCACCACGGAGATCCGGGCGTAGTCGCCGTTCGCGTCGTAGTAGCCCCCGGCGGTGCCGGCGAACCCGTTGGTGTTGCCGAGCACGATGTCCGGGATGTACGGGAGCGTGCCCTCGAGGATGTGGGCCGAGGACCCGATCGCGCTGCTCGAGGCGCTGAATGCCGGCAGCGCAGCGTTGCGCAGGGCCGGCAGGTCAACCAGCGCGGTGCGGAGCGTCGGCAGCAGCGAGTTGACCTGGGCGAGGACCGGGATCGAGCGGTGCAGGACGGGCGCCAGGTTGGTGAAGAAGCGGGCCAGCCGCGGTGCGACCGGGAGCAGCTGCTGGGCGTCCGGCTGGAGCGCGGCCAGCGCCGTGTCGGTGTTGGTGAGTGTGGCGGTCGCGTGGGTCAGCGTCGCCGGCGCCTTGGCCAGCACGCCGTCGAGCGCGGTCCGCTCGGTGGCGATCGCCTGCGCCGTGGTAGCCGCGTTGGAGAACCCCTGCTGGAGGTCCTGCTGGTGGGAGGAGACGGCGGCGACGACCGTGGCGCCGTTGACGATGAACCGGTCGAACGCCGCGTTGTCGCCGGAGATCTGGGTGATCATGCTCGACAGCTGGGTCAGCGCCGGGTCGAGCGCGGCGAGACCTTTGTTGAGCGCCGGGCCCGAGCCCGCATAGGCTGTCGCCGTACCATGGATCAGCTCCTGCTCTGCCAGGCGCGTGCTCGCGTCGAAGGCCGACTGCAGCGCATCAATGTCGACTTGGGACTGCGTGTCGGTGGTCGGGATCACGTCGTTGTTGCCCAGGGGCGGCGCGTTGTTGGGGCCGGGGCTGATGGCGATGAACCGGTTCGCGACCGAGGACAGCGAGCTGATCCGGACCTGCGCGCTTGTGCCCTGATGGAGCGGATCGAATTGCGAGTCGCTGATCCCGATCGTGACCTGGGCCTGACCGTTCGGAGTTACCTCAATGTCGGACACGGTGCCGATCGGGACCCCCCCGACCTTGACCTGGTTGCCGGACACGAGCTGGCTGGCGTCCTGGAAGTTCAGACGCAGGCTGTAGCTGGACCCCCCACCGAACAGGAGGACCACGATCACCGCCACCGCTGCCACGAGGATGGAGGTTGCGACTATCCGCCGTGCGATCATCGCAGCAAGGCGCGTCTATTCGCCGCCGCGGCCGCGCCCGGCGTCCCGACCATGCAGACTGGCATCGACCTCCCTAGTCGAAGGCGGAGAATATGGTGCGACTAGACACGTTGTCAACCTGGAACTGGCTGGCCGCGATAACCGCCGTGGCGCTTGCGTTTACGCCGGTTTCGAGTGCCGCCAAAACGAGGCCCCAGCCGCCCCCGAAGGTGACGCTCGAGTGGGTCGGCGACATGGCCCTTTCGAGTCAGCGCGGACTGCCTCCGGGTGGCCTCTACGCGGCGCTCCGGCCGGTCGCGGGCCTGCTCCAGTCGGCCGATGTGACGCTGGGCAACCTCGAGGGGACGCTGTCGGTGGGCGGACCGTCGAAGTGCGGCGGTGGCGTCGGTAGCGGGACGTGCTTTGCCTTCCAGGCGCCGCCGTCATACGCGTTCGGGTTGCGCCGGCTCGGGTTCGACCTCGTCAACCAGGCGAACAACCACTCGCTCGACTTCGGCTACACGGGACGGGCGCAGACGGTGGCCGCGCTGGACGCCGCCGGGGTCGCGCACACCGGCTTCCCGGGCGAGATCACATACCTGCGATCTCACGGGCTGAGGCTGGCCTTCGTCGGCTTCGCGCCCTACCCATATGACGGCAACCTGCTCGACCTCCCGGCGGCGCGGGCGCTAATCGAGCAGGCCCGCCGCCACGCGCAGATCGTCGTCGTGATCATCCACGCCGGCGCCGAGGGCGCGGGTCAGACGCACACCCCATACGGCGAGCAGTACTTCCTCGGTGAGGACCGTGGCAACGCCCGTGCCTTCGCGCACGCGGCGATCGATGCCGGGGCCTCGTTGGTCGTCGGCTCGGGTCCGCACGTGATCCGTGGCGTCGAGGACTACCGCGGGCGGATGATCGCGTATTCGCTGGGCAACTTTGTCGGCTATCACACGCTGGCCGGCGGCGGGGTGCTGTCGTTGTCGGCGGTGCTCCGAGTGACACTGGACGCGCGAGGCCGCGTGTTGGCCGCGCGGTGGATGCCGATCACGCTCGAGGGCGGCCTCCCCCGCCCGGACCCGAGCGGGGCGAGCACACGATTGGTCGCCGGGTTGTCGCGCTCGGACTTCAGGCGGTACTGGCGGATCCGTTCTGACGGGCGGTTCGTGATTGGCGATTAGTCGCCCTCACCGCCGTCGTTAGAGGGGCATGGAAACCACCTTCGAAGCGCTGTTCGAGCGCCACCGCCGTGAAGTCCACGTCCACTGCTACCGCATGCTCGGCTCGTTCGACGCCGCCGAGGACGTCGTCCAGGAAGCGTTCCTGCGCTCCTGGCGCGCCCGCGAATCGTTTGGCGGCGAGCTCAACTTCCGGGCTTGGATCTACAAGATCGCGACCAACTGCTGCCTTGATGCCCTGCGCCGGGAGAAGCGCTACGGCGGGTCCGCCTCGCCGTCGGAGCTGCCCTGGCTGACCCCCTACCCCGACGAGCTGCTCGACCAGATCGTCGCGCCGGGTGAGGAGCCCGAAGCGATCGCGGTCACGCGCGAGACGATCTCGCTCGCCTTCCTGGCCCTGATCCAGCAGCTGCCCCCCCGCCAGCGCGCGGTGCTGCTGATGCGCGACGTGCTGTCGTTCTCCGCCGCGGAGACCGCCTCGGCGCTGGAGATGACGGTGCCCGCGGTGACCAGCGCGCTCCAGCGCGGTCGGGCGACGCTCGCGGACGCCGGCGAGCGTCGCGTCTCGCCGCCGAGCCCGCGCGAGCGCGAGCTGCTGGCCGGGTTCATCGATGCGCACGAGCGGTGCGACACCGCCGCGTCGATCGCGCTGATGCGCGAGGACATCCGCGTGTCGATGCCGCCGATGCCCTACCTGTTCGAGGGCATTGACGCCGTCCGGCCGCTGATGGACGACGCGTGGTCAATGGGCGAATGGCGGCTGGTCGCGACGGCGGCGAACCGTATGCCAGCGGCGGCGTCGTACCTGCGCCGGCCCGGCGATTCGCTGTTCCGGGCGATGAAGCTCGACGTCCTGTGGCCCCACCACGGGCAGGTCGGTGAGGTGACTACGTTCGGGACTCCGGCGTTTCCGTGGTTCGGCTTGCCTGAGACGTTGTAACCGCCGAGGCCTTCCAGTCCGGCTTGCGCCGCCACTCCAGGAGCACCGGCGGCAGCAGACCAACGAGCACGATGCCGGCCAGGATCAGCAGGGCGTAGAGCACCGGGGCGGCCACGTGGCTGAACTGAGACGGGGCCACAAACCCGATCGCGAACGCGGCCACCGACGCTGCGCCCCCGATGACGCACTGCAGAGCGAGGGCGGGGGCGCGGTAGCCGCGCGGGTGATCCGGCTGGTTGCGGCGCAGCCGGACCGCGGAGATGAACATCAGCAGGTACGTGATCAGGTACACCTGGGTGGCCATCGCCGCCAGCACCCAGTAGGCGCTCGAGACGTGCGGGATGAGCGCGTAGAGCAAGCCGATGATCGTGATCACGACACCCTGCGCGGCGAGGATGTGGACCTGGATTCCTTCCCGGTCGACCCGCTGGAAGTAGGGCGGGAGGTACCCCTGCTCGCGGCCGATCCGGAGCAGCCCCTCGGACGGGCCATCGAGCCAGGCCATCATCCCGGCCAGCGCTCCCGCCGCCAGGGCGACCGCGATGATCGGGACGGCGAACCCCAGGCCGAAGTGATCGAGCAGCGCGTGGAAGGCCTGCATCACGCCGGCCGTGAGGCTGATCTTCGCCGAGGGGATGATCCAGGCGATCGCGAGCGTGGGCAGGATGAACACGGCCAGCACGAGGGCTGCGGCGACGAACATCGCCCGCGGGAACTCGCGCCCCGGATCCCGAAGCTCGTCGACGTGGACTGCGTTCACCTCGACGCCGGCGTAGGTGAAGAAGCTGTTGATGATGAGCACGATGCCGGCGAGCCCGTTCCAGGCCGGCAGCAGGTGGTGGGCGGTCATAGGCGCCGCGGAGTGATTGCCTCCCAGCAGGTAGATCACGCCGAGCACAACGAGAATCGCGGCGGGGATCAGGGTTCCGATCACTGTGCCGCCGGTGGCCAGCTTGGCTACGAGCGTCCGTCCCCGCGAAGACACGAGCACGCTGAGCCAGAACAGGACGACGATTACAACGCCCGTGTAGACGCCGCTGGTGGCCAGGTGCGGGTCGATCACATAGGCGAGCGTGCCGCCGACGTAGGCCAGCAGCGCCGGGTAGTAGAAGATGGTTTGCGCGAACTGGCACCACACGGCAACCATGCCCCATCGCGCCGAGAGCCCCTCCTGGACCCAGTTGTAGACACCACCCGGCCAGCCTGAGGCAAGCTCCGCGGCCACCAGCGCCACCGGCAGCAGGAACACGATCGCCGGCAGCACGTAGAGGAACACCGACGCGAGCCCGAACACGGCCAGCGCCGGCGCCGAGCCGAGGTAGCCGACGGAGCCGACCGTCATCATCGCCACCGCGAACCAGCTGATCGTCGTGCTGCCCCGCGGGCGCTGCTGGGCCAGCGCTCGGGTCGCCCGCTGGCGGCCGGAGCCGATGCGAAGTTTGCGCGGGGTCATCCCCGCGCAGCTTCCTACATCTTGGCCGCGCCTTCCAGGATCGCCTCGCGGATCCGGTGGTAGGTGCCGCACCGGCACACGTTGCGAATCTGGTCGAACAGCGCGTCGTCGATCGGCGTGTTGTGCGCCTTCGCCTCGTTGACGTAGGCGATCGCCGCCATGATCTGACCGGGCTGGCAGTAGCCGCACTGGCCGACGTCGTTGTCGAGCCACGCCTGCTGCATCGGGTGCAGCGTCCCGTTCTTGGCCAGCCCTTCGATCGTGGTGATCTGGGCGCCGGCGGGCAGGTCGCCGACCTTCACTGAGCAGGGATTGAACGCCTTCGCGCCCGAGCCGGTGTCGATGTGGCAGGTGCACGCCTTGCATACGTCGAGACCGCAGCCGTATTTGGGGCCGTGGATCCCGAGCAGATCGCGCAGCACCCACAGCACGCGGACACTCGGCTCGCATGTGACCTTGTGCTGCTTGCCGTTGACGTGGAGGGTGAATGTCTGGTCAGCCATCAGAACTCCTCGGAGAGGCCGTTGGTGGGCGACTGGGGTATCGGTGGGCTCGTCGGCAGCGGAGTGAACCCGAGCGGCGCGTTGTGGTTGATCGGGAACGTCGTCGGGACAGTGCCGGTGGCGGCGCCGTAGGCGCAGGCGACCGCAGCCATCGACGGGCGCAACGGCCAGTTCGCCGGCGCCGCCCGGCTGTGACGACGTCGGCGGCATGATGATCACCTCGAGGTCGAGCGGGACGTTCCATTGCCGCGTGTAGTAGGCGTTGTCCCAACTGCCCTCGAGGTAGTGGCCGTCCTGGAAGTGGAGGCTGTAGGTCAGCGCTTGCGCGATGCCGTCCATAGCGCCGCCCTGCATCTGTGCCTCGAGCCCCTTCGGGTTGATCGGAAGGCCGACGTCGACGGCGATCACCACCTTCGTAACGCGCGGGCCGCCGTATCCGTTCTCGATCTTGCGGTTCACGGTCGCCGGCGTGCAGTCGATCTCTACGAGCACCGCGATCGCGCCCTTGTACTCGCCGTGAATCGCGATCCCCTGCGCGGTTCCGGGGGCCATCGACCGGCCCCAGTTACCCACCTGGGCGACCTTGTCGAGCACCGCCTTGAGACGGTCCTCGCGGACGAACTGACGGCGGAACTGGTAGCGGTCCTGCTTCATCGCCCTAGCGAGCTGGTCGACCACCAGCTCGGTCGCGGTAACCACGTCCGGGCTGTAGATGTTGCGGACGCTGCTGGTATTGAAGGTGTCGTAGTTGTAGGCCTCGTTGATCAGCTGGTCAACCACGCCAAAGTTGTACGGCACCTGCTGCGTCAGGGTGAACACCGCCTCGGCGTACCCGAGGTTGCCGAGCGGCTCGTGTGGCGAGCGTCGCCGACAGGATCTCGCCGAACCCCATGGTGAAGTCGGTCGCGACACTCGTGTGCCGCTGCTCGAACGTCAACACGTTGCCCCCGAGATACGTCGCCCGGACGTGCGAGGTGCACATCGGGTGGACGCGCCCCTGGCGGAAGTTGTCCGTTCGGTGCCACATCAGCTTCACCGGCTTACCCATCGCCTTCGAGACCGCGACCGCCTCGAACGCGTTGTCGCTGAACAGGTGGCGGCCAAACGAGCCGCCGCCCTGGACGACGTGAACCTTCACCGCATTGGCCCCGATCCCCAGGATCGACCCGATCTGCTCCTGCGCCCAAATCGGCGATTTGAGGCTCGCCCACACCTCGGCGCTGTTCCGTCGCACGTCGGCGATCGCGCAGTTGGTCTCGAGGGGGTCTCCGGGCCGGAAGTTGAACGTGAACTTCGTGTCGATCGACTGGGTCAACGCGGGGAGCAGCGGCAGTTCTTCATTCTGGAGCGTGGCCAGGACATCGGACTCGGACTTGCCAGCGACCGGGCCGGGTGCCCAGGTCACGTCCATCGCGCGGACCGCGTCGATGCACTGGCCGAAGGTCCGCGCGCGAACGGCGACGCCACCGGGGACGAATGTCGTGTGCGGGATCAGTGCGACGTCGGTCACGCCGGGCATGGCCAGAATCGCCGCCTTGTTATTGAGGCGGACGGCCCTTCCGTTGATGTCCGGTGGGCGGCAGAGCATCGTCGGCAGCGCGTTCGGGACCTCGAGGTCCATCGCAAACTGCTTTTTGCCCGTGACGATGTCGAGCTGATCGATCCGCGTCTGCGGCTTGCCGATCAGGGTGAACTGGGAGGCGGACTTCAGCTGCGCCTCGACGCGGCGGGTCGTGTTCGTCGCCGCGAGCTTCGCAAGCTTCGCGTACGAGACCTTTCTCCCGTTCGGCCCGTAAACCACACCGTTGCGGACGCTGTAGCCGGTCGGTGGGCCGCCGTGCATCGCGGCCGCGGTGCTGACCATCTGCCCGCGGGCGATCGCGGCCGCCGCCCGGACCGGCGTGAAGATCGAGTGCATCGAGTTCGACCCGCCTGTGAACTGGTTGAACACGAGCGCCGGGTCGGCATCGGCGAGCGACATGTGGACCCGGTCGAGCGGGATGTCCATCTCGTCGGCGATGCACATCGCGACCGCGGTCGTAATCCCCTGGCCGACTTCGGCCCGCGGAAGCGCAAATGAGACGGTCCCGTCGGTGTTGACTGTCACCTTGATCAGCCCCCACGTCGGCTCGGTCGACTGGGTGAGCAGGTCGGTGAGGTCGTAGAAGTCCACCACCTGAACCGTCGGCAGCCCCGCCGCCGCGGCCCGGCTGGCGAACCCGAGATCGGCTACGGCAACGACCGTCGGCGCGGCGAGCAGGTAGCCAACGAACCGCCGGCGGGTGACCCCGCTCGCGCTTGTTTGCCCGCTCTCTATCGACGGATCCGCGGACCCGCGTCCCTTGCGCGATCGACGTTCAGCGACATCGGCCATGTGTCCTCCCGTCTGAGATCTCCCGCTGCCTGCTGGATCAGACAGTGTGTATGGCGCAGTATGCCACTCCGGGCAAGTCCATGCAGCGATCGAAATCCGGCCATCTTGCGATATCCGAGCCCTTTGCCGACGGCGCGGCTTGGTAGGTTGCGGGCAGTGGGCGCGACCCCTGACCAGCTGAGCGAACTGGCGCGAATCGCGCGCGTCGAGACGATCAAGGAACTGCACATCGCGCAGTCCGGCCATCCGGGCAGCTCGCTGTCGGCGATGGACGCGATGGTGGCGCTGTACTTCGGCGGCTGCCTACGCCATCGCGTCGACGATCCTGCATGGGAGGAGCGCGATGTGTTCGTGCTTTCGCCCGGACATGCCGCGCCCGGCTACTACGCGGTGCTCGCGCTCGCCGGATACTTCGACCGGGCCGAGCTGTCGACGCTGCGCAAGCTCGGCTCCCGGCTCGAGGGCCACGTCAAGCGCGGATCGCTGCCGGGGATCGAGTTCTCCTCAGGGTCGCTAGGCCAGGGCCTGGGCTTCGGCGCGGGCGTCGCCTACGCCATGCGGCTGCGGGGCGCCTCGGAGCGGCGGGTATTCGTCGTCACCAGCGACGGCGAGCAGCAGGAGGGATCGGTGTGGGAGACGGTGATGTTCGCGGCGAGCCGCGGCCTCTCGAACCTCGTGGCCGTGGTCGACGTCAACCGCAACCAGATCAATGGCCCGACCCACGAGATCATGTCCGTGATGGATGAGCTGGCGCCGAAGTACCAGGCGTTCGGGTGGAAGACCATCGAGATCGACGGCAACCAGATGTCCGCCGTCGCCGGGGCTCTGTCCGAGGCCCGCGAGGCGGACGTCCCGACGGCGATCATCTCTCATACGGTGACCGGCAAGGGAGTGCCGTTCATGGAGGGCGACTTCCACTGGCACCACGGCCATACGACCGACGAGCAGTTCCTCCAGGCGATGGCGGCGCTCGGCGAGGAGGTCTCGCCCGAACGCGACGAGTCGTGGGATCCGGGTGCCACGCCGCTGCCCGACTGGGCTCGATCACTGGCCGGCGCGAATGTTTGAGCTCGGCAAGAAGGTGGCGATCCGCAGCGCGTTCGGGCCGGCGCTGCTGCCCCTGGCGCGCTCGGATGATCGGGTCGTCGTGGTCACCGCCGATTTGGGCGGGAGCGTCGGGGTCAACCCCTTCCGCGAGGAGTTTCCACAGCGGTACGTCAACTGCGGGGTCGCCGAGGCCGACATGATTTCGTTGTCGGCGGGACTCGCGGCGGAGGGGTTCATGCCGTTTGCGGTCACGTTCGCGTCGTTCATCGGTCGCGCCGTCGACCACATGCGTCAGTCGATCGGCCACAACAAGCTCAAGGTCTGCGTCGTCGGCTCGCACGGCGGGATCTCGAACGGCCAGGACGGCCCCTCAGCCCACGCGATCGAGGACGTCGGGATCATGCGCTCGATGCCGACCTTCGCGGTCGTCGCGCCGGCTTGCGCGAACGAGCTCGCCGGCGCGTTGAACGCGGTTGCCTCGGTGGAGCAGCCGGTGTATATGCGGCTGTACCGCGAGCCATCGCCGGTGTTCACCGATCCGGATGAGCCGTTCGAGTTCGGCAAGGTCGTGCGCCGGCACTCGGGCGAGGACGTGACGCTGCTGTCCTACGGACCGCACGTTGGCTTCTGTCTGGAGTGGATCGACGAGCTGTCCTCGCTGGGGTCTGTGGATCTGTTGGAGGTCCACACGATCACCCCGTTGGACGAGGACGGCGTGCTCGAGTCGGTCGCACGGACGGGGCGCGTCGTCGTCGTCGAGGACCACTTCAAGCGCGGTGGGCTCGGGTCCTCGGTGGCGGAGCTGCTCTCGCAGCGGCTGCCCACGCCGATGCGCCACGTGGCCCTCGACGGCTACGCGCGCTCCGGTCCGTACTACGAGCTACGGGATGCCGTGGGCCTCGGGTACGACGCCGTGGCGGACGCCATCCGCTCCGTGCTTTCCGCTTAGGGTGGCAGCGGCTACGCGGGAGCCGAGCCGGCGGCGCGGGCCTCGATCGCGGCGCGTGTAGCGACGGCGGCCGGGCTGGCGCCGGCGAGGCGCAGCGCCGCCGCCGCCTGACCGAAGTTTGCCGCCGCAACCGGGTCGGCGCCCTCGCGCAGGCGCGTGAAGAACGCGGCCGCGAACACGTCGCCGGCCCCGAGGTCCTCGACCACCTCCACCGGCAGCGCGGGGAGCGTGACCGACTGCTGGCCCAGTAACAGCTCGACGCCGTCGTCGGCGGCGGTGACCGCCACGACAACGCCGGCGCCGGCCAGGGTCGCCACCGTGGCGGCGGCGAACCCACGCTCGACGACGTCGAGCACGAGCGCATCGCAACGCGGGGGCAGCCGCCGGCTGTCGAGCGCGATGTGCGATGGATCGCCGGCGTCCGACCACTCACGCACGAGCCCCTGCGGCGTCACGCCAACGAACGTCGAGTCGGTCACGCGCCACGCGCCCGTCTCGCGCGCGACCGGGGCGACATGGACGATCGAGGCATCGAGCTCGCCGGGGGCGGTCAGCTCGCCGGCCCAGAACAGGCGCTGCTGGCGACGCCTCTCGCCGATGCCGCGGGTCACGAACGTGGTGGTGTGGGGGCGCGGCTGGATCACGACGTCGAGTTCGTCGCGGTAGGGCGCGAGCAGCGGGCCGAGCTCGGATCGGTGGCCGGCGGTGACGATCAGGGTTCTCAAGCCGAGGCGCGCGGCCTGCAGCCCGCTGTACAGGGCGGTCCCACCCGGGGTGCGGCCTCCGTCGTCGGCGCGGACGTCCACGGTCACGTGCCCGAGGACGACGTAGTCGTAGTCAGCCACGCGCCGAACGGACGGCGGCGGGCACGTACACGACCCAGGTGACGAACGCCAGCAGGCCGGCGATCGCGAGGGCCAGCGTGAGGCTCACCTTCACCGCGCCCGCGCCGGCGCACGCGCCGGCGAACATCGCCACGACGGCAACGACCCGCCGCGCCGTGCCGGCGCCGTCTCCGCCGGCCAGGCGCGAGTCGGCCGCGAGGCCGGTGAGCGTCATCGTCAGCACCGTCGTGGTCAGATCGGGGACGGCGAGCCGGCGGACGGTGGCGGCGCGGACCCCCATGGCGAACGCCAGCAGCGCGATCACGGCGTCGCCCGAGAAGGCGTTGCGGTGGAGCGTGACCGTGGCGGTCAGGACGGCGCAGAGCACGATCAACCCCACCTCGATCACGAGCGCGGCCGAGATGTGCCTCGTGTGGTTTCCTAGCCGCCGCCCGAGCGCGCCCCCCACCCCGGATCCGATCACGAATGCGAGCAGCGAGACGAACGGGGCGAGCACCGGCAGGCCGTAGCCGCCGACGATGCCAAAGCCGAGCAGGACGACATTGCCGGTCATGTTGGCGGTGAACACCCGGCCGAGACCGAGGTAGCTGACCGCGTCGACGATGCCGGTGGTGAACGTCAGCGCGAGCAGCCCGCGAGTCAGCGGATGGCGAAGACTGGCGGTGCTCGTCACGCGGCGTGGCGGTCGATCACGGCCGCCACGCTACCTGGGTCCTCGATCTGTGGATAGTGCCCGAGGCCGTCGAATCGGGTGAGCGCGACCGACGGACGGAGCGCGAGCACGGCTTGCAGCACCGCCTCGGTGCAGATCGGATCCAGCCGGGCCCAGGCGAGCGCCAAATCGCCGGGCCAGTCGCGGATCGCGCCGTGCCACCGGGATGCGTACTCGATCCGCTCGTGGAGGTAATAGATCAGCCGATTCAGCAACCGCTGACCGCCGTTGTGGGCCAGCAGCGACCACTGATCGGCGGCCTCCTCAGACGACAACGGATGGCCAGAGGAGAAGATCCGCGCGAACTGAAGCCGGAAGGCGCGCTCATTCGAGAGCCGCGCGAACAGCGGGCCGATCGGGCTGCGCAGGATCTTCTGGGATATGGTCAGGCTGGCCTGCTCGAGCACCAACGAAGCGTTCGTCAACAGCGTCGAGCGCAACCCGAACGACAGCCGCCCCTCGAGGTCCCGAGCCAGCAGCTCGGTCGCCACCGAGCTGCCCATGTCGTGCGCGACCAGGTGGACCTCACGGCCGTTCGCAACCGCCTCGGCCAGGTCGGCCTGCAGCATCAGCGAATAGAGGACGTCGCGAGGCTTGTCCGAAAGCCCGTAGCCGAGAAAGTCGAACAGGATCAGATGGCGCCCGGGCAAGCGCTCCACCACGCCCCGCCAGTCGTAAGAGCTCGACGGGTACCCGTGCAGCAACAGCACCGGCGTCCCCTCCCCCGGCCGCTCGCACACGAACAGCCGCCGGCCGGCGACCGTACGGAGCTCGCCGCGCGCCGACCAGTCGGCGACCCGCGCCGTCAGGCTCACGAGGAAACCAGCGGCCTGACGGTCGAGAAGCTCGCCGACAGCGACGCGTGCGCGACTCCGGCGCCCAGGCAGTCCTCGACAGCGGTCACCTGATCCCCGGCCGGAATGAACGTGGCGACACCGGCGCCGAGCCCACCGCCGCGGGTGGTGATCACGAACGGTCCCGCGACCGCCAGGCGCAACAGGTCGAGGGTGACCGTGTAGTGGGCGGAGCCGATCGTCATCGCGCCGGTGAGCGGAAAATCGGGGCCGAGCTCACCGCACACCCACCCTCACTGGACGCCGGGTAATCACACCACGACGTGCTCGATCTTGTGGATCGCGGCGGAGGAGGCCGAGGAGGCGTGCGCAGGCGGGCTCGCGAAAGCAAAAGGTGTGGCCGCCGCACTGCACGTCCACGACAGCGCGGCGACCACAGCGCCCCGCACGAGTGGCACCCTGCCCGATGTCACGGGCGGGACGCTACACGCGTGCTGACGCAAAGTCAAACAGTGCGTCACTGGGCGACGGTATCATGACACAAACGTGAGCATCTCTGTCCAGCGCACACGTCGCCGGGAGCAGCGGGAGAACACTCGGCGCGAGATCCTCGCGGCCGCGCAAGCCTTCCTGCGCGACCATCCCTACCGAGAGCTGTCGATCGACGTCCTGATGGCCGACACGGGACTGACTCGCACGTCGTTCTACCGCCACTTCGACGACAGCACCGAGCTGGTCCTGAAGCTGCTCGAGGACCTCGGGGCGGAGCTGTTCGAGGTCGCCGCGCGGTGGCGCCTGATGTCCGGCCGCGAGTATCCGGAACCCGCGCGCGCCGCGCTCAGCGGGATCGTTGACTTCTTCGTCCGCAACGGCCCCGTCGTCCGCGCAGTCGCCGACGCCGCCGCCACCGACGAGCGGATCGAGCGGGGCTATCGCGGGGCGATTGAGGCATTCATCGCGGTGGTCGCGGCGGGCCTCGATGCGCTAATCGCCCGCGGGCAGCTGCAACCGTTCGACACGCACGCCGTATCGCGCGCGCTGAACCTGATGAACGAGGCTTACCTGCTCGACCAGTTCGGGTCAGAGCCGTTCGGCGATCCGAAGGTCGCGCTGCAGACGCTCGAGACGGTCTGGCTGGGGGCGCTCGGGCCGGTCACGGCGCCCTCCGAGAGCTAGCTCACCCGGTCCGAGCGATCGGCGGGGTAGGTATAGCGGCCGCCGAGCGCGCTCGCCTCCGGGCCGTACAGCCTCAGGGTGACCTCGAAGCGACCGGCCGCCGGCGCCGGTAGCCAGTTCGATTCGTGTCCCGCGGGCGGGGTGTGCTGGATGTAGATGTCGAGCGAGCCGTCGGGGTTGCGCTTCAGCCCGGCGGTGTGGCTCGCCAGCTCGTAGCGGTGCAGAGGGTTGGAGACCAGGTAGAAGTTCGCGTCGTACATGGTCAGCGACCAGAAGTACCGCGCGGGCGGGAGCTGGCCAGCCGGGAAGTGGATGAGGTAGGTGTGGGATCCGTCGAGCAGCGTCTTGCCCGAGTCGGTCACGCCGACGATGTACATCGCCTCCGCGGGACGGTTGGCCGCGAGCCCGTTCAGGGCGACGACGGCGCGGAAGTCGTAGTTGATTCCGTAGTCCCCGGTGTACGCCGGCGGCACGAACCAGCCATCGTGAGCGACGGCTGACGCCGCGGCGACGGAGAGTTTCAGCGCTGCGACGTGCGCGGGACCACCGTCGGCGGCCGCGGTCAGGCCGGCGACGACGGCGGCGCTGAGGTGCTCATGCGAGGGCTGCAAGCCGGGCCCGATCCCGACCGTGCGCAGCTGAGAGAGGATCGCGTGATCGCGAGCGGGGGGCGGGTTCTGCGCCAATGCGGTTCCGAGCTCATCGAAGAACTTCAGCCCTGTCGGCTCGGACAGCTTCAGCGGCGTTTTGACGATTCGCTGCGGACGCGGGGCTTGCCAGCCCAGGCCCCGCTGCCGGTAGCCGGCGAGCGGGATCAGGCGGTAGCCATTCTGGACTCGGTGCACGGCGGTCAGGTCGCCGGGACCGTCGACGAGCGTCCGGCCGACGACCCACGCGAGCTGATACGGCGACCGGATCGGCCGCATGCCGGCCGGCGTGCGCCCGTGGAACGACGGCCCCGCGATCAGATAGGTGGCCGCGCCGTCGCCGGTCGTGCGAGTGCCGATGTAGTGGAACACGTTCGTGTACGGGTCCATGAACTCGAACGAGTAGTACCGGTGCCCGGGAACCGCCGGAACGTGCAACACGAGCGGCCCGCGTTTCAAGTTGAGGTGGCCCATCGTGTACAGCGTGTCGTTGTTCGGCTGCACGATCACCTGGTTGCTCGCGTTGGCTAGGTGGCGGGCGTTCCCGAGCTGATTGACCGGCGCATCCGATAGCGAGTTGGGCACCGTCACGCTCGTCTGATCGCGCGCTTGGCGCAGGAACTCCATCAACGGGATTCCGTAGTCATAGGCGGCCAGACCGATCTGCTCGGCCTGCGGCTGGGAGATCGGAGCCACAGGAGCGGCGGGAGCAGCCGGCGCGGCCGCGGGGATGGCGAGCGTGGCGACCAGCGCCGTGGCGCCCAGGAGCGAGATGGTTCGTGTCATGGCGGACACCGTACAGGGCTTATTTACAACTTGTCAAGTTTATTGACAATCCGTAAATACCTGTCAGGATCCGGTCGTGCCCCGCCGCCTTTCCAGGGATGAGCGGCGCGAGCAGCTGATCGCCGCGGCGATGCCGGTGCTCGCGCGCCGGGGGCTGCGCGACTACTCCCTCGAGGAGATCGGCGAGCGCGCGGGGGTGACCCGGAACCTCCTCTATCACTACTTCCCACGGGGCCGGCCGGACCTGACGCTCGCCGTCGCCGAGCGCGCTGCGCAGCAGCTGACCGGCGATTGGGCGGTCGACGAGACGGTGCCGCTCGAGGAACGGCTGGCCGCGAACTTCAACCGGATCGCCGAGCACGCAATGCGGCCCACGCATGCCTGGCAGATCCACCGGCTCGCGCGGGCGGCGAGCGAGCCCGAGCTGCGCGAGATCGTGGCGCGGTTCGTGGAGGTAGTTATCGCGAACGTGGCTCAGAACCATCTCGGTACGCCCCAGCCGCCACCGCTCGTGCGGCTGGCGTTGATGGCGTACGTGGCGTTCGCGGAGACCGCGCTAGAGGAGGCGCGGGTCACCGGTCTGGCCCGCGAACGGGTCACCGCGGTGCTGGCGCAAACGCTGCTGGCCACCGTTGCCGCAGCGGTTAAGGCGGGCGGCGAGGCCGGGGCCCCGCCCCTCGCCGCATTGTCAGAAAACTGACCCTCGAACCGCATGTTTTGTTTTACCGTCTGCGGTCATGGGCATTTACCCAGCGATGACAACGGCTCATCTCTCTCCGAGCCTGTCGCAGGATGCGTCCGAGTCGGTCGTGCGCCCGTCCGGCTCGGATGACCTCTTTGCGCGCTGGCAGGAGCACGGCGACCGCCGTGCCCGCGAGGAGCTAGTGCGGCGGTATCTACCGCTGGCGCGCAAGCTCGCGCGCCGCTATCAGGGCGCCCGCGAGCCGTTCGATGACCTGCTCCAGGTCGCCAGCCTCGGGCTCGTGAAGGCCGTCGACCGGTTCGACTACACGCGCGGGACTGCGTTCTCGTCGTTCGCGGTGCCGACGATCCTCGGTGAGCTGAAGCGGTACTTCCGCGATCTTGGGTGGTCGGTCCACGTCCCGCGTGGGGCGCAGGAGCGGGCGCTGAAGGTCGAAGAGGTGCAGCGCAAGCTGACCGCGAAGAGCGGCCGCCCGCCGACCGTCACGCAGCTCGCGGAGTACATGGAGCTGAGCGTCGAAGAAGTGCTCGACTCGCTCGAGGCCGCCGCCGCGCATCATGCGGTATCGCTGGACACTCCGCGGGAGGATCGCGACGGCGAGGCCGGGACGCTGGCCGACCTGTTCGGCCACGACGACCCACGGTTTGAGTCGATCGACGCCGGCGCGACGATCGGGGCAGCGGCCAAGCACCTGCCGGAGCGAGAGCGCCGAGTGCTGGCGCTGCGGTTCCTTGAGGACCGCACGCAGACCGAGATCGCCGAGATCGTCGGTGTGTCGCAGATGCAGGTATCGCGGATACTGCGCCGCTCGGTGGCGCGGCTCAAGGAGCTGGTCCGCGAAGAGGGCGAGCGCAGCGCAGACGGACTCGGCGCCGGCCGCTAGCCGCCGAGCTTTCCATCGGTGTAGTTCCACAGGCGCAACAGCGGTCCTGCGGCCTCGCGCTCGAGCACTGAGATCGCGGTCGGATCCATCGCGAGCCCGCTACCCAGCGCGATATCGCGCCTCAACCACCGGGCCGCCAACGCCCGCAGCGTCTTTCCGTGCCCCACGAGTAGGACAACCCCATCGAGCGTTGACACGCGGCTGAGCACCCGGTCCACGCGCGCGCTGACCTGGGTGGGGTCCTCACCGCCCGGAGCGCCGTCGCGGAACAGGTCCCACCCGGGCTCGACCTTCCGCACGGCGGCGTCGGTCTTGCCCTCATACTCGCCATAGTCCCACTCGACCAGATCGTCATCGACCTGTCCCAGCGTGCCGACACCGGCCAACTCAGCTGTCTGTAGGGCCCGCGACTGCGGGCTGACGAGTACGTGGGCGAAGGGTTGGCCGGCGAGCAGCTCGCCGGCTCGGCGGGCCTGATCCCGGCCCCCCTCGCTGAGCGGGACGTCCTGCCGGCCGGTGTGCCACTCATGCTGGGTCCACTCGGTGTCGCCGTGGCGGAGCAGAAAAACGCAGTCACTCATTGGTCGGGGCCTTCTACCCGAAATCGCCGGTTTGCCCGGGTCCGACACCGGGGAGCCCAGAACGTATCGGAGCTGATGACCCACACCGCGAAAGTACGACTCGAGGTTGAGAGTCGCCCGGAAAACCTGGCCCTCGTGCGCCGGGTGCTGGTCGCATTCGCAGACGCGTTAGCCATCGACGCGGCCGCTGGTCGAGGATATAGAGACCGCGGTCAGCGAAGCCTGCAACAACGTCGTGCTGCACGCCTACGGCGACCAGCGGGGACCGCTGATCGTGTCGCTGGCTGCCGGCGAGACGACGATCGAG
The DNA here is from genome assembly GCA_963794825.1 of uncultured Solirubrobacterales bacterium. Classification (GTDB taxonomy): domain Bacteria; phylum Actinomycetota; class Thermoleophilia; order Solirubrobacterales; family Solirubrobacteraceae; genus Palsa-465. The sequence continues at coordinate 260,417 of CAWCFB010000003.1, forward strand.
GCGTGTGTCGAGGACCGGGGCGACGGTATTCAACGCAGGTCCCACGGGAGCCCGTCCACCGGCATCGGGCTGCCGCTGATCGGCGCGCTCGCCGACCGGGCCGAATTTCGCTCGCTGGAGGGCGGGACGCGTGTGCGGATGGGCTTCGGCGCGCGGCGCAAACCGCAGGTCAGGCGCCGTCCAGGAGCTCATCCGGAGCCTCCGCGACCCGCAGACGCTCCGCCAGCCCCGTCAGCGTAAGCAACCGCTGCACCTGGGCGCCACCCTGGACGAGACCGAACTGCCGCCCTTGCTCCTGGGCCGCCTGATGGGCCTTGACGAGGACGCTCAGGCCGGTCGAGTCGATGAACTCGAGCTCGCGCAGATCCAGGATCAGGTTCTGGGCTCCCAAGGTCTGTTCCAGCGCCTCCTCCAGCGCAGCGCTCGAGGCCAGATCGAGCTCACCCGTGAGGGCAATGACCGTTGCCGACCCTTCGGTCCGGATCTCGGTTTCGAAATGGCTCGGCAACGCGGATGCGAGCCTACCGATCCCCTCCGCGGAACGGTTTTTAGCCGTTCGGCCACGGGTACCAGCAGCTCATGACGAATATTGCCTTTCTGGGAACCGGGACGATGGGTGAGCCAATGGCGCGGAACTTGGCCCGGGCCGGATTCTCGGTGCGAGCGTGGAACCGCACGCGCGAGCGAGCAGAGCCGCTCGCGCAGGAGGGCGTCACGATCTGCTCAGAGCCGCGCGACGCCGCAGACGGCGCGACCGTGCTGATCACGATGCTCAGCGACGCCAGCGCGGTCCTAGACACAGCGGGCGCCGCCCTTGACGCGCTCGAGCGCGACGCGATCTGGCTGCAGATGAGCACGATCGGGATCGAGGGGACCGAGATGTGCGCGGCGCGCGCGGAGCGCTGCGGTACCCACTTCGTCGACGCCCCGGTGCTGGGCACGCGACAACCGGCGGAAAACGGAGAGCTCGTGATCCTGGCCTCGGGAGAGGCGGAATGTCTCGCGGCCTGCGAGCGGATCTTCGCCGCGCTCGGCCAGAGGACGTTGCGACTCGGCGAGGCGGGGAACGGCACCAAGTGCAAAATCGCCGTCAACAACTGGATCGTCAGCGTGACCAGTGCGCTCGCCGAGACGATATCGCTGACCGAGGCACTGGAAATCGAGCCGCACCATTTCTTCGACGCCATCGAAGGCGGGCCGCTCGACTTGCCCTACGCCCGCGCGAAGGGCGCACGGATGATCGACCGCGATTTCGAGGATCCCGATTTCAAGCTTTCTTTGGCCCGCAAGGACGCCGAACTCGCGCTCGCGGCCGCGGAGCAGGCGCAGCTCGAGACCCCGGTGCTGAGGGCGGTCGCCGATCGCTTTCAACGTGCTGAGCGCGAGGGGCATGGCGACGAGGACATGGCAGCGACCTACCGGGCGACCGCCGTCCCGAGCACCACCGGGCAATAGACCATCCGTCCAGGTTGCTTGTGGCGATCTGCGGACGGGTAGCTAACCGCTGAGCGCATCGGGCGCTCGAGATCAAGGAGGAATTACATGGTCGCGTTAGTGGTCCTGCTTTTGATTCTCGCCATCTTCGGAGGGCTGGGATTTGCCGCGCACGTCCTTTGGTTCGTTTTGATCGCCGCTGTGATCCTGTGGATCCTCGGCTTCTTCGTCGGTGGCGTGGAAGCGAGCATGGGCCGCCGGCGGCGGTGGTACGGACGCTGGTAGCGACCGGGGCCGAGTGAACGGGGCCGGAGCAACCCCCTAACCCTCGACAAGGAGATCCAGCGCATGGCGAGCGAACTGTCCGGTAAGAAGGTGGCGTTTCTGTTCACCGAGGGAGTTGAGCAGGTCGAGTTGACCGAGCCACTCGAGGCGGTACGGAACGCAGGTGGCGAGGCGACCCTGGTATCGCTCGAGACGGGCGAAGTGCAGATGTTCAACCACCTCGACAAAGGCGACACGATCAAGGCGGAGTTGCCCGCGTCGGAAGCCGACGCGTCCGAGTTCGACGCGCTGGTTCTGCCCGGCGGAGTGGCGAACCCCGACGCGCTGCGGGCCGATGACGACGCCGTTTCGTTCGTGCGCGGGTTCTTCGAGCAGCACAAGCCGGTCGGGGTGATCTGTCACGGGCCGTGGACGCTGATCGAGGCGGACGTGGTGCGTGGTCGCACACTGACCTCGTGGCCGAGCCTCGAGACAGACCTGCGCAACGCCGGAGCCGAGTATGTCGACGAAGAGGTCGTCGTGGACAACGGGCTCGTCTCGTCGCGCAAGCCCGACGATCTGCCCGCGTTCTGCGCGAAGCTGGTCGAGGAGATCGCTGAGGGAGAGCACGAAGGGCAAGTCGCGTCAACCGACGGGGCGGCATCCGGCTCGAGCGCAATGAAGTGACCGCGTTCGAGGTCGTGCTGATCGTGGTCGCCGTCGTCGGGATCGGCCTCGCGTTGACCCCGTGGTTCAGGCCCGCGCGACTGATGCAGCGAATCGGGCGCCGCGGCACGACATGGTTCGACCATTCTGAGGACCTTCCGGTGGGCGAGCGGCCCACCGGCGACGAACGCGACGCGCCGATCCCGGCGCGTCCGCTCAGGGGTCGCCCTCAGTAGCGACCACGCGGACCCGGCCGGACCGTGCTGCCGCACTCCGCGCCGGCGCGTCCCGAGAATCCGGGGCCGCAGCCGCAGCCGGGGCGGGGGCGGGGGCGATCTGGAGATCCTCGGCGAGCACGAAGAAGGCACGCGCGAACGGTGAGCCCGCGGTCTGCGCGCGCAGCGTCTGCCAATCGATCTGTTCGCGGACCGCACGCGCGATCGCCAGGGTTGGCCGGTAGTCGAGATCGGGTTCGGTGAGCGCGTTCAACTTCGTCGTCAGCACATCCTCGATCGCCATCACCGGCGTGGCGACGGCGAACACCGGCAGCACGTCGGCCCGCTCGAGCACGTCGTCGGTGACCTCGAGCCCAGCCGGGTGGAAAATGACGTCGATCAGCACGTCCCCGTGCCAGGCCTTGAACAGCCACTCCTCCACGGGATGCTCGGTGCGCATCCCAGCCGCGTCCAGCGCCGCCAGCGCGCGCTCGGCGTCTGACGGTTTGACCATCAGATCGAGGTCGTTCTGGCTCGTCGGGCCTCCCCGCGCCCAGGCGGCGAGGCTGCCGCCGAGCACGAACGGGATCTCCCGCTCGCGCAACGCGGCGACGGCAAGCTTGAGCGTCTCGGCGAAGGACCCGATCGGGTCAAGCTACCCGCCGATTGGGTAGCGAACGCGTATGAGTTCGGCACCGAACGGAACCGGAAAGGGTTGCCTGAGGATCGCGGCCGCGGGCGACCTGCATTGCTCCGGGGAGCACGACGGCGACCGGATCGCCGACGCGATCGCGGAGCTTAGCCCGGCCGTCGACCTCCTGCTCCTCGCCGGCGATCTCACGACGCACGGAGAGCCCGGTCAGGCCGAGGGTCTGGCCCGCGCGTGCGCCGCCATGCCGTTTCCCGTTTTCGCGGTGCTCGGCAACCACGACTGGCATGCCAACCGAGTGCCAGAGCTGGTCGAGGTGCTCGAGTCCGGCGGGATCCGGGTGCTGCAGCGCGAGTGGACGACCTGCTCGATCGACGGCCACGAGGTCGGGATCGTGGGCGCCAAGGGGTTCGTCGGCGGGTTCGCGGGCTCGCACCTGCCCGACTTTGGAGAGCCGCTGCTGCGCGAGGTGTACGCGGAGACGTCGGCCGACGTGGACGCGGTGGAAAGCGGGCTGCGAGCGGTCGAGCTGTGCCCCACCCGGATCGTGCTGCTGCACTATGCCCCGACCGAGGAGACGGTGGTCGGGGAGCCGGAAGGGATCCGGCCGTATCTCGGTTGCGACCGGCTGGCGGCCCCGATTGCCGAGCACGAGCCCGACATGGTGCTGCACGGTCACGCGCACGCGGGCACCTTCGAGGGTGCGATCGGGAACGTGCCGGTGTACAACGTCGCGATTCCGGTCACCGGCCGAGAGTTCTGGCGGTTCGAGCTGGACGTGCCGGTTCCGGCCCGGATGCCGATCCGCTGATCAGCCGAGCTGCTCGAGCGCCTTCAGGTAGGCCTCGGAGTAAGTCGGGAACTGCGGGACGGTGTCGCTGAGTACGTCGAGCGGCACGCGTGCCTTGATCGCGAGCGCGGCGAAGTGGATCCACTCCCCCGCCATCGGCGCGACCGCCCAAGCGCCGAGCAGGCACTTGCCGGCGCGATCGACGAGCAGGCCGAGCTCGCCGCGCGGGTCCTTCTCGTACGTCCATGGCCGCGAGATCGAGTCGCCCAGCTCGATCCGCACGGCCTTGGCGTCGAGGCCCTGCTCGGATGCCTGCGTCTCAGTCAACCCGACCGCGGCGATCTCGGGATCGCTGAACACGGTCCGCGGGACAGCTCCGTAGTCCGCACGGGCCTCGATGCCGCGGATGTCGGCGCACGCGATTCGCCCCTGGTACTTGGCGACATGACTGAACGGCATCACTCCGGTGACGTCCCCGATCGCCCAGAGTCCCTCCCCGGCGCGGCACCGCTCGTCGACCTCGATTCCGTGGGCGCCCGGCTCGATCCCGACGTGTTCCAACCCGAGCCCAGCGATCCGCGGCTTGCGGGACGTGGCGACGAGCACCTGCGAGGCGCGCAGCTGCTCCTCCCCGGCGGTGACGACGCGCGTGTTGCCGTCCAGCTCGACGGACGAGACTTGGGCGCCGAGGTGGACCGCGATCCCGTCCTCGCGCAGCGCGTCCAGCAGCAGCTCGCTCGCTCGCGGCTCCTCGCGCGCGAGTAACCGATCCTGCTGCTCGACCAGCGAGACTTCCGCGCCGAACCGGCAAAGCATCTGCGCGAGCTCGATGCCGACCGGTCCACCGCCCAGCACGCAAACGCTTTCCGGCGACTCGCTGATCTCGGTGGCATCGCGGTTCGTCCAGTAGCCCGCCTGCTCGAGACCCTCGATCTCTGGAATCACGGGCTCTGAGCCGGTGGCGATCACGATCCGGTCGGCCTCGAGCGTGTCGTCGCCGACTTTCAGCTTGCGCGGCTCGACGAACGACGCCGTGCCCCTGAACACACGCACGCCCTGTTTCTCGTAGCTCTCGACCTCGCCGGAATCGTCGTAGTCCCGAACCATGTAGTTGCGGTAGGCGGCGACCTCGTCGAACTGCTGGACGGGCGCGCGCGTGCCGGCCACTCGGGACGCCTCGCTCCGGATCTCGGCCGCACGCAGCAGGGTCTTCGACGGGATGCACGCCCAGTACGCGCACTCGCCGCCGATCAGCTCGCGCTCGACCAGCGCAGTCCGCATTCCGTCGCCGGCCAGGCGCGAGGCAACGGTCTCGCCGGCTGGGCCGGCGCCGACGACGATCAGATCGAAGCTTTCGGTCATCTGCCTCGGTCCCCGTCCTACCCGCGCGTGGGGTCAACGCAACGCGGGTAGCTGATCTGCGAGCTAGCAGGAGGTCAGGGTAATGCCACCACGCGGAGTGCAGAAGGGAACCAAGCGGGCTCGCCAGTACGAGCACATCAAGCAGGCCGAGCTCGAGCAGGGGGCGCCCGAGCGACGCGCCGAGGAGATCGCCGCGCGCACCGTGAACAAGGAGCGAGCGCGCAGCGGCGAGTCGCGCAGCAGCTCGCGTACCTCGACCAACGACATGTCCTCGTCGCGGCGCGGCGGTCAGCGCTCGGGCACGAACCGTCCCAAGGGGCGGACCCGCGACCAGCTCTACCAAGAGGCGCGCAAGCTTGGCGTCGAAGGACGCTCCAACATGAACAAGGCGCAGCTCCAGCGAGCAGTCGACGGACGTAAGAAATGAGCGTCCGCTACTTCTACGCCACGCTGCACGAGCACTACCGACCCGAGGAGGCGCTCCAGCAGGCGGTCGCCTCCGAGCAGGCCGGCTTCGACGGAATCTGCTGCTCTGACCACCTACAGCCGTGGTGGCCCGGCGGACAGTCGGGGCATGCCTGGCCGTGGCTCGGCGCGGCGCTGCAAGCGACTGACAAGGCGGTCGTCGGCACCGCGGTGACCCCGCCAGGACCGCGCTATCACCCGGTGCTGATCGCGCAGGCTTGGTCGACGCTCGAGTCGATGTTCCCGGGCCGCTCGTTTCTGGGCTTTGGGTCCGGGGAGTCGCTGAACGAGTCGCCGCTGGGGGCGTCTTGGCCGTCCGTGCCAGAGCAGATCGCGCGGATGGAGGAGGCGCTCGAGATGATCCACGCGCTGTTCGAGGGGAAGACCCTGGATAGCGGCGGCAAGTACTTCGGCGCCGATGGCGCTGTGCTGCACACGCGTTCGGAGAAGCGACCGCCGATCTACGTCTCCGCCTTCGGGCCCGAGGCCGCCGGGGTAGCCGCGCGCCACGGGGACGGCGTGTGGACGCTCGCGGACCCGCAGCAGGCGCCGGAGGTGATCGAGGCGTATCGCTCGGCTTGCGATGACGCCGGACGCGAGCCCGGCGAGATCGTCCTGCAGGGGATGTTCTCGTGGGCACCCGACGATGGGGCAGCGTTCGAGGGCGCGCACGTATGGAGGGCGGCGCAGCCGATCGAGTTCTACCGGGAGGACTGGCATGACCCGAAGGCGATGGCCGAACACGCCGAGCAGCAGTTGAGCGACGACGAGCTGCGCGAGAAGATCACGATCTCGCCGGACGCAGACGTCCACGCCGACGCGGCACGCGAGATCGAGAAGATGGGCGCGACAATCGTGGCGCTCGCGAACGTCTCGGGTCCCGACCACGCCCAGGGCTGGATCGACCTTTACGGCGAGAAGGTGCTCCCGGCTCTGCGCGGCGCCCGCGTGTAGCTCTAGCCGAACAGAGGCAAACGGCGCCGGCGGGCGAGCGCGTCCATGCCGCGCTGGATCACGCCGCACACCTCGTCGTACTTGGCGTCGATGTAGTCCTGGTCCTCCGCACGGTCAGGATCGGTATCGAGCTCGATCGGCGGCTGGAAGGCGGTCCGGATCTTCGTCGGCAGCGGGATCTCCGGTAGCAAGGCCGGCGAGATGCCCCACGGAGCCTGGAGCGCGATCGGGAACATCTTCAGCTGGGCGATCCGGTCGAGCTGCAGAAGCTTGGCCAGCTTCCGGCCGCGGGCCAGCACCGGCATCGAGTCCGGTCCGCCCACCGTCGCGATTGGCACGATCGGGACGGCCGAGCGGATGGCCAGCCGGATGAACCCCTTGCGGCCGGCGAGGATCGCTTCATCGCGCTGAGTCCATGGCCGGAGCGAGTCGCGCTCGCCTCCGGGCCATAGGGCCACGTCGTGCCCGGCAGCGAGCGCGGCGGCGATGCTGTCGGCCCGGGCGGGAAGAACGCCCATCCGGCGGAAGTACCAACCGAACCCGGGCAGCGCCATCAGGGCGTCGTGTGCCGTGCCGTGCAGCGGCCGTCCCGACCCGAAGTGGCGCCACCACTGAGCTCCGACCGTCCAGGCATCCCACACGAACGGGGCGCCCGAATGGATCCCGATCAGCAGCACCGGGGCCGCGGGGATGTTGTCCCATCCCGAGACCTCCATCCGGAACCAGTAGTCCATCAGTGGGTTCCACAGGTACTTCTGCTGCTCCATGAAGTCCCAGTCGGGACCGCTCAGGTCCCACTGGCCGGCGCGCTCGGCGACCCATGCTGCGGCCCCGGACTGCCGCTCGCTGCGCTCTCGAACCTTTCGCGCCGCCTGGCGCGCGTGCCATTCGGCTTGCGCTTGTGAATGCTGCATTCCTCTCGCCTCTCGTTAGCCGCTCTCCTGTTCGATACCCGACTCGGCGCTGATTACAACGTGGATGGCCTGGGCAGCACGCGCGTATGAAGGTCGGTTACTTCCTCTCCAGCGAGGAATGGGGACCGCGTGAGCTGATCTCCCAGGCGGTGAAGGCCAAAGAGGCCGGTTTCGACGGCTTGTGGGTCTCCGATCACTTCCATCCGTGGAACGACGAGCAGGGCCACAGTCCGTTCGTATGGTCGACGATCGGCGCGATCTCCCAGGCCGCACCCGGGATGAAGGTGACCACGGCCGTTACCTGCCCCACCGTCCGGATCCATCCAGCGATCATCGCGCAGGCCGCCGCGACCGCCGCGGTGATGCTCGATGGCCAGTTCTGTCTTGGCGTGGGCAGCGGCGAAGCCCTGAACGAGCACATCCTCGGTGACCGCTGGCCCGAGGCGGACGAGCGACTCGAGATGCTCGAAGAGGCGGTGCACGTGATCCGCAAGCTGTGGGAGGGCGGCGCGCGCGACCATCGCGGAACCCACTACCGCGTGGAGCACGCTCGGATCTACGACCTGCCTGACCAGCCTCCGCCGATCATCGTGTCCGGCTTCGGCCCCAAGGCCGTGGAGCTCGCGGCGCGGATCGGAGATGGCTACTGCACCGTCGGACCTGACGCCGACTCCGTCAAGACCTTTCGGGAACGGTCCCAGAACGGGTCGCTCGTCCAGGGTGGGTTGAAGGTCTGCTGGTCAGACGACGAGGCCCGAGCGCGCCAGACCGTCCACCGGCTGTGGCCGAACGAGGCCCTCCCGGGCGAACTGGCCCAGATCCTCCCGACTCCCGAGCACTTCGAGCAGGCAGCCGAACTGGTCACCGAGGAGATGGTGGCTGAGGACACCCCGTGTGGCCCCGACGTCGACAAGCACATCGAGGCGATTCGCGCGTACGAAGAGGCCGGCTTCGACGAGCTGTACGTCAACCAGATCGGACCGGAGCAGGACGCGTTCTTCGCGGCGTACCGCGACCAGGTGCTGCCCCGCCTGCAGGGATGACGCGGGTCGCGAGCGCGCTGCTCGGGCTGCTGATCGGCGCCGGCTTCTACCTGCTCCTGATCGATACCACCTCATCCCCTGAGCTCTACGCCTTCATCGGCGCGGCGCTCCTGGCGGGCGCGGCGTACGAGGTCTCACGCGAGCAGGGATTCAGCGAAGCCCTGATCTCTCCGCTGTGGCTGGGCCGGGCCTGGCGAGTTCTGGCCCGCGTTCCGACGCACGTCGGGCTGGTCTGCTTCGACGCCGTCGCCCAGCTGTTCGCTCGCGCGCCCCAGCGCGGCAGCTTCCGCGCGGTGAGCTTCGCCGCCTGCGGTGAGGACAGCGTCGACACGGGTCGCCGCGCGCTGGCCGAGGCGCTCGGCTCCCTGGCGCCGAACACGATCGTCGTCGGCATCGACACCGAGCGCAAACTGATGCTCGTCCACCAACTCCACCGCCAGGGCGGACGCGAGGAGCTCGACCCGATGAGGCTCGGATGAACGAGTGGACGGTGGTCGCGCTCGTGCTGATCGTGGCGCTGTTGCCGTGTCTGGTGGTGTGCGTGCTGGCCGGCGCGACCCACGCGCTGGCCGCGTTCGAGGTGGCCTGCACGCTGTTGACGACGGTGCTGATGCTGCTCTCGGAGGGATTTCACCGCCAGCCGTTCGTCGATCTGGCGATCACCTTCGCGTTGGTGTCGATCGTCGGCGCGCTCGCCTTCGCGCGGCTGATGGAGCGGGACCTGTGACGGTGAAGCACGTTGTCGCCACCGTGCTGCTGATCGGCGGGGCGACGATCGAAGTGGTGGCGGTCCTCGGCGTAGCCGCGATGCGCAACGTCTACGACCGGTTGCACTACGTCGGACTCGCGGGATTCGGAGCGCTGCTGATCGGAATCGCGATCCTGGTGCGCGAGTCGTGGTCGCTGATCGGCGACAAGGCGCTCGCCACCGGGATTCTGCTCGTGCTGCTTTCGCCCGTGCTCGTGCACACGACAGTGCGGAGCTTCCGCACGCGCGAGCGGGGCGATTGGCGTGAGGGGATCGAAGACGCCCGGGAGGAGGAGTCGTGACCGCGCTTCAGATCGCCGCGCTCGTGGTCGTCGCGGTGGCCGGCACCGGAGTCGTGTTCACGCCGGAGCCGCTGCGCCAGACGCTCGTGCTCGGGGTCTACGGACTGGCGCTGACCGCCTTGTTCTTCGTGCTCCAGGCGCCCGACGTCGGCCTCTCGGAGATCGTCGTCTCCGGATTGGGGTTGCCGCTGATCGTGCTCGCCGCGCTTCGCAAGATCCGCGAGCAGGAGAATCGAGCGGCCGCTGAAGACGAGGACGAAAAGTCGTGAGCCGGCGCGCGCGGCTCACGCTGTTCGGGGTCGCCGGCACCGGCCTGCTCGCCGTGCTCGTGATCGGCCTCCACGGGTTGCCGGCCTTCGGGCACTACCACGGGATCTACGGGCTCCTGCTCGGCAAGATCGAGCCGAACCTGCGCCACGCCACGGACATCGTCACGGCGCTTGAACTTCGATATCCGCGCCTTCGACACGCTCGGCGAGGAGTTCATCCTGTTCGCATCGGTGGCGGGAGTTGCGCTGCTGCTGCGCCATCTCCGCGACGAGGAGGAGGACGTCGAGATCGAGCCGCGGGCTCGAGGACCATGCGTTCTCCGGCGCGAGCGAGGCGCTGCGCTCGATGTCGCTCGTGCTGATCCCGCTGCTCGTCGCGCTGGGCGTGTATCTCGTGCTCCACGGCGCACTCACGCCGGGGGGCGGCTTCCAGGGCGGCGTCGTGCTCGCCGCCGGCCCGGTGGCGATCCTGCTCGCCGGTCGCTACCTGGCGATGAAGCGCGTGGCGCCGGGATTCGCGCTCGAGGCGCTCGAGTCGATCGGCGCTGCGTCGTACGTCCTGATCGGGGTCGGCGGACTGATCTTCGCTGGCGTGTTCTTGAAGAACTTCCTGCCCCTGGGCAAGCCCGGGTATCTGCTGTCGGCGGGGATGATGCCGCTCAACAGCATCGCCGTCGGGCTCGAGGTGACCGGCGCGTTTCTGCTGACCTGGACCGAGTTCCTCGACCAGTCGCTGCTCGTCGAGGAGGGTGAGCTCACCTCATGAGGTCTGCGTCGTGAGCTTTCTGCCCTTCGCGATCGCGGCATGGCTGTTCGTCATCGGCCTGTGGGGAGTGGTCTCGAGCCGGAATCTCGTGCGCACGGTCCTCTGCCTCACGGTCGTGCAGTCCGCGACCTACCTCGTGTTGGTCGGCGTCGGCTACCGCGCCGGGGCCAAGGCGCCGATCGTCGCGGACATCCCCAAGACCTCGCGGCTCGTCGACCCCGTCGTCCAGGTGCTGGTGCTGACCGACGTCGTGATCGAGGCGACGGTGACGGCGCTGCTGCTGGCGCTCGTCGTCCAGGCGCACAAGCGCTTCCGAACCGTCGATCCGGCCGAGCTGCGCACGCTGCGGCACTAGTGACTCGATGACCCACCTCGCCGCGCTTCCGATCGTCGTCGCGCTCCTGCGGCGCCGCCCTGCTCGTCGCGATCGGGTCGTTCGCGCCGCGCTGGATCAACGACGGGGTCGGCGGGATCGGCGCCGTGGCCGCGACCGCGCTGTGCGTCCTGCTCGCCGTCCACGCGTCGGGTGAGCCGTTCGCGTACTGGGTCGGGGGCTACGCGCCGCGTCACGGGGTGGCGATCGGGATCTCGCTGTCGATCGACCCGCTCGGCGCCGCGATGGCGGCGTTTGCGGCCCTGCTGGTGACGGCGGCGCTGGTGTACTCGCTGCGCTACTTCGACGCGGTCAAGGGGCTGTTCCACGGGTTGATGCTGCTGTTCATGGCCGGGATGGTCGGCTTCTGCCTGACCGGCGACCTGTTCAACCTGGTCGTGTTCTTCGAGCTGATGAGCGCGGTCGCCTACGGCGCTGACCGCGTACCGGATCGAGGAGCGCGCGCCGATCCAGGGCGCGATCAACTTCGCGATCACCAACAGCATCGCCGGCTACGCGATGTTCATCGCCGTGGCGATGCTGTACGCGCGCACCGGCGCGCTGAACATGGCACAGATCGGGGCGGCGCTGGACGGGCACCACGCCGATCCGCTGGTGATCGTCGCGATGGTGCTGTTGCTGCTCGGCTTCCTGACCAAGGCGGCGGCAGTGCCGCTGCACTTCTGGCTCGCGGACGCGCACGCGGTTGCCCCGATCCCGGTGTGCGTGCTGTTCAGCGGGGTGATGGTCGAGCTCGGGGTGTACGCCGTGGCGCGGCTGTACTGGGTGGTGTTCGCCGGTCCGATGGGCGCCCACGCGGTGGCGCTGCGTGCCGTGCTGGTGGCGATCGGGTACGCTGACCGCGCTGCTCGGTGCGTGGATGTGCACAGTCCAACGCCACATCAAGCGGCTGCTGGCGTTCTCGACGATCAGCCACGTCGGTGTGTTCGTGTGCGGCGTCGGGCTGCTGAACGCGAAGGCGCTCGCCGGCGCCGCGATGTACATCGTCGGCCACGGATTCACGAAGGCCGCGCTGTTCATGTGCGCGGGCGTGCTGCTCGCACCGCTTCCGGACCGTCGACGAGTTCGACCTGCACGGACGGGGACGCGACGTGCGGCTCGTCGGCGTGCTGTTCGCAATCGGCGGCGTGCTGCTCGCGGCGCCGCCGCCGCTGACCGAGTTCGCCGGCAAGTCACTGCTCGACAGCGCCGGATCCGATCGCCGGTTACGGCTGGCTGACGGTGCTGTTCGTCGCTCGTCTCCGCGCTGACCGGCGGGGCCGTGCTCCGCGTGGCCGGCCGCGTGTTGCTCGGCTGGGGTCCGTCCGAAGGGCCCGACCCCAGCCAGGCGCGCGCCGCCGAGGAGCGGGTCGACGAGACGCGAGACGAGCGCGACCACACCCCCGTGCTGATGATCGTCGTGCCGTTCGTGCTGCTCGCGCTCGCCGCCGTCGTCGGGCTGATCCCGGACGCCGTCCCGTGGGTGGAGCGGATGGCGACCCGGTTCGTCGACCACCGCGCCTACGCGGCCTGGGTGCTGCACGGCGCCACGGTGCACTGGCCGGGAACGCCCGACACGCACGTCAAGGCGATCGACGTCCTGACCGCTCTGATCGCGGTGGTGGGAGCGTTCGGCGCAGCCGCGATCGGACTGTTCGGCCGGGGGATACTGCCGAGCGCGATCCGCGAGCCAGCCGGGGCTGTGGTCCGGGGTGTGCGGATCCTCCACTCCGGCCACATCGGCGACTACATCGCGTTCTGGAGCGCGGGCGCCGCAGCGCTCGGCGGGATCTGCCTGGTGGTCCTCAGATGATCAGCTGCGCTGCTTCAGCGCGATCGCGGCGCCGCCCGCCGCCAGCGCGCCGGCGGCCGCCACCGGCACCAGCACCCGGCGACGCTTCTTCTTCGGCGGTTCGAGCACCCCGATCTGTTGCGCGAGCGCCGGGCCGAACGTAGCCAGGGTGGAGGCGAGCGTGTTGATCGTGTCGCCCAGCTGCTCGAGCTGCTTGCGGGTCCGCCGACGGGTGAATCGCTTGCCGATGCTGAGGCTGAGCTTGGCGATGGGCGGGCCGGCCTCGGCGGCGGCCTGACGGATCTCCGGATCGGCGATGAGTCCTTTGGCCGCCTCGGCCCCGAGCGACGGCTTTGACTTTCTGCGCATGGTCTGTCCTTTCCTGGTTCAGGTTCTCGTGACAGGAGTACCCGAGCCGCCGAGCTCTGATGCGTCGCGCAACCGAGGTCCACCGCCCGGGCCAGGCGGTCGCCGGACTCGATCGTCGCTCACGAGGGCCACCGCGCGCACGCCTTCTATCGCTTCGAGGTCGTCGATCAGCTCCGAAAGCGAGCCGCGGCCGCGTAGCTCGAGCCGCACCGTGACCTCGCCCTTACTGTCGCCGGAGGCGGTTTCGGACTCGATGTCCGAGACCGCGAAGCCATATTCGGCGCACGACGCGAGCAGCTGCCGGAGCAGGCCCCGACCATCCGGATAGGTGAGCCGCATCGTCGCCCGGTTGCGCACGATCGGGAGCCGCTCGGTCAACCGCGGATAGACGACCGACACGATCAGGTATAGGAGCGTGGATAAGCTGGCCAGGATCGGCAGGTCGCCGGCGGCCGCCATCCCGATCGCGGCGACCGTCCACACGCTGGCCGCGGTGGTCAACCCGCGGACGTCGGCGCGGCGGACGAAGATCAGCCCACCGCCGATGAAGCCAATGCCGGAGACGATCTGGGCCGCGACACGAGAGGGATCAAGCGTTACATGCTTGGACAGAACGTCGGCGAATCCGTACGTGCTGACGAGCATGAACAGCGCCGCGCCCAGCCCCACCAGCGCGTGAGTGCGCATTCCTGCGCTCTTGTGGCGGGCCTCTCGCTCAAGCCCGACGACCGACGAGAGGCCGAGTGCGAGCACGAGCCGCCAGGCGACATCGAGCTCATGAACCCTCATAGCGTCAGTCCGGCGCCTTGGGCCCGTTCCCGCGCGCGGCCTCGGGATCCTGCGAGGGATGGGGGGCACTTGTGCTCTGGCTACCGGTCGGGGTGTGCGGGATGTCCCCCGGCAGCACCATCTCATCCGAGCCGGGGTCGCGTGGATCCTCGCGTTGGTCGTACGGATCGGGCCACTCCGTGGGGTCTGGCTCGTCCGTCACCGGGTTGTTGAGCACGTGGTGCGGCGATTGATCCTCGTTGTCGCTCGGCTGGTCGCGCAGCGCCATCCGTCGCTCGCGCTCCGGGTCGGTTGGTGGCGTGGGCTCCTGCGGTTCGGCGGCTCCTGCGGTTCGGCGCGCTCCGCCGGTTCGGCGCGCTCCTGCGGTTCGGCGCGCTCCGCCGGTTCGGCGCGCTCCTGCGGTTCGGCGCGCTCCGCCGGTTCGGCGCGCTCCGCCGGTTCGGCGCGCTCCGCGGGTTCGGCCGGTTCTGCCCAAGGCTGCGGCGCGGAGGGCGCTTGCTCACGACTTGGAGTGGCCACGTCGACGACCACACCGAGCACCGTTCGCGCCACCCCCAGACCGAGGCGGACGGAACCAACGACGACCGCCTCGGTCTGCCTGACACCAAACTTGATGACGGAAAGAACCACGCGCGAACTTACGCCGAAAGACGCTTGCGCAGGTGTTCCTTGCCCATCTCCGCACCCTTGCGGCTGTCGGCCTGCGCGCGACGGAAGAGGTCGGCAAGCTCGTCGTCGCCGTCTCGCTCCGCGTCCTGGATGTAGTTCTCGAGCCGGAGCGCGTTCTCGAGGCACTGCTCCGTGTACCAGATCAGGTTGTAGTCCTTGTCCTTGGTGCCGGTGACGTTGCCGGACTCTGAGGTTGACGACATGCTGTCCTCCTTTGGATGGGGCGGATACCTTGTTCGCTACCCGGCGACGCGAGGCACCGAACCTGTGTGTGGTCAGCCGGCGTTGTCCGGATGGCCCGTGGCCTGCGATCCCTCTGTGGAAGAGCCGGGCGAGTCGTCCTCGTGACGAGCACCGCGTTCCTTGGACTCATCCTTGTGCTCGCCGTCGGGCTGCTCCTGGCCGTGGCTCAGCCCGCCCTCCTGCTCTTCCTGATTCTGGTTTGAGACCGACGCAGGCGGGTCCGAAGCTTGTCCCTCGGACACTATGACCGCCTCTCCAGATCCGCCACCTCGGCGGCCTTGCGTTCGACCTCGCGCTCGCTCTGTCGCAACTCGTCCTTGGCTTCGCCCTTGCGCTCCTCGATCACGCCCTCGTGGCGGAGCGCCGAGTCGCCGGCGAGGTCCCCCGCCGCCTTTTTCAACCGGCCGGTGACCTTGTCGGTCAGGCTCACTGCACCCTCCTTTGACGGGGTTGACAGGCCGATTTCGAGCTACCCGCGGGTAACCCCCGGCAAACGACGCATGGCCCCGCACCGCAGCGGGTACCGGGGCGATATGGACGAACGACAGACGGATTCAGAGCGGGCGACTGACGAGGAGCCGCGGCCCGAGGACCAGCCGGAGGAGCCGGGTGCCGAGGGCGGTTCGCAGAGCCCCGCCGCTGACAAGCTGCCGGCGGCGCCGGCGGATGACGATTCGCCGCTCGGCGACACCGACCAGCACTCGGGCGCCTGACGGCCGAGCTCAAGCAGCGCAATAAGTCCGCATTCGCGGAGACTGAGCTGACCGACGCGGAGTTTCTCTCCGTATCCGTCAATTTCTCCGCAAGATCCGCCGGCGGCGCTGCGCGCGCGGACTTATTGACGTGGCTGGTTTTAGCTAGATCTGGCCCGGGCCCGGGCCGGGCTGCGGTGTCGGAGCCGGGTCCGGGCCTCCCGGAGCGGGCCCAGGCGTGGGGTCGGGACCGGGAGACGGATCGGGCCCCGGCGTAGGGTCAGGTCCGGGCGAAGGGTCGGGTCCCGGGCCTGGGTCTGGGCCGGGTGGCGTGGGAGTTGGTCCTGGCGTCGGTCCGGGACCGGGATCCGGGTCGATCGGTGTCGCCGGCTCCTCAGGTGCCGGCACATCGGCGGGCACCTCGGGGGCGGCGGGAGTACCGGGGTCGGGATCGATCGGGGTCACCGGCGCGTCTGGGACGACGGGCGTGACAGGCTCGGACGGCTGCGGGACTTCCAGTGAGGGCGAGTACATGCTCATGACGTACGTCTACCCGGCGCGCGGAAGGGAGAACCTCGCGGCGCGGCGCGGCGCGAGCTGATCACCGCAACGGCGTGTCGTCGAGCGTGCGCCGGAGCTGCTCGACCGACTCGCACACTCGCAGCGCCCCGGCCTCGACCAATTCGTCGTGCCCGAACCCACCCGTCCGTACCGCGATCGTACGGACCCCCACCGCCGACGCCGCCTTCACATCCCACGGTGTGTCGCCGATCAGGAGCGCGTCGTCGCCGCTCTCCTCGCCGACCGCATCGAGGGCGGCCTTGACGAGATCCGGATCAGGCTTCGTCGCCTCGACGTCGGCGGAAGTCGTCCAGCCGTCGGCCAGCTCCCGCGCGTCAAGCAGATCTAGATAATGGTCGACCTCGCCCTCCTTGGCCGAGCTGGCGAACACGACCTTGTGGCCGCGCCGCTTGAGCTCCTGGATCAACTCGCGCGAGCCCCGCATCGTCTCCACCTCATCGATCAGCTGCGCGTACAACACTCCCTCGGCCGAGCGGATGGCGTCTCCCTGCTCGCGCTCGGTCCGCTCGTCGGTCAGCGCCGCCACCATCTTGTCGCCGCCCATCCCGATGTGCCGGTGGATGCGCCAGTTGGCCAACACGATCCCGTGGTGGCGGAAGGCCCGGTACCAAGCGATCGTGTGGTGGTAGTTGGTGTCGACGAGCGTGCCGTCGATGTCGAGAATCGCAATCACTCGACGGGACCTACCCGGTTTGCGCCGCGAAGCCTCAGCCGCCGTCGCCGTTGACCACCGGAAACAGCGACAGCACGCCGGTCAGCTCCATCAACCGGCGCGCTTGCGAGCGCATGTCAGCCGACAGCTCGAGCTGCGCGCCCGGACCGCGAGCGGCGTTGACAATCGCCGCCAGTCCCGTCGAGTCGATGAATGTGACACCTGAGAGGTCGAGCAGTACCCGCTGGCCCGCCTCAAGCTCGCGGTCGAGCGCCTCCCGCAGCAATGGCGCGCTGGCCAGATCAAGCTCTCCATCCACCGTCAGGAGCAGTCGACCTGAGTTGAGCGTGCGCGTCGCGATCGCGAACGTGTCGGAACGGCGGTTATCTGAATCGACGGACAATTCCTCGGTCACAAAAGGATGGCGGGCACCCGGATGGATGAGTCACCAAAACCGGCCCAGACAAAATGTAGTCGCGTATCGTGACGTCGAGGCACCACTGAGCGCTGCTGGTTACAAAGCAACTCTGCTGGACCACCGCCTCTCTCCACGCCGGTCTCTTCTGGCATTGCGCGTAGTCTGTGAGTGTGGATCTCAGGCCATCTTCTGAGGCTGTCCACAACTTGGTGGTAATCGGAGCGTCGGCCGGAGGCGTGGAGACTCTCCGCCGGGTTGTGGAGGGGCTGCCCGCGGACCTTCCCGCGGCGGTGTGCATTGTCGTGCACGTCGCCCCAACCGGCCCGAGCGCGCTCGCGAGCATCCTCGGGCGCGCGGGTAGACTGCCCTGCCGGCCTGCGGCGGATGGGGACGAGCTGGCGCCCGGGACGATCCTCGTCGCACCGCCCTGACCGTCACCTGGAGATCGAAGACGGGCGAGTGCGCCTGACCATAGGCCCTCGGGAGAACGGCCATCGACCGGCCGTCGATGCGCTGTTCCGAACCGCGGCGAAGGCGTTCGATGGGCGGGTGATCGGAATTGTGCTGACCGGCAACCGAGACGACGGCACCGCCGGGTTGGCCGAGATCAAATCGAGCGGCGGCGCGGCGATCGTCCAGGACCCCAAGGAGGCGCTCTACCCAGGGATGCCGACAAGCGCGCTCGCAGCGGTCGATGTCGATGCGGTGGTGACGTCGGAGCTCATCGCCGACACGGTGGTGGCGATGGTCCGAGGCGAACCCCTGCCCACCGGAGCCGAGCCGCATCGGGCGGTCCCGGATCCTCCAGATGACGACGGAGTGACGACGGTGTGCCCGGAGTGCGGCGGGGTCCTGAGCGAGCGCCACGAGGCCGGCTTCACGCGCTGGGAATGTCGTGTCGGACATCGGTACTCCCCGGAAAGCCTCGCCGATGCGCAAGCGCAGGATGTCGAGGCGGCGTTGTGGGCTGCCGTTCGGGTGCTGAATGACCGTCGTATGCTCCTTGAACGGATGGCTGATCAGCTAGCGGAGAGAGAGCAGCCCCGCTCGGCGGCTTCTTTCCGGCGCCGCGCGAAGGACGCTCAGGAGCAAGCGCGGCTCCTCCGGCGCACGCTGGCGGGCGCGGTGGAGACCTCGTTGCAGGTGCTCGACGACTCGGCGCACGCCGTCGAACATCAGGACGTCCCCTGATGGTCAGCAGCGCCACCACTTCGCTCGATTCGGTACTGGAGTTCGTCAAGCAGGCCCGGGGGTTCGACTTCACCGGTTACAAGCGGTCGAGCGTTGAGCGGCGCATCGCCAAGCGGCTCGAGGCGGTCGGGGCCGGCGACTACGGCGAATATGTCGAATACCTCGAGCTCCACCCAGAGGAGTTCGGCGAGCTCTTCAACACCCTGCTGATCAACGTAACCGGCTTCTTCCGCGATCCGCTGACCTGGGAGTACGTGGCCGCCGAGGTACTGCCCCAGCTGCTGGCGTCGCGGCCAACCGATGCACCGCTGCGGATCTGGTGCGCCGGGGTTTCCTCTGGCGAAGAGGCGTACACGATCGCGATGGTGTGTGCTCGGGTGCTCGGCGACGAAGGCTTCAAGGAGCGGGTCAAGATCTACGCCACCGACATCGATGGGGACGCACTGGACCAGGCCAGACACGGCGTGTACCTGCCGCGGCAGGTCGAGGACGTGCCACGCGACGCGCTCGAACGGTTCTTCGAGCGCACCGACCAGCGCTACGTGTTCCGCAAGGACCTACGCCGGTGCGTGATCTTCGGCCGCAACGACCTTGTCCAGGACGCACCGATCTCGCGTATCGATCTCCTGATCTGCCGCAACACGCTGATGTACTTCACGGCGGAGACGCAGTCGCTGATTCTCAGGCGCTTTCACTTCGCCCTGGACAGCGACGGAGTGTTGCTACTGGGCAAATCAGAGATGCTGGTCACTCACAGCGACCTGTTCAGGCCGGTCGAGCTGAAGTGGCGCGTATTCCGCAAGGTCACGCGGCCGGCTATGCGCGATCGCGTCCGGACGATGGTGGCGCACACCGGGAGCGACGGCGACCAGGACGCGGCAAAGCACCTGCGTGAGGCGGCATTCGACATCGCCGGAGCGGCCCATGTGGTACTCGACGTCCGCGGCAACATGATCATGGCCAATGACAATGCGCGCAGGCTGTTCAACCTCGGCGTCAACGACTTCGGACGTCCGATCCAAGATCTCGAGCTGTCATATCGACCCGTCGAGCTCCGACCTCATCTCGATGTCGTCGAGAGCGAGCGACGCGGGCGTCGATCTCCGCACGGTGCCGTGGTGCGTGCGCGACCAAGACCGCATCCTGGACGTGCACATCGCGCCTCTACTCGCCGATGGGACGGTGCTCGGGACCAGCATCGTCTACACCGATGTGACCGATTCCCATCGGCTGCAGGCGCGGCTGAATGAATCCCGCGGAGAGCTCGAGCAGGCCTACGAGGAACTGCAGTCGACCGTCGAAGAACTGGAGACGACCAACGAGGAGCTCCAGTCGACCAACGAGGAACTCGAAACGACCAACGAGGAACTCCAGTCGACCAACGAGGAACTCGAGACGATGAACGAGGAGCTGCAGTCCAGCAATGAGGAACTCGAAACGATGAACGACGAGCTCCGGCACCGGACTGTGGAGCTCAACGACCTGAACGAGTTCATGGAGACCATCTTGACCACGATGGGGCTCGCGGTCGCGGTCATCGACGCCCGCCAGCACGTCCAGATCTGGAACAGCGAGGCGAGCGAGCTGTGGGGATTGGTGCCAGCCGAGGCCGAGGACCAGCACGTGATGTCGCTCGACATCGGCCTGCCGGTCGAGCAGCTCAAGGGCGGGCTAAAGGCGACCCTGAGCGGCGAATCACCGCGCGAGGAAGTGGTGCTCGAGGCCACGAACCGCCGCGGCAAGCGCTTTCACTGCCGCGTCACGCTCCTACCGCTCCATGGGCAGGGGGACGGGAAGGTCTCGGGCGCGCTCATGATGATGGAGCCCGCCGAGGTCTAACCGCGGTTCCGGCCTGTCGCCGACGACGGGCGACCTCGGCCCGGATCGCGGCGGAGCGGCGCAGACTGGCGCTCAGGCGATCCGCGCTGTGCAGGTGCTGCTCGCGCAGGCGGAGCACGGTCTCGCGCATCTCATCGCGGATCGCCTCTATGCCCGCCGGCTCGGAGGCTTCGATCGACCACGGCGATCGCCCGGATTCAATCGGACGCGGTTCTTCGATCCGGACCTGGCGACCCGCGGAGCCCTCGTGCGGGCGGCGCAAGAGCAGCCAGCCGTCGCCCTGGCGCACGATCGCTCCCCGCGCAGTTAGCTCGCCGATCGCGAGTGTGACGGTGGGCCTGCGGGCACCGACCAGGCCGCCCAACGCCTCGTGGGTCAGTGCCACGGGGAGCGTGGTGCCGGACGACGTCACGTGCCCCCAAGATTCCGCGAGCAGCCAGAGCAGCGACAGGATCCGGTCATCGACCCGCGGAAGCTGACAGATCATCAGTTGCATCAGTACCCGCTCGGTCTGATCGCCGGAGCGGGAGTGGAGACCGGCGATCAGCCGCGGCCAGCGCCGCGCCGCGATCAGCATCTCGCGCCCGAGCAGGGCAAGCCGGGTCGGCGCCGTGGCTCGACACACCGTGTCGACCACCAGAGTCGAGCGTGGCGCTTCGGTCCGCGAGAGGAGATCGCCGGGGCCGAGGAGACGTAGACCCGTGTGCTCCCCGAGGCGCACCGCTCGGAGCAGCATGCCCTCCAGGAGCACGGCGCCGAACGCACCGGTGGCCGTAAACAGCGCGTTGACATCGACGCCGCCCTTGGGCAGCTCGTGGACGGGCAACTCAAGCCCCGCCGCTTCAGCCCGTTCTTCGGCCGGGAGGAACCGGATCAGATCCGGTTCCACCTCGAACAGCCGGATCGTGGACACGGACGCCATTAGTCGAGGCTTTCCGTAGTTGACGGAATGCACCACCCAGCATACCCCCCGGGCCCGTGCGTTTCTCGTGGCGCGAACCACGGGTATCAAGCGCCCCATGGTCAGTAGGAGCCGCTTGCGGCGTTCGGATTGCTCAGGACGGGGGTTGCGCCGCCGCAAGCGAGGGCGCGGCTTCACGTACGCGGACGACCGCGGCACCCCGGTGACCGACGAGGAAACGCTCGAACGGATCCGAGCGCTCGCGATCCCGCCCGCCTGGGGAGATGTGTGGATCTGCTCGGACCCGCTCGGGCATCTGCAGGCGACCGGCACGGACGGGGCCGGACGTAAGCAGTACCTGTACCACCCGGTTTGGCGCGAGCAGCGCGACCGGCAGAAGTTCCGCCGTATGACCGACTTCGCTCAGGCACTGCCGCAGCTCCGCCGGCAGGTCGTGCACGATCTGAACGGCACCGAACTGGACCGCACGCGCGTACTTGCGGCCGCGGCCCGGATGCTTGACGTCGGTCTGTTCCGGATCGGCGGCGAGGAATACGCCGAGCAGGGCGGTGGGCTCGGGTTGGCGACGCTGCGCAGAGAGCACGTCACGGTCCGCGACGGCGCCTTGGTGTTCGACTACCCCGCCAAAAGCGGCGTCCGCAGGCTGCACGAAGTCCGCGACCCGGACGTGGTCGCGGTGGTGACCGCGCTCCGGCAGCGCCGCGGCGGCCCGGACGAGCTGCTCGTCTACCGCAACGGCAGGCGCTGGTGCGACGTGCGCTCAGCCGATATCAACGATTACATAAAGGCGAACCTCGGCGAGGACTACAGCGCGAAGGACTTCCGCACCTGGAATGCCACCGTGCTGGCGGCGGCGCTTCTGGCTTCGGCACCCGAGGGCACCAAGACGAAGACATCTCGCAAACGGACGATCAACGCGGCGGTCCGCGAGGTCGCCGAGGTGCTCGGCAACACACCGGCGGTCGCGCGCCGGGCATACATCGATCCGCGCGTGTTCGATCGCTACCAGTCGGGCTGGACGATCAAGCTCCCGCGGGACGGGCTGGACCTGCTCGACGGGGCGGCGGGTCGCGGCCGCCGGCGGCTAGAGATCGCGGTTCTCGATCTCTTGAGCGACCCGAGCGACTCGGACGTGACGGTCAAGGTGGCGGCCTAGGGTTTACGGCGCTTCGATCGGGGTGAGCCGAAACGGGACCCCCCGAGCAAAGTGAGGCAGCGATGAAAGCAGTCACGTTTCACGGACGGCGCGATGTTCGCGTCGACTCCGTCCCGGATCCGACGATCGAGCAGCCGACCGACGCGATCGTACGCGTGACCTCCTCGGGGATCTGCGGCTCGGACCTCCACCTGTACGAGGTGATGGGTGCGTTCATGGACGAGGGCGACATCCTCGGGCATGAGCCGATGGGGGTGGTCGAGGCCGTGGGCGCGGAGGTCACGCAAATCCAACCGGGCGATCGGGTCGTGATCCCCTTCAACATCTCGTGCGGCCACTGCTATATGTGCGACCAGCAGCTCTACTCCCAGTGTGAGACGACGCAGGTCCGCGAGCAGGGCAAGGGTGCGGCCCTGCTCGGTTACACGAAGCTCTACGGCCAGGTGCCGGGGGGCCAGGCGGAACTGCTGCGAGTGCCGCAGGCGCAGTTCGGTCCGATCAAGGTGCCAGAGGGCCCGCCCGACGAGCGCTTTGTGTACCTGTCCGACGTGCTTCCGACCGCCTGGCAGGCGGTCGAGTACGCGGCGATCCCCGAGGGCGGGACTGTCGCGGTATTCGGGCTCGGCCCGATCGGGCAGATGTGCTGCCGGATCGCCCAGCACCGCGGCGCCGAAACGGTGTTCGGGATCGACCTGGTCGAGGAGCGGCTCGAGCTGGCGCAGCGCCACGGTGTGCAGACGATCGACTGCCGTGAAGTGGACGACGTTGCCGAGACGCTGCGTGGACTGACCGACGGGCGCGGGCCGGACTCGGTCATCGACGCGGTCGGGATGGAGGCCCACGGAGCTCCGCTGGGGAAGTTGGCCCACCAGCTGGCCGGCCTGCTGCCCGACTCAATTACGACCGTGATGATGGAAAAGGGCGGAGTCGACCGCCTGAGCGTGCTCCACACCGCGATCGATGCGGTGCGGCGTGGTGGCACGATCTCGCTGAGCGGCGTGTACGGGGGCGCCGTCGATCCGATGCCGATGATGGATCTGTTCGACAAGCAAATCCAGCTTCGGATGGGCCAAGCCAACGTCAAGCGGTGGATCGACCCGCTGATGCCGCTCGTCACCGATGATGAGGACCCGCTGGGCGTCGAAGATCTGGCCACCCACAAGCTCCCGCTCGAGCAGGCGCCGCACGCGTACGAGATCTTCCAGCGCAAAGAGGACGGCGCGATCAAGATCCTGCTCGAGCCGTGAACCCTCGCGGGGCGGACGGGCAAGAGCTTTAGCGCGAGCGCCTCGACATCAACCCGTCCGCCCCATCTGGAGAGAGGAGAGAGTTTGCCTTTACCCCCGTGGGCCTGCCCCTCAAGCCTGCACCGTTGAGATGTAACTAGGGCCGCGAGCCGAGCCCGGTGAGTAGCTCGCGGACCCGGCCCGGGCCACTCGTCGCTGGAGCCAGCGGCGGCGTCTCGAAGCCGTCACCGGCGCCCATCCCGTCGATCAGCTCGGTCAGTGCCTGCACGGAGGTGTGCTGCGGCTGCCAGGACAGCTCACGTCGCGCACGCGCCGTATCCATCAGCGGGACCTGCAGTCCCATATCCACCCACCCCGGCTCCGAGGGCTGAAGGTGCAGTCTGAAGGTCGCGGCGGCCAGCCTGCGCAACACCGTGGAGGGAACGTGCAGCGGGCGGGCGCGCAGCACGCGGGCCAGTTCGCCGGGATCCAGGACCGGGTCGGCGGCGATGTTGAACGCGCCGCGTGCGTCGCCGATCACGGCGCGACGGTAGGCATCGCCGACGTCGTCTGAGTGCACGGCTTGAAAGCGCAGCTCGGGCAGATCCGGGACGAACGGCACGAGTCGCTTGGCGAGCAGCAGCCGGGGCAGGAACGGGCCCGCGAACAGCCGGCGGATCTCGGTCGCCGCCTGTGCCTTGAAGATCAGCCCCGGCCGCAACCTCACGACTCGGAGCGAAGGATGCTCTGACTCGAGCAGATCGAGGCTGCGCTCGACTGCGACCTTGTGGCGCGAGTAGAACGAACTGGCCACGCCCAGCGTCGGCCAGCTCTCATCCACCTGGCGATCCTTGGGCCCCGGCGAGTACGCCCCGACCGATGAGGCGTACACGAGCGCCGGGACGCCAGCTTCAACCACGGCAGCAAACACTCGCTCGCTGCCCAGGACATTGACCCGTCGAGTCGTCTCCTCATCCCGGCCGGGCTGGATCAACCACGCCAGATGGACGACGACGTCGGCCCCGGTGAACAGCGGAACGAGCTCCGAGCTCGCGACGTCGGCCCGCGCGAATGTCGTCTTCGGCCACGTGCGCTCCGGCTCGCGGCGAGCGATGGCGACGATCTCGTGCACCTGGTCCTCGGCGGTGAGTACATCGAGCAAACTCGTCCCGACATTTCCGGTGGCGCCGGTGATGACAACGCGCATGACCCCGATCTACCCGCACCCCACTCCGTCAACCCCCGGGGCGTAATCAGGATGGTGGACGGGTAAGTGAAAGAGGTCGGCGCCCCCGAAGCACGGCGTCACCGGAAAATAGAACCCGATGCCGAAGGAGAACGACGATGGCGGATTTGAACGAGCGCGATGCGAAGTTGGTGCAATGGCTGACCGAAGCGCACACCAAGGAGTCTGAACTCGAGGCGGACCTGACCGCGCACATCGGGCTCACGCAAAAGCAGTCGTACAAGAATCGGCTGCGCAAGCACCTCACCGAGACCCGCGACCACAAGCGCCGCGTGGCGAGCCGGGTCAAGCAGCTGGGCGGATCGGTCGAGAGCGGACCCTCGGTCACCGGTGCCGTTACCGGGGTCGCCGGCAAGACGGTCGCGGCCGTCAAGGGCCAGGTGGGCGTGATCCGCGCCGTGGTCACAGAGCAGGCCGAGACGCATCTGCGCAACGCGCAGGAGGAGCTCCGCGAGGAGCACGTCGAGATCGCGATGTACAAGCGGATCGAAACGTTCGCGACCGAGGTCGGGGACCGCGACACGGCCCGTCTGGCCGCGGCGATCCGCCGCGACGAGGAGCGTATGGCCAAGTTCCTCGACGCCGAGATGGTGCGACTGGTCAAGGACGTGGTCAGGGCAGAGGTGCCCCGCCAGCAGCGTCAGAAGCGGACATCGCGTTCGAGCACGCGCCGTTCGAGTTCGTCGAGCCGCAGCAGCTCCTCGTCGGGTCGGGAGCAGCTCGTCGTCCGGGCGCAGCAGCTCGGGGTCGGGTCGGAGCGGTTCGTCGTCTCCTCGGAGCAGCTCGTCGTCGGGTCGCAGCAGCTCGTCGAGTCGGAGCAAGTCGTCCGGTCCTAGCAGCTCGGGCTCGACTGCCCAGCGGCGGAGGGCCACTTCGTCAGCGCGATGACCGCATCCGCCCCCGTCCGGCGGCTGGTCGAGCTCACGCCCGCGCATAAAGTCGTGAGCGTGTACATCGACCTCGATCCAGGACAGTTCGCCACGCCCGCCGCGCGCGCGTCCGAGATCAATTCGCTGCTGGACGGGGCCGGACGCAACGTCGATTCGGACACCTCACTCGACCATGATCAGCGGGCCGCGCTGCGCGAGGACCTCCAGCGCCTGCGCGAGTTCCTCGAGGAGCCGCCAACCCAAGGCGCGCGGTCGATCGCGGTGTTCTCCTGCATCCGCGACGGACTCTTCGAGACCCTGACCCTGACCCGACCGGTCGCGGCGCGAGTGGTGATCGCACCGCGGCCTTACGTCGAGCCGCTGCTGGAAGCAGGCCGCGAGCAACGTTGGCTCGTGGCCCTGGTGAGCAAGCGCACGGCTCGCTTTCTGTACGGGGACGGCGACCGATTCGAGGAGCAACGGAAACTCGAGAGCGACGTCCACGGCCACCATTCCCAGGGCGGGTGGTCGCAAGCCAACTACGAGCGCAGCGCCGACGATGACGCCGAGCACCACTTCCGTGACAGTCGCCGAGCTGCTGGGAGCGAGCCGGCGGGCCGACCGCTTCGACCGGCTCGTGCTCGGTGGTACCAGCGAGGACATCGCCCGGGTGAGGTCGCTGCTGGATGGCGACACCAGCACCGCCTTGATCGACACGCCGCTGGCCGTAGAGGTCGAGCACGCCACGGCAGATCAGGTGTCCGAGGCGACGCACGAGCTCGTCGAATTCGACGAGCGCAACCATGAGCACGCCGCCCTTGACCGGCTCCGAGCCGCGATCGCGGCAGACGGCCACGGGGTCGGCGGACCGGAGGCGACGCTGCAAGCCCTGAACGAGCGCCGCGTGGAGACCCTGCTGCTGGCGCCAGAGTTCGACGGCACGGGCGGCCGGTGCGCGTCGTGTGGCCTACTCGCCCTGGACGCCGGCCAACCCTGCCCCGTCGACGGTACGTCGCTCGAGCCGGTCGCCCTCCGTGAAGCGGTAGTCGAGCTAGCCGTGCTTCAGGACGCTGACGTCCTGTTCGTCACCCGTCATCCCGATCTCGGATCCTGGCAGGGAATCGGCGCGCTATCGCGCTTCTGAGCGCCGAACGACGCCTCCGGTCGCCGCCGGCGCCGTCATCTGGCGGGGCGATCCAGGATCCCGCGCGCTCGAGCGGACCCACCCACAACTCTTCGCCCAGAATCATCACCGCCGAGAGGATCGGGACAGCGATGATCAGGCCCAGGAAGCCGAACACCTGGCCCACGGCGACTACGCCGAGCGCGATCACCACCGGATGGAGGTGGACGGTTTTCGACATCACGATCGGGCTGATGAAGTTCGCCTCGATCTGGTGCACGGCGATGTAGATGATCAGTACCGCCAGTGCCGTTCCGGGGGAAACCGTCAGTGCGTAGGCGACCGGCGGGATTCCGCTGACCAGCGCACCGAGGTATGGGACAACCTCGGCGATCGCGCTGAGCACGGCAAACGACAGCGCGTAATGGAGTCCCACGATCAGCGTCAAGGAGCCGTACAGGAGCAGGCCGATGATCAGCATCGCGATCACCAGCCCGCGAAGCCAGGCGAGCCACGCCGCGCGCAGCCGCCCCATCACGCGGAGCACATCCCCGCGCCGACGCGCCGGGAACACCGACAGGAGCCCGTCCGTGAGGGGCCGGGGGTTCGCCGCGATGTAGTACGCGGTGATGATCGCGATGAGCAGGCCACCGATGACGGTCGCCGCACTCAGCCCGATCGTCGCGAGCGGCCCGAGGAAATGCGACGGTTGGTGGATCCAGGTCGAGACGTCGCGCTGGAGCGAGGCCGCCACATGGCCGGGCTTCTCGCCCGTGACCTGCCCGATCCGCACTTCCACTCCGTGGACGATCCCCGGCGCATCGTTGATCAGCTGGTTGATCTGCGAGCTCAGCCGCGGCACGAGCAGCGCGATCACACCGGCGATCCCGGCCAAGCCGGCGAGTAGCGCCACCAGCGCACCGATCGCGCGCGGCCGTCCCCGGTGCTCGAAGGCGGAAGCCGCCGATCCGAGCGGCACGCTGATGATCACGGTGAACATCACCGCGAGCAGTAGCGTCACGAGCTGAGCCGCCAGCAGACCCAAGATGACGAGCAGGGCCCCCATCACGATCGCCCCGTAGACCGACCGGCGCAGCGGCGGCGTCTGACCCGGTCATGCGGTCACCGACCGCTCCGCATCACGTTCCGCCTGGGGTTTGACCCAGGCCTCCTGCACGAGGATCACGAACAGCGACAGCAGCGGGATCGACAGGATCAGGCCGAGCGCGCCAAACACGGCCCCGGCGATCAACACTCCGATCGCGATCACGGCCGGGTGCAGGTTCACGGTCCGCCCGAGGATCAGCGGGAGCACCAGGTTCCCCTCGATCTGGTTGACGACGATATAGACGACCGCGACCTCGACGCCGAGGCTGAACGACTGCGACAGGCCGTACACGATCGGGGGGATCGCGCTGATCACCGACCCGTAGTTGGGGATTACGGTGAACACCCCGGAGAGCACGGCGAAGCCGACGGCGAATTGCAGCCCCACGAGCTTCATCCCCAGGAACAGCAGGCCGCCGAGTACGAGCCCGTCGAGGAGCATCCCGCGCAGCCATCCAAGCCACGCGACGCGGATCCGTTCGAGCGCGTGGCTGGCACGCTCGCGATCATCCGGCGGCACCAACCTGACGATCCCGCGCACGAGCGGCGCCGGGTTCACCGCGGCGTAGAGCGCGCTGATGATCACGACGACGACCGCACCGATCGCACTCGCGACGGTGAGCCCGACCGACGACAGCGGGCCGAGCAGTTTCTCCGGGTGCTTGGTGTACTGGTCGGCGAAGTGCTGCACCCCGTTGGCGACCGTCCCCGGCTTCAGCCCGAAGTCGTGGTTGACGGTGCGCTCGACGCGTTGGAGCGTCGTCGGAAGCTGCTGGACAAAGGCCTTGACCTGGTCGACGAACGGTGGGACCACGAAGGCGATCACGAGAGCAAGGACGGCGATGATCGCGAGCAGGCAGAGCACGGCGCCGAGCGCGCGGGGTACCCCTACACGCTGCAGGCGGGTCGCTCCGGCGGCGATCGGCAGGGCCACAATCGTCGTCATCACGACGAGCAGGAAGATGTCGACCGTCTGCTTGAAGAGAATTCCCAGCGCAACGAGACCGAGGGCCAACAGCACCGCTCGGTAGGGGAGCGAGGGCGACGGACGGGAATTCATGTTGTGGCGGGCGTCACCCGGATCGAGCCCGTCAGCGGACGGGCGCTGATTCAGCCCACTCGTCCTCGTCGAGGCTCAGGACAACTGAGCTGGCCAGGGCAATCACGCCTCTGCGATCGAGCCCAATCGTCACAGTGTTGGGCTACCCCCGAATGGCGCGGCCGGAACATCGGCGGTGGCCGGCGCATCCGGGCCTGCACAGCCGAACGCCCGGCCCCGCCAGAGAGCGGACCGGGCGTCGGATCAAGCGATGGGAACCTACGAAGTCTTGCGCTCGAGATCCGCGACCTCGTCGGCCTTGGCGTCGGCTCGCTCCTGCTCGCGGGTCAGCTCGTCCTTGGCCTCGCCCTTACGCTCTTCCTGGCGGCCCTCGCGGTGGAGCGACGGATCGCCCGCGATGTCCCCAGCTGCCTGCTTGACCTTGCCGGTGACCTTGTCGGTGATACCACCCATTTGGGTCTCCTTTCTCTGAAGTCAGGGCCCCGCTTAACCGCTACCCCTTAGGCCGCGGTTCTAACAGCCGATGGACCGTGGGCGTACGGCTGACCGCCCGCACGGCCGTCGCACGTGGGCCTCGGCGCGTGCGCGGGTAGGGCTAGAGGAACTCATGAGTACGCGCACCGCAGCGCGCCGGCCCCGCACCGCCCGACGCGGTGAAAATCAGAGGTCGCTGCGCCCCGAGGAGAAGGCGCGGCTCGCTCTGCTCGCGTTGCCCACGTTCGGGCTGTCGCTGTCGATCACGATCGTCTCAACGTACCTGTCGACCGTCACCCGTCGCTACACCCACCAGACTGAGGTGATCGGCACGATCGTGGGCGGCGAAGGTGTGATGGCGCTGTGGGTGCCGCTGATCGCGGGCGCCTGGTCAGACACTCTGCGGACGCGGATCGGTGGCCGGCTGCCGCTCCTGCTGGCGGGCGCATTCCCCGCTGCGGGCGCGCTCGCGCTGATCGGGTTCGTGCACTCACTCGGGCTCGTGGCGTTGGTGGCGGCGGTGTTCTTCGCGTTCTACTTCGTGGCCTATGAGCCCTATCGAGCGATGTATCCGGACCTGCTCAGCAACGAGACCGCCGGGCGGGCGCAGAGCACGCAGGCGGTGGGTCGCGGCCTCGGAACCGTCTGCGCACTGGCCGGCGGTGGGCTGCTGCTCAGTCTCGGCCGCCCTGTCCCGTTCCTGTTCGCGGCGGTAATCCTGACGGCGGCGGTGGTGGGCTTCTCGCTGCTGATCCTGCGGCGCATAAAGCCAGATCAGGGCGGAAAGGGCGAAGGCGTGCGCGTGGTGGCACGGCGACTCCCGCGACTGATCAAGAAGCACCCAGCGCTGCGGTCGTATTTCGTGGCCAACGCGCTGTGGGAGATGTCGCTGGCCGCTTTGAAGGCGTTCATCGTCCTGTACCTGACGGTCGGTCTTCACTACAAGCTGGACACGGCGTCCCTGCTGATCGGCGGCGCGGCGCTGGTGATCCTTTTCGGCGCTGCCGGGGCGGGCAAGCTCGGCGACCGTTTCGGTCGCATCCGCGTCGTGCGGATCGCCCTTGTCTGCTACGGAGTCGGCTTTCTTGTGCTCGTGTTCACCACCAGCCGGCCGCTCATGGCCGCGGCGATTCCGTTCGTGGCGATTGGCGGTGGCGCGGTGATGACGATGGCCTACGCGATCCTGATGCCGCTCATGCCCGAGGATGAGCACGGCGCGTTGACCGGGTTCTACAGCGCGTCGCGCGGGGTGGGAATCACGCTCGGCCCGATCATCGCCGGCGTCCTGATCTCGGTGACCAGCGCCGGCCCGTTCGCCTCCACCCACGGCTTCCAGGCGATGTGGATCGTGTGCGCCGGCGCCGCGCTGGGGAGCCTTCTGTTTCTGCGCCAGCTGGCGCAGGCGGAGCAGGATCAGCGGGCGTTGGAGCAGCGATGACCGATCTCGATGGGCTGACCGGCCTGTGCCGTGCCACGCTCGAGCGGAACTGGCGCGAAGGGAGGCGGGACGGGATCAGCTATGGCTACACGGCACCGAGCCGAGGGCGCTATCCCTGGCAGTGGTACTGGGACTCATGCTTCACCGCCATCGCATGGCGGCGACTGGATCCGCCACGCGCGCGAACTGAGCTCTCCTCCCTGCTGGCCGCCGCGAGGCCGGACGGCTTCATCGGCCACACAATCTTCTGGGCCGAGCGGGTTGACCCGGTCAGGGCGCGCTTCTACAACATCCGCTCCCGGAACGACTTCATGACCGCCACGATCCAGCCCCCCCTGCTGGCCTGGGCGTGGCGGATCGCAGTCGGTGATCCGTCCGAAGTGCCCGCGATCGTGCGCCACCACGAGTTGGTCGAGGATCAGCGGGCGCTCGACGGGGACGGTCTGCTGTGGCTGATCCAGCCCGACGAATCCGGGCTCGATGCGTCGCCGAAATTCGATTCAGCATTCGGCTGGCGCGCCGATGGTCTGCCCGGATTCCCGCTGCTGGTGCGCCGAAACCGGCGACTCGGGTTCGACATCCGGCAGATCGCCGAGGCCGGCGGCCCGCTCGTGTGTGGCACCGCCACGAACGTCCTGCACAACCTCTCGCGTCTGGCGCTCGGGCGTCCTTCGCTAACCGACGTGATCGTCGAGCGCCTGTACGACGAGCGCCGCGGGACGTTCCGCCAGCTCGTCCGGGGCTCGGGCCGCGAACCGACCACCGAGCATCCAGTCGAAACCTGGGCGGCGCTGTCGCCGCTCGCCCTGCCTGATCTTCCCGAAGCGATCGGGCGCCGCCTGGTTGAGGAGCACCTGCTCGATCCGAAGAAGTTCTGGTTACCAGTTCCGCCGCCCTCCGTCTCCGCTTCGGCGCCCAGTTTCTCCAGGCGCGATCGCTTCCTGTTCCTGCGTCGGTACTGGCGCGGTCCTACGTGGCTGAACGCAGCCTGGCTTCTGTGGCTGGGACTGGTCAGACTCGGCTACCGAGACGCCGCGGACGAGATGGCGCGGCGACTGGCGGCCGCGGTCAGCCGTGAAGCACTCCGGGAGTACTACGACCCGATCACCGGCGATGGGATGGGGGCGCACGGTTTCTCCTGGAGCGCCCTCATCTTGGAGCTCGTGGATCCCGACCCAGCCGCGATTCGGAGCCACCTTCCGCTTGGCGCCAAACGTCGATAGATGACTAACCGGGTCACGGCCGCCTCCACTCAGCGTTGCCTTCCAACCTCCGGATTAGGCGACCAGGCTTGCGGGGAGTTGCCCGACATGGGCCTGGTGAGCTCGGAGCTGCGCGGTGCTGCCGTCGTGTCTTTCGCCACTGGAGCCCGCACGCCGCCGCTCCGCGTGGCGGCGTTCCCCAACGGCGGCGGCCGATAAACGCGCGCGGTTGGACGGTCGTCCGAATTCCGACTGGGCCCTAGGCCGCGGGTCCGTGGGCGAACCAGGCGGATATGCCGGCCGATGGGCCGAAATTAAGGTCGAGCGCGCCACGAGCCGCTCCCCTGATTCAGCTTCATCCCCACCCGGCCTCGAGCGACGGCCGACCCCGATCCGCCGGGCAGTCGCGGCTGCGCTGACGGCCGGCTGCGTCGTCGCACTCGCCGGCTGCGGCGGCAAGCAATCGATCCTCGCGCCGTCGAGTAAGCAGGCTCACGACATCGGCGTGCTGTGGTGGTGGATGCTCGGCGCCGCCGGAATCGTGATGTTCGGCGCCATCTTCCTGCTCGGCCTCTCGTGGATCAGGCGCGCCGTTCGCGGCCTACCGTTCGTCGGCGAGCGCGAAGGCGTGGCTCAGGGGATGGTGCTGATGTTCGGGATCGGGATCCCGGCGGTGGTGCTGATCGCCCTGTTCGGGGTCGCGGACGTGTACCTGGTAAAGGAGACCTCGCCGCCGGCCAAGGCCTCGACGGCCATGACGATCGACGTGATCGGCCACCAGTTCTGGTGGGAGGTCCACTACGTGGGCACGCCGGCGGTCACGGCAAACGAGATCCATATCCCGGTCAACACCCGCGTCGATGTGCTGGCCACGACCGCGGACGTGATCCACAGCTTCTGGATCCCCGGGCTGAACCGCAAGATCGACATGATCCCGGGGTATAGGAACCACGTGCTGCTCGACGCCAACCGGACCGGGGTCCTCCGCGGCCAGTGCGCGCAGTTCTGCGGTCTGCAGCACGCAAACATGGCGATGAAGGTGTTCGTGCAGACGCCGGCCGCGTTTCACGCC
The DNA here is from genome assembly GCA_963794825.1 of uncultured Solirubrobacterales bacterium. Lineage (GTDB taxonomy): Bacteria > Actinomycetota > Thermoleophilia > Solirubrobacterales > Solirubrobacteraceae > Palsa-465. The sequence goes on from CAWCFB010000003.1 coordinate 293,762, forward strand.
TGGCTGACGAGCGTGTCCACGCCGGCTCGGCTACCCAGCGCGGCCGCGGCGCGGGTGGGCGAGCACGTGTTCATGACGAGCCAGTGCGAGAGCTGCCACACGATCGGCGGGACTCCGGCCCAGGGCGATATCGGACCCAACCTGACCCATCTCGCGTCGCGCACGAGTCTGGCCTCGGACGAGATTCCCAACACGCCGTCGGAGCTGGCGGCCTGGATCCGGAACCCGCAGGCGATCAAACCGGGTAGCCAGATGCCGGATCTCGGGCTCTCGAACACACAGATTTCCGAAGTGGTCGCTTACCTCGAGAGCCTCAAATAATGGCTACCACGATCACACCCGCCGCCCAGGACAACGTCGACCGGATGGACCGCCTCTGGACCGAGCGGGAGGGGCTGCTCGGTTGGCTCACGACCACCGACCACAAGCGCATCGGGATCATGTACTTCTTCACCTCGCTCGGGTTCTTTGGCGCGGGCGGGGTCGAGGCGCTGCTGATCCGCACGCAGCTGGCCGGCCCCAACGGTCACGTCGTCTCGCCGGCCACGTTCGACGAGCTGTTCACGATGCACGGGGTCACGATGATTTTCCTGTTCGTGATCCCGATGACGACGGGGGCGTTCGGGAACTACCTACTGCCGTTGCTGATCGGCGCACGGGATATGGCGTTCCCACGGATGAATGCCGTGTCCTACTGGATCTTTCTGTTCTCCGGGATCTTCATGTACATCGGCCTCGCCACCGGGCATGCCCCGAACGCGGGCTGGTTTGACTACGTGCCGCTCGCGTCGCGTACCCACGACCCCGGCCTGAACATCGACTTCTACGGGTTCGGCTTGATCTTCAACGGGATCGCCAGCACCGCCACGTCCATCAACCTGATCGTGACGATCTTCAAGATGCGAGCCCCGGGAATGTCGATAAACCGGATGCCGCTGTTCTGTTACGCGTTTCTGGCGGCGGCCTTCGCGCTGGTGTTCGCCCTGCCCTCTCTGAGCGTCGCCACGCTATTCCTGGAGCTCGACCGTCAGCTCGGCTTCCACTTCTACGACGCTGCCAGTGGGGGTGATCCCCTGCTATGGCAGAACCTGTTCTGGATCTTCGGACATCCCGAGGTCTACATCATCATCCTGCCCGCGTTCGGGATAGCGACGTCGATCATCCCCACGTTCGTCGAGCGGCGAATGGTGATGTTCCCGCTCGTCGCCCTGGCCGAGATCATGGTCGCCTTCCTGGGCTTCGGCGTGTGGGCCCATCACATGTTCACGGTTGGGCTGCCGGTGATCGCGACGGTGTACTTCGCCGGCACAAGTCTGATCATCACGATCCCGAGCGCGATCCAGATCTTCTCCTGGATAACGACGATCCTCACCGGAAAGCCCGAGTTCAAGACGCCGCTGCTGTGGATCATCGGCTTCATCGTGTACTTCATCCTCGGCGGGCTCAGCGGGATCATGGTCGCGGCGATTCCCTTCGACCAGCAGGTGCACGACTCATATTTCATCGTCGCGCATTTTCACTTCGTGATCTTCGGCGCGGCGGTGTTCCCGATCCTCGGCGGCATGTACTACTGGTTCCCGAAGGTGACCGGGCGGATGTACTACGAGTCCATCGGCAAGCTCAGCTTCTGGCTGACCTTCGTCGGCACTGCCGTGACCTTCTTCCCGATGCACCTACTCGGGCTCGATGGCATGCCGCGACGCAACTACACCTACCCGGCGAACATGGGCTGGACCGGACTGAATCTGACCGAGACGATCGGTGCGTTCCTGCTCGCCGGCGGACTGATCTTGATCGTCGGCAACCTGCTCGTGTCCTACTTCCGTGGCGCTCCCGCCGGTAACGATCCGTGGGGCGGTGACACGCTCGAGTGGTCGACCACCTCGCCACCGCCGGCGTACAACTACGCGGTCATCCCGACGGTGACGAGCCCATATCCGATGTGGGACGAGGACGATCGCAAACGCGACAACCGGCGGGTCGAGCGCGGCGAAGGGATGCTCGACCTGGGCCACGAGACGCCGGCGACCACGGTGCAGGACGCTGACTACGACGAGATCCTGGCCATGCCGCCGCACTCCGGATGGCCGTTCATCTCTGCGCTGATGCTGGCCGGGATGTTCGCCATGTTGCTTCTGCACCACTACTTCGTCGCGTTGGCCTTCATCGTTCTCGGACTGCTGGCGGTGTTCGCCTGGCACCACAAGGAGGTGAGCGGGTGAGCGCAGCCGGAGAGCCGCCCCGCAGCATGGCCGCGCGCACCGCCTCGGCCGCGGCCCGCGTGGCCCGCGAGCGCACGGCGCAGCCCAACGGGATCTGGGGCATGGCGTTGTTCCTGTGCGCCGAGGTGACGCTGTTCGGATCCCTGATCAGCACGTACTTCTACCTCGACTTCAGGGCGCGGTCCTGGCCTCCATTCGGCATCGAACGCCCGAGCGTGACCCTGCCGGCGATCGCCACGGCGGTGCTCGTGCTGACCAGCGTGCCGATGCTCGCGGCTTCGCGCGCCGCGCGAGCCGGCAACCGCAGGACCGCGATCAGCGCGGTCACGCTCGCCTTCGTGATCCAGATCTTCTACATCGCCGCCCAGGTGCTGCTGTTCACGCATGATCTTGACCACTTCCAGCCCCAGGGCAGCGCATACGGGTCGATCTACTTCACGCTGCTCGGCGCGCATCACGCCCACGTGCTTCTCGGGCTCGCGCTCAACCTGGCAATTCTGTGGCAACTCGCCACCAAGGGGCTCACCAACTACTGGCTGATCGGCGTTCGCGGCCTCGCCCTGTACTGGCACGTGGTCAACGTGGTAGCGGTGTTCGTCCTGCTGACCCAGCTCTCGCCGTCGCTATGAAGGTTCGCTCGACCACAACGCCGCTGCTGTGGTTCGGGATCCTGGGTGGCCCGCTGGGGTGGGCAGCCCAATTCGTGGCCAGCTACGCGTTCACGCTGGCCGAGTGCGATCCGCCGGTGCCGCGCTGGCATCTACCGATCCACGCGTGGGAGATCGCGCTCGCCGTTGGCGGACTGGCCATCGGAGCGGTCGCGACGATCGTCTCGCTCCGGATCCTGTTGCGCTCCTATCGCACCGACAACGACGTGCTGCAGGAGGAGCTGCGGGGTATCGGCTCACAACCGCCGCTCGGCCGCGTCATGTTCCTGGCCGTCATCGGCGTGACCGTGAACCTGCTGGCGATCCCGATCGTGATCATCACCGGAGTCGGCGCGCCGCTGCTGACCGTGTGCCGCCAATCATGACGCGACCGCTCCGCACCGCCGTCCTGCTGTGGCTGATCTGCGGCACCGCCGGCACAGCGGTCAGCATTGCCTGGGCTCAACCCCAGTCGGGCATCGTCCGCCCCACGACCGAGCCGGCTCAGCCCAACCTGGAGTTGGGAGCCGAGCTGTTCGCCGGTAACTGCGCGAGCTGTCACGGGATCAACGGGTCCGGGATCCAGACGCCGCGTCCCGGGGCCGGCGACATCCCGGGTGCCGCGCCGACGCTCCATGACGTCGGCGCGCTGGCCGCCGATTTCTATCTGAGTACGGGCGAGATGCCGCTGTCGAGCATCCACGACGAGCCGGCCAACAGCCCCGTCCTGTTCTCCAAGAAGGAGCTCCAGTCGCTGGTTCAGTACGTGGCCTCACTTGGTCAAGGCCCGGCCATACCCCACCCCGACCCTCGCGCCGGCGACATCGCGACGGGGCTGAACCTGTTCACCGATCACTGCGCCGGGTGCCACCAGATCGACGCGGAGGGCGGATACGTGTCGGGTGCTCGCGTCCCTCCCCTGCAGGATCTGACCCCGACGCAGATCGCCGAGGCGGTACGGATCGGTCCGTACGTGATGCCGACGTTCTCCAAACGCCAGATCAGCGACGCGCAGCTCAATTCGATCATCGCCTATGTGCTGCACACCAGCCATGACACGGATCGGGGTGGCTGGGGGATCGGGCACATCGGCCCGATCCCGGAAGGTCTCGTCGCGTGGTGGATCGGGCTGCCACTGATAGTCCTCGCCTGCCGGGTGATCTCGAGAAGGAGGAAGCGAACGTGAAGTTGTGGCAATGGCTTGTCGCCCTGGTCGCGCTCGTATTCAGACGCCTGCGCCGGGGAGCCGACGAAGGCGGACCTGGAGGGGACGAGGGGACCCAACAAGAGCGGATCGTTCCCGCCGGCTCCCCGGAGCGGACCGCCGAGAACGTCGTCCTCGTCCTACTCGGGATTGCCGTGCTGTGGGCGATCGGGTTCGTCGTCGCCTACGCTGAATGGTCGCCGCTCGCGCTTCCGAACGAGCTCCTGGGGGTCTGTCTCGGCATGTGCCTGGCGTGCATCGGAGCAGCCTTGACCGTCGTCGCCAAGAAGCTCGTGGTCACCGAGGAGCTCGAGGAGGAGTATCCCGAGGAGCACCCCGAAGAGCAGCAGGAGATCGTCGAGATCGTGCGCGAGAGCGGCAGCCGGTTCACGCGCAAGCGGCTGCTGATCGGCGCCGCCGCTGCGGCCGGCGGAGCGCTGGGCGTCGCGGCGATCACGCCCGCGGTGTCCCTAGGGCCGATCTGGGAGACCGCTCCGCTCGACCGCACGCCATGGCGCCGCGGAGTGCGGCTCGTCGATGAGAACGCGCAGCCGATCCTGGCCTCGGACATCCAGCATGCGAGCTTCTACACCGCGTTCGCCGAAGGCGCTGATCCCGAGGAGATCGCCGCGGACCTGGTCGTGTTGCGCCTTGATCCCAACAAGCTGGCACTCCCGGCGGGTCGGGCCAACTGGGCGCCGGAGGGGATCGTCGCGTACTCGAAGATCTGTACCCACGCCGGCTGCGCGGTGGCGCTCTACCGCAACCCGCTGTTTCCCGGACACGAGCCCGGTCCCGCGCTCGTCTGCCCGTGTCACTACTCGACGTTCAATCCGTACGATGGCGCCGCGGTTACGTATGGACCGGCCGGGCGGCCGCTACCGCAGCTGCCGCTGATGATTGACGGCGCCGGCTACCTGCGGGCCGACGGGAACTTCTCCGACCGGGTCGGCCCTGGCTGGTGGAACGTCCGAGAGGCTCCGACGTCATCGTGAGCCAATCGAGCGATCCTCTCGCCGACCCGGTTCGGTTCATCGACGAGCGCACCGCGTCCGCGCCGCTGCTGCGCAAAGGGCTGCGTTACCTGTTTCCCGACCATTGGTCGTTCCTGCTCGGCGAGGTCGCGCTGTACTCGTTCGTGATTCTGATCGGGACCGGGATCTACCTGGCGCTGTTCTTCGATCCCAGCACCGCGCACACCGTCTACCACGGCCCGTACACGCCGCTCGATGGCCGCACGGTCAGCGATGCGTACAAGTCGGTGCTCGACATCTCCTTCAGCGTCAAGGCGGGGTTGCTGATCAGGCAGACGCATCACTGGGCGGCGGACATCTTCATGGCCTCGATCGTGATCCACCTCATGCGCGTGTTCTTCACCGGCGCCTTTCGCAAGCCCGCGCGAGCTGACCTGGCTGATCGGGCTGATCATCCTGTTCACCGGGCTGCTCGAGGGCTACCTCGGCTACTCCCTGGTCGACGATCTCCTGTCCGGGATCGGCCTGGCGATCGGCTACGGGGTCGGATTGTCACTGCCGATCATCGGTGGGCCGATGACGCTGGCCATCTTCGGCGCGCCCTTCCCCGGTAAGCCCGAGTTCTGGTCGCGCATGTACATCGCCCACGTCCTGCTGTTCCCGATACTGCTGGCGACCCTGATCGGGATTCACCTGGCGCTCGTCGCCGCGCGCCATCACACGCAGTTTCGGGAGAGCCCACGGCACACGAATCGTCGCCTGATCGGCGTGCCGATGTTCCCCGGGCAGGCGCCGCGCTCGCTCGCCCTGCTGTTTTTCGTCGCGGCGGTCTTGTTCCTGCTCGGAGGCCTGATCCAGATCAACCCGATCTGGCAGTGGGGCCCGTTCGAGCCGTGGCTGGCCACCAACGGAGCGCAGCCCGATTGGTATCTGGGTTGGCTGATCGGCGCACTGCGGCTGATGCCGAGCTTCGACGTGACGATTGGCCATTTCACGCTCGTCCCGAACCCGTTCTGGGGCGGGGTTGGCTTCCCGTTACTCGTGCTAGGGGTGCTCGCGGCGTTCCCCTGGATGGAGCGACGGTTCACCCGGGACCACAGCTTCCACAACATCGCCGACCGCCCGCGCGACGCACCGACGCGCACGGCGTTCGGAGCCGCCTTCCTGTCGTTCGTGTTCCTCGTGTTCGTCTTCGGAGCGGCGGACCGGTTGTACGTGCTGCTCGACATCACCTACAACACGCAGCTCTTCATCTTCCGCGTCGGGGTCATCGTCATCCCGCTGGCACTGTTCTTCCTCACGCGGCGGTGGTGTAGAGAGCTGCAGTACGCCGAGCGGGCAGAGCAGATCCAGCACGAAGCCGAGGAGGAGGCAAAGACCCGCCGGCGCAGCCTAAGCCCAACTCAAAGCTCTGAGGCCTAGCCGAGCTTGAGAGACCGAGCCTGCTGGGAAACCATCAGAGCGTCTCCTCGGCCTTCTTGTAGGCAATCTGAAGAACGTCGGCTCCGGTCACCGCCGTCAGCACGGAAGCGATCGCGCGCGTGGCGCGCGGCGCGACGATGAGCCCGCCCACGAACGCCGAGGCGATCCACATCCCCAGGCAATAGGGACAGGTGACGAGCTGCCCGATCGAGCGGCGCAGACCATCCCCCCGGGGCTCCTCGGCCACCTCGCCGGGCCCGGCATCGTGCTCGTACCGGGCAAAGGGCGCGCGCAGAGGGGTCGTCACCCGGTCCTTGGCAATCAACCTTGCCGCCTTGTGCGTGGCGATGGACACGAGCAACAGGTCGCCGAGCCCGATCCGGTCGGGAAGCTTGCGCCCACTTCGCGCCAGCCACGCCGCGAAGGACGAGCACAGACTGGCGTACACCGCCATCAGGACAACGTGGCCCCGCAGCTCCCGATGCTTACCCGGGGCGTACCCCTCGAACAACCGCTGAGTCGGCGAGGCAGCCATCTTCGGTGCCCTATCCGCAAGTCGGGCTGAGAACACGCTGGCTATTGCTGCTCGCGCCGCGCATCGGCGAGCCGCTCCGGCGACGTGGGGGCGTGGGCCCCGGCGTCACCCCGTGAGCGCGGTAGTGAGGCGGCGATGTTCGCACCCGATTCAGGCCCGGATTCAGGCGCCTTCGTAGTAGCGCTGGCGCTCGCGGTGTTGGTCGCTCGGCCCCAGAGCCAGCTGACGAACAGGGCGATGACCGCGAGCACGGCCAACGGGATCAGCACGATCGTGAAGATCCCTCCCGCGAACGCGCCAGCGACCACGGCCGCGATCGCGATGACCAGAATTGCTATCCCAAGCCACATACGCCCGACCTACCCGCCAGGATCGATATCGAACCGTTGCGCCACGCCCAGGAGCGGCGGTTAGCGGGCCCCGACACCCTGCGCCTCGAGCGATGCGTCGAGCGCGGGGTCGAACAGGGAGCGGATCCGCTCGGCCGCCGCGTATTCCTCCACCAGGATGCGGCTGGCGACGTCCACCGTCGCCTGGTCGCCGGCGCGCTCGGCCACCCGCCGCAGCATTTCGTAGGCCCCGGCCTCGAGATGCTCGAACGCATAGGCGAATCCCGCGAGCTTGGCCGGCGTGTCCGGCTGCGCGGCGAAGAACGTACCCCAGTTGAGCGCCCCCAGCTGCAGCACGGCATCCTTGATCGTCGACGGGGACTCCCCTCGGGCACGCAAGCGCTCGTCGATCAGGCGCTGGTGCTCCTCGGTCTCGGCGCGGTGCTCCTCGTAGGCGGTCGCGAGCTCGGCCGGCCCTGCGTGCTTGGGCCCCTTCTCCAGCAGCTTCAGGGCCTGCGCCTCGATCGCGTGGGCGTCCGCCAGGTACTTTCCGAGTTGCTTACCGACATCATCGCGCAGCGACAACTCGACTGCCCGATCGAAGCACGCCGCTACGCGCTCCCCCATCGCGTGCTCCTGGGACTCGATTTGGCGCGCTACCGCAGCCGTTTCCGTGTCGCCGGCGCGAGTGGCGACCTTGCCCAGCAAGTCGTATGCCGCCTCCTCGAGGTGCTCGTACGAGAAGGCATGCACGATCAGCTTCCCCGGCGTGTCGGGGTTGGCGGCCGCGAAGGCCCCGAAGCCGTGGCCCGTGAGGGTTCCCACAACGTCCTTGACGGTCGAGGGCTTGGCGTCGCGGGCGTGCAGGCGCTCAGTCACGAGCCGCTCGTGCTCCTCTGTCTCGACCCGGTGCCGCTCAAAGATCTCAGCGATCTGCTCGTCGCCGGCGAGCTTCGGCGCCGCCTTCATCTGCGCCAGCGCCTGTTGCTCGATCGAGTGGGCGTCGGTCAGGTACTTCGTCAGCTGCTCGGCCAGGTTGTTCGGTGTCATCTCAAAGCTCCTTTTCCTTTCTCCAGGGCTGACCGCGATGCGCGGGCGCTAAACCGCTTTAGGGAGCGACTAGAACGCTGCGACGCCGGGTAGATCAGGGCCATCGAAATTCGGATGGGCCTGGGGGAGGAGTCGTGCACATGGCAGGTAGCAGTCAAAGTCTCGATCGGCAGGTCGCGGCGATCGTCTCGGTGCTTCAGCGCCAACGCGAGCGCGCACGGTCGGCACGGCGCTCGACCAGGAGTGCGGGCCGACCCCGCTCCGGGCCGCCCGTGTCCCCGGTCGTCGCCGTAACCACCGGCTCCAAGAGCAAGCGCTAGCGGCTGATTCGCACTGCACCAGCGGGGGTACCGCTAGGTGCGTGCGCTTCAGGTTCGTCACCAACCTGCTCGCCATGATCGCGGGCGGTTTGCTCGTCGTCGCCGCGTTTGCCTTCGCGCCGGGAACCGCCAGCTGGATCGGGCTCGGGGTCGGCGGCACCACGGTCCTGCTGGCGCTGGCCGGCTTCGCCGCCCGGCGACGAGGCGCCGCGGCACGCGCCGTCGATGTGATGCTCGCGACCCTCGGCGCCTGGACGATCGTCGCCTCGTGCGTGTTCGGCGCCGGGACCGCCAAGTGGCTCGCCTTCGCGGACGGGGCCGGGATCTGCGCGCTTGGCGTGCTCGGCCTGATCGTGCACCAGGTATTGATGCAACGCGAGCTGCGCACGCCGTACTGGCGGCCGGAGCTTGCCGACAGCGAGGTCGCAGTTCCCGGCTTCGAGCGCACGGCCGCCTGATGCGATTCCGGGGACCGCTCGCCGACAGCTATCCCGCCGCGGTGCTGCTGGTGCTGTTTGCCTTGATCCCCTACCTGGTGCTGACCTCGGCGATGACGCCGCTGCAGCCCGTGTTGATGAAGAGCCTCGGGCTCTCGCTCGGCGCCCAGCAACTGGTCAACGGGATGGCTAATGCCGCCTATGCGTTCGGCACGGTGCTGGCGGTGCAGTTCGCCAGCCACCTGCCGGCGCGGCGGATGCTGCTGCTCTACTCCGTCTTGTTCCTGGTCTCCTCGGTATTCACGGCGCTCGCCTTCACGCCGGGGTTCTTCATCGCCGGCCACATCCTCCAGGGGCTGTTCACGAGCCTGATGCTGATCGCGGCGGTGCCGCCGCTGGTCGTCGGCTGGCCGGCCTCGACGATGCCGTGGACCGCCGGGGTGATGAACATGTGCATTTTCGGCGCGGTCGCGCTTGGTCCGGTCATCGGTGGCGTACAAGCCGGCTCCGGCCACTGGAAGCCGCTGTTCTGGTTCGTGTGCGGCTCGGCAGCGCTGGCGCTCCTGTTCGTGCTGCTCACCTACGAGGATCAGCCCGCGCAGGACCGAAGCGCACCCTGGGACGTGACCGCGGTCCTGCTCGCCGGTCTGGGCTCGGCGTCGGCCTTCTTCGGCGCTTCCGAGCTCGCGACCCACCCGATGCTCAGCGTGATCGTGTTGGTGCCGATGCTGTGTGGCGTCGCGATGATCGTCGCGCTCGTCGTCCATCAGGGCTACGTGAAGCATCCGCTGATGCCGGTCCGCAAGCTGGCCACGACGAAGCCGGTGGCGGGAATCCTCACCGCGATGTGCGCCGGCGGGGCCTCGATCGCCGCGATAGACCTCGCCGAGCAGGCGGTCAAGACGAGCGCCTCCCCCACGCACACCGCGATGCTCTTCTGGCCACAATTCGGTGGCGCCGTGGCCATGGCCGTCGGCTTTGCCCTGATCGTGCGTACCCGGTGGCTCTCGGTGCTCGCGTTCGCCGGCATGGCGCTACTGGCGGGTGGAATCGCGATCCTCACCGGGGTGGCGACGGGACCGCACGCCCTCGTCGTCGTGGGCTCGGGCCTGATCGGGCTCGGGGTCGGAGCTTCGGTCGCGCCGGCTCTGTTCATCGCCGGCTTCTCCGTCGCCTCGGGCCAGATCCAGCGCGTGTTCGCACTGATCGAGTTGCTCCGCGCGGTCGCGGCGTTCCTGATCGCGCCGATCCTGCTCCACCTCGCGATGACGGTCAATGGCGGCGTCAAGGGCGCGGGGATCAACACTGCGCTGTGGGTCTGCTTCGGCATCGCCGCCGGGGGCGGCGCGCTCGGCGTATACATCTTCATCCTCGGCCGGGCCCGGCTCGAGCGCCCAGACCTCGAGCGCTGGATGGAGGGCGAGGAGCCGGCATGGCATTCGCCGCCGCTGGCGGCGGGGATTCGCGAACCGCGCCCCCGCGGGCGGGAAGCCGCGGCCGCGCGCTGAGCTCCGGCTACGACTTCAGCTTGCAAGCAGGCGACGGAGCGGGCTTTGGTTCTGCACCGCCGTCGGAATCGCCGTGTCCGAGCGCTCTGCCGTCTCGTTCTGACGCTCGACGATCCACTCGCCACTCGGGGTGCGGCGAACCGCGCCGAGGCGCGTCCCGCCTGCGTCGTGGAGGCCCCCGCCCTCGTCGACGCGCTGATCGTTGAGCGTCGTGGCGATCGCCGCCAGCGCGCGCTCGATCTCGACGTTGCTCGCCACCGGATGTGTCACGTACCCGACATAGGCACGTTTCACTCGGGCGCGGTTGGGTAGGAAACCGGGCGATGAAGTTCGTTCCCCCGGTCCTGCGCCAACTCGCCGGAGATCGGTATGGACTCGGCCGCTCGGCTCAGTCAGAGCACACGCGGCAGCTCACCGCCCGGACGCAGACCGCCGACAAGGTCGTCCAGTCGATCTGCCCGTACTGCGCCGTCGGCTGCGGGCAGAAGGTGTACGTCAAGGACGAGAAGGTCATCCAGATCGAAGGTGATCCTGACTCGCCGATCTCTCGCGGGCGCCTCTGCCCGAAAGGTTCGGCCTCCGAAAAGCTCGTCAATTCGCCCATGCGCGAGACGAAGGTCAAGTACCGGAGACCCGGTGCGACGGACTGGGAATACCTCGACCTCGAGACGGCGACGGAGATGATCGCCGACCGCGTCCTCAAGGTACGGGAGGAGACCTGGGAGGCCGAGGACGACGAGGGGGAGCCGCTGAAGCGCACCCTCGGGATCCACTTCCTCGGCGGCGCGACCCTCGACTCGGAGGAGAACTACCTGATCAAGAAGTTCTTCACCGCGATGGGAGCGCTGTCGATCGAGAACCAGGCGCGCATATGACACAGCTCCACGGTTCCCGGTCTGGGGACCTCGTTCGGCCGCGGAGGCGCCACCACATTCCAGCAGGACCTGCAGAACTCGGACTGCATCCTGATCATGGGCTCGAACATGGCCGAGCAGCATCCGGTCGGCTTCCAGTGGGTCGTCGAGGCCAAGGAGCGCGGAGCAAAGGTGATCCACGTCGATCCGCGCTTCACCCGCACGAGCGCGATGGCCGATCGCCACGTGCGGATCCGGGCCGGCACCGACGTTGCCTTCCTCGGCGGGGTGATCAACTACATCTTCGAGCATGACGCGCTGTTCACCGACTACGTCCGGGATTTCACTAACGGGCCGGTGCTCATCTCCCCGGACTTCCATGACATTGACGACGCGAGCGGCTTCTTCTCCGGCTGGAACCCGGACGACAGCGCGTACGGGATAGACACCTGGGCCTACGAGGACGCGGGCGGGAAGGCCACCGCCGACAAGTCAGAACAGCAAGCCGACGTTTCCGGCGAACAGGCGCACGGCGCGCATGGAATGGATCTCGACCGCGGGCAGCCGCCCCACCGCGACGAGACGATGGAGCACGAGCGGTGCGTGCTCCAGATCCTCAAGCGGCATTTCGCCCGATACACGCCCGAGTTCGTAGTTGAGACCTGCGGGTGCAGCGAGAACGATCTAATCGCTGTCGCCCAGGCGCTGTGCCAGAACTCGGGGCGCGAGCGGACCTCTGCGGTCGTGTACTCGGTCGGGTGGACTCAGCACACCGTCGGCGTCCAGAACATCCGCGCCGCGTCGATCATTCAGCTGCTGCTCGGCAACATCGGCCGCCCCGGGGGCGGGATTCTCGCTTTGCGCGGCCACGCGAACATTCAGGGCTCAACCGACATCCCGACCCTCTACAACATCCTGCCGGGCTACATCCCGATGCCGCACCCGCGCCAGCACCCGACGCTGGAGAAATTCATCGAGTCCAACGGGCCCGACAGCGGCGCGTGGGGCAGCCTCGACAACTACATGGTGTCGCTGCTCAAAGCGTGGTGGGGAGACGCGGCGACCGAGGACAACGACTTCTGCTTCAACTACCTGCCGCGCATCAACGGCGATCACTCGCACTACGCGATGATGCTGAAGATGCTCGACGGGGGTGTGCGCGGCATGTTCTGCGTCGGCCAGAACCCAACCGTGGGCTCAGCGAACAGCAAGCTGATGCGCTTGGCGCTGGCCAAGCTCGACTGGCTCGTGGTCCGCGACTTCCAACCGACCGAGACCGGCCTGTTCTGGAAGGACTCGCCCGAACACGAATCGGGGGAGGTCAGGGCGGAGGACATTCAGACCGAGGTGTTCTTCCTGCCTGCGGCGGCGCACACCGAGAAGGACGGGAACTTCACCAACACCCAACGGCTCTTGCAATGGCACTGGAAAGCGTTGGAGCCTCCCGACGACTGCCGCTCCGAGCTCCATTGGATCTATCACCTGGGCAAGCTGATCCGCGAGAAGCTGGCCGGCTCGAGCGATCCCAAGGATCGTCCCATCCTCGACCTCACCTGGGACTACCCGCTCGTCGGCCGACACGACGAGCCCGACGCAGCCCACGTACTCCAGGAGATCAGTGGCCGCGACGCGGAGGGCAACTTCCTGGACAGCTACGACGATCTGAAGGCCGACGGGTCGACCACGTGCGGGTCGTGGATCCACTGCGGCATCTACAAGGATGGGGTCAACCAGTCCGCACGCAAGACGCCCCACACCTCCCAGAACTGGATCGCGCACGAGTGGGGCTGGGCCTGGCCGAAGGACACGAGAATCATCTACAACCGGGCCTCGGCTGATGCGGAAGGCAACCCGTGGTCCGAGCGCAAGCGGTACGTGTGGTGGGACGCCGAGGAGGAACAGTGGACGAGCCTCGGTGACTCGCCGGACTTCCCCCCGACCAAGGCGCCCGACTACAAGCCCGATAAGCAGGCCAAGGGACTCGAGGCGATCCATGGCGACAAGCCGTTCATCCTCCACCCCGACGGCCTGGGCTGGCTATACGCCCCCACCGGCCTCGTCGACGGTCCCCTGCCGAGCCATTACGAGCCACACGAGACACCGTTCGTCAACCCCCTCTACGCCCAGCAGCAGAACCCAACCCGGCAGGTGTTCGCGCGCCCGGAGAACCCGTATCACCCCTCGGGGCAGGAGTCAGGATCAGAGGTGTTCCCATTCGTGCTGACCACCTACCGGCTGACCGAGCATCACACGGCCGGCGGGATGTCCCGGACCGTCCCCTACCTCGCCGAGCTCCAGCCTGAAGCGTTCTGCGAGATCTCCCCGCAGCTGGCGGCCGAGCGGGGGCTGCAGAACGGCGAGTGGGCGACGATCGTCACCGCGCGGCAGGCGATCGAGGCGCGCGTGCTCGTGACCGCGCGGATCAAACCGCTGAAGATCCAGGGCCGCGATATGCATCTGGTGGGTGTTCCCTACCACTGGGGGGGCGTCGGCATCGTCACCGGCGACTCTGGCAATGAGCTGCTACCGATCGTGCTCGACAACAACGTCCACATCAACGAGTACAAGGTGGCGACGTGTGACATCCGCCCGGGGCGACGTCCGCGCGGGCCGGCTCGGCTCAAGCTGGTGGAGGAGTACCGACAACGCGCGGGGGTCAAGGCGTGAAGCTCGAGGTGCACACATGGCCGGCCTCCTACGGCGCGGAGGCGAAGCCCCGGATGGGCTTCTTCACCGACACGTCGATCTGTATCGGCTGCAAGGCATGCGAGGTGGCCTGCAAGGAGTGGAATCAAATCCCGATGTCGCTGCAGGGCTTCACCGGCAACTCCTACGACAACACGGTCGACCTCGGTGCAAACACCTGGCGGCACGTCGCGTTCATCGAGCAGCAGCTTCCCGCCGACGCGACCGACGGCGCGTCGCTGGTCCAGACCGCAGAGCGGGGCGCGGCGATCGACTCCGGCGTCCAGACCTACCAGGAGGGTGATGGGTTCCGCTGGCTGATGGCCTCCGATGTGTGCAAGCACTGCACCGATGCCGCGTGCCTGGATGTCTGCCCGACCGGGGCGCTGTTCCGCACGGAGTTCGGGACTGTGGTCGTGCAGGAGGACGTCTGCAACGGCTGCGGGTACTGCGTGCCGGCGTGTCCGTTCGGCGTTATCGACCAGCGCGAGGATGACGGCCGCGTGTGGAAGTGCACGCTCTGCTATGACCGGCTGAAAGACGACAAGGAACCCGCCTGCGCGCAGGCCTGTCCCACCCAGTCGATCCAGTTCGGGGAACTGAGCGACCTCCGGGCGCGGGCCGAGCACCGGCTGGCGGATCTGCAGCGCGCCGGACAGGACAAGGCACAGCTGTACCTGGCCGATGACGAAGACGGGATCGGTGGGGCGGGCGCCTTCTTCCTGCTCCTCGACGACCCCGAGGTCTACGGGCTGCCACCGGATCCGGTCGACCCGCGGCGCCACCTGGCTCAGGTCTGGGGTGCGGCCGGGGCGGCAGCGGTGGCGCTGGCCGGGGTCCTTGCCGCGTCGGTGTTCGGAGGCCGCAGGTGAGCGAGCCAGCGGCTCCGCGCTCCTACCACGGCCAGCCCGTACTCAAAGCGCCCGTCTGGTCGTGGGAGATCCCGTTGTACTTCTACGCCGGCGGGCTCGCAGGGGCCTCCGCCGGTCTCGCGCTCGGCGCCGGCGCGCGCGGTAATGACGTGCTCGCGCGGCGCGCCTGGGCGTGCGCGCTCGCGGCCGTCTCAGCCAGCCCCGGACTGCTGATCGCCGACCTAGGTGTGCCGTCGCGGTTCTTCAACATGCTGCGGATGTTCAAGGTGACCTCGCCGATGAGCGTCGGCTCGTGGGTGTTGTCGGTCTCGGGCCCGAGCACCGCGCTCGCGGCAATCAACGCGTGGACGGGGTGGTTCCCGGGAATGGCGAAAACGGCGCGTCCGGTGGCGGCACTGTTCGGTCTGCCACTGTCGACCTACACGGCGGCGCTCGTCGCCGACACCTCGATCCCCGTCTGGCACGAGGCGCGTCGCGAGCTGCCGCTCGTGTTCGCCTCCGGCGCGGCAATGAGCGCCGGGGCCGCAGCCTCGGTCATCACGCCGGCTGCGCACGCAGCTCCGGCACGACGGCTGGCGCTGGCGGGAGCGGCGCTCGAGCTCACCAGCAAGACGGTGATGCAGCGCCGCCTCGGTGACCACGGCGAGCCGTACAAGCAAGGCGCGAGCGGGATGTTGAGCAAGGTCGCCGACGCGATGATCGCCACCGGCGCCGCCTTACTGGCAATCCGTGGCCGGGACCGCGCGTCCGCGGTCGCAGCGGGAGCGCTGCTCAGTGCGGGCGCGATCGCTACCCGCTGGAGCGTGTTCAAGGCGGGGCCACAGTCCGCTGCCGACCCCAAGTACGTCGTGGCCCCGCAGCGCGACCGGATCGAGCGCGGCGTCAGCCCCGGGGCCGCGCGCTCGCAGCCGGATGTCCCCGGAGGCCCCGCGCAGGCCGCGCACTGCTGATCTCGCTCACTTGACCTTCTCCTTGGTCCGCTTTCCCGAGCCGTCGCCGAGCTGCTCAAGCGTGCGCTCCAGCGCGTCCATCAGATCCGCCCCCGAGGTGTGCTCCTCGGCCGGCTCGGGCGCCTTGATCGTCTCCCCCTTGCGCTTGCGGTCGACGATCCGCTTCAGCCGCGCCCGGTAGTTGTCCTTGTACTTGGAGGGATCCCACTCTGAGGAGAGCTCCTCGATCACCGCGACGGCGGCGTCAAGCTGCTTGCGCGTCGGGGCGTGCGATTTCTGGTGCGCCGTGTCGATCCCCTTGACGTCGCGGACCTCGTCCGCGAACAGCATCGTGGTCAGCGTCAGGACACCATCACGCTCGCGGACGATCGCGAGATACTCCTTGGCCCGCATCACGAAGCGGCCGAGCGCAGCGCGCTCGGTTTGCCCCATCACCTCGGTCAGTAGCCGGTAGGCGCGCCGGGTGCCGTCGTCGTCTCCGGCTGGGACCAGCAGATACGGGTGATCGAAATAGATCGGGTCGACGTCGGCGAGATCGACGAACTGCTCGATCTCGATCGTGCGCGTGCGGCGCGGCTCGATCGCCTGAAGCTCGAGATCGGAGACGATCACCTGGCGGTCGTCGTCGAGCTCGTATCCGTGCGTGATCTCCTCCCACGGCACCTCCTCGTCCTCCTTCGAGCACCATCGCTGCACTTCGATCGGGGCCCCGTCGGCGCGGTGCAGCTGGCGGAAGTGCAGATCTAGGTCCCGGCTGGCCGTCTCCAGCCCGACCGGGACGTTCACCAGCCCGAAGCTGAGAGAGCCTGTCCACAGCGAGCGAGGCATCGTTACCCTCGCGAGGCGTTGAGGCTCGCCTCGAGCGCGGCCATCAGATCCGGGGCCTCCCCCGCCTCGGGTTCGTCCGGGAGCTCCGGCTCCTCGCCACGCGCCTTGGCCTCGATCAGCGCGAGTACCCGCTTGGTGTACGTGTCCTTGAAGGCGGTCGGATCGAACTGCTCGTGCAGGGAGTCGACGAGCTTGGCCGCCATCTCCACTTCGCGCTTTGCCGGCTTCCGGCTCGGAGCCGGCAGATCGATCGAGCCCGGATCGATCAGCTCGTCGGCGAACCGCATGGTGTGCAGCACGAGCGCACGCTCGAGCGGCCGAACGGCGACCAGGTATTCGCGGTTGTGGAACACCCACCGCCCGATTCCCACCCGTTCGGCCCGGCCCAGGGCGTCGTGCAGGAGCCGGTAGGCATCGTGCCCGTCCTTCCCCGCCCCGAGGTAATAGGTGCGGTTGTAGAACACGGGGTCGATCTCCGCCCCGGGCACGAACTCCTCGAGTTCGATCAGCCGCGAGCGCTCACCGGCGGCGGCGTCGATCTCTTCCTTGTCGAGGACGACGTACTCGCCACTCCGGACCTCGTAGCCGTGGGTGATCTGCTTGTAGGGCACCCGCTTGCCCTCCTTGGAGCAGAGCCGCTCGTGCTTGATCCGCGCGCCGTCCGGCGCGTGCACCTCGTGGAAGTGGACGCCATGGTCTTCCGTCGCCGAGTGCACCTTGATCGGGACGAATGCCAGCCCGAAGGCGATCGTGCCGTTCCAGATCGATCGCGCCATCGCTGATCATCGCTACCCGTCTGCGCGGTTCCCAACCGGCGCGCGCGGGTAACCCCAGCCGCATGGAGGAGCAAGAACCGCAGAAGCTGGCCGACGAGCTCGAGCACGACAGCGATCGGCTCGAGCGCCGAGCCGACGAGCTCGGCGGGGAGATCGACGAGGTGCGCACGGATTGGAAGCGCAAGCGGAACGACCCCAGCGTTCCCGGCGCCCCACCCGAGGAAGAGCCTCGAGACGAAGACGCACCCGCAGAGCCCGAGGATCAGCCGGGGTAATCGCGGCGGCCCCGCTAAGTCAGCCGCGCGAGCATCACGGTCACGTCGTCGTGGAGCTGCGGGGGTGCCGGCAACAGCCGCCCGAGCACGTGATCGCATAGCGCTTGGGGCTCGTCGGGACCTTCGGCGACCGCGCCGGCGAGCCTGCGCAGTCCGGCGTCGAGCGATTCGCCGCGCCGTTCGACCAAGCCGTCGGTGTACAGCACGAGCGAGGTGCCCCCCGCCAGCGTCTCGCGCATCGACTCGTATGCGGTGTCCTCGATTCCCATCGGCACCGCGCCGGTCTCCATGTACCGGACCTCGCCCGAGGGTTCGCGCACCAGCGGCGGCAAGTGACCAGCATTTGCCCAGGTGAGCGTGGCTTCTCCAGGGTCGATGATCGCGTAGATCAGCGTGAACATGATCTGGTCGGCTTCGAGTGCGAGTTGGTACCGGTTGACCCGCGAAAGGACCTCGTGCGGCGGCTGGTTGCCGTCGTCGGTGATCGCGTAGGCGCGCGTGACGCTTCGGAACTGCCCCATCGCGGAGGCGGCGGGGATGCCCCGCCCGGTGACGTCGCCGACGACGATTCCGATCCTCCCGCCGGGCAGCGCGAAGGCGTCGAACCAATCGCCGCCAACCTCGGCCGCGGCGCCGGCAGCTTGATAGTGGGCGGCCAGCTGCACCCCCGCCACGTCGGGGAGTCGCTTGGGCAGAAGGCCTCGCTGCAGCTCGACGGCGATCCGGTGGTCCTCGTCGTGGAGCTGGGCCTGGCGGATCGCCAGCGCGGCTCGGCCGGCCGCGTCGTGGAGCAACGACCGTTCAGCTTCGTCGAGCCCTCGGCCGCCCGCCGGTGCAACCGCGATCGTGCCGAGCTCGAGACGTTCGAACCGGATCGGTGCCTGCGCCAGCGAGGGATCGGGTTCGGGCGAGGCCAGCTCGGAGACCTCGCCGCCGACCGCGCTCACACCCAGGGGTGGCGCGCTGGTGTCGTGCAGCCGCACCTCGGCCCGTTCTACGCCGAGCAGTTCTTGGACGCGGACTGCCAGCTCGGCCAGCATCGGCTTAAGCGGAAGCGTCGAGAGGGCGTCAGTGAGCGCCTGGAGCGTGTGCAGCCGGCTCGCCAGGTGCTCGGCGGTGTTACGCGCCGCCTGTTCCATCATCAACTCCGCCCGCGCCGCCTCAGCCCGCCGACGGACACTGAGGTCAACCCACTGCGCGAGCAGCGGCGACCCGCTCAGCTCACTGGACTGGATCCCCGAGACGAACAGCGCTACCCATACCTCGCGGCCTTCGCGGCCGACCAGCCGCAGGTCAAGCTCGCCGCGCTCCGGGGCTGCAGCGCCGTCATTGCCGGCTGCCACCGATCGGAGCGCGTCGAGCAGCTGAGCGCGATCGGCGTTCACGCACAGTTCGGCGACCGGAACCCCCTCGAGCGCCGCTGGCGCGCGTCCGAGCAGTCGCGCGAACGACGGATTGGAACGGACGATGCGGAGAGCCCCGTCGAGCACCGTCTTACCGACGGGCGCGTACTCAAACGACGCGCGCAGGAGGCCCTCGGACCGTTCGAGCGCTCGCCGGCTGCGGTGCAGCTCGACGAAGATCGACACCTTTGAGCGGAGCAGGTCGGCGTCGAACGGCTTCAGGATGTAGTCAACCGCGCCGACCTTGTACCCGCGGATGATCTGAGCCACGTCCTGTTCAGCCGCGGTGAGGAAGATGATGGGAATATCGCGCGTGCGCTCGCGCGCTTTGACCAGCCGGGCTGTCTCGAGGCCATCGACGCCAGGCATTCGGACATCGAGCAGGATCACCGCGAAGTCGCGCTCGAGCAACATTCGCAACGCCTCCTCGCCCGAGCCGGCCATCTGAACCGGGAGGCCCAGCGGCGCAAGTACCGCCTCGAGCGCGCTCAGGTTCTCCGGGCGATCGTCGACCAGCAGAAGTTCTTGCAGTTCAGCCGCGCCACCCACCGGCGCACTGGGCCCCTCAGCTGTCTCGAACCCGGTGTCTAGGCGTCCAACCACACCCGCATCATCGCCAGCAGCTGATCGGTGTCGACCGGCTTGGTGATGTAGTCAGATGCGCCGGCGGCGATGGCCTTCTCCCGGTCGCCCTTCATCGCCTTGGCCGTGAGAGAGATGATCGGCAGGTGCTCGAAGCGGGGCATAGAGCGGATCGCGCGCGCGGTCTCGTACCCGTCCATCTCGGGCATCATGATATCCAGCAGCACCAGATCGGCATTGGGATGCTGGTGTAGGCGCTCGATTCCCTCGCGACCGTTCTCGGCGAATACAACCTTCATCCCGCGCTGCTCGAGCGTCGAGGTCAGCGCGAACACGTTGCGGATGTCATCGTCGACGACGAGCACCTTCTTGCCCTGGAGTGGCGCATCTCCGGTTCGCAGCCGGCTCAGCATCCGCCGCGTCGGCGTCGGCAACTGGGCTTCGGCGCGATGCAGGAACAGCGCTGCGCGATCGACCAGCCGCTCGGGAGAATCGACGACGGTGACGACGGCCGATTTCGCCAACGCGTCCAGGCGCGCCCGCTCGTTGCGGGGAAGCTCGCCGGCCACATACGCGACAAGCGGCACCTCGCGGAGTCCGACATCGCCGTTGATCTCCGCCAGCAGCTCAAGCACCCGGTCGTGCGAGGACTGATCGAGCACGGCGACGCCGAGATCGAACTCCGAATCCTGCTTGAGCGCATCGAACGCCGCCTCCGGATCGAGCCGGACGACGTCGGTCTCGTCGGCCCCGATCAACTGCGCGAAATCCCCATCGAGCGGTCCGCCGGCGTGCTGGACCAGCGCGATGCGCCGCGTACGCTGCTCGACCAGCCGGGCGACCCGCTCGAGCGCGGCGTCGAGCGCCGCCTCTTGGAGTGGCTCCTCCAGATGTGCCGCCGCCCCCGCTCTGAGCGAATCGATCCGCGCCACGGGGGTACCGACCACGATCACCGGAAGATGGCGGGTGTCGGGGTGCTTCTTCAGCTGTGCGAGGACGACCTCGAATCTCGGCAGGTCGCCGGCCAGCAGCACCGCGCTCGGCCGGTGCTCCCGGGCCAGCGCCAGCGCTGCCGTCGGCCGCGAGGTCATGATTCCCCTCGAGCCCCTGCTCTGCAGGCTGTCGAGCCGACGTCGCGAACGCTCCGGATCGCCGTCGATCACGAGCACGAGCCCCTCGTCCGCCTCGAGCAGGCGCAGCTCGTCGGCGAACAAGGCGGGTTCGCTCTCGGGCTCGGTGATCGCCTCGAGCGGAATCGACGGTACAACCTGCGGCGTCTCGCCCTTGTGCTCGAGCGAACGCTCAGTCAGCGGCAGGAACAGGGTGAACGAACTGCCCTGTCCGATCTCCGAACGAACGTCGATCTCGCCGCCCAGCAGCCGCGCGATCTCACGCGAGATCGACAGTCCGAGTCCAGTCCCGCCGTACTTGCGCGACGTCGTCCCGTCGGCCTGCTGGAAGGCCTCGAAGATCGCACCCAGCTTCTCGTCCGGGATGCCGATGCCCGTGTCGGTCACCGTGAAGGCGACCACCCGGTCGGCCGTGCGCAACGTCTCGACGCCGAATGTCGCCTCCTCCGGAGCGGCACCGACGGATAGCGTGACCCCACCCGCGTGCGTGAACTTGAACGCGTTCGAAAGCAGGTTCTTGAGGATCTGCTTGAGCCGCTGGTCGTCGGAGACGATGGCGACCGGCAGCTCGGAGTCGATCTCGACCCTGAAATCGAGCCCACTCTGCTCGGCGACGGCGCGGAATGCTCGCTCGGAGTCCTCGCAGATGTCCGCCAGCGCGATTGGCGCCAGGTCCAGCTCCATCCTCCCCGCCTCGACCTTCGACAGGTCGAGGATGTCGTTGATCAGCGACAGCAGGTCGTTGCCGGCCGAGTGGATCGTCTGCGCGAACTCGACCTGACGCGGTGTCAGCACTCGATCCTCGTTCTCGGCCAGCAGCCGCGAGAGGATCAGCATCGAGTTCAGCGGCGTGCGCAGCTCGTGCGACATGTTGGCGAGAAACTCAGACTTGTACTTGGAGGAGAGGGCGAGCTGGGCCGCCTTGTCCTCGAGGCCGCGGCGCGCGAGCTCGATTTCCTCATTCTTGAGCTCGATGTCTCGGTTCTGCTCGGAGAGCAGGCGAGCGTTCTCCTGGAGCTCGTCGTTGGTCTTGCGCAGCTCCTCCGATTGCTTCTGGAGTTCCTGGGTCAGGCTCTGGGACTGAGTCAGCAGCTCCTCGGTGCGCATGTTCGCGCGGATCGTGTTGATCACGACTCCGACCGTGTTGGTCAGACGATCGAGGAAGTCACGGTGAACGTCGGAGAAGGTGCCGATCGAGGCGAGCTCGATCACGCCGAGCACCTGATCCTCAAACAGCACGGGCATGATCAGGAGTCCCGCAGCGCCGACTTGGCCGAGGCCCGACCCGACGATGATGTACCCGGGCGGGACATCGGTCAGCGCGATCGTCTGGCGGTCGAGCGCGGCCTGACCGACCAGCGACTCGCCGATCTTGAAGCGCGAGTGCAGGCCGCTACGACGCGGCGTGAACCCGTACGACGCCGCCAGCACGAGCTCGGTCCCATCAGCGCTCGGCTCGGCCAGGAAGAACGCGCCGTGCTGGGCGTTCACCGTCGGCGTGACCTCGCTCATGATCAGTTGCGTCACGGCGGCGAGGTCGCGCTGGCCTTGGAGCATTCCGGAGATCGACGCGAGGTTCGACTTGAGCCAGTCCTGCTGCGCGTTCAGCGTCGTCGTATCGCGCAGGTTGGCGATCATCTGGTTGATGTTGTCCTTCAGCTCCGCGACCTCGCCCTGCGCCTCGACCGAGATGGATCGCGTCAGGTCGCCCTGGGTCACGGCGGTGGAGACCTCGGCGATCGCGCGCACCTGCGTGGTCAGATTGCCGGCGAGCTGGTTTACCGACTCGGTCAGCCGCCGCCAGGTGCCGGAGACCCCTTCGACCTCGGCCTGGCCGCCGAGCTTGCCCTCGGTACCGACTTCGCGCGCCACGCGCGTCACCTCGGCGGCGAAGCTCGAGAGCTGAGCCATCATCCGGTTCAGCGTCTGCTTGAGCTCGAGAATCTCCCCCCGGGCGTCGACGGTGATCGTCTGCGTCAGATCTCCGTTGGCGACCGCGGTCGCGACCTGAGAGATGTTTCGCACCTGGTCGGTCAGGTTGCGGGCCATGAAATTGACGTTGTCGGTCAGGTCCTTCCATGTCCCCGCGACGCCCGGCACCTGGGCCTGGCCACCGAGGATGCCCTCGGTACCGACCTCGCGCGCGACGCGGGTCACCTCGGCGGCGAACGAACGTAGCTGATCGACCATCCGGTTGATCGTCTCCGCCAGCGTCTCGACCTCGCCTTTGGCGTCGACCGTGATCTTGCGGCTGAGGTCGCCGTTGGCAACGGCCGTCGTCACCTGGGCGATGCTTCGCACCTGGGTGGTCAGGTTCGAGGCCATTTGGTTGACGTTCTCGGTCAGGCCCTTCCACGTACCTGACACGCCTTCGACCTCGGCCTGGCCGCCGAGAATGCCTTCCGTGCCGACCTCGCGCGCGACGCGCGTCACCTCGGCGGCGAAGGACCGGAGCTGATCCACCATCGTGTTGATCGTGTCCTTCAGCTCCAGGATCTCGCCGCGGGCGTCGACCGTGATCTTCTTCGACAGGTCCCCCTGGGCCACCGCGGTCGTCACCTGGGCGATGTTGCGGACCTGATCGGTGAGGTTGCCGGCCATGAAGTTGACGTTGTCGGTCAGGTCGCTCCAGGTGCCGGCCACGCCAGGCACCTCGGCCTGACCACCGAGCTTGCCTTCGGTGCCGACCTCGCGCGCGACGCGCGTGACCTCGTCGGCGAACGCCGACAGCTGATCGACCATCGTGTTGACGGTGTTCTTCAGCTCGAGGATCTCGCCCTGCACGTCGACCGTGATTTTGCGCGACAGGTCGCCGTTCGCCACCGCAGTCGTAACGTCGGCGATGTTGCGGACCTGATCGGTCAGGTTGCGGGCCATGAAGTTGACCGAGTCGGTCAGGTCCTTCCACGTGCCGGCGACACCCGGCACCTCCGCTTGGCCGCCGAGGATCCCCTCCGTGCCGACCTCGCGCGCCACTCGCGTCACCTGATCAGCGAATGCGGAGAGCTGATCGACCATCGTGTTGACCGTGTTCTTCAGCTCGAGGATCTCGCCTTGCGCGTCGACCGTGATCTTGCGCGACAGGTCGCCGTTTGCCACGGCGGTCGTCACGTCGGCGATGTTGCGGACCTGGTCGGTCAGGTTGCGTGCCATGAAGTTGACGTTGTCGGTGAGGCCCTTCCAGGTGCCGGCGACACCCGGCACGGCAGCCTGACCGCCCAGCTTGCCCTCGGTGCCGACCTCGCGGGCGACTCGCGTCACCTCGTCGGCGAACGCGGAGAGCTGATCGACCATCGCGTTGACGGTGGTCCCGATGCGGGCGAACTCGCCCTTGACCGGCTGACCCTCGATCTCGAGCGCCATCTTCTGCGAGAGGTCGCCCTCGGCGACCGCAACGATCACGCGGGCTAGCTCGGTGGTCGGACGCACGAGGTCATCGATCAGGCCGTTCACCGACGCGATCGAGCTATGCCAGGCACCCTCGGCCTCGGCCAGCCGGGCGCGCTCGGTCATCCTGCCCTCGCGGCCGATCGTACGGCTGATCCGCACGAGCTCCGATTCGAGGGCCTGGTTGCGGGCAGCGAGTTCGTTGTAGGCGGACTCGACGCGGCCGATCGCGCCGCGGCGCCGACCTGGAAGACGCACGCTGAAGTCGCCGGCGGCGGCGGCGCGGAGTGCCTCCTCGAGGCGCGTGAGTGCGTCGGTCTGACCGCTCCCGTCGCCACCGTTGGCGCCCGCGTCCGTGCGGGCCGCGCCGCGGCGTCCTTCGCCCACCACCACTTTTGTCATTCCGCCTCTTTCCGCTCCAGAGTCAACCAGCTTTGCTACCCGGTCTGAGGCGAACTCAAACAAATTCCCAGCAGAGTGCCAACTGTGTCGACTCGATTAGATGGGCTCCCAAACGGAAAGGTCCGCATCAACGACATAAAAGAGAAGGGAGACACGATGCCCTGGGACGAGATCAAGCCGCGCAAGTTCGCCTCACTCGAGAAGGATCTCGACGGAATCTCCAGGCAGACGATGGAGGACCACTACAAGCTGTACGAGGGATACGTCAAGAAGACCAACGAGTGCCGGAAGCTCCTCAACGAGTTCAAGTACTCGGAGATCGAGGGTAACCAGGTCTATTCGCAGCTGCGGGCGGTGTCCGTCGACTACACGTTCGCGCTGCTCGGCTTCAAGAACCATGACCTGTACTTCGGCCATCTCGGCGGCGAGGGCGGTGAGCCGAACGGACGGTTTGCCGAGCTGATCGAGTCAGAATTCCACGGCGGGCTCGACGAATGGCAGCAGGCTGTCCGCAAGGCTGCCTCAGCCGCCCGTGGCTGGGTGATGGTCGGCTACGACCTCAACGACGGCTCGCTGTTCAACTACATCATGGACACCCAGAATCTGTGGGCCGTCTACAACATGGTCCCGGTGCTCTGCATCGACGTGTACGAGCATGCGTACGTGCGGGACTTCGGCGCCACCCCCGACGGTCGCAAGCAGTACGTCGAGGCGTTCTTCCGCAACCTCGACTGGGATCATGTAAACCGCCAGCTGATCCAGGCCGAAGCGGCCCGTCGGGGCGCGCAGTCCAGCGGCGCAGAAGAGCAGGTGCCAGTCGCCCACTAGCACGGAGGACCGCTATCCGCCGATCGACGACTACGCGCTGATCGGCGACTGCCACAGCGCAGCCCTGGTGTCGCGCTGTGGCTCCATTGATTGGTGTTGCCTGCCCCGGTTCGATTCGGGCAGCACGTTTGGGCGGCTGCTCGATTGGGATCGCGGCGGGCACTGCTCGGTGACGCCGACCGGGCCGCTCGAGAGCCATCGCGAGTATCTCGACGACACCCTCGTCCTGTGCACGACGTTCGCCGGCGAGGGCGAGGCTCGGCTGACCGACTGCTTCACCATGGAGGGCGACGAGCGCGAGATCGTGCGGATCATCGAAGGCGTGCGGGGCGCGGTTGAGTTCGAGGTGCGGGTCGCGCCAGTGTTCGACTACGGCGGCGTGCGGCCCTGGATCCGGCGCCACGGCGAACGGCTGTACAGCGCGACCGGGGGCGATGATGGCCTGTTGATCTGGTGCGAACGCGAGCTCGAGACCGAGGACGACCATGCTCTCGCCGCGACGATCACCGTGGCGGCCGGCGAGACGGTCCGGCTGACGCTCCGCTACTGCCGCCCCGAGGCGATCGAGGAGCAGGTTGCCTCCGAGCCCGACAACGAACAGCTCGATCAGCGCGTGCAGCAGACGATCGCCCGCTGGCGCGAGTGGTCCTCGGGGGTCGACATTGACGGCCCCGCACGGCAGTCCGGGATCGTGCTCAAGGCGCTCACCTACGAGCCGACCGGAGCGGTGGTGGCGGCGCCGACAACGTCGCTGCCCGAGGCCATGGACGGCGACCGCAACTGGGACTACCGGTTCGCCTGGGTTCGCGACTCGAGCTTCAGCTCGCGCGCCTTCGCGGCGATCGGCTGCGTCAACGAAGCGGACGCGTTCCGCGGCTTCATCATCCGCTCGGCCGCCGGGCACGCGGAGGACCTCCGCATCGTCTACGGAATCGGCGGCGAGCGGCGGATCGGTACCCAGATCGTCGACGATCTCGAGGGCTACCGCGGACGCGGCCCCGTGCGCGTCGGCAACGGTGCGTCGGACCAGCGCCAGCTCGATGCCTTCGGGGAGCTGGTCAACCTAACCTGGCGCTGGCACCGGCGGGGCAACTCGCCCGACGACGACCACTGGCGCTTCTTGGTGTCGCTGATCGACCGCGCCGCGGAGACCTGGGAGGAGCCCGACTGCGGAATCTGGGAGTGGCCCGGCAAGCCCCAGCACTTTGTCCACTCCAAAGTGCTGTGCTGGGCGGCGATCGACCGCGGCCTGCGGCTCGCGGAGGAGTGCATGCGCCAGGCACCCACGCGGCGCTGGCAACGGGCTCGGGACGAGCTGCGTGAGGCAATCGACAGCCGCGGGTACGACGCCAAGCGGGGCATCTACGTGCAGGCCTTCGGCCACGACGACCTCGACGCGGCGCTGCTGTTGCTGCCGACTGTCGAGTACATCGATTGGAACGACGAGCGCATGCTGCGCACGATCGCGGCGATCCGAGAGGAACTCGACGCCGACGGATTGCTTTACCGCTACCGCCGCGACGACGGCCTCGGCGGACACGAGGGGGCATTCCTGTGCTGCTCGTTCTGGCTCGCCGAAGCGCTCGCCCAGATCGGAGATATCGACGAGGCTCGGGGAGTCTTCGACCGGACGGTCGCCTGCGCCAATGACGTCGGGCTGTTCTCCGAGGAGTTCTATCCGCGGCGCGGCGAGGCCCGCGGCAACTTCCCCCAAGCCCTCACCCACCTGGCCCACATCGATGCGTCAGTAGCCATACAACAGGCGTTGAGCCGGAGTTAGCCCCCCCTTGCGCCCGGGTAGCGACTCAGGGATGGAGCAAGCGCGACAAGGAGCGGATGGCGAATGAGCGAGACGGTTGGCGATTTCCTACTCAAGCGGCTGAGCACCTGGGGCGTCAACCGGATCTACGGGTTCCCCGGCGACGGGATCAATGGGCTGCTCGGCGCGTTCGGACGCTCGAGTAACGGGTCGCATCCCGCCGGCCGGCCCGAGTTCATCCAGACGCGGCACGAGGAGATGGCGGCGTTCATGGCCTGCGCGCACGCGAAGTTCACCGGCGAGCTGGGGGTCTGCCTCGCCACCTCCGGCCCGGGAGCGATCCACCTGCTGAATGGCCTCTATGACGCCAAGCTCGACCATCAGCCGGTGGTGGCGATCGTCGGCCAGCAGGCGCGCGCCGGTCTCGGCGGCAACTACCAGCAGGAGGTCGACCTGACGACCCTGTTCAAGGACGTCGCACACGAGTACGTGGAGATGGCGATGGTCCCCGCGCAGATTCGCCATCTGGTCGATCGCGCCTGCCGGATCGCGCTGGCCGAGCGGACGGTGACCGCGCTCATCATCCCCAACGACCTGCAGGAGGCCGATGCCGTGGAGCAGCCGCCGCACGCCCACGGAACCGTGCACTCGGGCCCGGGCTATACGCGGCCCCGCGTGGTTCCCAGCGAGGCCGAGCTCGACCGCGCCGCGGAGGTCCTGAACGCGGGCGAGCGCGTCGCCATGCTCGTGGGCCAAGGTGCCTTGCACGCCGCCGACGAGGTGATGGCGATCGCCGACTTGCTCGGCGCGGGCGTGGCCAAGGCGCTCCTCGGCAAGGCGGCGCTGCCCGACGATCTCCCGTTCGTGACCGGCTCGATCGGTCTGCTCGGGACCAAGCCCAGCTGGACGATGATGCAGGACTGCGACACGCTGCTGATGGTCGGCTCCAGCTTCCCGTACTCGGAGTTCCTGCCCGAGGAGGGCCAGGCCCGGGGGGTGCAGATCGACATCGACGGCAAGATGATCGGGATCCGCTACCCGATGGAGGTCAACTTGATCGGCGACAGCGCCGAGACGCTGAAGGCGCTGCTCCCGCGCCTGCAGCGCAAGGAGGACCGAGCCTGGCGCGAGAAGCTCGAGCACGAGATCGTCGAGTGGTGGAGCCTGATGGACAGCCGCGCGCAGCTCAGCGCGGACCCGATCAATCCGCAGCTCGTCTTCCACGAGCTCTCCAAGCGGCTGCCCGACGGCGCCATCATCAGCTCAGATTCGGGCTCCTCGGCCAACTGGTACGCACGTGACGTCAAGCTACGGGCCGGGATGAAGGCCTCGTTGTCGGGGACGCTGGCGACGATGGGGCCCGGTGTGCCGTACGCGATCGCGGCAAAGTTCGCCTTTCCCGATCGTCCCGTGTTCGCGCTCGTCGGGGACGGGGCGATGCAGATGAACGGGATCAACGAGCTGATCACGATCGCCAAGTACCGCGAACACTGGTCAGATCAGCGGCTGATCGTCTTGGTGTTGAACAACCGCGACCTGAATCAGGTGACCTGGGAGCAGCGCGCGATGGAGGGGAATCCCAAGTTCGAGGCCTCGCAGGACCTCCCGGACTTCCCATACGCTCGTTACGCCGAATTGATCGGGCTGCATGGAATCCGGGTCGATTCGCCGGAACAGGTCGGTCCGGCCTGGGACGAAGCCCTGTCGGCGGGGCGGCCGGTGGTCTACGAGGCGGTGACCGATCCTGAGGTTCCCCCGCTCCCGCCGCACATCACGATCGAGCAGGCGCGCGCGCTCACCTCGGCCATGGCCGCCGGCGACCCGAACACGCGCGAGATCATCCGCCAGTCCTTCAAGCAGAAGGTCCAGGAATTCCTGCCGAACCGATGACCTCGACGACGATCGAGCGAACGGTGGAGGTGCCGGTCGAGCGGCTCGAGGTCGGCGCCTACACGATCCCGACCGACGCGCCTGAGGCGGACGGCACGCTCGCGTGGGATGCCACGACGATCGTCGTCGTCGAGGCCCACGCCGGCGAGCACTGCGGTCTCGGCTACACCTACGCCGACGTCAGCACGGCCAAGCTCGTCTCCTCAAAGCTGGCCGGCGTCGTCCGCGGCACCGACGCGCTCGCGCCCCCGCGCGCCTGGGGGAAGATGGTCCACGAGATCCGCAACCTCGGGCGGCCCGGGATCACATCGATGGCGATCGCCGCCGTCGACACTGCGCTGTGGGATCTGAAGGCGCGGCTGCTCGACCTGCCGCTGTGCGTGCTGCTGGGTGCGATCAACCCGTCCGTCCCCGTATATGGCTCAGGCGGGTTCACCGCGTACCCGGTGGAGCGGCTCGAGGCACAGCTCTCGGGCTGGGTGCAGGAGGGGATCCCCCGGGTGAAGATGAAAATCGGCTCCTCGCCCTCCGAGGACCCTGCCCGGGTCCGTGCCGCGCGCGAGGCGATCGGACCCGAGACCGAGTTGTACGTTGACGCCAACGGCGCGTACACCCGCAAGCAGGCGCTCACACTGGGGCGGCAATTCGTCGCCGAGGCTGGCGTCAGCTGGTTCGAGGAGCCCGTCACCTCTGACGATCTGGACGGGTTGGCACTGCTCCGTGACCGCGTCCCGACGCCGCTGCGAATCGCCGCCGGCGAGTACGGGTACGACGTCGGCTACTTCCGCCGGATGCTCGAAGCCGGCGCCGTCGATGTACTGCAGGCCGACGTCACGCGCTGCGCCGGGATCACCGAACTGCTCCGCGTGGACGCGCTGTGCGCCGCGCACCGCGTGCCGCTGTCACTGCACTGCGGCCCGTCGATCCATCTGCATCCCGGGCTCGCCCTGTCGCAGCTCGTGCACCTCGAGTACTTCCACGATCACACGCGGATCGAGCAGTTGCTGTTCGACGGGGTCGTTTCGCCGCGCCGGGGGGCGCTGTACCCCGACCTCGGGCGGCCGGGCAACGGCCTAGAACTCAAACGCGCGGATGCGGAGCGCTATGCCGCCGCTTAGTCGCTGGTGGAAGAACGTTCGTCAAGGGCGGATGCAGCGCACGCTGGCCGGGGTGACCGCGTTCAGCGCGCTCCCGCTCGGCCTCGAGATCTACTTCGAGCACTTCCGCGGCTCGTTCGGCGACAAGTGGATGTGGACGCCCGTCGTGCTCTCGCCCGCCCTGACCGCGGCGGGCGTCGCCGGCGTGCGATCCGAGCGCGCGGCGCGGACCTGGCTGCCGCTCATCTCGGCCCTGTACTGCGCCGATGGGCTGATCGGAGTGATCACCCACGTCCGCGGCGTCGCCCGGAAGCCGGGTGGATTCAACGAGCCCCTGTTCAACGTTGTGATGGGCCCGCCCCTCCTCGCCCCCGGCTCACTGGCCCTGGTCGGCGGCATGGGAGTTGCGGCGGCGGTGTTCGGGCGCGAGCAGTGAGCGGCCGCGACTTTTCGCTTCCGTCGCATCTGCCTAACGTGCGAGGCGACGGCGAGCCGGCGTCGCCCGAGGAACTGCCGCGGCAGCGCAACGGGATCACGCCGCAGATGCACGGCCGCTATCCCGATTACAACGTGCTCGCGCAAGCGCCCCATTGGGACGACGTCACCCGGAAGTTGGTCGTCTCGCGGGTCGACGAGGTTCCTGACATCCGCTTCTTCACCCACGGCGAGACGGTGACGCTCGGCGCCTTCTGCGACATCGTCCTCGCCCAGGATCGAGAGCCCAAGGTCCCGGTGCTCAACATGGTCGACGCCAAGCTGTTCGAAGCAAAGCTTGACGGCTACAGATACGACGACATGCCCGACGACCGTGAGACCTGGCGCCGGGTCGCCGCCGGGCTCGACTCGGCCGTCGTCCAGCACGGTGTGAGCGGCGGGTTCGCCGCAGCGCCGCCGGACGTCCAGCGCGACGTGGTCGGTGCCTTCTCCGAGGGCAAGCTGCACGGCCAGGTCTGGGACTCGCTCCCGTGTGCCCGGGCCTGGGCCGTCGTGATGCGCGCCGTGCTGAGCGAGTTCTACTCCCACCCGTGGGCATGGAACGAAATCGGGTTCGGCGGTCCGGCGTATCCGCGCGGGTATGCGCGGTTCGGAGTTGGGCAGCGAGAGAACTGGGAGGGCGCGGCGGCGGCGGACACTGACCCGGTGCTGGACACGCAATGACATCGGTGCGCCACACGCTGCGCACGTTCGCGCGCGGGGCACTGCGGCCGCCCGACAACGACTCCGCGTTCCTGCTCGATGTCCATCGGCGCGCGGTGCCGACCGAACGGATGGCCCACTACGACACCGACTACGAAGTCGACCTGGTGATCGTCGGCGCGGGCGCCGGCGGCAGCACGCTCGCGCAACGGCTCGCGCGCCGGGGCTGGAAGATCGTGGTGCTCGACGCTGGCCCGTTCTGGGACCCAGACCGCGATTGGGTGTCCGACGAGGCGGGCTCGCACAAGCTGTTCTGGAACGAGGAGCGGATCATCGGCGGCACCGATCCGGTCGAGCTGGGCAAGAACAACTCCGGCCGCGGGGTCGGCGGCTCGATGGTCCACTACGCCGGTTACTGCCCGCGCTTTCATCCCTCCGATTTCGAGTCCTGGCCGATCTCCTACTCCGACCTGCGGCGTCACTACGAGCGGCTCGAGCTCGAGCTGCCGGTGTCGGGCGACAGCTGGCCGTGGGGCGATCCCCACCGCTACCCGCACACGCCCCATCCGGTCACCGGTGGCGCCGAGCTCGCGCGCGAGGGGGCCCGGCGGATCGGGATCGACATGCGCGTGGGGCCCGTGGGGATCACCAACGGGGCCTTCGGCAACCGCCCGCACTGCATCTACCGGGGCTTCTGCCTGCAGGGGTGCAAGGTCAACGCGAAGGCTTCACCGCTGGTCACCCACCTTCCCGACGCAATCGAACACGGCGTCGAGGTCCGCGCGGAGTGCATGGCCTCTCGCGTGGTGGTCGACGAAGCGAGCGGCCGTGCCGTCGGTGTCCAATATTTCGACCAGGATGGCTCTGAATGGCTGCAGCGGGGTGCCGCCGTGGCCGTCGCCGGCTACTCGATCGAGAGTCCCCGGTTGCTGTTCAACTCGGCGTGCTCGCGGTTTCCCCATGGGATCGGCAATGGCGCGGACCAGCTCGGCCGCTGCGTGATGGTCCAGGGCGCCCCGCAGGTCGCTGGTCGGTTCCCGATGGAGATGCGGATGTACAAGGCGCCACCGCCGGAGATCAGTTCCGAGCAGTTCTACGAAACCGACCCCGAGCGGGGCTTCGAGCGGGGCTTCTCGATCCAGACCGTCGGACCGTTGCCGATCGCGTGGGCCGAGCACGTGCTGGCCGCCGGACATTGGGGCCAGGCGCTGCGTGAGTACATGCGCGACTACAACCACTGGTTCACGCTCGGCGCGCTGTCCGAACTGCTGCCGCTGCCGGAGAACCGAGTCACGCTCGCCTCCGGCGTGACCGACGGCCACGGACTCCCGGTCGCGCGGATGGACTACTCACAGTGCGAGAACGACCGTAAGAACATCGCCTATGCCAAGGAGACGCTGCGCCGGATCCTGGCGGCTGCCGAGGCGCAGGACATCCTGGAGATCGATCGGTACGCCCACTTAGTCGGCGGCTGCCGGATGGGGTCCGATCCAGAGCACAGCGTCGTCGACTCCGACCATCGTGTGTGGGAATTGCCCAACCTGTTCATCGCCGATGGAAGCGTGATGGCGACTCAGGGCTCGGCCAACCCGGCGCTGACGATCATGGCGCTCGCGTCGAGGCTCGCCGAGCGGCTCGACGGCAAGCGGGTCAGCCGCGGTGAGTCAGCGCGGCCGCGCCGGTCGCTGCGATTGCCGCCCCGGCTGCCAGCCCCACTGCGATCCGGTGGCGACTGAGCCACGCCTGCGGGCTGCGGTCGTGCGCCTGGCTGTCGAACATCCCGTGCGGCCCGTCGTCGTGGTTCTCGTCCGTGGGCTCGAACAGGTTCACGGTCGCCTCGCCGTCGAACGGCTGGTCGGTCTGCTGGCCGTCGACCGCGGTCTTGGCCAGGTACCGCTCCGCCAACCACGGCGCGAGCTTGTTGCCGATGATCGTGTAGACGGTCGGAAACCCGACGTACAGCTCGCGCCGGCGGTGGTGCGCGGCCCAGTAGACGGCGCGAGCGGCGACCTCGGGCTGATAGATCGGCGGCACCGGCTGAGGATGACGCGGCATCTTGCTCAGGCAGTGGTCGAACTGGGGGGTGTTCAGTCCCGGCAGCTGCACCATCGACAGGTGAACGTTGCTGCCCTGCGCACGCAACTCGCAGCGCAACGACTCGAACATGCCCTTGATCGCATGCTTGG
Source organism: uncultured Solirubrobacterales bacterium (assembly GCA_963794825.1). Taxonomy (GTDB): domain Bacteria; phylum Actinomycetota; class Thermoleophilia; order Solirubrobacterales; family Solirubrobacteraceae; genus Palsa-465. The sequence continues at coordinate 327,451 of CAWCFB010000003.1, forward strand.
CGCCGCAGTAGGGCGCCTGCAAGGGAATGCCTCGGTAGGCCAGGGCCGAGCCGACCTGGACGATTGTCCCCCGGTCCCGCGGCTTGAAACGCTTCAGCGCCGCCTTGGTCCCCCACACGGTTCCCAGATAGGTGACGTTGGTCGCGCGCGCGTATTCGTCTGGCTCGACGTCGTCGAAGAAGGCGAACACGGTAGTCATCGCGTTGTTGACCCAGATATCGATCGGGCCCAGCTCGCGCTCGATCGCCTCGGCCGCCGCTTCGACCGCCTGGGCGTCGGCCACGTCCGCGGTGGCGATGAATGCCCGGCCGCCGGCGCACCGGACGTCGTGAGCGGCGCCCTCGAGGCCCGTTCGGCCGCGACCGATCAACCCGACGCTGGCGCCGTGGCGGCCGAACTCCTTGGCGATCGCCCGGCCGATCCCGGCCGATGCGCCGGTGACAACGACTACCTCTTGGCCAGCCACTCCGCCACCCCTCTCAAATCGTCGATGAACGCCTCCATCGCCTGCTCGCGCTCGGGCTCGTCGCGCGCCCGCAGGATCGACGACGGATGCGCCGTGATCGTCACCAGCTCGGCCAGGTCGGAGTCGATCGGCCGGCCGCGGTCGCGGCCGATCCTGATCGACGGCCCCAGGAGCGCCTGGGCGGCAGTCGCGCCGAGCAGCACTACCGCAGCGGGGTTGATCAGCGCGCGCTCGGCCCGCAACCACGGCAGGCATGCGTTGACCTGCCAGCGGTCAGGCGTCTGATGGATCCGCCGCTTGCCTCGCTGCTTGTAGCGAAAGTGCTTGACCACGTTCGTCACGAACGCGTCCTCGCGCGCGATCCCGGCGCGCTCGAGCCCGCGGTCGAGCACGCGCCCGGCGGGTCCGACGAAGGGGTGGCCCTCGACGTCCTCGCGGTCTCCGGGCTGCTCGCCCACCAGCATCACGTGGGCCTTCAGCGGCCCCTCGCCGAGCACCGGCTGGGTTGCCCCCTCCCACAGGTCGCAGGCGCGGCAGCGGGTAATCGCTTCGGTCAGCGCCCGCTTGGTCGGGCGCTCGGGGACGGGCGCCGGCGGGTAATCGTTGCCGGTCAACGACATCTGCATCCTTCCCGACGGCTACCCGAGTGACCGAGCGGGTACGCATCGGCTGCTCCGGATGGCAGTACGCCGACTGGCGCGAGCGCTTCTATCCCCCTCGCACTCCCCAGCGCCTGTGGCTGGCGTCGTACGCCGAGCGGTTCGACACGGTGGAGGTCAACTCGACCTTCTACCGGCTGGCGCGCCGCTCGGCCGTGGAAGGCTGGGTCCGGACCACGCCCACCGGGTTCACGTTCACGGTCAAGGCGTCGCGGTACCTGACCCACGTGCGGCGGCTGCACGAGATCGCCGAGGGGATCCGCCGCTTCTACGAGCCGCTCGAGCCGCTGATCGAGGCCGGACGGCTCGGGGTCGTGTTGTGGCAGCTTCCGGAGAACTTCCACCGCGACGATGAGCGGTTGAACGAGTGGCTCGGGCTGCTGCCGGATGGCCTGCACACGATCGAGTTCCGCCACCCCAGCTGGTTCGTGCCCGAGGTGATGGAAGCGCTCCGGGCGCGCGGCGTCGCGCTGACGATCGGCGACCATCCGTCGCGACCGTTCCAGACCTACGAGGCGACCACTTCCTGGCGCTTCGTCCGTTTCCACTACGGCCATCGCGGCCGGGGCGGGAACTATTCGGAAACCGAACTGCGCACCTGGGCACACCGGATCGCCCAGTGGCGCCGGCGCGAGGCCGTGTGGGTGTACTTCAACAACGATTGGCAGGGGTACGCGCCCGCCAACGCACTGGCCCTGAGGTCAAAGCTCGCCTAGCTGGTCGGGGCGACGGTCGCCTGCTCAACCCGGACCCCGAAACGCTGCTCGAGCTCCGAGGGGTCGAAGTCCTCTCTGTACTGCTGCTCGCCCTCAGGGTGAGTGAAGACCACGATCCGGTCGGCGGGGAACGTCCGCAGCGCGTCCTCGACGGCATCGAGCGGATCGCTCTCCCCGGTGTCCGCGCTCGCCGCCACCCCCGCCCCTTCGAGCTGCTCCACCGTCTGGCGGCTCACCTGCTCGGCCCTGGCGATCGCGTCGTCGGCGTCGGAGAACCAGAACTTGATCGGGCTGTCGTGCAGCGCCGGCGCTACCACCATCACCTGCGTATCGGTCGGATCGACGTCTCCGCCGAGCGCGTCCCTCAGCTGCTCCGCGTCGATCGCCTCACTGGTCAGCACGAGAACGTTCATGGGCTCGGCTTACCCGAATGACGCATCCGGCACTCACCCGCGCGCGCGCCTGACGCCTGTGAGTGGTCAGCGACGTCGCTTCGGGAGGGCCACGGCATCGCCGGCGATCCCTTTCCAGGCATCGCCTTCGGACTCCAGCCGGTCGGCGGCCGTACGGACCGTCCAGCGGTCCGGCTTCAGCTTCGGGTCCTCGAGCTCCTCCCAGTGGATCGGCATGGCCACCGGAGCGCGCCGGCGCGGTCGGACCGCGTACGGCGCCACCGCGTGCTGCGCATAGTTGATGCGGTTGACGTCGAGATAGATGCGCGCGCCGCGGTCGGCGCGCTTCCACTCGAGGGTCAGCCGCTTGGGGTCATCATCCACCATCGCCTCCGCCAGCGCGCGTGCGTACGCGTGCACGTCGCCGAACCCCGGCCCTCGCCGTAGCGGGCAGACGACGTGGATCCCGCGCGACCCAGTGACCATCGCGTAGGGCCGCAAGCCTTGGTCGCGCAGCCGCTCACCCGCGGCGCGAGCCGCCGCGCGGACCGCCGCGAACCCGATCCCGGGCGAGGGATCGAGGTCGATGATCAGCCGGTCGGGCTGGCGCAGCCGATCAATCCGCGAGAGCCAGATGTGGGGCGTGACCACGTTCTGCCCGGCGAGATAGACGAGCGTGGCGGCGTCGTTCGCGAGTACCTGGATGTTGACACCTCCCTTCTTCGGAACCTCCGCGCGCTTGATCCACTCAGGGAAGTAATCGGGCACCGATTTCATAAAGAACCCCTTGCCGTCGATTCCCTGGGGAAACGACTGCAGCGCGAGCGGCCGGTCGCGCGCGTGGGGCACCATCGCCGGCGCGACGCGCTCGTAGTGCGTGGCAAGGTCTCGCTTGGTCACCGTCGGGTCGGCGAACAGCGCCTTGTCGGCGTGCGTGATGTTGATCGTGCGACGGCCGATCTTCATCGCTCGCGCACCACCTCGGTCGCCGCCTTGTCGTCTCGCAGCCCGAGAAAGCGAGGGTGGCGCAACCGCCCGGCGCCCGTCCACTCGCTGAACCCCACCTGCGCGACGAGCTTCGGCTTGATCCAGGTGACGTGCCGCTCCTTGATCGACGCCGCGTCCGCGAACGGAGGCTCTTCGGTGGCGAGCTTCTCCATCTGCGCGCCCAACGACGCGAGCATCCGCTCGTCGAATCCGGTGCCGACCTTGCCGGCATACCTCAGCTTCCCGTCCTCGTAGTAGCCCAGCAGCAGCGCGCCGAAATGCGAACGCGACCCCTGCGGTGCGGTGTAGCCACCGATCACGAGCTCCTGCCCCTGCTCGCACTTGAACTTCAGCCAATCACGCGAGCGACCATCCGCGTACGCGCTGTCGGCCCGCTTGGCGATTAGCCCTTCCCACCCCTTCCGGCAGGCCTCGGCGAAGAACTCCTCGCCCCTCTCATTGCGGTGCTGCGTGAACCGTACGTGACCTTGGAACGACAGCGCTTGCTTCAGCAGCCGCTTGCGCGTCTTCAGCGGCAGCGCGCGAACGTCGCGCCCATCGAGCCACAGGATGTCGAACACGTAGTAGAAGACGGGGACGTGGTGCTGCCCTCGCTGGGCTAGCTTCGCGAAGCTGGTCTGCGAACCGTCGAACGCGACCACCTCACCGTCGACGGCGAAACGCTCGCAGGGCTCGTCGTTCAGCGCCCGGGCCAGTTCCGGATAGCGGCCATTCAGGGAGAGATCGTTGCGCGACCGCAAACGAACCTCACCGGCGTCGCGCACAGCAATGCAGCGGATGCCGTCGAGCTTGCGCTCATAGATCCACGCTGGGTCACTGAACCGCTCGGTGGTCAGCGTCGCCTTCATTGCGTTGGCACCCGTCGGCGGCGGCGCGGGCGTACCGAGCGGGGCGGTGGGCATGTGATCAATCTACCCGCGCGAGAAATCGGCTCGCTCGCGTTGCAGACAATCCCCATTTGACTGCGGAACTTCGTAAGCTGCCGCCTGCAACTTGCTACGCAGTACAGAGAGACCGAGGAGGTCCACCAAAACATGCCGCCCGCGAGGAAACCAGCCACCACCACCGGCCGCGCTCGTGCGGCAGTCGCCAAGGCTGCTCCGAAGCCGCCGAACCGTCGACAGGTCGAGCAGGCAACCCGTCGTCTCGAGCGCGCGCTCGAAGACGCGAGCAAGGCATTGCAGGTCGCCGGCACAGGGACCGGCAGAAATGCGCAGACCGCGTACAGAGGTTTCTCGAAGACGCTCTCCACACTTCAGCGCGACACGAAGAAGACCAACGCGCAGCTGCTGAAGGACCTCGAGAAGGCGGCGAAAGCGGTCGCTCCGGCAAACACCACCACCCGCACCGCAGCCCGCAAGCCGGCGGCCACCACGCGCAAGTCCACGACCACGCGCAAGTCCACGACCACGCGCAAGTCGACCACGGCCGCGAAGAAGCCCGCCGCGCGGAGGACGGCCGCGTCGCGCAAGAGCTGAATGGCGATCGCGCCGCGCGCACTGGGCTTCGCGCGGCGCCATTGCTCTCCTCGCTACGGGGCTACCGCCCTGCTTGGCTGACCGCGGACCTCGTCGCCGCGGTAACTCTGTTGGTGATAGCGGTGCCGGAACAGCTCGCGACTTCGCGTCTGGCCGGGATGCCGCCCGTGACGGGCTGGTACGCGTTCATAGCCGGCACCGTGATGTTCGCCATGCTCGGCTCGAGCCCGCAGCTTTCGGTCGGCGCCGACTCAACCATCGCGCCCCTGTTCGCGGTCGGGATCGCGCACCTGGCGAGCAGTGGCTCACCGCGCTACTACGAGCTCGTCGCGATCCTCGCCGTCACGGTGGGTGTGATCGTCGCGCTGGTCTGGCTGCTTCGGCTGGGGTGGCTCGCCGAGTTCCTGTCGACACCGATCATCACCGGCTTCCTGGCCGGGATCGCAGTGCTGATCGTGGTCCATCAGCTGCCGGATCTGCTCGGCGTCCACGGCGCCGGCGGCAGCACCCTGCACCGGATCGCCACCGCCGTCGAGCATCTCGGTCACACGAGTGGGTGGACGGTCGGCATCGGCGTGGGCGTGTTCGCCATCGCGTTCGGCGCGCAGCGGATCGACCGTCGGATTCCGGGCGCGCTTATCGGACTGATTGCGTCGACGGTGCTGGTCTCCGCGGCACACCTGCACGCCCACGGAGTCGCCGTGCTGGGCACCTTTGCCCACGGAGCGCCCCACTTCGGTTTGCCGGGGTTCTCGTTCACCGAGCTCGGCCAGGTAGCTCCGATCGCCGGCGTGGTGGCGCTCGTCGTCATGACGCAGACTGCCGCGACGAGCAGTGCCTTTGCCGAGCACAGCGGACGTCCGGTCGACACCGGGCAGGACCTGCTCGGTGTCGGCGCTGGGAGCGTCCTGGCCGGATTCGCAGGCGCCTTTCCGGTCAACGCGAGCCCGCCGCGGACCGGCGCGGTCGTCTCCGCCGGGGGCCGCTCTCAGCTTGCGGGACTGCTTGCGGCGGCTGGGATCATCGCGCTGATACCCGCCGCCGGGCTGCTCAAGGACCTGCCGCTGGCCACGCTCGCCGGCGTGCTCGTGTACGTCGCGACCCATCTTTTCCACGTCGGCGACCTGAAGGCGATCGGCGCGCTTCAACAAGATCGAATTCGCGCTTGCCATCATCACCTTGCTGACGGTGGCGTTCGTCGGCGTGGTGCAGGGAATCGGCGTGGCGGTCGGCTTGGCGATCCTCGATCGCACGCGTATCTCCAATCGCGCCAATCTGCACCCGCTCGGGCGGATCCCCGGGACCACCAGCTGGGCACCGCTCGAGGACCGTCGCAACCACGCCACCGAGGTGTCGGGCGTACTCGTCGTGCTGTTCACGGAGTCCCTGTGGTACGCGAACGCGACCCACTTCGCCGCCAACCTGAAGCGCGCCCTCGACAGCCGGCGCGAGCCGGCGCGGGCGCTCGTGCTCGACGTCGTCGGTATGCACGACATCGACTTCACGGGAGCGCGCGTGCTCGGCGAGTTACTCGACGAGCTCGAGCGCCGGCGGATCGCGTTCGCGATCGCACGGGCCGGCGATACGGTCCGGGCCAACCTTGACCCGGGCCGGCCTGACTCGGCGGATCGGCGACGCGCACTTCTACTCCTCGGTGGACGAGGCGGTCACCGAAATCGCGCCAAGCGCGTAAGGTCCGCCATCGATGGGCGACCGGCGCGCGACCAAGCTGACCCAGCTGATCGATCGCTTCCGGGTGGCTCCCGGATCGAGCGTCAAGCTCTCACGCGATTACGACCCGGGGGACAGGGCCGACTGGACCAAGCAAGAGGGTCTCGAGCAGCTTCAGCTGGACATCGCTCAGCTGGCTGAGTACCAAGCCCGGCTCGCGGCGCAGGACAGCAAGGGACTCCTGGTGGTGCTGCAGGCGCTCGACGCGGCCGGCAAGGATGGGACGATCGGTCACGTGATGAGCGGCGTCAACCCACAGGGCGTCCTCGTCCACAGCTTCAAGGTCCCTTCGAGCGAAGAGCTGAGCCACGACTATCTGTGGCGGTACGCGTCCCGGCTGCCGGCGCGGGGGCAGATCGGGATCTTCAACCGCTCCCACTACGAGGAGGTACTGGTCGTCCGCGTTCATCCTGAACTGCTCGCGCGGCAGAACCTCCCGGCGCGACACGGCGACGTCTGGCGGCGGCGCTACCGGGAGATCAACAACTGGGAGCGGTACCTGGTCGACAACGGCATCGAGATCGTGAAGCTGTTCCTCAACCTGTCAAAGGAGGAGCAGCGCCGGCGCTTCCTGCAGCGGATCGATCGCCCGGACAAGAACTGGAAGTTCTCTGCCGCCGACATTCGCGAGCGCGAGCACTGGGACGAGTACCAGCGCGCCTTCTCGAAGATGCTGACCCACACGAGCACCGAGTGGGCGCCCTGGTACGTGATCCCCGCCGACCACAAGTGGTTCACGAGGCTGGCGGTTGGCGCGGTGCTCGTCGACACGCTGATCAGGATCGATCCGCAGTACCCGGAGCTCGGCGAAGCTGCCCGCGCCGAGCTCCTGAAGGCGCGCGCCGAACTCGAAGCCGAAGCCGGCTAGGCCTTCGAACGGCGCAGGGTTGCGTCGACCGTGGCCGCTACGAGGAGCACGATGCCGGTCGCCATGTACTGGACGGCCGCGCTCACCCCCATCAGCGCCAGCCCATTGAACACGACCGCGATCACGAGCGCGCCGAGCAGCGCGTGGATCGGCTTGCCGCGTCCGCCGAACAGGCTCGCGCCGCCAATCACGGCCGCCGCCACGCCGTACAGCGTGTAGTCGCCGCCCGGGACGTCGGTCGAGATCGAGCCGAGCTGCGACGCGTAGATCAGGCCGCCGATACCGGCAGTGAACGCGCTCAGGGTGAAGGCGAGGCGCCGCACGCGCTGAACCTTGATGCCGGCCCGGCGCGCAGCCTCGGGGTTGGAGCCGATCGCGTACATGTAGCGACCGGTGCGGCTGCGCCCGAGGAAGATCGAGTAGACCACCAGCACGATCCCGACGAACGGGACCACCCACGGCACTCCTTTGAGGGAGATCAGCAGACTGCCGCGATTGAGCGTGCAGACGTACACCAGCACGACGCCGCCGATCGCAGTCGCCGCGATCTGCACCAGCGTGATGCTCAGCGGAGGTGCACTGAGTCCATGAGCTCGTCGTCGCGCGGCGCGCGTGATCATCAGTGCGGCAAAGATCGCCACCACCACCACGAGCACGATCCATGACAACGCAACGCTCATGTTGCTTTGGACGAGCTTGGAGATCGGACTCGTGCTGGAGACCGAAATCACACCACCAGTCGCTGTCGGGTCGGTGTCGGCGAGCTCCAGCGCCACGCCCTGGAAGATCAGCAGTCCGGCGAGCGTGACGATGAACGCCGGCACGTGCAGCCTCGTGATGATCGTCCCCTGCGCATAGCCGAGTGCGCGCGGTGCCGGCCAGACCGAAGATGATGGCCAGCCACCACGGGAGACTGACCGGAGCCGCCGCCAGCTCGGCGATGGCGAAGCCGCCGACGCCGAGCACCCAACCCACGGAGAGATCGACCTCCGACAGAACGAGCGGGAAGAACTCGGCCGCGCCGAGCATCACGTAGATCGACGCTTGGACCACCAGGTTGACCAGGTTCTGGGCCGAGTCGAATTGCGATCTCTCGAGCTGGAAGAAGATGATGATCACGATCAGGCCGATGACGATCGGCAACGCGCCGCTCTCACCCGCGCGGATCCGTCGCCCGTACGCGCGCACGAAGTCGCCGAACGAGTTGGCCAGCACCTCCGGATTGGCGGCGATCGCTGCAATGTCCGGCGCGGAGTCCGAGCCCTGCCCTTCGGCGGTCCCGGTGGGTGCCTGCGGCTCGTCCATCAGTCCTTCCTGCGTTCGGAGCGGCCGGTGGTCATGTAGTCGACGACCGAAGCGGGTCAAATTCGGACGCCTCGCCTTGAGCGACCATCTGGCCGAGATAGAGGATGACAATCCGGTCGGCCACCTCGAACACGTCGGTTAGATTGTGGGAGACGACCATCACCGCCACGCCCTGCTCCGCGAGCCGCTTGATCAGCGCCAGCACCTCGCGTGTCTGCGCGACACCGAGCGCAGCCGTCGGCTCGTCCATGATCACGAGCTTGGCCTTGGACAGCACCGCCTTGGCCACCGCAACCGACTGCCGCTGGCCTCCGGACAGCGACGCCACCGGCAACCGGATCGAGCGCACTGTCGTGACGTTGAGATCTTTCAGCGTTTTGCGGGCCTCGATCTCCATCGCCGCCTCGTCGAGGAAGATGCCGTTCAGCGGCTCATGCCCGAGGAACATATTTCCGACAATGTCCAGGTTGTCGCACAGCGCTAGGTCCTGATAGATCGTCGTGATCCCCAGCGCCTCGGAGTCGCGGGGGCCGCGCAGTTGGACCGGCTTGCCCTCCCACAGGATCTGACCCCGATCAGGCCCCCAGAGGCCGGCGATCGTCTTGATCGTGACGGACTTGCCCGCCCCGTTGTCGCCCGTCAGGGCGGTGACCCTGCCTGGCGGGATCTCGAGGTCGACCTCGGTCAGAGCCTGCACGGGGCCGAACGATTTCGACAGGCCGCGAAGCTCCAGCAGCGGCATGCCGTTCGTGGGCCCGCTTGGCGCTGTGTCCGGGGCTGGCGGCTGAACGGTGATGATCTCTCCTCAAAAATAGGACGGGCCCCCGCCGGTAAGCGGGGGCCCAATTCCTACACCATCGCTGGCTAGAAAGCGACTTTGAATTACGAGATGCCGGCCTTCGAGCAGGCTGCCTTGTACTTTCCGGCGCAGAGCTGCGCGGTGGGCACGAAGTTGTCCTTGACAATCGTGTCCTTCATGTTCGCCGGGGTCACCCACTCGGGCGTCAGGTAGACCGACGGAACCGACGACTTCGTGGTCGGATCAGTGGTCGTGGCATTCAACAGCGACGACGGCGCTGTCTTGCCCGCGCGGAGGTACAACGCGAGCGCGATGCCGGCCTGGGCCTCCAGGTAGATCGGCTTGTACACCGTCCCGCACTGGTAGCCGGAGAGGACGTTCTGAAGACCTGTGAGGGTCGCGTCCTGCCCCGTGGTCGGGAATGTGTTCGCCTTCACACCATGGCTCTGCAGGTAGGTGATGATCGGCGCCCCGTTTTCATCGTTCGGGATCACCGCCGAGTTGATGTTCGAGTGGGCCGTGAGGGCACCCGTGAACTCGGTCAGCGCCACCGTCGGGGTCCAAGTTCCCGCCGGCGAAGCGACGAGCTTGTACTTGCCGGAGCTGAAATACGGCTTCAGCACGCCGTTGTAGCCGTCAGCGAACAGCGCCGCGTTGTTGTCGGTCACCGCACCACGCATGACCACAACCTGCGGCTTCGTGACATGCCACGCGGTGACGCAGCTGACAAAGCCCTGGCCGATCAGCTGACCGACCTTGACGTTGTTGAAGCTGACGTAGTCAGCCGTGCCGGCCGGTGCGCCGGTGGTGAGCCGGTCGTAGTCGACGACGGCCACCCCGTGCGACTTTGCGTACCGCTGAACGGTCACGCCGGTCCCCGAGTCCTCCGGGTCGATCAGCAGCACCGTCGCGCCGTTGGTGATGTCACTCTGGGCGTCGGTCACGAACGTCGAGTCACTGCCGAGCGCGTTCTGGACGATGATGTCCGAGGCCGGCAGCCCGGCGGCCGCGGCCGCCTTCTTGAGGTCTGGTGCATCGAACTCGACGTACCGTGTCGAGCTCGTCGTGTCAGGCAGGATCACGGCGATCTTGCCCTTGCCGCTGGTGGCGATCGACTTCAGTGCTGCCATCGCCGAAAAATTGTTGGTGAACGAGGTGGCAGAGATGCTCGCCGCCGGAGCGGTGCCCGACGTCGACGTGCTCGCTGCCGACGAAGACGTCGAGCTGGAGCTGGAGCTGCCACACCCCGCCACGAACAGGCCGACGGCGACGACCAACGTCAACGCGCGTGCCCGGCCATGGGTGGCGGTCGGAACCTTCTTTGACTTCACTACTGCTCCTCTCATGAGTGGCCCTTCTCGGTAGCCGCGGACCGTTTCACAAATGCGGTTTGAATTGGGTTGGGATTTGGTCAGCCGCCGACCGCTCAGATGAACGGTCACGTCTCTTCGTGCGCCTCGCGCTTGCCTGCCCGGAGGCGCAGTCGCTCGGCCCGCGGGGGACGGAGCCGAATCGGTTCGCCCCGGCTCCGTCTGAGGACGAGGAACGCCACCGTACCCCAGCTGGCCGGCACCCACAGGGCGATCGCGTGGTACACGAGCGTCGCGGCTGTCGCCCGGGTGGCGTTGACGCCCATCAGCGCGAACAGGCCGACCAGGCTTCCGTCGAGCACGCCGATGCTCCCGGGGATCGGGATGATGTTGACGAGGTAGCCGAGCTGGTAGGCGAGCACGATCGTCGACAGCGACGGCACGTGGCCGCTGGCGGCGAAACATGCGATCAGGACGCCGATGTCGCACCATAGGTAGGCAATCGCGCCGATGATCCGCCAATCCCGGGTCAGCAGCAGCCTTTCGGTGTCGCGCACGCTGGCCGCAGTCCCGGTCAGGAAGGTCCGGATCTTCCCGGGCTCGCGCTTTTGGGCCAGCCGGTCGGCCAACCTCGGCAGCAGCAAGAAGAAGACCAAGATGCCGATCCCAACCGACGCCGTGATGACCGCCAGGTACGTTCGGTGCGTGCCCGGAAGGACGCCGATCAGCAGGCCAACCGAGGCCAGCACGGCAGTGATCACGTTGATGGCGCTGGTGAGCAGGAACAGCACCGCCGAGCGCTCGACCACCCGTACCGCCGGCGCCCCGCGCTCGACCAGCAGCCATGAGCCGACGGCGGCGCTCCCGGCGCCGCCGATGGCCACCGCGGCGCCGAATGCTTGCTCGGCGAGGGCGATCCGCGCGCCGAGCCGGAGCGGGGCACGGTCGAAGACCTGAAGGAACGCGAGCACGTAGCCGAGGCACGAGCCGACCTCGAGCAGCACCGCGACGATCAACCATCCAGTCCCCATATGGGTGATGGCGTGGCCGACGCCGTGCAATCCGGGCACGGCGAGCAGCAGCCCGACGACGAGCGCCAGCAGCACCGCGACCGAGATCAGGCCGTTGCGGAGGTTGCGGCTGGCCTTGGCCGTGTTCCGGCCGGCCTCGTCCACGGAGCCGTTCGCGGCGTGACGATCGGGGTCAGTCGGCGGGGTGGACACCCGTCGAATGCAACCAGGTCACGAGTACGAGCCCCGACGAGCCGTGAGAGAACGACCAAGCGCGGCCGCCCCGTCCAGGCTGGCCGCGCAGGTCATCTTCAACTACCCCCTGGGGCCCCCTAAGTCCTGCTTACGTCCCCAGCGCTCCTACCGCCCCCATTCCTGCCCCCAAAACCTTTGGGAGCCGGTCCCGGGATTCCGGTCACGCCTGGAAGACTCGCATGTCGAACGGGGTCCCACAATCGCTCCATCGCACCGTTATGGGGATGCCCCCAACCCCCTACTTCGGGACAAAGGGATTACACCAATGGGGGGAGGCTGAACTGCCGGCGCACCACCCTGTCCGCGTAGTGTTCAGCTCGGCCCCGAACTAGGAGAAACCATGATCTTGATCGCGTACGACGGCTCCGCCGATGCTCGCGCCGCCGTCGAGCGAGCCGGACAGCTGCTCCCCGGTGAGGAGGCGACCGTGTTGGTCGTCTGGGAGCCGTTCGTCGAGGTAATGACGCACTCTGGGGCAGGCCTCGGGATCGCCCCCGACATCGTTAACTTCGACGAGATCGACGCCGCCAGCGAGGCAGCCGCCAAACAGCGGGCCGACGAGGGCGTAGAGCTGGGCCGGGGCGCCGGGCTCGCCGCCGAACCCCGGACCTGCTCCCAGGACGGGACTGTGTGGCGCGCGATCGTGACTCAGGCGCGAGACGTCGATGCCCGCGCGATCGTGATGGGTACGCGCGGCCTCACTGGAGTCAAGTCAGTTCTGCTCGGGAGCGTCTCTCACGGCGTGCTGCACCACGCCGACCGGCCGGTGATCGTGGTTCCGTCGCCGGAGGCCGCCCACCAGCGCGCCCAAGCCCTGAACTGACTGGAGCGCCGCTGCCCCCAAGCTTGGACGGCGAGGCTACCGAGCACCGGTGTAGGGTCATGCCGATGACGGCCGGCGAGGAAACGCGGCTGTGGCACCCGTTTGCCGATATGGGTGCCGTCCGCCGCGGGGAACTAGTGATCGAGCGCGGCGAGGACGTGTGGGTGTGGGACACCGACGGTCGCCGGTATCTCGACGCAACCGCGAGCCTGTGGTATGCGAATGTCGGCCACGGCCGCCCCGAGATTGCGGCCGCCGTGCAGGCGCAGATGGCGAAGCTCGAGGCGTACTCCGCGTTTGGGGACTTCGCGTCGCCGCCCGCAATCGAGCTCGCCGCCACGCTGTCTGACCTCGCGCCGATGCCTTCGCGTGTGTTCCTGGTGGCCGGCGGCGGCGACGCGGTCGACACCGCCGCCAAGCTGGCACGGCGCTACTGGTTCGAGTGCGGGGAGCCAGACCGCACGGTCTTGATAAGCCGCACAGCCGGTTACCACGGCACGCACGGTTTCGGGACCGCGCTCGCGGGGATCCCCGCCAACCGTGTTGGCTTCGGCCCCCAGGTCGAGACGATCCAGGTTCCCCACGACTCGGTGGAGGCGTTCGAGGAAACGGTTGTGGAGACGGGACCCGAACGGATCGCGGCGATATTTGTGGAGCCGGTGATCGGCGCTGGTGGCCTGTACCCGCCATTGCCCGGATACATCGAGGGGATCGCCGCCGTGTGTGAGCGCACGGGCGTCCTGCTCGTCGTCGACTCGGTGATCTGCGGCTTCGGCCGACTCGGCACCTGGTACGGAATCGAGCGGTTCGGTGTCGAGCCGTCGATGATCGTGTTCGCGAAAGGCGTGACGAGCGGCTACCTCCCGCTCGGCGGGGTGGTCGTCTCGGATCGGGTCGCCGAGCCGTTCTGGCGCGAGCCCGGGGGCCCGGTGCTCCGCCACGGACCCACCTACGCCGGCCATGCCACCTGCTGCGCGGCGGCACTCGCGAACATCGCGCTGCTCGGCGACGGCTTGCTCGAACGTGGCCGCGAACTCGAAGGATCGCTGTTTGAATCGCTCACGGCGCTGGCGGGCCACCCGGCGGTCGGAGACGTCCGGGGGGGCGTCGGGCTGCTGGCGGCGGTCGAGCTGTCCGGAGCCGTGCTCGAGGAGCAGCCCGATGCGCTCACCAAGGTCGTGCGCGAGGCGCGGGCTGACGGGGTGCTCGTGCGGCCTCTCGCGCGAGGGGTCGCCGTCTCGCCGCCGCTGACCGCGACAACGGAGCATTTCGCGATGATCGCCGGCGCGATCGAGCGAGGGCTGGCTTCGCTCTAGCCGGGGGCGGGTCGCTCTCAGCCGGGCGGAGTCGCTCTCAGCCGGGCGGAGTCGCTCTCAGCCGGGCGGAGTCGCTCTTAGCCGGGCGGGGTCGCGATCCCGGTGCGATACGCGTAGTTGACCGCCTGCGCCCGATCGCGCAGCCCGGCCTTGGCAAACAGATGGTTGATGTGCGACTTGACCGTCGTCGTGCTGACGACCAGGCGATCGGCGATCTCGGCGTTGCTCAACCCCTCGGCGATCAGCGCGAGCACCTCGGCCTCACGCGGAGTCAGATCGTCGGGCAGCTCTGGCGATGTGTTACTCGGGGTGGCCGGCGCCTGATCGCCGGACAGCGCCGCCACGACGTGGTGTTGGACGGCCGGGTCGAGCGCGGCTTCCCCGGCGGCGACACTCATGATCGCCCCGTGGATGTCGTCGCCGCTGGCATCCTTGGTGATGTAGCCGCGGGCACCCGCACGGAGCGCGCCGAGCACGCTCTCGTCGTCGGCGAACGTGGTCAGCGCAATCGCGCGGACATCCGGCTGTGTGTCGCGCAGCCGGGCGATCGCTTCGATCCCACCGACCCGGGGCATCCGCAGATCCATCAACACCACGTCCGGGCGGTGCTCGGCGGCGAGCGCCACCGCCTCCTCGCCATCCGACGCGGTCGCGATCAGCTCGATGCCGTCGAGCAGGCCAAGCAGCGTGCCCAGGCTCTCGCGCACGAGCCGCTGGTCGTCGGCGAGGAGAACCCGGACGGTCATGGCCCTGCGGGCAGCCTCAGCTCGACCCGAAATCCCGTCGAGGTGGGCGCCGCATGAAGCTGGCCCCCGAGCAACTCGGCACGCTCGCGCATCCCCGTCAGGCCATAGCCGGCGCTCCCGCCGAGCTCGACGGGTGGGGGCGAGCCGGGAACGGCGTGGTCCTCGACGATCAGCACGGTGCTGTCCGGTAGGTAATCGAGGTGGACGGCCACACGCGCCGCGGTCGCGTGCCTTCGGATGTTCGTCAGCGCTTCCTGTGCCGTCCGGTAAACGGCTAGCCGCGCCTCCGAGGCGAGCTCGTGAGGTTGCCCATGGATCTCGAGCTCGACCGGCAGCCCGCTCTGCTCGCCGAAGGCCGCCGCGAGCGTGCCGATCCGCTCGGGGCCGGGAAGCTCGTCCCCGCGCTGGGTCGCGATCGCTCGCCGGGCCTCGTCGAGTCCGCTCGCCGCGAGGTGGTGCGCTTTGTCGATCGCGCGGGCGATCTCCTCGTCGACCTGCTTCTTGCGGGCCAGCAGGCGCGTGCTCTCGAGCTGGAGCGCGAGCGCCGACAGCGAGTGGGCGAGCACGTCGTGCATCTCGCGTGCCAGTCGGCCGCGTTCGGCCGACGCGGCAGCGCGGGCCTCGGCCTCGCGCGATGCCTCGAGCTTGTCGCGCTGGTCGGCGAACGCGCGGATCAGACGCATGACGAGGTACCAGGGGACGACGCTCATCACGGTGCCGAGGATCTGGCCCGGGCGATGCTGGGCGGCGAAGATCGCCACGAAGCCCGCCAGCGAGACCCCCACGAAAAGCATGCCCGTGCGGCGGTCCAAGAAGATCGCGGCCATGATCGCCGCAAAGATCGGGCCGGACTGCCAGACCCCGTTGCGTTGCTCGATCAGCAGGACCGCCGCCGCCGCCATCACCGCGGCGAGGGTCAACATCCGCCTGTAGGTCGGCACCCCACGGTGCTGGGGCTGGGTGCTCAGAGCGGCGGCAAACATCACCACCGTCGCACCCAGGATTACGGCGCCGCGTCCATGGAAACCAGGGTGGGGGCGCGTGGTGAACGTACCGACGAACACGATCACCAGCCACACCAGCCCGAACGAGCGCAGGATGATCGCCTCGACCGGCGCGGGAGTGCCTGGCGACCCCCAGCGGGTCTGGGTGAACGATCGGAAGAACGCTTTCATCTGCGGGGCAAACGATAAGCCGCGGGCACGCGCATGTCATCGGCTGCCAGGTGGAAGCCGGTTTCCACCCTGGGGTGGAAGGTCGCCGGGCCAAGTTCGTTCCGCGGCCCGATGACAGGGTCCCGGAGCCCAGGTAGCTTGCTGGGCATGTTGACGAACTCACTCGACGCGGCGGTCTCTCAACGTGTCGCCGCCGAACAAACGACAGAGCCGGTCATCCAGATCAAGGGCCTGCACAAGCGGTACGGGAACAAGGAGGCGGTCCGCGGGATCGACCTAGAGGTCCGCCGCGGCGAGATCTTCGCCTTTCTCGGTCCCAACGGCGCCGGCAAGACCACGACGGTCGAGATCCTCGAGGGATTCCGCCACGCAAGTGAGGGCGTAGTCCGGGTGCTCGGCGAGGACCCACGACATGGCGGTGCTGCCTGGCGCGAGCGGATCGGGATCGTGCTCCAGGAGTCCGAAGCGGAGCCCGGACTGACCGTGCGCGAGTGCCTCGAGCTGTACGCCGGCTACTACACCCACCCTCGCCGGGTCGATGAGACGCTCGCGCTGGTTGGGCTGACCGAGCAGGCCGAGCAGCGCGCCACCGCGCTGTCTGGCGGCCAGCGCCGGAGGCTGGATGTCGCGCTCGCCCTGATCGGAGATGGCGAGCTGATCTTTCTCGACGAGCCGACGACCGGCTTTGACCCGTCGGCGCGGCGCGCAGCGTGGGATGTCATCGCCGGCCTTCGCGACCTCGGCAAGACCGTATTCCTGACCACTCACTACATGGAGGAGGCGGAGGTGCTCGCCGACCGGATCGCGGTGATCGCGTCCGGGCGGATCGTCGCCGAGGGCACGCCGAAGACGCTCGGCGGGCGCCAGCTGGCTGATGCGCAGATCGCGTTCGCGTTGCCGCCGGGCGTGACACCGGCCGAGTTGCCGGCCGCGATCCGCGATCGCGTCCACGAGGACGCCGCCGGCCGGCTCGTGCTCCCCAGCGCGACCGTGGCCGCCGACCTTCACGACCTGTCCGGTTGGGCGCTCGAGCGCAAGCTCGAGCTCGATGACCTCGAGGTCACCCGGCCGACGCTGGAAGACGTCTACCTGCGGCTGACCGCGGCTGCGCAAACCGCCCACGAAGAAGGGAGCTAACCACATGTACTTCCTGTTCAAGTATCTGCGCCGGCTGTGGCTCGAGCGCCAGTCGCGGATCGTGGCGGCTTCGAGCGACGGCGGCGGTGTCGCCGATGCGCCGAGCCAGGAGTCCGTCGCCGGCCCCGCGGCCGGTCCGCGTCTCGAACGACGCCGGCCCGTCGGCGGCCGCGCGCGGGCCCCTCGCGCTGATCGCCCACCAGGTCAAGTTCGACATCAAGACGAGCCTGCGCAACCCCCGCGCGCGCTTCTTCACCTTCTTCTTCCCGATCCTCCTGCTCGTCGTGTTCAACGGCGTGTTCGGCAACGGCAAGACGATCGTCGCGGGCGCGCACGTTCCGCTGAAGGTGTTCTACGTGCCCGGCATCCTCGCGATGTCGATCGTCACCGCCGCCTACGCGAACCTCGTGATCTCGATCACCACGATGCGCGAGAGCGGCGTGCTGAAACGGCGCCGCGCGACGCCGGCGCCGCCGGCGCTGCTGATCGCCGGCCAGGCACTGTCCGCGGTCGTGATCACGGCCGTGATGGGCGCGCTGCTGCTGGTGATCGCCAAGATCGCCTACGGCGTCGGGTTCGCCCCCGCGTCGATCGGCGCGATGGCGGTGACGACGGTCGTCGCGACGATCACGTTCGCCTGCGTCGCTTACGCGGTCGCCGGCCTGATCGGCTCTCCCGATGCGGCCCAGCCGCTGGTCCAGGCGACGATGCTGCCGCTGTGGTTCATCTCCGGGCGTGTTCATCCCGGTTCACAACCTGAGCCCGACGCTCAAGCACATCGGCGACCTGTTCCCCGTCGCCCACCTCGCCAACAGCCTCCACCTGGCCTCGGTCAACCACACGTTCAGCGCCTCGATCTCGGTCACCGACCTGATTGTGCTCGCCGGCTGGGCGGTCGGCGCGACTGCGCTCGCGGCGTGGCGGTTCAGCTGGCTCCCGAGCGTGGCGACGGCGTAGGCGGCCGCGGACGGCCGCGGGGACGGCCGCGGGACGGCCGCGGGGACGGCGGCCGGAGGCAGCCGCGGGAGCGGCTACTCGGTAGTAGCGGAAACTCGCCAATCGTCGCGCCGGCTCTGGATTTGGGCGAAAAACCGCTCGTAGAGAACAGAAAGTCGCCCACATCCACGGTACGGCCGGCGACGGTCGGGTTTCCGCTCTCCGTTGCCTTACTAAACTCGAAGTAGTTGCCCCCTCAACCGAGGAGTCCCTGTGGAAGTCGAGATCTGGTCCGATATCGCCTGTCCCTGGTGCTACATCGGCAAGCGTCGGTTCGAGGCGGCGCTGGCGCAATTCGAGCACGCCGAGGATGTGCGCGTGACGTGGCGGAGCTTCGAGCTCGACCCCTCCGCCCCGGCCGAGCGCGCCGGTAACCGCGCCGAGCGGATGGCGGAGAAATACGGGGTGACCGTCGAACAGGCGCGCGCCATGGAGCAGCGCGTGACCGACGCGGCCGCGGGTGAGGGACTCGACTTCCGTTTCGACATCGCGCGCAGCGGCGTCACATTCGATGGCCACCGGCTGATCCATATCGCGGCCGAACGCGGGCTCGGCGACGTCATGAAGGAGCGGCTGATGCGCGCGTACTTCACCGAGGGGCAGCTGATCAGCGATCGCGACGCGCTGGTTCGCCTCGCGGTCGAGGTGGGGCTCGACGAGGACAAGGTTCGCGGGCTACTGGAGAGCGACAGTTACGTCGACGAGGTCCGCGCCGACGAGCGCGACGCGGCGGCACTCGGTATCAGCGCCGTGCCGACGTTCGTTGTCGGCCGCCGGCTCGGCGTCTCCGGTGCGCAGCCACCCGACGTGATGTTGGCGCTCCTGCGCCAGGGCTGGGAGCAGCAGGCACCGCAGCCGACGATCGTCGGCGGCGAGGCCTGTAGCGTCGACGGCTGTTGAGCCGCTCCACATCGATCGAAATCCCCGCCGCCGACGGCGGGCTGCTGGCCCGAGCTCCGTCCCCCGCGCTCGTCCTCGGGGGGATCGCGTCGGTGCAGTTTGGCTCCGCGATCGCGACGACTCTGTTCCACCGGATCGGGCCGGACGGGGCGGTGCTACTTCGTCTGCTGTCGGCCAGCATCGTGCTGCTGGCCATCTGGCGTCCCCGGGTCCGCGGCGTCGGCCGCCGCGAGCTCTTGCTCGCGGTCCTCTTCGGGCTCGTACTCGCAGCGATGAATCTCACCTTCTACGAGGCGATCCACCGCATCCCGCTCGGGATCGGAGTCACGCTCGAGTTCATCGGCCCGCTCACCGTCGCCGTCGCCGGCTCGCGGCGGCGGCTCGACTTCGTATGGGTGGCGCTCGCGGCCGGCGGGATCGTCGCGCTGACCCGCGGAAACGCGCACGGACTGAACGGGCTTGGCGTCGCGCTCGCGCTGATCGCCGGCGCAATGTGGGGTCTGTACATCCTCGTCAACGCGCGGATCGGTCGCGCGTTCACCGGTGGCACCGGGCTCGCGTTGGCGATGTGCGTGGCCACGGTGGTCGCACTCCCATTCGGAATCGCTCAAGGGGGCGCCCACCTCCTTTCGGCGCACTCGCTTGCCCTCGGGGCGGCGGTCGGCATGCTGTCCTCGGCGATCCCTTACACCTGCGAGGTCGAGGCGCTGCGCCGGATCGCCACGAACGTGTTCGGGGTGTTGATGAGCATCGAGCCGGCGATGGCCGCCTTGGCTGGGTTCATCGTGATCGGCCAGGGCCTGGGCGGGCGCGAGCTCGCGGGGATGGCGCTGGTCGTGGCCGCGTCGGTCGGCGCCTCCCGCAACGCGCGCAGCGCTCCGGTCGACGCATAGGTCAGGCCCGCCCTTACTGCCGTTCTGAGCGCCGGCCCGTGACGGCCACGGCGAGCATGCTCGAGCGGAACGGTCTGCCCAATCGGCGGCACAGCTCTTGGTTCTCCCGCTCGAGCGCCGCGAACTGCTCCTCGGTCAGCCTTGACGACAGCGACGTCGTCCGCAGCAGCGCGTTCATCTCCTCAGCCGTGTGCTCCTGACGGATCGGGATCGCATCGATGCACACGTCGGCGAACAGCTTGGCCGCGTACGGCCGGGCGAGGTCGTAGTTGCCGAGCCACGCCCACACCTCGGAGAGGTTCCCGGCGCGTTCCTCCACGCCGTCGAGAACCGTGGTGAGGTCACGTGGCACGGCCCAGCCGTCCGCGAGCTCGGGCGAGGCGCGACGGATCGCCTCGAGCGCCAACTCGCCATCCCGCAGCGTGGCCTCCTCTCGCAGAGCGAAGTGCGAAATCAGCGCGAACGTGCCGCCCGGGACGAGCGCCTCGGCGACGCGCCGCCAGCTCACGTCCGGGTCGATCCAATGAAACGCGGACGCCGAGAAGGCGGCCGCGAACGGCCGTGGCGGGAGCGTGGCGTCCTCGAGCCGCGCGTTGATGAACTCCACCTCATCGCCGAGCTTCGCCCTGGCGAGCGCAGTCAACTGAGCGCCGGGTTCCACCGCCGTGACGCGCAGTCCGCGCGCCACCAGGCTCCGGGTCAGCTGGCCGGTGCCGCAACCGATCTCGAGTACGCGGTCCGCCTCCGCCAGGTCGGCGAGCTCGCACACGCGGTCGATCAGCTCGTCCGGATACGTCGGGCGCCGCCGGTCGTATTCGGTCGCGATTCGGTCGAACGCGCGCCCGTGCTCGCGAAACGCCCGCCCCTCCACGTGTCAGCTGCGGCCAGCCGGGGCCGCGCCGCGGCGCTCGAGCCCGTCGAGCACAAGGGCCAGTCCGCGGCTCGCTGCCGCCGCCCGGGCCGCGGGCCCGTTGGCTCGCTCAACGGCGCCCTTGATCATCGAGACGACGAGGAACACGTCGTCGATCGTCAGGTCGCGGCGCACCGTGCCGGCCGCCTTGGCCACCCGCAGCGGCGCTTGGATCAGCTCCGCAAGTCGCTGGCGCCGGCGTTCGAGCGCGGAGCCGAGGCAGGCATCCTCGCGGGCCAGCTGGCCGAGGGCCCAGGAGCTGGCCATCGTCTCGACGATCTCGCGAAGGAGCACGAAGAACGCGTCCGGGTCATCGCGGTGCTCGTCGGCGATCCGCTCCGCCCGCTCCATGTGCTCGGCGAGCACGGCCGCGGCGAGGTTGCGGCGATCGGGAAAGTTCCGATACAAGGTCGCCTGGCCCACCCCCGCGTGGCGGGCGATCTCGTACATCGGGACTTCTGCGCAATCGGCGAACAGCTCGCGCGCCGCCGCCAAGATCGCCTCGCGGTTACGTTGCGCATCTTTGCGGCGCGGCTCAGCCGTCGTGGCCATAAGACGGAGTGTAGTACCGGAGACACGTGTCCGCAACAAGTTCGCCTGCCCATCCGAACCCTGCAGATCGGCAGCTTTTCCGGATATGCAACACTATCCACTGAAACGGTGAGACCTGTCCAGATGAGCTGAGGACCGAATGACGAACGCACTGGCATTGATACTGAAACCGATCGAACGTGGCTGGGCCGTGACCCTGACCAACGGTCGGGAGCTGGCCCGTTTCACGGGTCTCGGCGCCAAGCGCCGAGCTGAGCGCTACCTCCGCACGCTGTACCTCGGAAAGAAGCCCGGCCATGCCTGGTGAGGACCGCCCCAAGCCCACTCGCCGCTTCGCTGCGAACCCGAAACTACGCGTCGGCAGCGGTGCCCGGCGGCCCGCCGACCGCCATTACGTCGCAGTTGTCGCCGCCGAGGCTCGCCGGCTCGCGCGCCAGCTGCGGCCGCCGATGCCGCCACTCCCGGTGCGACCCGAGGGCTCGCACTGATGCGGCTTGGCCGGCTTGCAGGCCGCTATCCGGCAGCGGCCGCGATGGTCGTGGCCGCACTCGTGCCCTACCTGGCGCTGTCAGCAGCGCTCCAGCCGTTGACGCCCCTGATCGCGAAGCAGCTGCACATGAGCCTGCAGACGTTCAGCCTCGGGGCCGGGCTGGCGAACGCCGGCTATGCCGTGGGGACCGTCCTCGCCGTGCAGTTCGCGCAGCACCTTCCGCAACGACGGATGATGGTGCTCTACGCGGCGCTGCTTGTGCTCGGTTCGATTCTCACGGCAGCGGCGCAGGATCCGGCCATGTTCATCGTCGGCCGCGTGCTCCAGGGACTGTGCACGAGCCTGCTGCTGATCGCGGCGGTTCCGCCGC
Organism: uncultured Solirubrobacterales bacterium; assembly: GCA_963794825.1. GTDB lineage: Bacteria > Actinomycetota > Thermoleophilia > Solirubrobacterales > Solirubrobacteraceae > Palsa-465. The sequence goes on from CAWCFB010000003.1 coordinate 349,756, forward strand.
TGGCCCTCGGGTTCGGCTCCGACCGACTGCGCGAGACCGCGGTGGTGATGAGTGTCTGCATCTTCGGCGCGGTCGCGCTCGGGCCGGCGATCGGAGGGATCCAGGCGTCCGCGCACGCATGGCGACCACTGTTCTGGGTGATCGTCGCGATCTCGCTGGCGGCGCTGGCGCTCTCGCTACTCACGTTCGAGGACGCGCCGCCTGCGGATCGCACCGCCCCGCGCGATCCGCTGGCGATCGTCCTCGCCGCGACGGGCTGCGTCGCGGCCTTCTATGGCGCCTCCGAGCTATTCAGCCACCGCTTCCTCGGCGTCAATACCGTTCTGCCGCTGCTCGGCGGCCTCGCCTTGATTGTGGTGCTGATCGTCTACCAGTTCCGCACACCGCGGCCGCTGCTGACTATCCGGAGCATGCTGACCAGCACGATGCCGGTCGCCGGCATCGTCGTTGCGTTGTTCGCGGCTGCCGCCTCGGTGTCCGCGACCGAGCTAACGGCGGCCGCGCTCGCGCCGAAGTACGGAGCACTTCACCTGGGGCTGCTGTATCTGCCTGAGCTCGGGGGCGCGCTGCTCACCGCGTTCGCGCTCGGCGCGGTGTTCAACAAGCGCGCGATGCACTACCTCCCGCTAGCGGGAATGGTGTTCCTAGCCGCCGGGATCGCGGTGTTCCGGATCAAGGTTCCATCGACCCAGGGGCTGACCTTGTTGGCCTCGGGGTTGACCGGGATCGGGCTGGGCGCGTCTGTTGCCCCGGCGCTGTTCGTGGCCGGCTTCTCGCTGCCGTCGGCGAGCCTCCAGCGGGTATTTGCGATCGTCGAGCTGCTCCGCGCGGTGGCGGCGTTCATGATCGCCCCGGTGTTCGCGCACTTCGCCGCGACCGTCGGTGGAAACGGTGCGGCCGGGACCGGGATCGCGCTGTGGATCGGGTTCGGGGTCGCGGTCGCCGGCGCTGTAATCGCGGTGCTGTTGTACGTGTTCGGCGGCGCCCGCCCGCAGACGCCCGATCTCGAGCGGTTCCTCGACGGCGAGGCGCCGGCGTGGTATTCGCCGCCGCTGCTGAACGGGGTGCGTCAACGGGCGCGCGGTCGCGTGCTCGCCAGGGACCCCGCATGACCGCCCCTGCACAGGGCCCGGTTCTATTCGCTTACGACGGATCGGACCTGGCGAAGCTGGCGATCGACGAGGCCGGCCGGTTGCTCGACAAGAGCGGCGGAGCGCTCGTCGCCTGCGTTTGGCAGACCTTCAACGTGGGGTTCGTCACGACCGCCGGCGTCGAGTTCAACGCGGCGCAGGCGGGCGAGGTCAAGCGGGCCGCGGAGCAAACCGCCGCCGAGGGCGCCGCGCTCGCGAACGCCGCCGGCTTCGCGTCTCAGGCTGTCGCGCTCGAGTCGGCGCCGACGTGGAAGGGTCTGTCCGAGCTGGCGGATGACCGCGACGCCCGCTTGATCGTGCTCGGTTCCCACGGCCGCAGCGGGCTTGTGGACGTATTTCTGGGCAGTGTCGCCACGGCTGTCTCCCAGCACTCCGGACGATCGGTGCTGATCGTGCACCGTCCGCCGGCGTAGCGCCTCAGTCAGACTTGGCGCGCAACAGCTTGTACGTCGCGACGGCCGCGGCGCCTCCGGCCACGCCTGCGGCCATGGCCGCGCGAAATCGGCCCGGGCCGAGCCCAAGCATGCGGTCGGTCACCGCGCGCCCGACGGTCTTGGCGGCAGCGCTCATGCGACCGCCACCGCTGCGATCCGGAGCATCCGCTCGACACGGTCGAGCATTTGCCCGCTCGGGTACCAGCTTTCGTCGTTCTTGGTGATCAACATGTCGACGTACTCGATCACCTGCTCGGGGGTGTAGATCGTCGCCTCCAAGCGGTTCAGCAGCTGGTGGCTCGGATAGCGGTCATTGCGCACCCGTTCCATCAGGATGTCGTAGTAGCGCTGCTGCAATGCTGGCATGCTGCTCTCCTCTCTACATCAGGTCCCCGAGGGGACCAAGGTTGAGGTTCAGGTCCTCGTCCGAGAGCCCGAACACCTGCTTGAGCTCGTCCATGCGCTCCGAGAGAGCCAGGAACGTCCTTCCAAGCCTTTCCACCTCGTCGTCCGTCAGGCTGCCGGCATCGACCCGCCGCAGCGCCTGGCGCTCCATCAGCTGGCGGAGGAGCTCGATGATGGTCATCACGAGTTGAGCCAGGCCGCGCTCGAGCCGCTCGGGGTCGGCGCTCACCCGCCGCGTCAGGTCGCCTGAACGGTGCGCGGTCATCCGTCTGCGCCCTCCTCGGAAAAGCTGTACGGCGGCCATGGTCCGGTGCAGGTGAGCTGCGCCGGCGCGAGGTCCTCGGTGAGCCGCTGGCAACGGTCGGCGAATTCGTCGGCGCGGCGATGCTCGACGAGATATGCGCCCAGAACCGCGACCCCGCGGCGCGGCATCACCGCGACCTTGCCGAGCCGGGCCAAGGCCCGCAGCGGAGCGAGCCGCTCGGCGATCTCACGCGCGGAACGGAGCAGCGCGAGTCGCCCCAGCATGTACGCGGTCCCGGATTCAGTTTCGGCGTCATCGACCCACTGAACGCGCACTCCCATCTCGACCGCGCCGCGAACTCGCTCCAGGCCACGGGCGAGCTCATCTCGTCGCTCGCCCAGGAAGCCGCGAACGGCGTCTTCATGCTGGAGCACCGTCCCGAACCTCGCCGGAAGGATCGGGCCCTCCGTCATCAGCGACTCGACGACCTGCTCGTATTCCCACATCTGCTCCGGTGCCGGTGCTGGCTGGTTGCTGACGACGGCGGCGAGCCCGGACCCGCGGACCTGGAGAAGCGGAGCCCCGCGCAGGCCGTGCCCGCTCACGTGCTCACGATCGGTGATCGCATACAGGAGCAATGTCATCGCCCCGCCGCCTTATCGATCGATGCGATCAGCAGCCTCAAATCCAGCGCCACCAGATCGACGTCGGCGGCCGCGAGCATGATGTCGCCCTGGATCACCACGCCCCCGGCCAGCAGCCGATCGAGCAGATCGACTAGCGCGACCTCCCGATGGCGCGTGGCAACGCCGGCGCTTGCCGTTTCACCGACCGTGGTCACGCCGCCGCCTCCGCGCGGTCCGGAACGAAGTTGTACGCCGGCCACGGACCGGTGAGGGTCAGCTCCAGTCCGAGCGGGGCGTACCGCTCGCTCGACTCGCGGACCACCCGGCCGAACTCCTCGGAACGCTGATCCTCGACGAGATAGACGCCGTTCAGCGACTCCTGGCGCTGCGGCGGGTTGGCTCTCCCTTCCACCGCCGCAGCGCGCAGAAGTTCGTGGAGCTCGTCGCAGGCCTGGTCGACCAACTGATCGGCCTCCGCAACCTGGTCCCGCTCGCGCCGCCGCGCCAGCAGGTAGGCGGCGCCGGCGCCGGCCGAGTCGTGGGCGGAGGCCGTCTGTGGTTTGGGCGGTGTCGGCGGCCGGACGCTGAACGCCTTCACGCCCCATTCGCTGCGTCCGCGCAGGTGTCCGAGCACGCGCGCCAGCCGTGACGCTTCGGCGCTCAACATCTCGCGCAGCCGCTCCTCGGAGCGGTACACGGTGCAGATCCGCATCGGGACCACGGTCGCCTGCCGGCACAGACGGTCCAGCACCTCGGAGTGCTCGACCGCGAGCCTCGTGACCCATTCCATGTCCTGCAGCCGCTCAGGCATCCGCTCCTCGTCGAACTCGTCGGCCGCCACCGTGCGAACCACTGCCGCGATCCCGTCCTGCGTCACCAGCCGGGCTGGGCCCTCGACGATGTCCGGCGGCAGCGAGCCGTCGACGATCCCGTACACGTACTCAGTTCCCACTGCCGTTCCCTTCTCCGGTTTCGAGCGCGCGCTCGATCCGCTCAAGCCGATCACGCAACTCGCGGTTCTCGTCCTCGAGCTGCTTGGCGCCACCCGACAGCCGCGGGTCCGATTCCCACCAGTTGATCCCCATCTCGCGGGCCCGGTCGACTGACGCGACGAGCAGCCGCAGCTTGATCGTCAGCAACTCGATGTCGAGCAGGTTTATCTGGATGTCGCCCGCGATCACGATCCCTTTGTCGAGCACCCGCTCGAGAATGTCCGCCAGGTTGGCCGGGCCGCCGCCGCTCGGTTCCATGTCGGCGCGGTAATACGAACGGGGCTGACGAGGGTCGAGCGCGCTCATGGCTAATCCTCATCCGCCTGGTTTCGGTGGTAGCGCCGGCTCCGCGAGTAGCCAACCAGCTCGCCGTCCTGGTCGAGCGTGACCGCGTAGGCGCCGAGGACGTCGGTGGTGGTTGGGATGCGTGACAGCTCCACGACCTGCACAGTCACCTTCCACCCCTTCTCCTCGTCGCGTTGAACGCCCAACACGGACTCGATGGGCCGGCCGAGCAGTTGCGGCAGCTCCCGCCGGACCCGCTTGATCGCCTCGCTCGCGGACAGGGAGCCGTTGCTGTTGCTATTGCTGCTGCCGCGGTTGGTCTTCCGCTCAGCCATACCACTCCTCCTCCCGAGGCGGCCGATTGCGGAGCTGTGCCACCGCGAGCCGGTCCAGCAGCTCTTGTTCGCGCCGGCTTCGCTCCTCGTCGCTGACGCTTCCGTCGTCCGACTCGAGCTCCAGCTCAAGCAGCTCGCGGCGGATGCGCTGCTCGTCGTACAGCTGCCGGTCGGCCTCCTCGACAACCTGCCCGACGACCCACGCGACACCTCTGACCGGCGCCAGCGGCAGGGTCAGCAATCCGGTGAACAGTCCCACGTCAATCAGCTCCCGCCAGCTGTACGAAGGAATGCGGTGGCAGCGGACCGTTGTACTTGAACCGCAGCCGCCCGCCCTGCCCGTCCGCGAATGCATCCAGCACGCTGTCGAACTCCGGCAGCCGCTCGACATCCACGAGGAACGACGCGCTGCAGGCGACGCGCTCGTGTCCGGGCGGCCGGACCTGGACGTCGGCGGCGACCTGCGAGAGCACCTCGACGATGTCGTCGGTGTCGTGTTCCTGGGCGCGGCCAACCGCCGCGGCGATCCTCTCGCCGAGCTCGATCTTCTCGCCATACGTCGTGTGATCGCCACGCTCCGCGAGGCGGGCGATGTCGGGGTGGTCACGAACGATCTCGCGCATCAGCGTCGGCTCGTCGTAGGTAGCCCGGAGCTCGATCTCGACCTTCCCGGCCAGTGCCTGTAGCTGCTCACGGAGCCGGGCGGCGTGCTCGGTGAGCAGCCGCTCTTGCACCTCGCCGGCCTGCTCCATCACGACTCCGAACCGCATCGGCAGCACGGTGCCACGCTCGAGCGCGTCGTTGAGGATGCGGGCATGAGCGAGCAGTTCCTCGCGGCCGAGTTGGACTTCCGATCCCTCTACGGAGCTGACGAGCGCAGCCGCGCCATCGCCGCCGATCAGTCGGAGCGGTGCGCCGCCAATCCCGGTTCCGGTCGGCTCCGGCGCGCTCGCTTCGACGATCCCGTAGACGTATTCGCTCACGTGCTAACGCCCGCGCGACGAGCGCGAGGACCCCGATGACCCTGAGGACCCAGAGGACGAAGCGCGAGAGCGCTGCCGCGAACCGGAACGCGACGAGGACCGCCCGCTTGAGCTCTTGTCCTCGTCGTCTTTGTCCTCGTCGTCATCGTCGCCGCCGAACAAGGCGTCCTTTGCGCCCTCGAGGACGCCCTTCGTCTTGCTCTGGGCCCCACCCGAGGTGACGTCCTCAACTAGCTCAGGCAGCCCCTCGTCGCTGCTCTGACCGAGGTCGAGGCGGTTCACCGCCTCAGCAAAGCGCAGGTACGTGTCGACGCTCGCGATCACGATCCGGGCATCGACTGTGAGCAGCTCGATCCCGACGAGCGACACGCGCAGGAACACGTCGACGACGAGTCCCTTGTCGAGCAGCACATCGAGCACGTCGACCAGGCCGCTCGAACTCGATCGTTGTACGTATCCGGATCCGGGGCCCCGCGTCATCGCCATCGTTGACATCTGTCCTCACTCCTCTTCCGTGTTGGATTTGGGCTTGGTCCCGTTCGACGTCTTTCCGTTCGACGTTTCGTAGACATCGGGGTTGACGAACTCGACCGACGCCTTGAACCGGCGAAGCTCCGCCTCGGCACGCCGTTGCCCGAGGTGCAGTGAAAGCGCCAGCGCATCGCGGGGGCCGGTCGGAAGAACGTCGAGGTCGAGTTCGATCCGCGTGAGCCGGTCACTCAACTGATGAAAGGTGACCAGCCCGGCGCAGTCCGACCCTTCGACAGACCGCCATGCGAACGCCTCCTGCTCGCGCTCGTCGACGATCTCGGCCTCCCAGTCGGCCGACCGCACGCCGGCGATCCTGCCGAACACGTGGTCGCCGTCCCGATCGACGTCCTCGATCCGGTGGACGCCCTCGGTCATCGCTTCAAACGTCATCCACTGCTCCCAGGCAAACGCCAGCGGGACCGCTACGTCGACCGACACCTGGATCGGCACGCGGTCGTGCAGTCCCTTCTCGAGCGCCCGGCGGCCGATCGAGCCGGTGTGGTCGGCCGCCGATCGCAGCAACTCCTCCGCGGCATCGAGCGCACGGTCGCGCATCAAGGTCAGCGACTTCTTAGCGGCCTTCTGGCCGACCTTCTTCGCCACCTTGCGCACGGGCTTTTTGGTCACCGTGGCCATGGCGGTCAGCTCAGGACGCGACCGATCTGCTCCGCCTTCTCTTTGACGGAGCGGACCTCGCTCGCGAGCCGCGCGAACTGCCGGCCCGCCTCGCCGATTTGCTGTCCGACACCGGCCAGGTCAATCTTCGGCGGAAGCTTGCGGTGGCGCTGGAGCGCGTTGCGTCCGAGCAGCACTCCACCCAGGACACCGACTGTCGCGCCGGCGATAGAGGCTCCGACCGTTCTGACCGCCTCGTGGTTGCCGTTGTTGGAGCTCGGCTTCGAACGCGAGGCCGAGCTGGTCGCCTCAGAGGCGCGGTTGGCCGCCGCGGCGCTCCGCGAGCTGCCGCCGCTCCGCGAGCTGCCGCCGCTTCGCGAGCTGGCGCGCGAGCCGTTCGAGCCACCGCTCGTGGATTTGGACCGCTTTGCGGTCGTCTTCTTCGAGCTGCTGGCGCCGCTCGAGCTGGTCGTCTTCTTCGAGCTGCTGGCGCCGCTCGAGCTGGTCCGGCCTCTCGTGGTTCCGTTCGAAGCGCTGCGTGGGGTGGCGCGGCTTGACGATCCGCGCTGTGTGGTTGCAGCCATATGAACCTCCCTCCGTGTTGGGACGCCCGACCCAACAAGCTGGTTAGGCGTTCTGTTGAGCTACCCAACCCGATCACTTCCCTATATCGCCCTAGACGAATGTTCTAGAGCGGCGAATCGTTGTCTGCAAGCCAGTGCTCGATCAGCCGCCGTGCGATCGCGAGCCGAGGCGGCAGCAGCAGTTCGTCGTCGGCCCGTGGGTCGCCTTCCCAGCTGTCCTCTCGAGCCCCGGCTGACGCAACCTGCTCGCGCGTGAACCACCGCACGTCCTCGAGCTCAGGGTCAGTTCCGCCCGGCTCCCCCGAGGTCCACGGAACGATGAATCCGAGCATCATCGACGACGGGAAAGGCCACGGCTGGGAGGCGATGTACTGCGGCCGACCGATCTCGACGCCCGCCTCCTCCGCCACCTCGCGGGCGATCGCCTCCTCGAGGCTTTCGCCTTGGGCTACGAACCCGGCGAGCGCCGAATAGCGCTTCGCCGGCCAGCTGTGCTGGCGCCCGAGCAGGACTCGGTCACCGGCGACGACGAGCATGATCACAACCGGGTCCAGCCGAGGGTGGTGTTCGGTCCCGCACCGCTCGCACAAGCGGATCTCCCCACCTTCGCGAGGGACCGTCCCAGCACCGCACACCGCACAGAAGCGGTGCCGGCGGTGCCAGTTCAAAAGCCCGGCGGCGTAGGCGACGACGCCGCCCTCCTCTGGCGACAGCGCCGCCACCGCTTCCCGAAGCGCCACCCGCCCGTTGGCGGTCGCAGGAGCGTCGCCCAACCGGCCCTGCCAGCCGATCAGTGGCGGACGTGTCGCGTCTGGAGTCGCGGGTCCCTCGTCGAGCGCGAACAGGGGTCCCTGGTTGTCAATGCCGAGCAGAACCGGCGGTTCGCTTTGGGCGGGCGCGTCTGCCAACGGGAGGTAAGCCAGATGTCCATCCGACATCGCGATGCCCGCCGTCCCGGCCAGCAGCACGCGGGCGCGAGGATCGGCGCTCTGCGCCGCGACCCAGGCCGCGTCGCGGCGCCGTCCGTCATCAGCTCGATCGAGTCGAGCTCCCGTGAACGCTGTGGGCTCCACCAGACTCCGAACCATTGCACGGTGGTGGGCTCGACCGCAGCGAGCTGAGCGGGGGCCGTTCGAGGATCGGGACGTGCGCGATGCTGCCGCCCTCCCACGGGCGGAGATACGCGCCCCCGGTCGCACTGCGCGGGCCATCCAGCCGGCGCTCGACCGCGGCCAGCACCGCGAACGCCATCTCACCGAGCGCGCGCAGCGGCTGGTGGCGGTTCTGCCGGGTGCCGAGATGGCATTCGGCGAGCGCCTCGAGCCCACAGATGCGCAAGGCGTCGATCATCACCGCGATCTCGACGCCGTATCCCGCCGGAAACGGGAGCCGCTCCAGCAGTTCGCGCCGCGCCGCGAACTCGCCGGCGAGCGGCTGCGAGAATCCCGCGAGCAGCGGCACGTGTAAGTTGATCAGCGGTCGCGCCATCAGCTCGGTGACACGGCCGCCCTCCTCGAGTCGCATGACCGCACCCTCGGCGAGCGGGCGGGCGAATGCGCCCTTGACCAGCCTCGTCTCCGACCCGCTGAGCAGTGGCCCGAGCAATCCCTGCAGATGGTGCGGATGCGGATCGCCGGTGTCCCCGTCGAGAAAGCAGATCACCTCGCCATGGGTTGCCTGGATAGCGCGCCACATCGCGTCGCCCTTTCCGAGCGCCGGACCGTAACCCGTGAGCAGATCGTCCTGTTGCAGAACCTTGGCGCCGCAACGCGCCGCGCGCGTCGCCGTCCCGTCGTGCGAATCGGCGTCGACAACCACTAGCTCATCGACCAGCCCCGCGGCGCGGAGCGGAGAGACGGTATGTGTGAGCACGCCGGCGATCGTCTCCGCGCACTCTCTGGTCGGGATCACGACCGTCACCGAGGTGTCCGCCTTCGCGTCTCGCAGACGGTCGAGGTCGTAGTCATCGGCGCGGTGGCGATGGCGCTCGCGCCACACGGACACAGCCAGGTCGACCGAGAGGCCACGCCGCGCGCGGCCGTCGCTGCGCGCGGAGGTGTGCACGACCACGTCGGCGGCGTGCAGCACGGGGACCCCATGCGTGCGCAGGCGCCTCGAGAAGGCTTCATCCTCGAGCGCGACGGCCGGCTCGATCCCGCCGACCCGCCGGTACACCTCGACGGCGACACCAAGGGACGCCCCCGCGAAGTGATGGTGCTCTGCGTCCGGCGCCTCGGCGGCCACCACCGCCATGCGCTGCTGCGCGTCGCTTTCCCGACGCCCGAGCACAGCCGCGGGCAGCCGAACCGCGTCCTCCTCGGCGAGTTCGACCAGCCCCGCGATCACCGTCGCTCCGCGCTCGAGATGGGCCAGTTGGCGGGCGAGCCAGTCGGCGGCCGGCACCGAATCAGCGTCGGTCGTGACGATCAGGCCGTCCTCGGCGCCGAGCTCCTCGAGCCTGTCAGCAGCCGCATCCATCCCGATTCGGCGAGCCGGGCCCGAGCCCCGCCCTGGGCCCGTCAGCACCGTCAGACGCAGCCCGAGCCGGATGGCGACTGCTCGGGCGGTTTCCTCGGTGGCGTCGGTGCAGCCGTCGGCCACGACGATCGTCTCGAACGCGTCGGGTGACACGGTCTGCGCGGCCAGCGCCTCGAGGCATCGACCGATCAGTTGCTCCTCGTCACGGGCCGGCACGACGACGACGCTCACGGCCGCCATGGATCCCCTCGCTTGATCTGCTCGGCCGCCGCGTCGTAGTCGGAGTCGGCCTCGTAGGTGAGCACGCCGACGAGCTTGCCGTCCATGCCGTAGCGCGCTGTGAAGCCGTCGTCGTCGTGGCGGCGCAGCTCGGCCTGCTCGAACCCATCCCCCCACGCCTGGTACTTGAGCGTCCGCCCGCCGATCGTCGACCAGAAGCCCGGTACCTCGTCCCACTCGGCCTGTTGCCCGGCGGCGTTGCGGCCCGCGATCTCGCCTTGAGCTAGCGCATCGCCCCAATGCTCGACCCGCAGCGCGCGCCCGGCGCTGACGTTGTCGGCCTTGCACACATCGCCGGCGGCGAGCAGGCCTTCGATCGTCGTGCGCATGGCCGCGTTGACCGGCACCGCGTTGTCGTCGAGCTCGATCCCGGCGGCCCCGGCGAGCTCGCCGCGCGGGGCGATACCGCCGGCCATCACGGCGAGGCTTCCGGTGAGCGCACGGCCGTCCGCGCCGTGCACCTCGACCCCGTGCTCCACGATCTCGATCGACTTGACCTCAACGCCGAGGTGCAGCTCGACGCCGTCCTGCACCAGCCATTGTTTGATGATCGCGGCGGCGTCTCCCCCCAGACGCGCTTCGTTCGGCGCCTGCTCGTCGGAGACGAGTCGGACGCGATGACCGCGGAACCGCAATGAGCTGGCGATCTCGCAGCCGATGAACCCGGATCCGACGACGACGACCGGCGCATCGCGCTGGAGCCGTGCCGTCAGCTCGCGGAGGTCATCGAGCGTGCGGACCGTGCGCACGCGCGGATGGTCGGCCCCCGGAACCGGGAGCCGTTTCGGCTCGCCTCCAGTGGCGAGCACGCACTCCTCGTAACTTACGCGGCGCCCGCCCGCGAGCGTTACCTCACGGGCGCCGGCGTCTATGGCCATCGCTCGTGAGCCGATGATTGTGACGCGCTGCTCGTCCAGCCAGTCCTCCTCCTCGATGGCCAAGTCGTTCTCCGAGGTCTCGCCGCGGAGCAACTCCTTGGTCAGCGGCGGCCGGTTGTACGGCATCCGCTGCTCGTCGGTGACGATCGCCACCTCACCGGCACCGCCTGCGGCCCGGTAGCCGCGCGCCGCGGCCAGCCCGGCCGGCCCCCCGCCAATCGCCAACAACCCATAACGCTCGCTCATCGTCGCTCGAGTACGTCGAGGAGGTATGGCCCGGGCGGAGCGCTCGAAAGCTGCCTCAGCCAGGTACGCGCGCGCACCGCCGCGTGGACCTGGTCGGCCGACAGCGGGCGGTCAGGTCCGGTCCGGCCCCAGTGGACACAGACCACCCGACCGCCAGGGCTCACCGTCCGCTCGAGCGCATCGAGTGTCCGGCCGAGCTCATCGGCGCCGAGGTAGTAGAGGACCTCGGATGCCACCACGAGGTCAAAGGGACCGGCGGGTAGGTCGTCAGGGATCCGTCCGTGCATCGCGCGGACGTGGGGATACGCGGATAGCTTGGATTGCGCCGTCTCGACCGCCGTGGGCGCAAAGTCGATCGTCGTCAGCCTCTCGCAGCGCGGCGCGAGTTGAGTGCTGAAGACCCCGATCGACCCCCCCAGCTCGAGGGCATTGCGAAATGGCCCCCCTCCGCACGCCGCCAGCGTCGCCGCGTACTTCCGGCGCTCGTACCGGCTGCGGCGGTACTGCCATGGATCCGGGTCGCTCCGGTAGCGGCGCTCGAAGTCCTGTGCGGTCATCGGGCTCATCGGCTGCGCTCCGCGAGGGCTTTCCGGCCCTGCGCCGCGACGCCTGGATCGAGCCGGTGCTGGAGCAGGAACAGCTCGAGGTCCCGCCGTGTGCGGTCGAGGGTCGTGCCGGTCGCGAACGGGTGCGATCCGCATGCGCTCGCCGCTTCGTCGAGCAGTTGTCGGCAGGCGGCGACGATCGCCACGCGGCAATGCAGAGCGATCGCTCCGAGATGCTGGTCAGCGGCGTCCATCGCCCGGGCCGCTCGCTCAACCCAGGACGTGATCGACTCCTGGGCGTTGACGATACGACCGGCGGCGAGCGCCTCGAGCTGCGAATGACCGGGCCGGCCGGCGAGCTCCGCGAGCGCGGCGTCGACGGCCGCATCGGCCATCCCCGCCCAGCTGGCGGCGGTCCGCAGCGCGTCGCGCGCGAACCAGGGCTGCTGGGCGAGCGCACCGGGAGGGCCAAAGCGCGCAACGATCGGCGCGCGGTCGAACTCGACGCGATGGGAAACCGAGGCCCGGAGCCCGGAGCCGCGGTACCAGCTCTCGTCGATGTGAACCGTTCCCTCGGCTGTGAGATCGACCCAGACGGCGACTGGGAGCTCCGCCTCCGGATCACGCGCGAGGATCAGCGCGCGGTCCAGACCGCCGGCCCCCGAGCAGAACGTCTTGACACCCGTAAGGACCTCGCGGTCGTGATCGCCCACGACCACCGCCGGCGGCCCCTCGCCCGGTCGCGGGTCGCCACCCCAGACGCCGACTCGGAGCCCGCGGGCGTGGATTGCGGCGAGTTCGCGCTCGCGCAGCTCGGTCGGCGCCTGCACGGCCAGCCTCTCGACTCCGTTGAGGTGGCCATCGAAGATCCGCCCCACGGAGGAATCAGCTTTCGCGACGGCGCGCACGAGGCCGAGCTCGTCGGCCGCCGGCGGCCGCCGAGTACCGGGCACTGCGTTCCAAGCCAGGAGGCCGGCGTCCTCGAGGTGGGCGATCGCGTCGCGCGGGAACGTCGGCACCGGCTCCTGATCGCGCGCGCCGGCCCTGTCCGCGATCCGCGCGAGCACGGCTTCGATACTCCGAGCGGTCACGGCCGCGGCGAGGCTCAATCGAGTGCCTCGAGTGTGAGCCCGCGGGAGCGTGCGTCTTCCGCGAGCAGTTCCACGTACCGGAGGGTCTCGCCCGCGCCGCTACGCCGCGCCCCGGGGCCTAGCCCGTCATGGGCGAGGATGATCGCGCCGGCGTTGATGCTGTGTCGCGTCGCTTCGTACATCGCTTCGCCGGTGTCGCCCCGCCAATCGATCGTATCCACCGTCCAGCCCACCACGCGGAGGCCTCGTTCCCGCGCGATCGTCTCGGTCCACGGCGCCGTGTCCCCCCATGGCGTTCGCCACAGTGTCGGGCGCACGCCCGCCGCGCGCAGGCGCCCGAGCGCAGAGCTGGTATCGCGCCGCAGCCATTCGATGGAGTGACTCGAGTGCCGGTCGTGCCGGTCGCAGTGGAGGCCGACCGTGTGACCCTCGTCTCGCATCCGGTTGATCAAATCAGGGCGCGCTGCGGCGCGCCGCGCGATCGGGAAGAACGTGGCCTTGGCGCCAACCGCGCCAAGGAGGTCGAGCAGTTCGGGCGTCCACGTCTCATCCGGCCCGTCGTCGAATGTCAGCGCGATCGTGCGCACGACCTGCTCTGGCGTCGAACCTGGGAGAGCCGCGCCGGCGAGGGGTCGGCCGCGGCACGTGCGGCGATCTGTGCCAGCTGGTCCGGCGGCGCGCTGATGCAACCGCCGACGACTGTGTTTCCGGCCGCCTGACCGAGCCTCCAGGTGACGGGGTACGCGGCGGCCATCTCTGTGCTGACCGCAGTGATTTCACGAGCGCTGCGATTATCGACCACGTTGACCAGGGTCAGCGGCGCGACGCGAGCGGCGTCGAGAAGTGCGTCCGTGGTAATCAAATGGGGTGGTACACGGGCGCCCACAAAGGCATCAATGACGATCGCTTCCCGGCTGCAGTCTGGCTGCTGTACGAGGTACGCGCGACCCTCGAGATGGCGGACCCTGAGCCCTGGGGTGCGCCGCAGCCCGAGATGCTCGCGCGCCATCGCCAGCACGTCGGCGTCGACCTCGCAAACCTCTTGGAGCCCCCCGGGGTTCTCGGCCGCCAGTGCACGCGCGAGCGCGCACGCGCCACCGCCGATATGGAGCACGCGCCGAGCCCGGAAAGCGCGCAGCACGATCCGCAGCCAACGCATGTAGTCGAACTCCAGATGGGTGGAGTCGGCCAAGTCGATGTATGAGGCGTCCATGCCGCCGTGGCGCAGGAGCCGTCCCGACGGGCGCCGCGGATCGACCTCGGCGACCAACTCGCCACGCTGGACGATCGTCCGCGCCCGCTTCTGCCGATGGGCCACGCCTCAGGCTCTCACAACCGGCTGCAACCGCCACCGAGGCGTGCGACCCGCCTGCGGCTAGCTCGACTTCTTCCCGCCCTTGCGACCCGCGGCCGCCTTCTGAGCCTTGTTGCCGCCAGAGCCAGAGCCGCTGCTCTTCTTGCTTCGGCTCGAGCCGCTGCTCTTGCCGCCTCGGCTGGACGACCCCTCCGAGTTGGCGATCGCCGCCGCGCGAGACTTGCTCATGCCCTTCTTCTTGAGACCTTCGTACTGCTTGTCGTTCTTGACGCTGGGTCCGTGGTCCTTTGCCATTTCTGCACCTCCGGCAAGTGGTGGCCTTCTGGCGACAGAGCTACCCGGCCGCCGACCTCCATATGCGAGTGAACGAGCGGCGGGAGCCCCGGCGCTGGCATCACCGCTACCCCGGGTTTGGGTGCGCCGGCTTCCCGAGGTCCCAGTCGCGGGTCGAATTGCCGTAGGCAGGGACGCCGCCCGCCGTCTTGAGCATCCGGGCGATATGGAGCAGGTTCCAGGTCATGAACACCGTGTTGCGCGTAGCCCAGGCGTTGTGCTCGCCACCAAAGTCCGGATCGAGGTAGGAGGGGCCCGGACCGGCCTCCCCGGTCCAGTAGGTGTCCGACTGGGGAGGGATGGTGAGGCCAATGTGCTGCAGGGCGTAGAGCACCTGGGCGCTGACGTGCTTGCCGCCGTCATCGTTGCCGGTAGTGAGCGCACCGCCCACCTTGCCGTAGTAGGCCCATTGGCCAGCCTCGTTGATTTCGCTGGAGTAGGCGTAGAGGCGCTCGATGATCTTGCGGGTTTGCGAACTCTGGTCTCCGAGCCAGATCGGACCGGCGATCAGGATGATGTCGGCGGCCGTGACCAGCTCCCGATAGATCGCCGGGAACTCGTCGACGTCGTAACCGTGCTCGCGCAGGTCGGTCTCCATGCCGGCCGGGATCTTGTGGTCGATGGTGCGAATCTCGTCGACCCTCACGCCCAGCCGTTGCAGGATCCCGCGCACGATCGCAAGCATGCCGTCCGTATTGCTTGGCGTCGGGGAGCGCTTCAGCGTGCCGTTGAAGATCAGCACTCGGAGGTCGTCGTAGCGCTCCGTCGCGCGGTCCGCCTGTCGGTCGATGAATGTCTGGATTGGTTCGGGGACCGGCATCAGATCGATGTCCTCTCCGCTTGCGTGTCAGACCGGCGTGCAGATGGCGCGACCATTTGAGCGAGAGCTCTACCGGCCGGCTGCGCTTCAGTGCCCGGTTTCGCGCGGCCAACCTGGATGACGCAGAGCCCTCTGACGGACTCGAACCGTCGACCCCTTCCTTACCATGGAAGTGCTCTACCAGCTGAGCTAAGAGGGCGCGGGTCCCAGCGTATCGCCTCCGGCGCCGAGGGTTAGCGGCGGCTGGCGCCGGGTAGGTCAATCCAGTGACTGAATGGGCTGCTGGGGACGTGGCTGGGTATGGGACCTTCCACTGCACGACGTGCGAGTACCGCGTTTCGCTGAACGCACTGGACCAGGTGCCGACGTGCCCCCGGTGTTACGGGACACGCTTCGTCCGGTCGTCGCTGTTCGCGGCCCACGAGACGGAAGCGCACCGGCTACCTCAGCTCCGAGGGCCCCGGGTGCCGAGCCCGAGGGACGAGTTGCGGGGGCGCCTGCGGGCGCCCGGTGTGTATCTCGGCTATCGCACTGCCGGCGACGAATACCGCGTCCTCGAGCTGCCGACCGGTTCGACCCGGATCGGGCGCAGCAGCTCCGCGCACGTCAGGTTCGATGATCCGACCGTGTCGCGACGACATGCACTGGTGGTGCGGCGACCCGACGGCGTACACATCCTCGACGACCGCAGCCTCAACGGCGTGTTCGTCAACGGCAAGCAGGTTGAGTGGCGACTGCTGAACGACGGCGACGAGATCGTCATCGGCCGTCACCGGCTCGATTTCATCGAGGTGACCGAGCTCTCGCTGCGGGGCCTTCCCCGCCGAGCGGACGACCGGTCGCCAGCGCTTTCCTCGCCCCGCGGCGACGCTCAGTAGGAGGACTGCAGCAGCGAAAGCATCGTGCCGGCGCTCTGCGCGCCGACCGGGCCGCCGCTCGCGTCCGCGAACCCGATCTCCAGATGGGGTCCGGTGGAGATCCCCACGATCCCGGGACCGATCGAGCTCATCACTTGCCCGGCGCCGACATGGGCGCCGACGGGCTGCTGGTACAGCGGTCCCGCGTGGCCGTAGTAGACGTAGCTGTAACCACCGACGGGGCTGTCGCAATGAAGCACCGGCGCCCAGGGGCCGAAGCCGCCGATTCCGTGCAGCACGATGGTTCCCGAACACACCGCGTACTCCGGGGTGTTCCCGGGGGCGGAGATATCGACGCCCTGGTCCGGGCTCCAGGTACCGGGTGGCGAGGCGGCCGACTTCGGCAGGGGGAACACGAACCCGCTGCCGCCGGCCGCCGCGGGCGGCGGAGTGGCGCCCGATCCCGATCCCGATCCCGAAGACCCAGCGGCGGGGAGGACCGGCGCGGTCAGCTTCGACAACTCGGCCTGCAGCGACGCGACGTGGTGTCTCAGCTGCGCGAGCTGGCCCGCCTTCGCCGCGCGGGTCTGCGTCGCGGCCACCCTTTGGTTGATGAGGCCCGCCTGCACCCTGGCCAGAGCGTTGCGCTGGCTCAGCACCTGGGTGGCGAGATTCTGCGCGCGCACCTCGAGCGCGCCGAGGCGGACGGCCTGCGCCGCGACGGCGCGCCGGGCCACCTTCACCTGACGGACAACCTTGACGTTCTGATTCTGGATCTTCTGCGCGAAGGCCAAGCGGTCGAGGAGGTCCTGGAATCCCGTCGACTCGAGCACGACGGTGACGATGTTCGGCACCGCCGTCTCATAGCCGCTGACCAGCTGCCGGGCGAGCACGGTCTGGGCGTGCGCCTGCTGAGCTTCGAGCACGGTCAGCCGGCTGCGCGCGGTGTTGAGCTGGCTTCGGAGCGATAGCAGCTCTATCCGCTTTGCGTTGAGTGTGGTCTGGATCGCCGCGAGCTGCCGATCCATCGAAGCGATCGCCGAGCCGAGCCTTGCCACCCGCCCCGAAGCCGCCCGGAGGGCGCCGGATATGCCGCCGATCTGCCCCTGCCCGCTGGAGATCTGCTGCTGGAGCTGCCCGACCCCCGCGGCCCGCGCCGGTGCCGCGGAGGAGACCGCCAGCCAGGCGATCGTCGCGCCCAGCGCGATCAGCAGTACACCGGCGCTCAAAGCGCGCATAGATGGTCGATCAACGCTCGGCATGACTCTCGTTCGCGGCAGACGCCGCGCCCGAAGCTAACACGGGCGTCGCCGCAGGAGCTCGCAGTCCTTGCGGGTGCACGGAAACCTGCATCGATCCGAACGGGGACTACTGGCGGGAAACTCGGAGCACGTGCATGTCGCGAGGAGCGCCCTGCGCTTTGAGCCGGCGTGGTCGGGACAGGCGCAGCCCTTCCTCAGCGAGCTGCTCGGCGGCTATGTCCGAGACGAGCAGCTCTCCTGCCTTGGCGGCGTCGCCCACGCGTGCCGCGATGTTGACGTCGACGCCGAGCAGATCCCCACCGAGCTGCCGCGGCCTGCCGTAGTGCACGCCGGCGCGCATCTGCGGCGTGTACCCGTCGACTTCGACGCCGGCGACCAGCTCGTGCGCGACGAGTGCGGCTTCGACCGCGTCCGGCACGGTCCGGAACGACGCCATCAGCCCGTCGCCCAGACGCTTGACAATCCGCCCGCGATACGTGACCACTGCGGCCTCCTCCGCCTCTCCAACCTCGCGGAGCAGCTGGAGCGTGACGGCGTCGCCCGCCTTCAGCGCCCACGAGGAGAAGCCGACGAGATCAGTGAACAACAGCGCCAACGGATGATCGCCGCGACCGCGTCCCGCCGCCTCCGAAAGCGACTGCCAAACCTGCAGCGCCCCCAGACCGAGCTCCTGAAGGAAGCTTTCCCGCTCGGGCTGGAGTGCCGAGACGCCCCGGGCCACCATCTCGACCGGGCTCACGCCGGCGGTCGAGAGTGCGTCCCCGAACCGCTCATCGCCCGGGAGGCGTTGGCGCAGCCTCCGTGCCGCCGCCAGTAGCCCGGGCTGCGAGTCGATCCGGACGGCCGTGTTTCTGATCCTTTCGGCACGCCGCGACGCCTCAGCCGCCGCCTCGGGCGGCGCAGGCGGCTGCGGGCTGTCGGGGACGTCGGGAAGCTCGTGCTCGTCGCTGCCCATCACGAGGGGCTCAATATAGGCCGGAAAGACGTGCGCGGCGGATCAGGCACACGCTCAGCGCGACTAAATGGCGGGACCAGGATTCGAACCTGGGAACTCTGAGAGGGCGGATTTACAGTCCGCTGCGTTTGACCGCTTCGCTATCCCGCCGGGCGGTCCAGTCTAGTAACTGCGCAGCGTTCGAGGCCGGAGCGGATCCCCTGGTTCTACCTCAAATTCTTGGTGCTGTCCGGCGGGAACGGGAGCTATTACGAAGCGTCGCGGAGCCGCTGCGCTTCGGGCAGAGCCTCGAGCTTCTTCAGCGTGTGGTTTTCGATCTGGCGGATCCGCTCGCGGGTCACGTTGAAGGCCCGACCGACCTCCTCCAGCGTGTACGGCCGCTCGCCAACCAGCCCGAACCGCATCTCGATGACCTCCCGCTCGCGCTCGGGCAGAGCCGCCAGCGCCCGGCGCAGGTTCTCGCGCCGTAGGTGCTCGGCCGCCTGCTCGAAGGGGGATTCCGCCGTCTGGTCCTCGACAAAGTCACCCAGCTCGGACTCTTCCTCCTCGCCGATCGGCTTCTCGAGCGAGATCGGTTGCTGGGCCATCCGCAGTACGTCGCGGACCTCGCGGACCGTCGTCTCGAGCTCCGCCGCGATCTCCTCGGGCGTTGGCTCGCGTCCCAGCTGCTGAACCAGCTGCCGTTCGACGTGGATGACCTTGTTGAGCTTCTCGACCATGTG
Organism: uncultured Solirubrobacterales bacterium; assembly: GCA_963794825.1. Classification (GTDB taxonomy): domain Bacteria; phylum Actinomycetota; class Thermoleophilia; order Solirubrobacterales; family Solirubrobacteraceae; genus Palsa-465. Next base: position 368,722 of record CAWCFB010000003.1, read on the forward strand.
GACCGGGATCCGGATCGTCCGGCCCTTGTCGGCGATCGCCCGGGTGACCGCCTGGCGGATCCACCACGTCGCGTAGGTCGAGAACTTGTATCCACGGCGGTAGTCGAACTTCTCGACCGCGCGGATCAACCCCATCGACCCCTCCTGGATCAGATCCAGGAAGGTGAGACCCCGCCCCAAATATGACTTGGCGATCGAGACGACCAATCTCAGGTTGGCCTCGATCATCTGCTGCTTGGCGACCATGTCGCCGCGTTCGATCCGTCGCGCGAGCAGCACCTCTTGTTCGGCGGTCAGGAGATTCACCCGACCGATCGAGCGCAGGTACAGCCGCAGCGAATCCAGCGAGGGCTCCACCGTCAGGTCGATTTCAACCTTCTTCGCTGACGATGAGTTGCGGTCCGAAGTCGGCTCTGCCGCCTCCGCCGCGCGCGCCTCGACACTTCCTCCTTCGGACCGGGCTGGGCGCCCGTCCGCTTCGACGACGTCGATCCCGTGCTCGTCCAGGTAAGCGTGCAGCTCCTGGACCTGCTCCTTGGTGACCTCGGCTTCTTCAAGGCATGTCGCGACCTCCTCAAAAGTGAGATACCCGCGCTCCATGCCCTCCGTGATCAGCGGTCGCAGTTCTTCCAGCTCCGCGATCGGCGCTTCGTCGCTCAACAGAACGATCGACTTGTCACTCAAGTCGGAGCTCCTCGCTGACGTGGCCTCGAAAGCTCCCCGGTACCCGGGCGCTTCCTCTCTCTCAACTCCCAAACGACCGCCGAGTCATACCACAAACCAGGTCGTTGTCCAGTCCCGCCCGATGCGCCGCCCGTCTACGCTTAAGCCCACGGTGACCGATACAGACGCTTCAACCATCTCGATCGTCGACGTGCAGGCCCAGCGGCCCGCGGTGGCGTTGTCGCTCTCAAGGGTCGGGGTAACCGGTGTCGAGAAAGTGATCCGCCTCAAGCAGAACGGCGCGGAACAGCTCTACCTGGCGCGGTTCGAATGCGTCGTCGATCTCGGCCCGGGCCAGAAGGGTGCGCACATGTCGCGCTTCGAGGAGGTGGTCAACGAGGCGATCGGAGAAGTCGTCCTGCACGAGTCGACGTTCAAGGTGGAGACGCTCGCCGAGCACATCGCCCAGCTCGTCCGAACCAGGCAAGGCGCGCGGCGCGCGGAGGTGACCGTCGAGGCGCGGTTCCCCGAGCACAAGCCCGCCCCGGTCTCCCATGTCGAGACCCAGGAGCTGTACACGCTGCACGGCTCCGCGCTCGCCTCAGAGCTCGGCACGAGAAGGCTGATCGGCGTGACCGCGCAAGGGATCACCGCGTGCCCGTGCGCACAGCAGCTGGTCGCGGCCGACGCGACCAAGCGGCTGGAACAGGAGGGCTTCGACGCAACCCAGATCGCACAGATCCTCGATGCTGTCCCAGTGGCGACCCACAACCAGCGCGGCCTCGGAACCTTGCACATCGGCTGCACGGAGCTCTGCAACGACGAGATCGACGCCGCCACGCTGCTCGCGATCGTCGAGCAGTCCATGTCGTCGGAGATCTATGAGCTGATGAAACGCTCAGACGAGGCCCACGTCGTCGAGAAGGCCCACCGCCGGCCGCGGTTCGTCGAGGACTGCGTTCGCGAGATGGTCAGCGGCGTCGTCGACACGTTCCCCGGGCTCAACGATGCCGCGTTCGTCGCGGCACGCCAGGTCAACCTCGAAACGATCCACCAGCACAACGTCGTGGCGGAGCGATTCGGGACGCTGGGAGAGATTCGCAACGAGCTCCGGACCGGCGAGCCGTCAGCGGCGCACACCACCCGGCGCGCCTGGCTCGACGCCACGGCTGCCTGAGGCTCGCGCGAAACCGAAGAAGTAATCCGCGCCGGAGAGCACCGTCACGACCACGGTCACGTAGACGACCGCGTACACCCACGCCGGCCGCGAATGGGGATGCACGGCGATCAGCACCAGCACCATCGCGACCTGGCAGGCGGTCTTCAGCTTCCCGAACGCGCTGGCTGAGATCACGACGCCCTGCTGCGTCCCCGCGGCCACTCGCAGCACGGTGACCGCGAACTCGCGGCAGATGATCACCATCGCCACCCACGCCTCGAGCCGCCCCAAGGAGACGAGCGCGATCAGCGCCGCGATGATCAGGAGCTTGTCGGCAATCGGGTCCATCAGCTTGCCGAAGGTCGTCACCCAGTTGCGCGAGCGGGCGAGGTAGCCGTCGATCGCGTCGGTGAGCGACGCCACGGAGAACACGACCGCCGCCAGCAGATCGCCGCCGCCGGTTTTCTCCAGCAGCGCGACGATCAGCACCGGAACCAGCAGGATCCGGATGACGGTCAGCACGTTGGGCACGTTCAGCGGGACCATCGACCCCGAACGCTACCGACCGGCCTAAGCTGATCGTGAAATGCGGGCTGCGATTCTCGAGCGCCAAGGCGAGCCGCTACGAACGACGTCGCTTCCCGATCCCGAGCCGGCGACCGGACAGCTCAAATTGCGGGTCAAGGCGTGCGCGGTGTGCCGCACCGATCTCCACCTGCGCGACCACGAGATCGAGGCGACAAAGCTCCCAGTTGTGCTCGGTCATCAGATCGTCGGCGTGACCGAGGACGGCCGGCGAGTCGGTGTGCCGTGGCTCGGGTGGACCGACGGGACGTGCCGGTATTGCACGACGGGACGGGAGAACCTGTGCGTCGCCGCCCGCTTCACCGGCCGCGACATCGACGGTGGGTTCGCCGAGCTGACGACCGCCGACGAGCGCTGCTGCCTGCCGCTCCCGCCCACACTGACCGACGAGGCAGCAGCGCCACTGCTGTGCGGCGGCCTGATCGGCTATCGGGCGCTCAAGCTCGCGGGCGACAGCGGGCCCAACCTAGGGCTGTTCGGGTTCGGCTCGGCGGCGCACATGATCTGCCAGGTCGCCGTCCACCAGGGCCGCCAGGTGTTCGCGTTCACCCGGGCCGGCGACACCAGGACCCAGCAGTTCGCAATCAGCCTCGGCGCGTCGTGGGCCGGCGGAAGCGACGAGACGCCGCCCGAGCCGCTAGACGCCGCGATCATCTTCGCCTCGGCCGGAGAGCTCGTCCCCCAGGCGCTCAAGCAGCTCGCGCCCGGCGGCACGGTCGTTTGCGCCGGCATCCACATGACCGATATCCCGTCGTTTCCATATGACGATCTGTGGATGGAACGCCAGATCCGCTCGGTGGCAAACCTCACCCGCCAGGACGGCCTCGAGCTCCTCGCGCTCGCTGCGCAGATTCCGATCCGCACGACGGTCACGCCCTACCCGCTCGAGCAGGCCGAGCGCGCACTCTCCGATCTGCGCGACGGCGCGTTCAGCGGGACAGCGGTCGTGATCCCGTAGGCTGCAGACACCATGCCCCTGATTCCGATGGTGATCGAGAGGACCGCGCGTGGCGAGCGCGAGTTCGACATCTACAGCCGCCTGCTCAACGAGCGGATCATCTTCCTCGGCACGCCGATCGACGACGTTGTCGCGAACCTCGTTGTGGCGCAACTGCTCCATCTCGAGTCCCAAGACCCGGACAAGGACATCTCGATGTACGTCAACTCCCCGGGCGGTTCGATCTACTCGGGGCTCGCCGTGTACGACACGATGCAGTTCATCAAGCCCGACGTCCAGACGATCTGCGTCGGCGTCGCCATGTCGATGGGCTCGCTGCTTCTGGCCGGCGGCGCCAAGGGCAAGCGCTTTTCGCTGCCCAACAGCCGGATCCTGATCCACCAGCCGTCGGCAGGCTTCGAGGGACAGTCGACCGACATCGAGATTCACGCGCGAGAGATCCTCAACATCCGCAATCGGATTGACGAGATCTACGCGCTCCACACGGGTCAGACGCTCGAGCAGGTCCACTCCGACATGGAGCGCGACCGCTTCTTCAAGCCCGACGAAGCGGTGGAGTACGGGCTGATCGACCGGGTGATCGAACACCACTAGCAAAGGAGGCCGAGACCATGGCGATGGCGGAAAGAACCGCGCTCACTGCATGGGAGGGTGACCTCGCCCATGGCGGCGGAGCGATCAACGGCGGAAGCGGCGGGCTGATGAACCTCCCCGTCACCTGGGCCTCGCGCACGGAGCGGTCTGATGGCAAGACGAGCCCCGAGGAGCTGATCGCGGCGGCGCACTCGTCCTGCTTCTCGATGGCGCTCGCCCACGGGCTCACCGAGGCGGGCCACGCGCCAGAGCGGCTCAACGTCCAGGCAACGGTGACGCTCGACGAGGTGGACGGCACGCCGACCGTGACGACGTCTGCACTGACCGTCACCGGCCGTGTGCCGGGCATCGACGACATGCAGTTCATCCAGGCCGCGACCGACGCGGCCCAGAACTGCCCGGTGTCGCGCGCGCTGGCCGGCGTCGAGATCAGCGTTGAGGCGTCACTGGAGAGCTGAGGCGCTACGCGACGGGGTGCTCGATCGCGCCGAGTCCCTCGATCTCGATTCGCACGACGTCGCCGGACTGTAGGAACCGCGGTGGATCCATCGCCATCCCGACGCCGCTCGGGGTGCCGGTGAGGATCAGGTCGCCGGGCGCCAGCGTGCACGTCTGCCCGATGAAGTCGACGAGCTCCTGGCATCCGAAGATCAGATCGGACGTGTTCGAGTCCTGGCGCAGCTCGCCGTTGACCCAGGTCCGCAGCGCCAGCCCCTCCGGGTTTGGCACCTCGTCGACCGTCGTCACCCAGGGCCCGAACGGGCAGAACGTGTCAGCGCCCTTGGCGCGCGTCCATTGCGGCTCGCGACCTTGGAGGTCGCGACCGGTGACATCGTCGGCGACGCAGTAGCCGCCAATGTCGCCGCCCGCTCCGATCACGATCGTCAGCTCGCCCTCGTAGTCGAGCCGCCGCACTACCTCCGGGCAGCGGATCGGGCCGCCCGGAGGGGCGGCCGCACCGAGCACCTTCACGAACACGATCGGCTGCTCGGGCTTCGTGCCGCCGGTCTCCTCCACGTGCTTTGCGTAGTTGAGCCCGATCGCGTAAATCGCCCCGGGAGCTGCGACGGGAGCGAGCAGTGTCACCTCGTCGAGCGCCCAGGACCGATCGCCGACGGCCGGCCGCGCACCGGCGAGCACATCCACAACCGTGTGATCGCCGTCGAGGGCGCGCACCCGCTCGCCCTCCACGACTCCCGCGTATGTCTGGCTGCCTGCCTCGAACCTCGCAAGCTTCACGCCGGAGAGCCTAGGGCCTCCACGCGCTCGCGCGCCTCGACGTGCGTAACCGGCAGCCCGAGGCCCTTCGTCTTAGAGACGAGGTCGAGCTTGAGCCATTTCGATACGCGACGCGGCAACGTCGAGATGATGATCTCATCGAAGGCGCCGAGATTGACCGCGTCCTCGATCGCCATCAGCGGCTCCGGATCGCCAATCGCGCCCGTGACCTTGCTGCCGGCCGCCTCGCTCAGTTTCGGCAGTGCCTCACGCAGCACCGTCGCGGCCTCGTCCGACTCGACGTCCTGCGGATCGACGACCTTGTGCATCCCATGCGGGTTGCGCGGAACCACAAGGTGGAAGGTGGCCTGCCCCCGGGCCGCTCGTGCGTGAACCGCATCGAGAAGCCCCTCGGTGCATGCCGTCTGGTGCGCGACGACGAGGACGTGTGCCGGCTCGGACATTGAGGCTCACCTCCGTTGAACTGGTGACGATCGCTACAAACGAGTTTACCCCTACTTCTTCGCCCTGACGCTGACATTTCTGACCGTGAGCCGCTTGCCGCCGGCAGACACGGTCACCGACACCGTCTCCTTGCGCTTGCTCTTGAGCTTGAACGTCAGCGTCGCCGAGCGGCCGCCCTTCAGCGTGGCGCCGCCACGCGCGACGACGTTGCCGTGGTTGGCGCTGACCACGATCTTTGCGCTCGCGCAACTGCCGCTGCCTGAGCATGAGAGCTTGACCGTCACCGTGCCGCGTCCACCGCTGATCGAGCGGATGCGGAGCACCGCGGGCTTCGGCGGCGGCGGCGGCGGTGGCGGTGGCGAACTCGCGTGGTAGATCGCGCCGACGAACCCCGGCGTCGAGCGCACGTGTGAGTAGTCCGCCGTGAACCCAGCCAGCACCTTCGAGAAGCTCCCGCTGAAGCTGCCGCCGCTGAGCGCGACGATCCGGAACTCGGTGTTGGCCGCCGGCACGTAATTCCCGAGGAGCAACGGCGCGAGCGTGCCAGCGGCGGTCAGCTTTCCGCCAGTCAAATCCACGGTTCCATAGCTGGTCGGGCCGCTGACGTCCGGCTCCAGCTCCCCGCCGCTCTCGTTGACAAAGCTCGAGCCTGATTCCAGAGCCCACTGGGCGCCCGGGGCCATCTCGGCGGTCCCGGCGTTGGCCACCGATGCGCTGTCATGGAGCACGCCGCTGTTGACATCGGCGATCCCGCTGGGTTCGTTGGTGAGCGGAACCTGGAGGTAGTTCGACCAGGACGGATCCGAGACGGTCGCCACCAGTCTCCCGTAGTTGAGGAGCGGGCCGCCCCTGAGATGAGTCGTTCCTCCGCTCGACGTGCCACTTCCGGGTGCCTCGAGCACCAGATCGCCGAGATTTGTCACGGTGCCGCCGAGGGACACGGTGGTGTCGCCGACCTCGCCACGCACGTTGACGGTCTGGCCGAAGGGGATCGTGCCGGTGATCCCACCGCCGCCCAGGTCAAACACGAACGTGCCGGCGCCCTTCGAGTCAACCAGCGTTGCGCCTCCGCGGAGCGTGATCGGGTTGCCGAACACGGGCCCCGCCTGCGCCCACGCGACCGGGGTCGAGACCTGCTGCTCGACCGTGGTGCTGCCGCCGTTGCTGAATCCGCCGGCATTCGCGAACGACCCGAGGATCGTGTCGGTCGCGCCGCTACCGACCGCGAACGACCCCTCGTTGGCCGTGTTCGCGCTCGTCGTCAGCACACCGCTCACATCGGCGATCGCGCCGGTGTTCGCGACCGTGCCGGCGCCCAGCGTCGTCCCCCATTGAGGATCCTCGACCTGGGTGACGATCCGGCCCGCATTGGTGAGCGTGCCCGGATCGAGCTCCGCGCTACCGCCTGTGACGCCGTCATTTGTCGTGCCATTCGCGGTCGCATCGAGGATCAGCTCGCCGCTCTGCGTGATCGCGCCGCCCGAGGAGAGCGCGAGCACCGTCTGGTGTGACGTGGTCGTCCCGGTGAGGTTGGAGGAGCCCACGATCGAGAGGGTCTGCGTGCCGACGGCCGGCGCGGGTGCACCGAGGGTCAGCGAGGCGACCGACCCGCTATCCGTCGGCGCCATCGTCACCGTGTACGTGCCGGGAGCAGTGATGCACACGTTGTCGGTGGCCGTGGGCACGCCGGCCGGAGACCAGTTCGCGGCCACCCCCCAGTTACCGACCCCCGTAGTCCACGTTTTCGTACAGGTGGCGGCGCTGGCGGCGGCGGGAATCAGCAGCGCGAGGACGAGCCCGCTCAAAAGCGCACATTTACGAACCATGCCTTCCCTTCCCTCAGACGTTGACGGCACGTCCCCTGCCGCGAGGGTACTGGATCAGCCCTCGCCGTCGGCCATTTGCAGGAGCGTTGTCACCGTGGTCCAGTTGCGCGCGGTCGTCTTCACTCCCAGGCCCTTCGACCCCAGCGCGTTCCACAGCTTTGACCGCGCGATCCCCTCGGCGTGCCAGGAGTAGATCTCGCGCCCGTCGATTGCCAGCTCCTCGGGTGGGGTCACCGCCGTCTCAAGCTTCTCAACGACTTCGGGCGCGAGCGGCGCGGACAGGAATGCGACCTGGTAACGCTTGGGGTTGTTCGCGACCCTGGCCAGCGGGTTCAAGCCGACGACCTTCGCCAGGTCGTCGCGGTCCCGCACCACGACATCGATCTCGAGTCCGAACCGCTCGGCGATCAGCTGCTCGATCCGCGCCTCGAGCGTCGTCGGCTTCAGCTTCGAGTCGAGCACGATGTTGCCGCTCTGAACGTAGGTCCGGACATTCTCGAAGCCGGCCTCTCCCAACGCGTCGCGCAGCGCCGGCATCGCGACCCGGTTGCGCGACCCGAGGTTGATCCCACGAAGCAGCGCGATCTGCCGCGCCATCAGAACAGGTGCTCTTGACCGGGAATCCCCATCGCCCCCCGCTTGCCGCGCGGAGAGTCCTGCCCGAGGGCCACGGCCACGTCCTCGGCGATCGCGCCTTCCGAGCGCGATGCCACGATCGGCTCCTCAATTCCCTCGACGTGTACAAGCGTGCGCCGGCCGTCGCCGCGGTCGGGCCCCTCGAGCGGCACGAGCGCGTACACCCTGTCGGCACGAACGAACTTACCGTAGCCCAGCGGAACCATTGGTGGCGTGCCTCGCGCCATGCCCGGGAGATCGTACCGACGCTGTGTGACGTCGCTCACTCGCCCTGGGCGGCACATCTCGGCGGGTATAGCCTCCAGCTGTGGAGGACGCGGCCGCCGCCTTCGAGCAGGGGAATCAGCTCGCGCGCGATGACCGGCTCGACGAGGCCGAGGCGGCCTACGAGCGTGCAGCGGCCTCCGACCATCCGCAGGCCACAACCTCGCTTGGCCTGCTGCGAGAACGGCGCGGCGATACGTCCGGGGCCGAGCAGGCCTACCGCCGGGCCGACGCGCTCGGCGACGCCCACGGCGCCTTCCGCCTCGGGCTGCTCCTGTCCGCTCGAGATGACTGGGACGGCGCGGAGGAGGCGTGGCAGCGCGCGGACGAGCGCGGCGGCTCCGAGACGCCTCTGGTCCTCGAGGAGATCCTCGAGGAACGCGAGCGCCGGCTCGAGCGGCAGCGGCTCGAGCGGGAGTGGGAGTCGGTGGCAAACGGCAGGTCGCGCACCCGAGGTGCCTTCGCCGACCCGGTGCTGATCGGCGCGGTCACCACCCTGGCCCTGCTCGTAGCCGTGTTCCTTTCTTACAACGCCAACCTTGGGCTGCCGTTCGTCCCCAGCCAGGAGCTGAAGGTCGACCTCCCGGATGGCTCAGACCTCGTGATCGGCAACGATGTCCGCGAGGGTGGCTACCGGATCGGAGTGATCTCGGATATGCGGCCGGCGCGGTTCGCGAATGGCCAGCTCGGCGCGCGGCTGACGCTGAAGCTGAGCCAGGCCTACGGCCAAGTGCCGATCGACTCGCGCGCCACCGTCTACTCCAAGTCGGTGCTCGGGCTGAAGTACCTTGATCTGGTCAAGGGCAGCTCGAAGAGGATGTTCGGTGACGGGGCGACGATGCCGGTCGCGCAGACGCGCCTGCCGGTGCAGATCGATCAGGTGTTCAACATGTTTGATGCGCCGACGCGGACGGCGATTCAGCGGGATTTGGTGGGGTTTGGGGATACGTTTGCGTCGCGGGGGTCGGCGTTCAATGACACGGTCGCGAGCTTGCCTGAGTTGTTGTTGCATTTGCGGCCGGTGGCGCAGTATTTGTCTTCGCCCCCGGCGCAGTTGACCCGGTTCTTCACCTCGCTGGATCGGTTCATGCGGGTGGTGGCGCCGGTGGCGAGCGTCAACGCGCAGTTGTTTACGGATATGGCGACGACGTTCGCGGCGATCTCGAACAGTCCGCGGGCGTTGGAGTCGACGATCGCGAAGTCGCCGTCGACGTTGAGTGTTTCGACGACGTCGTTGCGGGTGCAGCAGCCGTTTTTGACTGATTTTGCGACGTTGGGTCGGGGGTTGGTGCCGGCGAGCGCGGCGTTGCGGGCGTCGTTGCCGGATATCAATCCGGCGATCGAGGTGGGGACCAGGGTGCTGGGTCGTACGCCGCCGTTGAACTCCCGGTTGCAGGGGGTGATGGGAGCGCTCAAGCATCTCGCGAGGGCTCCGGGGACGAACGTGGCGTTGAACGGGTTGACCTCGACGGTGGGGATCTTGAATCCGATGGTCAAGTACTTGGGTCCGTATCAGACGGTGTGTGATTACTGGAACTACTGGTGGACGTATCTGTCCGAGCATCTGTCTGAGGCGACCAGCTTCGGCTTTGCGCAGCGGGCGCTGCTCAACCAGACCAACCCGCTGCAGCCCAACAACGTCAACAGCCAGGGCGCGCCCGCGCCCGTCAACGGCGGCGCCCTCGACACGCCGCTGGGCGGCAACGAGTTCCTCCACACCCAGAACTACGGCGCCGCGATTGACAACCAGGGCAACGCCGACTGTGAGACCGGTCAGCGCGGGTATCCGCTCAAGCTCAACTCGTTTGATCCGCAGGGTCGCACGCTGGCGGTCGATCCGCACACCCCCGGCGATCAGGGCCCGACGTACGCCGGCCGGGCGCGGGTGCCGGCGGGAGAGACCTACACCCGCAACCCCACCACCGGCCCCCAGCTGGCCTACAACCCCAGCAATCCGTAAGCGGTGCTAGTGGTGAAACGCCAGGGCAACGACGGCGCAGAATCCGGCCACGGCGGCCCCGGTCAGGCAGACCAGGACGATCAGCGCCCTGCGATCCCGGATGATCCGCCCGGTTTCACCGGGATGCACGATCGAGAAGCGGTCGATCACCGCCCAAGCCACGAGCAGCGGAATCATCACCGCGGTCAGCAGCCACATCCATCCGCCTTCAACTGCTGAGAGCACGATCGTCAGCACGAACAGGGATGCCCACGTCGTCCACGGCATCAGCTCCGGCAGTCCCCCCTCGCCGGATGGGCGTGACTCACCACTGGTCGGCGTGGGTGCGGAGCTCTGCTGGGATGCGGCGAGCGGCGTCTCCTCGCCGGCGGGCGCGGTGCGGTCCGCGTTGCCGGGGGCGAGCACTTCGCCAACCCCGTGCTGAGGCTCCGGACTGAACTCCTCCACCAGCTCTGAAAAGCGCTCGTCAGGCGTGCGTATGCCCTCCTCGGCCATGGCGGCCGAGAGCTGCGGCGAGGCGTGCTCGACGATCGTCGTCATTCTGAACGTGGTCAGCAGGACTGTGACCGTGCCCAGGGCGTGAACGCCGGCCGCCAGGGGCAAGAGCCACCAGTCGCCGGTCGCCAGCGACACGATCGCACCAAACGTCAACACGATCGCCGTGCTGCGGACCACCTGCAGGCGGCGGCTGTTCAGAGCTGCCCCGGCACCGGTCCGCCAGCTGCGATCGCCCTCGCTCACCTTCGGCCGGTCGACGGGCACGCGAACGCGCTCCGCCCCGACCACCTCGCGCAGCTCCTCGGTCAGCCGCTGGTTCGTCTCTGATGAGAGTTCCGGATCATCCGCTTTGACCTCGCGCTCCTCGAGACCTTCGCGCCGCTGCGAGCGCTTCTCGACGGGCTGATCGGAATCTTCATCCCTCGGCTCGGAGGTGATCGGGACGTCCCGGCCGACGACCGGACCATCGGCGAATTCCCACGGAAGCCGCTTCGAACCCTCGCTCATGGCGCCGCCAACGCCGCCTCGACGGAGGGAAACACGTTGAAGTCACGGTCGAGTCGCGTTATCTCGAGCAACCGCAGCGTCGCTCGCACGTCGCAGACGAGGCTCAGCTCGACTCCCGCCCTGACGGCGCGCCGACGTGCATTGAGGAGCACGGACAGTCCGGTCGAATCGAGCAGCTCGAGCTTGTTGAGGTCGATCACCAGACGCGCTGGCCGCTCCCTGAGCACCTCGCTGAGCATGACACCGAGCCGTGGCGCACCGGCGATATCGAGCTCGCCTACGACCCGTACCAGCGCCGCCGGCCAAGCGTCTTCGCGGACCGCGGAGAAGCCGAACGGCGGGTCGATCAGCTCGTCTCGCGGAGTTGACATCTCTAATGGATCGCGCGTCAGCCCATTCGTCAAACGTCGCCCCTGACGATGCGTTGGATTCCAACCCGATTCGCGGATCGGGGCCCGGGGTACACCTCAATGGTGGGGTATGTCGCCGGTCCATCACATGAACCTAGGGTCGGTCAGGTCGTCCTCACTCCTGTCCCGACCGACCAGGTCCCGGCCGAGCAGCTCAAGTCGCTCTACAAGCTGAGCGATCCGACGCTGTCCGAACTCGGGCTCGAGGACCTACTTGAGCAGTTGCTGCTACGGATCCGCGACGCGCTGGCGGTCGACACGGTCGCCATCCTCCTCTACGACGAGGAAGCCAACGAGCTAGTCGCCCGCGCGGCCAGAGGGATCGAGGAGGAGGTCGAGCAGGGGGTACGGATCCCGATTGGCAAGGGCTTCGCCGGGCGGATTGCCGCCGAACGGGTCGCGGTCTTCATCGCCGATGTCGATCACGCCGACATTCTCAACCCAATCCTCCGCGAGAAGCGGATTCGATCGCTGCTCGGCGTACCTCTGATCGTGGAGGGAGAGCTGATCGGCGTGCTCCATGTCGGCTCGCTCGTGCCCCGTGAATTCAACGGCGCCGACGTGGCCTTGCTGCAGATGGCGGCGACCCGCGTCGCCCCGGGTATCGAGCGAGCACGGCTGTCCGCGGCGCTGGCGCACGAGCATCAGGTGGCGATGATGCTGCAGCGGAGCCTGCTCCCCAACAAGCTGATCGAGGTCGCGGACGTCCGCGCGGCGGCGCGCTACCGCCCCGCGACCGACGAGGTGGGCGGGGATTGGTACGACGTGTTCGAGCTCCCCGCCGGGCGTGTCGGGGTGGCGATCGGGGATGTCGTGGGCCACGGTGTACCCGCCGCCGCGCTGATGGGCCAGATCCGGACCGCGCTGCATGCGTACGCGATCGAGAACCACAGCGCCGCTCGGACGCTCGAGCTCCTCGACCGGTTCGTGCTCGCGCTCCCGGGCTACACGATGGCCACCGCGGCCTACACGGTGTTCGACCCCCACACGGGGGAGCTGCACATCGCCAGCGCGGGTCATCTGCCGCCAATCCTCATCGGCGTCGAAGAAGCCCACGTGGTCGAACTCAACCCCGCGGCCCCCCTGGGCGTGGCCGCCTTCGGACACGTCCCGCAGTCCGAGTTGACTCTGGCTCCGGGCGAAACGCTCGTGCTCTATACCGATGGATTGATCGAGCGGCCGCACGTGCCGCTGACAGAGAGCATCGAGCTATTGCGGCAAACGCTGAGCACGGCAAGATCGCCGGAAGCAGCTTGCCAGGCCGCCTTCGACGCTTTCGTTCCCGTGGGCGGGATCCGCGACGACATCGCCGTGGTGGCGGTCCAGCATCACGAGGTTCCGCAGGATCTCCACCTGAGGCTGTCGGCCATCCCCCGCACGCTGGCGGAGCTGCGACGCGTCCTTCGCCGCTGGCTACACGACCGCGGCGCCGATCAAGCGGCGATCACCGACATCACGCTGGCGGTCAACGAAGCCGCGACGAACGCCATCGAGCACGCCTACTCACCGGCGGCGGCGAAGTTCGAACTGGACGCGACCGAGACCGGCGGTCAGATCACGGTCGTCGTCCGCGACAGCGGCCGGTGGAGCACCCGGACGCACGAGTGGCGCGGGCGCGGACTGCAGATGATGCGCGCGGCGATGGACCACGTCGATGTGCACTCCTCGGAGGGGGGGACGACCGTGGTGATGCGCAAGGATCTCTACCGGTGATGCTGGCCGACGTCGAATTCACTGTCCACGGGCGCGCTTTGGTCGCGGCACTCCACGGTGAGATCGACCTCTCGAATGCCAGCGAATTGCGGATGGCAATCGTCGGCTACATGCCGAGTGAAGCCGACGGGATGGTGCTCGACTTAACCGAAGTCGATTACCTCGACAGCGCCGGCATCCAGCTGATCTATCACCTCCGCGAGGGCCTGAGGGCCCGCGGTCAAGCGCTGTCGCTCGTGATTCCGCCGGATTCCGCGGTCAATGACGCCCTTCGGCTGGCCGGAGTGAAGGGACACGCGCAGACCTTTGAGGCTGTCGCGGAGGCGCTCGACGACGCCCCCCAGCTCTAGAGAATCGCGCTGAGCCGCCGCTCGAGGGTCGCGCCGAGAACGTCGCGCACGGGCCCTTCCTCGAACCGCTCGACCAGAGCCGCGAGGAACCCCTCGATCACCAGCCGCTTGGCCGCCAGCTCTGGCAGCCCGTGCGAGCGCAGGTAGTACACCTGCTCGGGGTCGACTTGCGCGATTGCGGCGGCGTGCGTGCAGCGAACGTCGTTGGCCTGGATCTCGAGCCCGGGAATCGAATCCGCGTGGGCGCGCTTTGAGATCAGCAGGTTCCGTGACTCCTGGAACGCGTCGGTCTTCTGCGCGCCCGGGTCGACGATGATGTTTCCCTTCCACACGGCGGTGGAACGGTCCTGGAGGACGCCGCGGAACGCAAGGTCAGAGGTCGTGTTCGGTGCCGCGTGCTCCTGATTGGTGTCGAAGTCGATGTGCTGGCGGCCATGGGTCGCGTACGCCCCGGTGACGCGAGCGTCGGCCCCCTCGCCGGCGAGCTTGGTCTCCATCCGCACCCGGCCTCGCTTGGAGCCGAACCCGAGCGCGACCCAGTCGAGCGCGGCGTCGCGGCCGACCTCGGCGCGTTGGGCGCCGAAGATCCAGGTCTTCTCACTCAGGTCCTGCCCGCACACGTAGCGCAGGCGCGCGTTGGCGCCGACGATCAGCTCGGTCACCACGTTCAGCACTGCGTCTTGATCGTCCTCGGTGGAGAGAAACTGCTCCCACACCTCGGCCTGCGCGCCCTCCTCGATCACGACCAGCGTCCGCTCGTTGGCCAGGACCGACCCGGCCGGCACGAGCACGTTCAACGCGATCGGCTCGGTCAAGGTGACGCCCCGCGGGACGTAGACGAACGTGCCGCTCCGCTCGCCGCCGTCGTTGAGTGCGACGAATACGTCGTCGGACGCCGAGAGCAGCGAGCCGAGCTTGTCGCTCGCCTCCTCCAGGCTGGTGACGATTACGCCCTCGGGCCAGCCGCCTGCTCGGCGTCCTGCCTCGCCTGTTCCGGCGGCGCCCGAGTCATCCAGCTGCCGTGCGCCGGAGCTCAACTCCCATAGCCCGGCACCGGCGGTCGGAGCGCCCTCGGACACCAACGGCGCCACGCGCTCGTAGGCGGCCAGGTCCAACTCTGAGATGTCGGTGAACTCCCAGCCGGCTCGCCCCTTGAACTGAGGGAGCTCGACTGCGGCACTACCCAATGGAACCCTCCATCTGCAGCTCGATCAGCCGGTTCATCTCGACGGCGTACTCCATCGGAAGCTCCTTGGTGATCGGCTCGATGAACCCGTTGACGATCAGCTTCCCTGCCTCCTCCTCGGAGATCCCGTGGGTCATCAGGTAGAACAGCTGATCCTCACCGACCTTCGAGACCGTCGCCTCGTGGGCGACGTTGACGTCGTCCTCGCCGATCCTGATCGTCGGGTAGGTGTCAGAGCGCGAGTGGTCGTCGAGCAGCAGCGCGTCGCACACGACCTTCGACTTCGAGCCGTGGGCGCCCTTCGCCACCTCGAGCAGCCCGCGATACGACCCGCGCCCGCCGTCCTTGGAGATCGACTTGGCGAAGATGTTCGAGGTCGTGTTCGGCGCGGCGTGGATGATCTTCCCCCCGGCGTCCTGGTGCTGGCCGGCACCGGCGAAGGCGATCGACAGGATCTCGCCGTGGGCCCGCTCGCCGAGCAGGTACACGCTGGGGAACTTCATCGTCAGCTTCGAGCCGAGGTTGCAGTCCACCCACTCGACCGTCGCGTCCTCGTAGGCAACCGCGCGCTTGGTGACGAGGTTGAACACGTTCGTCGACCAGTTCTGCACGGTCGTGTAACGGATCCGTGCGCCCGGCTTGGCGATCAGCTCGACCACGGCCGAGTGCAGCGACGATGAGCTGTAGGTCGGTGCGGTGCAGCCCTCGACGTAGTGCACGTACGAGCCCTCGTCGGCGATGATCAGCGTGCGCTCGAACTGGCCCATCGACTCGGTGTTGATCCGAAAGTACGCCTGCAGCGGCATCTCGACGTGCACGCCCGGGGGCACGTAGACGAATGAGCCGCCTGACCAAACGGAGCTGTTGAGCGCCGCGAGCTTGTTGTCGTTCGGCGGGATGATCGTCGCGAAGTACTCGCGCACGAGGTCCTCGTGCTCGCGCAGCGCGGTGTCCATGTCCATGAAGATCACGCCCTGAGCCGCGAGCTGCTCGTTGACCTGGTGGTACACGGATTCGGACTCGTACTGCGCACCGACGCCGGAGAGGAACTTCCGCTCGGCCTCGGGAATCCCGAGCCGGTCAAAGGTGTTCTTCACGTCCTCTGGGACGTCGTCCCAGGAGCGCTCGGCCCGCTCTGAGGCGCGCACGAAATAGCGGATGTCGTCGTAGTCGACCTCGGCCAGCATCGGGCTGCCCCAGGTCGGCTGCGGCCGGTTGATGAAGTGCTCGTAGGCCTTGAGCCGGAAGTCGCGCATCCATTGCGGCTCGGACTTGAAGTCCGAGATCATCTCGACGGTCTGGCGCGTGAGTCCCTTGTCCGCCTTGTACAGATAGTTCTCGGCGTCGTGGAAGCCGTAACGCTCGGTGTAGTCGGCGTTGATTCCCGCGAGTTGCTCGTTCTCGGTCAGTGCCACTAGTCCACCTCAACCTTGATCGTCTCGTCTTCGATGATCACCGCGTAGGTGTCCACCGGGGTATATGCGGGCAGCGTCAGAGGCTTGCCCGTCTTCAGATCGAACAGCGACCCGTGCCGGGGGCATTCGATCGTGCAATTCTCCTGATCGAGCTCGCCTTCCACGAGCGGCCCGTCGTCGTGCGAGCAGCGGTCCTCAATCGCGTAGACGGTGCCGCCGCAGTTGAACACGCCGATCTCCAGATCGTCGCTCTCGACGAGGCGCATCCCCCCGGGCGGGAGCTCTGACAACGGACACACTTCGATCACTTGGGCCATCTAGGTAAATCCTAGCGCACCAATAGGATTTGCCTCGGGGCCGATGCCCCGTCTCGGGCGTTACGCGGCCCGCAGTGGCCGGGCCGGTCTGCCCGTCTGCCGTTCCGGACGAGAGTCGACCCATTCCGCGGACACTTCATGGAGCACCGCAACCATCGCGTCCGTGGCCGGCGAGCGGTAGCCCGACGGCAGTCCGACCATGATCGGGCGAGGCGGCGGCGCCGGATCGAGCCGCCTGATCACGACATCCTCCCGAACCCCACGCGCAGCCATGTCCGGGATCAGCGCCACCCCGACACCCGCCGCGACGAACCCGAGCACGGCCGCATAGTCGTCGTTCTGGAAGGCGATCTTCGGCTCGAACCCGGCCTCCAGGCACGCGCGCATGAACAGCCGCGAGTCGGGGCACGACGTCGTCGTGCCCAGCATCCACGGCTCATCCGCAAACGAGGCGAGGCCGAGCTGGTCGGCGTCGGCGAGCGGGTGGGTCTCGGGCAGACCGACGTACATCGGGTCGTCGAACAGGTGCACGAACTCCACTCCGGTGACCCCCTCGAGCAGACCGAGCGGGTCGTGCGACAGCGCCATGTCGAGCTCGCCGGCCCGCAGCCGGGGCAGCGAGTCGACCGGGTCGGCCATCGCGACGCTCAGCTCGACCGCCGGATAACGGTCACGGAAGCGAGCGATCGCCAGCGGCACGATCGACGATGCCGCCGACGCGAATGAGGCGAGCCGCAACGTTCCGCCGCCCAGCCCGAGCAGCTCCTGGAGCTCCGCCTCGGCGTCGTCGAGCCGGGCGAGGATCTGCTCGCCCCGATCGACGAGCAGCCGGCCGGCGTCGGTCAGCACCGCCCCCGACGGCACCCGCCGCACGAGCGTCGCCCCGGTCTCGGCTTCGAGCGTTGCGATCTGCCGCGAAACGGCCGGCTGTGTATAGCCGAGCGACTCCGCGGCGGCGGAGAACGAACCGTGCCGCGCGACCTCGCACAGCACCCGTAGTCGCCGCGGATCAAGCATTACCGCAAGTTATACCCCATCAACCAAATCCCTATTTGAATTTATGGCTGTGGAGAGCGACCCTTCACTCATGAGCACACACCCAGAGATCACCATTCGCCCGGCGTACGCCGACGACGAGATTGCCCTGAGGCGGCTCGCCGCGCTCGACAGCGCCGACTCCGTACCGCCCGCCCCGCTGCTCCTTGCGGAGCTCGATGGCGAGCTCCGCGTCGCCCTGTCGCTGACCGACGGGTCCGCGATCGCGGATCCCTTCGTACACACGGCCGGAGCGCTCGAGCTGCTGAGAATTCGGGGCCGCGCGCAGGCGGCTACGCAGCCGCGCCGCGTTCGCCGGCCGCGCTTTCGGGCGTTTCGGGCTCCCAGCTCACCTCGTGCCCAAGCGACGCACCCTTAAGCACCTTCAGCGACAGGAGCGCGCACTTCATCCGCGTGGCGGAGATGTCGATCCCGAGCAGGTCGAGCACGAACGAGCGGTCGAGCTTGAGCACCTCCTCGACCTTCATCCCCTTGATCTCGTCGGAGGCCATCGACGCGGATGCCTGCGAGATCGCGCAGCCGTGACCTGAGAACCTGACCTCCTCGATCACGCCGTCCTCGCCCACCGCGAGCTGAACGGTGAGCTCGTCGCCGCACAACGGGTTCAGGTCGTGAAACTCGAGGTCGGCACGGTCCAGCTCGCCCCAGTTATGGGGATGCTTGTAGTGGTCCAGGATGTTCTCGCGGTACAGCTCGTCCATCGCAGCTAACAGTAGCGGGGCGCCGTTCAGCGGCCGTGGCGGTGGTGCTTGGACCTTCCATGCTCGACTATGTCCGGATGCGGTGCCGCATCACATCAGGGGGTTACCGGACATATGCGCTCAGAGCATCCCGCAAATACAGCTCGAGGAGAACCATGAGACTTTCGAACCTACGCCGGGCGGCGATCGGCGCCGTGCTCGCGGCGACATTGGCAGGGCCAGCCGGCGCAAGCGCGATGGGCGCCGCCGCAGACCCACCGACCGCAACTCTGCACGTGATCGGTCATGGCCGCACATTCGTGCGCCCTGACATGGCCAGTGTCGGGATCACGGTGTTGCAGGCGCGGGCGACCCGCGAGTTGGCGCGCGGTCGCGCCGACCTCGTCGCCAACCGGATCGTGGCCGGGCTGCAGCGCCTGGGGATCGGCCGCCCCGACATCCAGACCTCGAGCATCTCGCTTTCGTCGCACACGATCGGGCGCGGCCACCACCGGCGCACGGTATGGGACGCGGAGATCGACTTGACCGTCAACACGAGCCAGATCAAGCTGCTGGCCGGCCTGTTCGCGATCGCCTCGCGCGATGGCGCGGACAGCTTCCAGGGGCCGAACTTCGGTTTCTCAGATCCGTCCGCGGGCCTACCCCAGGCGACGACCGCCGCGATCAACGACGCCCGCAGCAGGGCGGACGCGGCCGCCGCGGCCCTCGGGGAGCACGTGCTCGGGGTCCAGTCCGTCGATCTCGACCCGAGCGTAGGGGTGCTTCAGTCGCCCGGGCAACTGTCGGCACCGAGCGCGGGCGCCGCTCCGGGCACCCCGGTCGTGCCGACGCCGGTGCTGCCGGGCCTCCAGGAGGTCGACGCGAGCGTTGCCATCGTGTACCTGATCGGTGCGCAATGAGTACCGCGCGCGCGGGATAATCGGCACCTATGGCAAAGATCAACGTCGGCGCCGAGCGCACGATCGCCGCGCCGGCCGAAACCGTTTACGGATACCTCGCGGACATGCGCGAGCACCACCCCAAGTTCCTGCCACCGGCGTTCTCGGACTTCACGGTCGAGTCCGGAGGGGTCGGCGCGGGCACCGTCACCCGATTCAAGGTCGCCGCCGGCGGCCGCACCCGGGAGTACCGGATGGAGGTCTCAGAGCCCGAGCCCGGCCGGGTACTCCAGGAGAGCGACACCGCCTCGAGCCTCATCACCACATTCACGGTGACTCCCGACGGCAGCTCATCACGGGTGCGGATCGAGACCACGTGGGACGGCGCCGGCGGGATCGGCGGCTTCTTCGAGCGGACGTTCGCGCCGCGGGTGATGCGGAGCATCTACGACGACGAGCTCGAGCGGCTCGACGCTTACGCGCGCCAGAACGCCGCCTAGCTAAAGCTGGAGTACGCGCCGCACTTCGCCGAGGGCCTCGATCAGCCGATCGAGGTCGGCGGAGGAGTTGTGCACCGCAAACGAAGCCCGATTCGTCGCCGGCACGCCGAGACGGCGCATCAGCGGCTGCGTGCAGTGGTGACCGGTGCGGATGCACACGCCCGAGCGGCCGAGGATCTCGCCCACGTCATGCGGGTGGGCGCCATCGAGCACGAAGGAGACCAATGCCCCGCGGTCGGCGATCGTCCGCGGACCGTGGATCGAAATACCGGGGACCTCGTCGAGGAGCCGCTGAAGCCCTTCTTCGACCAGAGCCGCCTCGTGCGCCCGGATCGAGTCGATCCCGAGGTCCAGGATCCAGTCGACGGCAGCACCGAGTCCAATTGCCTCCGCGATCTGGGAGGTGCCCGCCTCGAACTTCCACGGCAGGTCGGTCCACGTCGACTCGTTTGCGGCCACGGTGCGGATCATGTGCCCCCCGCCGATGAACGGCGGCATCTCCTCGAGCAGCTCGCGACGACCATGCAGCACGCCGATGCCGGTCGGCCCGTACGCCTTGTGGCCGGTCCAGGCGTAGAAGTCGGAGTCGATCTCGCGCAGGTCGACGGCGATCTGAGGCACCGCCTGCGCGCCGTCGATCAGTGTGACCGCGCCGACGTCGTGTGCCCGGCGCACGATCTCCGCCGCCGGGTTGATCGTCCCCAGCACGTTCGAGACGTGGACGAAGGCGACCAGCTTCGGCTCACGGGCCAGCAGCTCGTCGAGCGCATCAAGGTCCAGCGTGCCGTCCTCGAGCACCGGGACGTACGCGAGCTCGGCCTCGCGGTCCTGCGCGAGCAGTTGCCACGGAACGATGTTCGAGTGGTGCTCCATCTCCGTGAGCACGATCAGATCGCCGCGCTGCACGTTCATCCGGCCCCACGTGTACGCAACCATGTTGATCGAAGCCGTGGCGTTCGAGGTGTAGATCGTCTCCTCGGAGGTCGATCCCAGCCACGCCGCGATCCGCTGGCGCGCGCCCTCGAACAGCTCCGTCGCCTCCACCGCGAGCGGATAGACGCCGCGGTGGATCGAGGCGCGCGTCTCGGTGTAGTAACGCGTCATCGCGTCGATCACCGGCTGCGGCGTCTGCGAGGTGGCGGCGCTGTCGAGGTAAACCAGATTTGGGTCCCGGCGCAGAACCGGGAACTCGGCGGCAACGCGCTCGAGCGTGGCGACGCTCATGCGGCCGCTTCGACCTCGTCGGTGATCCACCCGTAGCCGCGCTTCTCGAGCTCGTCGACGAGCTCCGGGCCACCTTCGCGCACGATCCGGCCCTGGTACATCACGTGTACGTGGCTCGGTTGCACGAGGTGAAGGATCCGCTGGTAGTGGGTGATGATCAGCACGCCCATATCCGGCCCGGCGACGGCGTTGACGCCGTTGGCGACGACCCGCAGGGCGTCGATGTCCAGCCCTGAGTCGGTCTCGTCGAGGATCGCCATCTGGGGCCGCTGGAGCGCCAGCTGGAGGATCTCCATCCGCTTCTTCTCGCCGCCCGAGAAGCCTTCGTTCAGGTACCGGCTCGAGAATTCAGTCGGGACGTTGGTCAGCTTCATCGCGGCGGTGACCGTCTCGCGGAACTCTTTCAGCGGGATCGGCTCGGCGCCGTGGGCCTCGCGGTGGGCGTTCATCAGCGTGCGCAGATACTTGGTGACGGTCACGCCGGGCACGGCGACCGGATACTGGAAGGCCATGAACAGGCCCATGCGCGAGCGCTCGTCGGGCGAGGCCTCGGTGATGTTGTCCCCCTTGAAGAGGATCTCGCCGTCGGTCACCTCGAGCCCGGGGTGGCCCATGATCGCGTTGGCCAGCGTCGACTTGCCGGAGCCGTTCGGCCCCATCAGGGCATGGATCTGGCCCTTGTCGACAACTAGGTCCAGTCCGCGCAGGATGTCCTTCTCGCCCGCGCGCACGTGCAGGTTTCGAATCTCTAGATCAGCCATGTCAACTTTCTCAAGCGGGTACGCGTTCGCCGCGGCGCGAGAACTCGACGAGCTCAGCGAGCGTCGTCGTCTGCAGCGAGCGGATGATGCCGCCCTGCACTCGCGTCCACAGAAGCTTTGTCGCGCAGCCGTGCCCGGCATCGGGCTCGTGCGAGCACAGCACGCGTTCGGTGTGTTCGTGGACGAAGCATTCCATCGGCGCGATCGAGCCCTCGAGCGCCTGCACGACCTCGTCCATCGCGATCTCATCCGCCGGCCGCGCAAGCCAGTAGCCGCCGTGCGCACCGCGGGCGCTCATCACAAGCCCCGCCTTGCGCAGGCGTGCCACCACCTGCTCGAGATACGCGAGCGGCAGGCCCTCCGCGTCGGCGATCGCCTTCAGGCTGGTTGGCTGCTCGGGCGACTGGCGCCCCAGTTCGACCATCAGCCTGACCCCGTACTCGGCCTTTGAGGAAAAGATCATCGCGCTAAATCCTACCATGGAGGTCGGTTTAGCCGAATTACAGGGCCGGCCTTCGCCGGCCCCATTTTGTGGTTTGTCGCGACGTGGGCGGCTCCCGTACGATGCGATCGTGGGGCCTGGAGGTATCGCTGGAACGGACGACATCGATGCGGTGGTCGCGGGTGCGAGCGCCGCGGGCCGGCTGGGGATTGACACCGAGTTCATGTCCGAGGGCCGCTACCGGGCGCTGCTCTGCCTTGTCCAGGTCAGCGTCGACGATCCCGACGGATCCGACACGCCGCGGATCGCGCTGATCGACACGTTGGCGCTGCGCGACGGTGTGGCCGGTCCGCTCGCCGAACTGCTGGCGGATCCCGCGATTGAGGTGATCCTCCATGCCGGCCGCCAGGATGTCGCGATCCTCCGGCGCGTCTGGAACACCGCGCTGACGAATGTGTTCGACACGCAGATCGCGGCGGGGTTCGCCGGCGCCGGCGCGCAGACCGGATACGGCAACCTGCTCGGGTCGATCCTCGGCCGCCGCGTCGACAAGACGGCGAGCTTCACCCGCTGGGACGCCCGGCCGCTGACCGAGGAACAGCTGAGCTATGCGGCCGAGGACGTGGCGCATCTGCTGGAGCTGGCCGACGAGCTGCAGCGCCGGCTGAGCGAGAGCGGCCGGCTCGAGTGGGCGCGGGAGGAGTGCCGCCGGCTCGAAAGCGCGACCGATGAGCGGGACCCCAACGCCGCGTGGGAGCGGCTTCCGCGGGTAAACCAGCTCGATCCACGCGCGCGAGCGGTCGCGCGGGCGCTGGCGGCATGGCGCGAGCGGACGGCGATGCGCGAGGACCGTCCGGTGGGCTCGGTGCTGGCGGACCCGACACTGGTCGAGCTGGCCAAGCGCCAGCCTAAGACGCTCGAAGCACTCGAGCACATCCGCGGCATCCACCCGTCTCAGATCAAGCGACGCGGACGGGAAATCCTCGAGGCCATCGTCGAGGGGCGCGAATCGGACCCGATCCCCCGCGAAGCGTCGCACGTCCGCTCCGAGCCAGGGGACGCACCTCTTATCTCGCTCGCTGAAGCGCTACTCCGCGCGCGGGCGCTCACGGCCGGCCTGGCCTATGAGCTGATTGCCTCGCGCGCCGAGCTCGAGCAGATCGTGTCCGCCGCCCGTCGTGGCGAGCCCGAGCCCGACGTCCGGACGTTGACCGGATGGCGGCGCGAGCTCGTCGGCGACGACCTCCGTGACCTGCTCGCCGGCCGGCGCTCACTCGCGGTCGGCGACGAGCTGGCGCTGAAGTTGTCCTAGGACCCGATCTCGAGCATCACCGACATCGCCGCCGCCCGGTCGAAGATCGCGTGGCTGAGCGCCAGCGAGATCGGCTTGGCCCGTGTGATCCAGCCAAGCTCGATGTCCTTCAACTCGCCGTACGCGGTCGCGTAGGTGACCCGTAGCTTGTCGCCCGGCGAGAGCGCCGCGTGCTCGTCGCCGTTGTTGGCGTGGGTGTCCGTCCATCCCCGCTGGGTCAGCGCGTGCCGCTCCTGTGCGACCAGTGCCCCCGAATCGGCCGAGCTGTGATTGACCACCACCAGCTCGATCGCGCAGTACGAGTTCGAGCCGGAGTCGCACTCGCGAACCTGCGAGACGACCCTGCTGCCAGGGGCCAGCGGGAGCCGGCCGATGGTCGGCATCCGATCTCCGCTCCCGCCGCACCCGGCGAGCGCGCCGGCGGCGAGCCCGGCCACCACTACTACTCTTCCCGCGGTCATGGGATGGCCAACTAGCGTACCCACGTGACCGTCGGGCGCTACGCGTGGGGGGTCGCCGCCCTGCTGTTGGTGGCTGGCTCTCTGGGACTGACGGCGGTCCTTCTCCGCCGCCGCTGGCTCCCGGAGCTGGGCCGGCGCACCTGCGCGGCTCGCGGAGTGCGTCATCGGCCTCGCAGCGCTGATAGCGCTATCGGAGGCCCTCGGAGCCATCGGCTGGCTCCGCCTAGGACCGATCGTCGGCGCCTCAATCGTCACGGCGGCGCTGACCACGAAGGCGGCAGGCGGCACCACTGCCGTCGCCACTCGCGGAGCAAGGGGCGACGGCAGGGGTGGCGCCAGACGCCTCGCGGCCGGGTTGGCGTTAGCAGCCGGAGGAGTCGTGATCGCCTCCTGGGCGGCGCCAACCATCGAAAGCTTCGACCACGGCATCCGCGGCTTTGACTCCCTCTGGTACCACCTCCCCTGGGCCGCGTCGTTCGCCCAGACCGGCCACATCACGCCGCTGCGCTTCACCGACGTCGACTACCTAAACCAGTTCTATCCGGCGAGCGCCGAGCTGATCCACGGGGTCGGGATCGTGCTGCTCGGCCGCGATACCCTCTCGCCGCTGCTGAACCTGGTCTGGCTGGGCGGGTCGCTGCTGGCGGCGTACTGCATCGGCCGTCCGCGCGGCTTGGGGCCGCTGACCACGGTCGGCGCGGCGATCGCGTTCGCGACACCGGCGCTCGTCAGCTCGCAAGCGGGAAGCGCCGCGAATGACGTCGTCGGCGTGTTCTTCCTGCTGGCGGCGGTCGCGCTGTGGGTCAACGCGGAAGGGAGCGGCGCCGCACTCGCGCTCGCCGCGGTCGCGGCCGGCCTGGCCCTCGGCACCAAGCTGAGCCTCGTCGCGCCGGTGCTCGCCCTGACCATCGCCGTCCTGATCCTCGAGCGCCGGCCGCTGCGGTGGTTGGTCCCGCTCGTGCTGGCCGGTGGCTACTGGTACGTGCGCAACCTGATCGCGGTCGGCAACCCGGTGCCGTGGACGGGGCTCGGCGGCGTGCTCGCCACGCCGACGCCGGCGCTGCAGCAGGGCACCGGCTTCTCGATCGTTCACTACCTCGGGGCCTCCCACGTGTGGACGCACGTCTTCGGCCCCGGGCTCGTGGCCGGGCTGGGACCGTGGTGGCCGCTGGTGCTCTTGCTCGTGGTCGCCGGCCCGCTGCTGTGCCTCGCCTGGCCTGGCGCGGATCGGAAGACGCGGGCGCTCGGCGCGGTGGCGTTCGTCTCGCTGCTCGCCTACCTGGTCACGCCAGAGACGGCGGCCGGTCCCGCCGGCCATCCGCTGGGGTTCGCCTTCAACCTGCGCTACGCGGCGCCCGTGCTCGCGCTGTCGCTCTCGATCGTGCCGCTGGCGCCACCCCTCGCGCGCCGGCCCCCGATCGCGGCGGGGGCGCTCACGGTCGTGTTCGTGCTGACCGCGATCAAGCTCCACCTGTGGAGCTCCAACCATCTTCCCGGCGCGCTGCTCGTCGCCGCGGCCTGCGCGGCGCTCGCGATCGCGCTGGCCAGCCGGCCCCCGATGCGCGCGGTGCTCGCCGGCGCGGCGGGGCTGCTCGTCGCGCTCGTGATCGCCGGCTATCCGTGGCAGCGCCACTACCTCAACGGGCGCTACGCATTCCAACCGGGAATCTCCGCGCTTTCGCACGTGTGGGCGCTGTTCCGCGGCGTCCACCATGCGCGCGTCGCGGTGTCCGGCACCTTCGGGATGTCCTTCGCGTACCCGCTCTACGGTCTCGACGATTCCAACCGCGTGCAGTACGTCGCCGCGCGCGGTCCGCACGGGTCGTTCACCCCGATTGGCTCCTGCCGGGCGTGGCGGGCGGAGGTCGACGCCGGTGGCTACCGCTACGTGGTCACGACACCTGCCCGCGACCCTTGGCATCCAAAGCCGCTGCGCTACTCGCCGGAGCGCAGCTGGATCGCCTCGGACCCGGCCGCCCGGCTCGTATACCAGCGCCGTGCCTTCGGGCAGCTGATCGACGTGTTCGCGCTCAGCGGGCCGCTGGATCCGAACGGCTGCCCCGCTCGGCCCGTCGCCTGAGATCCGCGAGCAGCGCCCGCATCGCCAGCCGGTGGCCGCCGCTGCCGATCACCGCGGCTCGGTACAGCCGGCCGCCGACCCCGGGGAACGCTGCGCGGGTGGTGGCCCTGACAACGCTGCGCGACGGGCCATCCGGCGCGAACTGGAACGCCAGTTCATAACGGGAGAACCGGTGGCGCCCGGTCAGGACGAGCTCAGCCGGTCGCCGGCTTGCCGGCGATCGCGAACGGCTTGCCGTCCTCGCACCCGACCATCCGTGCGTACACCGAGGCCGGGCCGCGAGCGCCGGCACGGGGAAGCGTGCGGACGACCGCGTCGAATGCCGCCTCGGGGCTGGCGGCGACCGTAACCGTGTGCGTGTCGATGTACGGCAGCTCGCGGCTCATACGCCTTCAGTATCAGGCCTGGGCCGTCATCTCGGTAACCTCAGCCGACCGTGTCGACGACCGCTGAACACCTCTCCGACCCCGAGCTGCTCGAGGCCGAGTGGGACCTCGCGCCGCTGGCCTTCGACGAGGGCGAGGCGGGCGTTCGGCGCGAGCTCGACGAGGCGAGCACGCGGGCGACCGCGTTCGCCGAGGCTCATGCCGGAAAGATCGCCGAGCTCGATCAGGCCGGGCTCGAGGCGGCGATGCGCGAACTGGAGGCGATCAACGACCTCGTCGGTCGAGCGGCTTCGTACGCGTCGCTTTGGTTCTCGACCGACACCGCGGAGCCCGCCCGTGGCGCGCTGCTCGCGCTCGTGCAGGAACGCGGTACGGAGATCGAGACGAAGCTGCTGTTCTTTGAGCTCGAGTGGGCGGCGCTCGACGACGATCGGGCCGAGGAGCTCCTGGCCCCGCCGGGCCTCGACTTCTGCCGTCACTACCTGCGCAGCGCGCGCCGGTACCGGCCGCATCTGCTCTCGGAGCCCGAGGAGAAAATCTTCGCCGAGAAATCGATCTCGAGCAATGCTGCCTGGAGCCGGTTGTTCGGGGAGCTCGTCTCGGCGCTGCGGGTCCGGCTCGACGACGGCGAAGCGGCGCTCGACGTCGCGCTCTCGAGGCTCCAGGACTCCTCCCGAGAGGTCCGGCGGGCCTCCGCAGAGGCGGTTTCCACGGCGCTCGAGCCGGGGCTGCGCACACGCGCCTTCATCTACAACACGCTCGTCCAGGACAAGGCGATCGAGGACCGGCTGCGGTCCTACCCGAGCTGGATCGCGAGCCGCAACCTCGCCAACGAGGCCTCGGACGAATCCGTCGCGGCGCTGATCGAGGCCGTGCGCGGCCGCTACCACGTGCCGCAGCGTTGGTACCGCCTGAAAGCTGAGCTGATCGGCGTCGACAAGCTCGCCGACTATGACCGCGCCGCGCCGGTGCTCCCCGAGAACATCACGTTCTCCTACGCCCAGGCCCGAGAGCTGGTCGTCGACACGTACACCGCGTTCGCGCCGGAGGCTGGTGAGATTGCGCGCGGCTTCTTCGACGGCCACTGGATCGACGCGCCAGTCCGGCCGCACAAGCGCGGTGGCGCGTTCTGCGCGTACACGGTGCCGAGCGCGCACCCGTACGTGCTGCTCAACTTCACCGCCCGGCGCCGCGACGTCCTGACCATGGCCCACGAGCTGGGCCACGGGCTCCATGCGGCGCTCGCGCGGCCCCAGGGGATCTTCCATCAGTCGACGCCGCTGACCCTGGCTGAGACCGCATCCGTATTCGGCGAGGCCCTCGTCTTCGGCCGGATGCTCGAGGCGGCGCAGGACCCCCAGAGCCGGCTGAGCCTGCTCGCCGAACGGCTCGACGGAGCGATCGCGACCGTGTTCCGGCAGGTGGCGATGAACCGCTTCGAGGATCTCGTCCACACCTCACGTCGCAATGAGGGCGAGCTCTCAGTCGACCGCTTCAACGAGCTGTGGACCGAGGCGCAGGCCGAGCTGTTCGGCGACTCCGTGGAGATGACCGACGGCTACCGGATGTGGTGGTCCTACGTCCCCCACTTCATCAACACGCCCGGCTACGTCTACGCCTACGCGTATGGCCAGCTTCTCGCCCTGTCGGTCTACCAGCGCTACCTCGACGAGGGTGAGTCGTTCGTGCCCCGCTACCTGGAGCTGCTCGCGGCCGGCGGCTCACGGAGCCCTGAGCAGCTCGGCGAGATCGTCGGCATCGACCTGTCCGACCCCGGCTTCTGGGACTCGGGGCTGCGGCTCGTCGATCAGCAGCTCACCGCCGCCGAAGAAGCAGCGGCAGCTCGCTAATGGTGTGAGGCCTTGCGGGTGCGCGAGCGCTCTTCCTGGCGCTCGACGACTTGGACGATCAGCCTGAGGACCTGCTCGATCCCGGTGGCTTTCGCGTCGCCGTGCTCGAACGCCGCGCGCCAGTCCTTGATGTGGCCCTTCGTGGCCAGGTCGTTGAAGTGCGACCGCGGCACCGCCAGCGTCACCTTCGCCTCGCCGGCGACCCCCTTGCTGACCTTCGGCCCGGGGAGCTCGACCCGGTAGTGCTGGATGTCCCGGCCGCCGCGCAGCTCGAGTTGCACGACGAGCTTGAGCGGCGCCAGCGCCGGCACCTCCTCGAGGAACCGGTTGATCGCGGTCTCGATCAAAGACTTGGTGTCAGAGGGCGCTGTCAGACGGGTGAGTCTAAGGAATTCATCCCCCGGGGTTCTCCGCCAGCGCCCGAACCCTCGCCGCCGACTCGCCCACCGCGCTGGCGCTGAGCTTGTGATCCTCCACCGCCCTCACCAGCTCTTTGTAGGCCAGCACCGGGCCCGCCTCGTCGGTGTACAGCAGCATGTCGACGCCAGCCTTCGAGGCACGGACGACCGCATCGGGTCCCGCGATTTCGGGCGCCCCGAGGGTGTCGCTGATCGTCACACCGCGGAATCCGAGTTGATGGCGCAGCAACCCGGTGACGATCTTTCCTGAGAACACCGCGGGCCCGTCCGAGCCGAGCGCCGGATAGCTCGCATTGGAGACCATGACCAGGCGGGGCTGGCAGCTGCGGTATGGCTGCAGGTCGCCGAGCAAGGTGCGCGCGGAGGCCTGCACCGTGGTCGCCTGCAGGTCGGTGTTCGTCATCGCGTCGCCCAACCCCGGGAAGTGCTTGAAGGTCGCATTGACACCGTCGGACTGAAGCCCCATCCCGAACTCGCAGGCTTTCCGCGCCACGGCGGCCGGCTGTGATCCGAATGAGCGGGAGCCGATGAAGCTGCCCGGATGGAGCACATCCGCGACAGGTGCCAGGTCGGTGTTGATCCTGTCGGCCCGCAACGCCGCTGCCGTGAGCCGCCCCTGGCGTTGGATGTTGCCGCTCATCGTCGCCGGCGACTGAAACGGCGGGGCGCTCGGCAGCCGGCGAACCTCGCCTCCTTCCTGGTCGGTCGCGATCACCAGCGGCGGATGGCCGCCGCTCGTCGCGGCGCGTTGGAGCGCAGCGACCGCGCTCGACAGCCGCGGGCTGACGTTGGCCCCCATCAGGATCACGCCCCCGACCTCGCCGTTGCGAATCCGCCCCAGCAGAGCCGGCGACGGATAGGTCCCGTCCATCCCGGTCATGATCTTGGCCCCGATCGCGCGCGCCAGCGTCTGCTTGCTCACCGTGGCGGTCGGTGTCCCACCATCGGGCGGTTGCCGCCGGGCGTGTGCCGGCGCGGAGCTCATCGGCCAGACGATCGCCGCCTCGGGCGTACCCCCGCCGGCGTCGGCTACCGGCGAGAGCAGCCAGAGGGCGGCGGCAGCCAACCCCAGCACCACAGCCGCGGCCACACCACGACTCAGTCGGCCTAGATCAGGCATCGCATGCCGACGATCGCAACTCCCGCGCCGAGAATCAACAGCAGGCATACGGAGGCCCCGCCACGACGAGCCGACGACCTTGCGGTCGCCGCCCCGGCTCGGCGTGGTGGGACTCTCCGAGACCCCATCAGTCATTTGCCCCCCCGCTCGATGGTCTTCGAGCGTTGCTAAATCCCTTATCGGCCAGCTATGAGCAAACTTGAGTAGGTTTTATGCGCTATTTGCGGATTTCTAGAGAAACCCGCAGCTCGGACGGCTAGATCTTGTGGCGCTCGAGCAGCTTGCGCCCGATCACCATCCGCTGGATCTCGGACGTGCCCTCGCCGATCAGCAGCAGGGGCGCATCGCGGTAGATCCGCTCGATCTCGTACTCCTTCGAGTAGCCGTATCCGCCGTGGATCCGCAGCGCCTCCTCGGCGCAGTAGCGCCCAGCCTCGGAGGCGAACAGCTTGGCCATCCCGGCCTCGATGTCCGAGCGCTCGCCGGAGTCCTTCATCCGCGCCGCCCGGTGGGTCAGCAACCGCGCCGCATCGACCTGGGTCGCCATGTCGGCGAGCTTGAACTGGATCGCCTGGTGCTGGGCGATCGGCTTACCGAAGGTTTTTCTTTCCTGGCTGTACCTGAGCGCCAGCTCCAAGGCCCGTTGCGCCAGCCCGACTCCGCGGGCGGCGACATTCACGCGGCCGAGCTCCAGCGCGTCCATCATCTGCCCGAACCCCTTGTTCAGGCCCGCCTCCTCGCCGCCGAGGATGTTCGCGGCCGGGACCTTGTAGCCGTCGAACACGAGCTCGGTCGACTCGACGCCCTTGTAGCCCATCTTCTTGATCTGCGGGGGAACGTTGAAGCCGGCGTACTCGCCGGTGTTCTCGCTCACCCCCGGCTCCTTCTCGGCGATGAAGCAGGTGAGACCGCGGTGCTTGGGCTCGGCGCTCGGGTCGGTCCGCACGAGCACGAACACGAGCGAGCTGCGGAGGCCGTTCGTGACCCACATCTTCGTGCCGTTGATCTCGTACGTGTCGCCGTCTTCGAGTTTCTTGGCGGAGGTTTTGATCGCGGCGACGTCGGAGCCGAGCTCGGGCTCACTCAGGGAGAACGCCGCGCGCATCTCGCCCGTCGCCATCTTCGGCAGGTACTTCTGCTTCTGCTCCTCGGTCCCGAACTTCATCAGCAGGTAGGAGCCGATGAAGTGGGTGTTGACGATTCCGGAGATGCTGATCCAGCCCCGGCTGAGCTCCTCGACGATCATCGCGTACGTGGTGAGGTCGAGCCCCATCCCGCCGTACTCCTCGGGGATGGTCACGCCGAACAGCCCGAGCTCCTTCATCTGCTCGACGATCGGCTCGGGGAACTCGTCCTCGTGGTCGTAATGCTCGGCGTTCGGGAGGATCTGCTCGTCGGCGAACTGGTGCACCATCTCGCAGATCGCGCGCTGTTCGTCGGTCTTCTCAGAGGTAGCTAGGGCCATGCGGCCGAGCATACCGTCCGCCCCGGGGAGGGGGCCGCTTCAGATTTTTACTCCCAGAGAGGGGTGATCTGCAGCAGCCTCGCGGCTCTGGATCGATGTGGACAGCATCGACCGGCTGATCGCAGCTCTCGCGGCCAAGCAGAACGGAAACATCACGCGCAAGCAGCTCCTGGAACTCGGTCTCTCGTCGACGGCGATCGACAAGAGGATCCGGCGGGGACTTCTCTACCGGGTGTTCCCCGGCGTTTACCACGTGGGTACGCCGGCGGTAACGCCGCTGGAGCGTGCCGCGGCCGCTGTTCGGGCCTGTGGCGATGCCGCTCTCAGCCATACCTCAGGGATGACGCATTGGGGGTTTTGGCGGCGCTGGGACGAGCCCCTCGAGGTCACGATCCTCCAGGGCCATAGGCGGCCGAAGGGCATCCGCGTCCACACGCCCCGAACGATCGATCGTCGAGACACCACGGTGTACCTCGGGGTCCGCGTCACCAACCCGGCTCGCACGTTGTTCGACATGGCGCCCCGGCTGGCCGACCGAACGCTCGCCCGGACCGTGAACAACGCGCTCCACACCCCATGGCTCACGCGCGGCCAGCTCGCCGAGCAGCTGGAGCGTCACCCAACCCATCCCGCGGCGGAAAGGATGCTGCCCTTTATCGTCACGACCGAGGAGCCGACCCGCTCGGACTGGGAGCGGGCATTCCCGGCGTTCTGCGCCCAATGGGCGCTTCCCGAACCCACGATGGGCTACCGGATTGGCCGGCGGACCGTCGATGCCTTCTGGCCGAAGCAAAAGATCATCGTCGAGCTCGACAGCCTCCGGTACCACCTGAATCCGTTCGTGTTCGCCGATGACCGCGACCGAGACAAAGACCATCTGACGTTGAGGCTGCCCACGGTCCGGCTCACTTGGGAGGAGATGCACCAGACGCCGGAGGCCGAGGCCAGACGGCTGAAGGCGATCGTCGCCGCGTGGAGCTGACTACCGGGCGCCGGCGTGACTGAACGGCGTTTCGGGGCGCTCGTCGGACTCGCCGTCGAGCTCGAGGTCGACCTTCTCGTTGTAGAAGCACACGAGGTCTTTGATTCGCCTGACCTCGGGGAACGGGTCGGGGTAGTACCAGACGAGATCCTCCCCGCCCTCGACACCGGCGACCGAGAAGTAGTGCGCCTCGCCCTTGTATGGGCACCGGGTGAGGGTGTCGGACGGCTCAAGCGCGGCCACCACGTCCTCGCGCGGCATGTACCAGCGCGCCGGCAGGTTGGACTCGAACAGGGCCACGGCCCGGGTCGTCTCGGCCAGCAGCTCGCCGTTGAGGGAGACCCGGATGTGGCGGCCAGTGCTGAGCACATCAACGCGGTGATAGGGATCACGAGGGTGGACCGAGATCTCCTCGTCCTCCTCATACCAGTGGTCCATCCGGTCGAAGTAGAACGCGATCAGCCCGCGCAGCCGCTCCGGCGCCCCGGGGAGCGTTTCGGGGTAGTACCACGCGCCGGCCTCGACGATGGTCTCGCCTGCACGGATCGTCCAGTAGGAGGCGTCGCCCTTCTTCGGACAGTGGGTGTGGCGGTCCGACGGCTCGAGGAACTCTGAGCGCACGTCTTCAGGCGGGAAGTAATAGATCGGCTGCAGGCCCGACTCGTGCAGCATGAACACGCCCCGGCTGTCGGCGATCGTCTCGCCACCTACGACCACGCGCACGCGCTTCGGACTCGGTTCGAGGTACACCGCCATCCCCGGCGCAGGCGGCTCGAAGTTGAACTCCCCCGCCGGTCGCTTGCCGAACGGGCCTGTGCCGTACATCAACCCCATGCACTCAGGCTACCAACCGGTAAGAATGTGCTCTGTGGTCCGCTCGGTCACTCGGATTGCCGCTTTGCTCGCAGTGATCGCCGCTGCGGCCGGTGCCGTCGCGAGCGCGAGCGCATCACACCGCGCACGCACAGCGGCGAGCTGTCATCCGCACCTGCGCGTGATCGCCCACGCCCAGGGGTCCCCCGACGACCTCGTGTGGGACGGTCGCAATCTCTTGGCAGGCGATCTCGCCCGAGGCACCGTCGCGGTGATCGCACACGGGCGCGCCCGCACGATCGCGTCGCACTTCGCCGCACCCGAAGGGATCGTGCCGGGCCCGGGCGGCTCGTTGATCGTCGCCGCGCAGAAGACGAACTCGATCGTCGAGCAGCCGCTCCCCAAGGGCCCGCGGCGAACGCTCGCGAAGCTTCCGCTGCCTCACGGCAAGGAGGGAGTCGACGGGATCAATGCCGACGGCGCCGGCGCGATCTTTCTCCCGGACAGCGCTCGCGGGCGGCTCTACGTGCTCAAGCTCTCCTCGCGCAAGTTGACACTCATCAACAGCGGGATGACCCGCCCGGTGGCCGCGATCCGCTGGAACCGCGCGATCTTCGTCGTCGACGAATACGCCAACGCGGTCTGGCGCATCGACGCGGGGGGCCACCGCACGCGCTTCGCCACCGTGCCGGTGCCGGACGACCTCGCCGTCATCGGGCAGCACTTGATCTCGTCGAGCCTGCTCGGCGGGGTGTGGGAGGTCGCGCCGCATCTGCGCCGGCTCTCGGACGCATTCGCGCCGACCGCCACCGATCCGCAGGGCCTCGTCGCCGATGGTCCCGACGCGGTGATCCTCTCCGACCAGTCCCGGAACACGATCTACCGTCTGTCGAACCTGGCCGGCTGCTTGTGACCGGAGCCGCGGGCGATCCGTCAGCCCGCGACGACGATCCCGAGCCACACGATCGCCAGCGACACCGCGAACAGCGCGGCGTCGAGCACGTGCCACTCGGGCTTGCGCATGTGCGCCCCGATCACGATCCCGACGAGCACGACGAGGCCGAGCTTGACTTGGAGCGTTGAGTCACTCCACTTATGCAGGTGCGAGGCCATCGCCGCGCCGGTGATCACGAGCACGAGCACCGCTCCCAATGTGCCGATCCCGAACCGCCGCGCGGCGGCCCGCAAAGGCGCCCGGTCGTCGAGGCGGCGCAGAACCGGCACGACCACCGCCGCCAGCATCAGCTGGCCGCCGATGAAGAAGGCCATCGCGATCAGGTGCAGCCAGAGGACGCCGTTCCAGAAGTTCAGGCGCGGGATCCTGGCACACTGCCGCCGGCATGAACTTCGCGCGCGACGTCGTCGACCGTGCCCCCACCGGCGGTCTCGCGATCGTCGAACTTGCCCGCGACGGCAGCCGACGCGAGTGGACGTTCGGGCAGATCGCCGACTGCAGCGCGCGGCTGGCCGGCCGCCTGACCCGGGGCTACGGCGTGCAGCAAGGCGATCTCGTGCTGATGGTGATCGGCAACCGCCCCGAGTGGGTGCTGGCGATGGTGGCCTGTTTCCGCATCGGCGCCGTCGCCCTCCCCTGCAACGAGCAGCTGCGGGCCAAGGACCTGCGCTACCGGCTCGACGCTGCCAAGCCAAAGCTGATCCTGGCCGACGACCGCAACGCATCGGAGATCGAGGCCGCCCGGCCCGACTGCCCCGTCGAGTACATCCCGTTCACCTACGGTGACGAGCCGGCGCCCGCGGCGGAGCTAAACCCGACCGACCCCTGCCTGATCACGTTCACCTCCGGCACGACGGGCGAACCGAAGGGGATCGTGCACGGGCAGCGGTACCTCCCCGGGCAGCGGCTGCAATCCGAGCACTGGCTCGACGCGAGGCCCGGCGACCTCGTCTGGTGCACCGCCGCCAGCGGGTGGTCGAAATCGGCCCGCAACGTGTTCATCGCCCCCTGGATCCGGGGCGCAGCAGCGCTGCTGCACGATGCTCGGTTCGACCCGCAGGAGCGCCTCAAGGTCGTCAACGACGAGCGGGTCAACGTGCTGTGCATGGCGCCGACCGAGTACCGCGTGATCGCCAAGCGAACGACCATCGCTCCGCTCCCGCACACCCGGTCGCTGGTCGCGGCCGGGGAGGCACTGAACCCAGAGGTGCTGAGCGCTTTCAAACAGGCAACGGGCCTCGAGATCCGAGACGGGTACGGCCAGACCGAGACCGGTCAGCTGACGGCGATGCCGTTCGGGGCCCCGGCGCGGCCCGGATCGATGGGGCTTCCCCTACCGGGCGTCGACCTGACCGTGGAGGAGGGCGAGCTCGTGCTGCGCGATCCGAGCACCGACCCGACGTTCTTCGTCCGATACCTGGAAGCCGATGAACCCTCGCCCGAGGACCGCCCGTGGCGGACCGGCGACCGCGTCCAGCAGGACGAGGACGGCTACCTGTACTTCGAAGGGCGGACCGACGACGTGATCATCTCCGCCGGCTACCGGATCGGCCCCTTCGAGGTCGAGTCGGCGCTCGTCTCGCACGAAGCGGTCGCCGAGGCTGCGGTCGTCGCCGCGGCGGACGAGGAGCGCGGCTCGGTCGTGCGGGCGGTCGTCGTGCTCCGCGACGGGTACGCGCCCAGCGATCAGCTCGCCACCGCGCTCCAGGACCACGTCAAGGATCAGACGGCCCCGTACAAGTACCCGCGCGTGGTCGAGTTCGTCGGCGAGCTGCCGAAGACCGCGAGCGGCAAGGTCAGGCGGGCTCTGCTCCGCGATCAGTAGACGGACCCGCCGGAGTGGGTCGTCGTCGTGCTCGCGGCGCCACCGCCGCCCGCTGGGGCGCCCCCAACCGTGAGCCTCGCGACCATCCCCAGCTGCGCGTGGTGGTCGATCGGGCAGTACAGGCGGTAGCTGCCCGCTTTGGTCAGGCTCACGGTCAGGGTCGCAGTCGCGCCGGGCTGGATCGCCGAGGTCTTGACGATGCCCGAAGGGGTCTGGACAGCAAGCGCGTGGATGACCTTGCCGGTGTTGTGGACGGTGATTGCGACCGACCCGGTGGCGGCGACCGAATCCGTCTTCGGAGTGATCTTGAACTCGCTTTCGGAGACGGTCAACGCGCCGTGGCCGGTCGAGCCGTTGGCCGCGCTGGCGCTGCTCGTGTTGCCGCTGCTCGAGGAGGATCCGCACCCCGCCAGAAGCCCGGCCACGAACAGGGACACAACGCAGATAAATCGACGCATGCAAGACCTACGACGCCCATCGGTCGCCGCTCCTTCCCCGCTACGCTCAAAGCCCTATGAGCGATTCGAGACCGGCGATCGGGATTTGCACCGTGCTCGAGCAAGCCCAGTGGGGCATCTGGGACCGGCGGGCCGCGTTGCTGGCGTACGAATACATCGAAGCCATTCAGCGGGCCGGCGGCCTTGCGCTGATGATCCCGCCCGACCCGTTGCTGATCGAGAATCCCGACGCCGTGCTCGACCGGCTCGACGGCTTCGTTCTCGCCGGGGGCTGTGACGTGGACCCATCGATGTACGGCGCCGAGCCCCATCCGCAGACGCTTAACACCGTGCCCGAACGCGACGAGGTCGAGCTGGCGCTGGTCCGCCGCGCGGTCGAGCGCGACATGCCGGTGCTGGGCATCTGCCGCGGCATGCAGGTGCTCAACGTGGCGCTGGGCGGGACGCTCAACCAGCACCTCCCCGATGAGGTCGGCCACGACGAGCACCGCCGCAACCCCGGCACATTCGAAGGCAACGACCACGACGTCGTACTGGCTCCCGGATCGCTCGCGGCGCTCGCGGCCGGCGAAGAGCGCCACGGGACCAAGTCCCACCACCACCAGAGCGTGGCGACGATCGGTGATGGGCTGACGGTGACCGGCTACTCGACCCTCGATCAGCTGCCGGAGGCGATCGAGGTCAGCGGCAAGCCGTTCGTGCTCGGTGTGCAGTGGCACCCCGAAGCAGATGAGGCGAGCCGCGTGATCAGCTCTCTCGTCGAGCAGGCGCGCAGCTACCGCAACGGCAACGGCTCGGCGTAGCCGGCGTCGCGGATCGCGGCGGTCACCGCCTCCGCGTGCTCCGGGCCGCGGGTCTCGAGCACCAGCTGCACGGCGGTCTCGCGGACGTGAAGGTCGAGGCCCTCGCGGATGTGAGAGACGTCGCGGACGTTCGCCCCGCGCTCTCCGATCAGCGTGAGCAGGCGCGCGAGCGAGCCGGGCAGGTCCGGCAGCCGCGCCAGCAGCACGAGCCTGCGACCGGCTTGGCTCTCATGGCGACGTGCGATATCGGCGAGCAGACCCGGGTCGACGTTGCCGCCCGAGAGGACCACCGCGGTCGTACCGTCGCCCGCGCTGCCCGGCAGCCGGCCGCACAGCAGCGCCGCCACTCCCACGGCGCCGGCTCCCTCGACCACGAGCTTGGCGCGCTCCATCAGGAACACCATCGCCTCCGCGACGTCGTCCTCGGGCACGGCGATCACCTCGTCGACCCACTCGCGGATCAACGAGAGCGTCAGCTCGCCCGGGCGCTTGACCGCGATCCCGTCCGCGATCGTCAGCGCCGAGTCGACCGCGACCACGCGGCCCGCGGCGAGCGATGCCGCAAGCGGGGCGCACGCGTCGACCTGGACGCCGACGATCTGGACGTCCGGCTTGACCGACTTGATCGCGATCGCGATCCCGCTGACGAGTCCGCCACCGCCGACGGGCACGACGGCGCGCGACATCTCCGGCACCTGCTCGAGCAGCTCGAGCCCGACCCCGCCCTGCCCGGCGATCACATCGGGGTCCTCGAACGGGTGGACGAACGCGAGCCCTGTCTCGGCGGCCCGTTCCCGTGCCCGTTCCAGCGCCTCGGTCACCGTGTCGCCGTGCATCTCGATCGCTGCGCCGAGCGACGCGGCGGCTTCGAGCTTCGCGATCGGCGCGGTCACCGGCATCACCACATCGCACCGGATCCCGCGGGCGCGCGCCGCGTAGGCGACCGCCTGCGCATGATTGCCCGCGCTGCCGGTGATCACACCCGCGGCACAGTCCTCGCCGAGCGCGGCGATCTTCGACAGCGCTCCGCGGAGTTTGAACGAGCCGGTTCGCTGCAGGTTCTCGGCCTTCAGCACGACCGTCGCGCCAACGCGGTCGGTCAGCGTCCGCGAGCTCACCACCGGCGTCTCGCGGGTCACCCCCTCGCCCGCCCGCGCAGCGCGGCGGACGTCCTCGATCGTGACCGGATCAGTCAGGGACGGCCACCACGGCTTCGATCTCGACCTTCGCGCCACGTGGTAGCGCCGCCACGGCGACCGTCACGCGCGCCGGCGGATCGGACTCGAAGAATGAGGCATACACCTCGTTGACCGACGCAAACGCGCTCATGTCGGTCACATACACCGTCAGCCTGACCGCGTCACCGAGGCTCGCGCCGGCGGCCTGGCAGACCGCGGCGAGATTCTCCAGACACCGTCCCGCCTGCTCCGCCGGGGTGACGCCGACGAGGTCACCGGTCCGCGGATCCAGGGGGATCTGACCCGAGCAGAAGAGCAGCCCGCCCACACGTACCGCGTGCACGTAAGGCCCGATCGCCGCAGGTGCATCGGGGGCGCTGATCGGCTCGCGTTGGCTAGGCAATAGTGCTCCTCAGGTCGGGTTCGCTGGCTGAACACTAGGGGTACGCTCGTGATCGTGCCCAATCGCTTGGCTACTGAGACCTCGCCCTACCTGCGGCAGCACAAGGACAACCCAGTCGATTGGTATCCGTGGAGCGACGACGCGCTCGCGCGAGCCCGCGAGGAGGACAAGCCGCTGCTCGTGTCGATCGGCTATTCGGCGTGTCACTGGTGCCACGTGATGGCCCACGAGTCGTTCGAGGACGCCCAGACCGCCGATCTGATGAACGAACGATTCGTCTGTATCAAGGTCGACCGCGAGGAGCGACCCGACATCGACGCGCTTTGCATGGAGGCGTGCCAGGCGTTGACCGGCCACGGCGGCTGGCCGCTGAACGCGTTCCTGACGCCGTCGCTCGCGCCGTTCTATGCAGGCACTTACTTCCCGCCCGAGCAGCGCCAAGGCCTGCCGAGCTGGCGGATGGTGCTGCTGGCGGTCGCCGATGCGTGGCGCGACCGCCGCGACGATCTGGTCGATCAGGCCGGGCGGCTGGTCGAGGCGATCGGCGCGAGCACCCGGATCGAGCCGTCGGCTGAGCCGATCGACGGCGCCGTGCTCGACCGCGCCGTGGAGAATCTGGGCGCGCTCTATGACCCGGTCAACGGAGGCTTCGGCGGCGCGCCGAAGTTTCCGTCCGCCTCGGTGATCGACTTCCTGCTCGCCCGCGGCGAGACGGAGATGTCGCTCGGCACGCTCCGCGCCATGGCTCGCGGGGGGATCTACGACCAAATCGGTGGCGGCTTCTCCCGATACGCCGTCGACGCCACGTGGACGGTCCCGCACTTCGAAAAGATGCTGTACGACAACGCGCTGCTGGCTCGGGCATATCTCCACGGGGCGCAGGTGTCGGGGGACGCGACGTTCGAACGGGTCTGCCGCGAGACCCTCGACTGGGTGTTGCGCGAGATGGTCAGTCCCGGCGGCGGCTTCTACTCGGCACTCGACGCCGATTCCGAGGGCGCGGAGGGCAAGTACTACGTGTGGACGCGCGAGGAGCTCGGTGGCGATGCCGAGCTGTTCGAGCTGGCTCCGTTCGAGCACGGGACGTTCGTGCTGCGTGCCCGCGGCGAGGTGCCCGACGAGGCGCGGCAGCGGTTGTACGCGGTGCGCGAGCAGCGGGTCCGCCCGGGCCTAGACGACAAGGTGCTGACCTCCTGGAACGCGTTGATGATCATGGCGCTCGCCGAGACCGGCGCCGCGCTGTCGGAGCCGGGCTACATCGACGCCGCGGTCCGCGCCGCGGAGTTCCTCGCCGCCGAGCGCCGAGATCCGGACGGCCGGCTGCTGCGGACGGATCGCCTAGCGGCGTACCTGGAGGACTACTCGTACCTGCTGGAAGCGTTGCTCACCTTGTACGAGTCGACCTTCGACCCTCGTTGGTACCACGAGGCGGTGGCGCTCGCCGACCAGTTGATCGAGCTCTTCTCCGACGCAGAGCGCGGCGGCTTCTTCACGACGGCCGCCGACCATGAGCGACTGCCGGTGCGGCGCAAGGATCTCGACGACGCGCCGATCCCATCTGGCAACTCGGCGGCCGCGTTCGGCCTCCTGCGGCTCGCTCTCCTGTCGGGCGAAAGCAAGTACGAGCAGCACGCGCTGAGCGTTCTCCGCCTGCTGTACCCCCTCGCGGGACGACACCCGCAGGCCTTCGGTCATCTGCTGGGCGCGGCGGACTTCTATCTCGCCCCGGTGCGCGAGGTAGCGATCGTCGGCGAGGACAAGGACGCGCTTCTCGGCGTCGTGCGCGCGGCGTTCCGGCCCCACATCGTCCTCGCCGGCGGGTCCGGGAACGGGGTGCCGCTACTCGAGGGGCGGGATCCGGTCGACGGTCGCGCCGCCGCCTACGTATGCGAACGGTTCGAATGCCAGGCGCCGGTCACCGAGCCGGACGAGCTCGAGGCGCTCCTCTAGCCAGCGGCGCCTAGAGAACGGGCAGGTACCGCTCGAGCTCCCAGGGAGTGACCTGGACGCGATAGTCGTCCCACTCCTGTCGCTTGATCTCGATGTACCGGTTGAACGTGTGCTCGCCGAGCGTGCGCAGCGCGAGTTCGGACTCGGCGGTCAGCTCGATCGCCTCGCCGAGGGTCTCCGGGAGCTGGTCGATCCCGAGCCGGCGGCGCTCGTCGGGCGAGAGGTGGTACAGGTTCTTCTCCATTGGATCGGGCAGTTCGTAGCCGTGCTCGATCCCCTCGAGTCCCGCTTGCAGGAGAACGGCAAAGGTCAGGTAGGGATTGCACGCCGGATCCGGGCAGCGGATTTCCATCCGCGTCGCCGTGTCCCTGCCCGGGTGATAGAGGGGAACGCGCACGAGCGCGGAGCGGTTGCGCCGCGACCACGCGACATAGACGGGCGCCTCGTAACCGGGCACGAGCCGCTTATACGAGTTGACCCACTGAGCGAAGATCGAGCAGATCTCGCGCGCGTGCCGAAGCTGGCCGGCGATGAACGCCTTGCCGACATCGGACAGGAAGTACTCGTCGTCCGCGTCGAAGAACGCGTTCTGCCCGCCGCGGAACAGCGACTGGTGGGTGTGCATGCCCGAGCCGTTCTTGCCGAACAAGGGCTTGGGCATGAACGTCGCGTAGCAGCCCGTACTTCATCGCGTATTCCTTGACCGTGATCCGATAGGTCATGCAGTCGTCCGCCATCTTGAGCGCGTCGGCGTAGCGCATGTCGATCTCGTGCTGGCTTGGACCCACTTCGTGGTGTGTGTACTCGGTGTGGATGCCGAGCTGCTCGAGGGCGAGCACGGTCTCCCGGCGGAGGTCGCTGCCCGCGTCCAGGGTCGTGAGGTCGAAGTAGCCGCCCTCGTCCAGTACTTCGGTCGATTTGCTGTCCTTGAAGTAGAAGTACTCCAGCTCGGGCCCGACGTAGTAGTGGTCGAATCCCATCTCGGTCGCTCTCGCGAGCGCCCTGCGCAAGACGTGCCGGGGATCGCCCTCGTAGGGCGTCTGCTCTGGCGTCTGGATGTCGCAGAACATCCGCGCGGTGCCCTGCTCCGCGGGCCGCCACGGCAGCACGCTGAACGTGTTGGGATCGGGCATCGCGATCATGTCGGACTCCTCGATCGGGTTGAACCCCGTGATCGAGGACCCGTCAAAGCCCATCCCGCCCTCGAACGCATCGGCCAGCTCGGAGGAGTTGATCGAGAAGGCCTTGAGCTGACCGAGGATGTCCGTGAACCAAAGCCGGATGAAGCGGATGTCGCGCTCGGAGACGAACGCGAGGATCTCTTCCTGGGTGCGCGGCGGCTCCGGCATCGAGCGCGGGAGGATATTCGGTGGCGTACTCTGCCGCGTATGAGGAACGTCGTGATCGCCGTCGCGGCGGCCGTACTCATCGCGGGGGCGATCGGGGTTCCGGCCGAGGCATCCCGAGCGGCGCACGGATGCAGCGCGCGGGGGCAGATCATCGCGCGCGATTCGCTCGCCGTCGTGTACTCATCGGGCGGGTCGGCCTACGCGTGCGCCGACAGCGCCGGCAAGGCCTACAAACTCGGCAGCACCGGGTTCTGCATCGGCGTCCGGCGTGCCACCCCGTTCAGGCTTGCCCGCGAGGTCGTGGCCTACGGGCTGACCGAGTGCGGCGTCGACACATCATCGACCCAGGTCGTGGCCCTCGACCTGGCCACCGGCAAGACGCTTCGCAACGACCCGGACGTGTCCGTCGCACCCCCTGAGGCGTACGGCTCGGTGACCTCGCTCGTCCTCAAGGCCGATGGATCGGACGCGTGGATCGCGACCGACCATTCGCTCGGCGCTGGTGCGCGCATCGTCCAGGTCTGGCGCCACGACCGCCACGGTCTCACGATGCTCGACTCGGGCCTGCCCGTGAAGCTGGGATCGCTCAAGCTCAGCAGCTCACGGCTCACGTGGCGCGACGGCTCGGCGACCCGCCACGCGTCGCTCAGCTAGGAGACGCCGGCCGAAACCTTCGGGCGGCTGCCGAGCCAACGGTTCGCCCACAGCTCGAGCTCGCTCAGCGCCGGCTCGAGCTCAGCGCCCATCACCGACAGCTCGTACTCGACCCGCAACGGAGGACCGGAGATCACTGTCCTCTCGACGATCCCGCGCGCCTCGAGCTCCTTCATCCGCTCGGACAGAAGGCGGTCGGAAAGCTCAGGAACGGCCTGCGCGATTTCGGAGAACCGCAGCGGTCCGTCCATAAGCACGCGCAGGATCGCGCCAGTCCACCGCCGCCCTACCAGCTCGACTGCCTCGTGATAGAGGGGGCAGCATCCTGCGGCCTTGGCTTCGCCGTCCGTGCGGTCCCTGTGACCCCGGGCACACATCTATTTGTGAAGCTTACGCCTCAGACCACGCGGACGAGCGGTTAGGCCGCCTGCAGCGCTCGGGATGCCTCGCTCGATCCATCCACCGGGATCTCACCGGCGACGTGGATCATCGCGGTGAACGCCTCGAGCGAGACAGCGGCGATCGCCTCGAGGATCTGCTCGTCGTCCCAGCCCGCCTCTCGAGCCTCCTCGTGGAGGTGCATCGGTGGCCGGCCGACACCCTCGACGAGCGCCTGTAGATAGCGGAGCAGCGCCGCCTGGCGGTCGTCTTTTGAGCTCCACTTACGGGCCGCGGCGACCTCATCGAGCGCCAGTCCGGCGCCGCGGGCGGCACGCGAGTGCATCTCGATCCCCGGCTCAGAGCCATAGTGCTCAGCCACCGCGAGTGCGATCCGCTCGAGCGTCGCCAGGGTCAGCTTGCCGTGCCGCAACTCGGAGCGGAAGCGAGCGTAGGCGCGAAGTGCCGCAGGGGAGCCGGCGAGTACTCCGAGGAAGTTCGGGAGCTGGCCTCCCGAGGCCAGCGCGCCGCGCAACACGGGCACCGATCCCTCCGGTGCCGTCAGGTCATCGTGAATCTGAAACCGGCTCATCGCTGTCTTCATAGTGGCCACCGCTGAGTGTTGGGATGAACCAGGAGGCGAGCGCCCTTGGTCCTTTACTTTCGAGACCTGCTTACGGTTCATAAGTGTATCTGGCCACTTGGGCTCGTCAAGTGGGCGATCGAAATTCCGACCCAAGTTTTCGCGTCCTGTA
This sequence comes from uncultured Solirubrobacterales bacterium, assembly GCA_963794825.1. GTDB lineage: Bacteria > Actinomycetota > Thermoleophilia > Solirubrobacterales > Solirubrobacteraceae > Palsa-465. The sequence goes on from CAWCFB010000003.1 coordinate 412,604, forward strand.
ATGAGAGACGACGTGGGAGGGCCGTCCTTCCCATCTACGTGCCGTGAGCGGTCGCGATCACGGTTGACCTCCCCTCGTATTGAGGCAGGTAAACGGGGCCGGTCCGCCCCCGATCACGATCTGTCAGAGCTCTGCCATCGCGCCGTCGCCGGCGCTCGACGAACTGCCGAGACGAACTGGAGGGCTGGACGGGGCGGCTAGTGCAGCGAACCGGCGAGGGTGTGGAGCACCGCTGCGTGCGAGCTCGTCGCCGCGACCAGCAGGAGCAGGAAGCCAAGCAGCACTGCCCACATCGCGATCCGGTCCGGACGCGAGCCGGCGCGCTCACGGACGGTCCGCGGCGGCCGACGAGATACAGGCCGCTGGACCTGCCCGCGAATCGTGATCGTGCGTCGGCCGGGTACGCCACCTCGGGTGCCCGACGAGTAGTCGACACGATCCGCTTCCGGAGCGAGAGCCACGACCGGTTCCGGAGCGGGAGCCTCGACCGGTTCCGGCGCGGCCACGATCAGCGGGCGCCGCGCCGCGGTCGAGTCAAAGGCCGCCGACGGTTCGGAGACCGCCGTCGCCGCCCTCCGTGGCCTGCTGGGTCGTGCGGGAACGACCCAGCTGTCGTCGAAGTCTTTGTCTAACAGCCCGGAAACACGCGCTGCTCGCGGCATTTAACCGTCCTCTTTCTCGATGCTTGCGGGGTTAGCTGACGGGCTCGCGCCGAAAGAGCGGCGCTACGCGCAAGATGCGCGATTAGCCCCAACAACTTGGGTCCCCCGCTTCCCCCTGCCGGGCGAGTCGCCGGCCGACGGGGCGGGAATTCAGCTGTACGGGTCGGCGATGCTACCAGTGCCCCTGGACGCCATGCGTGCTTGTGGCCACCGCCGGTGATCGGCGGCCGGCCTCGCTACTCCTTGCCGGCCACCCGGGCCACGAACTGTGCGACGTCGGCTGCGTCGTGGCCTTGCACGATGTTGGCAGGCATCGTTCCCTGTCCGAGACACGTCTGGCTGCTGCTCGGACCCTTCGAGGGCGCATTCTGGACACACCCGTTCTGGAGCGTATGCAGGACGAGGCTCTCGGAGGGCTGGATCTGATCCAGGTTGGGGCCGACCTTACCGATCGCGTTTGCTGCCGCCAGCGTGTGGCAGACGCCGCAGTGCTCGCCGAACAGCACCCGTCCGGTCTTCTCAGCCTGGGTGAGCTTGAGCCCGCCGACCTGCTTGCTGGCGTTCGCGTGGTTGCCGGCGAGCAGCACGATTGGCACGCCAACGCCGAACGCGATGTAGACGAACGCCATCGTCAAGCCCATGACCCGCCGCCCGCCTCGGCTCGAGGACTGCAGCGCGGCCCGAGCACCGCCGACCCCGCCGCGGATCGCGACGAAGAACACTCCCGCCGCGAGGACGACCCAGAACAGGATGAACAGGAGTACGGCCAGCATGGTGCGGCGGGCACCATATCGTGCGGAGCCGCGAGATGATGGGCCAGCGGCGCGTCCGCGGCGCGGTTAGGCGGCCGCGCCGGCGATCATCTTCGCCCGCTGGCGCTCGGGCGCGATCCGGACGACGTTCCAGGCGAGTCCGACGCGCGCCATCGCCGAGATGAGCAGCCCGGACAGGTCGACTTCCCACCACCGCAGCCCGTGGTACGCCGAACGGGGAAACGCGTGGTGATTGTGGTGCCAGGACTCCCCGAGCGACAGCACCGCCAGCCAGCCCACATTGGTCGAGTGATCCTCGATCTCGAACCGCCGCGTGCCAAAGAAGTGGCACACCGAATTCACCGACCAGGTCACGTGGTGGACGAAGAAGATCCGGACCAGCCCGCCCCACACGTAGCCACGCAGCGCCCCGCTGAGCGTGAACCCGTGCAGTACGAACCCGGCCACGGTCGGCACGAGCAGCGAGAGCAGCACCAGCAGTGGGAACCGCCGTCCGATGCGGCGCATCGCCGGATCCTCGTAGAGCTCGGGCGCGTACCGCTTCCAGTCGGCCTGGCCCTGGGTCTCGAGCAGCCAGCCGACGTGAGCGTGCCATAGCCCCCGCCACCCGCTGCCGTGACCGACGTGCGGGCTGTGTGGATCGCCGTCCACATCGGTGTGCGCATGGTGCTTACGGTGGTCGGCCACCCAGTCCATCACCGACCCCTGCACCGACAGCGAGCCAAGCACGGCAAATACTCGCTCGAGCCATGGGTAAGTCTGGAAGGCGCGATGGGTCAGCAGTCGGTGAAAGCCGACCGTCACGCCGATCGCCGTCAGCAGGTACATCACGCCGAGGATCGCGAGGTCTGTCCCATCGACCCACTTGTCCCACAGCATCACGACCGCGGCGATCACGCCGAGGAATGGCACCACGACTCCGGTGAGGTTGGCAATCCGCTCTGCGCGAGACATCACCACCAAGGCTCTCATAGCGAACAGCAAATTTCTTGCCCTCTTGACACTGCAGTGAGGGGCTAAATTTGTGTGTTACATACAACTAACGCCGCCTTCCCGAACCAAAGTTCATCACCGCCGGCGCAACCGCGCGAAAATCCTCAGCCTCGCTGGGGCCGCCCCCGCCATCCGCTGCGCCGACAACTGCGCCAGCTGTGGTGACCGCTGCGCCTGCCGCCTCACGGGCCTCGTCTCGCCGTTGGTCGGCGAGCCCCCGACGCACCTGCTCGTCGAGCATCGAGAAGTCCTTGATCTCCGCCAGCGGACGGTCGGGCGCGGCGATCGAGCCGACCGAATCGACCAGCACGTTGATCGCACCACCAGCGGCTGGATGGCGCTCGAGCTTGCCACGGACGAACATCAGCGGCTCCGTCCTCACGGTGAGCCGGTGGCGTTCGTAGATCTGTGGCGGGAGGATCAGGTTGATCGTCCCGAACTCGTCCTCGAGCAACACGAACACGATCCCGTTCGCGGTGCCGGGCCGCTGCCGTGCCACCACCAGCCCGCCGATGCTCACTCTCGATCCGTGCGGAAGCCGTCCCAGGTCGACACTCGTAGCCGCTCCGGCAGGCAATCGCGCGCGGAGCAACGCCATCGGATGGTCGTAGACGGTCAGTCCGGTCGTCGCGTAATCGGCGAGCATCGAATCCCACCGCGAAAGCTCGCGCAGCTTCGGAGGCGCCGGCAGGTCGAGCGGCAAAGCCAGCTGAGTGCCGCCAGGAACGTTGTGGCCAGGTGTGGCAACCCCCAGCTGCCACAGAACGAGCCGCCGCGCCGAGCCATCGAGAGCCGAGGTCTGCGGAGCTGCTCTGCGGAGCCGACCGGAGCCGAGTGTTCCGTGGAACACCTGTCACGAGACTGTGTCGTCTGCGCGAGCGAGTCGCATGCTCCGGACCAAGCGAGCAACTCGAGCGACGGTGCGCCGGTCCCGGCACGAGAAGCCAGGTCGGCCAGGTTGCGGAAGCGGCCACCCTCCCTCCGCGTCTGGACCAGGTCTTTTACCTCTTGAGAGCGGACGCCGCGGACGTAGCCGAGGCCGACCCGCACCCGTCCGCCGGCATCGAGCTCGCACTCCGCGCTGCTTTCGTTGACATCCGGCGCCAGGACCTCAATCCCCCGCCGCTGCGCCTCGTGGACGAGCGCATCGGGCGGATAGAAGCCCATCGGCTGCTCGTTGAGCAGCGAGCACAGGAACTCCGGCCCGTAGTGGACCCGGAGCCACGTGGACTGGTACGCGAGCAACCCGAACGCCGCGCCGTGAGCCTTCGGGAAGCCGAACCCCGAGAACCCCTGGACCATGGCAAACACGCGCTCCGCCAGCTCCTCGCCAACTCCATGCAGCTCCTGAGCGCCGGCAATGAAGCGGTCGTGGTAGGCCTGGATCGCGGCATCTGAGCGCTTGCGGCTCATCGCGCGCCGCAGCCCCTCGGCTTCTCCCTGCGAGAAGCCGGCAAACGCGACCGCGACCTCGAGCACCTGGTCCTGGAAGATGATCGTGCCGAGTGTCTCCGAGAGCACAGGCTCGAGCGATGGGTGCTCGTACGGCACCTTGAACTCGGGATCGACCCGCATCCGTTGTCGTCGCTCGATGTAGGGGTTGACCGCGCCCCCCTGGATCGGTCCCGGCCTGACGATCGCGACCTGGATCGTGATGTCCTGAAGCGTCTCGGGACGGGTGCGATACAGGGACTGCATCTGCGCCCGGCTCTCGATCTGGAACACGCCCGTCGTGTCCGCCGTCTGGATGCACTCGTACGTGGCCGGATCGTCATACGGGATCCGGCTCAGATCGATCCGCTGATTCCGGGTCCGCGCGATCATCTCGACCGCCCGCTCGACCGCCGACAGCATTCCCAGGCCCAGCAGATCGATCTTCAGAAACCCGGCGTCCGAGCAGGAGTCCTTGTCCCACATCACGATCTGGCGTCCCTCCATCGCCGCGGGCACGATCGGGCAGCAGTCGATCAGCGGACGGGTCGCGACAATCATCCCGCCCGAGTGCTGAGAGAGATGCCTCGGCAGACCGTGCGCCTCAGCCGCGAGCCGGGCCAGCCACTCCCACCGGCCGCCACCGCGGCGCCCTCCGCCACTCTTCTCGAACGTGTTCTCGATGTCTTTGCCGACATCTCTCGCGTCCCATCCCTCGCTCCCCCGCGCCAGCCGCTCGATCTCCCCCGGGGGTAATCCGAGCACCTTGCCGAGCTCGCGGATCGCACCGCGGGCGCGGTAGGTGGGAAAGGCGGCGACGAGCGCGGAGCGGTCGTGTCCGTACCGCTCGTGCACGCGCGGGATCAGCACCTCTCGGATGTCCCGCGGGAAGTCGAGGTCGATGTCAGGCAACGAGTTCAGCTCCTCGTTCAGGAACCGTCCGATCAAGAGTTCGTTGGCGATCGGGTCGACATGCGACAGCCCGGTCAAAAAGCACACGATCGAGGACACGCTCGACCCCCGGCCGCGGCCCGGTGGCAGCAAAGCACGGGCGGTGTCCGGCCCTCGGACCTCGGCGGCCACCTCACGGGCGAGTTCGAGCAGGTCGTGGTGGAGCAGGAAGAATCCCGGCAGGTTGAGCTTGCCGATGATCCGCAGCTCCTCTTCCAGCCGGGACTTTGCCCGGCAGCGCAGATCAGCCGGCGCACTCGCATATCGATCACCGAGCCGGGAATCGCAAAGCTCGGTGAGCTTGCGCATAGCGAGCCCGTCTTCCGAGCCCGGATACCGGTAACCGAGATCGGTGTCGAGCTCGAATCGGAGGCTGTCGGCCAGCCGGCGCGTCTCGGCGACGGCCTCCGGATGCTCGGGGAAGCGCGCAGCCATCTCCTGCGGAGAGGCGAGCACATGGCTGAAGTTTCCGCGCCGCTGCGGCTCTGAGGCATCAAGAGTCGAGTGCAGCCGAATCGCCACAAACGCGTCCTGGAGCAGCGCACGCTCGCGCGCGTGCGCGTGTACGTTGCCGGTTGCCACGCAGGCGACCCCAAGCCGACGGCCCAGCTCGGTGAGTCGCCGGTTACGCGCTCGGTCGTCGCGCAGGAACGGACGCTGAAGCTCGATCCGCAGCCGCTCGACTCCGAACGCATCGCGCAGCCGGTGCAACGTCAACTCGTCGTGAGTCCCGCGAAGCGCACAGCCGCTCAGACAGACAAGCCCGTCGGCGTTGTCGAGAACCGTCTGTAGCGGAACGCTCGCCTGCGTGGGGGGTCCACGAGACTCGCGCGTATGCGCATGCGCACGCGTGAGGATCCGGCACAGGCTCGCCCACCCGCGCTGGTTCTGCACGAGCAGCGTCAGGTGCCTCCCATCGTCGAGATCGATCTCTGCCCCGTGGATCGCCCGCAGCCCGAGTGCCCGCGCGGTGACCGCGAACTCCATTGACCCCGACACCGTGTTGTGGTCGGTCAGGGCAACCGCGTCATACCCGAGCTCGAGCGCGGCCGGCACGAGCTCGTCTGGGAGTGAGGCACCGTCGAGGAACGAGAACGCCGAGTGACAGTGAAGCTCTGCATACATAGACGAACACATGTTCGCTTCCGGTCCGGACAGAATCTCCCCCTTGACAAGTTTATTAGCGACTACTAATCTCTGTGTAGTTAGCAGTCACTAAGAACGCACCCGGAGGACTGAGATATGCAGAAACACAGGGGTTGGACACTGGCGATCGTCTCGATCGGGCTGTTCATGGTCGTGCTCGACAACCTGGTGGTGAACGTCGCGCTGCCGAGCATCCATCGCGACCTCGGCGCCTCGATCCAGGCGCTGGAATGGACCGTCAACGGCTACGTGCTCGCGTACGCCGTGTTCCTGCTGACCGGCTCCGCACTCGGTGACCGGTTCGGTCGTAAGCGCATGTTCATCGGCGGGATCACGCTGTTCACTGTCGCCTCCGCCGCCTCGGCCCTCGCCCCCACCGCCGGCACCCTGATCGCCGCTCGCGCCGCGCAGGGTCTCGGCGCCGCGATCGTCACGCCGCTGACGCTGACATTGCTGGCCGAGGCGTTTCCGCCCAGTCGTCGCGGCGTCGCGATCGGCGTGTGGTCGGGGATCAGCGGCATCGCCGTCGCGCTCGGTCCGCTGGTTGGCGGCGCGATGATCCAGGCCGCGAACTGGCACTGGATCTTCTGGCTCAACGTCCCCATCGGTGTGGCGCTCGTGCCGCTCGCGGTCAGCCGCCTCGGCGAGAGCCGCGGCGTGACTCGGAGCCTCGATCTTCGCGGTCTGGTGCTCGCCTCCAGCGGCCTGTTTGGCGTCATCTTCGGGCTGGTGCGCTCACAGTCGCTCGGATGGACGAGCCCGCAGGTAGCGATCTCGCTGATCGCCGGAGTTGCCCTTGTGGTCGCGTTCATCGTGGCCGAGCTCCGCACCGAGCAGCCGATGCTGCCGATGAGCTTCTTCTCCAACCGAGGCTTCGCGGTCACGAACGCTGTCTCGCTGGCGATGTATTTCGGGATGTTCGGCTCGATCTTCTTCCTGAGCCAGTACCTCCAGAACGTGCTGCATCAGACGCCGTTTCAGGCCGGCCTGAAGCTGCTGGTCTGGACCGGCGCGACGATGGTGGTCGCACCGCTGGCAGGAGTCTTCTCGGAGCGTTACGGCAGCCGGCTGTTCATGGCCGCCGGACTGAGCCTGCAGGCCGGGGCGCTCGGTTGGCTGGCGCTCGGCGCGAGCACACATCAGACCTACGCGAGCATGATCGCGCCGTTCATCCTCGCCGGCTCGGGCATGGCGCTCGTGTTCGCGCCGTCGGCGAACGCGGTGCTCGCCTCGGTCCGCATTGAGCAGACCGGGCAGGCGTCTGGCGCGACGAACGCCATCCGGGAGCTCGGCGGAGTGCTGGGGATCGCCGTCCTGGCCACGGTGTTCACCAGCCACGGCGGATATCGCTCCGCGCAAGCGTTCGTGAGCGGGCTGACGCCGGCCATGTGGGTCGGAGTCGCGGTGCTGGCGATCGGCGCCCTGATCGCGGCGGCCCTGCCGTTCGCAACCGGCGCCCGGGCCGGTGAGGCGCCGAGCCACGCGACGCAACCCGAGCTGACGGCCGCGGCCCCCCTCACCGCCTGACCGTCCCCTACGATCGAGCAAGACGATGGCCACCACCCAAGACAAACCAGCCCGCACCCGCGTCCCGGCGTCCGAGCGCCGGGACGCGCTGATCGATGCGGCGATCCATCACTTCGCCCAAGCCGGCTTCCATGGCACCGCCGTGGATCCGATCGCCCGCGAAGTCGGGGTCGCGCAGCCGTACGTGTTCAGCCTCTTCGGGTCCAAGCGTGAGCTGTTCCTAGCCGCGGTCGACCGGTGCTTCGAGCTGACGATCGAGATGTTCGAGCGGGCGGCCGCCGAGTTCGACCCCGAGGCCGCGACACCCGAGATCCCCGACGTGCTGATGGCGATGGCGGCGTCGTACGTGCGGCGGCTGCAGACCGATCGCGATCTGCTGATGCTGCAGCTGCAGGCGTATGCGGCCTGCAACGACGAGGTGATCCGCGAACGGGTTCGCGCCGCCCAGGGCCGGCTCGTGAACGTGGTCGCGCAGCTCTCGCACGCCGACTCCGAGCGGCTCGACGAGTTCTTCCGCTACGGCGCGGCCCTGAACCAGGCCGCCGCGCTGGGCCAGCTCGAGGTCTCTGCGTGCGCGGAGTGGCTTCAGGGGATCGACAGCTGAACGAGGTCGCGCTCCGGCTCGATCCGCCAGCGGCGCGCCACCTCGATCAAGCGGGGGTCGAGCCCCCAGCGGTCTGGGCGCTCATCGCCTGAGAACTCGGGCGAGGCGCCCTTCAGCGCCATGCAGCCGGTGTTGTCCCCGAGCGAGCGGATCGCCTCGACGTCCTCACCGGACAGGCGCAACTGTCCCGGGAGCTCGGCCAGCTCAGCGCGCTTGTCCTCGATTGCACGCGCGTGCGGTCCGACCTCCTGGATCAGGGTCGGCGCGACGCAGGCGACCGGCCCATGCGCCAGGTTCCACTGGCAGGCAAGCTGAATCATCGAGAGGCCGGCTCGCGAGGCGATCGGACGCATCGCGTCCATCCGCTCGCGTCCAGCCTCGATCCACCCGGACGGCCGGAACCCGCGATGGTCGCCGGGCGCAAGGGGCTGCCCGGGGAGGACGTCGTCGAAGAACATGCCGCCATAGTCGACGACGCGAGTGATCACGCGGACCTCGGCGACAGCGGCGGCGCCAAGGCACAGCTCCCCCGGCCAGGGCTCCAGTGGGTTGAGGATGATCATCGCCCAGTCGAGGAGCGGGCCGAACCGCTCGAGGCAGTCGATCACGTCCAACGTGAAGCCGTTCGCCGGGCCGGGCGCCACGCCGATCATGCGGGTCAGGCCGGCTTCGCGCAAGGCCGCCATCCCGTTCCACACATCCTCACTCGTGTAGCCCACGCGGTCCGGGTTGTGGAGCAGCAGCAGGTCGAACGTGTCGATGCCGCACCGTTCGAGCGAGCGCTCGGTCGCCATCCGCAGGTAGGACGCGTACTCCCCAGGGCCGCGGAGGGATGGATCGGTGAACCGTGGGAATCCGCGTGGACCGTCGCGCTCCCCGGCATAGAAGTCGTGCCCGACGGCGCCGACAACCGAGACGCTGTCGCGTGCCACACCCGCCAAGGCCCGGCCCAGCATCGAATCGGCCTCACCGGCGCCGTACACGTCGGCGGTGATCACGGTGCTGATCGAGGCGTCAGGGGTGAACAGTGAGACCAGCCGCTCGTCGTCGAGCGCCTCGCCGAAGTGCATGAAACGGCCCCCGCTCCATGTTCCGATCGCGGCGGGCCCTGGGTCGATCGCCATCGGGTGGAGTCTAGGACGCGTGCGAGCTCAGACCGGGGTCCGCGACCGTCCTGGACGGTCAATCGGGAGCGCGTAGTCGACCATCCGCGCACGGGCGGAGGCCCAAGCGACGGCGACCGGCATGCCGGATCGCAGCCGGCGCTGGAAATGGCGTACGAGGCGAGGCAGGTACAGCACCCGCGAGCTGATCGCCACGCTCAGGGGAAGATCCGTGACCGAGCGGCGAATTTTATCCGCCCGCCAGGCGTACCCGGTCGGTTGCGCCCCGACGGCCGGTCGTCGCCGATCGGCCGACCGCATACCACCGACCCACCGCGGACCATCGGCCCGTCGCGCACGATCGGCCCGCACCGCAGGCTCGGATCGCCGGGCCTCAGCGGCGCGCCGCGCCACGGCGGCGCGGTGGGCGGCGGCGGCGCCACGAGCCGCCGCCTCGCGCCGACCGCCCGACAGGTGTGCTGCGGCGATCGGCGAGGGCGGGTGGCCATTGGAGGACCGCTCGAGCGCCCGCTCGACATCCCGGAGGTCTTGGACCAACCGGCCGGTCAGCGCGCGCGGGAGCGCCGCTTCGCCCTTGATCAGCCCGTTGAGCGCCGCGGTCAGACGGTCCGGAGCGGTGCTTCGCAGCAGGAAGCCGTCGGCGCCGGCCCGGATCGCCTCACGCACGTGGTCGCGCCCTGTGGATCCGGAAAGCATGGCGAGCTTCGTCTGGGGCAGCTCGGAGTTGATCCGCTGCGCAGCGTCGATCCCACCGCCGGGCATGTCGACATCCAGGAGGCACAGCGACGGGTGATGGCGGCGGGCCGCCGCGACCGCCTCGTCGGCGTCGTCAACCTCAGCGACGACAGAGAACCCGTGGTGCTCGAGCGCAGCGCGGATCGCGGCACGGGCGCGGGTGTCGTGGTCACCAAGCACCACAGTGATGTGCCCTCGCTGACTCGCAGGCAGAGGACGCGGCTGGGCGGCGAGCACAGGATGCGGCTGGATCGCCGGCACCGGGCTCGGCTCGATCGCAGGCACGGGTTCCTGCTGGGGGGTGGGCGCACGCAGCGCTTCGGGCGTCGCGCTCAACGGTATTGGTGCGTATTCATCGTTGTCCAGGTCCGTCCCAGCATCGGCAATCCACCTGCTAGCTAGTCAAAGCTCATAAACCCTGCCTATCGGAGGTTATCTGTAACCAGCAGGCCGCGGTTCCATAAGTCGTTACCGCTGCCTCCACCACCTCCCCCCAAGCCGGTCGTGGAACACAACCTCGTTCCGCCCACAAGTGGTGACGATCTCCCAGTAGTGGCGGCGGAGTGGCCGATCCGTCCACCAGCGGTCCTCGATCAACCACGACTCGCGGACAGCGTCGACCGTCCGGCCATCGACCTCGAGAGGCTGGCCACCGTCGTCGGCGCTGACCGAAACGCGTCGAGGGACGGCGAGCCGCCGCGGGCCGCTCACCGCTCAACCCCTTCGAACGGAGCCAGCACGGCACGGCGCTCAGGAAAGCGCGAATCGGGATCGACCTCGAGCACACGCAGCGCCGCATCGGCGCCGGCAACGGCGCGCGCCTGCTGGATCGCTTCGCGGAGCCGCGCAGCCCGAGCCTGCGCAGGGTCCTCGAGTAGTGAGCGCTGGTCGCTCGCCGGCGGCCCGAACCGCTCAACCGCCAGCCGCAGCAATTCCGCCGGCGCCGGCATCAGCGCGAGCTTCGGCACCAAGCGCCAGCCGCATCCGCACCGAATCGGCGAGCGACTCGCGGAACACGACCTGCTCGCGCCACGTCCCGCCCCGCTCGACGAGCACGGCCGACAGCGCCACGGCGCGAACGGTCCGGCCGCGCCGCTCGCGGCGAGCCAGTAGCCGATCGATCAACAACCCCAACCCGCGCTCGAGCTGACTCCCGGAGGCTGCCTCTGGCAGCTCGAGCGACTCGCGAAGGTACTCGCTCGGCGGCCGCGGGCTGAGTGCGCTGTCGCAGCCACTTGCGAGCTGGTGTGCGAGCAGGCCAGCGGCCCCGAACCGATCGGCGATCGCGGCCGGCTCGAGCGCCGCGAGCTCCCCCAGCGTTGAGACCCCCAGCCGCTCGAGCGCCTCCGGTAGCTCGGCGAGCGATGGACGTGCTCGCAACAGCGTGACCGACAGCGACGCCAGATAAGCCCGCGCTTCGCGCCGGCGGTTCGCATCGCTCACAAACCTGCCGGCGCTCCCGACGATCTCAGGCCGCCGGACACGCGCCTTCGCCCGCCGCAGCGACCGCCGCAAACCGAGAGGGAGCGACTCCCAACCGCACCGGGGCGCGCAGTGCTCGCCGCACTGCCGTCAGCACTCCGTCGACGCCGCCGTGCAACCGCAGCAAACCCGTCGCGTCGAAGCACACCAGCCCTGGGCGCTCGGGCTCGACCGCGGCCCCGATCGATTCGAGCCGGACAAGGTGTCGCTCCCACTGCTCGGCGACGCCGGCGGGATCGGGCGGCACGAGCATCAAGCGAGGACACCGCGCAAGTGCCTCCCCAAGCCGCATCCCCGGATGAACACCGAACGCCTCGGCCGCGAGCGATACCACCCCGACCTGCTGAACCCCTCCCGGCTCAGGCGCGAGCGCAGACGGTGTACGCAATAGCTCGCCGCGATCACCGGCGGCGATCGTCAACTCGAAACGCGGGAACAGGACGCAGACAATCATGCGAACACATGTTCGCATGAGCAGCGGACGGACGCGCCGCTATCCCAAGCGCTCGGAACGGAGCAGCGCCAGCCCGGGGAGCTGCGGGAGCGTCCGCACCTTAACCGCCCCGAACCCGCTTTCGGCGAGCCACGCCGAGACCTCGGGGATCGAGTACGTGTCGGCACCCGAGGTGAGATGAAAGAACAACCCCAGATAGCTGCCGCTGTCAGGTCGCTTGCCCGCGGGGCGATCGTAGAGGTCGAGCACGCACAGCGGCGCCCCCGGCCGCAACGACTCCGCGATCCGGGAGAACAGCGTGCGCGCGACCTCGGGCGAGAGGTGGTGGACGATGTTGAACGCGAGCGCGCCATCGTGAGGGCCGCCGTAATCCACCGAGAACATGTCGCCCTCGAGGTAGGACACGCGCTCGGCCATCCCGTTCGCCGCCACGATCTCGCGACCCACCCGCGCGCTGCCCGGCAGGTCGACCACGACCGACCGCAGATCCGGATTCGACCGGCAAAGCGCCATCGAGTACTCGCCGTGCGCGCCCGCGACGTCGAGCAGAGAAGCGGCTCCGGAAGGCAACGCGACCGCCTTCGCGACGGCCGCACTCGAGAGCCGCGCAAGCTGGTACTGGCCAGTTATGTACGACTGCCAATACGGATCGTCGGGCCCACGATCATGCAGCTCGATCGAGCGGCCATCGCGTACGAGGTCCTCGAGCCCAGCCCACCACTCCCAGTAGTTCTCCGTGTCCGCAAGGAAGTCGCCGATATAGGTCTCGGAGTCCGTCCGAAGCCATTTGGCGGCACGGGAGTCGAGCGCGTAGCGGCCGTCTCCTCCCAGCGACAACACTCCTGAGACAACAAGCACGTCGAGCAGCAGCGCAGTCCCCTGCTCGCGCAGCCCGAGCTTCGATGCCACATCCGGCGCGGTTGCCGGCCCCTCGCCGAGCAGTGACAGCACCCCGGTTCGCTGCGCCACCTGCAGCGCGCGTGCGATCGGCATCCCGAACATCGATAGTCCGATCGGCACCGGCACCAGATTCAGCGCAGCGCCGATCCGCTCGGTGAAGCCGTCGTACTTCACCCCCAGGCGCACGGCGCGAGCATATACGTCGCCGGCGCCGGGGTAGGCTCCGGTCAACATGGCCCCGCCCGACATCACGCAGATCGCGTCCGGTGGACTGCGGACGCTGCGCGCCTTCAGCAAGCGCATTCCGGGCGCCGGTGGCGTGCTCGCCGAGTCGCTGCACAGCGCGGTCGAGGACCGGTTTGTGCTGATCACCGGGGCCAGCAGCGGGATCGGCAAGTCCACGGCGCTGAAGGTCGGCAAGGCAGGCGGGAATGTGCTGCTGGTGGCGCGCACGAAGGAGAAGCTCGACGAGGTCCAGCGCGAGGTTGAGGAACAGGGAGGCACCGCGTTCGTGCACCCCGCGGACCTCTCGGATCCCGACGACGTCGACCGGCTCGCGCAACAGGTGCTCGACCAGCACGGGCGCGTCGACGTCCTCGTCAACAACGCCGGGCGCTCGATCCGCCGGTCGGTCCGCCGCTCCTACGATCGCTTCCACGACTATGAGCGGACGATGCAGGTCAACTACTTCGGTCCGGTCAAGCTGATCCTCGACCTGCTCCCGGGGATGCGCGAGCGGCACTCCGGTCACATCATCAACATCTCCTCGATCGGGCTGCAGACGAACACGCCGCGGTTCGCCGCGTACCTCGCTTCCAAGGCCGCGCTCGACGCGTTCAGCCGCTCGATCGGCGCCGAGATCATCGGAGACGGAGTGCACATCACGACCGTGTACATGCCGCTAGTGCGAACCCCGATGATCGCGCCGACCAAGATGTACGACCGGTTCCCGGCGCTTACGCCAGAGGACGCCGCCGAGCTGATCACCGACGCGATCCGCAAGCGGCCCAAGCGTGTCGGGACGGCACTGGGAAACCTTGGGCAGCTGACGTACGCGATCGCCCCCGGGGCCCAGGACCTGGTCATGCACGAGGCGATCAAGCTGTTCCCCGAAGGCGGCGAGCGCCCCCCGAAGGAAAGCGCCGAACAGCGAGCGTTCGTCCGTGCGACACGTGGCGTCCATTGGTAGAGATGAAGCTCGAGGGCATCCACCACATCACCGCGATCACCGCCGACGCCCAGCAGAACGTGGACTTCTACGCCGGCGTGCTCGGGCTGCGGCTGGTCAAGAAGTCGGTCAACCAGGACCACACATCGGTCTACCACCTGTTCTACGCGGACGAGAACGGCGACCCGGGCTCCGACATCACGTTCTTCGAGTATCCGGGCTCCCCGCGCGGCCGGGCCGGCGCCGGGATGGTCCACCGAATCGTCTGGCGCGTCGGCGGACCGGAGGCGCTCGACTTCTGGGCTGAGCGGCTGCAAAACCACGGAGTCGACCGCACCCGCAACGAGGACAGCGTCGTGTTCGAGGACCCCGAGGGACTCACGCACGAGCTCCGGCACACGGACGCGCCCGACCAGCCGCTGACTGCGCACCACCCGGAGATCCCCGCCCCCCACGCGCTCCAGGGGTTCCACGCGGCGCGCGCGTACACGGTGGACCCCGCCCGGAGCCAAGCGCTGCTCCAGAGCACGCTCGGGTTCAGGCCCGTCCCGCACGGCCCCAGCCAGTCAGGCGCGTACGAAGTCCGGGGCGAGCATCGCGGTGGCTTCTACCTGTATGACCCAGCGCCCGAAACGAGGCCACTGCAGGGGGCCGGCACGGTTCACCACATCGCCTATGCCGCGCAGCCGGAGGAGATCGAGCAGTGGCAGCGCACCGTCACGGAGGCCGGCGCCCGCGCGACCGAGGTGATCGATCGCCACTACTTCCGCAGCGTGTACTTTCGCGAGCCGTCCGGCGTGCTGTTCGAGATCGCCACGATCGGCCCTGGGTTCACGGTCGACGAGCCGCTCGAGCATCTCGGCGAGAAGCTGTCGCTGACCCCCCAATACGAGCACTTGCGCGCTCAGATCGAACCCACGCTGACTCCGCTGCACAATCCCCGCGAGCGCTGGGCCAAGGCCTGAGCCAGCCCGAGTTCGGGGGTCTTCCAGTCGCGGACGCTGAGGACCCGCAGCGGAAGCAGCGAGCTAGATCGAGACGCCGGCGTCGCGGAGCAGGCGGGCGACGGAGACGCCGTGCAGGTGATCCGCGCGCAGCTGAGCACAGAGCCGCGTCAGCATCGGCTGGAGCTGCGAGATGTCGTTGACGGTGATCTCGACGACCTCGCCGGCGTGCAGCCGGCCGATCGAGGTGTTCGGACGGGTGAGCTTCACCTGACCACCGATCAGGCGACCGCCATCGCCATGCGCGACGAGCCACTGACCGACGCTCGGCCCACTGGAGGTGTAAAGGAAGTGATGGCGCCCACTCACCGGTCCGAGCACACGGTGCAACTGATCGCCGGTCTCGATCCAGCGCACCAAGCCGCCGCCGCTGAGCCGGGGAATCGCCTGGTCGCCGCCCGGCAGCGCGGCCGCCGACGGGATCACCGGACCTTTGCCGCTGCTCAGCGCGAACGATGCGTGCAGCCCGTCGGTCCAGATCGTGTCGGCCGCGGCCGGCAGGTCAGCCAGCCGCGAGTCGATCAGCAACCCGACCTCGGGGCGATCGGTCGAGACAGTGGTCAGCGGATGCATGTGGACGAACGCGGAGACGAGGTCGTAGGACGCGCCGGCGGTCAGCGTCCACGCCGCCACCGCGATCAGCGCCGCCATCGACGTGATAACGCGCGCGGTTCGCAAACGCCAACGCGGGACCGGCCGCGCGCGGCGCTCGTCGTTGAGGATCAGCGACGCGGTCGAGGGCCGGCGAGCGAACGAGTTGTCGGGCTCGGGTCGCGACTCGAGCGCCTTGGCGAGCGCCGGGGCGAGCTCCTTCTCGTTGCGGGCGACCTGCGCCAGCCCGAACTTGACCAGCGCGGCATTGGACTCGCGCACGTGGCCGTAGCCGAAGCCGTAGGAGATCACGGGGCACCCGCGGATCAGCGCCTCCAAGACGGTCAGCCCGGCGCTCGAGTGGACGAGCGCGTCGGACGCCGCGAGCACATCGCCCATCCGGTCGGTGAAGCCCATCAGGCGCAGCCGCGGCTCGTCGCCAAACGCACCCGCCACGCGGGCGCGCGTCTTGTCGTTGCGGCCGCACAGGCACAGGACGGTCGCGTCCGGGATGGCCAGCGCGGCGCGGGTCGCGCCGAGCAGGTCGCCGACGCCCCAGCCGCCACCGGAGACCGAGATCACGAGACCGTCGTTCGGCAGCCCGAGCGCCTTGCGCGCCTCTTCGCGCGAGCGCGCGGCGAGGAACGCGGGCGAGGTCGGCGGCTTGGCCCAGCGGACCGAGCCCGGACCGGCGATCTTCTCGACCTCCTCGGCCGATTCGGGGTGGGTGATGAAGTGCAGGTCGATGCCCGGATGCGCCCAGTAGTGCAGCCCGGCGAGGTCGGTGATCGAGGAGTAGCAGGGGACGTTCAACCGGCCCTTGCGCCGCATCTCGCCGAGCACCGCGGTCACGCCGGGATAGGTCGAGACGATCAGGTCAGGGTTGTGCGCGCGGATCAGCCGCATCAGTCCGCGTCGCCCGAACGCGGTCAGCAGCCTCCGCGTGACCCAGCGCGTCGGCGCGAACTTCATGAACAGCCGGTACTGGAGATCGAACAGCCACGGCACGAACGCGAACATGAACTCCGAGTTCTCCCGCAGTACCTTGGTCAGGATCGGGCCCATCGCCGGCAGGCCGTTGACGATCGAGATCTGCGCGTCGGGCTCCTCGTCGTGGAACTCGCGCATCACGGCCCGCGCGGGCAGGTCGTGGCCCTCGCCGATGTCGGCCGAGATGATCAGGATCTTGCGCGGCGGGGCCTCCGCATCGGGCTCCCCGGCCGGGATCACCGCGGCCTCGGCGGCGGCGGCCTTCTGCTTCTCGTTCTCGAGCCGCCACTCGATGTACTTCTCGACGCCCTCGTTGAACGGGGTCGACGCGCTCCATCCGAGCTCGCGCAGCGCCCGCTTGGAGCACACGACCTTGCCCCCGAAGTCCCCGGGCCGCGCCGGCGTGTAGACGATCTCGACGTCGCCCATCACCTCCTGGACGCGGACGGCGATCTGCTTGATCGTCACGTTCTCGTCGGAGGCCAGGTTGTAGACGCGGTTCTGGGCCACGTCGGCCAGCCCCAGCGCGACGCCGTCGGCGAGGTCCTCGACGTAGACGAACCGGCGCGACTGGCCACCGTCGCCGGCCAGCGTCAGCGGCTCGCCGCGCAGCGCCTTGCCGACGAAGGCCGGGATGACCGCTGCCTCGCGGGCCCGCGGCCCGTAGGGGATCCCAAACCGGAGGATCGTGTAGTCGATCCCGTAGAGCTCCTGGTAGGCCTTGCAATACAGCTCGCCGGCGAGCTTCGTGCTGGTGTAAAGGTGCGACGGCGCCGGCAGCAGCGTGTCCTCGTCGACCTCGTCCTCGGCACAGTCCGAATAGACCCAGATCGTCGACGCGTAGACGATCCGCTTGACGCCGGCGCGGCGGCACGCCTCGAGCACCGCGGAGGTGCCGCGGGCATTGACGCGCTCGGCGTCCTCAGGCGAGGCGTGGACGTCGTTGACGTCCGCGACCGCGGCGAGGTGAGCGACGGCGTCGCACGAGTGGAGCGCGCGCTCGAGGGCCTCGCGGTCGGTGATCGAGCCGAGCACCGTGTCGACCCGGTGGGCGGGATCCACATGCCACGGGGACGGCCGCAGGTCGTAGATCACGGGCTCGTGACCCCGCGCGCGAAGCTTGTCGACGACGTGCGACCCGATGAAGCCCGAGCCCCCGGTGACCAGAACTCTCATGGGCGGTAATACAGCGGCGGGCAGGAATGGTTGCGCGCCACCCACTCGGTGTTCGGCAGATCGAGGTCGGCGCGGCCCATGATCCGGTGGCATGGCTCGTCATAGACGCGACCGGTGGACTTCTCCAGCCAATCGAAGACGATGTACTTGTAGAGGCCTGACTCCATCCCGTCAGGGAGCTCGAGCCGCGAGGGATATTGCGGGTCCAGATACTCGCGCGCAGCGGTGTTCTTCCAGGCCACGATCTCCGGCATCCGCTCGACCTGGATCAACCCCATCGCGGCCGTGAATTCATTCATGCGGTAGTTGAGCCCGGACACCTCGTACGTGGGCTTTCCGTAATTGCGGAACCCCCGGGCAAATTCCAGCACCTCGGGCCGACGGGACACGAGCACGCCGCCCTCGCCGGTCGAGACGGTCTTGGTGGCGTACAGCGAGTACACGCCCGCGTCGCCGTACGTTCCCGGCTTGCGGCCGTTCCACGAGGCACCGTGCGCGTGGGCGCAGTCCTCGATCAGAAAGATCCCGTTCTCGGCGCAGTACGCGGCGATCTGCTCGATCTCGAACGCGATGTGGCCGCCGATGTGAACTACGAACGCCGCCTTCGGCTTGACCCGCTCGGCGACCGCCTGGAAGGACTCGAACGAAACGCACAGATCGGACCGATTGCAGTCGACGAACTCCACGCGCGCGCCCGCGTGAATGGCGGCCAGCGGCGTGGCCATGAATGTGTTCGACGGGCACAGCACGGTCTCGCCGGTGACCTCGGCAAAGGCCAGTGCCGCCAGCGCGCCGCCCGCCCAGCTCGATGTAGCGACGGCGGGCGTCCCGTTCCACTCCTCCCAGGCCGCCTCGAAGCGCTTGTTCATCGCGCCCTCAGACCATTGATTGGAGTCGATCACCTCGTCGATCAGCTCGTGGAACCGAGCCCGATCGCGATCGTCGAACCCGATCGCGAAGCGCGCGTAGTCGGGAGCAGCAGAAGCGGAAGCTGTAGTCATCTTCAGAGTTTCTCGAGGCGCAGAACCGCGCGTTGGTCCGCCGGCCGGCGGAAGAGACCCCGCGCCTGGCAAGCCTGTCAGACCGGTAGGACGGTATCGAAACCGCCAGAGGAAAGTACTGAAAAGATCCGGGGCAGCGCCGCCACGGTGCGCCGATGGGAGTCCCGCGCGCTGTAGAAGTCCGCGTCGTGCAGCAGGATCACGTCCCCGGCGCCGATCTCCCGGACGGCCCGCGCCGCGATCCGCTCAGGCGTTGTGAACTTGCGCCAGTCCTTTCCCCAGCGCGACCAGAGCAGCGGCGAGAGGCCTGCCGCGCGCGCGGCCCGGAGTCCCGCCGCGCTGTAGAGCCCAAGCGGCGGACGGTGCCACCGCGGCGCCACGCCGGTGGCATCCGCGACCACCGCGACCGCGCGTGAGATGTCCGCCGCCACCTGGGCCGCGCCGAGCCGCAACTGCACCCGGTGCCGGTACCCGTGCACCGCGACCTCGTGCCCGGCGGCGGCGATCGAAGCCGCCACGGCCGGCCGACGCTCGACCTGCTCGCCGACGAGGAAGAAGATCGCCCGCGCCCCGGCCCCCGCCAGCGCCTCGAGCACCGCCGGCGTCCCGTCCGGGTGCGGGCCGTCGTCGAAGGTGAGGACCACGCCATCGGCCGGCAGAGCGCGACGGCACGCCGAGCGAGGCCGCGGCAGCGGGAACGACGGGCGCAAGTGCATGCCGGATCATGGAATGGGCCGGCTACGCCGGCTTAGTTGCGGGCCGCCACCGGCTCGCGAACGGTGGCCTCGGGGGTCGCCTCGACGACCCCCGCGCGATCCCTACCTGTGGAGATCCGGGCCTTGACCGCCAGCACGACGCCGGGAACGACGCCGATCGCGGTCAGCCCCACGGCCCACCAGAACGTGTGCTGGAAGGCGTGGGCGAGCGGGCCGGCGATGTGCCCGCGCACGCGGTCGGGCAGCGGCTGGATTGTCCCGGAGCCGATTCCCGGCGCGTGCGGAAGCTGGGCGTGAATCTGGCGCTGGAGCACGACCGCCAGCAGCGCTGTGCCGATCGAGCCACCGACCCGCTGGAGCACGTTCAGCGCGGTCGTGGCCCGGGGGATCGCCGGCCGGTCGATCGTCGCGTAGGCAGCGGCCATGGCCGGCATGAAGCAGCACCCGAGGCCGACCCCGCGCGCCACCAAGATCCCCGAGGTCTCCCAGTAGGAGGTGTGCGCGCCCCAGACGGTCAGCCCGAGGCTGCCGAGCGTCATCACGATCAGCCCGAACATCACCACGGGTCCACCCCCGATCCGGTCGGTGAGCCGGCCTGAGATCGGCATGACCAGGGCCGCCCCGATCCCCTGAGGTGCCATCAGCAGACCGGTGGAGAGCGTCGAGGCGCCGCGGTCAACCTGGAGGTACAGCGGGATCACCAGCATGGCGCCGAACAGCGAGCCCCCGACGAGCAGCACCACGGCCGCGGCGGCGCCGAAACCCGGCGCTCGGAACAGGCGCAGATCGAGCAGGGGGCGGATGCGCGCGCGCAGCGCGTGCCATACGAACGCGCCGACGAGCACTATGCCGGCGGCGATCGGGGCCCAGGCGCCGACGTAGGAGATCCCACCGTGGGTGGCGATCTCCGAGAGACCGAACACGATCCCGGCCAGGCCGGGTGAGAGGAGCAGCAGGCCGACGTAGTCAAGCCGCTCGCCCGGCCGCGGCTCGGAGTGGGGCAGGATCCGCCACGCGAGTACGAGCGCCACCGCCCCGATCGGGACGTTCACGTAGAAGATCCAGCGCCAGCTCAGCCCCTCGAGGATCAGCCCGCCGAGCACCGGCCCGAGGATCGGCCCGAGCAGCATCGGCGCTCCCACGACGCTCATCACCCGGCCGATCCGCTGCGGTCCGGCGGCCTGGGCGAGGATCGACATGCCGGCAGGCATGATCATCCCGCCGCCGAGGCCCTGGAGCACGCGGAAGAAGATCAGCGAGCCGGCCGACCAGGCGAGACCGGAAAGCGCCGAGCCGAGCACGAACAGCGCCACGACGGTGATCCACAGACGCTTGGCGCCGAACCGCTCGGACGCCCAGCCGGTCATCGGGATCACGACCGCGAGCGCGACCAGGTAGCCGGTCGACACCCACTGGATCGTGTCCAGCGAGCTGTGCAGGTCGCGGCCGAGCGTGGCCAGCGCGACGTTCACGATCGTGGTGTCGAGGATCGACATGATCGCGCCGACGATCACCACCGACGAGATCAGCAGGATGCCGCGATCCAGCTTCTCCGAGCTGCCTTTCTGTGCCATCTCTGTCATCACCGTATCGAGGGGACTTCCCGGACGGCTAACGTCACATTCGGGATGCTCGACTTCGACTCCGAGGTGACCGTCAGGCGCCGGCGCTTCGCGAGCCAGGACTCGGGCTGGGCCGTCGTCGAGGCGGTAGACGCCGACGGCGACGAGGTGATTCTCGTCGGCCCGCTGATCCACCTCGAGGAACGCGAGCGCGTGCACGTCACCGGTAGCTGGGTGCAGGACAGCCGATACGGGATCCAGGTCAAGGTCGCCGAGGCCCACCCGGTGGCGCCGAGCGACGCGGTCTCGCTGACCACCTTGCTGGTGCGCGTCAAGCACGTCGGCGTCAGCCGGGCCGCGAAGCTGCTCGACCGGTACGGCGCGAGCGGCGTCCTCGAGGCGATCGACGAGGATCCGCGCGGCGCCTTCGCCGCGGCCGGGCTGAAGGGGGCGCGGCTCTCGGAGGCGGTCCGCTCATGGGACGAGCTGCGGGTCACGCGCCAGCTTCATCTGCTGCTCGCACCGCACGGACTTGCGTACCTGGCCGCCCGCATCCACAACGAGTACGGGGCGAGCGCGCACCGGGTGGTGGCCAAGCGGCCCTACGAGCTGACCAGCGTGTTCGGGGTCGGATTCGCGCTCGCCGATCGGATCGCGCGCGCCGCCGGCGTCCCGCCCGATAGCCCGGCTCGGGCGCGCGCGGGCACGGTGCACCTGCTGGCCGAGACCGAGCGCGGGGGCAGTACGTGCATGCCGCTCGATCGGCTGCTCGGGGCTCTGGCCGAGCTGCTCGGCGAGACGGGCGAGCCGGCGCCCGGGGAGATGTTCATCGACGAGCTTGTCGACCATGGCGACCTCGCGCGCGATGGCGATTGGATCTATCGGGCTCAGACGGCGGAGCTCGAGGCCGAGCTGGCCGCCCGCATCCAGGAGCTTCTGCGCGGTGAACCATCGGAACGGCTGAGCGCTCCGGAACCCGCGGCCGTCGCCGCGACCGGTCTGGAGCCGAACCGGGCACAGCTCGCCGGTGTCCACAACGCCTTCGCCCACCGGTTGTCGCTGGTCACCGGCGGTCCCGGTACCGGCAAGACCGCCTCGATCAAGGCGATCGCCGGCGTTGCGGTCGGGCAGGGCGCGCGCGTGATGCTGGTCGCGCCCACGGGACGCGCGGCGATCCGGATGACGGAGGTGAGCGGGGTGCGGGCGCGGACGGTGCACTCGGCGCTGGGATGGATCCCCGGCGAGGGTCCCGAGCACGACGCCGAGGACCCGCTCGCGTGCGATCTGCTGATCGTCGACGAGTCCTCGATGGCGAACCTCGAGCTGCTCGTCGTGCTGCTGCGTGCCGTCGGCGCGGCGACGAATGTCGTGCTGGTCGGCGACGCCGACCAGCTCGCCCCGGTCGGCGCCGGCAAGCCGTTCGCTGAGCTCGTCGGCTCGGGGCTCGTGCCCACTTCCCGGCTCTCGCACATCTTCCGCCAGGCGGCCGGAAGCATGATCGTCCAGGGCGCCCACGCGATCCGCCGGGGCGAGGTCCCCGACTTCAACGCCGGCGACGAGATGGAACGAGACCTGTTCATGATCGAGCGCCCGTCGGCGCGCGCCGCGCTCGAGGAGATCGTCGAGCTCGTGTCCGAGCGGCTGCCGGCCCACTACGGCGTCGATCCGGTCTCCGAGATCCAGGTGTTCGCTCCGGTATACCGCGGCGAGCTTGGGATCGATGCGCTCAATGAGGCGCTGCGCGCGGCGCTCAACCCCGACGGGCGACCGGCCCGCGGCGGCCGGCTGCGCATCGGCGACAAGCTGATGATGACCGGGCGCAACCTGCACGAGCTGGGGCTGATGAACGGGACGCTGCTGCGCCTGCTGGACGAGACCGACGAACCGGCGCTGCTGCTCCAGGCTGACAACGAATCGATCTTCCGGCTCCCGGTCGAGGAGGCCGACCGCCTCGCGCTCGCGTACGCATGCTCTGTCCACCGCGGCCAGGGGATCGAGCTGCCGGTGGCGGTGATCGTCGCCCACCAAGCGGCCGGCGCCTTCTTCCTGCGCCGCGAGATGCTGTACACCGCGGTCACCCGCGCAAAGCTCGCGACCGTGATCGTCGGCACCCGAGGCGTCGTCGCGCGCGCCGCGCGGACCCCCGACACCGGCGGGCGCCACAGCCGCCTCGCCGACCGGCTCGCACGCTGACATCACAACCTGCGGCATGCGATCCTTCGCGCCCCTGGAGTTTCACCAGTACGGGGCAACCACAGAGGAGGCACAAATGTCGAAGGGACCGATGACGATCGTCGCTGCAATCGCGGCGGCGGCGTTGGCAGGATGCGGCGGCTCGAGCTCGAACTCGAGCAGCGGGCCCAGTCTGAGCACGTTCAAGAGCGGCTTTCAGGCGCAGAAGGCGTCATTCACGTCGCTCGGGCAGCGACCTGCAGACCGCGATCACCACCGCCAGCTCGAACACGCCGGCGAAGCTGGCGACCGAGTTCAGCTCGCTCGCCTCGCGGACGACCCAGGCAGCAGCCGGGGTGCGGGCGCTGAAGCCGCCGGCCAAGTACCAGGCGGAGGTCAGCCGGCTCGCGGCCGGGTTCGACAGCGTCGCCGCGGACATGGCCGCCGTGTCCACCGCGGCCAAGCAGAACGACTCAAAAGCCGCCCAGACCGCGGCGGCGAAGCTGGTCACCGACTCGGCGACGGTGCACAACACCGACCTCAAGCTGACGCAAGATCTGGGGCTGAAGACGACGGGCTAAATGATTCGCCAGACGGGCGCACATGTGCTAAAACGGGCGCAGGAAATGCGAGGATCGGAGGCCCCATTTGTCGGTGGTGGCTGATTCCCGGGACCGGGAGAAGTTGATCGAGCAGTACCTGCCGCTCGCACGGAAGCTGGCGCGGCGATATGTCGGTCGCGGCGAGCCCTACGAAGATCTCGTGCAGGTGGCCAGCGTCGCGCTGATCCACGCCGTCGACCGCTTCGATCCAGATCGCGGCTACGCGTTCAGCACGTTTGCCGTGCCGACCATCCTGGGTGAGCTCAAGCACCACTTCCGGGACGTCGGCTGGGCGGTGCGGATGCAGCGCGGCGCCGCCGAGAAGGCGCAGGCGGTGTCCGCCGCAGCGGCGGAGCTGTCAGCCCGGCGGCCGACCGTCGAGCAGCTGGCCCAATATCTCGAATGGCCGCTCGACGAGGTGATCGACGGGCTGCAGGCGGCGCAGGCTCGCCAGGCGGTGTCGCTCGAGGCGGCAGCGGGCCGAGCCGATCCCCGGGTCGAGCTTGCCGACGAGCGCGTGACCATCGCCGCGGCCTGTAGACGGTTGCCGATCATCGAAAGGCAAGTGCTCTTTCTGCGGTTCGCGGAAGACATGAGCCAGTCCGCGGTCGCGTCGCGCATCGGGGTCTCGCAGATGCAGGTTTCCCGGCTCGAGCGGGCCGCGCTCGGCCAGCTGCGCGAGCTGGCCGCCGCCTAATCCGGCGGCCGCTCGGCGAACACGACGCGCAGCAACTCGTGCGCGTCCGCCGACTCGAATCGCAGCTCGTCCGCGAGCCGATCGAGCGCCCCACCGGTGGACAGCCCGGCGCTTGAGCCGCTCCGCAACGGTCCAATGGCAAGCTCGAGCCGGCGCGGCGCAGACAGGATCGAAAACCCCACCGGCTCTCCATCGTGGCTTTGCTCGGCGTACTCGCCGAGCGCGTTCGTGATCAGCGTCAGATCGGTGAACCGATCGACGGTGAAATGAGCCCGGGCTGCGGTCGCGCGGGCCGCACGACCGAGCACCCGTGCGAGCAGTGCCACGGGCTTCACGGTGGCAACGACGTCGCCGGATAGCTTCACCTCGGCTGCCGTCGGCCTCTCGCCGAGTCCGCTCGGATCCGCTTCGGGAATCGCGCGGCTTCCGCCGGCGAAGGACATCTTGACCGTGGTACCGACATCCGGCTCAGACAGGAACTCGGCCCGCTCGGCCAAGGCGCTGATGACCGCGAGGCCAACGCCCATCCGGTCCTCGGAGTGGGAGAGGTGCTTGATCCCGTCGCCGAAGTCCTGCACGACGGCTCCCACATGCGTGCGGCCGACCGCCAGCTCGACGAACATCTCCCCGACCGTGTCCGGATACGCGTGCAGGACAACGTTGTTGCACGCCTCGCTGATCGCGGTCTTGAGGTCGTCGACCAGCTCGGGGTCGAGGGTCAGGGCCTCCCCCAGCGCAGCCAAGACGCTGCGCACGAGCGTGACGGATTCGGGGCGGCTTGAGAGCTCGAGTCGAACCGCCGGGGAAGCTTGGATCAGAGCGGACGTTTGGGTCTCGCCTTCCCGCGCCGCGTATCGCTCAAACTGTTGCAACGCATGGAACCGACGCCGAAAGCGGTCCGCTTAGGGACGAGTGCCCTCGACCGCCGGCGGCGGCTGCTGGCTCATCACGTCGCCCAGCTGGCTTACCGCCCGATTCAGAATCCGCGACACCTGCATCTGCGAAACGCCGATCTGAGCAGCGATCTGGGTCTGAGTCCGGTCGTCGATGAACCGCAGCACGAGCACTCTGCGCTCGCGAGCGGTCAGGTGGCGGGCCGCGTGGGCGATGCTGAGCCGCGTCTCGACGGCTTCCAAGTCACGGTCGAGCCCCCCGAAGGTTTCCACGAGCGTCGCGCGCTCCTCGTCGCGTTCGCACGGCGCGTCCAGCGAAACCGAGTGCTGGGCCGCGCTGGCCTCGATCCCGGTCAGTACGTCCTCGATGCTCCACTCGAGTTGCGCGGCGACCTCCTCAACTGTCGGGCCAACGCCATTTGCGGTCGTGTACGCCGCCCGGGCGCGCTCCACGGCCATCGCCATCTCCTGCGCGCCGCGGGGCACATGCACGGCCCATCCAAGGTCGCGGAAGTAGCGGCGGAGCTCGCCGACGATCGTCGGTACGGCGAATGAGGAGAACGCGGCGCCGTGGTCGGGGTCGAACCGGTCAACCGCCTTGACCAGCCCGAGGTAGGCGACCTGCATCAGGTCGTCGAACGGCTCCCGGGTACCGGCATACCTGCGCGCGAGCTTCCTGGCCAGCGGCATAAACCGCTCGATCAGCGCATCTCGGTCCTGTTGGTCCCCCGAGCGACGCCACCGGCGGAACAGCTCACCCGATTCGACCTGGGCGGCGGCCGGCTCGGGATGACGTTTCTCCGGGCTCGCGGAGGGTGGAGCCGCACACATCGAAACGGCGCCTACCCGACCGATGGGGTACTCAAACATTTTCTCTCTCGATCCGATGAACCTTCTGGTGGATACATCGGCATATGCGTTGGCTCACGGTCTGCGCAGCACGCGCGAGACGTTCGTGCGCTGGCGCGACCGACCGGTCCCCGTGATCCGGCGCTGGATCGCCGGCAGCCTGCTCGCCGCGACCGTACTGCTGGCGGGCGTTTGGGTGGTCGCGCTGCAGTCCGGGGGCCGTGGCGCCGGGGCGCTGACCCACCCGCCGTTTGCCCCCGGGAGCCCAACCGATGTGCTCTCGATCCTGTCGAAGAACTTGCTCGTGCTCGCGCTGCACGCGATGGCGTGCGTGGCCGGCTTCATCGCGGGCTCGTCGCTGCCGCTCCAGGCCGAGCTCCGGCACGGGCTGCGCCGGCACGTGGACGAAACCGGGCGGCGGGTGGCGCTCGCCGCCGTCGTGGGCGCCACGACCTTCTCTCTCGGCTGGCAGTCCTACCTGCTCGGCCGCACAACCGGCCGGGTGGCGTTCGAGCTGGGGCGCTCGCCCGGACTGCTGCTGATCGGGCTGCTCCCGCACGCGTTGCCCGAGCTGGTGGCGCTGTTCCTGCCGCTCGCGGCGTGGATCGGCGCGAGCCGGCGCGGGGCGTGGGACGAGCTGCTGGCGGCAGCCGCGGTGACCGTGGCGATTGCGGTGCCGGTGCTGCTCCTAACCGCAACCTGGGAGGTGTACGTGGCGCCGCACGTGCTCAGCGGCCTGCTCGGCTACTGATGCTTTGCGTTGCCC
Organism: uncultured Solirubrobacterales bacterium; assembly: GCA_963794825.1. GTDB lineage: Bacteria > Actinomycetota > Thermoleophilia > Solirubrobacterales > Solirubrobacteraceae > Palsa-465. Next base: position 439,573 of record CAWCFB010000003.1, read on the forward strand.
TTCCCGGTCCCGTTACCGGAGCCGTGGTTGGGCTGATTCGCGACCGGCGAGCTTGGAGTCGTCGCGGTGTTCGATGGCGTAACCGGATGCGGAGGGTGGGTAGGGTGGGTCGGGTGCGACGCCCCGGCGTTGCCGCTCGCCTGGCTCGGCGAACCGTGGGCGACGCCGCCGCTCGGGGAGCCGTGAGCGCGGACGCCGCCGGAGTGGCCGTACGCGTGGCCCTGCGCGGTCGCCGGAAGCCCCGGCTGACTCGCCGGCGAGGTGGTTGACGACGTGGTCGAAGAGCGGCCGACCCGGGGGTGGGCGGCCGCGGTTGCCGCGGGGTGACGGTGGCCGAAAGCGACAGAAGCAGTCGCTCCGACGGTACGTCCCCCGCGCCCGACGGGCTTCGCGGCCGCGGCATCAGGGTAGGTGCCGCGTTCGGCGGTGGAAGCGAGCCGAGGCGAATCCGCCGGGCGCGAGGACTTGTGGGAAAGTGAGACGTAACCGACGCTGGCCGCCGCAGCACCGGCGAGCGTCACGGCCGCGAGCTTGACCGCGATCGAGCCGAGCACGGAACCGCTCGCGCCCAGGCCCAGCACCCCTCCGGACGCCGAGGCGGTCGCTCCGGCCGCGCCGCCGGCCGTCAGCCGACCAAGGGCGAGCGTGGCCGGGATCGGGACCAGGGCGAGCGACTTGATCGCGGAGCCCTGCGCGCGCAGCCGGCGGGCGAGGGTCGCGCACTCCGGGCATTGGCGCAGATGTGCGCGCAGCGGCCCACGCTCGTCTGGGGGCAGAGCGCCGTCGAGCTGCCTGGAAATTGCCTGCTCGGCATCGGCGCAGGTGAGCATTTCGTCGAGCTGCTCGCGCAGCGATCGCCGGGCCCTGAACAGCAACGTCTCCACAGCGGGGCTCGAGACCTCGAGCGCGACCGCGATCTCGGCCACCGAGCGGCCCTCGAACTCGCGCATCACCAGCGCCGCCCGCTGGTTGAACGGCAGCTGACGTAGCCCGCGGACGACGTCACCGATCGCATGTGCCGGCGGATCGAGGACGAGCTCGCCCGGATCCTCCTCGAGCGAGACCTCGTCCGGCCGCCGGCGCGCGCGCCGGTAGTACTCGCGGCAGACGTTGAGCGCGATCGCGTGCAGCCACGTACGGGCGTTGCGCGGCCGCTCGCCACGCTCGAGCGCGCGATACGCGTTGAGGAACGTCGTCTGGGTCGCGTCCTCCGCATCCGCGGGCCGGTCGAGCAGTCCGAGCGTGTACCGGTACACGCCCTCCGCGTGCCGGCGGTACAACGACTCGCACACCCGTTCCGGCGAGCTCGAGCGCAGCGAGGCGGTCCTCACTCAGCTCCCTCCGCGTGTCTCATCGAGACGACGATACGCCGTCAGTGGGCCTTGTGGGGAACCTTGATCGTCGCGTTGCGGACCGTGGTCGTGGGCGTGAAGCCGGTCGACGAACACTTGCGCGGCAACCCCGTGATCGTGCCGTGGACCGTGACGCGATCACCACTCAGCGATGTCGGGTCGACGCCCTTGCCGAAGCGGACACGGGCGTTGGTGAGCGTGTACGTCTGGCTACCCGTCGCCGCGCCGTGGTTGGCCCTGGTCACGTTGACGGTCAACGAGCCGCTGAAGCGGTCCTGGCCGGTGCCGGCGGTCAGCGACCCTGCCGTGACGGTTCCGTACGCGCGGAAGCCGTGGCTCCTCGGGGTGCAGCTGTTGGCGCCGCTCGGATGGGTGGGGTGGGTGGGGTGGGTCGGGTGCGTCGGGTGCGGCGGCTTGGCCGCCCACGCCGGGACCGCGGCGGCCAGCGCCAGTGCGGAGACGATCGTGACGGTGCGCTTCATTCCATACCTCCTTGGATGGGCTTCACTCCAATAGATGCGCTCCGGCGGCGAAACCTGCGTTCTGCTCCGTTCCTCGGCGCGGTGGCGCTGTAGCGGATTTGTTCGGCGATGGCCCGGAAAATGTGGATAGTGCTGCTTGTGGGGGTACCTTGTAGGTGGCTATGGCGGTGAGCCCACAACTTTCGCTACACCAGACCTACGACGCCGTCCCGGAATCCGTGCGCGCGGCGCGCCAGGCGATCTTTGCCGTGGCTGTGGCCGCCGGCTTCGATTCAGCGCGGCTGGCGGACATCTGGCTGGCCAGCTCCGAGGCGCTGACGAACGTCGTCAAACACGCCTACCCGGATGAAGGCGGAACGATCGAGGTCGACGCCGTGGTCGCCGGCAGCGAGCTGTGCATCCTCGTCGCTGACCAGGGCCGGGGGCTGCGCCCGCACACATCAGGCAGCGGACTCGGCCTCGGCCTGATGCTGATCGTCGCGGTCAGCGACGAGGCCGCTATCTCGAAGCGGGCGGGTGACGGCACCCAGGTGTCGATGCGGTTCCGGCTCGACTGCCCGCCAGAGTCCTCGCCGGGGTGGCGTCAGTCGCGCGGGTCGGTCTGCTCGGCCACCGCGCCGGCGACACCGCGCTTCTCGACCACGACATAGTCCGTCGCCTCCTCGATCACGACCTCAACCTCGCCCACCTCGTGGCCGGGGGCGACGGCGAAGTGCCGCGGATCCTCGCGGATCCGCTCGTACTCGCGGAGGGACAGCTCGATCATCTGGTCGCACCCCAGGCGCGCGCACTCGCAGCGGAACGCCATCGGCGCGTCTTCCTCGCCGGGCCACTGGCCGCGCTCGATCGCCTCGTTGACCTCACGGCACATCGCCTGGTTGGCCGCTAACCGCCGCTGGGTCTGATCGTCCACGTGCGGTGATCCTGCCACAGATCAGAGGCGGTTTGCGCAATGGGCCGGTTTGTCCCAGAGACGGCGCCCGTTTGCTCCCGGCCGGTCGCGTCGCAGCCCTGATGGCGTTACAGGCCCGAGCGGCTGGCGCCGGTGAGGACCAGGGGGCCCGGGCTCCTCGGCGAGTTGCTCTGCTCGAGCGTCAGCGCCACTCCGCGGTAACTGGAAGCATCCGATGGCAGCGACACCGCGAGTGGCCCGACCGAGCCGTTGGCGCCCACCGACTGGACCTCGCCCAAGGCCTCGAAATGAGAGCTCGAGTCATATAGCCACAGCACGTAGTGGCCGCTGCGCGGCACCGGGAGCTTGGTGGCCGAGAAGGTGATCTCCTGGGCCGAGCCGTTCTGAACCACCGCGACGGCCCCGGCCGACTGGCTGCCGGCCGTCGTGGGCGTCATCCTCACCTCGGCGAGGATTCCCGAGCTGTTGGTGGCGTTCGTGCTGGTGGCTGCGCTGGACGGGATTGGGCCCCGCGGGGGTGCGCTCGACCCGGAGCTCGTGGTGAACACGACGATCGCGGCGATCAGGAGCGCCGCCGCGATCAGCAGCACGCCGCCTCCTCGGTCAGGCTCGCGCCGGGACTTCCGGGCCGGGGGCGGGACGCTCGCGATCGGCTTCGGCTCGCGATCGACCGGCCGGGACTGGTCTGTGGGCATCCCCTCGGGCCGGGCCGCGGGAGCGGCCTCTGGCTGGGCCGCGAGAGCCGACTCGGGGTCGTCGGGCACCGCCGGCAGCGCCACCGACGCGATCGGAGCGAGCTCAGCGGCTACGTGTCGCGCCCAGGCGCGGGCCGGAGCCGAGTCGGTCAGCAGGACCAGCGTCTGGATGCGGTCGGCTTCGTCCAGCTGGCCGAGCAGGTAGTCGCCAATCCGTTCGGCCTCGGCGGGAGCCAGCTCGCCCGGAGCGCCGCCGCCGAGCGCGCCGACAGCGTTCTGAGCTCGGCGCCGCACCGCGCCCTGATCGATCCCCAGCACCCCGGCGACCTGCGCGTAGGTTCGGCCGCGGCGCACCAGCAGCGAGAGCACCGCCTGCTCGTCCGGAGGAAGCTGTTCGATCCGGCTCATTTCAGCGCTCCCGGCAGTAGTAGGCGATCCGGTAGCCCGCCGCGCATTCGGTGCGCGGCTGGAAGTACTTCTGCAGCTTGCTCATCCACGCATCGAGCGTCGGTGCCTGGGCCTGGGCGATCAGGGTCTGACGGATCGCCGGCGTGGCCTGGGCCAGCGTCTCGTTGCCGATCTGCGACCGATTCTGGTTGTAGTACGAGGTGATCTGGGCCGCGGTGATCGTCGGTGTCGGCCCGCTGTGGCGGGCGGTCAGCTTCTGGGCCACCAGCGCCGCGCGCGCCTCGTACTCGAGGTCGCTCCGGCTCAGCCCGTTGCTGTTGAGGAACTGGGTCAGGCCGGTCGTCTTCGGGAATGAGGTGTGCAGCGCCTTCTGTACCTGGGCGGCGCTGACGGTTACCCCCTCGCGCGCGCCCTGGTCGAGGAACCACTGGTTGTCGAGCAGGAACTGCATCACCTCCTCGGCCAGCGTCGTCCGGATCACCCCGCAATCCGAGCGCAGCGTGGCTTCGCTGGGCACCGTCGACCCGCGCTTGCTGCTCGCCGCGCGCTCGAACGAGATACACCGCGCGTAGCCGGGGGCGTCCGGCACGAACGCGGGCACCGCGCTGTCGCCAGAGTGCGCCGAGACGGCCGCGGCCGCTAGCCAATCTCGATAGCTGCCCAGCGAGATCGGGTGGCCGTCGACGGTCGCTACGGCCGGCGCGGAGCCACCCGCCACCAGAAAGGCGATGACGAGCAGCACAACAGCTGCCGCCAGCGCGGCCCACCTCCACAGCGTTACCCCTGCGATTGACCTCATCTCAACCACTCCAGCATTTCACGGTCCGTGACGAAGAAGCGCCGAAGAATCCCCTGCTGGCCAGACTCAGCAGCAGCCCTGAACGAGAACTGCCTCACGGCCGCGCGGCTCCGGATATGGTCCGCCAATGAGACGTAGCCGAGGAATGACGTGGATCGTGGCGTCCGCCGTGTGGCTGGCCCTCCCGGGGATCGCCAACGCTGCGCAGTCCTTCATGGTCCAATCCCCCAGTGGCTCCTCATCATTTCAGGCCAACGGGGATCCCAGCTACACGACGTCGATGACATTCGATCCGTCCGCGGGGGCCCCGCAGACGGCGGTGATCACCTTGTCGCCCGGCGTGCTGGCCAGCCTGGCGGCGAACCCCTCATGCCTACACAGCGTGCAGTACACGTCCGCCTGCAAGATCGGTTCCGGGAGCGCGACCCTGCTGCTCGGGGTCCCGGTCTCGCTCACCGCTTACCTGGTCCCGGCCAGGAATCCGGACGATGCGGCGGGAATCGATCTGGTCTCCAGCGCCTCGACCTCCCATGCCGAGGTTCAGCTCAAGCAGAACTCAAGCGGGGCCATCTCCAGCGTGCTGAACGTCGACTTGGCCAGTGCCGGCGCTGCGGGCGATCTCATCACCGGGACCTCGCTGACCGTCAACGGGACGCTCGGCGGCAAACCGTTCGTACGGATGCCGAGCAACTGCTCGCCCGGCCCCTCCTCGCTGACCGTCACATACGCCCACGGCGCATCCGAGACCTCCAGCGCTTCGCCGGACTTCACCATCACGGGCTGCTCGGGCCTCCCGTACAACCCCCGTCTCAGCGCCACCGTGATCAAAGACCGGGGCGACGCGGGAGCTTCCGTGACCACGACGGTGACCCAGAACGGCGACGAGGCCGCCACCTCGACGCAGAAGCTCGCGATCCCCTTCCCCACGTTGTCACCGAATCTGGCGTCGCTGAACCTGCAGAACAGCGGGACTGCTGTAGGCCAGGCGATCGCCTACTCGCCGCTGCTCCCCGCGCCGCTGACCGGAAAGGTCTACTTCACCGGCCCCTCCTCGTTCTCCCCCACTTTGACGATCCGCTTCCCACCGCCCAACGCGATCACTCTGGTCGGCGCGGTCAGCCTCCAGCAGAGCACGGTGACCTTCAGCGGTATCCCGGACGTGCCCCAGACAAAGCTGGTCGTGGCCCTGTTTGGCGGCAAGCAGGCACTCGAATCTTCCAACTGCACCCAACCGGCGGGCACCTTGGTGGGCTCGTTCACGGGTCAGAACGGCGCCGTCGTTACCGACAGAGTGGCGGTGACGGTCCAGGGCTGCCCCAAGGCGACCGGGGCTCCGTCGGCCTCTCACGGCTCGTTGTCGGTATCGGCCAAAGGCAAGCCGGTGCTCCGCTTCAGGCTCGCCAGCGGTAGCAACGCGCCTGGGCTCAAGGCTTTCCAACTTGCGCTTCCGCGCGGGCTGAGCTTCAACGCGGCCGGGCTTCGCCGAGGACTGTCAGTTCACGGCGTGAAGGCTCGCGCCACGCTCCGCGCCGGCAAGCTGATCGTCCACTTCCAGCGAGCGGTCAGCTCCGTCTCAGTCAAGGTGGCGGCCCCCCTGCTCGTAGCCAACCAGCACCTGCGAAGCCGACTCAAGCTCCGCCTCACCGTGACTGACGCCGCCCGGACCAGCACGCCGCTCTCCCTAACAATCTCTAGCTAAACGGCGCCGCGCTCCGTCGCGGCGAGAGTCGTCATCTCTCCGATCAGGTTTTCCTCCAGCGACACTGAGTCGGCCAGGTTTTCGCTGACCCACTGAGCCGCCTTGTCGGTGGCCGCCTCTGCCTGTTCACGGCTCTGCCAGGTGCTGACCGACACGAAACGTCCGCCGCCGACATCGGTGGTCGAATAGAAGACGAAGCCGGGGCTGTCGCGGAGGATCGGCGCCATGCCCTCCCGAGCCTTCTCCATCAGCTCCTCGTAGCTGCCCTGGGTGATCCGGTAGATCGCCATCCGCATGTGGTTGGTCATCTTGCCTCCTAGGAGTTTGCGGGTGCGCGAACGACACTATCCGTAACCGTCGCCGTGACGAGGGCCACGCGAGCGTGGCGAGACGACGGTTCAGCCGACGCGACCGGAGCGCTGATGGCGCTGCCCCACCAGCTCGGCGATCCCACCCTTCGGCGGACAGCTGTCCGAACGCCAGCGAGATGGCACAACGCTCACCCCAGTCGGGTTCGAAACGGAAACCGGGACTGGAGCGGCTCACCTCCGAGGTGGCGATACCAGCAGGGCGACACACAGCTGATCGTGGAACAGCACGGTACGAGCGTGTTCATGCACAGCCGCACGCGCGAGCTCCCCCGGGCCTGCCGTGTGCCGGGGGCCTAGGGGAGCTGCGCCTTCTGCCGTGTGCTCGCGAGCCTTGGCTCGCGGTGGGCTCAATGGGGTGAGAGCTGATGCACTTCTGGACGGTGCTTGGTCTGCTTACTGATGGTGTTGAACTCGTAGAACTTGCCGCGGCCCTTGCCCTTGGCGCCGAATCCGAAGCCCGCGCCCTCGAGCAGGGATACGGCCTTGGTGATGTCCGTGAAGTACGGCGTCGATCCGGCGGCGAACGCCTGGTCGTTGCCGGGCTTCCCGAGGGACTGCAACGCGAGGGCGCGATGCACTGACTCGATACCCATGATCTCGGCGGCGTAGCGCGCGTAGGCGCCCTTGCTGGCGTTGCCGAATGCTGTCACGCCAATCTGATACGCGTTGACGAACACGCCGTCGCCGAACACAAGCGCGTTGAGCAGGTTGTGCTCGTTGGCGAACAACGAGTCGGGGATCCAGATCTTCTTCGTGACGGCCTTCGCGCCTAGGGCCGTGGTGAGCACGTTGTAGTGGTCGAGCTCCTGGTAGGCCGCGTCGAGCACGTTGCGCTTGGTTACTGGGCTGGAGAAGCTCACCTTCTGAGCGCCCACAGTGTTGACGATCGTTGCGAGTACTTCAGCCGTCGCCGCGACGTTCAGGATTGTCTGGGCGTCGTTGGCGGCCATTGCCGAGGCGGGAAGCGAGAGCAGTCCCAGTCCGCCGAGCGTGCCAGCCGCGCCGGCCACGAACTTGCGCCGGGTCGAGGCAGACTCCTCACTGAAGCTGCTGTCGATTGCTGCGTATACGTCATTTGTGTGTTCCGACACGAGGTTCCTCCGCGCTGAATTGGGTTCCGGTTGTCTCACTGATACGGATCGCCGCGCGATTCGGATCACTCGCGCGGCGCGATCCCGAGCACCCCGCCCCACAGTCAAAGCGGGCTCGGCGCCGTGTCGCGTGCCAAGTCGCGCCTGATCACCGCGACGAGCAGCGGGAGAGATGCGACCTCCGCGAGGATCGCGATTACGATCGGAAGTCGGAGTGTGGGTTCCGAGTATCCGAGAAAGTTGTTGCTCAACGCGATCGTGATAGAGACGAGTGAGCCGATCGCCAACCCGAGCGAGCCGAGCGCGGCGGGCACTCGGAGCCAGCGTTCCCGGCTAAGGAGCGCAAACGCGAGACCGGCGCCGCCGGCTGCGTTTAGGAGGAACAGCACGCCGACCTTGGGAATCTCGCTGATGAAGTCGACGTACTGCTGGAAGTGCACCCCGGCGATCACGCCGACCAAGGCTGCTGCGCATAGCCGAAGGCCGGGCTCGACGGGCCGCGCTCGCACTATTTCACCACCGTGATAGTGCTGCGCATGAACGCGTGAAACTGGCAATAGAACGTGTAGGTTCCGGGCTTGGTGAGCGTGAAGCGCTTTGTCTGCCCGGGGCCCACGGTTCCGGTGTCGAACGCGCCGGAAGTAGCCGTTGCGGTGTGCGCCGTCTGATCTCGGTTGGTCACGATGATCGTCGCTCCGTGTGTCACGACCAGCGGTGACGGGCGGTACGCGTAGTTGGAGATCGTCAGCTGCACGGTCTTGCTGTGGACCACCGCGGTCGCGGATCCGCTCGACGACGGGTTGCGGCTGTGACCCAGCGCTAGCGCAACTATCGCGACGACGGCAGCCGCAGCAGCGGGAAGGAGGAGGGGTCTCAGGCGCATGCGTGTAATACGCAACTGCGGGTCAGGCGGATCACGGACTCCCGCAATGCAGACGCGCGGTGGGACCTATCAGCCCGGACGTGGTGCCCAAGAGACACCGAGCCGTATCCAGTTTGCTGTTTTGACGGGGAGTGCATTGGCACGAGCGGCGCACCGGCGAGCGGCGCGGCTGGCGGCCGATGGCACCGGTCGCCGGCTTGCGCTCGTCTCGGTCGTGGCTCAGCCGAGGAACGGCTTGAGCTTCTTGACGGTGGCGGGGATCGTCGCGGTGCCGGGGATAGAGGGCAGCACTCCGTGCCCGCGGAGGTTCGCCTTCGGTCCGGCGCCAGCGGCGGCGTCGAAGAAGCTGAAGTGCGTTGCCTCGTTCGCGGCCACCTTGGCGGCGACCATCTTTAGGTCCAGCGAGCTGAACGTTTCGACGGCGCCGAGGTAGGCCTCGACAAATGCCGTCTCAAGCGCCACTCCGGTGTTCAGTAGCGATTGTCCGGTCTTAGTGACGCTGGCCGGGATTTTGAACTTCAGGCCCGTTGGCGTCTTGCTACCGAGCGCGCTGGCCAGGAACGCCTTGTGATCCTTCTCGTTCTTCAGCGCCGCAATGAAGTAGTCCTTGTTCTGCAGCTTCGGATGCTGGAAGGAGCTGAAGTTGGCGATGATCGCCGAGTAAACGACGACCGCCAGGCTCTCGGCCGTGTAAGCGGCCTGGAGGGTGGTGATGTCGCTTTTGGTCGGGCCGGCAGCGAACGCGACGCCTCCGGCTGCGGCGAGCACGCCGCCGGAGGTCGCGAGCACAATCCCGCCCTTGGCGGTGTTCCGAAGAAATTGCCCGCGGTTCACGCTGGAGTTCGGATCGGTCATACAGTCTGCTCCTGTGGGTTGGAGGGATTGGCCGACATGGGCCGTTCTGCTCCTATACGGAGCCGGCCGAGATTCGGATCGCTCGCGGCGGGTACCGCGGTCCCGGGGGACCGTCCCCCGGGCAAACAGTCGTCGCGCTACGCGCAGGCGGCCTGCACTTCAGAGCGCCGCTGGCGACGCTCGACAATCGTCGCCACCAGCACGCTGACCTCGAACAGCAGGTACAGGGGTACGGTTTCGAGCAGCATCGTGATCGCGTCCCCTGGCAATAGGGCGGCCACGGCGGCGCACGCGCCGATCGCGTAGCGGCGGTTGCGCCGCAGCTGCTGGGGGGTGATCACGCCGGCGCGGGTGACGGCCAGGATCGCGACGGGCACTTGGAACAAGAGCCCCATTGCGAGTAGCGTCGTGGCCGCGAATTTGTAGTACTGGCTGGCCTGGACGAGCACGTTGAACTGCGCGCTGTTGAAGTTTTGAAAGAACTTGACGGCCGCGGGTAGGACGGCGAAGAACCCGAACGCGACGCCGGCGATGAACAGTCCCGGGACGGCAAGCACCAGGGGTCGCAGCCGTCGGCGCTGCTCGGGGTCGAGCGCCGGCATGAAGAAGCCATATACCTGCAGCAGCAGAACCGGAAGCGAGACGATCAGCGCGAAGATCAGCGACACCGTCACCGTCGTCGTGAAGGGCTCGCCAATCCCGAGCGTCACCGGCCGGTCCCCTTGCGGCGGGGAAGACAACCGTTTGACGTCACGACCGAGGCTCACGGCGACGCGCTGCAACGAGCTTCGGGCGGCCGGCGACTGGTGCTCCGAGGCGAGCAAGCCGACGATTGTGTGCAGCTGGACCGCCGTGTCGCGCGCGCTCCGCTGAACGCGGTACGTGGCGCCCAGCGGGCCGTGGCCGTCGCGCACCTGCTGCTGGGTCTGGTGTGCGAGCGGTGCGTTGATCAGCTGCAGCAGGCGATGGTTCTGCCAGAAGCACAGCCCGAACGCGACCCCTAGGACCGCCAGCGCGACGATCATCCGCGTGCGCAGCTCGTCGAGGTGGGAGACGACGCTCAGTTGCGCGTCGTGGGCGACGCTTCCGAGCGCCGTACTCAGCGCAGTTCGTATCCGCATTGTGTTGTCGGTGAGTCCGCTAGCGCCGCCGAGGATTCAGGCGGCCGGCGTGGCGGGATTCAGTTCGTCGCTGGCGTGCACGACCGCCTGATCGACTGTGTCGGATGGGCTGGCGGCCGTCAGTTGCTCGGCGTTGTGCTCGCCGCTTATCGCTTCCTTGAAGCCGCGCAGGCCTGAGCCGAGCGAGCGTCCCATCTCCGGCAGCCGTTTGGCGCCGAACACGAGCAGCAGGATCATCAGCAGGATGGCAAGGTGGATTGGATTGTCGAGTCCCATCGTGGTCTCCGATCGGGTTGGGTTGTCTCTCAGTGATACGGAGGGCGGCCTCTAGCGGATCACTCGAGTGCCGACGAAACCGAGGGCTCAGGTCAGTGGCGTCACGATCACCGGCGCGCTGGTTGGCACCAGGCTGCCGCCGGCGGGTTCCTCGGTGACCATCACGGCGCTCACCCCATTGAGGTCGCCAGGGACCTCGACGTCCCCGGCGCCGGTCGATGTGACGCTGAATAGCGCGCGCGTCGGAGCCGGGCGCGCCGTGCCGCGGCGCGTCAGCCACACCTCGTAGATGTGTCCGGGAGCCGGCTCGCGCAGGTGCGCGACGACCAGCTCGCCGCGCCCGTCGCTGACGCGAACCTGGGCGTGACCGACGGTGGCCGCGAACACGCGGGTGCCGCCCATGCCGGTTGACGCCAGTTCCGCTCCGCCCACGGCGATCGCCGCGACCGCAAGCACGACACCACCGGCGATCGCCGGACGCGGCGCGGTCGCGCGCCAGATCCCAGGCTGCCGCCGTCCAGCTCTCCGCCGCGCGGTCTTCGCCTCGGCTCTGAAGGTCGCGCGAACCCGTCGTTTGAGCCGGCGCGGCACAGGGAGCTGGGGAGCGGCCATCGGCAGCGCGCCGACGACCTGCTCGAACACGGCGACCTCGTCGCGGCAGATCGCGCAGCTTGCCAGGTGACGCTGAAATTCCTCGACCTCGTGCGGCTCGAGCGCCCCTAGCGCGTACGCCGCCGCATTGTCGCTGCACTCGCCGAGCCCTCGGCCCTTATCCCGAGCCGCGTCAGTCATGACAGCGTCCCGATCGGTTCGCCGAACGCAAGGCGCATCTTCGCCAGTCCCAGGCGCATGCGTCCCTTAACCGTACCGGCGGGCAGATCAAGCATTCCAGCGATTTCCGAGTGGGTAAACCCGCCGAAGTACGCGAGCTCGATCACCTGGCGCTGCTCCCCGGGAAGCTCGCCCAGCGCGGCACGGACCTGCAGCGCGTCGTCACGCCGTTCGACCTCGCGATCGGTTCGCTCCGGAGACGCGAGCCGCTCCGCGATCCCGTCGTCACGAACATCTCGGCTCTCTTTGTACTCGCCGCGACGGAACGCGTCGACCGCCCGGTTGCGAACGATGCTCAGCACCCAGGAGCGGACGCTGCCGCGTCCCGGGTCATGCCGAGCGCCGCTGCGCCAAAGCGACAGGAACGCCTCCTGGACGACATCCTCGGCCATCGCGCGCCGGCCGCACATTCGATAGGCGAGCGAGAACGCGGCGCCGCCGTGGCGATCGAAGATCACTTCGAACGCAGCCGGTTCTCCGTCGCGGACGAGACCCATCAATTCCTCGTCCGCGAGGCCGCGCAATTGCGCCGAACGTGGCCGAATCATGTCACGAAGCTGCGGCATTCGGTCACGTCCGCGCGCACTGGCGCGACCCGCGCGGGAGAGAAGGAGCCCCCGCGACGGGCCGCGCCGTCTTTCCTTGCGCGCAAGTCGATCATCTACTTGATCAGCGGGCCTGCTGCGGCCAGCACCTGAGATTTCGTCAACGGCTTGTCAAACCCCCCGTTCGGTGTCACCGCCTGGTGGGTAAGCAGTCCGATCGCTGCTGCGTGCCGCGCCTCCACCTGCACGATCGAGCCGGCCGCTGCGAGCAGCATCTTGTTCTGAAGCGACGGTCCAGCGCCGTTGTACGCGCCAACCCCGACGTTCTCCAGCGTGTACGCGAGCTTCAGAAAGCTCACCTGATCGCTCACCGGGAACACGAACGTCGGCTTCTTCACCGGCGTCCCACCACTGCCCTTGATCGCCTGCGTGAGCGCGTCAACGTGCTGCTGCTCCTCGTGAGCGAACAGCGCCGCGAGCGACTTCGCCTCACCGCTGAGCCCAACCGTCAGCGCCTTGTGCTTGTAGAAATCCGTCTCCAGATACTCGAGCGTGAGCGCGAAATTCAGGATGTCCAGATCACCTGAACCGCTCGCGGCCAACGCGCTCGACACGAACGGGGCAACCGCGCCGGCACCGTACGCCGCACCGGCCGTCATCGCGCCCCGCAGAATGAAGCTCGCGCGGCTGATGCCGTGCACCTCTATCGCGCCCAGCTCATGGCTTGCTGTTTCGCTTGTTTCCATGTCAGATCATTCCTCTCTATGCAACAGGGTCGGGGGTCCACATCAAGCGATGAATGGCTTCACCACAGCCAGCACTTGACTCATGCTCATCGGCTTGCCAAACGCGCCATCAGGGGTCGGCGACAGCTTCAGCAACGTGTTGAGCGTCGCCGCGTGACGCGCCTCGACGGTATGGATCGCGAGCGCGGCGGCGAGAATCTCCTTGCTCTGGATGTTTCCCGCCTGGCCGAGATACGCGGCCGCGCCGAGGTTCTCGACCGTCGCCGCCAGCTTCGCGACCGCCGATGCGCTCTGCAGCGGGAACTTGCCGGTCGGCTTCGCAGCCGGCGTGCCGAGACTCATCGCGACCTTGTGCAGCGCGATCACGTGCTGGTTCTCCTCAGATCCGAACGTTTTCAGCGTCGACAGCGTCGAACCCGAGAACAGCCCGCTCGCGACCACCTTCTTGTAGAACTCCGACTCCAGATACTCGAGCGTCAGCGCGTAGTTGACGATCGCAAGATCGCCCGACGCGTTCGAGCTCGAGGTCGAGGTCGAGGTCGTGGCCGGCGGGGCCCCGGCGCTCGACGACGTCTTCGAGCTCCCGCCGCACGCGGCGATAAACGCCGCCAGGCCGGTGGCCGCCGCGCCCGCCCCCATCGTCCTGCCAGCCATCTTCAGAAACCGCTTCCGCTCGACGTCATCACGCGCCAGCTCCTGCACGACGCCGGCCGGCGGGCCGGTCTCGCCCTGGATCGAATCGCTCATCGCGTCTCCTAGATCTCGCCCGGATACATACGCCCGGGTACGACCAGCACTACGCACGCCGCCGCCAGTTGGATCACCGACGCGCAGACCGTCCCAACTGGATGGTGTCGCGTCGTTGCTCGCGGAGCGCGCCAAACGCCGCCCCACGGCAATGAACCGCGAAGAGCCACAGCAGAACTTGCCGCCTTGCCGCTCGCGGCTGAACCGTCCACCGCGCCACCGCTCGGGCGGCCGGCTAACCGGAACCTAACGGGGCCGAGCACCCAAGACGGCAAGCCCTCACTCTTGGTGGGTCACGATCGCCGCCAAGACAACCCATCAGCGGACGGTACGACCGAACCGGCGAACGAGTCACCCCCCACCCCCGGCATCGATTACAACACGCTGCCCGTCATCCTCGAGCGCGCACGTGCCGCGGGTATCGACCCGAACCGTGTCCTAGCCGCACTCGGCATCGCGGAGGGCGGGCGATCACGCTCGACCACAGGCCAGCCTCGACGGAGCCTCCGACGCTTAAGCCACGCCGTGCGACGGCTTGCGAGCCGTTGGTCGACCTCAGGCGATAGATCGAGACGCTGAGCCCGTCCCGCCCGCGCGGCCGACCGCAGTAAGCCCCAATCCACGTACCCGATGTTCGGGACATGTTTTGAATCAGCACCAACCCGGTCCTCTAAATATGCGATACCAGGAACTTCCTAGAGCCGACGCCCGGAAGCGAACCGGGGACCCCTTCATTACGAGGCAGGCCAATGGCGTGTCTTTCAAGCCCCGCCGAACGTGGCGAATTGAAGTGCTTCCTCGAAGATCACGAACAGCCCGATCTGCTCGACCCCCGGTACGACTGTTACCGGCGGGTCTCCGCCGAGCAGTTCGGCGACGCGACGGGCGTGCGATGGCGGGTGCATCCGGTCGAACTCGCCGGTCCAGAGGGAGGCGCGGACCGCCCCGGGCGTGATATCCCACGGCTTGCAGAGGATCCGGACTTCCTCGATGAAGCCGTCCGGGTTGGCAAACAGCTCCCCGGTTGTCGGTACGAACAGTTCTTTGACCCACGGGATCTGGACGACCTCTGCGTCGGGCCCCTTGAACAGTCCCAGCGCCGAATCCGGCAGCTTCTTGTACTGCTGCTTGAAGCCCGCGCGCAGCAGAAACGGCGCCCGGCGGGAGAGGGTCGCCGCCAGCTTCATATTCTTCCCCGCCGCTCGCCACTGGGCCTTCTCCGCGAGCGGCGCGAGGGCCCCGAGCAGCGCGTGAGCGGTGACTCGCTCTGGAGCCGCACCGGCAACGGCGATGCCGTACGGCGTCCCGCCGGACTGCGTCACGATCCCGAAACGCTCAACGCCAAGGGCGTCCATCAGCGCGAGATGGTCGGCGGGCCAATCGGCGACCGTGCGACCTGGTTTCGGCGTGCTGCCGTGACAACCCGGACGGTCCGGGATCACGAGACGGATCTCGAGTTCGCGCGCCTTCGCGGCGAGCGCCCGCCCGAGCCCGCGGCTGCAGGGCCCGTCAAGCACGGTTACTACGGGCCCGCTGTCGGCGCCAGCCAGGAGGTAAGACAGGGAGCGCCCGTCTGGGAGCGCGATCTTCGTGTCCGGCTCACTTTGCGACATGGTGTCGCAAAGTGTTTCATACTCTGCGACAGGGTGTCGCAAAGAGTTCCTTCAGATCAAGCCCGGCGTCGGATCCTCGACGCCACGCGGGAGTTGTTGCTCGACCGGCCGTTCGCAGCTTTGACCGTCGGTGACGTAATGGCGCGTGCCGGCCTGACTCGCACCGTCTTCTACCGGCACTTCGACACGCTCGCCCAGATGGCTCCCGAGCTACTCCCTGATGCGGAGGACCCGCTGGTCGACCAGGTCCTGCGCGGCTCGCCGGACGAACTGATCGAGGCGATGATCACCGGCCTCGTGCAGTTGTACGCCGAGCACGGCCGGATGCTCCGCGCCATCGACGCCGCTGCGGCTTCCGACCCGGAGGTCGCCGCCGAGCTGGACCGCGCACTGGTCGGCCCACGCCGGTTGCTCGAGGGGCTCGTTGCCGACGCTCCGCACCCGCCGGCCGACACGCCTGAGTTCTCGCTGCTGCTCATGGCAACCCATCGCGCCTACCTACTCGACAAATTCGGCGGCGGCGACGACTCGCCGAAGAACCGTCAGGACGCCGTCGCGGCGCTCGCCGCGTTGTGGCAGCGGCTTTTGGCCGAATGATCCGGCGCCGCGGGGCGTGCCTGGCTAGGGTTGCGTTGTGCCGGGCCCGCTTGGATCGTCGTCGCTGCCAGAGGACCCTGCGCTGTCGGCTGTCGCTCTGGCTCTGGAGCTACACGGGTTTGCGGGCGAGGTGTGGGATGCGGGGTGGCGGCTTGCCTACCTGTCCAGCGAATATCGAATCCTAGTCTCGGCTGGGAGACGAGACGCGCCCGTCGCTGGGCTCGGCGAACACATTTTCTCATCTGAGATGACGGCGGCGCGCGAGAGCTGGCCGACCGGACCCACATTCGAGAGCTTCCACGAGTCATTGCGAGACTGGGCTGGCTTTGTTCTGGCCACGACCGCGGGCGGACGGGAAGCCTTGCTCCAGGTGGCAGATCCGCGTTTCAGCGCGGTGTTGCGGCGAGTCGAGCCCGTCCCGCCGCCACCGCTCTGGAGCACCCGAGTAGACGTTAGGTTCGGCAACGAGATCATTGGGAATGACGTGCTCTTGGCCTGCCTGCATTACGCGGACGGAGCTCGGGCCGGTTATGTCTCGCTGGTCAAGCCGGAGATTCGCGCTGCTGTATTGGGGATGCTCGCGCTTGGGGATGCGCGGCTGTTCGAGCGGATGAGTGCGCTCCTGCAGCCGGCCCGTCGCCCGTCGGCTGTTCTGTTTGCCGATCTGGAAGCCTCGAGCGTGCTGGCTAAACGACTCGCAACCCCGGCGTATTTCACCGTCATACGACGACTTGCCACCGCTGCTGACCGTGCAGTGGTTCAGGCCGGTGGGATCGTTGGGAAGCATGTTGGCGATGGCGTCACCGCCTTCTTCCTCGCCGAGGATGCCGGGACGGAATCATCGGCGGCGCGAGCATCCGTCGCCGCGATGCGTGCGATCCGTCAGGCGGCGCGGACCGTCGCGCAGCGCAGCGGTTTAGACCCGGCTGACCTCACGATGCGCTTCGGCCTTCACTGGGGTGCCACGCTGTACGTCGGCCGACTGATGACCAGCGGCCGCGCAGAGGTGACCGCGCTCGGAGAGGAGGTCAATGAGACGGCGCGGATCGAGGCGTGCGCAACTGGCGGTCGTGCGCTTGCCTCTAAGGCCCTCCTCGAACGCCTCAGCCCCGCGGACGCGACCGCACTCGCCATCGACCCCGCGCAAGTGTCATACGCGCCGCTCGCCGGCCTCCCAACCGCGAGCGAGAAAGCCCGACGCGACGCTCCTGCGATCGCCGTATGCGAGCTGTAGACCTCGCGCGCTGCGTGGGTTCCGTCAGCCAGAAATCATCGCTTCGACTCCCGGAGGGAACTCGGATGGGGCGCTTTTTCGTTCAGGCTTCCAAATCGCTTCCACCGCGGGGTCAGAGCGCATTTCGCGGAAAGTAATCGCGAACACCGGTTGCTGCTTCGGCCACGCTTACTGGCTGTTCGGCAGCGGGTCCCCCCGCCATTCGCCGCGTCAAGTAGTGTCGACGTACGGACCACTACTGAGGGGGATGTTATGCCCAGGATCGTGATTACTCATCCTGTCGAGGACGTCGAGAAGTGGGTCTCGCACAAGGATGAGCGTGCAGCCTTCTTTGCGGACTATGGAAGCGACGTTGTGGACTTTCTGCCTACGGACGGCAGCAAGAACATCGCCGTCTCCGTGAATGTCCGCGACATGGAGGGTTTGCAGGCAGCCCTCGAGACGCCTGGGGCCAAGGAGATCGAGAAGTCGCACGGTGTCCTTGAGCCCATTTCGGTTTTCGCCGCGTCATAACCCAAGGTCGGCCTCATCGAGCGACCTCCACGGCCTGGTAGCCGAACCGCTCGGAGACCTCGGCGACGGCCGCGCCGTCACCGGCCGCCACTGCACGGAAGAAGTCCTCGAAACCACCGGGTGAGCAGATGGCGAGAAAGCGGACCCGCTCAGCACTCGGATTGGCGAACGTGTGCGGCACGGAACCACCCACGTACGCCGCCATGCCTGGCTTCAGCTCGCGGCGCTCATCGCGCTCAGTGACCTGCAGCCGGCCCTCCAGTACAAGGTACGTCTCATCGAATCCCGGATGGACGTGCAGCGGCGGCCCGGGAAACAGGGGCCCGGCGCTGTAGTCGCAGACCAGCTGGCTGGGGCTCGCGGTGATGATCCGGATGCGGTTCCCCGCCACCTCGATCAGCTCACCATCCGCAGCCTCTGGCAGCACATGAGTGTCGTCGGTCGTCGGCATGTCGTTCCCTCCAAATCGCGTTTTCCGTGTTCCCCGCACATCGTGCTGACGGACCTGCGAGAAGGGAAACGGAGATCGCTTGTCGCCACCACAAGCGCGCGTTGTCACAAGGCATACTCCGCCCCATGGACGTCGAGATGCGGCACCTCCGCGCGCTCCTGGCGCTCGCCGAAGAGCTCAACTTCACCCGAGCCGCCGAGCGGCTGCACCTCACCCAGCAGGCGCTGAGCGGCCAGATTCGCCAACTCGAGGAGCGTGTCGCGACCCAGCTCGTGCAACGGGATTCCCACCGCGTACAGCTCACTCCAGCCGGGCAGACGCTGATCGAGCACGCCCGGCCGCTGCTCGCCGGGGCGGAACACGCGATCCTGGCCAGCCGTGCCGCCGGCGACCAGTCTGTGCGGCTCACCGTCGGATACGTCGCCCCGTTCACCCGGCGGCTTGTCGGACCGGCCTTCGACACCTTCTACGAGGCGCATCCAGAGGCCGAGGTGATGATCCACTTCGCCGGCTTCCTCGACCCCCTAGGCGGACTGCGCGACGGGCCGGCTGACGTGGCGATCCTCTACGGCGACTTCGAACACGACGGCATCGAGCGGCGCCTGCTGTTCAGTGAGCCGCGCGGGCTCGCGCTCGCCGCCGACCACCCCCTCGCCGCACGCAGCGAGATCACGATCGAAGACCTCATCGCCGAACCGCTGGTCGAAGTACCTGTCCGCGACCGGATCTGGAGCGACTTCTGGACAGCCGCGGGCCAGCGCAACGGCGTGCCGCCCCGGATCGGGGCCTCGGTGACAACTCTGGATGGTCTGATGGAGGCGATCGGGGCCGGCCTCGGCGTCGCCACGACGGTCGCACCCGCCATCGACATGCTCGGCACGGCGGCAGGGGTCATCTTCCGCCCCGCCCCGGAGCTCTCACCCCTCGACTTCTGGGTCGCAAGGCGCGAACAAGACGACAGGCCACAAGTGGTCGGGTTCCTGGAGGCAGCCACCGCAGCCCTCCGCAGTCGAAGCCATGACGAGACGCCCGTCCCAGGCGAGTAGACCGAGGCAGCCCACACCGTCCTCGCTTCTGACGAAGCGCGGGCCTCGGAGTCGCCAGCACCCATCGGTGGGTCTCAGTGCCACCACCTGAGGGATCAGGGGCAAGCGCCGATCGCGGCAGCGCGAAGTGATGATCATGTGCTTGGCACGTTTGCGCTGGGGGTAAGGCGCGTCTATGACGAGGCTTGCTGACGAGGTCGACGTACAGCGGCGGGCCGGCTGGCTGCCGGAAGCTCAGGAGGACTTGGAATCCTGGCTGGAAGGTCATCGTCAGCGAGTCGAAGCCCGCGACAGCGAGACTGCGCTTCATCCCGCCGTCGGCGAGTTCAAGGCGTTGATCGATCGCGACCCGGTGGTGCGGATGTACGTCAACGAGATGATCGCCCAGGTCCCCGCCTCCAAGCCGTATCAACAGCGACACATAGAGAATGTCGACGAGTTCTTGTGCCTGGTCAACGAGGTGCTCACGATGGCACCTGAGTTCGGCCAATCCGCGGTCACGTTGCCTCTGAACGCAATACTCGACTGGACGATGGGGACCCCGGCCGGCTTCGCTGCCTATCGGCACCCAGAAATCAACGCGGCGCTCAAGACGATCCTGACCGCCTGGTGTGAGTTTCTCGATAGCCGTGATTCTCTCTACGTGCTCAACGAGTCGCCTACGGGGTGGAAGAGCGCCGACGCCCAGCGGGCTATCGGCATCGAGCAGTTCGAATACGACCCGAACGATGCCCACTGGGGGTTCAAGTCATGGAACGACTTCTTCACGCGCCGCTTCAAGGAAGAGGCCAGACCCGTCGAGGCGCCCGACGATGACAAGGTCATCGTGAGTGCCTGCGAGTCGCTGCCCTACGGCATTGCCACCAACGTTCAGCGGCAAGACCGTTTCTGGATCAAGAGCCAGCCGTACTCGCTGGCGGACATGCTGGCCAACGATGCTTCCATTGATCACTTCGTTGGCGGGACCGTCTATCAGGCCTTCCTCAGCGCGACCAACTATCACCGGTGGCACAGCCCTATCGCCGGCACGATCGTCCGGGCGTTCGTGCAACCCGGCACCTACTACTCCGAGGCCGACTCCGAAGGCAAGGACGCCACCGAACCGATGAACTCGCAGGCGTACCTCGCACACGTCGCGGCTCGCGCGATCATCGTCATCGAAGCTGACGATCCGGTCATCGGATTGGTGGCGTTCGTGGCCGTCGGGATGTCGGAAGTCTCCTCGTGCCAGATCGATTCCAATCTGACCGCTGGCTCTCACGTCAAGAAGGGCGACGAGCTGGGGTACTTCGAGTTCGGCGGCTCCACTCACTGTCTCGTCTTCCGCCCCGGCGTGATCTCCGAGTTCGCGCTCCAGGCGATCCCTCAGCCACACGACCGAGACGCCCCGATCGTGCCGGTACGGTCGAAGATAGCGACCGCCAACGACCGCAGCTAATTCACAAAAGCCGACGCCCGGACTCGAACCGGGGACCCCTTCATTACGAGTGAAGTGCTCTACCAGCTGAGCTACGTCGGCGCTCACAGGGCGTTCCTCGGATCTCCGCACTTCCGCCGCGATCTCGTGCAGCGGGGGTGCAGCAGAATCGAAGTCGGCGCTGCAATCAGGCAGCGTAGCCGACCTTTACGTGGCGCGGCGGGGATGCGAGCGGGCCGCTCAGGACTCGTCGCGAGCCGCGGAAGCGGCGATCCCGCGGTGCGCGAATGTCTCAGACGGCCGCGCGCTCAAGCGGGCAGGCCATGCACCGCATAGTCGCTGACTAGCCGCGAATCAGCGTGCGGCGGTTAGCCAGGTCGCCGTCCAGCGTGCGGGCTCGCCACTCGTCAGAGAGGATCGCCCAGCGCTCGTGATCACGCCACCGGCCGCCGATCTTCAGATACCGCGGCGAGAAGCCCTCGCGCCGGAAGCCGGCTCCGCGAGCCAGCGCGATCGAGGCGCGGTTATCGGGCTGGATGTTCGCCTCGACGCGGTGGAGGCGAAGCGTGGTGAATGCGTGGCGCAGTACGAGATCGATCCCTTCGCGCATGTATCCCTGGCCGGCGAACGGCTTGCCCACGGCGTAACCGAGATAGGCGCTCTGGAGCAGCCCGCGAGCGATCTGGGAGAGGTTGAAGAAGCCGAGGATCGCATCGTCAGCGCGCCGGCACACAAGCATCGCCTCGAGGTCCTGCCGCTGAGCGTCTGAGAGGTAGGCCGCGAACCGCTCTTCGTCGGCGGGAGCCGTGGCCCAAGGACGGTGGAATGCGCGGCTCGCGTGCATCAGCCCGATGAACTCGTCTCCGTCCGCGCGCGAGGGCGGGCGCAGGTACACCCGAGTCGAGGGACGTCCGTAGTCGTTCACGTCCCGAAGGTGCGCTCGAGCCGGTAGGCCAGCGCCTCGCAGGCCAGTTCTTCTGAAACGTTGAGCTGGAACCGCTGGCGTGTGTCCTCGACGTCGTCGATCGCGGCACGCAGCTTTGCCAGGGCAGGGCCACGATCGGCGTTCAGCTCGTTTGACCGGTCGGTATTGCGGACTAGCTCCTCGGCGCCCACGGTGAGACTGATCAGGTCAGCGAACCACAGCGTGACGAGCTGCAGCGCGAAATCGAGGGCGGCGGTTTCGGTTCGCCGCCGGGACCGGCGGATCCGCTCCGTCCACTCGGTCTCGATCCGTTTGCGCTCCTTCTTCGGATAGAGCTCGAGCTCTTCGGTGGCGAGGGTCTCGAGCTGAGCGCGGGTCGCCTCGCCCCGCGTGCGGACCGAGCGCAGCAGGTCGTCCCACGGGCGCAATGCCGTCGCCTCACCGGCGAGCGACGCCCGCGCGAACCGCTCGGCGCCGGCACGCAGCGCGGTTCCATCTTCGCCCGCGAGCTCGACGGCGCGCTCCGCGTCGCCGAGAGACAGGCGGGCACACGCGTCGGCCGTCTCCTCGGGAACGCTCATTCCGACGAGCGCACTGACCACGTCATCGACCGAAGGGGCGTCGAAGCGGACCAGCTGGCACCGCGATTGGATCGTCGGGAGCACCTCGACGAGCCGGTCGGTGAGGAGGATCAGATGGACGAACGACGGCGGCTCCTCGAGCGTTTTCAACATCCGGTTGGCGGCCTCGTCCCCGAGCTCGTCGACCCGCTCGATGACGAACACGCGTCGGCCGGACTCAAACGGTGTTTTGCTGGCCGCGGAGATCACGGGGCCGTCGATGTCGCTGACCAGGATCTCGTGGGCCCCGCTCGGCGCTACCCAGGTGAGGTCCGGATGCGAACCCGAGATCGCGCGCGCATGGGCGCTTTGGGGATCAGAGGACCCGTCGGCCAGGAGCGTTGCCGCGACCGCACGCGCGGCGGACCGCTTTCCGGCTCCGCCCGGCCCGTGGAACAGGTAGGCGTGCGATGGTCGGCCGCCCGAAGTCAGCACCGGCGTGAGTACGGCGCGAGCCTGAGGATGGCGGGCGAGCTCGGCGAGCACGGCTCCGATGCTAGCGTCGGCCCCGGGCATGCCCACACGCGGACGGCTGATCACGATCGAGGGGCTCGATGGGGCCGGCAAGACGACGGTCGCGACCGCGCTGGCGGACGCGCTTCGGGCCCGGGGGATCGAGGTAACCGTGCTTCGAGAACCCGGTGGTGTGCCGGCAGCAGAGCGGATTCGGGAGCTGGTCAAGGATCCGCAAGCCCGGATCGGGGCGCGCGCCGAGGCACTGCTGTACGCGGCGGCGCGCGCTCAGCTTGTCGAGGACGCACTGAAGCCGCTATTGAGCGCCGGCACCTGGATCGTGCTCGACCGGTTCGTCGATTCCTCGCTCGCTTACCAGGGCGCCGGCCGCGTGCTCGGCGTCGGCCCCGTCCGCGATATCAACGAGTTCGCGACAGGGGGGCTCGCCCCGGACCGGACTCTGCTGCTGACGGTTGTGCCCGAGGTCGGTCGTGCACGCACGCGCTCGCGGCAGGGGCCTGCCGACCGGCTCGAGCTCGAGCCGGACGACTTCTTCGCCCGGATCGCATCCGCCTATGAGCAGCTCGCCGCGCGGGAGCCCGACCGGATTCGCCCCGTCGATGCGACGCAGCCGCCTGACGCGGTGCTCGCCGACGCGCTCGAGGCGATCGCCGACCTACTCTGAATAGCCGCTCGGGTGCGCCTGGGCGAAGCGCCAGGCGTCGGCGACCATTTCGGTCAGCCCGGGCTTCCGCGGCTCCCATCCCAGCTCGGTGCGAATCCGCTCGCTGGCCGCGACCAGCATCGGCGGATCTCCGGGTCGGCGCGGGCCCTCGCGAACATTGATCTCGCGACCGGTCACCTCGGAGACTGCAGCGATCACCTCGCGGACGGAGAAGCCGCTGCCGTTGCCCAGATTGAAGATCTGATGGTCGTGGGGTCGCACCCCCTCCAGCGCCAGCATGTGCGCCGTCGCCAGGTCTTCAATGTGGATGTAGTCACGCACTGCGGTCCCGTCCGGCGTCGGGTAGTCGGTGCCGAACACCTCGACGTACTCGTTGATCCCCATCGCCGCCCGGAGCACGTTCGGGATCAGGTGAGTCTCCGGTTCGTGATCCTCGCCCTGGCCGTTGCTCGCACCGGCCACGTTGAAGTACCGCAAGCTCACTGCGCCCAGCATGTGGGCGCGGCAGAAGTCGCCGATCATGCGGTCGACTGCCAATTTGGACGCGCCGTAGGCGTTCTGGGGGCTCGGGGGCGCCGTTTCCGGGATCGGCACTTCGTCGGGCTGTCCGTACACCGCACAGGTCGAGGAGAACACGAGCCGGGAGACCGCGGCGGTGCGCATCGCGTCGAGCAAGTTGAGGGTTCCGCCGACGTTAGTGCGGTAATACCGCTCAGGATGGTCCACCGACTCGCCCACGAGGGCCAGGGCCGCGAAGTGGAGAACGCCATCGAACCCTTCGGCGAGCGCTGTGTCGACCGCTTCTTGGTCGAGCAAATCCCCGACGACGAGCCGCGCGTCATCGGGCACGGCGTCGCGGTGACCCTGCACAAGGTTGTCGAAAACGACCACTTCGTGACCAGACTTGAGCAACTGACCGGCCACGATCGAGCCGATATAGCCGGCTCCCCCGGTGACCAGCAGCTTCATCGGAGAGCGGCGTCGAAGACCATGCGCGCCCGACATATAACAGACATACAATCGGCCGCGTCGTGAGCGATGTCTCGGCTATCGCGCTCGTGGGGTTCGAGCGGATTGACGCTGCGCCTGATCGGGTTCTGCTGCGCGTCTCCGCTCGTCCCGACGAACGGATCTCTGGAAGCCCGCCACCGACCCTCGTCATCGACGACGGCATTCAGCTTCACCGGTTCGATGCCTTGCCCTCACCGCCTGACCCGGGCGGCCTGCTCCGCGCGGCCTACGCAGCGCCCGTCGCGCTCCTGAAGGGTCGCACCGCGTTTGCACTGGACCTCGGCCAAGGCGACGTCGTGGACTTGCCCAGTCCGACCCGACGCTCCCGCGGGGGCCGGAGCCGCGCCGCCGCTCGGACCGCACCCCCGCCCCGACGCGCACGTGTGCCCGACCCCGTGGCCCTGCTCGAGGAGCGTCGTTTGCGCGATGAGGCCGAGCGCCGCGCAGAGGCCCGGCGGCAGGCGATCGAGGAGCTCGAGCGCCGGCTCCAGAGCGAGCATGACCGGCGGGTAGACGCCGAGGAGCGCAGTGGCCAGCTCGCTGCCGCGCACGCGCAGGCGCTCGCGCGGGTCGGTGATCTCGAAGCCGCCGAGCAGGCGGCGCGCGCGCGCCAAGCCGAGCTCGAGTCCCAGCTTGAGCTCGAGACCGAGGCACTGGTGAGGCTCGAGCACGCTGTGCAATCTCGCGCCGACCAGCTGCAGCAGCGCGACGCGGAGCTCGAACGAGCGCGCGTGGAGTTGACGCAGGCCAACTTGGCGCTGGCCGAAGCTCGCGACCACGCGGCGGCGGAGCTCGCCCTGGCCCGCGAAGCCAGCGAACGGGCCCGGACCGAGGCGGCCGAGCGGGAGCGAGAACAATCCGAGGCCCTCGAACGCAGCCAAGCGACGAGCACCGAGCGGGGGCAAGAGGTTGAGCGGCTGCGGGCGGAGCACGCCCGCGAGCTCCAACAGCTGGACGCGGAGCGAAGTCGTGAGCTCGAGCAGCTACAGGCCGAGCGCACGCACGAGCGCGACGAGCTGAGGCTCGAACGGACCGGAGAGCTCAAAGCGCTCCAGGCCGCACTCGTGGAAGCGCAGACGGGCCAGTCGACGCTGGACCACGAGCTGCGAGCTCGGGAGCAGAGTCTCGCGCACGCGCGCGAGCGCCTCGAAGCGGAGGCGGCACGAGCCGGCGCTGCCGAGGAGCGCACCGCGACGCTCGAGCGTGAGCGCGATGAGCTGCAGCGACGGATCGGCGAGGCACAGGATGCCGGCCGGCGTTTCGAGTCGCGGCTTCGCGAGCAGCTGGCCGAGCGTGAGGCCGGCGAGCAACGGCTCGCGGGCGAGCTCACGGCGCGGACTGAAGCCTCCGAGCAACTCCGGACCCGCACCCAGGAGTTGGAACGGGAGCTGGCCACCGCCCGGGAGCAGGCGTCGGCCGCGCGGGCCGCGGTCGCCGCGGCCACCCAGCAGGCCGAGGTCGAAAGTGGCCGGCTGAGCGACCGTCACGCCGCCGAGCTCGAGCGGGTCCGAGCCGAGGCGGAGGAGCGCCAGCGAGGGCTCGAGACGGAGCTGCAGTCGATCGCCACTCGCGCTGATGAGGCCCAGGCCGAAGCGGCTTCGCAACGTGAGCGCGTCGCCGAGCTCGATGCCGCCTTGGCGGCGCTCCGCGAGCGGGCCGGGAGCCACGAGCAGCGGGCAAGCAACTTCCACCGCCGGGCCGAGCTGGCGCAGAGCGAGCTGACGGCCGAGCGGCAGCGCCTGGCCGAGTTGGCCGCGGAGGTCGATGCCGCCAAGGCCGAGCGGACGCTGCTGGCCGAGCGGCTCACGGAGCTGGATGCCACCGTGAAGGCAGAAACCGGGCGGGCCACAGACGCTGAAGCCGCCGTCGAGACCGCCCAGGGTCGACTGCTCGCACTGGAGGCCGAGGTGAAAGCGGCACGCACCCGGGCCAGCAAGGCGGAAGGCCGCGTCGCGGCGCTCGAGCAACGCGACGCAGCGCTCGGCGTCGAGGCTGCCGAGGCGACAGAGCGCGCGCAGAAGCTCGAGCAGGAAACCGCGACGATCCGAGACCGCGCCCAGGCCGCTCAGATCGAGCTCGAACGCGCCGCCGCCGAGAGCCGCGAACGGGCCGAGGAGGCGAACGCGCAGGCGGAGCGGGCGCAGAGGCAAGTGGCGCAGCTGGAGGCGGCGCTCGAGGAGGAACGCGCCGGCTCCGAGCGCCACGTGGCCGAACACGAACGCGAGCTCTCGGCGGCCCGCGAGCGCATCGCCAAGCTCGATCAGGAGCTGGCAGAGCTCGCTGCTACGCGGACCGAGGCAGAGCGATCGGCGCACGATCTTCGTGGGGAGATCGATCGGGCGAACGAAGAGGCCAGGGATGCCGCCGAGCACTACGAGCTGGAGGCCAGAGCGCGTGAGCAGGCGCAAGCCGAAGCCGAACGGCTTGAGGCCGAGCGGGCGCAAATCGAAGCGCGCGCCGCCGAGCTCGAGGCGAGGGTCGGCGAACTAGGCGACGAGCGCGACAACCTGAGCGCGCGGCTCGAAACACTCGTCGCCGAGGTCGCGACGCTCTCCGGAGCGCGCACCGAGGCAGAGCAGGCCGTCACATCGCTTCGCGGGGAGCTGGACTCCGAGCGCGCGCGGTCGCAGACGCGCGTCGCCGGTCTCGAGCGCCAGCTCGTCGATGCGGCGACTGCGGTCTCGGCACTCACGGAGGAGCGCGAGGCGCTGACGCGCCGCGCGGACGAGCTCGATTCCGAGCGCAGCCAGCTCCGCGGCGAGACGCGCGAGTCCGCCGACGAGCGCGAGCGGCTCAACGCACGACTGGCAGAAGTCGCCGCCGAGCTGACGGCGGTGAATGGGGCGCGCGCGACGGCCGATCAGGCCGTGGCGGCGATCAGGGAGGAACTCGAGGCCGAACGGGAGCAGTCCCACACGCGTGTCAATGAACTCCAGCGCGAACTGGATGAGCGCACCGCCGAACTCGAGTCGAACCTCCGGGCGCTGACCATAGAGCGCGACACGCTGCGCGACCACGCCAGCCAGCTCGAGTCAGAACGGACCGAACTCGCTGATCAGGTCAGCGACGCGACGCGCGAGCGCCACGAGCTCAATCAGAAGCTCGAAAGAGTCCTGCCCGAACTCGCTGCGGCCACCGCTGCGCGCGACGAAGCCGAGCAGGCTACGGCCGGCGTGAGCGACGAGCTCGCCGGCGCGCGAGTCGCAAATTGAGGAGCTCCAGGACCGCTTGCGCGCCGCGGAGGGACGCGCCACGGAGATCAGTGGACGCGCAGAGGACGCGCAGGCAACCCGCGTGCAGCTCGACCAGCGCGTCGCCGAACTCGAACAACAGGTCAGCGCACTCACACAGGAACGCGACGTGCTCCATGGCCGCGCCGGCGAACTCGAGTCAGAGCGCACCGAACTCGAGTCGGAGCGCACATTGCTCCACGGGCGCGTGCACGAAGCCACGGGCGAGCGCGACCAACTGGCCACCGAGCTCGCCGCAGTGACCGCCGCGCGCGCCGCAGCCGAACAGGCCGCAGCGCAAGTGGGGAACGAGCTCGCCGCGCTGGAGTCGCAGATCTCAGAGCTCCAAGACCGGTTGCATGCGGCCGAGGCCCGCGCCACCGAATTCAGCGGACGCGCAGAGGACGCGCAGGCAACCCGCGTGCGACTCGACCAGCGGGTCGCCGAACTCGAACAACAGGTCAGCGCACTGGCTCAGGAACGCGACGCTCTGCAAGGCCGGGCCGGTGAACTCGAATCAGAACGGTCCCAGCTCACCGAGCACCGAAACCAGCTCAGCGGACGGCTCGAGCGGCTGGTGGCCGAGCTCGCGACGGTCACCGCGGCACGGGCCGACGCCGAGCACGCAGCAGCCGGCGTCAACACGGAGCTGGCGGCACAACGATCCGAACTCGCTCACAGATCGAGGGGCTCCAGGACCGGCTGGGTGATGCCGAGGCACGGGCCACCGAGGTCAGCGGACGCGAACAGGAAGCGCTCGCAGCACGCCAACAGCTCGACCAACGGGTCGCGGAGCTCGAGCAGCAGGTCAGCGCGGTCACCGAGGAACGCGACACGCTGCAAGGCCGCGCCGGTGAGCTCGAATCAGAACGGGGTCAGCTGAGCGAGCGGCTCGACACGCTCGCCGCTGAGCTCGCGGCGGTGACCGCGGCGCGCGGCGACGCCGAGCAGGCTGCCACCGGCGTCAGGAGCGAGCTCGCGGCGCGCGAGTCGCAGCATCGAGGAGCTCCAAGACCGGTTGGGTGCGGCCGAGGCACGGGCCGCCGAGCTCAGCGGGCGCGAACAGGAAGCGCTCGCAGCGCGCCAACAGCTCGACCAGCAGGTCGCTGAGCTCGAGCACAGGTCAGCGCGCTCACCGAGGAACGCGACACGCTGCAAGGCCGCGCCGGTGAGCTCGAATCAGAACGGGCTCAGCTCACCGAGCACGCGACCACCGACGCGGGAGCAGCTCAGCGGACGACTCGAGCGGCTGGTCGCCGAGCTCGCGGCGGTGACCGCGGCGCGGGCCGACGCCGAGCACGCAGCAGCCGACGTCAGCACGGAGCTCGCCGCCCAACATTCCGAGCTCGCGGCGCAACGTTCCGAGCTCGAGTCACAGATCGTGGAGCTCCAGGACCGCTTGCGCGCCGCGGAGGCCCGCGCCGCCCAGATCAGCGAGCAGGCACGCGAGCAGATCGATGGACGCGTCACCGAGCTCGAGCAGCAGCTCGCCGCCCTCACGCAGGAACGCGACACGCTCAGCGGCCGCGCCGGCGAACTGGAATCGGAACGGAGCCAGCTCAGCGGACAGCTCGAGGGGCTGGTCGCCGAGCTCGCGACCGTCACCGCCGCGCGCGCCGACGCCGAGCACGCAGAAGCCGGAGTCAAGGCAGAGCTGGCGGCACAACGATCCGAGCTGGAATCGCAGATCGAAGAGCTCCGGGCGCGGCTCAGCAGCGCCGAAGCGCGCGCCGGCCAGAGCGGTGCGATCGATGAGCAGGCCTCCCGGCTTCAGCAACAGGTCATTGAGCTCACGCGCGAACGCGATGCGCTGCGCGACCACGCCGGCGAGCTCGAGTCAGAACGCGGTCAGCTCGACGAGCGCGTGCGCACAGCCACCGAGGAGCGGGAGCAGCTCAGCGGACGACTCGAGCGGCTGGTGGCCGAGCTCGCGGCCGTCACCGCGGCGCGGGCCGACGCCGAGCGCGCAGCAGCCGACGTCAACGCAGAGCTCGCGGCGCATCGTTCCGAGCTCACAGCACACGTTCCGAGCTCACAGCACAACGTTCCGAGCTCGAGTCGCAGATCGAGGAACTCCAGGACCGCTTGCGCGCCGCCGAAGCCCGCGCCGCCCAGATCAGCGAGCAGGCAGGTGAGCAGATCGATGGACGCGTCACCGAGCTCGAGCAGCAGCTCGCCGCCCTCACGGAGGAACGGGACACGCTGCGCGGGAGGGCCGGCGAACTGGAATCGGAGCGGAGCCAGCTCGGCGGACGGCTCGAGCGGTTGGTTGCCGAGCTCGCGAGCCTGACCGCGGCGCGCGCCGACGCCGAGCACACCGCAGCGAATGTCAACACAGAGCTCGCCGCGCAACGATCCGAGCTCGAGTCACAAATCGAAGCGCTGCAGGACCGCTTGCGCGCGGCCGAGGCCCGCGCCACCCAAATCAGCGACCAGGCCCGCGAGCACATCGATGGACGCGTCGCCGAGCTCGAGCAGCAACGTCACAGCCCTCGACACAGGAACGCGACACGCTCAGCGGCCACGCGGGCGAACTGGAATCGGAACGGAGCCAGCTCAGCGGACGGCTCGAGGGGCTCCTCGCCGAACTCGCCACCGTGACCGCCGCGCGCGCCGACGCCGAGCACACCGCGGCGAATGTCAACACAGAGCTCGCCGCGCAACGATCCGAGCTCGAGTCCCAGATCGAAGCGCTACAAGCTCAGCTGACCAGCTCCGAAGCCCGCGCCAATGAGATCACCGAGCAAGGCTCACAGCTGGCCGACCAGGTGCACGAGGCCACGCGCGAGCGCCAGCAGCTCGGCGAGCGTCTCGAGCGGCTAGTAGCCGAGCTCGCCACCTTGAGCGCCGCTCGCGCCGAAGCCGAGCACGCCGCGGCTGACCTCAACGCAGAGCTCGCGGCACAGCGATCCGAGCTCGGAGCGCGGATCGAGGAGCTCAAAGATCAGCTGAGCCAAAGCGCGAGGCGCGTGCAACCGAGCCCGGTGGACCGGAGCAGACCGCACGCGCGGCGCGCCAGCCAGTTGACGAACGCGTGTCAGAGCTCGAGCAGCAAGTCGCTGCACTCACCAACGAGCGCGACCATGTGACAGGACGGCTGGCAGGGCTGGTTGAGGAGCTCGGCACGATCGCCGCGGCACGCGCGGAGGCCGAGCAGGCCGCCGCCACCATGCAGCGGCAACTCGAGGTCGACCGAGCCGCGGCCCGCCAAACCGAGGAGGCAGAAGCCGCTGCGCGCGACGAGGCCGAGCGAGCGCTGGCCGCAGCCGAGGCTGAGTTCGAGTCGCTGCGCGAGGAGCAGGAGCGCAACCTCGCCCTGACCCAGTCCGCGCTCGACGAGGCCCGCACGCGGGAGCAGCACGCGGCAGCCACTGCGGAGGAGGCGCGGGCCGACGCCGACCACTGGCGTGCCGATGCCGACCGCTGGCGCGCCGAGGCAGAGCGGGCGCGCGACGCAGCCGACCGGCTCTCGCGCGCGCGTGAAGATGATGCGGAGGCACGGCGCCTCGCCGACTGCGCGCGACGACCTCGCGGCCGAAGCCGAGGCCAGATCACGCGCGGCGGACGAGCGCGAGGTGTTCGACGCTCGGGCGGCAGCCATCGCGGCCGAGGAGCTGGCTCGCGAGGCGGAGGCGAGAGCGAAGCGAGCCGAAGCTCGTGCGAGGGAGGAGGCCGAGCGCGAGCGCGCCGAGCGCCGCGAGGTCGAGAAGGCGCAACAGCAGGCCGCACGCGAGGCGAGGCGCCGGCAAAAAGCCCGTGAGCGAGCCGAGCGGCAACACCGCGAGCGCGAGCAGGCCGAGCAGCGGGCCGCCGAGCGTGAGGCTCAGCGACGGGCCCGCGCGCGCGAACAGGCCGAACGCGCCCGAAAGCGCGAACCAACAGAACGAGCCCGCTCTCGCCCGCAGTCCCCCGCCCGGCCCGTGAGCGGGTGCCGGCGCGCGCCCACGCCAGGCCAGTGAGCCGGGTGCCGACGCGCGCGGGCGCGAGGCCGCGCTCGTCCAGGCGCGAGGAACCCGGTCCGTCGCACCCCGCGCTGTAGCAGCCCCGCGCCCAGCCCCACGCCGCCGCGGGGGATGGATGCCGTCAGAGGCGGTGCTCGGGGTGTTCCTGTTGGTGTTCGGGGTGACGGTCGCCGTGCTGATCCTCACCGGCGCGGTTCACCTCGGCTTCGCCCCGTAGTCGCCGTGCGTTCTGCGCTCGGTCCTACCCGGCCGGAGTTTTGATCGCGGTCGCCGAGCCGCTCGCGCCGATCGCGAACAGCTGCACTTGCGCGGCGAGGCTCTGGGCCTCTAGCCCCTTCGGATTGAGCGCGAGGATCCGAGCCGCCACCGCTTCGGCGGCCGGGACATCGTGCGTAGCCTCCTCATAGCCCAGGAGCTGCATCCAGGCCTGCAGGTCGTCGGGTGCACGACTGACCGCAGCGATCGCGTCTGATCGCGCTGCGGCGAACTGCTGCCGCGCGGACGCGACGTCCGCCTCGGCCAGCAAGCCGGCATCGGATAACGGATCGAGCCGGCTGGCGAGCGCGGCGCTCGACTGTGCAGCGGCGAGCGCGGCGGGCGTGCCGCGCGCCGCCGTCAGCACCGCATCGCGGGCGCGGCCGGCAGCGAGACTCGGAGTCACGGCCGAGATCGCGATTGCGCACAACGTGACCGTGCACGCCACGAGCCCGCACAGCCGCAGGGGTCGACCGCCGGCCGGCTGGGGCGCTGTTCGCACCGGCGCCCGTCGCCTGCTCGCGCTTCCGGCGACCACCCCGAGGACCACCATCACCGGCAGGGTCACGCCGGGGATGTCCCAGTCCCAGTCGTAGCAGGCATGGATGGCGTAGACGACCGCCGCGGCGACCAGCGCCGCGCCCAGGGTCCGCTCGCGGCGCCCGAGCCGCCGGCGCACAGTGGCGATGCCGCTCCACAGCAGCAGCCCGTAGGCGCCAAGCGCGAGCAGCGCACCGATCAGGCCGGTCTCGGCGAGGAACTGCAGCGGAACGCTGTGGGTCTCGGTCACCGACAACGCGTTGTGTCGGTACAGGAGGTGGACGACCGCAAACGAACCCGCCCCCCAACCGGCGATCGGCTTATCGCTGAACGCCCCGAGGGCCTCCTTCCACCACACCCAGCGGTTCTCCGAATCGACCGACAGCAGGCGGTCGGGGTTGTAGACACTCGTCGCCGACTTGGTTGAGGTGAAGCTGTCCCACGCGTGCGAAACCGTGCCCGTGAGCCCTCGCGAGGAGAGCGCCACCGCGATCACGGCGCAGGCCAAGGCGACCGCCGCGAGCCCCACCAGCAGCCGTCCGATCCGCCATGCTCGGTCAGGGCCGATCTGCGTCCGGGCCTCGGCGCTCATGCAGCCTCGCCCCCACGAGCCCAGTTACGACCAGCGAGACGAGCAGCACCGCTCCGAGCACTGCGCCTGTCTGCTCGCGGGCGGATAGCGGCAATCGAAGCGGTGTTGAGGTTGTGCGCGGAGAGCGCGATCACGAGCGTGGGCAGCGCCCCGAGCAGCGCGAGCGCGAACCACATCAGCGAGCGCAACCTCGCGCCGCTGAGTGCGATCCCGACCGCCAGCCCGATCGCAGCCGCAACCATCCCGCCCCGCGATTCGGTCAGCGTCGAGCGTGACCAGCAGCAGCTGCACGGCCAGCACGGCCGCCAGCCTCACCCGTCTGCCCATCGCCTGATCGACCGCGCCCGCGAGCGCGATCGGAATGCCCATGGCAATGAACAGCGCGAGCGCGTTCCAGTAGCCGAATGGCGCTTGCAGGCGCGGGAACACAGCGGTCTGGTCGAGGGTGAAGACGCCCGGTATGTGGACTCCCGGGATCACCTTCTGTCCGATGCCGTAGACCGCGAGCGCAAGCGCGACCGCGACGAACCCCTTCGCTGCCAGCTCGATCGAGCGACCGTGCGACGCGCCGACAACAATCGCGAGCGCCAGCACGAGCACGTATGTGATGGCACGGTTGAGCTCCAGCCACGTCTGATCAGGCGCGACGCTCCAGGCAACGGTGACCCCGCTCCAGCACGCAAACGCGACCAACAGCGCGAGACCCACGACTGCTGCCCGCGGGGCGGCGAAACGGAGCGATCCCGTCCACAGCAAGCCTCCGCACGCCAACGCGGCGAGCGCCGCCAGCGCGGTCTGGATGCGCGCGCCGGCGGCAACGCCCGCCGCGCCGTGGTCGAACGCGGCATACAGCACCACGAGCAGCAGCATCGCGAGCAATGCGCGTTGCGGCGCTGGTGGCACGGACGACGCTTCGTGCGCGTGTGAAGCGCTCACCGCCTGGACGCCAGGCGTCGCCCGAGCGCAGCAATTCCGCCGTCGACATCGGGCGCGAAGCTAGCACGCGCCTATCAGACGATCGCCCGCAAAGTCCGCGGTCAAAGGCGCGAGAACCGAGTTCGTCCTCAGTAAAATTAAGACAGCAAAGCTCCCACCTTCTCGGCGCCTGGGCCCAGCCGCTAGGGCCTTTCCGTCCGAGCCACCCGCGAGGATTCGCTGTTACCCCCTCGGCCGCCCCGGAGCCGAGTGGAAGACGCCGAAGCAGCGAAAAAAGAGGAGCCAGAGGCTATGGAGCACACCCCCCAAACCCCCACCAAGATCGCGTCCGGCCGAGGCCGACGGACTATCAGTCCGACGCCGCTTCACGTAGCCCCGGACAACATCCTTTCGACGCGATCGAGTGGGAGTTGCGGGACGCGCGAATCGGGCATGGCGACAAGGTGTCGTTCGAGCAGCGGGACGTCGAGTTCCCGAGGAGCTGGTCACAGAACGCCACCAACATCGTGGCCCAGAAATATTTTCGCGGGCAGCCCGGCGCGCCCGAGCGCGAGCGCTCGGTCAAGCAGATGATCGCGCGGGTCGCCGGGACGATCGCGACCTGGGGTCGGGACCGCGGTTACTTCGCCACCAAGGAGGACGCCGAGGTATTCGAGGCGGAGCTGACCCACATCCTGCTGCACCAGATGGCGGCGTTCAACTCGCCGGTCTGGTTCAACGTGGGCTGGCACCCGGAGGGCAGCCCGAAGATGCAGGCGAGCGCGTGTTTCATCCTCTCGGTCGACGACACGATGGAGTCGATCCTCGAGTGGAACACCAAGGAGGGGATCATCTTCCGCGGTGGTTCGGGTTCGGGCATCAACCTGTCGAAGATCCGGGGCTCGATGGAGGCGCTCAGCCGTGGCGGCACCGCCTCGGGGCCGGTGTCCTTCATGCGCGGCGCCGACGCGTGGGCCGGCTCGATCAAATCCGGAGGCGGCACCCGTCGTGCGGCGAAGATGGTCGTGCTGGACGTCGACCATCCGGACATCCGCGAGTTCATCTGGTGCAAGGCCAAGGAGGAGGACAAGGCCGCGGCTCTCCGTGATGCGGGCTTCGACATGTCGATCGACGGGGACGGCTTCTTCTCGATCCAATACCAGAACGCGAACAACTCCGTGCGCGTCACGGATGACTTCATGCGCGCGGTCGAGAATGACGAGGACTGGCACCTGACCGCGCGTACTACCGGTCAGCCCATCGGCGACCCGATCCCGGCCCGAGAGCTGATGCGCGAGATCTCCGAGGCCGCGTGGCGCTGCGCCGATCCCGGCGTCCAGTACGACACGACGATCAACGACTGGCACACGTGTCCGAACTCGGGGCGGATCAACGCTTCGAACCCGTGCTCGGAATACATGCACGTCGACGACTCGGCGTGCAATCTCGCGTCACTGAACCTGATGAAGTTCCGCCGCGCCGACGGCACCTTCGACGTCGAGTCGTTCGAGCACGCGGTCGACATCATGTTCCTCGCGCAGGAGATCATCGTCTCCCCCTCGAGCTATCCGACCGAGCAGATTGCGAGCAACGCGCGCGCATTCCGCCAGCTCGGCCTCGGCTACGCGAACCTCGGTGCCTACCTGATGTCGGAGGGCCTCCCCTACGACTCCGACGAGGGTCGAGGGATCGCCGCCGGGATCACCGCGTTGATGACCGGCCGGGCCTATCTCGGCTCGGCGCGGATTGCCGCCGCGATCGGAGCGTATGACCGGTACGCGGAGAATCGGGACGCGCACAACGCCGTGATGCGCAAGCATCGCGACGCGGCGTACGCGATCAACGATGAGACGTGCGGGGACGGCGGTCTGCTGGCGGCGGCGCGCTCAGTGTGGGACGACGCGGTCGCCGTTGGCGCCGAGCACGGATACCGCAACGCGCAGGCCACCGTGCTTGCGCCCACCGGCACGATCAGCTTCCTGATGGACTGCGACACCACCGGCGTCGAGCCCGATTTCTCGCTGGTCAAGTTCAAGGAGCTCGTCGGCGGCGGCCAGATGACGATCGTCAACCGGACGATCCCCCAGGCGCTGCAGAAGCTCGGCTACACCGATCAGCAGATCGAGCAGATCGAGGCGTACGTCAACGAGCACGGAACGATCATCGGCGCCCCGGAGCTCGCCGACGAACACCTCGAGGTGTTTGACGTGGCGGTCGGCGAGCGGGCGATCTCGCACCTCGGCCACATCAAGATGATGGGAGCGGTCCAGCCGTTCATCTCGGGCGCGATCTCGAAGACCGTGAACCTGCCGCAGACCGCGACGGTCGAGGACATCGCGGACGCGTACACGGAAGCGTGGCGCGTCGGTGTCAAGGCGCTCGCGATCTACCGCGACGGCTCGAAGACGGCGCAGGCCCTGCGGACCGACGCGCAGGAGTCAAAGCCCGCGGCCGGGCCGAGCGAGGCAGACATCGACAAGGCAGTCAAGGAGGCGCTCGCCAAGGCGCCGCCTAAGCGGCGCAAGATGCCGCGTGAGCGGCAGTCGATCACCCACAAGTTCTCGATCGGCGGCCACGAGGGCTACATCACCGCCGGCATGTACGAGGACGGCACCGTCGGCGAGATCTTCCTCACCGACATCGGCAAGGAGGGCTCGACGCTGCGCGGGATGATGAACTCGTTCGCGACCGCGATCTCGATTTCGCTCCAGTACGGAGTTCCGCTGGAGACACTCGTGCGCAAGTTCAGCTACATGCGTTTCGAGCCGGAAGGGATGACGAACAACCCGGAGATCCCGTTCGCGAAGTCGATGCCGGACTACATCATGCGGTGGCTGGCATCACGGTTCCTGGACGTCGACCTGCAGGAGGAGCTCGGGATCCTCACGCCCGAGGTACGCGCGCGGAAGCTGGCTCAGGATGCGGCGCTGTCCTACGCCGGCGACACCGCCAAGCCGGCAAAGCCCGCCGACGGCGAGGGCGCCTCGGAACACCGCGTCGGTAACGGCAACGGCGGCGGTTCCGCGGAGCCACAGGCGGCGACCTCCGCGCTGACCGACACCCCCCCACCACGTCCGGCGGTGAGCAAGGGGCTCGACCTAGGCCCGGCCTGCCAGCAGTGCGGAGGGATGATGCAGCGGACCGGTAGCTGCTACACGTGCTCGAGCTGCGGCTTCAACACCGGCTGCGGCTGATCACTCGCCGCATCTGAGATCTGTTGCGTAAGGGAGCGCCGCAAGGCGTGGACGATCGACCCATCCGGTCGTCATAAGCAACGACCACTAGCGGGTTATCTGAGCCCTGCGGCCGCGCTCAGTCTGGCGCGGCCGCGGTCACGGCAGGCGCCTCGACCGCTTTCACGCAACTGAAGAAGGTCACACCGAGCCAGACGGTGAAGGCGGCGAACGGAAGCCACAGCGAGAACAGCCCGTCCCAGCCGAACACGCCGGTCTTGACGAAGATGGCCGGCGCGCCACCGGCGTAGGCGACCGCCACGGCGAGATCGACGTACCCGACCCAGCGAGGGAACAGTGGCCGCTCGCTGCGGTCGCATAACACGGCCAGCCCGATTGCGGCGCACTCGACAACGCCCGGCGACACGCCCCAGTAGAAGATCGTCGAGGCGATGTCGTTGATCGTCTGCGTGGATGCCGGTGAACGGTCGGGACGGAACGCGGCCGCGGCCCACAACAGCACCGGGATCAGGAAGAGCATCATGAACGTGGCGCCGGCGACGAGCTGGGTGTAGGCGAGCGGGGCCAGGCGCGGGTCGCTGCGCTTGAGCAAGAGCGCGATCAGCACCAGCATCGGCAGCATCAGCGGCACGCCAACCATCGCGAGCAGCAGCCCTGCCCGCAGCTGATCCTGGTTGGCGCTGAAGTAGGACGCGATCTGCGACGCGCTCCAGGCCGCGGACGGCGGCGGCACGATCCGCGCGACGACCAGCAGACCGACCCCGATCAGAAGACCGCCGACCAGCCCGCTGACGGCACAACCTATCTGCGTCCGGCGGTCCACCGGAGGCCGTCGACGACCCGCGCCTTCATGGTCCGCGCAGTCTTTCATACGGGTGGAGACGGTCGCGTTTCCTGACGCCGACCAAAGGCAGCGGTTCATATAGTGCCCGCCGTGGGCGCCGTCACTGCGAGGGGACTGGTCAAGACGTTCGGGGCGACGTGCGCCGTCGACCACGTCGATCTTGAGCTTGGGGCGGGCGAGGTCAGAGGCTTGCTGGGGCCGAACGGCGCTGGGAAGACGACGCTGCTGCGCTTGCTGTTCGGGTTGATCGCACCCGACGAGGGCACGGTGGCGCTCCTCGGACAGCCGCTGGCCGGCGCGGATCGGCTGCTCCCACGTGGGGTGGCCGGATTCGTCGAGGATCCGGCGTTCTACCCCTACCTATCCGGCCGCACGAACCTCGAGCTCCTGGCTCAGCTCGACGACGACCCCTCGGCCGCGCAGATGAT
The DNA here is from genome assembly GCA_963794825.1 of uncultured Solirubrobacterales bacterium. Lineage (GTDB taxonomy): Bacteria > Actinomycetota > Thermoleophilia > Solirubrobacterales > Solirubrobacteraceae > Palsa-465. The sequence goes on from CAWCFB010000003.1 coordinate 477,912, forward strand.
CGACGCCGCCCTCGAAAAGGTGAACCTCGCCACTCGCGCCGGCGACCGCGTCGGCACGTACTCGACCGGGATGCGCCAGCGGCTCGGGATCGCCTCCGCGCTGCTGCGCTCTCCGACCGTGCTCCTCCTCGATGAGCCGACCGCAGGACTCGACCCCGCCGGCGTCCGCGACATCGGCGAGCTGATCGGAACGCTGTCGGCGGACGGCGTCGCCGTGCTCTTGTCAAGCCATCAGATCGACGAAGTCGAGGAGGCGTGCGACAGCTTCACCTTCCTGAACCGCGGGCGCGTCGTGTGGGATGGAACCGCCACCGAGCTGCGCAGACAGGCGCCGGCTGGCGCCTACCACTTCGTCACGAGCGACGACCAGCGGGCATCGCAACTGATGCGCCAGCGCGGCCTGCGAACGGCTGCCGCGGCCGCAACGCGCGCCGGGATGACGATCGAGCTGAGCGAACGCGAGCTGGACGAGCTTGTGCTCGCGCTCGGGGCGGCCGGGATCTCGGTCCGCCGGCTGCAGCAGGTTGCGAGCCCGCTTGAATCGATGTTCTTCGCCTTGACCGAGGCCGCGTGAATCACGTCTTCCGGACCGAGACGCGCAAGCTGGCGTCTCAGCTCGTCATCCGCGTGCTTGCCCTCGTCGTGCTCGTCGGGCCGTTTCTGTTCGGAGCGGTGCTCGCGCTTCAGAGCGGCGTGCCCGCCGACTCGCTGCTTGGCGTGTGGGTCCACAGCTCCGGCTTCGCGGTCGCCTTCGTGGTCCTCAGCTTTGCCGGCACGTGGGGCTTTCCGGTGATTGCCGGTGTGGTTGCCGGCGACCTGTTCGCCTCGGAGGACCGCTACGGAACATGGAAGACGATCCTCACCCGCCAGGTCAAACGCCGCGAGGTGTTCGCGGGGAAGGTGCTGGCCGCCGGGATGTTCGCCGGTGCGCTGCTCGCGCTCGCGGCGCTGTCGAGCCTGCTCGCCGGCTTGATCTTCACCGGGGGTCAGGCGATGGTCGGGCTCAGCGGGACGTTGATCGCTCCGGGCACATCGCTGGCCCTGCTGCTGATCGCGTGGCTCGTCAGCCTGCTGCCGCTGTTCGCGTTCACGAGCCTCGGCTTGCTGTTCAGCATCGCCACCCGCAACGGCATCATGGGCGTGCTCGGCCCCCTGTTGGTCGCGCTGGTGATGCAGTTGCTCGCGCTGGTCGGCAAGGGAGCGATCGTGCACGTCCTGCTCGTCGGATCGGCGTTCAACGACTGGCACGGTCTGCTCGTCTCGCATCGCTTCTTCGGCCCCCTGATCGAGAGCAGCCTCGTGAGTCTCGCGTGGATCGCCGCTTCCCTGGGCGGGGCATGGCTGATCCTCCGGCGGCGCGATTTCGCGGGCGCTCCCGGGGCGCGGCGGTCAGACCTGGGCCGCGGCGATCCGCGTGGTGCTCGTCAGCGCCGCGATCGTCGCCCTGCTCGGTGCGGCCAGCAACTGGGGGCCAGTTCCCGATCACCGCTCGCAAGGTCCAGGCCGCGTTCATCCCGACGTTCACCAACCTGACGCTGCTGCAGCAGCGGCTGCTCGGGCGCAACGCACCTCCGGGAACCAAGCTCAACATCCTCCCCAGTTGCCGGCGGCGAGGTACCACGAGCCAGGGACCGGGCAGTGACTGGACCTGCCAGCTCGACGTGCTGATCCCCCAACCAGGCGCGAACCCGTTCAACCCCACAATCGTCACCTACGACATGAGCGTGACTTCGGACGGCTGCTACAAGGCGGAGGCGCCGCCGTCCTTCGTCGGCCAGCAGATGATGCGAGACGCGGCCGGCAAGCAGGTGATCAACCCGCTGTTCACGGTCTACGGCTGCTTCGACACGACCTAGGCGGTCACAGCTGCGCGGTGTCGGTCTCCAGCCCGAGCAGCAACCGCCCGGTCAGCTCCCAGGTCGCCGGCGCGACCAGCATGTGGGCAGTAGCCACGTTGGCGTCACGGAAACGGCGCTGAAGCGGGCTGCGCTCGTAGATCGCGCTGCCGCCCCCGAGCCGATAGGCATTCAAGGCGACCTCCGCTCCCACGCTGGCGGCGTGCGTGGCCGCGAGCCGGAGCCCCATCCGTTCATTCACCGGCACCTCGCCGGAGGCCAGCGCTGCCTCCCACGCCAGGTCGATCGCCGCGTAAAGCCCAGCCCGCGCGGCCCGGAGTGCCGCCTCGGAGCGGGCGGTCTCGGCCTGCGCGGTCTGGCGCTGGGCCAGCGTGCGCGTCGAACCGGTCGGCGTCTTCGCGCCGGCAAGCTCGACCAGGTCATCGAGCGCGCCGCGGGCCACGCCCAGGCTGACGCCGGCGATCGCGAGCGCCAGCAGGCCGAACAGGGGAAACGCGTAGAGCGCGCCGCCGCGAACGGGGCGGTCACTGAACACCGAGGCCGAGTGCTCGGCCGGAATCATGAGCTCCGACAGCTCGATGTCGTCCGACCCGGTGCCGCGCAGTCCCGCGACCTCCCAGGTGTCATGGATCGTGAACGCGTCGGCCGGGGCGAGCATCAGCCGGACGTCTGGCATGCCGTTGACCGCCAAGCGCTCAGGCTCTCCGCCGGCGCCGACTACCACGCATCCGCCCATCAGCCAGGCGCAGTGATGGGCGCCGCTCGCGAACGGCCAGCGGCCGCTGACGGCGAACCCGGGCTCGTGTCGAACGGCGCGACCGCGGGGAGCGAATACGCCGCCCACGACCAACTCCGGCGAACCGTAGATCTCTCGCGCCGCCGCCTCCGGGAGGTACGCGGCCACGAGGCCGCTGGTGGCATTGACCGCGACGCACCAGGCCGGCGCTCCATCGCCCCGAGCGAGCTCCTCGACGGCCCCGACGAGCTCGGCCACCGGCGCCTCGAGTCCTCCGATCGCCTCCGGCACGCACAGCCGGAACAGGCCCGCGGCGACCATCTCCGAGACGAGTCCGGGGTCCAGACGGCGTGCCCGTTCACCCGCGCCGGCGACCGCGGCGGCCTTTGGCGCGAGCGCGCGGGCGGTGTCTACGACGGTTTCTGGCATACGACGAGGTCCTGCCACGCGGTGATCGCGCGCGGCTTGAGTTCGACCACTGTGAGCGTCGGCGACCAGCGCGAGGCAAAGTACTCGCGGGCCATGGAACGCGAGCCCGTACCGCGGCCCCACCCCGGGCAAGTCTGCCCGATTCCATACCGAGCGGGAATAGGGGAGGAACACGAACTCGCTGTCGCCCAGCGGCGCGCGCTCAAAGGCGGACCGCGGACACCAGGCGGTGGAGACCGCGCCGCTACGGAACTGCTCGAACGCGTGCTGCCCATGCACCGAGAGCAGCGCCACGCCTCCGGGCGCAAGCACTCGGGCCACCTCGGCCAGCCACGCGTCGCCGAGCGGTTCGTCGAGATGGCTGAACACCGAGATCGAGTACACGAGCTCGAAACTCTCGTCCTCGAATGGGAGCGGCGGGTTCGAAGCCTGACCGGACCCACCGGATCTGCGGATGGTGCTCGCCGGCCCAGGCGATCGCCTCACCGTCGACATCGCAGCCGGTCGCGACTGGGACGCGCTGCGCCACGTGCGTGAGCACGCGGCCGGACCCGCAGCCAAGATCGAGCACGGACGAGAATCGCTCCAGGGACATGGCGCGGTTCAGCTCGCGGGCAGCCTCCGCGCCGCTCTCTGACCACGCGCCCGCACCGGGGGCGCCGGTGCGCGCGCGCAGGCGCCTCGGCGGGACCGGCAGATCGCGCGCGGCGAGCGGATCCGCGAGCTCGCGAAGGCGCCTCGCCGCCCATCCGACTGGCTGCGGAACTGTAAGGATGGCGCGATCTTGGCAGACGTCGACACCAGCTCGCTGCGCGACTTGTGCGAACGCACGCTGCGCCAGAACTGGCGTGAAGGGGAACGTAATCGGGACGGTGCGCCGTTCGCCTACACCTGTCCCAGCCCCGGCCATTACCCGTACCAGTGGTATTGGGATTCGTGCTTCGCGGCGATCGCCTGGCGTCATTTCGATCCCGGGCGATCGCGGCAGGAGCTCGAGACGCTGCTCGAGGCGGCAGGATGAGGACGGCTTCATCGGGCACACCATCTTCTGGAACACGCCACTCGTCGGCTACCGCAGGATCACCTACAACGTGCTCAGGCCGGACGATCCGATGACCGCGAGCATCCAACCGCCGACGCTCGCGTGGGCGTGGCGTATCGCCGTCGGCGACCCCAGCCAGATGGCGGCGATCGTCCGTCACCACGATTGGTTCGAGCGCCATCGCGATCTCGATGGTGACGGCCTGATCTGGATCGTCCAGCCCGACGAGTCGGGGCTCGACGACTCGCCCATGTTCGACCAGATCTGGGGCCGGCGCGCCCACGGCCTGCCCGGCTTCGTCGTGCTGGTGCGACGCAACCGCCGCCACGGGTTCGATCTGCGCCGGATCGCCGCCGCGGGCGGTCCCGTGTGCTGCGAGGTGCTGACGAACGTCCTCCATTGTCTGTCCCGGCTCGCGCTGGGCCGGGAGTCGCTGACCCCCACGCTGATCGACCGCCTGTATGACGAAGCGACCGGACTGTTCTGGCCGATCGCGCGGCCCCGGCCGCAGCGCGCGTTTTCGCTCACGTGGACCGCGCTCGCGCCGCTGGCCCTCCCGGACCTGCCCGAGGAGATCGGCCGCCGGCTGGTCGAGGAGCATCTGCTCGACGAGACCAAGTTCTGGCTGCCGGTCGCGCCCCCGTCGGTGTCGGCGAGCGATCCGAAGTTCACCGTCGACGACAGCGGACCGCTGGGGACGCGGCGGTACTGGCGCGGGCCGACCTGGATCAACGCAGCGTGGCTGGTGTGGCTCGGGCTGCTCAGGCTCGGTTACGACGAGCAGGCCGACGAGCTCGTGCGGCGGCTCTCCGGCCCCGTCGGCGTCCATCATCTGCGCGAGTACTACGACCCCTACACCGGGCGGGGCATGGGCGCCACCGACTTCGGCTGGTCGGCGCTACTTGCGGACATGCTCGAGCGCGACCCCCGCGCGGCCACGAGCTACATCTAGGCACCCGCGCTCGCGTAAGCCTGGACCGCGGCGGCATAACGGTCGAGCTCCGCCTCGACCGCGTCGGCGCGGTCGGCCTGGATCCAGAAGAAGCCACGCGTCACGCCCGCCTGTTCGAACCGCTCGATCCGCGCGGGGTCGCGCATCATTCCCGCCACGGTGATCGGGATCGGGTCCCGACCCACCTCGGCAGCTCGCCGGCCCAGCGCCTCGAAGCTCGCGATCATCGCGTCGTCGTCGCCGATCCGGTTGGGCATCCACTCGTCGGCGTACGCGAGCACGCGATCGAGCACACGCGGACCGTTGCCGCCAAGCAGGATCGGCGGATGCGGCTGCTGCAGCGGCTTCGGCCAACACCAGATCCGATCGAAGTTGACGTGGTCGCCGTGGTAGGTCGCCTCCTCCGAGGTCCAGATCTCCTTCATCGCCTCGACCCGCTCGCGCAAGACACCGAACCGTCGCCGGGGATCGGTGCCGTGGTCGCGCATCTCCTCCTCGTTCCAGCCCGCGCCGATCCCGAACAGGAAGCGGCCGCCGGAGAGGCGGTCGAGCGAGGCGACCTCCTTGGCGGTGATGATCGGATCTCGCTCGATCAGCAGGCAGATGCCCGTCCCGACATTCAGCCGCTCAGTGGCGGCGGCGGCGGCGGTCAAGGCGACGAACGGGTCGTACGTGCGCGCATAGAAGTCGGGGAAGGTCGCCGCCCGCGGGGTACGGGGTCTCCCGGCTGGCGGGGATATGGGTGTGCTCGGGGAAGAGCAGCGACTCGAACCCGCGCTCCTCGACCATCTGCGCGAACTCGTCCGGTGGCTGCAGTTCCTCGGTGGGGAAGATGCCGATGCCGAATTTCATGACTGTTCACGCTATCTGAGTAACGTTGACGGCATGGATACCGACAACACACAGACGATTGAGCTGACCGACGAGCAATGGCGCGAGCGGCTCACTCCCGAGCAGTACGAAGTGCTGCGCCGGCACGGCACCGAGCGCCCCTTCACCGGCGCCTACGTGGACCTGAAGGACGACGGCATGTTCCACTGCGCCGGCTGCGGCGCGCCGCTGTTCCGCTCGGATACCAAGTTCGAATCGGGCACCGGATGGCCGAGCTTCTACGAGCCGGCGGTGGCCGAGAACGTCGAGACGCGAAAGGACCGCAGCCTGTTCATGGTCCGGACCGAGGTCCTGTGCAAGCGCTGCGGCGGCCACCTCGGCCACGTGTTCGACGACGGCCCTGCGCCGACCGGGCTGCGCTACTGCATCAACTCCTGCGCGCTCGAGTTCGAGGGCGATCAGGGCTTGTCCGGAGCCGGCGTCCGGCGGCGGTCTTCGGAGGCCTCCACCGAGTGAACGGAGCGGTGTTCGCGCACGCGTGAGAACACCAGCCACCCGACGATCAGGACGCCGAGCGCGATCGCCGCGTAGAGGCCGAACTTGGTGATCGCGTCGGCCGCGGCCTTGCCGCCGTAGTAGCCGACCAGGCCGTAGGTCGTTGCCCACGTGATCCCGCCGAGCGGCGTTCCAGAAGAAGAAGTGGGTGAACTTCATACGCTCGATTCCGGCCAGCCACGCGGCCGCGATCCGCACGAGCGCGACCCAGCGGCCGAGGAACACCGCCTTTGAACCGTGCTTGGCGAAGAATCGCTGCCCGGCGGCGAGCACCCGCTTGCGCCGCTTTTGAAACGGCCCCGGCGCCTCGAGCACTTCGCGGCCGAGCCGGCGGCCGAGGAAGTAGCCGATGTTGTCGCCGATGATCGCCGAGGCGACACGCGATCACGATCACGAGCACGATGTCCAGCTTGTGCTCGCTCGCCAGCACGGCAGCGAGCGATCAGCGCGGTTTCCCCGGGCGAGGGGATGCCCATCGACTCGAGCCCGACGATCGCGGGAAGCGCGTAGCCGAGCCCGGGCGAGACCGAGATCAGCGCTGCGAGCGCGATCATCAGCCGACGGGGTTGCGCAGCACCGCCATCAGGGACAGCCCGGCGGCGAGCGTGTGGCCGCGCGCGATCCAGCGCGCCTCGAGCCGAAGCGGCGCTTCCAGCGCCCCGTTGAGCCAGGACGGGACCGAGCTGCAGGGCCGAGGCGCCGTCGCCGTTGGCCGGGCGGCGTCGCTGCGCGATCCGTACGGCCGCCGCGGGGGCGAGTAGCAGCGAGTTGAACGACGTCATCCGCGCGACCTCCCACCCGGACTGCATCGCCACGGCGCGCAACGTCCGCCGCGAGTAGCGGCGGTAGTGGTGGTTGGCTTCGTCGTGCGCCGACCACAGGGCCTGATAGGCCGGGACGGTCACGAGCAACCAGCCTCCGGGAACGGCAACCCGGCGCAACTCCGCGAGCGTCACGCGGTCGTCGGGCGTGTGCTCGATCACGTCGAGGCACGTGATCAAGTCAAATGTGCCGTCGCTCGTACGGAAGCTCCTCGAGCCGGCCGATGAGCACCTCGCCATGGCCACGGTCGCGGCGCAACGTCGGCGGCTTCTTCGTTGAGCTCGATCCCGCGAACCTCTCCGTAGTGCTCGAGCTCTTCCAGCGTCCGCCCCGAGCCACAGCCGGCGTCGAGGATCTGAGCGCCGGGCGGCAGCGGCAGTTGCTCGAGCTCGGCGTGGATCACTCGCCGCCGACCGCGGTACCACCAATGCTGCTCGTCGACCTCGAGCATCGCCTTCATCAAGCGGTCATCCATCCGCGTCCGATGGTGTCAGTTCACGGTCGGCGCCGCGGGGACGTCGGCGGCAACCGCTGACCTAGAGGACGGCGATCGGGTCGTGATCGGGCGCCCGCGCGGCCGGCAGCCTCAGGGTGAACTTCGCGCCGTCTGAGTAGCTCTCATCGATCGCGAGCTCGCCTCCCATCCGCTCGGCGAGCTCGCGCCCGATCGCGAGGCCGAGACCGAATCCCGCCTGACCGCCGGTCGAATAGCCGCGCTTGAACCGCTCGAAGATCACTTCGCGCTCGGCCGCCGGGACGCCGGGGCCCTGGTCGGAGACGCTCAGCGCGACATCGTCGCCGCCGCGCAGCTCGACGCGAATCTCAGATCCGTCGGCACTGACATGCACGGCGTTGTCGAGCAGGATCCGGATGATCTGGGCCACGCTGCCGGGGTCGGCAAGCGCCCACACCGGCCCCGCGGCGTCGTCGAGCATCGACTGGATCCCGCCGCTCCGAGGTACCGAGCTCGAACTCGGCCAGCACCGCGCGGCTGAGCTCCCCGAGCTCGACCGGCTCGGAGCGGAGCTTGACGTCGGCGTCGATCCGGCTGAGGTCGAGCAGATCCGCCGCCAGCCGACCCAGCCGCCGCGACTGGGCTCGCGCCCGCTCGAGCAGGTCGCGCGCGTCGTCGAGATCCGGGCTGGGGTCCTGCAGGTCGTCGGCGACCAGCTCGAGCATTCCGTCCAGCGATGGTCAGCGGTGTCCGCAGCTCGTGCGACGCAGTCGCGACGAACGCGCGGCGCGCCTCCTCCTGGGCCTGAAGCCGGCGTTGCATGATCTCGAAGGTCCGGGCGAGGTCGCCGACCTCGTCGCGGGCGCGGTCGACCGGCACCTCGACCGGACCGCCGACCGCGAGCTGAAGCGCCGCTGTGCGGAGCTGCCGGAGCCGGCGAACGATCGTGGCCGCGAGCGGGATCGCGAGGATCAGCGTGAGCCCGAGACCGGCGAGCGCGGCGTAGAGGAAGGCGCGCCCCACCGCGGAGACGGCACTGCCGATGTCCGTGATCGGCTTGAGCACCGCGACCACGTAGTGCGTGTCGCCGATCTTGACCGGCACCGCCGCTCGGACATAGTCGGAGTCCTCGATCGAGGCGAAGCCGTACACGGATTTGCCGGTGCAGATACGCCTTCGCCACGTCAACCGACCGGTCTGGATCGGCGATCGGAGGTCGGATATACGGGCGCGATGATGTAGCCGACACCGTTCGGCTGGAAATACCCGAACAGGATCACGTGTGTCGCCCCGAGCTCGATTCCGAGCTGGTTTTCGGCGTTGAGCAGCGCCTTGCGTTGCGCCTCAGCCTGGTCGAGGGCGTCGCCCAGACGGGTGTCCCCCGCCAGGGACGGGGCCGACTCGAGCACGAATCCGAGCCTCAACTTCCCGAAGCCGGCTGTCGCCCCCCGCTTGGTGAGGTCAGTTCGCAGCGTGTTCTTCGCCGTGTCACGGAGGCTGTGCTGCAGCGGCCCGAACAGCGCGACCGCCGCCACCCCCAGCGTCGCCACCGTGGTGACGAGCACCGCGCCGACGATCCGTCCGCGCAGACCGAGGGCAGCTCGCCGCGGTCGCGCTCGCAACTTACGGTCCTCGGAGTCGGTAGCCGGCGCCGCGCACGGTGAGGATGTAGCGCGGCTTCTCGGGCTCGGGCTCGAGCTTCTCCCGCAGGTGGCGAATGTGGACGTCGATCGCCCGTGGGTCGCGATAGGCGCTGTCGCCCCAGATCGCCCGCAACAGCTCTTGGCGGTTCAACAGCCGACCGGGGTCGGCCATCAGCGCATCGAGGAGCTCGAACTCGGAGAACGTGAGCTTCACCGGACGGCCCTCGACCATCACCTCTCGCTGCGCGCGATCGAGAGTGATGGGGCCGACGACCAGCACCTCCTCGCCCATCGCCCGAGTGCCGGCGCGACGTAGCACGGCCCGGATCCGGCTCCGCAGCTCGGCCAAACCGAACGGCTTGGTGACGTAGTCGTCGGCGCCGGCCTCAAGGCCGAGCACCGCGTCGGCCTCGGAGTCGAGCGCGGTGAGCATGATGATTGGCACAACGTTGCGGCGGCCGCGCAGGGTACGGCACACCTCGTAACCGTCCGGCCCAGGTCCGAGCGCGACGTCGAGCAGGATGATGTCGAAGTGGTCCGTGCTGGCACGGTCGATCGCTGCGCGCCCGTCGGCCACAGCGAGCACCCGGTGACCCTCGCGCGAGAACGACCGCGTCAGCATCTCACGAAGGTCCGACTCGTCGTCGACAACGAGGATGCTCAGCGACGCTTCGCTGCTGCGGACCCCGGCCGGTGGCGGCGGCGCGGATACTGGACGTTCAGCCACGGTCCGGGCGATCGTAGCGTGCGCGCCCGCCGCTACGGCGCGGTTGTGGCTACCAGATGCTCAACCATTGCGCCGTATGCTGCCGATGATGCCCTCAATGCGGGAACGTCTGCTGACAGGGACCTGCGCGCTCGCCGCCTCGGTCGCGATTCTCGGCGTCGGTGCGGCGACTGCCGCTTCGCCGCCGGCCACGACCAACGGCGCGACCGAGATCACCTCCACGAGCGCCGTGCTGAACGGCACCGTCGCCACTACCGACACCGCGCCCGGTGATTCGGCCTGGGCCTTCGAGTACGGCACGAGCACGGGCTACGGCCAGAGGACGAGGACCGTCGTGATCGGCCAGGAGAACGCGGCCGTCTCCGTGAAGCTCACCGGCCTGACTCCGGACACCGTTTACCACTTCCAGCTCGTGGTCGCCCAGAACGTCAACTACAACCCGACCTACAGCTTGGGCGGCGACGCCACCTTCAAGACTTCGGCGGGCGGATCAGGCGGTTCAGGCGGTTCAGGCGGATCCTCGGGCGGTAAGTCGGGACGCGCGGGGCTCAAGAGCCACCGCTTTCAGCTCCACTCGGGTTACGTGTCGGTTCCGTTCCGGTGCTCGGGCTCAAAAGGCTCGAAGTGCAAGGGCGCCGTGATCATCGCGGCGAGGGGCAAGCTGCACCAGGGTCAGAAGCACAAGTCCATGTACGGCTGCGCCGGTGGCGCATTCAGCACGACCGCCGGCAAGACGACGACGCTCCACCTGAAGATCTCGAAGAGCTGCAAGGTGTTGCTGAAGAACGCGCCCAACCACCAGCTCAAAGCGACGCTGCGAGCGACCTACTCGACGCACCAGTCGGTCCTGAAGACCAGCGTCACCCTCGTCGGCTAGTTCGGCTAGTCCGGGTCGCTCGGCTACCGCGCCACCAGCGCACGATCGCCGGCCGGCTCTGCCGGGTCCGTGACCGGCGCGGTGCTCTCTCGCGGAACCAGCCGCCCCGCCGCGGCGGCCGCCCATAGGACCGTCACCCAGGTGGCTGTGGCCAGTGAGACATGGACCCACACCATGTCGGCCGGCAGCTTGAACTCATATTGGACAGCGCCGACGAGGCCCTGCGCCGCCAGCAGGACGCCCAGCACCGTCAGCGGCTCGAGCTGCTGCTCGCTGGCGCCTTTGCGGCGGTGGAGCAACCACACGGCGATCACCGCGATGCCGAACAACGTGGCGATGACGGCATGCCGGTGGACGACCCAGGTCAACGTGTCAGAGCCCCTGAAGTGAAGGCGGAGGATGTGCTGGCCGGCCGAGCCCCCTGAATGCGGACCGGCGGCCGTCGCGATCGTGCCGACGGCGATGGTCAGAGCGCCGAGCGGGACCAGTGCGCGCACAGCCCAGACCCCGAGCCGGTCGACCGACCGCGGGCGCGAGCCTGGTTCGTAGCGCGCTCGCCAGGCCAGCGCGAACGCTCCGATCAGGATGCCCATCGAGACCGCGAAATGTGCGATCACCCACCCTGGTGCGAGCTTCCCCTTGACGGTCAGCCCTCCCAGCACCGCCTGTACGACCACGCCCACCGGGAGCGTCAACGACAGCCGTGCCAGGTCCCGGCGGTACGGCCGCCGCGTGAACGCGAACACCACGGCTGCGGCCGTCACGACCCCCACGAGCGCGCCGACCACGCGGTTGCCGAACTCGATCACCGCGTGGTAGGAGAGCGGCGGCAGCAACGTGGAACCGCACTTCGGCCAGTTCGAGCACCCGAGGCCCGACTGCGTCAGGCGGACCGCGACACCGGTCAGAACGATCAGCGACAACGCCACGAGGGTCAGGTTGGCGACCAAGCGGTACTGCTTGGGCGTCACCTCGAGCCGGGCACGAAGCCGAGAAACCATCGCCCTAAGGATGCCGCACCACGCCTCGAGGCGTCACGCCCTACCGGAAGGGCAATCCGTCGGCAATCTCCGCGAGCCGTGGGGCGCGGGCGTCACGGGCTGACGGCATCAACTCGAGCCGGGGCCAGGCGATCCCGACCTCGGGATCGTCGTAGGCGAACCCCGCTTCGAGTGCCGGGTCGTAATAGCTTGAGGTCTTGTAGACGACGTCCGCGACCTCGCTGACCACGCAGAAGCCGTGCGCGAACCCGTCCGGACAGTAGACCTGGTGGTGGCTGACGTCATCCAGCTTGAATCCCTCCCACTGCCCGAACGTCGGCGAGCTGCGGCGCAGGTCGACCACCACGTCGAAGATCTCGCCGCGGACGCAGCGGACGAGCTTCGCCATCCCGGGCTGGAAGTGCATGCCGCGGACGATCCCCCGGCGGGAGCGGGAATGGTTGTCCTGGACGAACTCGTCGCGGATCCCCAGCCGCGCAAACACGTTCTGGCGGAACGTCTCCTGGAAGAACCCTCGCTCGTCGCCGTGCACCACGGGTCCGAGCAGCAACGGGCCGTCGAGACGGGATTCGAGAACGTCCACGGGGCGGGAACGTAGCAATGCTCCGTACAGTGCGGCGATGCGCGTGCTCGTCACCGGCGGCGCCGGTTTCATCGGGGGCAACGTCGCGACCGCACTCGCCGCCCGGCACGCCGATTGGGAGCTGATCGCGCTCGACAACCTGCACCGCCGCGGCTCCGAGCTGAACGTGGAGCGACTCCGCGAGCGGGGAATCAGGTTCGTACGCGGTGACGTCCGTTCCCCCGAAGAGTTGCGGTCGGTCGGAGCGTTCGACGCGCTGATTGAGTGCTCGGCCGAGCCGTCCGTACTCGCCGGCCTCGACGGGAGCCCGGATTACGTGGTCGGCACGAACCTGACCGGCGCCTACAACTGCCTCGAGCTGGCGCGGCTTCGGAACGCAGATCTCGTGTTCCTCTCCAGCAGTCGTGTGTATCCGGTGGCCGGCCTGGCGGGCTTGAGCCTGTTCGAGGCGCCCACCCGGTTCGAGCTCGCCGACCAACAGCCGCTCGCCGGCGCGTCGGCCGCTGGGATTTCCGAGGCGTTCCCGATGACCGGGCCGCGCACGATCTACGGCACGACCAAGCTCGCGGCCGAGCTGCTGATCGAGGAGTACCGCGCCGCCTATGGCTTGCGGGCAGTCGTCGACCGCTGCGGCGTGGTCGCCGGCCCCTGGCAGATGGGCCGGGTCGACCAGGGCGTGTTCAGCTATTGGCTGCTCGCGCACCACTTCGAGCGGCCGTTGTCGTACTTCGGATATGGCGGCTCCGGAAAGCAGGTGCGCGACCTGCTGCACGTCGAGGATCTGGTCACATTGCTGGACGAGCAGCTGCAGGCGCCCGAGCGGTGGGACGGTGCTGTCGTCAATGTCGGGGGCGGGCGCGAGTGCAGCCTCTCGCTGCTCGAGACAACCGCGCTGTGCGAGCGGATCACGGGGCGACGGTGTGTGATCGAAGCGGTCGCCGACCCCCGCCCCGGCGACGTTCCGGTGTACATCTCCGATTGCGCCCGCCTGTTCGAGATCACCGGTTGGCGCCCTACGCGGGGGCCTGAGCAGATCCTCGCCGACACCTACGAGTGGATCGTCGCCCACGAGCGGGCGCTCAGCGACGCGTTGATCTAGGGCCCAACGGTCTCGCTGTAGAACCTGTACGTGATCGGCTTGCTGCCGGTCGGCGCTTGTCCCTTCTTGATCACCGAGACCGTCCTCGCCTGCGGGGAGATGTTGTATGGAGGCGGGAAATCGATACCTGCCGCTGCCCGAAGCGGAAGCCCGTCACCGGCGGTCCCCTCGACCAGCCGCCACGCCTGACTGCCGTTGAGAATCACGAAGCGCTCCGCGGGCTTGTAGAACAGCGACGCGACGCTCTCCAACCCGCCGACTCCGGCGCCGCTGATCCGCACGAACACCAGCGAGCGTGGGCTCGGCACCGGTACGGGCACCGGCTGTTCCCAGTCGGCGCGCACCGTGCCGAGCAACGTCGGCACACCGCAGCGGCCGTCGACGAGCGTGAGCACCATCGTTGCGGCCGTGGCGCGCAAAGGACGGTAATGGCAGAGCATCGTCCGGCTGGTCTGCGGCGCCTCGAACGACCGCAGGCGTCCATCGATCTCAGGCCCGCTGTTGACGAGGATCCGCTCGGGCGCGCGGCTTGAGGTAAGGAAATCTGCGTCCATCCGGTCGAGCGCCGACGTATAGGCGGAGTAGGCCTGCAGCACGGGAAACGGATCCCAGTTCAACCGGTAGCCCCAGACGTAGGTCAGCTCGCTCGGAAACACCCCGACGGTGTGGCCGGCGAGCAGCCGGTAGCTGGCAGGATCGAGCGGATCACCAAAGCGCACGCCCGCCAGGCCCTGATCCATGATCACCGCAGTCCTGTGGGAGCTCGCGATGATCCTCAGATCGTTCACTGCGTCCCTGACGTTGCGGGTCGGATCGAAACTGGCGGTGAGCGACGCTTGCTGCGCTGCCAGCGTGAACGCCGCCAACGCACAGATCGAGAGCAGTCCCGCCCAGCGCGCCCCTCGGCCCCAGCGGAACGCGAAGACCCCGCCGAGTAGCGCCTCAAAGACGCGCACGACGTGATCTTGGTCCTGGCGAACGAATCCCTCTTTGAAAGCGAAAAACCAGAACACGACCCACAACGCGAGCAGTCCATACCGCTCGCGCGTAGGCCTCGCACGGGTCATCGTGACCGCCGACCAAATCCCGATTGCGAGAGCGAGGAACGCCGCGGTGTACTCCCATCCGCCACCGGGCTGATCGATCGCCATGGCCGGGGTGTAGCCAAGCGTGATCTGGGCGGCGCGGACGACAAACTCCGGCAGCGCGTCAAGCGACTGACCAAGCGCCAGCCAGCAGAGCACGAGCGCAACGATGAAGCCGACCGCGGCCGCCGACCCGTTCCGCAGCCGAGAGCCACGCAGGCTGATGACGACGACGGCCGCCATCGCGATCAGCTGAACTCCGATCGAGGCCTTCTGCAGCAGCTGGATCGCCGCAAACGCCCCCAGTCCGGCGCAGACGAGCTCCTGCATCCGAGTCTCGCGGCAGGCGGTGATCGCCCACGCGCTAACGATCACGACGATGACCGCCTCCGAAAGGCCACCGATGCCGGCTTCGACGATCCCCACCCCAATGACCGCCAGCACGAACGCGCCGACCGAACCGAACGACTTGCGCGCGCTCCAGAAGATTGTCGCCGCCAGCGCTAAGCGGATCACCACTTGGTAGACGAATGAGACGTCCGCGAGCCCGCTGTACCAGAGTTGTGTAACGGACAGAAACCCGAGCGGTCCGTAGGTGAACGTCAAGTGCGAGCCGAAGCCCACTCCTTGATGGGCGGCCATCTCCAGGCCGAGGCCCCAGCTGTTGTCGAGTCCCCACGCGGGACCGAGGCTCAGTGCCTGCCAGGCCAGCAGCGTGATCGCCAGCGGGGCTCCGAGCCAAAGCGCCCCGCGGCGCGCTGACCACCGGGCCGGTTTTCCCGCGTACCGCGACAACACCGCGGCAGCGTAGATGGTTGACTCAGTGGCGTGAGGCTGTCGGTTGTCATCCCGGCGCACAACGAGGCGGGGTCGATCGGTGAGACGGTGGAGTCCGCGGTGGCGGTGCTGGATCGCAATTCGATCGACTACGAGATCATCGTCGTCGACGACGCGAGTGGCGACGGCACCTTCGAGATCGTCGCCGGACTGGCCGCGGGCAACGCCCGGATTCGCTGCATTCGGTCCGGCAACCCTCCGGGGTTCGGCTACGCCGTCCGGGCCGGACTGGACGTCTACAGCGGAGATGCGGTGGCGATCATGATGGCCGACCTGTCGGACTCACCCGGAGATCTCGTGAACTACTACCGCGTCCTTGAGTCAGGCTACGACTGCGCGTTCGGGACCCGCTTCGGCCACGGCGGGAGCATCGACGATTACCCGCGCGGCAAGCTGATCCTGAACCGCATCGTCAATACGGGAATCCGTGTCCTGTTCCGTCACGGGTACAACGACACAACGAACGCGTTCAAGGCCTACCGGCGCGACGTGATCGAGCAACTGCAACCGCTGCTCTCGAATCACTTCAACCTCACCGTGGAGCTGCCACTCAAGGCTGTCGTCCGCGGCTTCACCTACGCGATCGTGCCGGTGACGTGGACGAACCGCCGCCAGGGAGTCTCGAAGCTGAAGCTGCAGGAGATGGGTAGCCGGTACCTGTTCATCGTGCTGTACGTATGGCTGGAACACCACCTCAGCCGAGGCGACTACAGAAAGCCCGACTTCGAGGATCGCGCAGGCCCGGTCCACATCGCTCGAGGCTCGCGCAGCGAGAGCTGACCACTCCGGGGCTATCCTGAACCCCACTCGCATGGATCAACTGCTTGCCCAGCGGGACCTTGGGGATGCCGAGCGGAGCGCGCGTCGATCGCCGCGGATCGGGATCCTCGTCGTTGCCTACAACGCCGAGTCCACGCTGGCGCAGGTGCTCGACCGGGTTCCGAAGGAGTTCCGGCCGCGGATCAGCCAGATCTTCGTTTGCGACGACGCGAGCCAGGACTCGACCTACCTCGTCGGCCTCGGTTACCAGCAGATCGCGCCGGAGTTGCCGCTGAAGATCATCCGCCATCCCGGCAACCTCGGATACGGCGGCAATCAGAAGGCTGGGTACCGGCTCGCGATCGAGCACGATCTCGACATCGTCGTCCTCCTCCACGGGGACGGCCAGTACGCGCCCGAGTCACTCGCCGACATCGTCGCGCCGCTGGAACGCGGGGAGTGCGACGCTGTCTTCGGTTCGCGGATGATGATCCCTGGCGCCGCGCGTGAGGGCGGCATGCCGCTGTACAAGTTCGTGGGCAACAAGATCCTGACCAAGCTCGAGAACCGGCTGCTCGGTACCGGACTCACCGAGTTTCACTCCGGCTACCGCGCGTACAGCGTCGAGGCACTCAAGTCGATCCCGTTCGAACGCAACTCGGACGGCTTCAACTTCGACACGCAGATCATCATCCAGCTCATCGACGCCGGTAAGCGGATCGCCGAGGTGCCGATCCCCACCTACTACGGCGACGAGATCTGTTACGTGAACGGCCTGGCCTACGCGAGGGATGTCACTGGCGACGTTCTCCGTTACCGGCTCTCGAAGCTGGGCTTCATGTCGGGCGAAGCGGGCAGCGTCGGCGAGGAGTACGGCCTCAAGCACGCGCCCGACAGCTCGCACGCCCAGATCCTGGCCGCGCTCTCCAAGCAGCCACCGCGCCGGATCCTCGACCTCGGCTGCTCCGGCGGGCTGCTGTCCGAGCGGATGCGCGAGCTCGGTCACCACGTCACCAGCGTCGACGTCACGGAGCTGCCGGAGATACACGACCGGGTCGATCGATTCATCCGCGCCGACCTCGACCAAGGACTCCCGGCGGAAGCGCGCGAGCTCGGTCCTTACGACGTCGCCGTCTGCGCCGACGTGCTCGAGCATGTGCGCGAACCCGAGCAGCTGCTCGAACAGATCCGCGAAGTCCTCGTCCCGCGCGGGCAGCTGATCGCATCGGTGCCGAACTTCGGTCACTGGTACTCCCGGACTCGGACGGCTCTCGGGCGGTTCGACTACGACCAACGCGGCATTCTCGACCGCGGCCACGTCCGCTTCTTCACCCGGCGAAGTTTCGTCCGCCGTCTGAACGCAGCCGGCTTCGACGTGATGCGGCTGGCCGCGACCGGGCTGCCGATAGAGGTGCTCACCCGCGGGGGCGGCGGAACTGGCCGTCACGCGGTGGCGGCGCTTGACCGGGCGTCGGTGACGGCTTGGCCGACGCTGTTCGGCTACCAATTCGTCGCTCAGTGCGAGGCGGCGACACCGTCGTCTGCCTGAAATGGCCGTGAGCGCTACCAGCGAGCTCCAGTATCCAGCTAGCCAATCGGATGCTGCGACAGATGCCCCAGCGGTTTCTCTGTCGCACGTCTCCAAGCAGTTCAAGCTCCCTCACCAGCAGTACCACACCCTCAAAGAGCGACTGCTGCACCCATTCTCGTGCGCGGACGTTCGACGTGCTCCAAGCGGTCGACGATGTCAGCGTCGACATCCGCCCGGCGAGTTCTTCGGCATCGTCGGCCGCAACGGGAGCGGCAAGAGCACGCTGCTCAAGTGCCTCGCGGGGATCTACCGCGATCGACTCCGGCTCGCTCGAATCCACGGCAGGCTGTCGCCGTTCATCGAGCTAGGTGTCGGGTTCAACCCCGATCTGCCGGCACGCGACAACGTGATCATCAACGCGATCATGCTTGGCTTGACGCGAGCCGAAGCACAGGCCCGCTTCGACGACATCGTCGCGTTCGCCGAGCTCGAGGAGTTCATCGACCTCAAGCTGAAGAACTACTCATCGGGGATGCACATCCGGCTCGCGTTCTCGGTCGCGATCCAGGTCGACGCGGACATCGTCTTGATCGACGAAGTGCTTGCCGTCGGGGATGCGTCGTTCCAGCAGAAGTGCTTCGACGAATTCGTTCGGCTCAAAGCCGAGGGACGGACGATCGTGTTCGTTACCCACGACATGGGCGCCGTGCAGCGAGTTCTGCGACCGGGCGATGCTGCTCGAACGGGGTCGGGTCGTCGATGTCTCGGATCCAGAGACGATCGCGCGGAAAGTACAACGAGCTGAACTTCCGCCGTGTGCGCGAGGAGGCCCGCACAACCGGAGGGCCTGAGGTCTTGCGACGTTCTGCCGTAGCCGAGATCGCGACAGCGGTGTTCGAATCAGCCGACGGCGACGTACTGGTGACCGCGCGGCAAGGCGAGCCGTGCGTGGTCCGTGCTGGAGGTGCGGTTTCACGCGCCGACGAGCAACCCGATCTTCGGCGATCGCGCTCCGAAGCGAGGCCGGCCAGCCCGTATTCGCGGCAGCACCAACGGCGACGGGATGGAAACCGGCGAGTTCGCCGCTGGGAACAACGCAACCGTGACCTTCCGGTTCGACAACTGGTTGGCGCCCGGCCGCTATCGGCTTTCCGCGACCGTGGCGCGCGACGGGGATCGGCGATGACCTGTTCGATCTGCACGCCGACAGCTCGATTTACGTCCTAGCCGACCACCCGGGCGGCGGCGGCGTCGACCTTCCGCATCAGATCGCGATCAGGCGCGACTAGCCGCGCGGGACGAACACGCCGACGGTGAGCGTGGTCACGCAGCTCCCTCCCGGCAGATCGAGGTCGATCTCGCCGGCTCGCACGGCGCGTCCCGCCAGCGCCTGACTCTCCACTGGCGTGAGACCTCTCACGAGACCCGGCCCCCAGTAGTGGGGCTGGTCCTCGAGCACCACTGGCGACTCCCCCGGTCTCGCCGCCATCACCACCACGTTCGTTCGCACCGGCAGCTGATAGCTCACCTCGACGGCGTACGGCAGCGCGGGCGGGGCGACCGTCAGAGACGCTGTCTGGGAGAGCGGAACGTGGAGGCGCTGAACCGGTCCCGAGGGGACGCACACCCCGGCCTGCTCCAAGCGCGCCGGCCGCAGGTTGGCGCCGGAGATGTTCGACACCCTCGACAGCCGCAGCCGCGCGCCGGCGATCGGCTTCAAGTGCACTGGTTGGAGCTGCCCGGTCAGGCTGACCGCGTAGGTGGGAGCGGACGCGTCGTCGTAACGAAGGCCGGGAGACAGGAAGGGGAAGAACTGCGAATAGCGGTTGAACGGGTAGAAGTTGGCCGCCATCACATTCGTCCAGACGGTGGTGTCGACCAGGTTGGGCTCCTGACCAGTGACTCGCTTGATCCGGTCGACCGACTCAGAGAACTGACGGAAATAGCTTCGCGACGTGTGGGGCTCCCAGTAAGCATTGGCGACCGCATGCACCGAGCCGACGTACAGCAACCCGTATGCGATCGCCGCCGCGCCCGCAACCCCGGCCAGGATGGGCACGCTGGGCAAGCGGACCGTGCGCTCGCGCCGCCCGCCCCACCGGGGGGACAGCGCAAACGCCCAGAAGACGAAGAACATGAACTGAGCCGCTTGCTGGTAGTAGAGCTCGCTGCCGTCGTAGACGCCGTAGCGACGAATCCGATTTAGGCCCACCGGGAGCAGCGCCGCCAGGAACGCGATCAGCGCGCCGAGCAAACACCGCCACGCCCGTGGGCGCAGATACACCGTCACGGCCACGAGCGCGGAGAACACAAGCACCGCGGCCACCACCGCGCCTGTCCCCGGGGTCGGAGTGCGACTCACACCCAGCAGCGCCGGAATGAACGTCTGCACCAGCGAGATCTCGATGAAGTGCAGCAGCTGGCCGGCGGTCGGGCGCGGCATCTGGATGTAGTACTTCGTGTAGAAGTTGATGAGCGCTGCGGCGTCGAGCGCAATCAGCGTCAGCCACATCCACCGCTCGCGCCACAGCGAGCGGATCCACACCCGTGGATCGAGACTGTCCTCCAGCACCAGCAGCCTGATCAGCAGCAGGAACAGCGGGAACAGCATCGCCGTCTCGTAGTCGAGCAGGCCCCCGACGAACGATGCGATCGAGCCGAGGAACCACCATCGCCCGCCGCCCTGCCACCACCGCAGGTAGCAGCCGATGGCGAGCAGCACGAACATCGTGGCGGGCAGCAGGTTGCCCGTGGCCGTCCACCAGGTCAGCAAGCGCATGAGGAATACGGACTGACCGAAGAGGATCGTCAGCGCCAGCGCGGCCCAGGTCCGGCCCAGGATCGTGCGGACGACAAAGGCCAGAGCCAGCACCGCGAACCCGTAGAGGACCAACTGCAGGGCGTGGGCGAACCCGAACCCGCTCGGACCGATGTCGACGACGATCTTGTTCAGCAGCCGCGCCACCGGCGAGAAGTGCTCGAACATCGACTCGCGGAGGTATCCGAGGCCGAACCCCTGCGTCCGCGCCTGCTGGAGGAACAGGAAGTCGTCGAAGAAGAAGAACGTATAGCTCGTCAGGAGCGCCGCAAAGGCGACCTGAACCGCAATCACCCCAGCCCAAAGCCACTCCGGCGGCCGAGCCAGCCAGAGTCTGCGCGCGCCGGCCATGGGTGACCGGGCGTGGCTCTCGGCCGTCAGCGCCACGGGCTGAGAATAGCTCCGGATCATGGGGTGCTGCCCTACGATCAGCTGCCTCGATGGCAGCCCCCACGATCGCGGTCCAAATCGTCAACTTCAAGACACGCGACTACCTAGAGCTGTGTCTGCGGTCGGTGACCGAGGATCTGGAGAGCAGCGAGATTTCCTACTGCGTGAATGTTCTCGAGAGCGCGTCCGGAGACCGGCTCAGCGAGCTCATCGCCGGCTTCCCGCAGGCTCGCCTATTCGAAAGCGAGGCCAACCGCGGCTTCGGCGCCGGCCATAACTTCCTCGCTTCGCAGACGGACGCGGCGTATCTATTGATCCTCAACCCCGACGTGGAATTCATCGAGGCCGAGACGGGGGCGCGGCTGCTGAACGCGCTGCGGAGCAGTCCGCGGACATCCGCGGTCGGTCCGAAGCTGGTCGAGGCCAGCGGAAACGCCCAGCGCTGGGATCACGGTCGCTTGCACGGGGTCCGAGCCCAGATCGCCATCCGCGGCGGCCACAGCCACTGGCGAGCGACCGATCGCCGCGCAGAGGTCGCCTGGGTATCCGGAGCGGTGATGCTGATCCCGCGCGATGCGTTCAACGATGTCGGCGGATTCGACGAACAGTTCTTTCTCTACAAGGAGGACGAGGATCTCTGCCTGCGGCTGCGCCGGAGCGGGGCGCAGGTTCTCTACGAGCCCGCCGTCACTGTCCGTCACCTGGGCTCCGTGGTCGCTCGGCGTCCCGAGGAGCTCGCGCGGTCCGAGCGCTATTTCATCGAGAAGAACCTGGAGGGCCGACGCTCGCAGCGGCTGTTCGAGAAGCTCCATCAAGGCCTTCCGCGCATCGGCCTGTGAGTCTCCGCTCGCCACTTGGGATCGCCCGGCAGCTGGTCAAGCGGGGACTTGCGCGGACAGGCCACGCGCTCGTGCGGAGTGACCACAACAGTCCTTTGCCGGACGTTGCGCGGCTCGATCAGCGCTTCTGGGAAGCCCCGCGGTCGATGCTCGGGGTGGAGCTGGCCACCGACGAGGCGGTCGAGCTCCTGACCGGGCCGCTTTCGCCCTACCTCGGTGAGTTCGTACGCCCTGGGGACCGCGCCGGCTACAGGTTTGCCGAGAGCTCGTACCCAACGGTCGACGCCGAGGTCCTGTTCGCGATCGTGCGATGGCTCAAGCCCCGGCGAGTGATCGAGTTGGGCTCCGGCGCCTCCAGCCACTTCATCCAGCAGGCCGGTCGTCGCAATGCCGACGATGGCCGCCCACTCGAGCACCGAATCTACGATCCCTACCCGTTCACCGCCTCGCCGCTTGGCCCGGTCGAGGGACCGGTCGTCACCTCGACTCGCGCTGAGGACCTCGACCCCGCTGAGATCTCCGGGTTGCTCGACCGGCGCGATGTGCTGTTTATCGACACCACCCATACGGTCAAGACCGGTGGCGACGTCGATCACATCTTCTCCGCTGTGCTCCCCCGGCTCGCGCCCGGCGTCTGGATTCATCTGCACGACGTGTTCCTGCCCTACGAGTATCCACGTGAGTGGGTCGTCGACCAGCGACGGCTGTGGGCCGAGCAGTACCTGGTCCATGCGTTCCTGGCCTTCAACACCGCCTTCCGCGTGCGCTTTCCCGCGATGGCCGTCTCCCGGGCGGCTCCCGCGACCATGGCGAGTCTGATCCCGGGTTTCTCCCCCGCCTACAGGCCGGGCAGCTTCTGGATCGAGCGGGTCGGCTAGATCAGGGTTGCCGGCGTCGCGTCGCGGGACGGCGACGGCGCAGCCGGTAGGAGACCCTGTAGCCGAGCTTGATCGCCCCGAACATCGGCCCGCTGAACTGCCGGTGCGTCGCCAGCGCGAGCAGCGGCCGTTCCAGCTCGGCGGGCAGAGCGCCCCCCGGTCCGAGCAGCCGCATGGCGTCCTCGCTAAGCCCTCCGCTGATCTGAGCGTCGCGGCGCTCGAGCACGCTCCCGTCGCTCGGCGGGGCCGCGCACACCGCCTCGTAGATCGCCACCAGGTTCGAAGCCGCCTTGGACCACGTGAGCCCCGCGGCCGCGCCTCGGATCGTGCTCAGGTTGCGCTCGCGCGCGCCATCATCGCGAAGCAGCGCGAGGGCCTGTGCCGCACTCTGCTCGAGATCCCACGGAACGATCCCTGCCCCACTCTCGGGAAGGATCTCGCTCAGCGACGTGCCGTGCGCCCACAGGCAGGGCAGATCCCGTTCGGCGGCCTCGAACGGGATCAAGCCGAACCCCTCGTGCACGGTCGGATAGAGCATCAGGCGCGCGCGACCGAACAGCCACAGCTTCTCGGCCTCGCTGACCGCCTTGAAGTCGAACACGCGTCCGGACAGGGCTGGGCTGCCGGCGATCAACTCGGCCTCCCGGTGGGTCGATGACCCGTGGTGGACGTGCGGTCCGGCGAACAGGAGGAATCCGTCCCACCCGTGACGGACGCGCAGCTCTTCGGCCAGGCGCAGCGCGAACAGGCGGTTCTTGTGATGGAAGTCGGTGCCGAGACACAGGATCGCCTCGGCATCGGCCGGCAGTCGCTCCGCCCCGCTCGGCGGACGGGGTGGCTCGTCGACGTTCGTCACGCGGTGGTCCACGCCGCAGTGCATGACGCTCGCGCGCTGCGGCTCGACGAGATCCTCCGCGAGCGCTTCGGCGCGCGCGTGGTTTGACAGGAATACGACGTGGTCGGCGATCGTGAGCGCGAGCCTCGTGAACCGCCGGTACTCGCGCCACGCCTCGTAGTCGCGGTAGTACGCCGGGTTGTGGTAGCCGATCAGATCCTGGTGGGTGATGATCAAGCGGTCGCCCAGCCCGACGAGCAGCTTCACGTCGGCCTCGTGGTGGACCTGAAACGGCCGATGGACGATGTCGAAATGGTCGGGCCGGCCCGCACCGGATCCGCTCACGGTTCGTTGTCGCACGCCCGAGAGTGGTGCCAGCGCGCGTGCGCCATAGTCGCTCAAGCTGTCGGGGACGAGCGCGGTCAGCCGGATGTGTTCCGTCGCCGCGAGCGCTTTGATCACCTCGAGCACCTGAACCTGAGTTCCCGTCATCGGACCGGTCAGCGTCCGCGAATCGATCAGCACGGACAGTCCCTCGAGTGAGCGACGGGCGGCTCCGAGCGCCCGGGCCAGTGGCCCCGTCCGGTCTCGCTCCAGTGCCCAGATCGTCTTGTGGTAGTACGGATAGCGCACGGCAATGAGCTGTTCGTGCCGTTGCTTGACCGGATCAGGTTGACCGTTGCGCGCGAAGCTGCCCGACCCGTGGTGGAGAACGAGCACGTCGTCCGCCAGCACGTGCGATAGGCCCGCCTGCAGACAGCGCTGCGAGAAGTCGACCTCCTCACCGTAGCCCGGGGTGAAGGCAAGATCGAAGTCACCGACCAGCTCGAGCGCGCTGCGGCGGACGTATACGCAGTGCCCGATTGCGGTCGGGAGCCAAGGCCGGATGCGGAGCGAACCCGCCCGGACCGCCGCGGCGGCGGCGTCCAGTCTCCATCCGTCCGGCAAGGCACCCGGGCCCGGCCCGGGAACGGACACGATGCTGCCGTGGTTGGTCAGCGACGTGACTGTCGCGACGCGGCTGTCGCTGTAGGCGGCGGCGCGCAAGCCGTCGATCCAGCCGTCGGCGACCTCGCAGTCGGAGTTGAGGATCACTACATCCGCCGGCGCCGCGGCGGCGAACGCGCCGTTGACGTTGGCTGGGAATCCGACGTTGCGGTCTCGGCGGACATAGAACAGCTCGTGCTCGGTTCCTCCGCTGTCGTCGAGAGCTGCCACGTGCTCTTGCGTGCGTTCGTCGGGGCTCGCGTCGTCGCAGACGAGGATCGATACCGCGGCTGGCGTGTGCTCGAGCACGGTGGCCAGGCAGCGCACAAACAGTTCGTGGGCCCCATAGACGGGAATGCAGACGATGGTCTCGCCCCGTTCGCGGCCCAGCGAGTCCTCAGGATCGGTGAAGTGGACCGTCACGCGGCGATTATGGCGCGGTGCGGACATTGCTCCATTGCCCCGCGGCGCTGCTAGCTTGGCCGCCGTGACGACCACCGCCGCGCGCACGTATGGGCCGTCAGCCATCGGCGGCAGCCTGCATCGGTTCATCGAGCTGACGCTCACGCTGGCTCGAACCGAGTTCAAGCTGCGGTACTTCGGCTCCGTCCTGGGCTATTTCTGGTCGCTGATGAGGCCCTTGCTGTTCTTCGGGGTGATCTACGTCTTCTTCACCGAGATCTTCAACGTCGGCAAGTCGATCCCCCATTACGGCGTGTATCTGCTGACGGGGATCGTCTACTGGAATTACTTCGGCGAGGCGACTTCGATGTCGGTCCCCTGCCTGGTCCAGCGTGAGGCACTTCTGCGGAAGGTCCGCTTCCCGCGGATGGCGGTGCCGCTGTCGGTCTCGCTCACGGCGACGTTCAACCTGGCCATGAACTTCATCGCGGTGATCGTGTTCGCGCTGGCCAGCGGGATCACGCCGGCCATCAGCTGGCTCTGGCTGTTGCCGATAGCGATCGGTTTCATCCTGCTGGCGACCGGCATCGGCATGCTGCTGGCGGCGTTGTACGTCCGCTACCGCGATATCCAGCCGATCTGGGACGTCCTCTCACAGATCCTCTTCTACGCCTCGCCAATCATGTACACCGCGCCGAAGTACAAGGGCTTCGAGCACGTGGCGATGTTCAACCCACTGGCCATGCTGCTCACGCAGATGGGTCACGCGTTCATCCACGTCCCGTACTTCACCACTCCGGTGCACACCTCGGGCGGCGGAGTCGGCGGCATGCTCCACGTCCTCGGGGCGATCGTGATCATCCTCGGGTTGTTCGGCCTCGGCTGGTGGTACTTCACCCGCGAGGCGCCGCGGGTCGCCGAGGAGCTATAGCCCGGCGTCGAGGATCCGCTGCAGGCCCTCTCGGAGCCCGACCGTCGCCTGCCAGCCGAGCTCGTCGCGAGCCCGTGAAACATCGAGGCAGCTGCGTCGCACTTCGCCTGGCCGCTCGGGGGCGAACTCCGGCGTCGCCAGCCCCGCCGGCGCGACCTCGTTGAGTGCCTCGATCAGCTCCAGAACCGAGGTCTCGCGACCGTGGCCGATGTTGATCGGGCCCGTGAGCTCGGCCTCGGCGGCGAGCAGGTTGGCGGCGACCACGTCAGAGACCTCCACCCAATCCCGCGTCTGGCGGCCGTCGCCGAACACGGTCGGTGTAGCGCCGCTGACCACGTGGCCACAGAAGATCGCGACCACGCCCCCCTCGCCGTAAGGATCCTGCCTGGGTCCGTAGACATTCCCGTAGCGCAGCGACACCGTGGAGAGGCCGTACAGCCGCGAGTACAGCTCGCAGTAACCCTCGGCGGCGTACTTGCCCTGGCCGTAGGGCGCCAGCGCCCGGACCGGGTAGTCCTCCGGCGTGGGCAGCAGCTCGGCGTCGCCGTACAGACCGCCCCCGGTCGACGTATTGATCACGCGACTGACGCCCGCCCGGCGAGCGGCCTCGAGCACTCCGATGATCCCCAGCACATTGACTTCCGCGTCGGCTCTTGGGTCCGCAACCGATCGACGAACGTCGACCTGTGCGGCGAGGTGGAACACGAGCTCCGGGCGCTCCCGCTCGAACACTGCGGCCACGCGCTCGGCATCGCGGACGTCGGCGACCTCGAGCCGGGCACCCGCCGCCAGGGCTCGCTCGAGGTTCGCGCGGCGGCCGCTCGATAGATCATCGATCACGGTCACGCTGTCGCCGCGGGCAACCAGCCCGTCAACCAGGTTCGATCCGATGAAGCCGGCACCGCCGGTGACAACGCAGTCCATCGCGGCGCGACAGGTTATCCGTGACCGAGCAAAATGGTGGCGGGGCCCGTACCGCACTATTGTGAGGTACGGGCCCCGCCGAAGGACGACCCTGGTAGGGCTGGGGGCCGCCCGTGGCCCGCGAGAAGGGGGCGATGCTCGCGGACCGCTAGGACTTCCCTGTCCTGGTTCAGGATACCTCGCAGCCGATAAACCAAACCTAACTTCCGGTCGCGGCGCGAAGCTTTGGAAAGGTTTGGGGTAACACCGAAACCGGGAGCTCCAAAATCCGTGTTAACGGATACCTTCCGATCCAGGTCAGGAATTTCAAATCATGCAGCCCGAGAGTCATGTCGAAGTACGTCCGAGACTGGTCCGGACACCGAGCACGGTTACGGTGCTCGACGTCCCTCTGGCCTTGACCGATTACGAGCGCACGCTCGATTGGATCGATCAGATGGTCGCCACGCGCGAGCAGGGCTACGTGTGCGTCTGCAACGTGCATACCGTGATGGCCTCCGACGAGGATGCAGAACTGCGCTCGGCGCTGCTCGGTTCCTCGATGAATGTTCCGGACGGACAGCCGCTGGTTTGGGCGATCAACGCGCTGGGCCACTCGCTCGCCGAACGCGTCTACGGTCCTGAGTTGATGTCGCGGACCTGCGCGCGGGCCGCTTCGACGGGCCAGCGCATGTACCTGTACGGCGGTCGCAACCAGGGCGCGCTCGTGCAGCTCGCGCTCAACCTCCGTCAACGGTTCCCGGGCGTGAAGATCGTCGGCGGGTACTCCCCTCCGCACCGTCCGCTGACGAACGAAGAGGCAGACGCGGTGGCGGCGGAGATCAACCGATCGCGAGCCGATGTGGTGTGGGTCGGGATCGGTGTTCCCAAGCAGGAAAAGTGGATGGCCGCGATGCGCGATCGGCTCGAGACACCGGTGCTCGTCGGCGTAGGTGCCGCCTTTGACTTCCACGCGGGCCTCGTGCCGCAGGCGCCCAACTGGATCCAGGAAGCAGGGCTCGAATGGGCGTACCGGCTCGCGCACGAGCCGCGCCGGCTGTGGCGGCGCTACACGCGCTACAACCCTCGTTTCATGGTCTCGTTCTCGCGCCAGCTTCTGGCCGATCGCCGGATCAACGGCGCAGGCTGAAATTCAAGCCGTTCCCAGGGGCCCCTTAGTTGAAGGTCCTGATCGTCGCGGAGTACTACCCGCGGGCGGCCGACCCGGTCAGCGGGATCTGGGCGCATCGCCAGGCGGTCGCGGCGCGGGCGGCGGGCGCCGAGGTCAGGGCGCTCGTCCTGTACCGCCCGCTACCGCCGCTCGCCGCCGTCAAGCGCCTCGACCTCGCGACTGTCACCAACGCCGCCCGTCAGCCCCGCCACGCCACGCTGGACGGCATCTCGATCGGGTTCGTGCGATACGTGTCGCCGCCACGGCCCTGGGCGTACGGCGCCTGGGGACGGTGGGCAGCGCCCGCATTGCGTCGCGCGCTTCGCGCCGCGAGAGATGACTTTCCGTTCGATCTGATCCACGCCCACTACGCCGTCCCCGCCGGCGACGCAGCCCGCCGCGCCATGGCCGATGTCCCGCTCGTCGTATCGGTGCACGGCCACGATGTCCATGGTCCGCTCGAGCACCATCCTGCCGTCCGCGAGACACTTGCCCATGCACGGCTCGTCGTCGCCAACAGTGCCGGGACCGCGCGCCGCTGCAGCGAGCGCGGCGCGCGGAGGACGACTGTCGTCCACCTCGGGGCCGACGTGCCCGACACCCCCGCCCCGCGTCCCCGGACGCCCACACTGGTGACGGTCGCCCACCTGGTTCCGCGCAAGCGCCATGCCGACGTGATCGAGGCGGTCGCGCTCCTGCGCGACGCCTACCCACAGCTGCGCTACGTGATCGTCGGCGACGGGCCAGAGCGTGCTCGCCTCGGCGCGCTGGCAGCGGAGCGCGATATCGCCGATCGCGTCGAGCTTCGGGGACGGCTCCCGCACGAGCAGGCGATCGCCGCCGCCCAAAGCGCTTCCGTGTTCGTGCTCCCGAGCGTCGACGAGGCGTTCGGAGTCGCATATATCGAGGCAATGGCGGGCGGCGTTCCGGCGATCGGGGCACAGGGGGAGGACGGGCCGGCGGAGATCGCCGGCGCAGGCGGCGGCATCACGCTCGTGCCCCCGTACGCGCCGAGTGAGCTCGCTGCGGCGATCGACCGGCTGCTCGGCGACCCAGCCGCTGGCGCCACGGCCAGGGCGACGGTACAGCGGGCCTTCACGTGGGAGCAGTGCGGCGCGGCGACGGTCGCCGCGTACGAATCGGCGCTGTCCGCCGGCGGGTGATTGCTAGCCTCGCCGCGCATGCGAGTCCGCGTCCCAGTGGCCGCTGCGTTGCTCTGCCTGGCCGCGATTGCGCCGGGCGTCGCTCACGCCAGCGCCAGCCAAGAGTCGACCTTCCAGGACGACGCGTACCTGGTCTACGGCACCTCCGCTCGGGTCAGCGGCACGCTCGCGCAGCTCGCGGCGCTTGGGGTGACACGCGTCCGGGTGAACCTCAAGTGGTCCGCGATCGCCCCGCACCCGACGTCGCGCAGCGAGCCGAAGGGCTTCAACCCCGCCGATCCGGCCTCATATCCCGCCGCCAACTGGGTGCCGTACGACCGGCTCGTGGAGTTCGCCGCCACGTACGGAATCGGAGTCGACTTCAACATCACTGCTCCGGGTCCGCTGTGGGCAATGGGCCGGGGCGCCCCGACGTCACGGGCCGCCGATCACTGGAACCCCAGCGCCCAGGCGTTTCGCGAGTTCGTCTACGCGCTCGGTGCACGCTACAGCGGCACGTACACGCCGCCCTCGACGCCGACCATCGACTCCCCCAGCGGACTGGAGTTGCTGCTCCAGCAGGCCGGTCTCGCTCCGCCGAGCAGCTCGACGCCCACACCTCCGGCGACGCCGCTGCCACGAGTCAACTACTGGTCGATCTGGAACGAGCCCAACCAGCCCGGCTGGCTCGCGCCGCAATGGAGCCGGTACGGCCGCACGCAGGTCCTGGCCTCGCCGCGCCTGTACCGGTCCTACGTCGACGCCGCCTACGGCGCGCTTCACGACACCGGGCACAGCGGCGACACGATCCTGATCGGCGAGCTGGCGCCAGAGGGTTACACGACCCCCGGCGCGTACATAGCGACCACGCCGATGCCGTTCCTGCGCGCGCTGTACTGCGTCAGCAGCAGCTATCGCCGACTGTCGGGGCGGGCGGCCGCCGCGCTCGGCTGCCCCACCGGCGGCAAGGCGAGCAGCTTCGTCGCCGCCCATCCCGGCTTGTTCCGCACCACCGGTTTCGCCCACCATCCGTACTACTTCTTCCACACACCGTCGTACAGCAGCCCGGATCCAGACTACGTGCCGCTCGCGAACCTCAACCGGCTCGAGAGCGGGCTCGACCGCTCGCTCGCCACTTACGGCCTCCACCGCAAGCTTCCGATCTACATCACCGAGTACGGCTATCAGACAAACCCGCCGGACCCGCGCGAGATCGTCACGCCCGCGGAGCAGGCCGCGTACATCAACCAGGCCGATTACCTGGCCTGGCGGAACGGGCGGGTGCGGTCGGTGTCGCAGTTCCTGCTGGTCGACTCCGGCCCCAATCGCAACTACCCGCAGAGCAGCCCGTACTACTGGGACACGTTCAACACGGGGCTGGTGTTCACCAACGGCCAGCAGAAGCCCGCTTACGCCGCCTACCGCACGCCGATCTGGATCCCGTCCCCACGGGTGGGCCGCGGCGGTCGGATGTTCGTGTGGGGACAAATCCGCCCGGGGCCACATGACAAGGTGCATGCGGCGCTGATCCAGTGGTGGTCGGGCCACGGCGCCTGGCGGACAATCCAGTCCGTCTCGGTCAATCAGCTCAAGGGTTACTTCACCGCGCGCCCAAAGCCACCGGGCAGCGGCTACCTGCGAATCGCCTGGCAGCCTCTGCGTGGTCCGGTCTACACGAGCCGGTCTGCCGCGATCCGGGTCGGCTGACCGCGCTGTCAGGCCACCGCGACCGGTAGCTCCGCGTCGACCAGGTACGCGGGCAGCGAACCCGGACCGGGCGCCTCGCACACGGCGGTCAACAGACGCTCGTACTGATCGGTGACGGCATCCCACGAGTACTGCTCCGCACGGCGCAGCGCACGACCGCGGTACTCCTCCACGAGAGCAGGGTTCGCCAGCAGCCGCTCGAGCTGAGCCGTCAGGTCGTCGACTCCTTCCTGGCCCGAGAAGTAGATGCCCGCGTCCCCGACCGTCTCCGCGTTGGGCCGGTGATCGTTGACGAGCACGCAATTGCCCGCCGCCATCGCCTCGAGGATCACCGGGTGTGTCCCCCCGACCTCGGTCGGCGCGCAGAACAGGTAGGCATTGTGCTGAAGCTCCCAATAGCCGCGTCCGAACACGTAGCCGGGAAAAACGACGCGCGGATCAGCAGTCCGCCACACGCTGCGGATGTAGTCGTCGGCGTACGGCGCACCGCCGATCACGGCCAGCTTCATGTCGTGGGCGCGGTCGCGGCTGATCCGGGAGAACGCCTCCACGAGCAGGTGCGGATTGTTCTCGGGCTCGAGGCGACCGACGAACAGGATGTACCGGCGCGGTTCCAAGCCGAGGCGCTCGAGCGTCTCAAGACCCTCGTAACCGGGATCGCGCACGCCGTAAGGGACGACGCCGATCCGCCTGCCGTAACGGCGGGCGTAGATGTCGGCCACTGCGTGGCTGTCGGTTATCGCTCGGTCCGCCCAGCGGGGTGCCGTCCGCTCAGCGAACCGCAGGTATGACTTGGCCAAGGCCGGCCACTTGCGGCGGTCGGAGTCGAGGCCGTCGACGTTGATCACCGCGGGGATCGACGCCCACCGCGTGATCATGCACAGGGGCGAGTTGCCGGCGATGAAGAACAGCGCGACGTCGGGCTTGGTCACCCGCGCGGCATGGATCGCCGACCGCGCCGTGTGCACGAACGTGTCGAGGTACTTGTTCTGCACGGTCCGGACGTGCACGAGCTCGGCGCCCTTGTAGCGGGTGAGCGTCGGGTCCACGACGTGCGGCCGGCAGTAGACCACCACCTCGTGCCCGCGCTCGCTCAGCCTGGAGGCGAGCTGCTCGACCGCGGTCTCAAAGCCGCTGTACGAGGCGGGAATCCCGCGGGTGCCGAGGATCGCGATCTTCATTTCTTGGCTAGAGAGTATGCGCCCATGTGCGCCCGTGCGGATGCATCCCACGAGAATCCGGCGGCGCGCTCGCGGCCGTGCGCGGCGAGCCGCTCGCGCAGCTCGGGGGAACCGGCGATCTCGGTCATCACCTCGGCAAATCTGGTTACGTCCCCTGCGGGCACGAGCACTGCCGCGTCCCCGCACACCTCCTCGATGCCCCCCACGCGTGCCGCGATCACCGGCGTTCCTGCGCGCATCGCCTCGAGTGGCGTCAGCCCAAACCCCTCGTACAGCGATGGATGTACGAGCGCAGCCGCGCCGGCGTGGAGGACGCCTAACCGCGCCGCGTCGACACCTCGCTCCACCCGCACCCCTTCCCCGATGACCGTCGCCGAGCCAGCCACCACCAGGCCGAGCGGTTCGGTCCTCGTACCGGCGCGGTACGCCTCGTAGGCACGCAGCAGGGTCCCGAGGTCCTTGCGCGGCTCGCCGTCACCAACGTAGAGGAAGTGCGTGGGCTCGCCGCGCTCCGGGATAACCAGTGGCTGGCCCGGTCCGTGCGGGGCGACCACGATCCGCGCCGGGTCGATCCCCCAGAAGTGGCGCACGTCCGACGCGGTCGTGGCGCTCACGCAGATCACGGCGTCGGCGCGGCGCGCCGCGGCGCGGTGGGAAAGCAGCGCATAGCGGCGCCAGCGAGCATTGAACATCCCCGGCATCCGCTCGAAGGCCAGGTCGTGGACGGTCACGACGACCGCGGACCGGCCGGGCAACCGGGTTACCGCGGGCAGCGGATGGTGGATCACGTCAGCGCCGAGGACGCGAGCACGGCGCGGCAGCTCGAACTCCTCCCACCAGCGGTCGGCAAACAGGTTCCGGGCACTGCCGGCGCCACCGCCCGCCGGCGCCCCCCGCCTGGGATTGGCCACCGTCACGACATCGGCATCCGCCAGCGCGAGGACCAGTTGCGAGACATACACCGCGGTCCCCGAATGCGGAGCGCGCTGCGCATAGGTGTCGTCGATCAGCACCCTCATCGCGTCGCCTGCGCCCACAACGACGTACGCCACAGCAGCGGCACGCCGCCAACCGCACGGATCCGCACGGGCGCAAACCCGAACTCGTTCAGCACCTGCGCCAGCGAGCGTCGCGTGTACAGATGGAGGTGATCGCCGAGCGGCTCCGAGAATCGCTCGACTCCCCGCACGAGCACCGGCAGCCGCCCGTGCG
The DNA here is from genome assembly GCA_963794825.1 of uncultured Solirubrobacterales bacterium. Classification (GTDB taxonomy): domain Bacteria; phylum Actinomycetota; class Thermoleophilia; order Solirubrobacterales; family Solirubrobacteraceae; genus Palsa-465. Next base: position 511,127 of record CAWCFB010000003.1, read on the forward strand.
ACGGCGTCGTGATCAACAGCCGGCCGCCCGGTACGAGGACCCGCCGCACCTCCGACAGCCATATCGCCGTGTCGGCCACATGCTCGATCACCTCGCTCGCCCACACGAGCTCGAAAGCGCCGTCGTCGAACGGCAGCGGGCCGTCGAACGGGACGACACAGAACTCGACCTCCGGGTGGCGACGCGAAGCGCGCGCAACCGCCGCCTGTGCCACCTCGGCCCCTATCGCTCGAACCCCGGCGCGAGCCAGCTCGGCGGTGAAATCGCCCAACCCGCAGCCGAGGTCCAGCGCACGTTCGCCATCGGCCGCCTCGCGCAACAGGAACTCGCGGCGACGGGCGAAATCGGGCGCCGCGAGGTCGTCCGGCAGCCTCTCCCACAGCTGCTCGTAGTAATCCAGCACACCGGCGACGGTATCGCCCGACATCGGCGGGCACACCGCAATAGAGTGGATTCGCGATGCGACGGTTACTCGCGGTCGCGCCCGTGGACCACGAAGGGGGAGCAGAACTTCACTTGTTGAGGCTGTTGCGTGGCCTCTCGCTACGCGATTGGCGGATCACGCTCACGACCCCGGGCGAAGGGCCACTCCGCAACGCAGCGCGCGCTGCTGGCTACCGGTGGGAGCCGCTGCCGGTTGGAGGCCTGGCGGAGCGCAGCGGCGCACGGGCGGTGGCGAGCTGGCCGCGCGCCCGTCGGCTGGCCCGCGACCACGACGTCTGCTACCTCAATGGCGGGGTCTGCGGACGCCTGCTCCCGGCGCTCCCCGGCGGCGTGCGCCGGGTTCTGCACATCCACGACATGGTCCGCAGGGTGCCGCGGTTCTGGTCCCGCGCCGACATCGTGCTCGCCGACTCCCAGGCGGTCGCGGCCCGGCTGGACGGGCTCGATGCCCATGTCGTCTACGGTCCCGTCGATCCGGACCCGCCCCAAACTCCCTCCCGATGGCCGACCGGCAACGGACCGGTGATCGGCTTCGTGGGCCGGATCGAGCCACGCAAGGGACCACTCGACCTAGTCCGCGCCGCCCCGGCGATCCGCTCCAAGCAGCCGGACGCGAGCATCGTGATCATCGGCGATGACCCCTACGGCGCCGACCAGGCGTACACCAGCACTGTCAAGGCAGCGCCGGGCATCGAGCACGTGCCGTGGACGGCCGACGCTGCGAGCCTGATGCGCCACCTCGACGTGCTCGTGCTCCCCGCCTATCAGGAGCCCTTCGGCACCGTGCTGGCGGAGGCGATGGCGGTCGGTACGCCGGTTGTGGCGACGCGGGTGGACGGCCTTCCCGAGGTGGTGCAGGACGGCGTCACGGGGCGGCTGGTCGAGCCCGGACGGCCAAGCGAGCTTGCCACCGCGATCCTCGACGTGCTCGCGCGGCGCGAAACGATGGGTGCCGCCGCGCGCGAGGCCGCCCGGAGATTCAACGTCGACGATTACGTCGACCGGATCGAAAGCCTGATCGCACCGTGAGGGTCGCGTTCGACTCGAGACCTGGGAAGGACACCCGCGGGATCGGCCGCTATGCGCGGTGCCTCCTCCAGGCGTTGCGCGAGCTCGACCGCGGTGAGATCTCGGAGACACACGAGCCTCGGGCGCGCCGTTGCGACGTGTTCCACGCGCCTTGGATCGACGGGGCGCTGCTCCGCTCGCCGGTGCCGATGGTCGTCACGCTCCATGACCTGGTGCCACTGAAGCGACGGGGTGAGTACCTCCGCTCGGGGCTCCGGTTCAAGCTCCGCTACCTCGCAGTGCAGCGCGCCGTGCGGGTGATCGTGCCCACCCGCGCGGTCGCCGAGGACGCGATCAACGTGCTCGAGCTCCCGGCCGAGCGGATCGAAGTGATCGCAGAGGCCGTCGCGCCGACGCTCCATCCGCGCTCGCAGGCCGAGGTCGACGCCGTTCGCGAGCAATACAGCCTGCCCGAGGAATATCTGCTCTGGGTCGGCGGCCTGCGCACGCCCGACCCGCGCAAGCGGATCCCGGCGCTGGCCCGGGCGGAGCGCACGATGCCACTCGTCCTCGTCGGCTCGGCGGGCCAGTGGGCCCGCGAGCTTCCGGATGTGACGCTCACCGGCGAGGTCACCGACGACGAGCTGGCGGCGATCTACACGGGCGCGCACGCGCTCGTCTTCCCGAGCGACGACGAGGGTTTCGGGCTGCCGCCGGTCGAGGCGCTCGCGTGCGGGACGCCGGTCGCGGCCAGCGATGTGCCCGCGCTCCGGGAGGTGCTCGACGGCCGCGCCGCCCTGACCGCCGTCGATGATCTCGAGGGACTGATTCGCAGTGCCGAGTCGCTCACCCGGCCGGCGCCCAGTCCGCCGCAGTGGAGCTGGAGCGACGCCGCCGCCGCGACATGGGACGTCTACGAGCAGGCCCTCGGGGCGCCTCGGCGGTGGCGCGGCGCCCGCCGCAAGCCGAACGGCCGCGCGGTTCCGGAAGCCGCGGCGGTCGGTGAGACGCCTAGGCCGGAGGCCTGAGACCGAACGGCGGCAGTTCGACGCGCCGGCGCGCCTGCACCTGCGCGCGGCGCCGTCGCGCCCCGGGCAGCAGGCGCCACGCTTCGCGGTAGCCGCCGAGCAGATGGCGCTCGCGCAACAAGACGTGGCCAAGCGCCAGCAGCTCGTAGCCCACGATCAGCAGACCGTCCCGCCGCAGCCCGCGGCCCGTCTCGTTCTTGACGATCATCAGCAGCCGGTTGCGGAACTGCATCCGGCGGGAGTGCTCGGGCACCCGGGCGCGGGTCGACGGACTGTAGGTGCGAATGTGGTGGGCGACCGCGCCGGGCTCGTACGCGCAATCCCAGCCCAGCAACCGGGCCCGCCACGCGAGGTCGGCGTCCGACGCCCACAGCTCGAGATCCTCGTCGAGCACCTCACGGCCATCGAGCGCGCAGTCGAGCAGCGTCTCGCGACGGTACAGCGCAGCGGCCCCGTCAGCGCCGAACGCGGCGGCGGGCGTTTGGAACGCCGTCGCGGGGCAGCCGTGGCCAACGAGCCCGTTCTTGCGGTGCCGGTCGACGTACATCGCGGCGGCGTCGATCGCGTCGAGTGGCACCCCTGGGGCCTGCATCCGCAGCAGCTTCGGGGCGACCGATCCGACCCCGGGCTCGGCGAGCCGCGGTAGCGCCGCCGCCAGGAAGCCGGGATCTAGTTCGCAGTCCGCATTCAGCAACAGCACAGCGTCGCCGGTGGTCTGAGCGATCGCCTCGTTGATCGCGGCGGCGTAACTCCGGCGCGGCTCGAGTCGCAGATACCGGGCGCCGTGCTCGAGCGCGAGCGCGTTGGTCTCGTCACTCGAGGCGTTGTCGACGACGACGACGTTCACGGACGCGCCGGCCCGGGCGGCGGCCTGCACAGCGGCGGGCAGCGAGTGCGCCAGCAGCGGCGCCTCGTCGACACTCAACAACAGGATCGTCGTGTCCATCGCCGTGGCACGATCCCAGAAACATGCTCGTCGCCGTCACCGACCACGCCGCCGAGCGGTTCCGCCAGCGGGTCCGCGGCACGCTCGACGCCAAGACCGAGATCGCCTCGCGGGTCGCGCGGGCCCACGCGGCCGAGCGGGTGGAGCCGGGAGCGCGGGGAACGGTGCTGGTCCGCGACCTGGAACGCCGGACGCTGCTCTACGTCTGCCGGCCCGGCCAGGGCGAGCTCGTTGTCGTGACGCTGTGGGAGGAGGGCGAGTACGCGGCGGTGCCGAAGCGGTTCACGGACGCCCTCCGGCGCGACGACCATCGCGTAAACGAATAGCCGCCCGGAACGGCGGGGTTCCGAGCGGCTATCCGACGAACTGAACTGCCTCTGGTGGCCGGTTGGTGGTGGGTGGCCTCCTTGCCGCCTGGTTTGCCCAAGCCGAACGGTTTTCAAACCCGTGGCAATAACCCCGGCGACCACGCCGTGGCCCCGCCCAGAGCGGGGTTAGTGACGCTGAGCGTCAATAACCCGTGACGCGCGGAGGACGGGGACGACGCACGCGGGGTTTTGGGCACTCGGGACGACCCGCTACACTAATGCTTGCCAGCAAGCAAGCACCTTCCGGAGCGACCTCACGACCACCACCGCCGGTCCCATCATCGACGCCGAAACCGCCTCCCGCCTACGGGCGGTGATCGGTCGCCTGCACCGGCGCCTCCGCACGACGCCGGCAGCTGCGGCGGCGGGGCTGACTCCCACGAAGATCTCGATCCTGTTCACCGTCACCCGGGAAGGGCCGATCGGCCTCTCGGAGCTGGCGGTGTCCGAATCGGTCAACCCGACGATGCTCTCGCGGATCGTGGGCGGCCTGACTGAGGCCGGTCTGCTGAAGCGCATCGCCGACCCCACTGACCGCCGCGCGGCGCTGGTCAGCGCCACCGCCGCCGGACGCGCGCTGACCGACCGGATCCGGCGCGAGCGCACCGACGCGCTCAACGCCGCGCTCGCGCCCCTCTCCGACGGGGATCGGCAGCAGCTGCAACGCGCGCTGCCCGCGCTCGAGGCGCTGGCCGCGGAGCTGAAGCAGTGACGCGCGTCCGACGCGCGGGCAGGCTGACGTTCGCCGCGCTGGCCGTCCCCAACTACCGCCGCTACTACGCCGGCCAGTCGATCTCGCTGATCGGCACGTGGATGCAGATGACCGCCCAGTCGTGGTTGGTGCTGACGCTCACGCACTCGAGCACCGCGCTGGGACTGATCGTGGCCCTGCAGACGCTCCCCGTGTTGATCCTCGCGCCCTACGGAGGCGTGATCGCCGACCGGGTCGACAAGCGCAAGGTGATGATCGCGCTCCAGACGGCGATGGGCGTCCAAGCGTTGATCCTCGGCCTGTTGACGGTCACCGGCAACGTACACGTGTGGGAGATCGGCGTGCTCGCCGCGCTGCTCGGTCTCAACAACGCGTTCGAGAATCCGGCCCGGCAGTCGTTCATGCTCGAGCTGGTCGGGGCCCAGTACCTCCGCAACGCGGTCACGCTCAACTCCGTGCTCGTCAACGTCGCCCGCACGATCGGTCCGGCGGTCGCCGGCATCCTGATTGCGACCGTCGGCGACGGCGTCTGCTTTTTGGTCAACGCCGGAAGCTTCGTCGCCGTAGTCGCCTCGCTGCTGACGCTCGACACGACCGAGCTGCGTCCCACCAGCCCACAGCCACGGAGCCCCGGCCAGCTCCGCGAGGGCCTCCGTTACGTGCGCAGAACCCGCGAGCTCGCGGTTCCGCTGGTCATGATGGCCGCCGTCGGGTGTCTGACCTACGAGTTTCAGGTCTCGCTCCCGGTGATGGCGAGCCACGCGCTCCACGCCGGCGCCACCGGATACGGCTTCATGACCGCCGCGATGGGCGTCGGCGCGGTGGCCGGCGGCCTGTTCGTCGCGGCCCGGGGCCGGACCGGAATCGGGGCTCTGACGGCCGCCGCCACGGGGTTCGGCGTCGCCATGGGGCTGGCCGCGCTCGCGCCGTCCCTGGCCGTCGAGATCATCGTGCTGGCCCTCGCCGGCGCGGCCAGCATCTCGTTCATGTCGACGGGCAACTCGACCCTGCAGCTGACGGCGGCGCCAGAGATGCGCGGCCGTGTGATGTCACTGTGGTTCGTCGCCTTCCAGGGCTCTACCCCGATCGGCGGCCCGATCGTCGGCGCGACAATGGCCTGGCTTGGCCCGCGGGCCGGGCTCGGCCTCGGGGCGGCCACCTGCCTGATCGTGGCCGCGGCCGCGGTCCTACAGAAGCTCGCGGTAGACGGCGGCGGTCTCCCGCGCGGTCCGTTCCCACGAGTATTTCGCGGCGCGCGCGAGTCCACGCCGCGCTAGCTCAGAGCGCGCGCCCTCGTCGGCCAGCAGCTCGCCCAGCGCTCGGTTCAGCCCGTCTGGATCCGCCGGCTCGAAGTAGGCGGCTGCGTCGCCACCGGTCTCTGGCAGCGCCGTCGCCCGTGCCGCGAGCACGGGGGTGCCGCGGGCCATCGCCTCGAGCACGACCAGCCCGAACCCCTCGTACAGGCTGGGGTGAACCAGCACGTCCGCGCCACGGATCAGCGCGTCCAGCCGTTCGTCGGATACGTAGCCGGTGAACTCCACGGGCTCACCGTCCGCCGCCGCGCGGAGCACCGCCCCTGCCCCTGCGTCGAGTCCCGCGAGCACCAGCCGGTGCTCGATCCTCGCCTCCCGCCGGAGCTCGACGAAGGCACGGACGAGCGCCTCTACGTTCTTCTTGCGCCGCAGGTCCCCGACCGCGAGTACGTAGGGCCCGGGCGGTGGCTCGAGCGCGCCAACCGGCAGCGCGGGAGCGTCCGCGATCACCCGCACCCGCTCGCGCGCCACTCCCCACCGCGCGCAGAGGTCATCAGCCGTATATCCGGACGGGCAGATCACCCTCTGCGCCGAGCGGGCGGCCAGCCGCGCGAACACCCGGTACTTCACCAGCGTCGCCGGCGCGAAGTCTCCCGGCCAGGTTTCGAACGCCAGGTCGTTGATCGTCACCACCCCCGGACACGGCCGCGCCAAGGGCAGAAAGCAGTTGGTGGCGTGCACGACCGCGGCGCGCGACCGCCGGAGCGCGAGCGGCAGCTTTACTTGCTCGAACAGGATCTCCGGCCCGGCGCCCCCGGACTCGAGCACGTCGAGCGCAAAGCCGTCCGCAGCCCCCGCCCGCAGGCCGTCGACCAGGCAGCGCGCGTACCGCCCCCAGCCCCGCGGTTGCGGCCCATAGCCGTCTCGCGCGTCAATCGTCACAGTTGGCGCCACTGAATTCCATTGTGCCGCCGGCGGCGTACCATCAGCGCGACGTGACTGCTCACGCCGTGCGCCATTCCAACGGCGACGATCCCGTGCCGACGCCGCCCGGGCTCCGTCCCTCGTCCCCGATCTTCGACATCCCGATCGACCTCGGGCAGCCTGCGGAGCTGCTGCGGACGATCTCCGGCTGGGCCTCCGAGGCGCGCACGCGCCGGGTGATGTACGTCAACGCCCACGTCGTCAACCAGTCGCGGGTGACCCCGGGCCTGGGCGACGCGCTGCGCAAGGCCGACCTCGTCTACTGCGACGGCTATGGGGTCCGGCTGGCCGCGCGAGTGCTGAACATGCCCGTCCCCCACCGGATGACCGGCGCCGACTGGATCTGGGGGCTGGCGACGCTATGCGAGCGCTCCGGTCAGTCGATCTACCTGCTCGGCTCCGAGCCGCCACTCGCGCGCGAGGCCGCGGCGAGGCTCCGTCGCTGGTACCCCAGCCTCGACGTGGTCGGTGCCCACCACGGCTTCTTCGACCTCGACTCGCCCCACAACCAGCGCGTGATCGAGGACATCAACGCCCACGGCCCTCGCATCGTGCTCGTCGGCATGGGTACGCCGAAGCAGGAGCTGTGGGTCGACCGCTACGCTGATCAACTCGGCGGCGCGGTCACCTGGACCGTCGGGGCGCTGTTCGACTACGTATCGGGCCATACGCCGCGCGCCCCACGGTGGCTGGCCGACAATGGACTCGAATGGATCTTCAGACTCATGATCGAGCCGGACAGGATGTGGCGCCGGTATCTACTGGGGAATCCGGTCTTCCTCACGAGGGTTCTGAGCGAGGCGCGCCGCCAAGCGGACGGCTCGGGCTAAGCGAAGCCGGCCGCCGTCGAGGCGAGCGCGGGCTGGCGCTGCTGATCCTGATCGCCCTCGCTGCGCTGGCCTGGCACTTCAACACTCGCCCGCGTCACGAAGCGCTCTCCGGGGTGCCCGACACGCTGCGCGCACTGGCGGCGGCGGTGGTGGTGTTCGGTCTCTCCGGGTTCGGGCTCGTGCGGCTGCTGCTGCCCGCGCCGCTGCGGCGCTACGAGCTGCTGTGGGTTCTGCCCACCGGCGCCTGCGCGGCCGGACTGGCCTTCACCGCGCTCGGGTTCGCCGGCGTGCCGTACCACGTCTCGCTCCCCGTTCTGCTCGTCGCCGGCACCGTGCTCGCGGCCTACACGGTCAGGACCCGGGGCTGGCCCGAGCTGGCGCTCGGCCGGATCGGCTGGCCGGCCTATCTGGCCTTCGTCGTGCTCGTCGTCGCGCTGGTCCCGATGGTCTTCGTGCAGCATTACGCCGCTCCGGTCGGCACCGGATCCGACGCCCATCTGGCCACCGGCACCGCCGAGTTCCTCAAGCACACCTACCCGACCGGCACGAACCTGCAGGTTCCGGTCAACCAGATGCCGCCCACGTGGACGTCCAAGTACCCGATCTACTACGCGCTCGCGAGCATCTCCTCGATCTCCGGCCTCGCGACCTGGCAGGTGCTCGCTCCGCTGGCCGCGGCGCTCCTCGCGCTCGCAGCGATCGGCCTGTTTCTGGTCGCCCGCGACGTATTCGGCGCGCCGTGGGCGATCGCACTCGCCGCGATGGCGCTCGCCGGGCTCGACCGGATGGCGCTGTACACGGTGCTCAACCCGTACTTCAATCAGACCTGGGGCTTCTTCGCGATGCCTTTCTGCCTCGTGCTCGCTTGGTGGATGGTGCAACCGGGGCTGTCATGGGCCACGCGGCGAGGGACGCTGGTGCTGCTCGTCTTGTTCACGCTCGTGCTGGCGTTCGCCTATCCCCTCGCGGTGCCGATACCAGCGGTGCCGATCCTCGTGTTCCTGTGGAGCGGACGCCGGCGCCGGATCGCGGCCGGTGAGCGCGTCCTTCGCTTCCGCGACCTGTATCGCGGCCGTGCCAGCCTGCTCTACCTGATCCCCCTGACGGCGCTTCTGGCTGTGCCCGTCTACGGCGTCGGCCAGAAGGTGGTCAGCGCCGTCAAGGTGCTGGCTCCGGGCACCTCGCTGCAGTCGTGGGGCGGCGACCTCGGCCACTTCGTGCCGTTCAACTTCTTCTTCTCCTCACCGAACTCGATACTCGGCTGGGTGTTGTTCGCCGTGATCGTGGCGCTGACGATCAGGGGATTCGCCGCTCAGCCGCGGGCGCTCGCCTGGGGGCTCGGCGGGCTGTTCGTGGTCGGGATCGCCTTGGCCACGTATCTGCGCCACCGGCAGTACGGCTACTACTTCGAGTTCAAGCTGCTGGCCTTCGTGGGTCCGCTGGTGGTCCTGGTCGCGGTGCTCGGCGCCGGCAGGCTTCGGCGCGCCGGGCTCGGGCTGATCGCGATCCTCGCCATCGCGACTGCGGGCAGTGCCGTCTCGGACCTCAAAGCGACCGGCTATCAGCTGCCCCAGGCCACGATCCAGCTGAGCGCGTGGGCCCGGTCGCTGCCCACCGGGGCCTCGATCCGCCTCGACATGTGGCCGCCGCTCCAGCTGTGGGCGGCCTACTTCCTCGACTCGCGGCCACTGTGCTCGCAGCTACCGCTGCTCGGGACCGACTACCCGCACGTGCAGGTGTCGCGCAAGGCCGACTACATCCTCGCGACGCTGGCCAATGGGCGGCCCAAGGACGCCGTCGGGCCGGAGCTGCGCGTCAACCAGGGCTACGCCTTGTACCGCGAGAGCCCATCCGTGCCCGGCCCGAGCCGGTGCACGCTGCGGCGCTACGACCGGATCTACACCGGTCCCGGCTACAGCCCGTTCTAATCGCCTTCGTCGAGCGGCGGGAGCGCGAGCGCGTGCGCGCTCGCTCCCTCCTGGGTGACCGGGATCGTCCCCTCGAGGTTGATCAGCCGGTATCCGTGGGCCCGCATCGCGGTGACGAACCCCGCGTGGGTGTCATGGAGCTCGCAGATGATCGCCGGGCGGTAAGCGTCGATCGTCGAGCGCATCCCTTCGAGCACCGCCAGCTCCGCGCCCTCCACGTCGATCTTGACCACCGTCGGCGGCCGCAGCTCACCCGCCGCGACGAGGTCGTCGATCGCCACGAGGTCGACATCGATCACCCGCTCGGTGTACGGATGCTCGCCGTAGTTCTCGAGCTTCGACCAGCTCTGGTCGTCGACCACCTGCAGGCGGCCGCGACCGGAGCTCGCGGCGACGGCCTTGTCGATCACGGTCAGGTTGCCGATCCCGTTCAGCTTCGCGTTGCAGCGGATCGCCTCCGCGTTGTCGGGCGCCGCCTCGAAGGCGTACACGTGACCTGAGCGCAGTCCCGCCAGGTGAGCCCCGAGCAGGGCAAAGAAGCCGAGGTTCGCCCCGATGTCGTAGAACACGCCGCCTTCGCCGAGGTGCCTGACCATCGCTTCCTGGACCGCCGATTCGAGATTGCCGAAGGCGATCGAGCCGAAGTGGGCGTGGGACACCGGCAGATAGCGCATGTCGAAGGCGAGGCCCCCCGCGTGGCCCTGCGGGACGCGGAGGACGCCGCGCTCGAGCCGGCCGAGCATCAGCCCGAGCGTCAGCCCCGTCACACCTTTGCGCTCGAGGGCGCGGGCGCGCAGCTCGCGGAGCTTCGGGTGGCCGAACCGAATCAGGACCCGGAGCAGGAGCGAGCGGTTGACGCCGAGCAGGGCGAGCCGCCGGCGCGGCCTCATGCCAGGACCTCGAGCGCCGAGCGGAGCTTGGCGGCCGTCGCTGCGTGGTCATAGACCGCGAGCCGCTGCTCGCCGCGCTGGGTCAACTCGTCCCGCAGCTCGGCGTCGTCGACGACGATCCGCAGCAGCTCGGCGATCGTCTGCAGTCCGTCCTCATCCTCCAGCAGCACCCCCGCGCCGCCCAGCACCTCCGCGATCGCACCCCGGTCGCGCGCGATCACCGGGACACGGTAGTGGAACGCCTCGAGCAGCGGGATACAGAACCCCTCGTGCTCGGACAGGCACAGGAACGCGTGCGCCGCGCGATAGTGCTCGGCGAGCCGCTCCGGCGAGATCCCGGCCTCGAACGTCACCGCGCCGGGCGCGAGCTCATCGGCGAGCCGCCGCAGCTGCTCGCCAAAGCTGGGCGTGATTGGCACGCCCACGAGCACGAGCCGCGCGTCCGGACGCTCACGCCGGTAGCGGGCGAACGCGCCGATCACGAGGTCTTGGCGCTTGTGCGGCGTCAACCGGCCCACGAACACGATCGTCGGGGGCCCCTGCGGTGGCGGCCCAGGCGGGGGAAGCGCCGAGCGGTCGAACAGCACGGGTATCACCGACGCCTCGCGCGAGCTCAACTCGCGCAGCTCCTGCGCGTTGTACTCGGACACCCCGGCCAGCGCATCGATCGTGCTGGCCAGCTCACCCAGCTGGCCGCGGCCGAGCTCGCAGCGAACGGCGTCGACTGGTTCGTGCTCCCAGAAGTACCTGGCTGGAGTGATGTTGTGCGAGATCAAAAGGCTCCGTGGCGCGGCCTGAAACAGCGGTTCGAGTCCCCGAGCGTAGCCCGAGTAGTGGAGCAGGAGCACCTCGTGGGGCCGCGGCGTGAGCTCCTGCAGGTGGTGAATCGCGTCGCGCCCGATCCCCGGCGCGAGCACCGCGGAGTAGTCCGCGCCGTCCCAGCCCCAGGCCTCGAACAGCGCTCGGCAGGCCAGCGCCTGGTTCGTCACCGCGTCCACTGGACCGGCGGCGCACAGCACCTGTGAAACCCTCATTGCTTGGGCGGCTCGTCGGCAGCCGTTCCGGCGGCGCGCTCGAGCGCGACGATCCGGTCCTCCAGCGCGATCACGTGCGCCGCGAGGTGTGCGTTGAAGCGGCTCTGTTGCGCGGTGACCTGATCGAAGTACTGGCGCATCAATCGCAGCAACAGCCGCTTGACGGCCGTGATCGGCCGACCGAAACGGCGGGTCGAGTAGACCTCCGACTCGAGCGGCTCGATGATCGCCCACTCGGCCAGCCGGCGAGCCGAGACAGTCTCGCCGCCCAGCGCCGGCAGGACGTCCGGGCCGCCGCTGGCGGCCGCGTCCCGGCGTGCCTGCGCGAGCGCGTCGGCGGGGTCCCTCACCGGCCCGCCTCCACCGGCGCCCCCGTGAACGCCCATGTGCCGCGCAGGTCGGCGACCCCCTCGACGTCCTCGGCCGCGGCCACGCTGAAACTGAGCAGCCGATCGATCCCCGGGGCGGTGTCGCCGGGCTCGTGGATGCCCAGCGCGATGTCGTAGTCGCCGCCGAGCAGCGCGAGGCTGGGGATCTCGAACACGAGCCGCCCGCTGCCGCCGGCCGCCGGGAGCGGGTGGCGCGTCTTGAACACCGACTGCCCGGATGCAGCTCGGATGTCGATCACAAAGCGTCGCCTCGGGCGCGCTGCGGACGGCGTGCAGCTCGGTCACCACACGCATCCGCTCGCCCGTCTCGAACACCTGCCGCGGACGCCCCTCACCGTCCTCGAGTCCCGCCACGCGCAGCGAGACAGCGCCATCGCGCGCCTCGCGGGCGGCGGCCTGGTCGGCGGCCTCGATCCCCAACGTTCGGTGATAGAACAGCAGCCCCTCGGCGGTGGGGCCGTCGAACACGACCTTTCCGGCGTCGAGCACGGCCACCCGCCGGCACACGCGCTCGATCGTGCCCGGCGCATGCGAGACGAGCGCCACCGTGGTCCCCTGCTCGATGCGCCCGTGAATGTGGCGCAGGCACTTGCGCTGGAACGCCTCGTCCCCCACTGCGAGCACCTCATCGATCAGCAGGATGTCGGCCTCCAGGTGAGCGGCGACCGCGAAGCCCAGCCGTACGAGCATCCCCGACGAGTACGTCTTCGTCGGCGCGTCGATGAAGTGGCCGAGCTCGGAGAAGGCGATGATCTCATCGATCCGGTCCTCGACCTCCGCGCGCGACATGCCGTGGAGCGCGGCCGACACCTTGATGTTCTCGCGGCCGGTGAACTCGCGCCCGAATCCAGCGCCGAGCTCGATCAGTGTCGCGACCCGCCCGCCGCAGCCCGCGAATCCGCTCTGGAGCGGGATGATCCCCGCGAGCACGCGAAGCGTCGAGGTCTTGCCCGCGCCGTTGCGGCCGACGATCCCGAGTGTCTCGCCCGGGGCGACGCGCAGCGACACCCCCGCCAGCGCCTGCGTAGGCGCCAGCTCGGCGGCGGCCCGGCTCCGCCCGGCTGAGGCGAACAGCTCCTTGAGCGTCCGACCGCGATCTCCGCGCGGCGAGAACGACCGCCACGCGTCGTCGAGCACGATCTCGCCGTTCGCCAGCTCGCGGCTCACAGGACCACCGCCAGCTCGCGGTCGAGTCGCCGGAACACGGTCACGCCCGCCGCCAGCGCGACCGCCGCGGCCGCGAGGACGTACCCGAGCGTGGCCAGGCCCGGGCCGCGGCCGCCGTAGATCACGCTGCGGACGGCGTCGATGAATGGCGCCACCGGGTTGACCCAGCGCAGCAGCGAGCCCACCCAATGGTGAGACTCGACGCCCGGAAGCGTCTGCAGCTCGAACAGCACGCCCGAGAGGAAGAACCACGGCAGCATCACGGCGCTCAGGATCGGCTGCACGTCTCGGAAGTAGGCATGCAACGCGGCCGCGATCAGCGCGAGTCCGAGCGTGAACGCGAACAGGCATACGAGCACCGGCACGAGCAGCAGCAGCGAGGCGCTCGCGTTCGAGCGGATAGCCAGCGTCACGGGGATCAACACGACCAGCATCGCCACCGTGGGCACGAGCTGGACGGTGACCGACGCCGCGGGGATCGTCTCACGCGGGAAACGGACCTTTGAGACGAGCGACGCCTGGTCCACCAGCGAGGTCGCCGCCGCCAGCAGCCCCTGGGCGAAGAACAGCCACACGACGAGGCCGGCCAGGATGAAGATCGGATAGTCGGAGTAGTGCGTCGCCTTGAGCAGCGGCCCGAGCATCACCCCGTACACGGCCATCAGCAGCAACGGGTTGACGAAGTACCACAAGACCCCCACCACCGAGCCCTGGTACTTCTGGCGCAGCTCGCGCCGGACGAGCTGCGAGAACAGATAGCTGTACCGCTGCATGAGCAGGGATTATCCCGACGCCGGTTTGACCAGCACCAAGCAGGCCGAAGTGAACACCGAGCGCGAGATCCGCATCAGGATCAGTGGATAGGTATCACCGCCGTCGGCGTTCAGGTGCCCGTCGGCGGTCGGGGTGGTGATGTGAGCGAACGTCTCGGGAGACAGATGCGTGTCGAGCGGCTGCATCAGCTCCAGGTTCGAAGGCTTGACGATCAGTGAGTCGAGCTCGCGGCGCGTGAGCACCTCGCCGAGGCGCGAGCGCCGCCGGAGGGTGGCATGGCGACGGCGGCGGCCGAGCGTCGCGGCGCGGATCGTCAGCTCGACCGGCGCCGAATCGAGCGGATGGTGGGAGACCAGGCACTCGGTGACGATGATCGCGTGGCCTCCGGGCTTGAGAACCCTGCCGATCTCCGATGCCGAGCGCGCGATTTGCCCCGGAGCGCCGAAGTGCTCGATCGAGGACACGGTGAACACAGCGTCGAAGCTGTCGTCGGGAAAGTCGAGCCTGCGTCCGTCCATCGCCAGCACCCGCAGCCGGTCAGGCCGCCAGCGGTAAGCGGGCGCATGGGCGGCTGGGTCCTCGAGCATCGAGACGTGCGCCTCCCGGGCGGCGAAGTGACCCTCGCCATAGATGTCGGTGGCGACCACCTCGCCGACGTGGTTGGTGAGCCAGAACAGGATGCGCTCGTTGCCTGCGCCGACCGACAGCACCCGGGAGCGGCCATCGAGGTGCCCGGTCTCCTTCAGGAACAGCATCACCATCGCGAACTCCCACACCTTGCGCTCGATGTAGGCGAGCGGATCGCGCTCCGGGACGAGTGAGCGGACCGCGGCGAGCAGCTCCGGATCGTCGAAGTCGCGCAGGTCGCAGAGCTTCGCGTACTGCCGGGCCAGCGTCATCCGGACGCGGACTCGATCAGCAGCGTCACCGGCCCGTCGTTGACGAGCGCCACCTCCATGTGCGCGCCGAACACGCCCCGCGCCGCCCCGAGACGGTCGCTGAAGCGCTGGTAGAGCGGCTCGGCAAGCTCGGGACGGGCCGCGTCGACGAACGAGGGCCGGTTGCCACGACGGACGTCCCCGTAGAGCGTGAACTGCGAAATGCACAGCACCTCCCGGTCGCCGATCGGCTCGTTCATCTTTCCTTCGGAGTCCGGGAACACGCGCAGCGCGCGCACCTTGTCAGCCAGCCAATCGGCGTCCGCCTCGGTGTCGCCACCGCGCACCCCGAGCAGCACCAGCAGCCCCGGCCCGATTGCCGCAATCTCCGCGCCATCCACGGAAACCGAAGCGCCGGAGACACGCTGGATCAAGGCCCGCACGCGGCCGATGCTAGTGACGGCCGGCGGACGTGGATGAGTTAAGGAACCGCAGAGATCCCTTAACTCATCCAGGTCAGCGCTGCCCGGCGTCGCGCAGCTCCGCGGCGGCACGCTCGGGGGCGACGATGTTGAGGTTGACCCCCGCGCCGAGCTCGAGTCCGGCCAGGTGCGTGAGCCGGGGCAGGATGTCGATCCGCCACGAGTAGTGCTCCGCTCCACGGGGAGCGGTCCTGACCCAGAGGTTCAGCGGCGGGAAGGCGCCGAGCCGCGCCGCCAGTCGATTCAGCGCGCCGTGGAGCATCGCGGCGCCGGTCGGCCCCTCATCCTCATAGCGCAGGCGCGGTACCCGCGGCGCGATCATCAGCTGGTAGGGGACCCGGCCGGCATAGGCGGCCATCAGCACGGCCTCGTCGTCGATTGCGACGATCCGCTCGCGCCGCCGCACCTCCTCCTGGACGAGGTCGCCGAGCAGGTTGCCCCCCATCGTCCGGGTTGTGTAGGCGCCGAACCGTTCGCGCTCGCGCGCCACGGCGGCGGGGACGAAGTCCAGCGCGTACAGCTGCCCGTGGGTGTGGGGCAACGACGCGCCGGCCTCGCGGCGCTCGTTGACAAGCACGTGGACATACGCCGCGGCGGCGTGAAACCGGGCTCGCGCTCGCCACGTGTCGACGGCGGTCCGAACCTCGTCCACCGTCAGCTCGCCGAGCGACATCACCGGCTTGGGCGAGTTGATGATCACCTCATGGCCACCGCGCGCCGGGCCGGCCCAGAACAGATCCCGGTCCGAGCTCGGCTCGGGCTCGGGCGCGTCTGGTGTCAGCGCGGGGTACAGGTTCGGGACGACCCGGGTCAGCCACCCAGGGCTGTCGGGGGCGCCGCCGCCCGGCCGGACCGCGTACAGCTCGGGCGGCGTGCGGTCCTCGTGACCCTCGAGGAACGGATCGGTCTCGGGGTCCAGCGGATCGGGCGCCTCGGCACGCAGTCCGCCGCCCGGACGCCCGGCCCGAGCGCCGGCGACGATCGTGCGCTGGCCCGTGAGCGGGTCAATCCGAATCTCCGGACCGCGCGTCCGGCCGCCCGGCGTCAGCCAAGCCGGCGCTCCATCGCGATGTGCTCGATCCCCGCTTCGACGAAGACCCGTCCGCGGATCCTGTATCCGGCCTGCTCGTATAGCCCCTGGGCGTACGTCTGCGCGTGGAGCACGAGCCGGCTCGACCCGGCTCGGCGGGCCTCCTGCTCGGCGAGCTCGAGCAACGCGGTGGCGATCCCCTGCCGGCGGAGTCCCTGGCGGACGGCCAGCCGGCTGAACTGCGCGGTCGGCCCGACCATCAGCAGGCGACACGTGGCCACGACCTCGCCTGCGGAGATCGCCACGAGGTGGAGCCCCTCGTTGTCGCGGCCGTCGAGCTCTTCGTGCGCCGGAACCCCCTGCTCGACGCAGAACACCTCGTGGCGGAGCACGAGCGCCGAATGAAACTCGTCCTCGCCACTGAGCCGGCGGACCTCGTACAGCGCGGTGCCACTCATGCGACGTGGAGGTAGAAGCGGATGTCGCGCTCGAGCTCAGACACGCTCAGATACGGACCGGCTTTGTCGTACACCATGGTTCCGCGGGAATTGAAATAGAAGGTCTGCGGATACGCGGAGTAAGCATTGATCGCCTGGGCGATCCTGCCCTGCGGATCCAGGTAGCTCGGGTACGTGACCGGGAACCGGTGCAGAAATGACCGCGCGGCCCCGCTCTGATCCTTGTCGTCGATCCCCACAAACGCCACCCGGTGGCCAAACGAGACGGACACGCGCTGGTATACCGGGAACTCCGACTGGCAGGGCCCGCACCAGGATGCCCACAGGTTGACCACCACCGGGTAGCCACGCAGCCGCGCCAGCCGGGCCTTGAAGGCCGAGGGGCCCCCGGCGAGCAGCTGGTTGCCCTGCGCGTGGAGCGAGGCGAGCGGCGGCGGGGATCCTTTGAACGCGCGGGTGACCGTCGCCGCCGATGGTGCAGCGTTCCGCGCCGTGGTCCCACACCCCGCGATCGCCGTCGCGACCGCCAGCACCGGAACGCAGAAACGCGCTTTCACGGGGCGACAGCTTGCCATACCTGTGATCTGCTTAAATCAGCCGCTATCCTCCATGCCAGTAAGGCGCGGGGGCGTCGCATCTGAGGGTCCTCCCGCCGTGTCCGGCGTCCAGCCGAGACTGCTTTGAGCCGCTCCGCCCTGTTGCCGCGGCTCGTCCATTCCGACGCAACTCATCGATTCCAATGGGTGAATCCACCCCTTTCCCGAGTCCTGCCGCGATCGCGCGTGCGGAGCTGCTCACCCGTGAGCGGTTCGTCTACGAGAGCGAGACGCTCGAAGACGCGCTGGCACCCGGCTCCGCCAGGCGCCGGGCGCTCGATGCTGCCCTCGCGGAGGTCGACGAGGGGCGCAAGACGCCGTCCATCGAGTGGCGACGCGACTACTCGCTGCTCCTTGGACTCGAGCGGCTGTTGTCCGAGGAGGAGCCCCATCTGGCCGACGGGACGGTGCTGTCCGCCCATCAGGTCGACGCGCTATCGGGCACCCTGACTGCGCTGCTCGCGGAGGCCCAGCTCACCGGCAACGGCAACGGCAACGGCAACGGCAACGCCACCGCGGCAGCCGAACCGGTGCGGCTCGCATCGGCTGCGATCCCCGGCGAGGAACCAGGCGCCGACGAGGACGAAGAGGAAGACGACGAGCCCCAGGACTGGCAGGACGAGCCCGACGAAGAGGACGAGGAGCTCTCCGATGCCGCGGAGGACCCGAACGCCGATCGCCGCTTCTGGTTCGAGCACGCAACGGGCGCCGGCAAGACCGTCGCTGCGCTCGGCTTCGTCGAGGGGTCGCGCACCGGCGGGACGCTGATCCTGACCCACCGCCGCAACCTCGTCGACCAGTTCAACGGGGAACTGCGCGACCGGGGGTATCGCGACCGTATTTCCGCCCCCCTGCTCGACGGTCACGATGCCGCGAACGGACCGGTCACGGTCGAGACCTACCAGTGGTTCGTGCGCAACTCCGGCCGGATCTCCGACGCGTACGCGATCGTCATCTGCGACGAAGCCCACACCGCGCTCGGCGAGAAGACCTCGGCGGCGATCCGACGCTGGTCCGGACCGATCTTCATCGGCATGACCGCCACCGGCGCGCTGATCGCGCGCCACGTCACCGATCTGTTCCCGACGCAGACTTCCCGATTCGACCTCGCGCAGGCCGCGCGCCGCGGCGTGATCGCACCGCTGCGTTGCATCCGCATCCCGCCGGGACCGGGCGTCCGCACGATCGCCAAAGTGCCCCTCCGGCGTGGCGAGGTGGACACCGAATTCGACCAGGAGATGCTGGCCGAGCTGCTGGATCAGACGCCGTTCAACCTGGCCATCGCCGACCTCTACAAGACCCGTTTCAATGGGGTCCCGGGCGTCGTCTACGCCGCCGGCGTGCGCCACGCCTACAACGTCGCGCAGTCGTTCCGCGACCTCGGGATGAAGGCCAAGGCGGTCTCCGGCGAGACGCCGAAGCGCGAGCTGGCGCGGATCCTGGCCGACTACGAGTCGGGCAAGATCGATGTGCTGGTCAATGCGCAGCTGCTGGCGGAGGGGTGGAACAGCCCCCGGGCGACGATCTGCATGCACCTCGCGCCGACCGCCTCAAAGCGGATCTACCAGCAGCGGGTCGGCCGCGTCACCCGACGCCATCCGGGCAAGGAGGCGGGGATCGTCGTCGACTTCGTCCACCCGGCGACCAAGCATGACGACCCGGTCGTAACCCTGCATTCGCTGCTCGACCGCGACGTGTACCGTGGCGGCGCGATCGTCGTTGGTCCCGTGCGCCGCGGCCGTGGCCGCCGGGTGCGGGTCGAACGCCGCGTCCTCCCGGTGACTCCCGATCCCGAGCGGCGGGCCGAAGTCTTCGAGCGCGAGCTGTGGCGGATCGCCGTAGAGCACCTGGATTACGGCGAGCAGCACGTGTGGGCCGCCCTGGCCGGTGCCCGGGTCGCGCCCTCGGGGTGGCGGCGCGCCAAAGCGATGCTCCACTTCGACCGCGGCGGCGAGCTCAAGCGGCGGTTCCTGATCACCGCGCTCCAGCGCAACCGCAATGCGCAGCTCCGCCTGCGCGCCCTCCAGGAGATTGCCGCGTCTCGCGATGCCGAGGCGTTCGACACCGCCGTCGACATCATGGCCGCCTGGCCGCGCGACGAGCGGCGCGAGGGAGTGAAGATCATGCTCCAAGCCCTGGCCGAGCGCCGCATCGGCCGCCGCGATCAGGCCAACGCGTGGATCTGGCGGATGGCCGAATACACGCGCGAGGTGCATGAGGAGTACGCCGTCCAGCGCTGGCCAGAGACCAAACGTCTGCTCGGACTGCTCGTCAACTCCAGCGGCGCCGCGCACGCGCGCAACGCACGGCGACTCGCGCACGCCTCGCGCAAGGAGGACCGGCGGCTGTCGGCGGCGCTGCTGGCTGCGGCGCTCGCCCATACCCCCGAGGCCGAAGAGGCGCTCAGAGGCGCCCGTACGCGCATGGCCCGCAAGCCGGCAGCGCTCGCGCGTGAGCTGCTGCGCAACTTCCCCAAGGGCCGGCGGGGCTCCAAGCGCCGCCGCCGCAAGAGCAACGGCGGGGCCGATGGCGCCACCGCCGCCAAGGACGCCGTGAAGACGGCGACGCCGCTCGAGCTCGAGGAAGAACAGGCGAGCGAGAACGGCCACCTCGACGAGGACGAACGGCCCGAGCAGGAAGACGAGCGGGAGATCAAGCGGTCCGCCGAGTTTGACGACCCCGATGAGGACGACGACTTCGACGACGACTCCGATGATGACGACCCCGATGATGATGACGAGTCGGATGACGACGATCACGAGTTCGACGACTCCGAAGACGCCGAAGCGGCGGCCTGACGCGGGGCTACCGCAGCAGGTGCACCTCACCGGCATCGAGCGCGACCCGCCCGTTCGCTGTCTCCACGAGCAGACGGCCCGCTTCGTCGATCCCCGCTCCACGCCCCTCGCCGCCGCTCCAGCGAACCGGCTGCGCCAGCAGCTCATCCCGCCTCCTGACGGCTTCGAGCAGGTCCGAGTCGGACGCGCGCAACCATCTCTCCAGCGCGCCTAGCAACTGGTCTAGCTTGGGCTCGATCTCCGCGGGCTCGAGCCCGAGGGTGCCGGCCGTATCGCGCAGCTCAAGGGGGAAGCTGTCCGGCTCGATCGCGACGTTCAGGCCGATTCCAACCACCGCCCAGCGCTCCTGAGGGCGGCCCTCGACCAGGATCCCCGCGACCTTGCGCCCGTCGCGCAACACGTCATTGGGCCACTTGAGCCGAGCCTCGGCCCCGACCGTGTCGGCGACCGCCGCCCCGGCGGCGAGCGGCAACAACCGCGGCGGCTCGCGGATCACGAGCGAGCAGAGCAGGGCCCGGCCGGCAGGCGCGGTCCACGTCCGGCCCTGCCGGCCCCGGCCGGCGCTCTGCGCGGAGGCGGTCACCACCGTCCCGTGAGGCGCGCCGGCGGCGGCGAGCTCGCGGGCCCGTGCGTTCGTCGAGTCGGTGACGCGAAAGTGCAGCCGCGGACGGCCGAGCGCCGTCACGCCGGGCGAATCCGAAGCTGCTCGCCGACCGCGATATCGAACCGCTCGGCGGCGTTGCCTCGGCTGACCGCAATCGCCAGCGCGCCCTCGGCATCCTCGTAGAGCAGCGGCGCGTCGGAGTCGACGTCGGCGAAGGTGCGGACATATTGCGCCCGCTCCGTACCGCCGTTGTACTCGAGCTCGACCGGAGAACCGAGCCCGAACGACAGCTCGACGAGCTGTTCGTGTGTGGCGTTCAGCTGGACGTTGCCGAAGCGGTCGACGTGGACCGCGTGGACGACCAGCGCCCCGTTCTCATGCAGCGAGCTCGGCAGTTCGAGCCGGACCAGTTCCGCCGGATCGACCGGCTTCCCGGCTTGGTCGAGCGTGGCACCGTGGGCGAGCCGCGCCGCCACCGGGGCGAACACGTCGCGGCCGTGGAACGTCGCCGAGACGGGCTCGAGCCGCCACGGCGAGCCCGCGATGTCAACCGCCTCGACGATCCCGCCCGCCTCCATCGCCGCGAGCCAGAGGAGGCCGTTGTCGGGTCCGACCATCAGCCTGTCGTCCGCCGTGCGGACCGCGACCGCGCGGCGCTCGGCGCCTACGTCGGGGTCGACGACTGCCAGGTGTACGCCGGTCGGCATGTAGCGGAGCGCGGCGCGCAGCGCGAGCGCCCCCCGCGGACATCGTGGCGGGCGATCCCGTGGGTGATGTCGATCACCCGCGCCTCCGGGCAGATCCGCGCGAGCACGCCGTGGCAGATTCCCACGAACACGTCCTCCAGACCGTAATCCGACACGAACGTGATCACGGGAGCGCTCACGGGCGTGACCCTAACGCGTCGCCGACCAGTGCCCGCACGAGTCCCTCGATGTCATGGTCCTCCGCCTCGAGGTGCGGCTCGTGACCCCGTTTCCGGAGCGCCTCGCTGGTCACAGGCCCGATGCTGACGAGCCGGGCGTCACCGGGCCCGGCGTCACCGAGCGCGTCGAACCAGATACTTGACCGTCGAGGAGGAGGTGAAGGTCACGTAGTCGGCGGACCGGGCCGCGGCCAGCTGCTCCGGCCCCAGCGGCTCGGCGACGGTCTCGTACAGCGCGACGACGTCGACCTCAGCACCGCGGGCGCGCAGCGCCTCCGGCAGGACGTCGCGTGCCTCGGCGGCGCGGGCGATCAACACGTGGCTGGCTGGCTGGCCAGCCAGCGCCTCCACGAGCCCTTCGGCCACGAACCGCTCCGGCACCACGTCGGCCATCACGCCCGCCTCGCGCAACGCAGCGGCGGTCCCCGGTCCGATCGCCGCGACCCGGGCGCCGGCCAGCGCGCGGGCGTCCTGACCCCGCTCCGCCAGCCGCTCGAACAGCAATCGCGCGCCGTTCGGGCTGGTCAGGCATATGAGGTCATAGCGCTCGATCGGCGGTAGCTCGGCCGCCAACGGAGCGATCCGGATCGCCGGCGCCTCGACCACCTCGGCCCCGAGGGCCCGTAGCCGGGCGGCCAGACCGCTGGCCTGCGCCCGCGCGCGGGTGACCGCGACGGACAGGCCGAGCAACGGGCGCGCGGTGGCGATCCAGCCGATCCGCTCCCCGAGCGCAGCGACCGCGCCGAACACGGCGATCGCCGGTGCCTTGATCCGTTCGGCCTCGGCCGTGCCGGCGATCGTCGCCAGCGTGGCAGTCGCCGTCCGCTGGCCGGCGAGCGTCCCGCGCTCGATCACCGCCGCCGGCTCATCGGGATCGCGACCACCCTCGATCAGCCGGGTGGCGATCGCGTCCAGCTGCCGCATTCCCATGTACACGACGACTGTGCCCGGGAACTTCGCCAGCGCGCCGTAATCGAGCGCCGTCTCGGCCTTCGCCGGATCCTCGTGGCCGGTGACGAACGCCACCGCGCTCGCCGCCTCGCGGTGGGTGACCGGGATCCCCGCGTAGGCCGGCCCGGCGACGCCGGCGGTCACGCCGGGAACGACCTCGAACGGGATCCCCGCTCGCAGCAGCGCCTCGGCCTCCTCGCCCCCACGGCCAAACACGAACGGGTCACCGCCTTTCAGGCGGACCACGGCGCGACCGGCACGGCCGTGCTCCACCAGCAGCTGCTCGATGTCCGGCTGGGGCATCGACGGGCCCCCGCCCTCCTTCCCGGCGTACAGCTTCAGCGCGTCCGCGCGCGCCCCGTCGAGCGCCCCGGGGGGAATCAGCCGGTCGTACACGATCACGTCGGCGGTCGCGATCAGCTCGAGCGCCCGGGCGGTGAGCAGCCCCGGGTCACCCGGGCCGGCCCCGACCAGGTAGACGGTCATCGCAAGAGCTCCTGGGCTCCCGCGGCGAGCAGCCGCTCCGCCACCCTTTCGCCCAGACCCTGTGGTTCGCCGCTCAGACGGTCGGTGATCCACGTGGAGCCGTCAGTGCTCCCCACCCACGCGCTGAGCTCGAGCCCGTCGCCGTCCCGAACCGCGTGCGCGCCCACCGCGCTGTTACACGACGCGCCGAGGGCTTTGGTCAGCGCGCGTTCGGCCAGAACGCTGGCCGTCGCGTCGGGGTCGCTGAGCGCGTCGGGGACCTGCCAACCTGCCTTCGCCTCGAGCGCCAGCGCCCCTTGGCCCGCGGCCGGCACAAGTTCATCGAGCACACCGTCCGCGGCAAGGCCCAACCGGCGGAGCCCGGCGAGCGCCAGCACGAGGGCGTCGCACTCCCCCTGGGCGAGCTTCCGCAGGCGGGTGTCGACGTTGCCGCGGACCTCGACGACCTCGACGTCATCGCGGATGGCCCGTAGTTGAGCCGCACGGCGCAGGCTGCTGGTGCCGACGCGCGCGCGGGCCGGCAGCGCGGCGAGCGACGGCGCGCCGCAGATCGCATCGCGGGGGTCTTCGCGGGGCGGGATCGCCACCAGCTCGAGCCCCTCCGGGAGATCGGCGGGAACATCCTTCGCGGAGTGGACGGCAACATCGATCTCGTCCGCCAGCAGTGCGCGCTCGAGCGCGGACACCCAGCGAGACTTGTCATCGACGGGCCCGGCGCCGCTGATCGTGACCAGCTCGACGTCGTCGCCCAGCCGCGCGGCCACCCAGCGCGCCTGCGCTAGCGCGAGCGCGCTGCCGCGGGTGCCCAGACGCATCAGCGCCGGCGCTGCGGCAGCGCTCTGACCTCAGCGAGCTCCGGCTGATCTTCAGCGGCGCTTTGCGCCGCGTCGCCGAGTTCGTCCTCGGGCAAACCGAACAGGTCGCGCACGAGCGCCATCCGCGCGTGAACGCGGTCGTCGCGAAGCTCCCGCATCCGCGTCGTGGGGCCGTGCAGCAGCCGGTTGACGATCGCCCGGGCGATCGCGTCGACCCGCTCAAGATCGCGCGGCCGAGGCCGACTCCCACTTGCCGCGGTTCTCGCGCACCACCTGGTCGGCGAGCTCCGTCGACTTCGCTCGGAGCGCCGCGAGCGTGGGCAGCACCTCAAGCGAGCCGAGCCACGTCGCGAAATGCTGGATCTCTTCCTCGATGATCCCCTCCGCCTTGCGCGCCTCCGCTTGGCGCACCCGCCGGTTGCGCGCGATCACTGCCTCCAGGTCGTCGATGTCGTGCAGCGACGCGCCCGGGATCTCGGCGACGGCGGCGTCGATGTCGCGCGGCACGGCGAGGTCGATCAGCAACAGCGGCCGGTGCGCACGGACGTCCATGACCTCGGACAGCTCGCGCGCCTCGAGCAGCAGGTGCGGCGACGCGGTTGCCGCGACGACGATATCGGCCTTGATCAGCGCCTCTGGCAGCTCGTCGAACGAGACGCTGGAGCCGCCGTACCGTCGCGCGAGGCTGACCGCCCGGTCGCGACGGCGGTTGGCGACGAACAGCGTGCGGGCACCGCTGTCGGCCAGCGCGCGAGCGGTCAACTCGCTTGTTTCTCCGGTGCCGATGATCACGACGTCGCGGCCACTGAGCGAGCCGAGCTCCTCCCTGGCCAGGGCGACGGCGACCCCGGGGAGCGTCAGCTGGCGCTCGCCGATCGCGGTCTCGGTCCGCACGCGCTTGCCGGTCTCGAGCGCCGCCTTGAACAGGCGATTGGTGAGCGGGCCGGTGGTCTCCTTACGCAGCGCTGTCTCATACGCGCGCTTGACCTGCCCCTGGATCTCCGCCTCGCCGACGATCATCGACTCAAGCCCGGCGGTGACCCGATACAGGTGGCGCGCCGCGTCGCAGTTGCGGTGCGAGTAGATCGCCGAGGCGAGCCCGGTGGGACGGATCCCGGCCTGGCTGGCCAGCATCCCGAGCACGGTGCTCTCGGCCTCGACCGGCTCGGAGACGACCAGGTACAGCTCGGTCCGGTTGCAGGTCGAGATCGCGACCGCCTCCTGGACGGCCGCGGCACCGCGCAGATCGCGCACGAACTCGTAGGCGCGCTGCTCGGGCAGCGCCAGCCGCTCGCGAACCTCGACCGGCGCGGTCTTGTGCGAGATCCCGATGGCCAGCAGCTCGCTCATCCGACCCGCTCCAGGTCTTCGTTGCGCTCGCCCGCTGCTTCGCGCTCCTCGACCTCTTGCTTGAGCTCCTGAAGCTCCCGCTGGGTGTGCCCGAGGCGGATGGCCATGATCCCGAGGTAGATCACGAGCGCGACAACGAACACGATGTACGCGCCGGCGACGTACTTGCCGGCCGAGTGCAGCGGCAGAGCCGGAGCGGTTGCGAGGATCCCGATCATGAGGGCGCCGCACTCCGCTTCAGCGGCCCTGCCGAGTCGCTCGCCGAGCAGCTGGCGGCGGAGCCGGCGGACCTGCATCCGGGTCATCTTCGCGGCGATTTCGTACCGCAACAGCGTCGCGTACAGAAGCGCGACACCGAGCAGCGAGACCACGAACGTCAGCCCCATCGAGCCGGGCAGGTTGCCGCCGGAGACCGTCAGCACCCGCGGGTGGACGAAGCCGTTTGACAGCGCACGGCGATGAAGTTGAGCGGCACGAACGCGCCGGCGACGATCGCGAACACGCTCGCGTACCGGGACTGTCGCTCGGGGTCCTCGATCGAGAACCGCAGGGGCTGGTAAGTCATGTACATCAGCAGGACGATGAAGAACGACACCAGCGTCGGGTCATCCCACACCCACCAGTGGCCCCACGAGGCCTTCGCCCAGATGCTGCCGCAGATCAGCCCGACGACGCCGAAGATCAGCGCCATGTGGATCGCCACGTAGGAGCGCATGTCCCATTTCCGGTCGCCCGTGCGCAAGTGCGCGATGGCCAGGAATCCTCCCAGCACGAACCCGCACAGCGAGACGATGGCCAGCGGAACGTGGATGTAGAAGATCTTCTGGACGAAACCCTGGTCGGCGTCGAGCGGCGCATAGAAGAACACGAGCGCGAGCGCAGTCGCGACCGTGACGGCAGTGGCGATCGACAGGTTCCGCAGGCTCAGACGGGCGCTTAGGCGCACACCCTGATTCTACGGCGGTCTAGCCGTTTGCCGCCTTGGTGACCCAGTCGGCGCGGCGCTCGACGAACGCTTCCGGCAGCTCTCCGTCGACTCGCTCGACGTACTCGAGCCACGCCACGGCGTCGGCGTAGTCCCCGAGCATCGCGGCGACCTCCGCCCACTCGAGGGCATCGGATGCTGCGGAGACGGTTCCCGTTCTCCCTCGGTGCCACCCGTTGAATCGTCGATCATCGCGGCGCCTGGCGCATCGGGCGGTGGCACAGAGCGACCGACCTTTCACCGCCGTCCGCCGGCCAGCCGCACATCCTCCAAGTGGCTCGCGATGGTCCTCCTTTTGGGGGATAGCGGGGTAGACTTCGTGCCGAGGCGGCCCGATGTCCAGTCAGACGCAGCGGACAACCGTGTACATCGCGGAGGACCACCCTGTTTTTCAGGAGGCGGTCGCGCGGGCGGTCACGAGACGGCCGAACCTCGAGCTGGTCGGCGCGACCCGCGACGGGCAGGTGGCGCTCGACGAGATCCGCCAGCTGAAGCCCGCACGTGGCGCTGCTCGATCGCGGCGCTGCCGACGCTCGACGGCGTCGACGTCGTCCGCTCGATCGTCGACGAGGGACTCGCCACGCGGATCGTGATGCTCTCGGCCGACAGCTCGAGCGGCCTGGTCTACGACGTGGTCAGGCTCGGCGTGGCTGGGTTCCTGACCAAGGCAGCGACGATCGACGAGATCTGCGACACGATCGCGGCCGTCGCGCGCGGGCAGACGGTGCTCGCCCAGGAGATCCAGTCCGGCCTCGTCTCGGAGCTTCGCGAGCGCGAGCAGAGCGCCCGGCCGTCTGCTGACCGGCCGCGAGTCCCAGGTGCTGTCCCTGATCGCCGACGGCCTCTCGGGACCCGAGATCGGCCAGCAGCTGTTCATCTCCGCCTCGACCGTCAAGACCCACGTCAAGAGCGTGCTCGAGAAGCTTGGCGTGGCCGATCGCGCCGCCGCGGTCGCCGAGGCGATGCGGCGCGGACTGATCAAGTAGCTCGCGGGGTTGCGAGCCCCTAGTCCTCGAGCAGGAAATCGAACACGGCGTAGGCGATCAGCGCGAACACGCCGTCGTACAGCGCCAGGATCGAGAATCCACTTACCCGGCGGCGAGCCCGAGGTGTGGGCGGCGAGCAGCGGGCCGGCGGCGCGCGCGGTCGCGATCAGCGCCGGGATCAGCAGCGGCAGCGCGATGATCGGCCCGATCAGATCCCGGGCGCGCGTTTGCACGGCGATCGCGGACACGAGCGTGCCGATCACCGCCAGCGCGAGGTTGGCCAGCGCGAGCACCGCGATCAGCCCGAGCAGCGGCGGCCCGAGCGACGGCCCGAGCAGCAGCACCCCGAACGCCGGCACCGCGACCACCTCGAGCACGACGAGGAAGATGTACAGCGCCGCTGCCTTGGCGAGCAGCAGCGACGTGCGGTCGACCGGCGCCAGCAGGAAGCCGTCGAAGCCGCCCTGCTCGCGTTCGGCGACGAACAGCCGGTTGACCCCGAGCAGGGCCGCCAGCAGCACCGTCACCGTCAGCACGCCGCCGGCGAGCTGCCCGGCGATCGTCGGGCCGGTTGAAGCCGAAGTGGAAGATCACGAACACCGCGACGCGAGAACAACACCATCGCCGGCACGGTCTCGAACGTCCGCAGCTCGAGCCGGAGGTCCTTGCGCAGCAGCGCGACGACGGTCCGCATCTACCCGTACAGCTCCTTGATCTGGTCGGCGCCGACGTCCTTGGCGGCGCCGCTGAGGACGACGCGTCCGTCCTGCAGCCCGAGCGACGAGATCAGCCTCTGCGAGCGCGGCCTGCGGGTCGTGGCTGGTCAGCACCCGGGTGCGACCCGACGGCCTTCCGATCAGCGGCTCGACGAGCTCCGCGGCGGCCGGGTCGAGGTTCGCCCGCGGCTCATCGAGCAGCAGCACGGCCGGCCCGTGCAGCACCGCGCGCGCGATCGCGATCCGCTGGACCATGCCCTGGCTGAGCGACCGCACCGGGTCATCTGCGCGCTTTTCCATCCTCACCGCCTCGAGCAGCTCTTCCACCCGGCCGGCGTCGATGCGATGGAGCTGGGCGTGGTAGCGGAGGTTCTCGCGCGCGGTCAGATCCCGGTACAGCAGCGGGTCGTGCGCGAGCAGCCCGAGCCTCCCGCGAACCGCGAAGGCGCGACGCGGTAGTGGCTCGCCGAGCAGCTCGACGGTCGCCGGCGTGAGGCGCGCAGCAGCGTCGCGAGGATCCGCAGCAGCGTCGACTTGCCCGCGCCGTTGCGTCCGAGCACGGCCAGCGTCGCACCGGCCGGGACCTGCACCGACACGTCCCGCAACGCGGTCCGCTCGCCGAAGTGGCGCGTCAGTCCGCGCAGCTCAATGGCCGGCTGGCCTGCCACCCTCGCGTCGCAGCGTCGCGACCGCGTGCTCGAGCGTCGGCGCGATCACCGGCCACAGCTGGGCGATCGCCTTCGGGTTGCCCGGGGAAGTTGACGATCAACGTGCGCTGGGCGATCCCCGAAACCCCGCGGGTCAGGATCCCCATCGGCGTGTACTTCACCGACTCGGCGCGCATCGCCTCCGCGTAGCCCGGCGCCTCCCGATCGATCACCGCCCTCGTGGCCTCCGGCGTCACGTCGTCGGGCGTGAAGCCGGTTCCGCCGGTGGTGAAGATCAGCGGCCACGTCATCATCGACGTGGCGGCGCAGCACCGCCTCGATCGCCGCCTGGTCGTCGGTCACCACCTCTTGCGCGACCACCTCGGCGCCGGCCTCCCGCGCGCAGCTCCGCGAGCGCGTGCGCCCGAAGTGTCCTCGGTCGCGCCCGCGGCAACCGACGTCGAAACGGTGACGATCGCGGCCCTCATCGCCGCGAGAGCATAGGCGCGGTGGTGGGGTCGGGCGTCAGCCGCGATGCCACTCGCCCGACTTGCCGCCCGCCTTGGAGAGCAGCTGCACGGACGTGATCTCGGCCCCGCGCTCGATCCCCTTGACCATGTCGTAGACCGTCAGCGCCGCCACCGAGGCTGCGGTCAGCGCCTCCATCTCGACGCCGGTCTGGCCGGTCGTCCGGGCCTCCGCCGTCAGCGTGATCTCGCCGGTGTCGCGTCCACCGAAGCTTCCACGCCGACGAACGACAGCGGCAGCGGGTGGCACAGCGGGATCAGCTCGGCGGTGCGCTTGGCCGCCTGGATCCCGGCGATCCGCGCGACCCCGAGCACGTCGCCCTTTGGCGCGTCGCCTGCGAGCACCTTGCGCGCGGTGTCGGACGAGACCTGCACCACCGCTCGCGCCACCGCGCGGCGTTCGGTGACCGGCTTGGCGCCGACATCGACCATCCGCGCGCGGCCGGACTCGTCGAGGTGGGTGAGGTCGGGTCGTCACGCCGGCGCTGGCGGTGCGTTGCGCCGCCGCCACCAGCTCGCGCACGCCCTCCACGTCGCCGGCGCGGAGCAGCTCGACCGGGTCCGGGTCGCCGTTGACGATCGACTCGAAGAACTCCTTGCGGTCCTGGTAGGTCGGCAGCGTCGCCTTCGCCCAGCCGCGGGCCTCGTTCAGCAGCACCGCCAGCATCGCGTAGGGCTCGCCGAACAGCTCGGAGATCTCGCGCTTCATCCGCTTGGCAAGCGCCGGCGAGGCACCGGCGGTGGAGATCGCGATCGCGAGCGGTCCGGTGCGGACGATCGCCGGCAGGATGAAGTTGCACAGCGGCGGCACGTCGACGACATTGACGAGCATCGCGCGGCGCTCGGCGTCGTCGAACACGCGGATGTTGATGTCGGTGTCGTTGGTGGCGGCGATCACGATCAGCGCGCCCTCGAGGTCACCGTCCGCATACGGGCGGCGCTCCCACCGGATCGACCCCTCGAGCGCCAGCCGCTGCAGCTCTGGGTGCGCCTCCGGCGCGATCACGACAACGTCGGCGTCGCACGCCAGGAGCCCCTCGACCTTCTCGAGCCCGACGTCGCCGCCGCCGACGACCACGCAGCGGCGGCCGGTCAGCCGCAGGCAGGCGATGTAGAACGGCGTCTCGAGCATCCCCTGCACGCACGACTGATCGCAGATCCCCTTGCGGAGCTGGCAGACGCATTCTTTGCCGGCATAGGCCTGCGCGGGCATACGTTTACAGGGTACTTCGCCGGCTGCACTCACTTCGCCCCCGGCGCCGGCGCCTCAGCGTCTGACCGCGTCGCGGGCGATCCGCATCCCGACCTTCAGCAGCGGCACCGCGCCCGCCTTCAGCGCCCCGGCCCGGATCGACGGGCGGCCGTACAGGATCGACGCCGTCTGCCGGAGCGCCCGGCCCAGGGTCTCGTCGTATGGGTGCCACCACGGGTCGCGGATCGCGGACCCCTCCCATACGCGCAGCTTGATGTTGACGCACTCGTAGAGCCCGAACTTGGAGTGGGTGCGGCCGAGACCGGATTCCTTTACGCCCCCCCACGAGCACTGGCATGCGCCGTGGCTGAACATGTGGTCGTTGATCCACACCATGCCCGCGTCGAGCTCGCGGGCGAACCGCTCGCCTTTGCTGCGATCACAGGTCCACACAGACGCGCCGAGCCCGAAGGCGGAGTCGTTCGCGAGGGCGACCGCCTCATCCTCGGAATCGACGATCACGATCGGGAGCACGGGGCCGAAGATCTCCTCGCGCATGATCCGCATCTCGTGCGTGACACCGGTCAGCACGGTGGGCGCGTAGAAGGAGCCCCCGCGGAAATCCCTCGACCGTGGTCGGCCCACCGCAGCGGAGCACCGCGCCGGCCGCGACCGCATCGTCGACCAGTTCGCGCACCGTCGAGAACTGCTCCTCGGACACCATCGGCCCGACCTCCGTGTCCCAGGAGACGGGATCCCCGACCCGCAGGCGCTCCGCCCCCGCGACCACATCAGCGATGAACCGCTCCGAGACCTCTCGCATCACGTACACCCGCTCGATCCCCGAACACGTCTGGCCTGCGTTGGCGAACCCTCCCCACAGCGCGCCCGCGACCGCGTGCTCCAGATCCGCGTCGGGCAGCACGATCATCGGATCCTTGCCACCGAGCTCGAGCACCGCCCCCTTGAGCTGGCGCGCGCATACCTCACCCACGCCGCGGCCGACCTCCGCCGAGCCGGTGAAGAACACCTTCGAGACCGACGAGGACACCAGCGCCGGTCCGGTCCCGGGCCCGTGCACCACCCGGACCAGCCCCTCGGGCACGCCGGCTCGCTCGAACACGCTGACGATCCGCTCGCCGAGCAGCGGCGTCAGCGACGCGGGCTTGAGCACCACGCCATTGCCCGCCATCAGGGCGATCGCCACCTCGCCGAACGGGATGCTCCACGGGTAGTTCCAGGGCGAGATGATTCCGATCACCCCGAGCGGCTCATACGTGAACGCCGAGCGCTTGGTCTTGAAGAACAGCTGCGACATCGGGATCTCCTCGTCGGCGAGGATCTCCTGGCCGGCGTGGGCGATCCACCCGAGCGCGTCGATCGTGGGCAGGACCTCCATCGAGAAAGCCTCATTGCGCGGCTTGCCCTGCTCGCGGACGATCAGATCACGGATCTCGTCGCCTTCGTCGATCAGCACCTGGGCGGCGCGCTCCAGGTACCGGGCGCGCCCGGACAGGGTCAGCTGCGCCCAGAACGGCTGCACCTGAGCGACGGCGTCGACGACGTCCTGCACGTCGTCCGGGGCGGTTGTCGGGACCGCCCCCAACCGCGCACCCGAAATCGGGTTGAAGGATTCGAGCTGACCCGTTGCTGCGGCGGCCTCCACGGCCAGAGCAGACTACCCGCTACGCAGCGAGGGCCCGCGCCCTGCCGATCAGAGCATCGGCCAGCAACTCGTCGAGTCCGTCGGTCAGCTCGGTGTCCACGGAGGTCCGCGGGCGGGGGTCACACGGGTCGCCGTGCAGCTCGATCTCGCCGACGCCGAGCAGGGTCTCCGACGCGCCGATCAGCCCGGTGGCGCAGATCACGACCCGGTGGCGCGGATCGGCCCGCACCAGACGCGCGGATTCGAAGTCCGGCGCGGCGTCACCGACCCGCTCGAGCAGGCCGCGGATCGCGCTTCGATCCCCGGAGCGCGCGAGCCGGAGCCGCACCCGGGGACCCCGGGCCAGTTCGTGCGATCGGGTCATCGCCGGCATCAGTCCCGCCCCCGAGCGCGGCGGATCTGCTCGAGCTTCTCGCGCAGCGCCGCCTCGGCGTCGTCAGGCTCGTAAAACCGGGCCCCGACAGCGGCATCGGGCAACAGCTCCTGAGGCGAGAAGTGGCCCGGCCGGCGGTGCGGGTTGTCGTAGCCACCGTCGCTCCGAGTCGAGGAGCGCAGGTGCGCCGGGGGGAGCGCAGCCCCGCGGTCGCGGACATAGCCACGCGACGCGAACACGGCGCGCTTGGCCGCATCCGACTTCGGCGCCAGCGACAGGTAGATCGCCGCCTGGGCCAGGGCGAACTGCGCCTCGGGCATGCCGACGTGCTCAACCGCAGCCGCCGCCGCGGTCGCGATGGTCAGTGCTTGCGGGTCGGCGTTGCCGATGTCCTCGGACGCGAGCACGATCATCCGGCGGACGATGAAGCGGGGGTCCTCACCGCCCTCGAGCATCACTGCCAGGTAGTACAGCGACGCGTCGGGATCGGACCCGCGCGTCGCCTTGATCCAGGCCGAGATCGTGTCGTAGTGGCGGTCGGCCTGGCGGTCGTAGAGCAGCGCTCGGCGCTGCAGCGCGTCCTCGGCCTGCGCAAGCTCCACCGACTGGCCGTCTCCGGCCGCCTCGCACGCGAGCTCCAGCGCGTTGAGCGCCGTCCGCGCATCGCCGCCGGAGCGCTCGGCGAGGAAGTCGAGCGCCTCTGGAGCCACCTCAACGGCTCCGCACTCGCCGCGCGCGAGCGCACGGTCGAGCAACCCGCGAATGTCGGAGACCTCGAGCGCATCGAGTTCGTACACGCGCGTACGCGACAGCAACGCCGAGTTGACCTCGAAGTACGGGTTCTCGGTGGTCGCGCCGATCAGGATCACCAGGCCCTCTTCGACAGCGGGCAATAGCGCGTCCTGCTGGGCCTTGTTGAAGCGGTGGATCTCATCGAGGAAAAAGATCGTGCGACGGCCCGTGCGCAGCCGCTCGCGCGCTCGCTCGATCACCGCGCGAACCTGGGCCCGTCCGGCCTCGACGGCGCTCTCCTCTTCAAACGCCGCCTCTGACGCCTCGGCGACGATCCGCGCCAGCGTCGTCTTGCCCGCGCCGGGAGGTCCGTGGAGGATCATCGAGTGGGGATTGCCCTCCTCGATCGCTCGGCGCAAGGCCGAGCCCCGAGCGAGCAGCCGCCCCTGCCCGACGAACTCGTCGAGCGTTCGCGGCCGCATCCGCGTGGCCAGCGGCGCCCCCGGCGCCGGCGCCCCGACCGAGGGTCCGGACGCCGGTGTCGGCTCAGTGCCGAACAGACGCTCCATCGCCGCTGATTAAGCGGCTTCCCGGAGCGCCTCGAGCTCGCCGCTGCGGGCCAGCCGACGGAGCGCCAGCTCCTCGAGCTCTGAGGCCTTCGCCGCAGGGATCCCGAGCGCGGAGCCCGTCTGGCGCACGGTCCGCGGCTCATCGCCGGTCAGACCGAACCGCAGCTCGATCACCTGCCGCTCGGACTCTGGCAGCCGTGCCACGACCTCCGCGACCTTGTTGTCGCGTAGGCGGTCGGCCACCTCCTCGTCCGGGCTCGGACCGTCGCTGGTCAGAAGATCTCCCAGCGCGGTGTCCCCGTCGTCGGAGACCGGCTGGTCGAGGCTGGTCAGCGCCCGGCTGAGCTCGCGGATCTCGAAGACCTGCTCGATCGGGAGCTCCGCCACCGCCGCGATCTCCTCATCGGAGGGCTCGCGGCCGAGCTTGACGCTCAGCTCGCCGGCGATCTTGTTGACCTTGACCTCCCGCTGGGCGACGTGGACCGGAAGCCGGATCGTCCGGCCATGGTTCTGCAGTCCACGCTGGATCGCCTGGCGGATCCACAGCGTTCCGTAGGTCGAGAACTTGTAGCCACGGCGCCAGTCGAACTTCTCGACCGCCCGGATCAGGCCGAACATCCCCTCTTGGACGAGGTCCTCGAGCGGGAGCCCGTGACCCTGGTAGCGCCGCGCCTGCGACACGACAAGCCGCAGGTTCGCGTTGATCATTCGATTCTTGGCTTCAAGGTCGCCGCGCTCGATCCGCTGGGAGAGCTCGATCTCCTCGGCCGCCGTCAGCAGCGCGTGCCTGCGCGCCTGACGGAAGAACAGGTCGAGCGAGTCCATCGAGCCGCCCTCCGTGCCCGCCGCCGCATCCCGCGCGCGCAGCTCGCGGCCGACCACCTCGAGGTGGTCGCCCCGGCGCCGGCGATCGCTGGACTGGGTACTCGCGCGCCGCCGCGGAGCCTTCTCCGGCTCCCCGTGCTGATCGCCGCGCTTGCGACCCTTCGTTTCAACAGTATTCAAGGAACTCCAATTGTTCGCTAGTTTGATGATGATCGAATTATAAGGCAGACCGCCCGTTCGGTCAAGGGCAGATCTGCGTGAGGGCGAGTGCGATTTAGGCCCGCCAAGCGGCCGTGGGAAGCCGTTTCTCGCCGGCCTACAGCCCGTTGATCAGCGACGGGTGATCAGAGTGGGCCAGCACGCAGTCGAGCAGGCCAGGAAACAGCGCCTCGATGTCATCCCGGCGCAGCGAGACGAACCGGTGGACACCATCGGCGCGCGTCTGGGTCAGGCCGGCATCCCGGAGCACCTTCAGATGGTGGCTGAGCGTGGACTTGGACACCGGGACCTCGAGCGCCCCGCAGGAAAGCTCATCCCCGGCTCGCAGCGACTCGACGATCCCCAACCGGACCGGATCACTGAGGGCGTGGAGCACGCCGGGGAGGCTCAACTGGTCTCTAACCGGATGCGAGATCGTTCTCATCAGCGGGCCGCGAGGCTGGTGCGGCGCGGTGATTGATTCGCAACAGTTCGATGCATTGCGAACAATGATACTAACGCGGAGATCAAGCCGAGTCGAGAACTTCCAGCACGGCGTCGTGGATCAGCCCATTGGTCGCCAGCCCGCTGCCGCCGTCGGCCCGAGCCACGCCTTGGAAGTCGGTGAATCGCCCGCCGGCCTCCTCGACAATCACCTTCGCCGCCGCCAGGTCCCAGAGCTTGACCTCCGGGTAGACGCCGATATCGACGGCCCCCTCGGCCACCAGCATGTACGTGAACACGTCGCCGTAGCCGCCGGCCCGCCAGCAGCGGCCGAACAGATCGAGCAGGCGCTCGAGCCGCCCCGGGCCACGCCAGTCGTCGAGGTCGCCGAACGACGCCTGGGCATCGGACAGCTCATGGACGGACGAGACCCGCAGCCGGCGAGGCGAGCCGGGCAGGCCGTCGTCGAGCCAGGCACCCTGACCGCGGGAGGCCCACCAGCGGCGGTTGAGCTCGGGCGCCGACGCCACGCCGACGGTGATCTCGCCGTCGACCGCCAGGGCCAGCAGGGTCGACCAGACGGGGATCCCCCGGACGTAGCCTTTGGTGCCGTCGATCGGGTCGATGATCCAGTTGCGGGGAGCGATCGACCCCGTGGCCGTGCCGAACTCCTCCCCAATCACGCCGTCGTCGGGCCGCGCCGCCGCGAGCCGCTCCCGCAACGCCGATTCGACCGCGCGGTCGACCTCGGTCACCGGCGTCAAGTCGGGCTTGGTCTCGACGATCAGCTCGGCAGAGCGGTAGCGGGCGATCGTGATCGCGTCCGCAAGGTCGGCGAGCTCTAGCGCCAGAGCGAGGTCGTCGGCCACCGCGCCATCCTACGCTTCAGCTGTGGAGGAGCGGCGGACGAGCCCGGTCGAGCTGCTGTGGGACCTCGTGTTCGTGTTTGCGGTCACGCAGGTGACGACGCTGCTGCGCGCCAACCTGACCTGGGGCGGGTTCGGCGAGGCGATGGTCGCGCTCGCGCTGATCTACTGGGCGTGGTCGGCGTTTGTGTGGGCGGTCAACGCAGAGGACGCGAGCTCGCGCACTGTCCGCACCGCGCTGCTCGTCGGCATGGGGTTCATCTTCGTGACCGGGCTCGCGCTGCCTCGCGCGTTCAAAATCGACCACGCGCTGCTGTTCGTCGTGACCTACGCGGTCGTGCGGTTCCTCCACCTCGGCCTGTATGCCGATGCGTCGCGACGGGGTAACGCGTCTTGGAGCTCGATCCTCGGGTTCGCGATCACGGTGACGATCGGGATGGCGCTGCTGTTCGTCGGCGCTTTCCTCCACGACGGAGCCCGAGCCGCGCTGTGGGCGGCGGCGCTGGCGATCGACTACGCGGGACCCGCGTGGCTGACGCGTGAACGGCTGCGCGGTCTCCAAGAGGTCGCGGTCGCGCACTTCTCCGAGCGCTACGGGCAGTTCGTGCTGATCTGCCTCGGCGAGTCGATCATCGCGATCGGCACCGGGGCGCGCCCGCTGACCGTCGGCCGCGTCAGCGCCGTGACGGTCTGCCTCGTGATCACGGTTGCACTGTGGTGGGCGTACTTCGACGAACTTGCTGAGACCGCCGCGCGCCGGCTGCGCGAGCACGACGACCCGGTGCTCGCGGCGGCCGACGCCTACAGCTACATCCACCTGCTGCTCGTCGCCGGGATCATCATTTTCGCCGTCGGGGCGCGGGCGCTGGTGCACGCAGGCTCGGGCCCGCTCGATTCGGCGGGGCGGCTCTCCCTGTGCGGCGGGATCGCGCTCTACCTCGCCGGCCTCGTCGCGTTCCGATTGCGGATGCGCGCGGACCCGGAGCCGCTCAAGCTCGCCGCCGCGGCCGGGCTGCTCCTGATCGGCTGGCTCGGGGGCGGGCTGCACGCGCTCGCGGTGGCGGGGCTCGCGATCGCGGTGGTCGGGGCACTCACGGCGATCGAAGTGGTGCGCCGGTAGGCTCAGCCGCGCATGGAGCTCGAGCATGAGACGACCGAGGTGCTGCAGCGGCTCGTCCGCTTCAACACCGTCAACCCGCCCGGCAACGAGCGCGAAGCGATCGAGTACCTGTCGGACTACGTCTCCGAAGCGGGTTTCGACACCGAGCTCCTCGCCGCTACGCCGGAGCGTCCCAACCTGGTCGCGACCTTACGCGGAGAGGCCGACGGTCCGACGCTCGTCTATCTGGGCCACGTCGACACCGTGCTCGCCGATCCGTCGGCGTGGCAGCACGATCCGTGGTCGGGCGATCTCGCCGACGGGTTCCTCTGGGGCCGTGGCTCGCTGGACATGAAGTCGCAGGTCGCCGCCGAGGCGGTCGCGGCCGCATCGCTGGCGCGCGACGGATGGCGACCCGCGCGCGGCGCGCTCAAGCTCGTGTTCGTCGCCGACGAGGAGACCGGTGGCGACGTCGGCGCGCGGTGGCTGTGCGAGCAACACCCGGACAAGGTCCGTTGCGAGATGCTGCTCAACGAGGGCGGCGGGGAGCAGTTCGAGTACGGCGGCCGCCGGCACTACGGCGTCTGCTGCGCGGAGAAGGGCATCTTCCGCTTCAAGCTGACCGCGACCGGCACGGCCGGGCACGCGTCGCTGCCGCGGACCGGCGACAACGCGCTACTGAAGCTCGCCCCGGCGCTGTCGAGGATCGCCGCGGCGGGGCCGTCGTTCGAGCTGACCGACGGACCGGCGGAGCTATTGCGGGGGCTTGGCTTGGACCCCGGCGACCCGACGGAGCACTCCGGGCGATCGCGGCCACGGCGCCCGAGCTGCTGGTGATGGTGGAGCCGATGCTGGGAGTGACGCTCGCCCCGACGATGGCGCACGCATCCGACAAGATCAACGTGATCCCGTCTCGGGCGTACCTGAAGGTCGACTGCCGGGTGCCGCCCGGGACTGGGTGAGGACGCCGCCCGCCGGCGGATCGCCGCGGTCCTCGGAGACGAAGCCGATCGCTACGAGATCGAGTGGACCGAGCAGGTGATCGGCAATCAGTCACCAGTCTCATCGCCGCTCCGAGACGCGATCGACCGCTGGGTCGAGGCCAACGATCCGGGGGCCGAAACGGTTCCCCTGATCCTGCCCGGCTTTTCGGACTCGCGATGGTTCCGCGACGCGTTCGCCGAGTGCGTCGCGTACGGGTTCTTTCCGCAGAAGCATCAGACGCTGCTCGAGACCGCACCGCTCGTTCACAACGCCGACGAGCGGATCGACGTCCGTGACCTCGGGTTCGCCGCGAGCTTCTACTCAGACGTCGCCCGCGAGCTGCTTGGCTAGCGGCGGCGCGGCGTCCGTCAGCTCCCGGGTCTCACGGGGCGCCAGCGACAGCAGCAGGAGCCCGAAGCCGAGCACGCTGCCGACGCCGAGCACGATCCGCGGCCCGATCGCGTTGGCCAAGGGGCCGGCGATCGCGAAGCCGATCGGCAACAGCGCCAGCGACCCCATCCAGTCGTACGCGCTCACGCGCGAGAGCGCGTAGGCGGGAATGTGGCGAGCGAGCGCCGTCTCCCACCAGATCATGGTCAGCGAGAAGCCGAACCCGGTGGCCAGCGCGAACACGATCACCAGCGCCAGCGGGGCATTGAGCGCAAGCGACCCGGCCATCACCGGCCACATCAGGATCAGCAGGAGACCGACGCGGAGGGGGTGCTCCGGTTTCCAGCGGATGCCGACCAGCGCCCCGATGACCGCCCCCAGCCCGCCGACGCTCTCGAGCACCCCGAACACGCCCGGCGCCGCCGTACCAGTCGCGGGCGATGACCGGCGCGAGCGAGTACCACGGCGCGTAGACGCACAGGACCGCGCCGGAGAACATGGCGATCGTCACCCATACCCACGAGCGCGAGCGGACCTCGCGCCAGCCGACCCGGAGCTCAGAGAGCAACGGCTCGGCGGGTGGCGCCTCGCCCCGGACTCGCGGCTCGATCCGCAGCAACAGCGCCGCGCTCAGCGCGAACGTCGCGGCGTCGAGGGCGAAGGCCTCCCAGGCGCCGATTCCGAGCACGATCGCGGTCGCCAGCGCCGGGCCGGCCATGAACGCCACGTTGGCTGTCGTCTCGCTCAGCGCGCGCGCATCCTGAATCTCGTCTTCGGGCACCGTCTGGGGCAGCAGACCCGTGTAGGCCGGCTGGAAGAAGGCCTGGGCGGCGCCGAACAGTGCCTCGATCACCACCATCTGCCAGATCGCCACCGCCCCACTCAGGATCAGCACTGCCAGCGCCGCGTGGAGGACGCAACGGATCGCGTCGGTGACCACCATGATCCTGTGGCGCGGCAGCCGGTCAGCCCACACCCCGCCGAACAGCAGCAGCAAGATCAGCGGCAGCGACTGCGCGGCCAGAACTACGGCGAGATCGGTCGGCGAGCCGGTCCGGCGCGTGATGAACAGCGCGATCGCGACAACCACCAACCGGTCCCCGACCGTACTGGCGGTCTGACCAAAAAATAAATATTTGAAATTTTTATGACGTAGTACGCGGAGGTACTGGCTCACGACACACTCTCATTGACGGGAACAGCAGGGCAGCCGCACAGGGGGCGGCGACGGGGACTAAGTCAGATGAGAGGTGGGATGCTGAGCATCTCTAGCTCAGCGTATCACCGGGGGCAAGGGCGAATCGGAGCCCGAAGTAATCGAGCGAGTACGGCAGTGAATCGCTCCGGTGAAGCTCGGGGGCGAGCAGTGTCACCGTGCGGTCGCGCAGCAGCGTCGCGAGCATCGTCCGGCCGACGAGCAATGACAGCGCGACGCCCGGGCACCCCTGGGGGCCGTGGCTGAAGTGGTTGAAGCTCCAGTCCTCGGAGGCTCCGCCGGTAATCCATTCCTCTGGCGCGAACCGGTCGGCGAACTCGTGTCGGCTGCGGTCACGGTGGTTGAACGAGTTGACGATCAGCAGCTGTGCGCCGGACGGCACGGTGACCCCATCCCAGTCGACCTCACGGGTCGTCTCACGTGACAGCATCGGCGTCGTCGGCCACAGCCGCATCGCCTCGTGGAGACACGCATCCATGTACGCCGGGTCGGCCAGAGCTCGAGCGCGCTCTGTGTCGAACACGGCGAGTAAGGCCAGGCAACGGAGCGCGTTGATCGCGAGCGTGTCGCCGAGCGCGAACAGCCAGTGGATCACCTGCCCAGCCGGATCGGTGTGCGCTCCTTGGGGGGCCTGCGCAAACAGTGACGCCAGGCTTCCCCCCTCTGCGGCCTTCACGTACTTGGTCAGGGCGGCGAGGAAGTTCTTGTACAGCGACTCGTCGCCCCCGCCCGGCGGATTCGCCTTGTCCATCAGCGCCCCGAGCCAGTCGGACAGCCGCTCGTCGTCGGCGGCGCCGTCGCCGAGAATGATCCGCCGC
This sequence comes from uncultured Solirubrobacterales bacterium, assembly GCA_963794825.1. GTDB lineage: Bacteria > Actinomycetota > Thermoleophilia > Solirubrobacterales > Solirubrobacteraceae > Palsa-465. The sequence continues at coordinate 551,488 of CAWCFB010000003.1, forward strand.
GCGGCGCGGCGCACGGCTCGGTTCCATCCATCCCACTCGAGCTGCGCGGGCAGCTTCGCCGCTTCCTCCTCCGACACGGCGACGATCCGTTCGGACAGCTGCTCGGTCCCCCTGTCGAGCACCGCCTCGGTGAATTCGCGGCGCTCTTTCCACTCCGGGTTGCGCGAGATCGTCAGCGCATGGGGCTGGAAGTGACACATGCCCGACTTCTTCGGCTCGGGGTCGGGCGCAAATGGGTCGGGCGAACCCTCCAGCGCGCGCTGTATCTGTCCGGGACCGATCAGCAGAAGCGCCTCATCTTTGGCCACCCGGATCCACACCGGACCGTCCCCGTAGCTGTGGCGCAGCCCGCTCATGAACCCGAAAGCGAGCCTGTCCGCGCCGGTGCGGTCGGCGACCGCCACCGCCTTGCGACGACGGCGGAACAGCCCCTGGATCACGTTCGGGACCGCCACCTGGGCGGTGAACCGGACTCCCTCGATGATCGACGCGTGTGGGAAGTCGGGGTCGGCCATGCGCCCGCGACCCTACCCGCTTTTGCGTTAGCAGAGCCTCTAAGCTGGGGCCATGGCGACGGAGGTGAGATCGCGCCTGGATCCGGCGATCTTTCGCCTTCCGGTCGATCGGATCCGTGACGGTTACTACTCGGATGCGTACTTCGTGCACACGAAGTCGCTGCTCGAGGCCGACGGCCACCACCCGCGGGTGACGATGCAGGTATTCCAGAAGCACGACTCGCTGCTCGGCGGGATCGACGAGGCGATCGCGGTGCTGAAGCTGTGCGCCGGCCGGCACGGGCCCGACGGTGACTGGATCGGTGGATGGGACGAGCTGGTCGTGCACGCCCTGCATGAAGGCGACCGGATCACCCCGCACGAGACCACGATGACGATCGAGGGCGACTACAGCCTATTCGCCCACCTGGAGACCGTGTACCTCGGCTGCATGGCGCGCCGCTCGATGGTGATGCGCAATGTCGCGGAGGTTGTCGAGGCAGCGCGGGGCAAGCAGATCTTCTACTTCCCGGCCCGGCACGACCACTGGCTGGTGCAGACGGGCGACGGCTGGAGCGCGCACGTTGCCGGCGCGATCGGGGTCTCCACCGATGCCCAGGCCTCCTGGTGGGGCGGACGCGGGATCGGCACCGTCCCCCACGGGCTGATCGCGGCTTACGGTGGCGACACGGTACTCGCGTCGCGCAAGTTCGCGGACCGCTACGCGGCCGAGATGAATATCACGGTGCTCGTCGACTTCGAAAACGACTCGGTGCGGACGGCGCTCGAGGTCGCCGAGGCACTCGGCCCGCGGCTCTGGGGGGTCCGGCTAGACACCAGCGAGCGGCTTGTCGACCGCTCGCTCGACGCGCTGGGCCTGCGCGGGGTCAACCCCCAGCTGGTGGAGAACGTCCGGCGCGAGCTCGATGCCGGTGGGTTCAACAACGTCCGGATCGTCGCCAGCGGTGGCTTCACCGCCGCGCGGATCAGGGAGTTCGAGGCCGCCGGCGTGCCGGTCGACGCTTACGGCGTGGGGTCCTCGCTGATCCGCGGCGAGAACGACTTCACCGCCGATGTCGTGCTGCTCGACGGCCGCCCCGTGGCCAAGGTCGGGCGCGCGTATTCGCTGAATCCGAGGTTGTCAAGGGTTCAGTGACAGCGCCAGTCTGCCGATGAACCGGCAGACCCAATGAGTACCTTCGCCTTCCTCGGCTACCCCGACTTTTGGAGCTGGCTGCACGACTGGGCGCCCATCATCCTGATGGCGTTCCTCGTCGTCGCGGTGTTCGCCCTGATGCGGTTCATGCCCCGCACTCGCCCGGAGCAGCTCAAACCGGACGACGCGCCACCGATCGCCTGGGACGACATCGCCGGTTCGGATGAGGCCAAGGAGGAGCTCCGTGAGGTCGTCGACTACCTGCGCGATCCGAAGCGATTCCGGGCCATTGGCGCCAAGGTCCCCAAGGGGATTCTGCTTCATGGGCCGCCGGGCACGGGCAAGACGCTGCTGGCCAAGGCGGTGGCGCACGAATCGGGCGCGACCTTCTTCTCCCAGTCCGCCGCGTCGTTCGTCGAGATGTTCGTCGGCGTCGGCGCCGCGCGGATCCGGCGCCTGTTCAAGGTCGCCCGCAAGAAGGCGCCCGCGATCGTGTTCATCGACGAGCTCGACGCGGTCGGCGGCCACCGGGGACACGATGTCTCCGGCGAGCGCGACCAGACGCTCAATCAGCTGCTGGTCGAGATGGACGGCTTCACCGCCCGCAAGGACGTCGTCGTGATCGCCGCTTCGAACCTGCTCGAAAAGCTCGACCCGGCGCTGTTGCGCCCGGGCCGGTTCGACCGCCAGATCTTCGTCTCGCCGCCCGACGTCGGCGGCCGCGAGCGGATCCTCAAGGTCCACTCGGACAACAAGCCGCTGGCGGACGACGTCGATCTCTCACTGGTCGCGCGCCAGACCTCGGGCCTCACGGGCGCCGACCTGGCGAACATCTGCAACGAGGCGGCGATCTTCGCCGCCCGGCGAGGGGCGCCGGTAGTCGCGATGGGGGACTTCGACGCGGCGCTCGAGCGGGTCGTGGCGGGGATGCTCTCGCGCCGGGCGCTGACCGATCACGAGAAGCGGGTGGTGGCCTACCACGAGGCCGGCCACGCGCTGTGCGGCGAACTGCTGCCGTCCGTGGACCGCGTCCACCGGATCTCGATCATCCCGCGCGGGCGGGCGCTCGGATACACGCTGAACCTGCCCGAGGAGGATCGGTACCTGAAGACGCGCGAGGAGCTGATCGACTTTATGACGATGCTGCTGGGCGGCCGGGCCGCGGAGCAGCTCGTGTTCGGCTCGGTGACAACCGGCGCCTCGGACGACCTGAAGCGGGTCTCGGAGATCGCGCACTCGATGGTCCACGAGTACGCGATGGGCACCGGGATCAAGTCGCTGCGGGCCGTCTCCGATGGCGCCGCCGAGGCGACCCGCCGGGTCCGCGACGAGGAGGTCCGCGAGCTCGCCGACGAGGCCTACCGCGCCGCCGTGTCGATTCTCGACGGCCACCGCGCCGAGCTTGACTCGCTCGCCTCCACGCTGCTCCGCAACGAGGTGCTCGAGCGCGATGACATCGACCGGATCATTGGCGACGTCCCGCGCGCCGCCCCACCCCGGATCGGCGGCGGCGAGCTGGGGCTGGCGGCGGCCACCGCCACCCATCCCGCGCCGCGCCCGACGCCTCGCGGCTGACCTCGGTCAGATCCGCCCGTTGGCCTTGCCGGCGGGATCGCCCAGGTGGTAGATGTTGCTCGCCTGCACGCGGTTCGCACAGCCGAGCTTGCGATAGATATTCGCCAGGTGCCGCTTGGTGGTCGGCACAGCAATGCCAAACTGGGTGGCGATCTGACTCGACGTGGCGCCCGTCGCGAGCTGCGCGAGAATCTCCCGTTCACGCGGGGTCAACGCATCGAGCGCGTCGCGGCGCTTCGTTCGTGCCATTAGGTTTACCTGGAGTCCGATCCGCCGACGCCGCAGCAGCAGCGCCGACCCGGGCGATTGTCCATCGGCCTGCGCCGTGCGCGTTAGCGCAACCCTGTAATGGAGCCGCTTTTGCGCCGTCAACCTGTGCAACTTGGTGGCACGGTCGCTTGCATCCATCGAACCACCCCCGGGAATCGGTGCACAGGCCGTCGTAGCGGGTCGGCGGGCCGAACGCGGCGCACCAGTATCCTCCCGCCGCGTGCTGTCCTGCATCGACCACATCGGCGTCGCCGTCAACGACATCGACGAGTCGCTGGCGGTCTACCGCGACACCCTGGGGATGCCGCTCGTGCACCGCGAGACGGTGAGCGACCAGGGGGTTGACGCGGCGCTGTTGGACGTCGGCGATGGCCACATCGAGCTGCTCTCACCGCTCGGACCGGACACGGCGGTCGGCAAGTTCCTCGCCAAGCGGGGGCCGGGGCTGCACCACGTTGCCTACCGCGTGGCGGACGTCGGCGCGGCGCTCGAGCAGCTCAGGTCAGCGGGGGTTAGGCTGATCGACGAGCAGCCGCGGACGGGAATCCGCGGCTCCCGCGTAGCCTTCCTACATCCCTCCGCCACCGGCGGGGTGCTGACCGAAATCGTCCAACCAGCCGAGGAGCACTGAAGATGCCCGACGATAAGCCCCAGCGGATCAGTATCGGGTTCATCGGTGGCCAGGTGCTGGCGGCGCGGGTCCCCCCCGCCGAGTTGACGAAGCTGCGCACGGCGCTGCCCTCGGCCGGCTGGCACGACCTGATCGCCGAGGACGGGACCATCGCGGTCGATCTGAGCAAGGTCGTATACGTGCTCGTCGACCACGAGGGCCACCGGGTCGGGTTCGGTACCTGAAAAGCCCACGCGAAACCCTCACCCGGCGCCCTCGCGAGCGGCTGCTACATCTGCAGCGCCTCGTAGACGTCGACCGAGCCGCCGTTCTCGAGGATCGGGCAACCCTTCGCGAACTTGACTGCCTCGTCGAGGCTGCCGGCCGCCACGACTGAGTAGCCGGTCAGCTCGCGCGAGCCGCCGTCGCTGACCGCTCCGCCGGGGGCGACAGTCCGGGCAGGCCCGGTGGGCGCGCCTCCGTCGACCAGGGCGGACCCGAGCCCGCCCATCCACTGGCCCCACTTCGCCATCTGCGCCTCCCGCTGCGCGGGGTCGGCCTCCATCCCGTTGCCGCCGCTGTAGGCGAACACGTAATTGGCCATCAGAGAACTCCTTTGGTTGGGGTGTGCGTACCCTGATGACGGATGCGGCTGGGCGAACTCGACACCGCGGCCGCGCAGTTCGCGCGCACGCGTTTCCACCCCCGCTGGGCCGAGCGGGCGATCGCCGCGTACTCGCGCACCGGCGAACATGCTCTGTGCTGGTTCGCGCTCGGAGCCGGTGGCGCGGTCCTCGATCCAGCGCGCCGCTCGCGGTGGCTGCGCGGCACGCAGATCGTCGCCGCGGCGTATGTGGTCAACTACTCAGTCAAGCTCACCGTCCGCCGGCGGCGGCCCGAGTTCCCCGGTCTTCCGGACCTGACCCCGACCGTCAGCAGGCTGTCGTTTCCGAGCGCGCACGCGACCAGTTCGTTTGCCGCCGCGCGCGCCTACCGAGGGTTGGTGCCGGCGCGGGCGCTGTACGCGGCCGCGTTCGCGTTCTTGCTTTCACGGCCGTACCTCGGCGTCCACTACCCCGGTGACGTGGTGGGTGGAGCGGTCCTCGGCACCGCGATCGGCGAGATTGGGGTGCGGCTGTGAAGGTCGGGATCGTGGGGATGCCAAACGCCGGCAAGTCCTCGCTGTTCAGTGCGCTGACCGGGGTCGCGGCGGAGGCGGCGAACTATCCGTTCACGACGATCGAACCGAACATCGCGGTCGTCCCGGTGACGGACAAGCGGCTCGATGCGGTCGCCGAAACGATCCGCGCATCTAAGGTCGTCCCGGACACGATCTCGTTCCATGACATCGCCGGGCTGGTCGCCGGTGCGCACCGCGGCGAGGGCCTCGGCAATCAGTTCCTGGCCAACATCCGCGAGACCGACGCCATCGTCCACGTCGTCCGCGTCCACGACGACCCGGGCGTCGTCCATCCGGACGGGCGCGTGGACCCGATCGCCGACATCGAGACGATCGAAACCGAGCTGATCTACGCCGACCTCGAGCAGGCCGAGCGCCGGCTGGACCGAGTGGTGCGCGCAGCCCGCGGCGGCGATCGCCACGCGATCGCCGAAGAGGCATGGCTCCGGGCCCTGGTCGAGGCGTTGCAGGCCGGGCGGCCCGCGCGGACGGTCCCGCCGCCGGAAGACGCGCGCGACGCGATGACGCTGCTGACCGCCAAGCCGGTGCTGTTCGTCGCCAACGTCGCGGAGGGAGAGGCCGAGGTCCCGGAGGCCGTTCTCGAACACGCGCGCCTCGCCGGAGCCGGCGCCGTCGCGGTCTCGGCCCGGCTCGAGGCCGAGCTCGCGGAGCTACCCGAGGCCGAAGCGGCGGCGATGCGCGAGGATCTTGGGTTGAGTGAGTCCGGCCTCGACGCGGTGATCCGAGGGGCGTTCCAGTTGCTGGCGCTGATCGCGTTCTTCACGGCCGGCGAGGACAAGCCGGCCCAGTCGTGGCACCTCCGCCAGGGTCTCACTGTGTGGCACGCCGCGGGGCTGATCCACTCGGACATCCAGCGCGGGTTCGTCCGGGCCGAGGTCGTGCCGTGGTCCGAGCTCGTCGACGCCGGCGGTTACGCCGGCGCGCGGGACCGGGGCACGCTGCGGACCGAGGGACGCGACTACCTGATGGCTGACGGTGACGTGATCACCGTCAAGTTCACTCCGTGATCAGGGCGCTGGGGGGACAGCCCAGCTGGTAAGGTGCCGCCACGCCGAATTCCCTGCTAATCGCCGGGAAGCGGGGAACCCAACTTTTCCCTTTCGGGGCGAATCGCCGCCGGTTGGCGGCGTAGCGCAAGCGCGCGAGCCCGGCAGCTAACCCCGCAGGCGCACGACGATGAGACTCAGTGTGCCCGTAATACCTCGACGCTTGTCGGCAGCTATCGCCTCGCTGGCGCTGCTCGGAGCCGCGGCGGCGCTGCCGCTCAACTCGTCCGCGCAGTCGATCGGCCAACTCAACTCGCAGCTCGGCCAGACGCAGTCACGAGCCGGCAGCCTCTCGTCGAGCATCGCATCGCTCGACCATCTGATCAGCACGCTGGGCAGCCAGATCTCGCTCGTCCAGGCCCGCGAGGCCGCGGTTCGGCAGGAGCTCGCGAGCGACCGCTCGCGTCTGGCCGAAGTCCAGGGCGCGCTCGGCCGCGAGCGGATGCTGCTCAACGCGCTGAGGGCCCGGCTGGCTCGCGCCCGGCTCATCCTCAGCCGCCAGCTCATCTCCGACTATGAATCTTCGAAGCCGAACATCGTCACCGTTGTGCTCGACGCCCACGGGTTCAGCGACCTGCTCAATCAGCTCAGCTACCTGCACACCGCCGAGCGCCAGCAGCAGGCGCTGATCAAGATCACGCGCCTGGCCAAGGCGCAGGCCGACTCGGCGGCCGCGCGGCTGGCCAGGCTCGAGGCGAGCGACCGCCAGATCACGAACGCGGCGGCTATCCGGGCTCGCGCGCTCGCTGGCATGAACGCGTTGCTCTCCTCCAAGCAGGCGGCGCTACAGCACGCACGGGCGGCCCAGGACGCGGCGCTCAGCGCGGCCCGGGCGAAGGGCCGGGCGCTCCAGGCGGCGATCTCGAAGCTCCAGGCCCAGCAGGCGGCGGCGCAGGCCGCGCAGCAGGGACCGGCCCCGGTCGCGCTCGGCCCCTCCGGCGGCTGGGCGATCCCGTACGCGATCGTGCTGTGCGAATCGGGTGGGCAGAACCTGCCTCCCAACAGCGCCGGCGCGTCGGGCTACTACCAGATCATCCCCAGCACCTGGCGACTGTTCGGCGGCGCCGGGCCGGCGGCGTACCTGGCGAGCAAGGCCGAGCAGGACGCGGTCGCGTCGCGGATCTGGAACGGCGGCGCCGGTGCGTCGAACTGGGTCTGCGCCGGGATCGTCGGGATCCACTAGCGCGGCTCGCGCCAGCGACGCTCGCGTCGCTCTCAGCACGCGAACACGCCGGACAGGCCAGCCACCCGGCGAAAAGCGCGACAAGGAGATGACGTCGCCACTGATAGCTTCGCAACGCTGTGATTAGGAGAAAAAGCTTCGCGGTTGCGGTCGCGATTGTGATGGCCGCCCTCGCCGTCGTTTTGGTGACCGGGATGCGGCCGCAGTACGACCCGTACGGCTGGTTGGTATGGGGCCGCCAAGCCCTCCACTGGAGCCTGAACACCAACGGCGCTCCGTCTTGGAAGCCGTTGCCGTTCCTGTTCACATTCCCGTATGCGCTGTTCGGCCGCGCGCAGCTGTGGCTGTGGATGGTCACCGCTGTGGCAGCCGGGCTCGCCTGCCCGCTGTTCGCCGGACGGGTGGCCTCCCGTTTGGCCGGCACCAGCCCTGATCGCCCATGGGCCCGCTACGCCGCCGCCGGATTCGCCGCCATCGGGGTACTCGCGCTCAACAATTGGTGGCACTTTCTACTCGTCGCCAATGCCGACGCGATGATCGAGGCACTGTGTCTGGCCGCCGTCGACTTTCACCTGTTGCGTCGCCACCGCCCGGCTTACGCCCTGCTGGTCCTCGCGGCGCTGGGGCGACCGGAGGTGTGGCCATTCGTTCTCCTCTACGCGGCGTGGTGCTGGCGGGCCCGCGCCGTCGGGCGAGCCGGACTGCTGCTCGGGTTGGCCGTGGTTCCGCTCCTGTGGTTCGGGATCCCGGCCTTGACGGCGAATAGCGCTCTGATCTCCGGCGAACTGGCGAAGGGCTCCGTCAACGCGGTCCAAGGGGCCAAGATCCCCGGCGTACTCGACCGCTTCATCACGCTCACGCCGATGCCGATTGAGCTCTCGGCGCTGGCCGGACTGGTCATCGCCGCCGTGCGCCGCGATCGGACCACGCTCGTCTTGGCCGGCGCGGCAGCGGTGTGGGTGTGCATCGAGATCGTGTTCGCGCTGCACGGATGGTCCGCCGTCCGTCGTTACATGTTCCCGGCCGGCGCGGTGGCGGTCGCCATCGGCGGAGCTGGGATCGGTTGGCTGCTGGCCCAGCCGTTGCCGGTGAAGGCGCCTCTGCCGACACCGGCATCGTGGGCCGGACCCGCCCTCGTGATGGCGCTGACCGCGGCCCTCGTGCCCACGGCCCGCTCGACGGCAAGATCCGTGCACGGCGAGATCAGCATGGGGCGCAAATACGCCCGGCAGGTCGACCGGCTCGACAGCTACGTCAGGAGCCAGGGAGGCGCCGCGGCGGTGCTGCGCTGCGGCCAGCCTGTATCGGCGGCCGGGTTCCAGAGCGTCGTGGCCTGGGAGACCGGGCTCAACGTCGGCGACATCGGCTGGACCCCGGTTCAGAACGACGGGCCTCCGCATGCGGTCGTCGTGTTCGAGCCGCGGGGGTTGGGCTGGGTGGTGCGAACCGTCGACTCCGACGGGCCGGGGTGCAACTCGCTACGCGCGGAGACGCCGTCGAGTTAGTAGGCCGTGCGCCAGTCGGGCGTCGGCTCCAGACGGCGCCGGCGGCTGGTCGCGCTGAGCGTGTCGAAGTGTTCGAGGGCTCGACCGGAGCCGAACGCCACACACGTCAGCGGCGAATCCGCGCGGGCGACCGGCATTCCGGTCTCCCCGGCGACGAGCTCGGGGAAGCCGCGCACGAGCGTGCCTCCGCCGGCCAACAGGATTCCGTCGCGGGCGATGTCGCTGGCCAGTTCGGGCGGCGTTTCCTCGAGCGTGTCGCGAATCGCCTTGAGGATCTCGCGGAGCGCGGGCGCCATCGCGCCTCGCACCTCTTCGCTGCGCAGGGTGATCTGTGTCGGCAGGCCGGTGAGCAGGTGGCGGCCGCGGACGTGGTAGGTCTCCTCCGGCGCAAGCGGCATCGCCGACCCGATGGCGATCTTGATCGCCTCGGCCGTCATCGACCCGATCGCCAGCTTGTGGACGTTGCGCAGGTAGGCCGTGATCGCATCGTCCATCTCGTAGCCACCGACGCGGACCGACCGGAACAGGACGATCCCGCCGAGCGAGATCACCGCCATCTCGCTGGTCCCACCGCCAACGTCGACGACCAACCGCCCCACCGGCTCCGCGATCGCGAGCCCCGCGCCGATCGCCGCCGCGATCGGCTCCTCGATCAGGTGGACCTTGCGAGCACCGGCGGCCAGCGATGCCTCCTCGACCGCCCGTTTCTCAACCTCGGTCACGCCCGAGGGTGCGCACACGATCAACCGCGGATGGGCGCGGCGGCGGTCGAGCACCTTGCGGATGAAGTACCGCAGCATCTCCTCGGTCACGTCGAAGTCGGCGATCACCCCGTGGCGCAGCGGGCGGACGGCGGAGATCGTCGCCGGCGTACGGCCGATCATCCGCTCCGCATCAGTGCCCACCGCGTGAACGACCCCTGTGTTCACATCGGAGGCGACGACCGAAGGCTCGGAGACGACGATCCCGCGCCCGCCCACGTACACGAGCGTGTTCGCGGTGCCCAGGTCGATCGCCATGTCGTGAACCCCGAGGGCGGGGGCGAAGTGTCGGCGGGAGTTGTCGCGACGGGAACCGTCTCTACGCAAGCGGATGCGTTCAAGACTGTCAAATGCAGCTGGTTCGCGCGAACCGGCTCCATCGCGAGGATGAGACGCCGTTCACCGCTGCGGGGGATGCGACCAGTCCTGGCCGGGTCTACCCTAGGTTCGTGGAACGGCCGATCAACACGGCCCTCGGGTGGCCGCTGCCGGGGTGGCTGCTCGACTACGGCCCAGTCGCCTTCATTGTGCTCGAGGGCTCGGTGGCGATCGCGGTCCATGGGCACGGCGGCGGCGGGAGGGTCTCGCCGCTGCTGCTCGTGCTCGCGCTGGCCGGCACAGCGGTGGCTCTGGTGCAACGCCATCGCGCTCCGATTCTCGTGCTGGCGATCGTTCTGGCGATTGGGATCGCTGTCGATTACGGACCGATGGTGATGCTGCCGACGCTGCTGGCCGTGTTCACGGTCGCGGAGTATCGCGACCGGACAACGGTGTTCGCCGCCGCGATCGTCGCCTTTGCCGGCGTCATAGCCGCTCCGGTGGTGCACAGCGCCACGGGGGGTCTGGGCCTACCGGGTGTGCTTTCCCGTCTGGTGGCCGTCGGACTCGCGGTCGCGGTCGGGCTGTATCTGCGCGCCCGCGCCGATTACGTCGGCGGGCTGCGCGAGCGCGCTGCGCGGCTCGACCGCGAGCGGGAGCTGCTCGCACAGCAGGCTGCCGGCGAGGAACGCGTCCGCATAGCGCGCGAGCTGCACGACGTCGTCGCGCACAACGTGTCGCTGATGGTCGTTCAAGCGCAGGCGCTCGCGGCGACCGGCGGCGACGAACCGCAGCGCTCATCGTTGACCCAGCTGGCCGGACTCGGCCGCGAGGCCCTTTCCGAGATGCACCGAATGCTCGGCGTGCTCAGACTCGACGACAACGCCAATGGGGCCGAGCGCGAGCCTGCGCCGGGGGTGCGAGATCTACCCCGGCTGATCGAGCGGGCCGAATCGGCGGGCATCTCGGCCAGCTTCGGTGTCGAAGGCGAGCCGCGGCCGCTTCCGCCCGGGGTGGATTTGTCGGCCTACCGGATCGTCCAAGAGGCGCTCACGAACGTGATCCGACACGCCCGCGCCGATTCGGTTGCGGTCACGCTTCACTACCGCCCGCGGGAGCTCGAAGTCACGGTCACCGACGACGGTGTCGGATCTGATTCGAACGGGAACGGCGGCGGGCACGGGCTCGTGGGTATGCGCGAACGGGTCGCGCTGTTCGGTGGTGAGCTGTCGGCCGGGCCGACCGCTGACGGTTATCGCGTCCACGCCGCGCTCCCCGTCGGATAGCCGATGCCGAAGCTGCGGCTGCTGATCGCCGATGACCAGCCGCTGATGCGGGCCGGATTCCGCGCGGTGCTGGAGGCGACGGGCGAAATGGAGGTCGTGGCGGAGGCGGGCGACGGGCTCGAGGCCATCAGCGCCGCGCGTGAGGTCGATCCCGACGTGGTGTTGATGGATATCCGGATGCCCAACCTCGATGGGATCGAGGCGATCAAACGGATGCCGAACGAGCGCGTGCTCGTGCTGACCACGTTCGGGCTCGACGAGTACATCGTCGAGGCGCTGCGTGCCGGGGCGAGCGGTTTCATCACCAAGGACGTGCCCGCCGAGGAGCTCGTGCGAGCCGTGCGCGTCGTCGCAGCCGGGGACGCGCTGCTGACCCCGGCGGTTACCCGTCAGCTGCTCGACCGGGTCGCCCGGCGGTTGCCGGCGACGGTCTCGTTGGGCCCGCAGGCCCTGGCCGAACTGACCGACCGCGAGCGCGAGGTGCTAGAGCTGCTCGCACGCGGGATGTCGAACGCAGAGATCGCGAACGCGCTGGTCGTCGGCGAGGCGACCGTCAAGACCCACGTCTCGAACGTGCTGATGAAGCTGGATCTACGCGACCGCGTGCAGGCGGTCGTGCTCGCGTACGAGATCGGGCTCGTCTCTCCAGGGAGGAGCTGACGCGCTCGTCTCCCCCTTGCGGCGGAGACCCCAATCGCTCGGGCGGGCGACGACAAACCGGCTGGTTCCGCGGATGATTCACGCCATGAACAACGCAATCATCGAAACAGACGGAGTGAGTAAGGCGTTCGGCTCTCGTCTCGCCGTCGCGGATCTGTCGCTGGAGGTTCCGCGCGGGTGTGCGTTTGGCTTCCTCGGCCACAACGGGGCCGGGAAGACAACGCTGATCCGGATGCTGCTCGGGCTCACCCACGCCGATTCCGGGACGATGCGGATCGCCTCGCGGCCGGTGCCGGCCGAGCGCGCGCAGGCACTCGCTCGTGTCGGCGCCATCGTCGAGGAGCCGCACTTCCATGGGCACTTGACGGGGCGCGAGAACCTACGGGTGGTCGCCGCGGCGCGGAGCCCGGAGGCGCTCGGAAGGATCGACGCCGCGCTACGGCGCGTCGGCCTCAGCGACCGCGCGGGCGACCGTGTGAAGACGTACTCGCAGGGAATGCGCCAGCGGCTCGGCGTCGCGCGCTGCCTGCTGGCCGACCCCGAACTGCTGATCCTTGACGAGCCGATGAACGGCCTCGACCCGGGCGGGATCCTCGAGTTCCGCACGATGATCGCGGAGCTGATCGGCGAAGGGCGGACCGTGTTCCTCTCCTCGCACCTGCTCGACGAGGTCGAAAAGACCTGTCAGATGGCCGCGGTGATCGACCAGGGACGGCTGATCGCGCAGGGGCCGATATCGGAGCTGATCTCCGGCGAGAGCAGTGAGCTCGACGTCGGCTGTGATGACCCGCGGGTGGCGATGGACCTGCTCGACGGCCTCGCGGATGTCGCCGCCGTCCGCGAGACTGCCGACGGCGTGCGGATCACGCTCGCGGGCGTGGACGGTGCAGCGACGATCAACTCACGGCTCGTCGGCGCGGGCGTCGGGGTGTTCCGCCTGCAGCCGGTGCACGAGTCGCTCGAGCAGCGGTTCCTGGAGATGACGTCCCGAGTGGGAGGAGAGAACTGATGACGTTCGGTATCACTCGCGCGATGATCGGCGCCGAGGTGCTCAAGCTGCGCCGCAACCGTCCGCTGATGGCATTCGCGCTCCTGCTCTCGGTCGTCGTAATCGTGATCGTGTTCGGCTACAGCGCCATCGAGCACAGCTCCAACCCGACGACGAACAGCCCCGCCGGCGGGATCGACGGCTTCCACCGAGCGCTCCGTCTGCTCGGCCTGTTCTTCGGCGGCCTGACCGCGATCCTGATCGGGTCAGAAGCCGGAACCGCCGACATCTCGAGCGGCGTGTTCCGTGACCTCGTCGCCACCGGCCGATCACGGCTCGCGCTGTTCGCCGTGCGGGCCCCCGCGGCGATCGCGGTTACCTGGGTGTTCATCGGAATCGCCTACCTGCTGGCGGTCGCTGGCACGTTCCTGTTCGCGGACGGCCAGCAGACCCCGACCGCGTCGGTCGTCCTTCAGGGCGCGGCCTGGGTGGCACTCTCGTCCGCGATCACCTGCGCCCTCGCCGTCGGCGTCGGCTCGATCACCGGGTCACGCGCCGTGACGCTAACCGGCGTGATCGGCTGGCAGACGGTAGCCACCCAGCTACTGATCAACGTCACGTCGCTCGGTTCGGTCCGCAACGTGCTGCTCACGCCGGCGCTCGGTCAGCTGATCCCGGTCGGGCCCAACCTCGAGGGGATCTCGATGGCGACGGGAACCGCGGTGATCGTGCTGATCTGCTGGACGGCGATACCGGCGGCGCTCGGAGCGTGGCGAACACGCGTGCGCGACGCGTAGTTCCCGGGGTGCTCCAGATTGCCCCTACCAGGTAGGGGTTATCTGGAGCGCTCGCCGTGAAGCGTCGCCACCAGCGAGCGCGAGCCGCCGCGGTCGCGGTGCTCGCACAGGTAGATGCCCTGCCACGTGCCGAGGGCGAGGCGTCCACCGGCGACGGGCAGCGTGAGCGACGGCCCCAGCAGCGATGCCTTGATGTGGGCCGGCATGTCGTCATCGCCCTCGAGCGTGTGCGTCCAGTACGGAGCGCGCTCGGGCACCGCCTGGTTGAACCACGACTCGAAGTCCCGGCGTACGTCAGGGGAGGCGTTCTCGTTCAAGGTCAGCGAAGCGCTGGTGTGGAGGATCAGCACATGCAGCAGCCCGACGCTGACCGCTTCGAGCTCAGGCAGCGCGGACAGAACCTCGCGCGTGATCAGGTGAAAGCCGCGGGGGCGTGGCTCCAGAGTGATTTCTCGCTGGATCCACACGGCTAGAACATCCTGGCGATTCGCATGTCCACGCGCGCACCGATGAACGGGACTCCCTCGGCGTCGAGCAGAGCCCGCTGGCGCTCACCCTTGGCCAGCGATCCGTCGGCGCGGACGATCCGCTGCCACGGGACGGACGGGTCGGCGCAGCGGCTCAACACGGCGCCGGCGGCGCGGGGCGCGCCGGGCGAAACGTCGCCGTAGGTGCGCACGAAGCCGATCGGTGTGGACCGGACGCGCTCCAGGATCGCTTGCTCGCGGCCGGTCAGCGCTCGCCCGGGAGCTTGCGCGGGAACTGTGACACGGGCTCTGACAGGTCGAGCGCGGTCGAGACGATCCGGTTCTGCTCGATCGCATGCGCGATCGGATAGCCCTCGCCGGAGGCGGCCCGCTCGGGCCGGCCGATGTAGCCGAACTCGAGAGCGTCGGGCAACACCTGCAGCAGCCGTGGCGACATGTAGGCGCGCGCGCCCATGTTCCGTGGCTCCTCTTGGACCCAGACGACCTCGCGCAGCTTCGGGTAGCGCCCGATCAGCTCGAGCAGCTCGGACTGGGGGAATGGGTACAGGAGCTCTACGCGGCCGATCGCCACGCCTGGGTTCTCCGCGCGGGTGGCGTGACCCGCGAGGTCGTAGTAGATCTTGCCGCTGCACAGCACGAGCCGGGTGACGGCCGACGGATCGGCCACGGCCGGGTCGGCGAGCACCGGCTGGAACCGGCCCTCGGCGAGGTCCTGGGGCCGCGAGGTCGCCTGCGGCAGCCGCAGCAGGCTCTTCGGCGTCATGATCACGAGCGGTCGCTGCTTGGCGATCCGGGCCTGGCGGCGGAGCAGGTGGAAGTACTGCGCCGGCGTCGTGCAGTTCGCGATCCGGATGTTGCCCTCGGCGGCGAGCTGCAGGAACCGCTCCAGCCGAGCGCTCGAATGCTCCGGACCGGAGCCCTCGTAGCCGTGCGGCAGCAGCATCGTCAGCCGCGAGGTCTGGCCCCACTTCGCCATCCCCGGCGTGATGAACTGGTCGATGATCACCTGGGCGCCGTTGGCGAAATCGCCGAACTGAGCCTCCCACAGCACGAGCGTCTCCGGGCCTTCCTGCGAGTAGCCGTATTCGAACCCGAGCGGCGCCATCTCCGACAGCGGCGAGTTGTGCAGCTCCATCGGCGCCAGCGCTCCGGGGAGGTGCTGGACCGCGCAATGCTCCTGCCCGGTCTTCGGATCGTGGAGCACCAGGTGGCGCTGGCTGAAAGTGCCGCGCTCGGTGTCCTGGCCGGTGAGGCGGATGGGGATCCCCTCGGTGAGCAGCGAGGCGAAGGCAAGCGTCTCGGCGTGTGACCAGAAGATCTGACCATCTGGTCGTTCCAGCGCCTCGCGCCGCTGCTCGAGCTGCTTTACGAGCTTCGGGTGGATCGTGAAGCCGTCGGGCACCGATAGAAGCTCCTCGTTGAGGACTCCGAGACGGTCGGCGGAGACGGCGGTCTTGACCTCGGGCGATGCGGTGCGGTCAAGCTCGTATTCGCCGGTCGCGTGCTCGAGCTCCTTGGCCGCCGCGATCTGCGCCTTGAGCTTCTGGTGGTCATCGGACAGCACCGCCCATACGGCGTCGGTCATCTCGGTCGACTCCTGCTCGGAGACGATCCCCTGGTCGATCAGCAGCTTGGCGTAGAGCTCGCGCACCGAGGGGTGCTTCTTGATCGCGACATACATCTCGGGCTGCGTGTAGGCGGGCTCGTCGGCTTCGTTGTGGCCGAACCGGCGGTAGCCGATCAGATCGATCAGCACGTCGTGACCGAACTGGAGGCGGAAGGCGAAGGCCAGCCTGGCCGCCGAGATGCAGGCGGCCACGTCGTCGGCGTTGACGTGGATGATCGGGACGTCGAACCCCTTCGCGAGGTCGGACGCCCACGTCGTCGAACGCGAGTCCTCGGGATCGGTGGTGAAGCCGACCTGGTTGTTCTGAATGATGTGGATCGTGCCCCCGACGGTGTAGCCGTCGAGCGCCTGCATGTTGAACGTCTCGGCGACCACGCCCTGACCGGGGAACGCGGCATCGCCGTGCAGCAGCACGGGCATCGCGGCGTTGGTGTCCTGGTGGGCGTGCGGGCCTTGGCGGGTTGTCTGCGCTGCGCGCGTGGCGCCGGTGGCGACTGGGCCGACGAACTCCAGATGGCTGGGATTCGACTCGAGCCGAACTGTGATCGACTCGCCGCTCGCCAGCTGGTAGGAGCCCTGGGCGCCATGGTGGTACTTGACGTCGCCGGTGCCGCCCTGGGGGATCGTGGTGATCGGCTCGAGCGTTGAAGCGCCCTCGAACTCGGCGAAGATCGTGTCGTAGGGGCGACCGAGGTTGTGGGCGAGGATGTTCAGCCGTCCGCGGTGCGCGGTGCCGATCACGACCTCGCGGGCGCCGCGCGACGCCGACAGCTGGATCAGCTCGTCGAGCATCGGCACGGTCATGTCGAGGCCCTCGATCGAGAACTGCTTCTGCCCCAGATAGGACTTGTGCATGAACCGCTCGAGCGCGTCGACCTCGGTCAGCCGCTTGAGCAGCGCCTTCTGCTCTTCGTGGGTGAGAGCCATGCGGAACTCGCCGGACTCGATCGCTTCGCGCAGCCACAGCCGCTGGGCATGCGAGGAGATGTGCTCGATCTCGTAGGCGATCGGGCCGCAGTACGTCTCGCGCAGGTGCGGAAGCGCGTCCGCGAGCGTCGCACCGGGAACGTACATCCGAAGGATCCGCGCGGGGATCTTCGCCATCAGCTCCTGAGTCAGACCGAGCGGCTCCGGATCGAGCGCGGGGTCGCCCTCGGGCTCGCGCCCGAGCGGATCGAGCTTCGCGGCGAGGTGGCCATGGGTACGGTGCGCCTTGAGCAGCGAGGTCGCGGCCTGGACCGCCTCGAGCAGCGTCTCGTCGAACTCGGCGGCGGACGTGGCCGGGGCTGACGCCGGCGCCGATGCGGCAGCAGCGGCCGCGGCGGGGGCGGGCGGAGCAGGAAGTTCCGGCAGCTCGACCCCGAGGTCTCCGAACACGCGCTCGTAGAACTCATGGTCGCCCTGCAGGTAGGCCTCGATGCTCTGCAGGAAGCGACCGGACTCGGCGCCCTGAATGATCCGGTGGTCGTACGTCGAGGTCATGGTCATGACCTTGTCGGCGCCGATCATCTGGCCGATGTTCCCCAGCCCCACGGGATACGCGATCGAGCCGGTGGCGACGATCGTGCCCTGGCCGACCATCAGCCGCGGCACGCTGGCGACCGTTCCGATGCCGCCCGGGTTAGTCAGCGTCACGTTCCCGCCGGTCAGGTCGTCGGCGGTCAGCGTGTTGGTCCGCGCCTTGTCCACGAGCGCGTTGTAGGCGTCGAGGAACCCGGCGAAGCCCAGACGGCCGGCGTCGCGGATCACGGGGACCATCAGCGTCCGGGAGCCGTCCTTCTTCTCGACGTCGACCGCCAGTCCGAGATTCACGGCGCCGTCGTCGATTCGGTTCGGCTTGCCGTCGACCTCGGCGAAGTGGTGAGCCATCACCGGCATTTCCTCGGTCGCGGCGAGCGCGATCGCGTAGGCGATCAGGTGGGTGAAGGACACCTTGCGGCCGCCGTCCTTGAGCTGCTTGCGGCGCGCGTCCAGCACCGTGACGGTCAGCGTCCGGAACGAGGTCGCCGTCGGGATCGACCGGCTCTCGTCCATGTACCGCGCGAGCGCGGCGGCTCCGCCCTTCAGAACCTGGGAACCGGCTGCCGGCGCAGCCACTGCGGGCGCGCTGGCGCCGTTGCCCCCACCGCCCCCATTCCTGGCCGCCAGCACGTCGGCCTTCGTGATCCGGCCGCCGCGGGCCGTGCCGGCGACGTTGGAGAGATCAATGCCCTGCTCGGCGGCGATGCGGCGGGCCACCGGAGAAGCGTTTCCGGCGACGGCATCGCCGGCGGGGGTGGCAGGCGTCGGTGGGGAGGCGGCCGGGGAGGGGGCTCCGGACGCGGGAGCAGCGGGCGTCTGCGGAGCGGCGGACGGAGAGCCGGCGCTCGTCGTCATCCGCGCGATTACCTGGCCAACGGTGACGGTCGCGCCCTCTTCGAACAGGATCTCGGTGATCGTGCCATTGGCCGGCGCGGGGAGCTCCATGTCGACCTTGTCGGTCGAGATCTCGACGACGGTGTCGCCGTCCTTGACCGTGTCACCGACTTTGACGGCCCACTCGAGGATCGTGCCCTCGGTGACCGACTCGCCGCCGGTCGGCGTGACGATGTCGATGCTCTGGCCTGCGCTCGCGGGCGCGTCGGCGCCGGCGTCGGCCGCTTCGGCGGCCTCCTCGACCTGCGCCTCGGTCTCGATCGCCTCGCTCGGCGTCGCACCACCCTCCTCGCCGAGGCTAGGGGACGCCGCGGGGGCACCGCCGCCGCCATTCGTGGAGATCTCGGCGAGTAGCGCGCCGACCACGACCGTGTCGCCCTCACCCGCATGGATCTTGGTCACGGTGCCGGCGACCGGCGACGGAACTTCGGCGTCGACCTTGTCAGTGGAGATTTCTACGAGCGTCTCGTCCGCGGCGATCGAGTCGCCTTCCTGCTTGTGCCACTCGAGCACGGTGCCCTCGGCCACGGAGTCGCCCATGGCGGGCATCACGACCTGAACGGTGCCGGTTTCCACTGCCATCAAGTCAACTGTAACGCGTGGAAATCAGGCCGATGTGTTCAAATCGCGAGACCTGCGGCGACCCTCGACGAGGAACCCGATCGAACCGGCGAAGGGGCCCAGGCCCCCGAGCACGACGATCGTGACCGCCAGCCAGAACGGGATCACCCGAAAGCGCGCCGCGGCGATGCAGACGATCGACATCCCGATCCACAGTAGGCCGTGGGACAGGCCCAGGATGAAGGTTTCCGGCTCGGGATTGCCCAGCGCGAAGGCACAGAGCAGCAGGGACAGGTAGACGGCCGAGTGCAGGAACGAGACGGCCTCGAGCCGCCCGAATGTGACCGCTTTCACCGCCGGTCGGCCAGCAACTGCGCGACTCGGCGCAGCGGCTCGTCGGCCTCCGCCGGCCACTGCTCGACGTCGGCCGGCCACCAGGCGAACTCGTCGTGCTCGTCGTCGGGCACCACGGTCGCCCCCTCGGGCAGCCAGGCCAGTCCGACGAACAGCACGACCTCGCTCGGCAGCCCGATCAGAGCCTCGACCGTCAGCCGCTCGGCCTCGACCGACCACTCCTCGCGCAGCTCACGACTGAGCGTGTCGATCGGGTTCTCGTCCACCTCGACCGAGCCGCCCGCGCCGAGCGCCCACCGCAGTGGCCACGAAGCAAGCCACGCCGCCCGGCGCCCGGCCAGCCACCGTCCCTCAGAGTCGCGGACCACACACAGCGCCGCCAGGCTGCCCGATGCGTTCGTCGGGTTCAAGCGAAGCGCCCAACGGGCTGGTTGAAGGTCGAGCTTCAGGCGACCCTCATCGACGTCGAACCCGGCTAGCCGCGCCGCGAAGCCGTCGTGGCTGGGCGAGCCGCGCTCGCGCAGCTCGTCGAGCGCCAGATCGGCCGCCTCGATCTCGCGCGAGTGGGGCTCGAACGGGTCCGACTGCCAGTGCACCTCGACCTGACCCGGGGCCCAGGGACCGAGCGCGAGCAGGCCAGGTGTGATCGCCACCGCTACACCGTACCTGGGTACGCTGGCGCAGTGGCGCGGCGGCGCAAGCACTGGGGTTGGGGCTACGAGGACGAGCAGCCGTCGCACGACGACACGCGCGCGATCGCCGCGGCCGTCACGCAGCAGCTCGGGTTCGGCGCGCTCGAACCCGAGCGTCCGGTCGCGCTCGAGGACCTCACGCTTCCCGAGCCGCGGCTGCAGCCGCCGGCGGAGCTCAGCGAGATCTGTCACGCCGACACGTACGAGCGCGCGCTACACACCTACGGCCGGTCCTACAGCGACATCGTGCGCGCGTTCCGCGGTCGGTTCGACAATCCGCCGGATGTGGTCGCGCATCCGCGCGATGAAGCCGAGGTTCAGGCGGTGCTCGCTTGGGCACTCGGCGCCGACGCGGTCGTGGTCCCGTTCGGCGGTGGCACGAGCGTCGTCGGCGGTGTCTCACCTCGCCCGGACGACATCGCCGGCCGCGCCGGCGTGGTCACGATCGATCTGAAGGCGCTCGATCGCGTGCTCGAGGTAGACGAGGTCTCGCTGGCGGCGCGAATCCAGGGGGGCGCCAGCGGTCCCGGCCTCGAGGCACAGCTCTCAGAGCGCGGCTTGACCTTCCGCCACTTTCCTCAGTCATTCGAGTTCTCCACGCTCGGCGGGTGGATCGCGACCCGCGCCGGGGGCCACTTCGCGACGCTTTACACGCACGTCGAAGATCTCGTCGAGTCGATCCGGGCCGTGACCCCGCTCGGGGTATGGGAGTCCCGCCGGCTTCCAGGATCGGGAGCGGGCATCTCTCCGGACCGCATGCTCGTCGGCTCGGAGGGGACGCTCGGCCTGATCACCGAGGCGTGGGTCCGGGTCAGGCCACGGCCGACCCACCGTGCGTCGGCGGGAGTCCGGTTCGGCGACTTCGCGGCGGGCGCGCAAGCCGTCCGCGCCCTGTCGCAATCGGGGCTCTACCCCACGAACTGCCGACTCATCGATCCCCGCGAGGCGAAGGTCACCGGGGCCGGCGACGGTTCATTCGCGCTACTTGTGCTCGGCTTCGAATCCGCCGGCCACGACGTCGAGAAACCGATGTCGCAGGCGCTCGACCTGTGCGGCGACCATGGGGGCACATGGGAGCGGCGCGGCCACGGTGACGCGGTCGGCAGCTGGCGCGAGGCGTTTCTGCGCGCGCCCTACCTGCGCGACACGTTCATCGCGATTGGCGTGCTGTCAGAGACGTTCGAGACCGCGATCACCTGGGACAGGTTCGAGTCTTTTCACGAGGCGGTGATGCGCGCGGCGAAGAGTGCCGTCCATGAGCAGTCCGGGGGCCGCGGTTCGGTCACGTGCCGGTTCACCCACGTCTACCCCGACGGCCCGGCGCCGTACTACACGGTGCTCGCACCCGCGCGCCGGGGCGAGGAGCTCGAGCAGTGGGCGGCGATCAAGCGCGCCTGTGCTGACGCGGTGATCGATCACGGCGGCACGATCACCCACCACCACGCGGTTGGCCGCGACCACCGGCCGTGGTACGACCGCCAGCGGCCGGACGCGTTCGCAACGGCGCTCCGCGGAGCCAAGCGGGCGCTCGACCCCGGCGGCGCGCTCAACCCTGGCGTGCTACTCGTCCCCGAGCGCGGCGCGGACCGCCGCGGCTGACGGCGCGGTCGCCGGCGTCAGCCGCTCGAGCACCCCGCGCCATCCCGGCTGCAGCGCGATCGCGGCGCGCACCTGTGCGACGCCGCGCTCTAGGTCCCCGCCCTGAGCGGCCCCGAGACCGGCCCAGAACATCAGCTCGTGATTGCCAGGGGCGAGCGCGCTGGCCTGCTCGAACAGCTTGGCGGCTTCCTCGTGCTTACCGTCGCCGACGGCCTCATCGCCCTGCGAGGCGAGCGCGTAGGCCTCGTGCAGGGCGACCAGCCGGCGCAATTCGACGAGCGGCGCCGGGTGATCCTCGACCCTCAGCGAGACCACCGTGTCCCACGACTCGCCCGACGCGGGGACGACGAGGATGGCCGCCGACTGCCGGCCCCGGGCATCCCCGCCGGCCTCCTCAGCCGCGTCGAGCGCCGCGAGCAACCGCTTGGTCAGCGAGCCCCCGGTCCACAGGAACGCGTCGAGCATCTCGGGCCAAACGCGCTCCGAAACCATGATGTTCGCCTGACAGGAGACCTCGTCGCCCTGGATGTCGCCGGCAATCGGGATGCACTCCTGACCGGTGTGCGCGGCGACGCGGCCCTGCGGATCGAGCATCGCGACCTGCCGAGTGGCGGCAGCAGGGTCCTCGGAGAGGAGCTGCGCCAGCGCGTCCGGTGCCGAGGCGCCTGAGGCCATCAGCTCCAGTCCGCGGGGCCCGTAGGAGACCTCGGCGTTGGCTTGAGTCGCGACCGCGCCAACGCCGGCCCGGGCCCAGGGCACGATCGGGCCGACGGAGAACCAGTGCGATTGGACCGCGACACCGAGCTCGCCGGTCACGGGGTCCCGAGCCACGATCGAGTAAGTCAAGGCGCCAGCATATTGGCCGCGGGGCGGATTGCGAGCCTGATCTGCATCTGATATATCACCGGTCGTGAGCGACGACTGCTTGAGGGACGGCCCGTGGGCACAGTGATCATCGGCGCCGGCATCGTCGGCAACAGCCTCGCATACCACCTCACCCAGCTCGGCGTCACGAATCTGACGCTGATCGACAAGGGGCCGCTCCCGAACCCCGGCGGGTCGACCGGCCACGCCTCAAACTTCATCTTCCCGGTCGATCACTCCAAGGAGATGACCGCTCTGACGCTCGAGTCGATGCGCCAGTACAAGGAACTCGGGGTGTTCACCGAGAGCGGCGGAATCGAGGTCGCACGCACGCCGGAACGGATGCAGGAGCTCTCGCGGCGGGTGGTTTCCGCGAAGACGTGGGGGATCGAGCCCGTCGCGATGCTGACCCCGGCCGAGGTCAAGGAGTACGTCCCATACATCAATGAGGAACTGATCCTCGGCGGCTTCTACACCCCCGGCGCCGGTGTGGTCGACTCGCTCCGCGCCGGCACGCTCATGCGCGAACGCGCAGTCCAGGACGGCATGACGGTCCAGGCCAACTGCGAGGTGCTGGGGATCGACGTCGTGGACGGTCGCGTGACCGGGGTGCGCACGAGTAAGGGCGACATCGAGGCCGACCTGGTGGTCATCGCCTGCGGCTGCTGGAGCCCGCGGATCGCGCGGATGGCGGGCGCGTCGATCCCGCTGACGCCGATGGTGCACCAGATGATCGACATCGGGCCCGCGCCGCGGTTTGCGGATGCGAAGGGGATGATCGAGTTCCCGATCGTCCGCGACATGGACACCAACATGTACGAGCGCCAAGAGGGCACCGGACTCGAGATCGGGTCCTACGCGCACCGCCCGATCACGCTCGACGCCGATGAGATCCCCTCGATCGAGGAGTCGGCGCTCACGCCGACCGAGCTGCCGTTCACACAGGAAGACTTCGATCCGCAGATGGAAATCGCGCTTGAGCTGATGCCCGAGATCGTCGCCGACGAGTCGGTGGGCGTGAAGTACGCGATCAACGGCGTCCTGTCGGTGACCTACGACGGGATGCCGCTGCTCGGAGAGACGCCTGAAGTGGGTGGCCTGTGGTCGGCCGCCGCGATCTGGATCAAGGAGGGACCGGGGGCCGGCAAGACGGTCGCCGAATGGATCGTCAACGGCGAGCCCGAGATCGACGTGTACGAGTCGAACATCGCGCGCTCCTACGGCTGCCAGCGGACGCGGACCCACATCGTCGCCCGCGCCTCAGAGGGCTTCAACAAGATGTACGGGATCGTCCACCCCGCCGAGCAGTGGGAGTCAAATCGCAACGTTCGCCTCTCCCCGTTCTACGCACAGGAGAAGGCGCTCGGAGCCACCTTCATCGAGACCGCGTGCTGGGAGCGGCCGAACTGGTACGAGTCCAACGCGCCGCTGCTCGAGGAGTACGGAGACCGCGTCACGCGACGCGAGGCGGAGTGGGAGTCGCGCTGGTGGTCGCCGATCATCAACGCTGAGCACCTGGCCATGCGCGACCGGGCCGCGATGATCGACCTCACGGCGTTCGCCATCTTCGACGTGTGCGGGCCGGGCGCGCTCGACGTGGTGCAGCGGGTGGCGATGCGGCAGATGGACGTCCAGCTCGGCCGGGTGGTGTACACGCCGATCCTCACCGAGAACGGAACCTTCAAGCAGGACCTGACGATCATGCGGATCGATGACGACGTGTTCCGGGTGGTCACCGGCGGCGCATACGGAATGTCCGACCTCAAGTGGTTTCGCGATCGCCTCCCGAGCGACGGGTCGGCTCAAATTCATGATCAGACCAACTCGTGGACCACGCTCGGCCTGTGGGGCCCGCGGGCGCGGGACATCCTCGCCTCGATCAGCTCGGACGATCTGCGCCACGAGGGCTTCCCCTTCGCCCACTGCCGTCAGATCGAGGTCGGTCCGCTGCGTGCGCTGGCGTCGCGGATCTCCTATGTCGGTGACCTCGGCTGGGAGCTGTACGTGCCGATCGAGCAGGGCGCGAAGCTGTGGGAGATAGTGGCCGAGGCGGGCGCCCCGCACGGGATCATCCCCGCCGGGATCGGCGTGTACGGGACCACGGGCCGACTTGAGAAGTGCTACCGGGCCTACGGCGCCGAGCTCGACGCCGACTACACCGTCGTCGAAGCCGGGATGGCCTGGGGCAAGGTCAAGGACCAGGAGTTCATCGGCAAGGCAGCGCACGTCCGCCACCGTTCCGAGGAGCCGGCCGCAGTGATGTGCGCGCTGACCGTCGATGACCACACGTCGAAGGACGGGACCAAGCGGTACATGCTCGGCGGCGAGCCGATCCTCACTGAACAGGGCGAGCCGATCGTCGATGCGAAGGGGCGCCGCTCGTATGTGACGAGCGCCGGCAGCGGGCCGTCGATCGGCAAATACATCCTGATGACCTATCTGCCGCCTGAGCGGGCGGTGATCGGACAGGAGCTGAAGGTCGAGTACATGGGCGAGCAGTACCCGGTGACGGTGCAGACGAACGATTCGACCTCGCTGTTTGACCCGGACAACCACCGGGTGCGGTCGTGAACATCCTCGTCTGCGTCAAGCGGGTGCCGCTGACCGGCGGCAAGATCGTGCTGACCGACGACGCCCGCGCGATCTCCACGAAGCACCTCGGGTTCACGGTCTCCCCACACGAGGAGTGCGGAGCCGAGGAGGCGGTGCGGATCGTCGAAGCGCACGGCGGCTCGAGCACAGTGCTGGCCCTCGGCCCTCCCGAGGCCGAGGAGCAACTGCGCGACATGATGGCGATCGGCGTCGACCGCGCGATCCATCTCGTGACCGACGGCTCCGAATGGGACCCGCAGGCAACCGCATCCGCGATCGCCGAGGCGATCACCAGCGACGGCACGGCATTCGACCTGATCCTGTTCGGCAACGAATCGGCCGACGCCGGCAACTACCAGGTGGCGATCCGGGTCGCGTACAAGCTGGGGCTGCCGGTCGTCACGGGGATCAAGGGCATCGACGTACGGGACGCGCGGGTGCGGCTCGAGCAGGAGGTCCCGGGTGGCCGCGACATCTACGAGCTCGCGACGCCTGCGGTCGTGACCGTCAAAGAGGGGCTGAACCTGCCCCGCTACCCATCCGTCCCCGGCCGGCTCCGGGCGAAGAAAAAGCCCGTCGCGGCCTCGACGCCGACGCGCCCGGACTCGAAGCTGGAGATGGTGCGGCTCGTGCTGCCACCCGACACGGGCAAGCAGGTCCGGCTGCTGGGGAACGGGGCCGAGGCGGCGCCCGCGGTGGTCGAAGTGCTGGCCGAGATCGGAGTCCTATGAGCCTCGTATGGATCGAAGACGCGGGCGATGAGCTCAGTCAGCAGGCAGTCGCGTTCGCGCGCGAGCTCGACGGCGACGCTCACGTGGTCATGGTCGATGGGCCGGCCTACGCCCCCGCGGCGTGGGCCCAGGCGATCGTCGACCAGATTGGCTCGCACCAGACCGTGCTGGCACCTGGGACCGAGCGCGGCAACGAGGTGATGGCCCACGTCGGCGCGATCCTCGACCAGCCGATGGCCGCGAACTGCGTCTCGGTAGGGCCGGGAGGCGAGGTGACTCGCGTGCGCTGGGGCGGGTCGCTGCTCGAGGAAGCGAAGGTCCACGGCGAGCCGCTGCTGCTGACCGTGGCCCCGCACGCCGTCGCCGCGGCGCCGATCGGCGCGGACGTGGCGACGGTGGCCGCATCGGTCAACGGCTCGGTGGCGGTGTCCGAGCGGGTCCAGGCGCTGAGCGCCGGGGTCTCGCTGACCGATGCCGACGTGGTGGTGTCCGGAGGCCGTGGAGTCGGGTCGGCGGAAGGGTTCGCGGTGATCGAGGAGCTCGCGCAGCTGCTGGGCGGCGCGGTCGGCTGCTCGCGCGCCGTCACGAGCGCCGGGTGGAGGCCCCATTCGGACCAGGTCGGCCAGACCGGCACGAAGATTTCGCCCGAGATCTACATCGCGTGCGGGATCAGCGGCGCCACCCAGCACATGGCCGGGTGCAAGGGAGCGAAGAAGCTGCTGGCGATCAATCCGGATGGCGAGGCGTCGATCTTCGCCAGCGCCGACTACGGGGTGATCGGTGATCTGCACCAGGTGGTGCCGGCAATCTCCGCCGAGATCCGGAAGGTGAGGGGCACATAGCCTCTGCCGTGTCCGCGGTCCTGCTCGTCGCCGCGCTCGTCGTCAGCGGGGCGCTCGCCGGACGCCGCATCGCGTTCCTGTCGCGGCTGCTCGGAGCCGCGCAGCCGACGACGCGCAGCGGCGACAACGAGCGCCGCGCGCGCAACGAGCTGACGATCGTGCTCGGCCAGCGCAAGCTGCTGCAGCGGTTCGTTCCGGGGCTGATGCACGCGTTCATCTTCTGGGGCTTTCTCGTGCTGTTGCCGACGATCTTGATCGCGATGATCGGGATCGTCGACAAGCGTGCGACCTTCCCCTGGCTCGGTCACCAGGGCTGGTACGCGTTCATGGTCGACCTGTTCGTGATCCTCGTCCTGATCGGCGTCGTCGCAGCGGTGTACGTCCGTAAGGTCGTCCGGCCGAAGCGGTTCGAGGGCAGCCATCTCGGCGAGGCGGACCTGATCCTGGCGCTGATCGCGATGATCGTGATCACGCTGCTGCTGTGGCACGCCAGCCGGATCGCTCTGGGCCTCAACGAGTGGCCAAAGGCGGATGCGCCGCTATCGCACCTGCTGTCTCACCTGTTCGGCCACAACGGCGCCACGCGGGTCCTCGAGCGGGTCTTCGTGTGGGCCCACGTGCTGACCATCCTCACCTTCCTCGCCTACCTGCCGTTCTCCAAGCACCTGCACATCGCCACCGCGGCCCTGAACGTGTGGTTCGGGCGCACGCGGGCCCGGGGGCGGCTCGAGCCTTTGCGGTTCGAGCCTGAGGAGGGCGAGTCGGACGAGGACCTCCGGTTCGGCGCCGGAGTCGCCACCGACCTGACCTGGAAGCAGGTGCTCGACACCTTCAGCTGCACGGAGTGCGGCCGCTGCCAGGACGCGTGCCCCGCCTTCGCGACGGGCAAGCTGCTGTCGCCCAAGCTGGTGATCATGGGGCTGCGCGACCAGGTGTTCGCGGAGGGCGGGGTGGGCGGCGACAGTGAGCTCGCCCCGCTCGTGCCCACCGCCGTGCCCGAGGAATCCGTCTGGGACTGCGTCACCTGCGGCGCGTGCGTGCAGGCCTGCCCGGTGTCGATCGAGCACATCGACCACATCGTCGACCTTCGCCGCCACTTGGTGATGGTCGAATCGAGCTTCCCCTCCGAGGCCGAACCAATGCTGCGAGACGTCGAGCGGTCCTCGAATCCGTGGGGGCGGCCGCAGTCCACGCGCGCGGAGTGGGCCGCTGAGCTGGGTGTGCCGGTGCTGGAGCCGGGCGATCCGGCGCCCGAGTACCTGTACTGGGTCGGGTGCGCGTCGTCGTTCGACGAGCGCGCCCGCCAGACCGCGACCTCCACCGCGAAGCTGTTGCAGCGGGCGGGCGTCGAGTTCGCGATCCTCGGGCCGCGCGAGTCGTGCACCGGAGACCCGGCACGGCGGATGGGCAACGAGTACGTGTTCCAGGCCGCGGCCGAGGAGAACGTCTCGACGCTGAACGACGCGGGGGTGAGGAAGATCATCGCCAACTGCCCCCACTGCTTCAACACGCTCGCGAACGAGTACCCGGACTTCGGCGGCAACTACGAGGTGGTCCACCACTCCGAGCTGCTGGCGAGGTTGGTCGCGGACGGACGCCTGAAGCCCAAGCGCGACGCCGGCCTGAAGGTGACCTACCACGACTCCTGCTACCTGGCCCGCCACAACGACGTATTGCAGGCACCGAGGGACCTGGCGGCCGCCGTCGGCGAGCCGATCGAGATGAAGCGGTCAGGCAGAGAGACGTTCTGCTGCGGCGCGGGCGGTGCCCACATGTGGATGGAGGAGCGGGCCGGGGCGATCAACGAGAACCGGGTCCGCGAGGCCGCCGGCACGGGCGCCGACACGCTCGCCGTCGCCTGCCCCTACTGCACGGTGATGCTTGCCGACGGCGTCCAGAGCGTAGGCGCCGAGATGCGGGTGGCCGACGTCGCGACGCTGCTGGCAGAGGCCGTCGAGTAAGCCGGTCGGCGGATCGAGACCCACGCTCCGATCCGCCGACCAAACTCGGGAGGTCTATCCGGCTACGCCGGCCAACTCACGCTCCTGCACCGCCGTCTCGGTGTTCTGGAGTCCCTCGAGCTCGAATGTCTCATCCTGCGGCGCGACCGCGATCGAGACCTTGTGCGGCTGCTTCTGCGCCGGCTTGGGAATCGTGACCTCCAGCACGCCGCGGTCGAAGTACGCGTTCACGTTGCTCGGCTCGACGCCCTCGGGCAGCGTTATTGACCTCGAGAACGCGCCGAACGAGCGCTCCAGTCGGTAGTAGCCCTCCTGCGCCTGCTCGTGCGCTGGACGGCGCTCGCCGGCGATCGTGAGCACGTTGTCCTGCAGTTGGATGTCGATGTCCGCCTCGGTGAGGCCGGGAAGATCGGCGCGCAGCGTGTAGTGATCCCCGGTCTCGACGAGGTCCATCGGCGGAACCCAGCGGCGAGCCGGGACTGAACCCCGACCGGGCTGCTCCCCGAAGGTGTTGAAAAGCCGATTCATCTCGCCCTGAAGCATGCTGAGCTCGGCGAACGGCTCCCAGCGAATCAGCGTCATATGAACCTCCTTGAGTGAAAGTGGCTCCGTGGTTGCTCAGCCGGTCCAAAGTTCCCTCCATCAAGCCTTGGGAGCTTGGACCTTCCACAACGGTTTCATCTGGCCCGCCGCGACCGGTGCGAACGGATTGGTGATCCATGCCGGCTCACGCGGCTGTGTACCCGAGCCGTTTGCCGTGGCGGTGACGGGCTGCGGCCGCTCCGGCGCGCCGCCGGATGCCGAGATGTCATTCAGGCCAGTGGCGACGAGCAGCGAGATCACGATTGCCACCACTGCGGCTCCGACGCCCAGGAGCAAAGCCCGTGGCCATTCGAGGCGAGGACGATGAATCGCGTGCATCTGCTTCACCTCCACTAGTCGTCGTCGGTACCCCTAGGAAAGTAGGACGACGGCGCCGAGCGTCAAGACCGCGCGGTCGCCGCGCGCAGCTTGCCGAGCGCGCGTTCCTCGATCTGGCGAACGCGCTCGCCGCTGAGCCCCAGCCGCTCACCGACTGCTCGCAACGATTGTTCCTCTCCGTCGAGGCCGTAGCGGGCGCGCAGAATCATTCGCTCGCGCTCGTTGAGGCTGCCGAGCAGCGCTCGTACCTGCTCGATCTCGCTGGTGTCCAACAGCTCTTCGTAGGCGTCGGAAGCCAGCGGGTCGGCGAGCAGCTCGCCGAATGGACTCAGGTCGCCCTCCGGTCCTATCACCGGTTCGTCCAGAGATTGCGGAACTCGCTCGAGCGCCAGCAGCTCGCCCATTTGCGTCGAGGAGAGGCCGGCGGCGGCGGCGAGCTCGTCGCCGCCCGGCTCATGCCCGTGTTCGCCCCGCAACTCGCCGTGGGCACGTTTGAGCCTCGCGAGCTGGCGCAGCGTTCGATCTGATAGCACCAGCGGTCGGGTCAACTCGGCCACCAGCTGCTGCATCGCGTGGCGCACCCACCACGTTGCGTAGCCCCAGAACGGCACCTCGAGCGAGGGGTCGTACCGCTCGAGCGCCCGTAGCATGCCGACCACGCCTTCCTGGATCAACTCGACCCGGGTGATCGTCGACGAGCCTCGATAGACCCGGGATGCAGCGGCGATCGACGGCAGAAACGCCTCGACGAGCTTCTCCCGCGCGCGGAGATCACCGGCCTGCGCGGCCTGCACCAAGCGCCGTTCCACCGCGGGTGTCAGACGCGGCCGCTCCCCGAGCTGGCGGAAGTAGCGCGCGGAACTGGTCTCTCCGCCCGGTCCGGCCCGACGAAGATCTCGAGCCAGCTCGAGGTCCGCAACGCGGGCCTGCCGGGACTCGCCGGCGATGGCGTCGCCTTCTAGGTCGGTGATCCGGCTGGCTTCCTCGAGCATTGGCAAAGCGATCGGTGGAGCCCGGAACTCAAATCTCGTGCCTGCACTCAGGCGGTGGGACCGCTACTACCTTCCCGCACCTTACGAGCCCGGGCTCCACCCGATGGATGAGCCGCTGGTTCTATGTGAACACCTCTGGACCCTTAGATAGGACGCCCACCGGGGCCTGTCAAGAGCAATCGTGCGCGGTCGAGCTCACCGCGTCGCACCGAGCTCGCGAGCTCGCTTGCGGCCGGCGATCGCGATCGGCGCCCGGGCGCGAATCTCAGCCGTGAGGCGGGTACCGAAATCGGTCGGCGACTCTCCCGGCTGAAGGCCACCGCCCGCCGGCCGGAAGAAGTCAACCCGGACATGCGGGCGGTGGGTAGGGAACTTGGGGATGTCGACGGTCCCGGTGACCGTGCAGGAGACGATCTCCGCCTCGGGCACGGCCGCCGCCAGTCGCCCAATACCGCTGCGCGCACGAAGCTCGCGCCCGAGCGAGCGCGTCCCCTCGGGGAAGATGCCGATGCATGCGCCCGCCCGGAGCTCGACGATCGCGACGTCGAGCGCATGCTGGTCGCCGGCGCCGCGGTCGATCGGGATTTGACCCATGCCGTCGAGCACCGAACCGATCACCGGCTTCCATAGTGATTTCTTGGCCAGCGCGCGGATCTGCCGGCGCGGCAGCCCGGCGATTCCCACCGCGATCGGGTCCCAGTAGCTGTCGTGGTTGCCGGCCAGCAGCACGGGCCCCTCGAGCGGCATCACCTCGAGACCGGTAACGGCGAGGCGCCCCCACCAGCGCACCGCTGGGGTGGTTGCCGTCATCACGGCACGGTAGGCGGGTGTGATCCTCTCGACGCGCTCCATCGGGCCGGGATCCTGTCAGATGGTCGCGGCACGCCGATTGCGCCACCACGACGCCTGCGGGCACGGCAGCAGCTAGTGAATCCCCAGCCGCTCGGCGGCCCGCACGTAGGCAGGCCGCTCGACCAGGGATGAAACGTATTCGTCGATCGCCGGCGTCATTGGCACCACGTCGTACTGTCTCCCCAAAAGCCTGAGCACTTCGCCGGCGACGATGTCCGCGACAGTGAGTTGATCTCCGACCAGTCGCGGCGGCGAGCCGCTGAGGCCATGCTCGATCGCCCCGACCGCTTTGACGACTCGCGGCCTTGCCTTGTCCGCGATCTCGGGGGCGGCCTCGCGGTGTCGCAACACGTCGATCGCAGGCCCCTCGAGCTCCGTCATGGCGAAGATCCCCCACTGCTGGACGAGCGCGCGCGCGTGTGATCCCTCCGGCGGAAGCAGCCCCGACTCGGGATACAGCTCGCCGACGTGAAGACATAGGGCGGTCGACTCGTGCAGCGGGCCGTCGTCGTCGACCAGCACCGGCACCCTGCCGAGCGGATGCCGCTCGCGGTGCTCGGGCCCCTTGCCCTCTTCGCTGTCCATGACCACGACCTCGTAGTCGGCCCCCGCCTCCTCGAGCGCCCAGGCGACCCGGATGGGTCTGCCCGCGTTGGTTCGGTGGTACAGGCGCATGCGGCCACCCTACAGAGGCCGCAGTACGCGGCACGGGTTGCCGGCGCACAGACATCCTCGGTGGCAGGTCACGGGTCACCACGCTCCCCGCGCCCACCACCGTTCCGGCGCCGATGGTGATGCCGGGCAGCACGATCACGCCGGCGGCGAGCCACGCGTCATCCTCCACCGTGACCGGCTTCGCGGACTCTCTCCCGCTGCGCCGCTCAATCGGATCGAGCGGATGCAGTGGGGTCAGCAGCTGGACGCCCGGCCCGATCTGAACGTTGGCCCCGATCGTCACCGGAGCCGCGTCGAGGACGACGGCGCCGTAGTTGATGAACGTCCGCGCGCCCACCGTAGTCAGGTAGCCGTAGTCGCATTCGAACGGCCCCAGGATCTCGGCGCCCTCACCGAATCCCCCCAGTAGCTCCTCGAGCACCGCGTTCTCGCCCGCGTTGAACCGGTGGCACAGCTCGCGGGCGCGGGCGCGCTCGGCGCGCAGCTCCGCGTCCTGGGCGTCGTAGGCCTCGCCCGCGAGCATCAGCGCCTTGTTGTCGGCCATTCGCGGATCATGCCGGGTGCTCGTGCTCGTTGCCGTCATCTCCGACACCCACCTGCCGCGCGGACGGCGGCGGATCCCCGACGAATGCCGGCGCCAACTGCGGCGAGCCGACCTGATCATCCACGCCGGCGACCTGAGCACCCTGCCGGTGCTCGACGAGCTGCGCACCTACGCGCCGGCGGTCGTCGCCGTCCACGGCAACGCCGACGACGCCGCGGTCACGGGGGCGCTGCCCGCGTACGCCGAGCTCGATCTGGAGGGCGTCCGGCTGGCCGTGATCCACGATGCTGGTCCGCGCGCCGCGCGCCTGGAGCGAATGCGCAGGCGCTTCCCGGACGCCGACGCCGTGATCTTCGGCCACTCGCACATACCTCTGCACGAAACCGCCGACGACGGGTTTCAGATCTTCAACCCCGGCAGCCCCACCGACAAGCGCCGGCAACCCCGTTTCACGATGGGACTCGCGCGCGTGCGCACGAGTCGCATCGAGTTCGAGCTCATCGATCTTGAATGAGCCGCTCGAGCTCGCGCTCGAGTCCAGCGTTCCCGACGTCGCGGATTTCCAGCGGCAGCCCGAGCGTATCCGCCGCGCGCTGGGCCGCGGCGCGCGTGGCCGGCGTCGGCCGCTGCGCGAGCCACAGCACCCGGGTGTAGTTCCGGAAGTACTCCTCGCGGAGCTCGGGGTGGCGGTCAAGCCCGAGCTCGCGGACCACCGTGTGCTGGAACGTCCGCGCGAGGAAGTCGGTGAGGAAGTACGTGCCGGGCTCCTCGGCCAGCGCGGCCGTGACCTCCTCGCGGGCGAACAGCTCGTAGCAGTCGTCAGCCTGCAGCCGCCTGACGCCGAGCTCGTCGAGCGCGCCGTACGTTCCGCAGTCGCCGTACGCGACCAGCACGGTGTCGTAGCGCCGTTGCAGCTCCGCGACCGCCGGCGCGATCCGCTCAGGCCGGCTGTGGAGGAGCGCCGGCACGGGAACCACCTCGATCTCCCATCCGCGCCGGCGCGCGATCGACTTGACGTCGAACGCGAGCGCCCCGCAGCTGATCACGACGCTGCTCATCCCGGGAAGGCCAGGTTGTCGATGAACAGATCGTTGAAGTCCGGCGCGCCCGGAGAGCTCGATGTACTCGACCTCGCGCACGATTGACTCCGCCTCGGCCCGCTCGCGCAGCGACAGCGCGGCGATCTTCGCTCCCTCGCCGGCGACGTTTCCGGCCGACACGATCCGCGGCAGCGCGAGCTCCGGGACCAGTCCGATCCGCACCGCGCTCAAAGGCTTCAGGTAGGAGCCGAAGCTGCCGGCGAGCAACACCTGGCCGATCTCATCGGCCTCGACCCCGAGGTCGTGCAACAGGATCCCCCATCCGGTCGAGATCGATGCCTTCGCGAACTGAAGCTCCCGGACGTCGCGCTGGGAGAGAAACACATTGTTGTGCTCGTCGAGCACGAACACGCGCTCCTCGCCGACCTTGGTCAGGCGCCCGGCCAGGCCGGGGAACCGCTCGGCCGCCTCCTCGTCCGGAATGAACCGGCCCGAGTGGTCGAGCAGTCCGGTGTGGACGAGCTCGGCGACGGCGTCGACGAGGCCGGATCCACACATCCCGACCGGCTCGGTGTCGCCGATCACCTCGAGTTCGAGTTCGTCGCCATCGATCCGCACCCCCTCGATCGCGCCTTCCGCGGCCCGCATCCCGCACCGGATCTGCGCCGCCTCGAACGCCGGGCCAGCCGGGGCCGCCGTCGCGAGCACGCGATCAGCGGAGCCGAGCGCGATCTCGCTGTTCGTCCCGACGTCGATGAACAGCCGCAGCCGGCGATCGCGCGTGAGGCCCGTGGCCAGCATCCCGGCGACGATGTCTCCGCCGACGTAGGCGCCGAGCGATGGGAACACGTAGGCGGGTGCACGCGGGTGCACGGCGAGCCCGAAATCGGCCGCGCGCACCTGAGGCCAGGCGTGCGTGGATACGACGAAGGGCGCCATCGAGAGCGGCTCTGGATCGACGCCGAGCGCCAGCTGCATCATCGTCACGTTGCCGCAGACGGTGATCTCGTAGACCTCGGTCGGGTCGACATCCGCTTCGCCGCACACCTCGGCCGCCAGCTCGCGCACCGTCTCGGCCGCCCGCTCCCGCAAGGCCGACAGCGCCTCGGAGTCCATCATCGTGGCCGAGATCCGCGTGATCACGTCGGCGCCGTAGGGCTGCTGGCGGTTGAGCATCGAGCGGACTGCGACCGGGACGCCAGAGTCGAGGTCAAGCAGCGTGGCGACGACGGTGGTGGTGCCCAGATCGAAGGCGATCGCGAACCGCCGCGCGGTCGTATCGCCGGGCTCGACGTCGATCAGCTCCTCGTCGCAGATCACCGCCGTGATCTCGAAGTTCGAGGATCTCAGCACTCCCCCGAGCTTCTGCAGCACGGGCAGCGAAGCGTGTGGCTCGAGATCGTCGAGTTCGTCGAGCACGCGTTGTAGGTCGGAGCGCTGGTCCTCCAGCGTCGGCTCGCTCAGAACCAGATGCCGCTTCTGCACGCTCGGGCGCAGGATCACGTGGCGGCCGACGCCCGCCAGCGCCGCCTTCGGCCGCGTCTGCAGCGGCGGCACCTCGACGACCAGGTCGCCGCGCGCGTGGGCGCGACAGGCGAGCCGCCAGCCCGCGCGAAGCTCATCCGGGGTGAACGCGCGCGGGTCGAGCTCGCCAACCGGCACCTCGCCACTGGCGATCCGCACCTTGCACTTGCGGCAGGTGCCGTGACCGCCGCAGGTCGAGTCGATGGCGATCCCGTTCCAGCTCGCGGCATCGAATACCGGCGTGCCGCTCGGGACGCGCACCTCAGTGTCGTCGGGCAGGAACCGCAGGCGGGCGCGCGAGGCGCCGTCATCCGGCGCCGGCGGGTCGCGCTCCACCGATCTGAGCGGCCGCACACTCATGCCGTCGCGGCCGCCTCCCGCGCGCGGTGGGCGGCGATCCAGCTCGCGCCCCACGGGTCGTGGCCGAGCAGGAGGTCCGCCGCGCGTACGGACTGGACGACCTCCTCGGCCGTCGACATGATCGCGCTGGTCAGGCCGGCCGCCATCGCCATCGGCAGGAAGGCCGCGTTCAACGCGTGCCGGCGCGGCAGCCCGAAGGAAACGTTCGAGGCGCCGAGGCACATGTTCACGCCGAGCTCGTCCCGGATCAGGCTGATCGTGCTGAGCGTCGTGGTCACCGCCTCGGTGTCGGCGCCGACGGTCATCGCGAGCGGGTCGATGATCACGTCCTCGGGGGCGATCCCGTAATCGCCGGCGACGGTGACGATCTTGCGGGCATGCTTGAGCCGCTCCTCAGGGGTCGTCGGGATCCCGGTTTCGTCGTTCGCGAGCCCGATCACCGCGGCCCCGTGGCGCGCCACCAGCGGCAGGATCTCCTCCAGACGGTCGTCCTCCGCCGTAACCGAGTTGACCAGCGCCCGCCCCTCGTACACCGACAAGCCCGCCTCCAGAGCCTCGATCACCGAGGAGTCGATGCAGATCGGCGCGTCGACCGCCTCCTGGGCGGTGCGGAGCATGGCCTTGAGCAGCTCGGGCTCGTCCACGAGCGGGATGCCGGCGTTGACGTCGAGCATGTCCGCGCCCGCCTCGACCTGGGCCAGGGCATCGGCGGTGACGGTGGAGAGATCGTCCCCACGCAGCTCCTCGGCGAACTTCTTGCGGCCCGTGGGGTTGATCCGTTCGCCGATCACGCAAAACGGCTGACCGGCACCGATCGTGACCTCCTTAGACCGCGACCGAAGCACTGTATCCATGCAGTTCCCTCTCAGTTCTGGGTGGTATTCCGAGCCTGGTGCACAACTTGGCGATGCCGGCGTCCTTGCGGAAGGAGATGAAGTGCAGGCCGGCCACGCCGGGCAGCGACATCGCGTGCGAGGCGAGCTCGTAGGCGATCTCGAAACACTCCTCCTCAGCATCCGCCGCCGCCTCCACGCGGGCGACGTACGCCGGAGGGACATCGACCCCGGGGACGCGAGTGGCCACGAACCGCATCCCGCCGACGGTCCGCAGGATGCAGATCGACGGGATCAGCGCCACCCGCTCGGCCAGGCCGGTGGCCACGGCCTCCCGGACGAAGGCTTCGAGCAGCTCTGGCCGGTAACAGATCTGCAACTGCAGGAAGCGAGCGCCTGCATCGGCCTTCTTCAGCGCGCGCCGGACGCGGTAGTCGTACGGCGGCGCGCCGGGGTTCTCGACCGCGCCGGCGAAGAAGTGGGGCGCCGGGGTGAGCGCGCGACCCGACATGTAGTGGCCGTCCGCCAGCGTCTGCGTCAGACCGATCAGCTGCGGCCCGTCGAGGTCGAATACGCGGCGCGACTCCGGCTCGTCGCCGGCGGTCACGTCGTCGCCGGTCAGGCAGCAGATGTTCTCGATTCCGTGCATCGCAGCGCCGACCAGCTCCGACTGCAATGCGAGCCGGTTCCGGTCGCGGCAGGTGAGCTGCATCACCGGCTCGACGGCGGCACGCTGCATGCTGATCGCCACCGCCAGCGGCGAGCAGTGGGCGTGGGCCGAGGGGTTGTCGGTGGCGTTGAATGCGTCGACGTACGCGCGCATCGGCTCGAGCTGATGGAGCACCTCGTCGTAGCCCCCGGCGTTGATGACCGGCAGTTCGGCGGTCACCACGAACTCGCCGGCTTCGATCTTGCGCTCAAGTTTTGACACGTCCGCTCAGCAGGTTGATCCAGGCGCTCGTGCCGCGCAGCGAGTTGTCGACGGGCGGACGGAGGTTGTCGATGTGGCCGCGCCACACGGGCAGCTTTTCCGACCGCTCCACGGCCTTCAGCCACACACACTTCATCTCCGGCTTGACCTCGCAGTGGCCATCGGGGCGGACGCCCCCGCACGGTCCGTTGCGCAACGTCTTCGGGCAATTCATCGGGCAGGTCATCCCGGT
Organism: uncultured Solirubrobacterales bacterium; assembly: GCA_963794825.1. Classification (GTDB taxonomy): domain Bacteria; phylum Actinomycetota; class Thermoleophilia; order Solirubrobacterales; family Solirubrobacteraceae; genus Palsa-465. The sequence goes on from CAWCFB010000003.1 coordinate 588,968, forward strand.
GTCGTGCAGGACGCATTGACCGCACATCTGGCAACCCCAGATCGGGCCCTTGATGGCGTGCTCGGCGCGAGCGACGAGGGCGGCGGCACGGCCGCCGGCAGCGGCCGGCGCAGCCACCGCAGAGCTCATGCGAGCACCTTCTCCCGACGCAGTTCGATCAGCTCCTTGGCCTTCTTCACCGCGGACGACGCATCGGCCGAATAGCCGTCGGCGCCGACGGCGTCGGCGTACTCCTGGGTTACCGGCGCACCACCGACCATCACGATCACGCGGTCACGCAGGCCGGCCTTCTCGAGCGCATTGATGTTCGCCTTGAACATCGGCATCGTCGTAGTGAGGAAGGCGGAGAATCCGACGACGTCCGGGTTGTGCTCCTCGATCTGCTCGATGAACTTCTCCGGCGGCACGTTGACGCCGAGATCGATCACGGTGAACCCGGCCCCCTCGAGCATGATGTTGCAGAGGTTCTTGCCGATGTCGTGGACGTCACCCTTGACCGTTCCCATCAGGAACGTCCCCACCGTCGCGGCGCCGGTTTCGGCCAGCAGCGGGCGGAGGATGTCCAGCGCGCCCTGCATCGCGCGCGCGGCGATCAGCATCTCAGGCACGAAGTAGTCGCCGCGCTCGAACCGCGCGCCGACCTCCTCGAGCGAGGGAATCAGCGCCTCGTACAGCAGCCGTTCGGCTTCCATCCCGGTCTCCAGCCCCTCGTTCACCCCGTCGATTACCGCTGGAGCGTTGCCGACCAGGGTCTCGTCGTACAGCAACTGGAGGATCTCTTCGTGGGTCATGCGGCGTCTTCTCCTTCCTCAGGGTGGCCGAGGCGGCGGCTGAGCAGCCGGGCCTCGTCGATCAAGACAAGCGTCAGCTCCCTGATCCGCTGGCGGTTCATGCGGAGCGTCGGGCCGGTGATGCTCAGCGCCGCGACGACGTCCCCGCGCGCACCGCGCACGGGCGCCGCCACCGCCGCCAGACCTGGCTCGAGCTCGTCGATTGCCGTCGCGATCTCGGTGCGCCGGATGACCTTGAGCTCGTCGGCCAGCCGCTGCGGATCGGTGACTGTGTCGGGGGCGTGGCGGGCCAGCGGTCCCGGGAAGCTCGGCGCCCGCCCGAAGGCCATGAACACCTTGCCCACCGCGGTGCAGTGGTAGTCGACCGTCCGCTCGAGCCATTGCCCGGTGCCCAGGAAGTGCGTGCTGTCGACCTGCGCGAGGTGCTCGACCCCGAGCCGCCCGGGCACCGCCAAGTTGATCGTCTCGCCGCTGGCCGCCGAAAGCGCGTCGAGCGACGGGCCGGCGAGCTCGACGATGTTGCGCTCGAGCATGCTCCGCTCGGCGACGCGGAGGATCGCCGGCCCAGGCTTCAGCCGCCCCCGCTCGCCATCCTGCTCGACCAAGCCGCGGCGCTCAAGCGCGCTGACCAGCCGAGAGGCCGTGCTCTTCGGAATCCCGCTGGCCGAGGCCAGTTCGCTGAGCGCCACCGGCCGATCTGACTCGAGCACGCGGACCAGCAATTCGGCGCCGCGGTCGACGGCCGTTGCCTGACCGGCTTGAAACTGTTGTTCCATGCGATATATGATGGCGCTCCTAACCATGTTCGTCAACCGCATGCCGCGATACGAGGTTCTCTCCGAGGACGCGATGGCCACGCTCGACCGGGGGTGGCGCCGGATCGTCTCCGAGCTCGGGATCGAGTTCCTGCTGCCGGAGGCGGTCGAGCTGCTGCGCGGCGCGGGCCAGATCGTGGAGGACGAGAACCGCGTCCGCTTCGACCCCGAATGGATCCTCGAGCAGGTCGCCAAGGCCCCGCGCGAGTTCGAGCTCCAAGCGCGCAACTCGGCGAACAGCGCGCACATCGGCGGCGACAACATGGTGTTCGCGCCGGTCTACGGCTGCCCGTTCATCCGGGAGGGCGACGTGCGCCGCGACGCGAAGATGGCGGACTTCGAGAACCTGGTGAAGCTCGCCCAGGCCTTCCCCGAGCTTGACTCCCCCGGCGGCACGATCTGCGAGCCGGAAGACCGGCCACTCGACTCGCGTCACCTCGACATGGTCTACGCGCTGCAGACGCTGACCGACAAGCCATACATGGGGTCGGTGACGAGCGGCCCGAACGCCGCCGACACGATCCGGATGGGCGAGATCCTGTTCGGCGGCCGCGAGGCGATCGAGCGCGCACCGGTCTCGATCAGCCTGATCAACGTGAACTCGCCGCTGCGTTACGACGACCGGATGCTGGCCGCGATGTTCGAGTACGTGAAGGCCAACCAGGCGGTGGTGATCACCCCGTTCCTGCTGATGGGCGCGATGTCGCCGGTGTCGCTGCCGTCCACGCTGGTCCAGCAGATGGCTGAAGCGCTCGCCGGGATCGCGCTGGCGCAGACGATCCGGCCAGGCGCCCCGGTCGTGTTCGGCTCGTTTCTGAGCAACACCGACATGCAGTCGGGCTCGCCATCGTTCGGCACCCCGGAGTCCGGGATCGGTGTGCTGTGCACCGGACAGATCGCGCGTCACTTCGGCTTGCCGTGGCGGGGCGGCGGCGCGCTGAACGCTTCCCAGACGGTCGACGCCCAGGCGGCTTACGAATCGCTGATGACGCTGCTGCCCACGTTCCTGGCCGGCGCGAACTTCGTGATGCACTCGGCCGGCTGGCTCGAGGGCGGACTGGTCTCCTGCTACGAGAAGTTCATTGTCGACGTCGAGCTGTTGCGGGAGCTCAGGCACGAGTTCACGCCGCTCGAGATCGACGACGCCTCGCTCGCCTTCGACGCCCACGTCGAGGTTGGGGCCGGCGGCCACTTCCTCGGCGCCGCCCACACGCTCGAGCGGTTCCGAGATTGCTTTTACCGGCCCCTGCTGTCGAGCACCGAGAACTTCGACCGCTGGACCAAGCGCGGCGCCAAGGACACCACCGCCCGCGCTTCCGAGATCTGGCGCGCGACGCTGGAAAGTTACGAAGCGCCGCCGCTCGAGGAGGCCATCCGCGATGAGCTCCAGGAGTTCGTGACCCGTCGGCGCGCCGAGTTGGGGGACTGATAATCCCCCTTCTCCGGACCGGAATGCGGAGATAGACTCTCCGTCGATGACTCATATATCAGCGGCACCGCGGGAGCTGCTGGCCGATCGCGCTTACGCCGAGCTGCGCGACCGGATCGTGTCGCTGCAGATCGCGCCGGGGGCGCCAATCGACGAGGACGGGCTGGGCGCCGAGCTCGACATGGGCCGCACCCCCGTGCGTGAGGCGATCAAGCGGTTGGCCCTCGAGAACCTGGTCAACGTCTTCCCCCGCCGGGGCACGTTCGCCTCGGAGATCAACATCACCGACCTCGCCCACATCTCCGACGTCCGGGTGGTGCTCGAGGGCCACGCGGCCTACCGCGCCGCGGAGCGGCTGACCCAGGGCCAGCGGGTCGAGCTCGAGCAGCTCTTGACCGAACTCAATCGCAACGGTGGCGGCAACGGGACGGTCCAGCTGATGGCGCTCGATGCGCGCGTGCACCGCTTCATCCATTGCGCGGCCGGAAACCCGTACCTCGAGCAGACGCTGAACCGCTACTTCAACCTGTCGCTGCGGATCTGGCACCTCGTGTTCGAGAGCCTGCCGCACCTGTTCACGCGAGTGCACGAGCACGAGGAGGTGCTGCGGGCGATCGCCGCCGGCGAGCCCGAGCGGGCCCGGGCCATCCTCACCGAGCACATCGCGACCTTCGAGCGCGAGATCCGCGCGGTCCTCTGAGCCAGCGCGCCCGACTCAGGTGCGGGGCGAGAGGACCACGGTCTGCAGTTCGGTGAACGCCTGCATCACGTGGTTGCCGCCGACCTTGCCAATCCCGCTGTCGGAGCCGGAGCGCCCGCCGAACGGGAGGTGGGCCTCCCAGTAGTTCGAGGACTCGTTGATGTTGACCCAGCCGGTGCGAACCCGGTCGGCGAACTCGAGGCCGGCCTGCAGGTCACCGGTGAAGATCGCCGCCAGCAGGCCGTAGGGGGACGCGTTGGCGGCATCGATGGCCTCTTGCAGCGACCCGATGGTGACCACCGGGGCGATCGGGCCGAACGTCTCCTCGACCGCCACGCGCGAATCGGCCGGCACGTCAGTCAGCACCGTCGGCTCCCAGTACAGCGAGGTGGGAAACCCGCCCGCGCGCGAGCCGCCCACCACGACGGAGGCGCCACGGTCCACGGCGTCGGAGACGTGCTCGTCCATCTTCAGCGCCACCGGCTCATTGTTGACCGGCCCCATCGTCGTGCCGTCCTCGAAAGGGTCCCCGAGCAACACACGCTCGGTCACGCGCCGAGCCAGCTTCTCGACGAACTCGTCACGCACCGCGCTATGGACGAGGATCCGTTCCCCCGCGGTGCAGCTCTGGCCGGCGCACAGGTAGCACGCGGTCAGCGTCGCCTCGACGGCGGCTTCGACGTTGGCGTCATCCATCACGACCAGCGGCCCGTTGCCGCCCATCTCGAGCACGGCCGCCTTTCCGGCGGCGGCTCGCGCGACCACCCGTCCGGTCGCCGTTGAGCCGATGAAGGCGACGCCGTCCGTTCCGGGGTTGGACGCGATCTCATCCCCGACCACCGGCCCCGGCCCGGTCACGAGGTTGAACACGCCCGGCGGCAGGTCAGCGTCGGCGATGCACGCCGCCAAGGCGACCGCGCACACCGCCGTCGACGGCGCTGGGGTCCACACGACGCAGTTGCCGGAGGCGAGCGCCGGGGCGACCAGCTCGGCCGGCATCGTGTAGGGCCAGTTCCACGGGCTGATCACGCCGACGACGCCGCGCGCGCGGCGCACCAGCATCACCCGCTTGCCGGGTGAGAACGAGTTCGGCAGCTCGCCGCCCAGGCGCTTGGCGTCCTCGGCCGCCGCGCGCCAGTACTCGACCAGTTCGTCGACCTCGTCGAAGGCCTCCGCGCGCAGCGGCTTGCCCTGGTCGAGGGTCAGCGTTCGCGCCAGCTCGTCGCGCCGCGACTCGATCACGTCGCCAATCGCATGCATCTTCGCCGCGCGCTCGAACGCGGTCAGCCGGGCCCAGCCGTCGAACGCATCTCGCGCGGCGGCGATCGCGCGACGGGCATCGTCGCGGTCGCCGTTGGGGACCGTGCCGATCACCTCACCCGTCGCCGGGCTCGTGGCGTCGAACGTCTCACCGGATGCGCTCGGGCCCCAGTTTCCGCCGACGAACATCTGTTGGGCGGTGCTCGTTGACACAGTTAGACAACTGATATATAACAGCCCGATCAGGCCTGGGTCAATTGGTACGAAGGCCGTTTCTGACCGGCCAGGGCTCGACCGTTCTATACGACGAGTCGTGCGATCGATTCGCGCGACCGGGGGAGGTTGATCGATGGCAGTTGCGGACAGGACCGCCACGCGAAGCTCGGACGTCTCCGAGCTCGCCGGCTTCGGCTACAAGCAGGAGCTTGACCGCTCGCTCGGGTTCTTCTCTTCGTTCGCCGCCGGGTTCAGCTACATCTCGATCCTGACCGGCGTCTTCGAGCTGTTTGGGTTCGGCTTCGCCAACGCCGGCCCGGCGGTGTGGTGGTCGTGGCTCGTCGTGTTCGCGGGACAGATGGCGGTCGCGCTGTGCTTCGCCGAGCTGGCGGGACAGTTCCCGCTCGCGGGCTCGGTGTACCAGTGGTCAAAGCGGATCGGCAGCGACTTCACCTCGTGGATGACGGGGTGGATCCTGATCATCGGCTCGATCGTCACCGTCGCCGCTGTGGCAGTGGCGTGGCAGGTCGTCCTCCCGCAGGTCACGACGAAGCTTCAGTTCGTGGGCAGCGCGGCCGACGCCGGGACCTACAGCACCCCCAATGGAGCCAAGAACGCGCTGATCCTCGGCGCAATCCTGGTCGTGTTCGCGACGATCGTCTGCATGCTCGGCGTCAGGATCATGGCCCGGATCAACAACTTCGGCGTGATGGCGGAGCTGATCGGCTCGGTCATCCTGGTGGTCCTGCTGATCTTCCACTTCCACCGCGGGCCCGGCGTCGTCGGGCACACGCTCGGGACGGGCGCCGGCCACTCGTGGGGCTACTTCGGGGCGTTCCTGATCGGCGGAATCATGAGCGCGTACGTGATGTACGGCTTCGATACGGCAGGCACGCTGGCCGAGGAGACCAATGACCCGAGGCGCCACGCGCCACCGGCGATCATCCGGGCGCTGATCGCGGCCGGGATCATCGGCGGAGTCTTGATCCTGTTCGCGTTGATGTCGGTCAAGAGCATCCACGACAAGAACATCGGTCTGCTCGGCCTGCCCTACATCATCAAGCAGGCGCTCGGGAACACCGCCGGCAACGTGTTCCTGGTCGACTCGGCGATCGCCATCACCGTCTGCACACTCGCGGTGTGTACTGCCTGCATCCGGATGCTGTTCTCGATGGCCCGCGACGGTCGGTTGCCGTTCGGATCGGCGATCGCGCACGTATCGGGCACGCGCAAGGTGCCGATCGTCCCGGCGCTGTTCGTCGGGATCATGTCGCTGGCGCTGCTGGCGGTCAACATCGCCAACCAGTCCGCGTTCCTGACGCTCACCTCGGTCGCGATCATCATGTTCTACCTGCCGTACCTGTGCGTGACGTCCTGGATGCTCGTGCGCCGGATCCAGGGCCGCTGGCCGCGGCCCGAGCACGGTCCGTACTTCAGCCTCGGCCGCTTCGGTTTCGCGGTGAACCTGTTCGCGGTCGTCTACGGGTTCATCGTCGCGTTCAACATTGCCTGGCCGCGCTCCGCTGTGTACGGCACGAAGTGGTACTTCAAGTTCGGCGCCTACGAGTTCATCGGCGCCTCGATCATCATCGGCTGTCTGTATTACTTCCTCGTCCAGCGCAAGAAGGGCGACCAGGTCCTCGCCGAGCACCGCGCCGAAGCCATTCCCGACTTCCCGGCGGTAATGGGCGAGCAGGCACCGTGAACGACGCCGGCGAGTTCGACTACGTGATCGCCGGCGGGGGGACCGCCGGGTGCGTGGTGGCGGCTCGGCTCAGCGAAGATCCCAACGTCTCCGTCTGCCTGATCGAAGCGGGACCCTCCGACGTCGACGACCAGGCGATCCTCCGTCTGGAGGACTGGATGTACCTGCTCGACTCCGGCTATGACTGGGACTATCTGGTCGAGCCGCAGGAGAAGGGCAACAGCTTCCTCCGCCACGCCCGCGCCAAGGTCCTCGGGGGGTGCTCGTCGCACAACTCGTGCATCGCCTTCTGGACCCCGAAGGAGGACCTGGACGAGTGGGAGGCCTCCGGTTGTGAGGGCTGGGGCTCGGCATCCACCTGGCCGCTGCTCACGCGGCTTGAGACCAACGACGGCCCCGGCGACCATCACGGCCGCAGCGGCCCGGTCAACATCCGCACCGTGCCGCCGGATGATCCGTGCGGAGTCGCGCTGCTCGAGGCGGCGGCCCAGGCGGGCCTGCCCACGAGCCGGTTCAACGAAGGGTCGACCGTGTGCAACGGCGCCGGGTGGTTCCAGATCAACTCAGCGGCGGACAACACACGGATGTCCTCGAGCCACGCCTACCTGCATCCAATCATCGGCTCGCGCCCCAACCTCGAGATTCGCAACCACGGGTGGGTCAGCCGGATCGAGATCAAGGACGGCCGCGCGACCGCGGTCGAGTACCTGACGCCCGACCTGCTGACGCACGCGTCCGTGAGAGCCCGCCGCGAGGTGATCCTCTCCGCCGGGGCCATTGACACGCCAAAGCTGCTGATGCTCTCGGGGATCGGGCCCGGCGAGCACCTGCAGGAGTTCGGGATCGAGACGCTCGTCGACTCGCCCGGTGTGGGCGGGAACCTGGACGACCACGTCGAGGGGATCGTGCAGTGGGACGCAAAGCAGCCGATGGTCCGCCAGTCGACCCAGTGGTGGGAGATCGGACTGTTCAGTACGTCCGAACCCGGTCTTGACCGTCCCGACCTGATGATGCACTACGGCAGCGTGCCGTTTGACATGAACACGGCACGGTGGGGCTACCCGACGACCGAGAACGGCTTCTGCCTGACCCCGAACGTGTGTCGCGGGCGGTCGCGCGGCACGGTCCGCCTGCGCAGCCGCGACTATCGCGATCGCGCCCGGGTCGACCCGCGCTACTTCACCGACCCCGAGGGCCACGACGAGCGCGTGATGGCCTACGGGATCCGGCTCGCGCGGAAGATCGTCTCGCAGTCGGCGATGGCGGACTGGGCGGGGGCTGAACTGGCCCCGGGGCCGGACGCGCAGAGCGACGACGAGCTCGTCGACTACATGCACAAGACCCACAACACGGTCTATCACCCCGCATGCACCGCCCACATGGGTCCGGACAGCGACCCGACGGCGGTGGTCGATCCTCGGCTCCGGGTAAAAGGGGTCGAGCGGCTTAGGATTGCCGACGGCTCGATCCTTCCCTTCCTCCCTGCGATCAACCCGTGCATCACGACGATGATGATCGGCGAGAAGTGCGCCGACATGCTCAAGCAGGACGCGGGCACGGCGCCGGCGAGCCAGCTGGCGCAGCCCCAGCCGGCCTGATCGAACCGTCCCAGGCGCCGCACGAGATCGCCCGCTTCCTGCGGGCTCATCCACCGTTCGACACCCTCGACCGCGCGAGCGTCGACCGCATCGCCAGAGGCGTCGAGGTTGAGTCGCATCCGGCCGGATCGACGATCTTCGCCCAGGGCGGCCAGCCCGTCGCGCACCTGCGCGTCGTGCGATCCGGAGCGGTCGAACTCGTCCACCATGGGCGAGTGCTCGACCTGCTCGGCGAGGGCGAGCTGTTCGGGCAGACCTCGATGCTGTCGGGGCTCCCCGCGGGGTTCGAGGCCCGCGCGGTAGAGGACAGTGTCTGCTACCGGCTCGGCGCCGACGCCGCGCTCGAGCTGCTGTCCGGGCCGGCCGCGATCCGCTTCGTCGCGCGTTCGATGCTCGAGACGCCATCGGGAGTGGCGGCAGCCGCCCGCGAGCCCGCGCGGGGCCCCGCCGATCAGCCCGTGGGCACGCTGCTTCGCGGCCCGGCCGTCGTGTGCGACCCGCAGACGCCAATTCGCGAGGCGGCGCAACTGATGTCGACGAGCGGAACGAGCTCGGTGATCGTGCGGCTGGCGGAGGGGCAGCTGGGCATCCTCACCGACCGGGACCTGCGCAGCCGGGTGGTGGCCGGCGGTCTACCCGGCGACGCCCCGATCAGCCAGGCGATGTCCGCGCCCGCCTACACCTGCCGTCCCGACCGCCTGGGCGGCGAGGTGCTGCTCGAGATGCTCGATCGCGGGCTTCGGCACCTTCCGGTGGTATCGGCCACCGGAGAGATCCTCGGCGTGATCGAGGACCTCGACCTGGTCGCCGGCCAGACGCGTTCGTCGTTCTTCCTGCGGCAACGGATCGCCCGGGCGCAGAGGCTCGACGAGCTCATCGCCGCCGCGCGGGAGATGCGCCCGACGGTCATCACGATGCACGATTCGGGCGTTGCTCCCACGAGCATCATGGCCGTTTACGCGGTCGTCGTCGATGCGCTGACCCGGCGGCTGCTCGAGCTCACTGTCAGTGAGCTTGGGCCCCCGGCGGCAGAGTTCGCGTGGCTCGCGCTGGGTAGCCAGGCACGGCGCGAAGCGGTCCCGAGCTCGGACGTGGACAGCGCGATCGTGTGGTTCGGAGATCAGCCCGAGTCCCAGGTCCGCGAGCAGCTGCACGCCGTCGCGACGCGGGTCGTCGAGGGTCTCGAGGCCTGCGGCCTGCCCCAGGACTCCCACGGCGCCTCGGCGGCGAACGTCGTGTTTGTCCGTTCACTCGAGTCCTGGCAGCACGCCGCGCGGAGCTGGATCGAGAACCCGACCCAGGAGAAGGCACTTCTGCTGGCCTCGGTGCTCGTCGACAGCCGCCCGGTGTGGGGAGTCCACACCGGCACACCGGTGGCGGACGCCTTCAGTATCGCGCCCGACAACCCCGCGCTGCTGCGGATGATGGCCCGATTCGCGCTTTCGCACCGGCCTCCGACCGGCTTCCTGCGCGGGCTCGTGGTCGAGCACTCAGGTGAGCACCGCGGACGACTCGACCTAAAGCACGGCGGCGTCATCCCGATCGTCGACCTGGCGCGATGGGCCGGGATGGCCGCGGGCGTAACCACCGCCTCGACGACCGAGCGGTTGCGGGCCGCGGGCGCGGCCGGGACGCTGTCCAGCGCCGACGCCCATACGCTCATCGACGCTTTCGACCTGATCGCGCGTCTGCGACTGGAGCACCAGGTCGGCCAGCTCCGCATCGGCAAGGCACCTGACGATTACGTCGATCCGGGAGCGTTGAGCTCACTCACGCGGACGCTTCTGAAGGAGGCGTTCCGCGCGATCGCCACGATCCAGAAGGGCATCGCGGCCGGGCTGGTGGGAGCGACCCTGTGACCGGCGACTGGCGCGACTACAGGCCCGCGATCTGGATGGCGATGCTCGGCGTCGCCCTGCTCCTGCTCGTTACCCCGTTCTACGTCGGGGCCGTGTTCGTCGGCAGTTCGATCGGCCTGGCGATCCGGATCACCCAGCGGCGACGTCTCGCGGCGCGTCAACCACCCGCACCTCGGCAGCGCAAGCGCCGCTGAGTCGCCCCGCGGCCGGGTGACGCGGACGGCGAAACGGCCGGCGGCGGCCCGGGAGGAGCACCAGATCGAAGTGGGCGGCGAGTTCCTGCAGCGATGGCGAATCGCCGTCGATCAGCAGGCGGTATGACGCTTCGATGCCGCCGAGGCGCTCGCGCGCCTGCTCGAGCTCGTTGACGACAGCCTCGGCGACCGCTTCATTCAACGCTCGCGCCGAGCCCGTGCACTGCCCGGAACGCGCCTGTGGAGCGACGCCGACGACCGTCAGCGCAGCTCGCCAATTCACGGCGAGCTCGCGCGCCTCATCCAGCGCGGCTAGGCCGCCGCGGCCCGGCTCGAACACCACCAGTACGCGCATCGCGATCCCAACGAAATGTACTCTCGTCCGATGCCCACGATTGCAGTTCTCGGCCCCGGCGGCGTCGGCGGCTTCCTCGCCGGAGCGCTGCACCGAGCCGGCGTCGAGACGACGATCGTCGCACGCCCGGAGACGGCGGAGGTGATCGAGCGCGAGGGACTGTCGGTGACCAGCGTCCGGCTGGGCGACTTCCACGCCCGCCCGCCGGTCACCGCGCGACTCGGCGGGGCCGCGGACTTCCTGATCGTGGCGACGAAGGCTTCCGGGCTAGCCGCCGGGCTCGAACGGATCGAGACGGTTCCCGGCCTGGTCGTCCCGCTGCTGAACGGGCTAGATCACATGGCTACGCTGCGGGAGCACTTCGGAGCGGACCGCGTCGCCGCCGGCACGATCCGGATCGAAGCCGACCGCCCCCGCCCGGGTGTGATCACACAGACGAGCCCGTTCCTGCGCGTCGACCTCGCGTCGGACGGCGGCGCGCTGAGGCCAGCCCTCGAGCGGCTGGCCGCGATCCTCGAAGCGGCCGAGGTGCCCGCCACCGTCGGCGACAACGAGGCACAGATCCTGTGGTCAAAGCTCGTGCGGCTGAACGCGCTCGCGTGCACGACCAGTGCGTGCGACTGCCAGATCGGGTTCATCCGCACTGACCCGTCGTGGCGCGAGGCGCTTACCGGCTGCATCTACGAGGCCGCTGCCGTCGCGAACGCCGACGGCGCCCAGATCGATCCGGCGGCGCGGCTGCAGGAGCTCGACGACGCGCACCCCGAGCTGCGGTTCCTCGATGCAGCGCGACATCGCGGCCGGCCGCGAACCTGAGCTTGACGCGATCCCAGGCGCCGTGTTGCGCGCCGCCGCGCGGCTCGGCCTCAGCTGCCCGACGATCGAGCGGCTGCACCAGGAGATCGCCGCCCGGGTGGGTCTGCTGGCCTAGAGCGGGGGTTCGACCTTCGGCGGAGTGATGTAGACCGGCTCGCCGATCTCCTCCGAAGCGACCGCATCGACGATCTCCTCTTCTTCCTCGGAGAGCTCGGCGTCGTGCTCGCCGTCGCACAACACGCGAAACGCGCCGGTGACGCCGCCGTCGGCCTCGAGCACGATCCCGGGGAGGATCTCCTCGCCCTCCTCGAGCCCCAGCCGCTCGATGTCGAAGTGGGTCATCCCGATCCCCCAGGTGTGGTGGTCGGGGTTCTCCCGGTCGTGCGCTGCCACCCCTTGGGCCAGGCGCTCGAGCAGGTAGGCGATCTTGCCGGTGTCGGCGGGCATGCTCTCGATCAGCTTACCGGTCACCACTCAGCGCTATATGGCGCGCGGCCCCCGGCATAGACTCACGGGATGGCACTCATCCACACCTGCTACCGGATCACCGACATCGACCGCTCGGTGGCCTTCTACAACGCGCTCGGATTCGAAGAGATCGGACGGCTCCCGATCCGCGACGAGGCGACCAATGTGTTCATGAACCAGCCGGGCGACGGCGACAGCCCGCGGCTGGAGCTGACGTTCAACCACGGTCATACCGAGCCGTATGAGATCGGCACCGGGTACGGCCACATCGCGATCACCTCCGACGATCTCGACGGGACCCTGTCCCGTCTGAAGGAGCAAGGGATCGAGCCTGAGCGCCCGCCCTACAGCGTCCGCGAGGGCGGAAACCGCCTGTGCTTCGTCCGCGATCCGGACGGCTACAGGATCGAGATCATCGAGGTCGGCTAGCGCGATGCTGATCGAACGCTCGATGAACGACGACTTTCTGTCCAACACCTACCTGGTGGCGGACGAGCTCGGCTCGCATGCGGTGATGATCGACGCGGGCGGCCCGGTGGAGCCGCTGCTGGGCGTGGTCGAGCGGATGCGCTACGAGCTCACCCACATCCTCCTCACCCACCACCACCACGATCACATCTCCCAGCTCGACCAGGTCCTGGAGCGGCACCCGGGGACACCGGTGCTGATCCACGAGCTGGAGCGCGGCGACGTTCCGCAGGCCACCGGGACCATGGCCCCCGGAAGCCAGATCGAGTCGGGCGCGTTGACGATCCAGCCGATCCACACCCCCGGGCACACGGCGGGCATGATCTCGCTGCTGATCGACGGCCACGACGTGTTCACCGGCGACACGCTGTTCAAGGGGTCGGTCGGCGGCGTCCGCGCCCCGGGGCACACGACGTACGCCGACCTCAAGGAGTCGATCATGGAGAAGCTGCTCAAGCTCCCGCCTGAGACGCGAATCCATCCCGGACACACCGACCCGACCACCGTCGCAGAGGAGCTCGAGCACAACAAGTTCGTCCGCATCTGGCGCGGCGTTGATCCGGAGGGCTCCGAGGCGTGCACCGCGATGGGTGAGCCGGCGACCCTGATCCTGCTCGGCGATGACTACGACGGAGGCCACAAGGCCTGGGTCCGCTGGCCGGACGGCTCCGACGACATCGTCCCGGGCTCGCAGATCAACCGGTAACTACTGCTTGGCGCGGCGAGGGATGCCGGTCAGCGTCGCCAGCGACGCATCCATGATCGGCGTCGGCGTCACGGCGTCCATCACGAGCTGAACCTTGGCGGGAGCGCCCACCGGATAGCGCGCCTTCGGCCGGCGGTCTTCCAACGCGCGCTCGACCGCGCGGACCACGTGCTCCGCGGGAACGGCCTGCTTCTGGATCACCTTCGTCGCGCGGGTCATCCCCTTGATGTGCCCCGCATACAGTCGCCGGTGCTCATCGCTCATCGCCGAGGTGGTCGCCTCGAGCTGTGTCAGGGCGTCCTGCCACAACGCGGTGTCGGTCGCCGCAGGCTCCACCAGGCTCACCCTGATCCGCCACGGGCGAAGCTCGATCCGCAGCGAGTCGGCCAGCCCCTCCAAGGCGAACTTCGACGCGTTGTAGGCACCGGTCCACGGCGTGGCGATCCGACCGCTCACCGAGGAGATGAACACGATCCGCCCGTGACTGTCCCGCAGCCGGGGTAGAACCGCCTGCGTCACGGCCAGCTGACCGACGACGTTGACCTCGAGCTGGCGTCTGAGATCGTCCACCGTGATCGCCTCCAGCGGACCGTCGACGACGATCCCGGCGTTGTTCACGAGCGCGTCGAGGTCGGTCGGCAGCACCGAATCCAGGGCGCGGACCTGCTCGGCATCGGTCACATCGAGGACCACGGGCGTCGCCCGCGCAGGTGCGTCGCCGATCCGTCGCACGCCCGCATACACGTCCCAGCCCGAGCCGGCGAGGCGCTCCGCGATCGCATGGCCGATTCCCCTCGACGCCCCGGTAATCAGCACGCTGCCCACGAAGCGATCCTACCGACGCGTAACATCTTCGGTATGGCGCGAGACAGCATTCCGACCTCGCGCGTGCGCCGGACGGCGAAGATCGGGGGCCTGGCAGCGGGGCAGGCGATTCGTCAGGCCGGCACCCGCGCGGCCAACGTCGCCCGCGACGAGGAAGGCAAGAAGGCCGCGCTCGAGCGACGGCATATCGAGGCGGCCGAGCAGATCGTGACCGCGCTGGGAACGATGAAGGGCGCCGCGATGAAGATCGGGCAAGTGCTGTCCTTCCTGGACGTCGGGCTGGTCCCGCCCGAGTACCAGGAGGAGTTCCAGCGCAAGCTCGCGAAGCTTCGCGACGCGGCTCCGACCGTGACCTTCAAGGACATGAGGAAGGTGATCGAGTCCCAGCTCGACGACCCGTTCAAGGAGGTCTTCGAGGAGTTCAACGAGGAGCCGATCGCCGCCGCCTCCATCGGCCAGGTGTACCGGGCCCGCCTCGCCGATACGGGCAAGGAGGTCGCGGTGAAGGTCCAATATCCGGGCGTCGCCGCGGCGGTTCGCGCCGATATGCAGAACCTCGGCCTGATTCTGCGGCTCGCGAAACGGATCGCCCCGGGAATGGATCCACAGGCGCTCGGCAACGAGATCCGGGACCGCATCGAGGAAGAGCTCGACTACGAGCTCGAGGCCCAGAACCAGCGGACGCTGGCGCGGATCTTCCGCGGCCATCCGTTCATCGTCGTGCCCGACGTCGTCACGTCTGTCTCGCGCGAGAAGATGCTGGTTGCCGAGTTCGTCGAGGGGATCGGATTCGAAGAGCTGAAGGGCTATCCGCAGGAGGACCGCGACCGCTTCGGCGAGATCCTGTTCCGGTTCTACTTCGGCTGCCTGTACCGGCACCACCAGTTCTCCGGCGACCCGCACCCGGGCAATTCGATGCTCCTGGCCGACGGCCGGATGGCGTTCTTCGATTTCGGCCTGTTCAAGCGGATGCCGGCCGGGGCGGTCGAGCTCGAGATACAGGTGGCGCGGGCAGTGACCGAGGGCGACGTCGACACGATCATGCGCGTCGGAACCGAGACAGGCTTCTTCCCCGACCCCGACAAGTTCGATCCCGACAAGGTCCTGGCGCACTTCCGCGCCGCGACCTCCTGGTATACGGAGGATGCCTACGCCGAACTGACCCCGGAGTACGCGACCCAGGTGTTGATCGACATGAGCGACCCGCGCTCGGAGTACTTCGGTCAGCTGCGCCACGAAAACGCCCCGCCCGATCACATCTTCGGTCGGCGCATGGAGGTGTTGACCCTCGCCGTGATCTCGCAGCTCTACGCGCGAGGCAACTTCCACAAGATCGCGCGCGAGTGGTTCTACGGCGACGAGCCGGCCACCGAACTCGGTCGCCAGGAGGCCGAGTTCTTCGAGGGCGCGGCTACAGCTCGATAGTTCCGGCGATGCAGGTGACGGTACCTCCGCCGACCCACACCGTTCCATCGCCGTCAGCCGAGATGTGGACGCGCCCGCGACGTCCGAGCGCGGTCCCCTGGCTCGCCACGTACGGCGCCGTGGCGCGACCGCTGGCCAGCAGCCACTGAGCGAGCGAGGCGTTGAGGCTGCCGGTGACCGGATCCTCCGCTGCCCCGCCCGGGACTTGGAAGAACGCCCGCACCTCGAAGTCCGTATCCGCGCCGTCGGCGTGCGGGCCGACCACCCCGAGCATCAGGTCTGTGACGTGCGGGCGGAGCCTCACCACCGTGTCCGCGTCGCGCAGCAGCACGGCAACCCAGCCGGGGCCGTTGTCGACCCACTGGCTGTCGACGATCTCCTCGCGCGGCAGTTCGAGCATCCCGGCGATCCGCCCGACCAGCTCGTCGTCGACCGGGCCAGAGCGGATCAGCGGCGGCGCCGCGAAGGCGAGCTCTCCGTCGCTGCGGCGGATCCGGACCAGCCCGGCGGGACATTCCTGCACGATCTCGCTCTCGCCCCGGGGCTCACCCCCACTCTGGAGCCACGCGTGACAGGTCCCGAGCGTGGGGTGCCCGGCGAATGGCAACTCCCGGGCCGGAGTGAAGATCCGCACCCGGTAGTCGGCGCCGGCCTGCGTCGGCGGTAGAACGAACGTCGTCTCCGACAGGTTCGTCCAGCGCGCGATCGCCAGCATCGCGTCGTCATCCAGCCCGGTTCCGTCCAGCACAACCGCGACGGGGTTGCCCAGATATGGCTCCTCGGTGAAGACATCGACCTGACGAAACGTGCGTGCCATGAATCTGGGACGCTACCTCAGGTGAATGAGGAGCTTGCCTTCGCGGGCCCGGTCGCCCTGGCCGCGCAGGTGCGGGCCAAGCAGGTCAGCCCCCGTGAGCTGGTCGAGCTGTCCCTGCGCCGGATCGAGTCGCTCAACCCCCAGCTGAACGCGTTCCGCACCACGATGGCCGAGCGGGCACTGGCCGAGGCCGACGGGCTGACCGCGCTCGATGGCCCGCTCGCGGGAGTCCCGATCGCGGTCAAAGACGATCTTCCCGTCGCGGGCGAAGCGATGACCTGGGGATCGCGATCGTACGGTCCGCCTCAGCCCGCCGATGCCGAGGCAGTGCGCCGGCTGCGCGCCGCCGGCGCGATCCCGGTTGGCATCACCAACGTCCCCGAGCTGATGATGTTTCCCTGGACCGCCACGCAGGCCAATGGGATCACACGCAACCCCTGGGACCGGTCACGCTCGCCCGGTGGCTCTTCGGGCGGATCAGCAGCAGCCGTCGCATCCGGCATGGTCCCCGCCGCGACCGGCTCGGACGGTGGCGGCTCGCTCCGGATCCCGGCCGCCTGCTGCGGGCTGGTGGGCATGAAATCGACGCGCGGGCTCGTGCCGACGGCGCCGGCGCTCGAGGGCTGGCTGGGGTTGAGCGTCTACGGCGCGCTGGCCCGGACGGTGGCCGACAGCGCGCTGATGCTCGACGTGATGGCGGCTTCGCAAGTCTTTCTCAGCGGCCGCGGCCGGCGCGGACCCGGGCCGGCTGCGCATCGCGGTCTCGCGAAAGGTGCCTCCGCCGTTGATCGCCTCGCTGTCGGCTGATCAGCGCGGCGCCTGGGAGCGGACCGGCACGCTGCTGTCCGAGCTCGGCCACCAGGTCGACGAGCAGGACCCCGCATACGGCCTATCCGCGCTCGAGTTCACCCAGAACTGGTTGCGCGGGATCTACGAGGATTCGACGAAAGTCCCCGACCGCGCACAGCTCGAACCCGCGACGCGCCAGATGGCCGCGGCTGGACGGTGGATCGTCCCGCCTCGCCGGCGGGACTCGCTGCGGGCCAAGCGCGAGGCCACCGCCGGCCCGGATCATGCGGCTGTGGGACGACTACGACGTGCTCGTCACCCCGGCACTCGCGCGCACGGCGCTGCCGGCCGAGGGTGGGTTCGACAAGGCGGCCCCGCGCGCCTTTGACATCGCCGGGCGGTTCACTCCGTGGACGCCGACGTGGAACCTGACCGGCCAGCCGGCCGTGGCCATTCCCGCCGGCTCGGGCGCGGACGGGCTGCCGCTCAGCGTGCAGCTCGTCAGCCGCCGCGGCGCCGAGGCGATGCTGTATGCGCTGGCGGCGCAAATCGAGGCGGCGCGGCCGTGGGCGGACCAGCGTCCACCGTTGTGACGCTCTTCCCACCGACGACCCGCCATCTGCTCCGCGCCAAGGATCTGATCGACGCCGGCTACGCGCAACCGCTCAGCGTCGATGACATGGCCCGGGCAGCAGGGCTGTCACGGGCGCACTTCAGCCGCGAGTTCCGGCGCGCGTTTGGTGAAACGCCGCACGCGTACCTGCTGACGCGACGGCTCGAGCGGGCGGCGGTGCTGCTCCGCACGACGGACCGCTCCGTGGCCGAGATCTGCCTCGACGTCGGGTCGCAGAGCCTCGGATCGTTCACGACAACGTTCACCCGTACCTACGGGGTCTCGCCAACGGCCTACCGGGCCCGATTCCCGCCCGCGCGAGCCTTCGCGAGGCTGCCGGCGTGCGTGGCCCGCTTCTACGGCCGACCTCAGAAGCGCACGTTTCGAGAAGACAACCGCGTCACACCGTCATAGGTTGACCGGCGTCAGATCAATCCAAGCAGAGGTGAAACGATGATCAAGCTCTCCACCGCGCAACTCTGGGTCCAGGACCAGGACGAGGCGCTCGACTTCTACACCAACAAGGTCGGCTGGGAAGTCCGAACGGACGCCACTCTCCCCGAGATGGGCGACTTTCGCTGGCTCACCGTCGGTCCGCCGAGCCAGCCGGACATCGACGTCGTGCTGATGGCGATCCCCGGGCCGCCGGTGATCGATGACAGCACCGCGGGCCAGATCCGCGAGCTGGTGTCAAAGGGATACGCCGGCACGGTGTTCCTGACCACGGACGACATCACCCGTGACTACGAGCAGCTGAAGTCGCGCGGGGTCGAGTTCTCAGAGGCGCCCGAGGAGCGTCCCTACGGCATCGATGCCGGCTTCCGCGATCCCTCCGGCAACTCATTGCGCCTGACCCAGGTCCGCGAGGGCGTGCTGTAGGACGGCGGTGGGTGGCGCCGGTGCCTACGCGGCGCCGGCGCCTCCGTTGACCGAGACCACGAGCTTGCCGGTGTTCTCGCCGGTGAACAGCATCAGCAGGCTGTCCGGGAACGTCTCGAGCCCGTCGAC
Source organism: uncultured Solirubrobacterales bacterium (assembly GCA_963794825.1). GTDB lineage: Bacteria > Actinomycetota > Thermoleophilia > Solirubrobacterales > Solirubrobacteraceae > Palsa-465. The sequence goes on from CAWCFB010000003.1 coordinate 607,825, forward strand.
CACGTGCTCGCGGGTCTCGAGTTTCCCTTCGGCGAGCCACTGGCCCATCTCGGCGCCGGCGGACGGCCACTGTGAGGCGTAGTCCGTGACGACGAAGCCGGTCATGCTCGCGTGGTTGACCAGCAGCGACATGTAGTTCTTGGGGCCGACGAAGTCGGGATCGTTGTACTGGGAGATCGCCCCGCAGATGACCACCCGCGCGTGCCGCGCGAGCTGGGCCAGCGCCGAGTCGAGGATCGCGCCGCCGACGTTGTCGAAGTAGACGTCGATCCCGTCCGGGCAGTGCCGGCGAAGCGCGGCATCGACGTTCTCGGCCTTGTAGTCGATCGTCGCATCGAAGCCATACTCCTCGAGCAGCGCGGAGCACTTGTCCGGACCGCCGGCGATCCCCACCGCGCGCGCCCCCTTGATCCGGGCGATCTGACCCACCAGATGGCCGACGGCGCCGGCGGCACCCGAGACCACCACCGTCTGCCCCGCCTCCGGCCGACCGATGTCCAGCAGCCCGAAGTAGGCCGTCATCCCGGGCATCCCGAGCGCGCCGAGCCACGTGGGCAGAGGGGCCGCCGAGGGATCGATCTTGATCAGGCCGGCGCCGGGCACGACCGCGTACTCCTGCATTCCCAGCATCCCGCTCACCTGGTCCCCCGCCGTCAGCTTCGGGTCGCGGGACTCGACCACCTCTCCGACGGCGAGCGCCCGCATGACCTCCCCGATCCCCACCGGCGGGATGTACGACGGCCGGTCGCTGACCCAGCCGCGCATCGCGGGGTCGAGCGATATGTACCGGACGCGGACGACGACCTCGCCGTCGCCGGGGGCGCGCACCTCCTCCTCGACGTAATCCCAGTCAGAGCGCGCCGGCATGCCGACGGGCCGTGAGGCTAGACGAAACGCGTGGTTGATCATGCGCGGGATCCTACGGGTCCTAGACCCGCTGGATCTGCACGAGGCTCGTCGTGCCGGGACGGCCGCTGGGCAGGCCGGCCGTGATCCCGACCCGCGCGCCCGGCTTGAGCCAGCCGAGCTCGACCACGCGCCGGGCGGCGTCGGCGATCAGCTCCTCGGTGATCTCGTGACGTCGCATCGAGGCGGCCTGGACTCCCCACATCAGGCTGCAGCGGCGCACCGTCTCCTTACCCGGGGAGAGGGCCAGGATCGGGACCTCCGGACGGTGGGCGGAGATCAGTCGCGCCGAGCGCCCCGACAGCGTCGGGACCACGAGGGCCGCCAGATTGAGATCGCGGGCCGCAGCGCAGGCGCTGTGGGCGATCGTGTAGGCCGGATCGCGCGCGTCGCGGCGGACGCGGTCTTCGTTCCAGTCGCGGTAGGGCAGGTCGCGCTCGGTGCGCTCGGCGATCGAGGCCATCATCGCCACCGTCTCGACCGGGTATGAACCGATCGCCGTTTCCTGGGAGAGCATCACCGCGTCGGTGCCGTCGAGGATCGCATTCGCGACATCGGCGACCTCGGCCCGGGTCGGGCGGGAGGACGACACCATCGAGTCGAGCATCTGGGTGGCGGTGATCGAGGGGCGAGCCAGCCGGCCGGCCGATCGCAGCAAGTGCTTCTGGACCATCGGCACGTTCTCGACCGGCAGCTCGATCCCCAGATCGCCGCGCGCGACCATCACGCAATCGGCGGCCCGGATGATCTCCTCGGCCGAGTCGACCGCTTGCGGCTTCTCGATCTTGGCGATCAGCGGCAGCCGCGTGTGGCGCCGGACCGAGGTCACATCCTCGGCCGTGCGGACGAATGACAACGCGACCAGATCGACGCCGATCGACTCACCGAAGCGGAGCATCTCGAGGTCGTCTTCCGGAACCGCAGGCAGCCCGCGTGTCGCGCCCGGCATGTTCAGACCCTGGCGGGTGGCGACCGTGCCGCCGATCTCGACCCGGGTCTCGACCTCGCCGGCGCTCTCGCGAACGTCGGTGACGCGGAGTCGAATCGCGCCATCGGCCAGATAGATCACGTCGTCCGGATCGCAGGACGTCGCAAAGCCCGACCAGCTCACCGACATTCGCGACTCGTCCCCGACGCCATCGGAGCCGGCGACGAGCAGCAGCCGTTCGCCCGGCTTCAGGTCGACGATCCCGTTGCGCAGCTCGCCGATCCGCAGCTTCGGCCCGGGCAGGTCCTGGAGGATCGCGACCTGGCGGCCGACCCGCGCCGCCGCGTCGCGGATCCGCTCCGCGTTCTCGGCGTGGATCTCGCGCGAGGCATGGGAGAAGTTGAGACGGGCGACGTCGAGTCCCGCCTCAATCATCCGGGTCAGCGTGTCGGGATCCCGCGAGGCGGGGCCGATCGTGGCGACAATCTTGGTGCGGCGCATCGACGCCGCAACTTAGCGGGTCGACTGCTTGCGATCTTTAGGAATCGTGTGATTGATCCGGAGCGTCCGCCTGCTCCTCGAGCTTCTCGCGCAGATAGTCGGCCTTCTCGGAGCGACGCTCGTGTTGTGCGCGCTCGGCCGGCTCGGGCGTTTCGGCGGCCCGTTCCCGCTCGATCTGTTCGCGGCGCGCCTGCTCGTCGCGGAGACGCTCGGATTCCTCTTTCTCTGGCATGCCGCGCGACGTTAGCCGACGAGCGCGCCGTCCTCAACGACCGGATCGCCGTCGATCGTCAGCCGTCCTCCGCTCCGCAGATCGCAAACCAGATCCCAGTGGACCGCCGACTGGTTGGCGCCACCGGTCTCCGGATAGGAGCGTCCAATCGCCAGATGGACCGTGCCCGCGATCTTCTCGTCGAGCAGGGTCGATCCGGTCGGACGGTCGATGCCCGGGTTCGTCCCGATGCCCAGCTCGCCGAGGAAGCGCGCGCCCGGATCGGTTTCGAGCGCTGCCTCCAGGACCTCCTGGCCACGGTCAGCGCGCGCCCTGACCACCTGTCCGGCTTCGAACGTCAGCTCGGCCCCGAGTACCTCGGCGCCGCGGGTCAGCGAGGGCACGTCAAAGCGGATCGTGCCTTGCGCCGAGTCCTCGATCGGACCCGTGAACACCTCGCCGCTCGGCATGTTGCGCCGCCCGTTGGAGTTGATCCATGTCCGCCCGCCCGCCCGCAGACGCAGATCGGTTCCCTCCGCTTCGATCCGTACCTCGCTGCCTCGCGCCAGCCGCTCGACCAGGGCTGCCTGGCGCTCGGACAGCGCACGCCACGCCGCGACCGGGTCCGGCTGGTCGAGGAACAGCGCCCGCGCCACGAACGCCGCGTAGTCCGAGTCGCTCATCCGTGCCTGCTGGGCGAGCGCCGGCGTCGGCCAGAGCGTGACGCACCACCGGTTCGCGAGCCGCGCTTGCTGGATCGGATCCCGCGCGCGGGCCACGCGCGTGACCAGGCCGGGATCCACACCGGCCAGCGCGGAGGTGTTCGAGGGCGCATCGATCTTGACCCACGCATCGACCGACTGGACCTCAGTCAGCTCGAGAGGCGCGAACGAGTCGAGCTGGGCATCGCTCGCGTATCGGTACAGGTCGGTCGCCACCCCTGGCGGGGAGAGCCGCAGCAGCGGCCATGCGCCCCGCTCGAGCAGCGCCCGATGCAGCGCCCGCACCGGCTCCTGCGCCAGCGTCGTGGTGACGACTGCCACCTGCTGCCCCGCCTGCACCTCGAGGCACCAGTCGCACAGCAGCGTGGCGAAGCGATCCGCGTCGGGCACGGGCGTCACGGAGCCTCCAGTTCGGGGAAGTGGTCGGCGAGATGGGCGCGGATCGTCTCGCGTACGAACTGCCGCTCGACCGCTGAGGCCATCCGGTAGCGGCCGAGCAACTCCTTCTGCGCGGTCAACTCCAGGCCCGCGATCGTCCACGAAACCGCGAGCCGCTCGAACAGCAGCTCGGCCGCGCGCTGCCACGCATCCTCGCGGTCCAGACCACCGGCGAGCACGGAGGCGTACTCCCGGCGCGCCCCCGGCTTCAGCACGCCGCGCAGCACGAGCACGTTGCCCTCCTCGTCTCGGTACTCGAACGTCGGCGCGGTGAGCCGCGGCTGGCGGCTGCGGCGTCCCACTACGGGGTCGGCGCCGCCGCCGCTCGTTCCAGCTCGCCGCGCACGTCGCCTCTGACCGGGTCCGCGTGGCCGGCCCAGGCGACCGCCGGATCGAGCTCCGCCAGCTTGCGAATCGAGGCTCGCGCCTGCTCGACGTCCGCATCGAAGGCCGGATGGGGAACTCGCGCCGCCCCTTTGATCCCGGTCCGGGGATCGATCGTGTAGAAGCAGTCGGAGACGAGCGCGAGCCGGTCGGACTCGCGGAACAGCCCGATCAGGCCGGGGGCGTGACCGGGCAGATTGACCACCTTGAAGCCGGCGACATCATCGCCCTCGTCGACCGTGCCCTCGATCGCCACGGCGCCGCCGTCCCACGCGCGCAATAGCCGGGCGTACACGAAGTGGCCGAGAGCGTTCAGCTTCGTCAGATCCCAGTACGGCCGCATCGCCTCGGGCGACTCGGCCGCCTCGCGCTCGGCGGCATGGCAGTAGACCGGCGCGCCGAGTACCGGCGCCACGCCGCGGTGGTCGGCGTCGGCGTGCCCGAGCACGACCCGTTTCGCCCCGCCGAACTGTGCGACGGCCGTCGCCACGGACCCGGCCATCTGCGCAATCCCGGCGTCGAATACGGTGACCCCGCCGTCGTCCTCGAGCAGGTAGACGTTCATCGTCCGCTTCGGAAAGCCTCCGCGAATCAGCCACACGCCGTCGGCGATCGGTTCGGGCTCTGCCGCCTGGAGCCGTCCGGCGATCCGTGTCCGCAGGTTCGCCAGCCGCGTCAACCACGCCTCCTGGGGTGAGCCGGCCGGGGGCAGGAACCCGAGCTGGCGCGCGATCGAGGCGTTGTCGACGTAGGCGTCGTTGTGCGTGATCAGATCGTCCGCCACGGTGACGACGTCGCAACCCTCGAGCTCGATCCGCGCCCCGTTGGGATGGAACCCCTGGAACGTTCCGGGCCCGGCAAAGGTCCCGGTGGCGCGCCAGCGCACCGCCGTCCGGTTCCGGTAGGTCGTCAGCTCGATGATCTCAAGCGAAAAGTCCGGGAACGCTCCGAACAGCGCGCCGAAGTATTCACGTACGCCGGCTGGGCCGTGGAGCTCGATCTGACCGACGAGCCGGTCGATCCCATCGGGCGCCCAGCACGCGGCGGCGGCGTCGAGATCGTGCTGTGCGAGCGCGGCGAAGTAGCGCCTGGCGGTCTCAGAAGTCGGCATTGCCGCGGCGACAATATCGTGCGGGGTATGACGACGAAGCGCGAGCTTGGCCGGGGCGAGCGAGTGCTACCGGGGCTGTGGCGACTTCGGCTGCCGCTGCCCTGGCCAGGCGTGCCCCATTGCAACGCGTGGGCGATCGCTTCGGGCCGGGGAATCGTGCTCGTCGACACCGGCATGCACCAGCCCGGCTCGATGGCCCAGCTCGAGCGAGCGATGGAGCAGGTCAACCTGCGGCTCGAGCACGTGCAGCTGATCGTCTCCACCCACGCCCACTCCGACCATTGGGGCCAGGCGGCGCCGATCCGCGACCGGGCGGGGTGCGAGTTCTGGATGCACCCCAACCACGCTCACGCCACCCGCTCCCACGAGGACCCGGAGGCTGCGCTCGCGCGGCGGCTCGAGGTCGCACGCCAGAGCGGAGTCTCCGCGGCCGCCCTGCAGGCGTATGCCGAGCGGGCCAAGGAGATGCCCTCAGGTGTCGAGCGCGTGATCGAGCCCGACCGGCCGCTGCTCCCCGGCGTGGAGATCGAGACCGACCTCGGCCTCTGGCAGGTCTACGAGACCCCTGGTCACGCCCCCAGCCATGTGTGCCTGTTCCAGCGCGAGCGTCGGTTGCTGATCTCCGGCGACCACCTGCTCGGCCGCATCTCACTGTTCTACGACTACGGCTGGACGCCCGATCCGGCCGGCGAGTTCCTCAGCTCGCTCGACGTCGTCGACGAGCTCGGCGCGCGACTCTGCCTGTCCGGCCACGGCCGTCCGTTCGTCGACGTCCATGGTCATGTCGAGGGCAACCGGAAGCTCATCAACGAACGGCTCGAGGCGGCCCTGGCGGCGCTGTCCGGCGGCCCCAAGACGGTCGTCGAGACCGTACCGCTCGTGTACGGCGAGCCGCTCACCTCGCTCAACGCCGCGTGGTGGCTGTCAGAGACGCTCACCTACCTGCGCCACCTGGAGCGGACCGGCCACGTCGTGGCCGAGCCCGACGGCGAGGTCGAGCGCTGGCGTCTGGCCTAAGCCGCCCCCGGGACGGGACAACGTTGACACGGTCGTGTCAACGTTGGTAGGCTCCCGCGAGACATGCGGATCGACGAGATCATCGAGCGGAGCGATGAACCCGTCTTCTCGTTCGAGTTCTTCCCGCCGAAGACCGACGAGGGGGAGCGGAACCTGCGGGCGACGCTCGAGGCGCTCGTGGAGCTGGAGCCCGCGTTCGTGTCGGTCACCTACGGGGCGGGGGGAACCACCCGGGACCGCACCGTCGAGCTGACGAAGTGGCTCAAGCAGAGCCTCGGACTCGAAGCGATGTCGCATCTCAGCTGCGTCGGTGCGACGAAGGAGGAGCTTCGTGAGATCCTCGACGGGATCGCCGATGCAGGCGTCGAGAACGTGTTGGCGCTTCGCGGCGATCCGCCCCGCGGGCAGAGCGACTGGCGGCCCCATCCCGGCGGCTTTCACTACTCGACCGAACTCGCGACGCTGATCCGCGACTCGTACCCGTTCGCGATCGGTGGCGCGTGCTTTCCCGAGGTTCACCCGGAGGCGCCCGACCTGGCGCACGACATCCGGTTCCTCAAGGAGAAGGTCGACAGCGGCGTCAGCTTCCTGATCACGCAGCTGTTCTTCGACAACGAGCTGTACTTCAACTTCGTCGATGAGGCGCGCGCGGCCGGCATCGAGGTGCCGATACTCCCGGGGATCATGCCGATCACCGACCTCAAGCAGATCAAGACGATCACCGGACTGTGCAAGGCGACGATCCCGCCGCGGCTGCTCGAGGCGCTCGAATGGCGCGCCGACGATCCAGACGCCGTGCTGCAGCTCGGGGTCGCGTACGCGACGCTCCAGTGCGCGGAGCTACTCGCCCGCGGGGCGCCCGGAATCCACTTCTGCACGCTGAATCGCTCGCCGGCGACGCGGGCGATCCTCTCGGCGCTGCGGCTGCTGACGCCGTGGGCCGGCCGTCTGGCCGAACCGGTCTGACCCGAACCGGTCTAACCGAAGCCCTCCGCGCCCGCCGAGCCCGGATCCTCGTCGGCAACGACGCTCGGGCACGGGTGAGCGGATGACCAAAACCCCGCATTCGTCCACCACGGGTTGAATCAGGCGGAGTTTTTGATCGTGGGGATCACTAAGCCGTGCCGATCCCCCCGGTCGGAAGAGAGAACGGACTTTTGGGCGTCCGCACCGGGAGAGCCGGGCGCCGGGCGCCCACCACAGCCCCCGCCGCCGCCTCGCTCAGAGCGGAGGGTGTGGGGAGTTGCGGGGCCTCGTCGGTACGGACGGTGCGTGCGCGGGCGTTTACCCGCTAGCCGGACGATGCCTGCCCTGTCCGCTGAGCAAAGGCCAAGCCCGGGCCGTCGGGTAGGTCGAGCTCTCCTGGCCCCGCCTGCTTGCCGCACCGGTCGCAGCGGAAGTCGGCGCCGATGTTGCCGCCGCAGGCGTGGTGCAGGGTGAGCCGGGGCGGGCCGCCCGGGGCGGGGTAGTGGCGGTCCCCCCACTTCATTAGGACGATCAGCACGGGAGCCAGCTCGGCGCCCTTCTCGGTCAGTACGTACTTCGGCCTGCCGGGACGTTCCGGGTCGGGGACGCGCCGGAGCACGTCCTCATCGCAGAGCAGCTTGAGGCGGTTGCTGAGGACGTTCGAGGCGATCCCAAGATCGGACTGGAAGTCCTCGAACCGCTCGATGCCGAGCACGGCATCCCGCACGAGCAAGAGTGTCCACCGCTCGCCGATCACCTCGAGTGCGCGGGCGATCGAGCAGATCTGATCGGGATAGTCGCGCTGGAGCACGGGAAACGATGATAGCTGAATTGCTTGACAAAAGCCAGGCTCCTGGCTAGCCTGCCTTGCGTCATGCAATCTGGCCCTGAGGAGCGACCGTGAACCGCAAGCCGCCGATCCTGATCTCGCTGCTGCTGGCGGCGTTCTTGATCAATCTCGACACGACCATCGTCAACGTCGCGCTGCCGACCCTGGTGCGCCAGCTGCACGCTTCGACATCGCAGCTGCAGTGGGTCGTCGACGCGTTCAACCTGCTCTTCGCCGGATCGGTGCTGGCCGCCGGCAGCCTGTCCGACCGCTTTGGCCGCAAGGGGATGCTGCTCACCGGGCTGGGCGTGTTCGGGCTGGCCAGTCTGGCCGGGGGACTGGTGAGCAACGTGGGCGCGCTGATCGCGGCTCGAGCGGTGATGGGCGTCGGAGCGGCAATGGTGTTCCCGCCCACCCTCTCGCTGCTCACCGGCGTGTTCACCGAGCGCCGCGAACGGGCACTCGCCATTGGCCTGTGGGGCGCGATCACGGGCATGGCGATTGCGCTCGGACCGATCGTCGGCGGCTGGCTGCTGCAGCTGTTCGACTGGCGCAGCATCTTCGTCGCGATGACCCCGATCGCGGCGGTCGCCGGTGGGCTTGTCGCCGGGTTCGTGCCGACTTCTCGCGATCCCCGCGCCGCGCGGACCGACCGCGCCGGGTTCGTGCTCTCGACCGCGATGATCGGGCTGCTGATCTACACGATCATCGAGGCGCCGAACCACGGTTGGGGGAGCGCCCGGACGCTGGGGAGCTTCGCCGCCGCGGCGGTTCTGACCGGGGCCTTTGTGGCCTGGGAGCGGCGCACGGACGCGCCGATGCTCGAGCTCTCGCTGTTCAAGAACCTGCGCTTCACCGCCGCAAGCCTGTCGGTTGCCATCTCTTTCTTCTCGCTGTCCGGCTTCATCTTCCTGTTCACCCAGTACGCCCAGTTCATCAAGGGATGGGGACCGCTCTCGACCGGCGTGCGGCTGCTGCCGGTCGCGTCGTTCGTGGCGATCGCGTCGGTCCTGGGAACCAAGTTGGCGGTTCGGGTGGGCACCAAGGTGGTCGTGGCCGGCGGCCTGCTCCTGATGGCCGGCTTCTATCTCTGGGTCTCCACGGCGCAGGCCACGACGAGCTACCTGACCATCGCCATGCAGATGATCGTGCTGGGCACCGGCATGGGCCTGACCAGTGCGCCCGCCACCGAAGCGATCATGGGCGTCGTGCCAAAGGCCAGGGCCGGCATCGGGTCGGCGGTCAACGACGCCACCCGGCTTTTCGGCGGCACGCTGGGGGTCGCGGTGATCGGCAGCGTCTACGCCTCGTTGTATGCCAGCCGACTCACCAGCGCGCTCCCGAGCGCAGTGCCCGCGACCGTCGCCGGGGCTGCCCACGCGTCGGTGGGCGCAGCCCTATCCGCCGCGGGCAAGCTGGCCGGCTCGGGCCACCCCGGGCTCGCGGCGGCCGTTCACCACGCGGCCGGCTCGGCCTTCTTCCACGGTTTCCACGCCGCCGACTACGTCTCGGCCGGCGTGGCCGCCGCGGGCGCTCTGATGGCGCTGGCGCTACTGCCCGCGCACCCGACGAAAGCCGTCGAGGACGTCGCACAACCGCAACCAGCCGGCCGGCCGGCGTTCGCGCCTGCAGGCAGTTGAGACAAGGAGAAAACCATGAGTGATCAAGTCATCACACCCACAGGCGGCTTCGGAGCCGCGCTCGATCGCAACCGCGCGTTCTCGGCCGAGGGCGGCCAAGAGGGAGCCGTCGTGTTCCCGAACCTGCGGCTGTTCGTCGTCACCTGCCTGGACCCGCGCACCGACCCGGCCCACTTCCTGGGGCTGGGACTCAGCGACGCGATTGTCGTCCGCAATGTCGGGGGACGGGTCACGCCCGAGGTCATCAACGACGTCGCGTTCATTGGCCAGATCGCCGAGACCGTCATGCCCGACGGCCCGCTGTTCGAGGTCGCGATCATCCACCACACCCAGTGCGGGACCGGAGCTCTGGCCGATGACGGCTTCCGCCATCGCTACGCGGAGCGGATCGGCGCCGAGGAAGCGGACCTGCGCGAGCACGCGGTGCTCGATCCCGCGGCCACGGTCAGGAGCGACGTCGAGCGCCTGCGCGCCGCGTCGGCGGTGTCCCCGCGGATCACCGTGTCCGGGCACGTCTACGACGTGGTCACCGGGCGAGTGGAGACCGTGGTCGGGGGCTAGGCGGTTTCAGGTTCCAGGCGCGCGAGCCGCCGCGCCTGCGCGAAGGTGACGAGCCGTCCGGTGCGGTCGTCGACGAGCTTCAAATTGAGCGCCTTCATGCCGACCCAGAACGTGATCGTCGGCACGTCGTGGAGGAACTCGTTCTCGTCGTGCGCCCGCTGGAGGTTGTAGTTCGGGATCCGCGGCTGCAGATGGTGGACGTGATGCAAGCCGATGTTGCCGCTGAAGAACTGGAGCACCTTGGGGAGCTTCAGGTACGAGCTCCCCTTCAGCGCGGCGTCCAGGTAGCTCCAGTCCGGTCGGCGGGTCCAGTAGGCCTCCTCGAACTGGTGCTGGACGTAGAACAACCACACCCCGGACGCCCCTGCGATCAGCACGATTGGCAGCTGGATCTTCAGCAGCGGCATCCAGCCCACGAGGAGTCCAAGGCCGACGATCATGACGGCGACCCCGACATTCGTCAGCAGGTGGCTGCGCCAGACCCGGGCCCGCCTCGACACCGGAATCAGTCGCGGCTCGATCGCCAGCGCCCACAGGGGACCGACGGAGAGCATCACAAACGGGCTGCGCATCAGCCGGTAGCCGAGCCGCGCATACCACGGCTTGGCGCGGTACTCGGAGATCGTCCAGGTGTCGACGTCACCGGAGCCGCGGCGGTCGAGATCGCCGGAGGTCGCGTGATGCGCCGCATGGTCGAACGTCCAGGCGAAGAACGCGTTGAACACGAGCAGCCCGGTCGCGATGCCGACGATCCGGTTGAGCTTCTTGCTCGGCATGAACGATCCGTGACCGCAGTCGTGGAAGACGATGAACGTCCGCACGAGAAAGCCGCCGGCCGGGAAGGCCAGCGCCAGCGTCAGCCAGTAGGACGCACGCAGCGAGAAGTACATCGCCACCCAGAGCGCCACATACGGCACGACCGAGGTGAGCAGGCATTGGATGCTCCGGCGCAGGTCAGCGCCGGTATATGGCTCCAGCGGATCTATCCACCAGGCCTTGTCTCGGTTCGGTCCGTCGTCGGCGCGAACCGACCGTTCCAGCACAGCCGTGGCTGCTTGCATCAGCCCTCCTGTTGGAAACCCACCCCGTCTGCAGCGCCAGACTACCGTGAATCACGTAAGTGCGAGCTAAGACTGGGACCTCACGGCCGGCGGATCGATCTTCAGCGCGTGGGCGAGCATCGGCTGCCCGTCGACCTCATATCGAACGTCGACCTCGTCGTTGCGCTTGTACGTGCCGATCCCCCACAGCCCCATCAGCCATGCGCGCATCCCGAGCGATTGCTGGATGAGCTCTCGGTCGAACCGCAGCGCTCCGTCGGATACGCGGTAGTCGACGCCCAGCTCCTGACGGACGCCGTTGACGTAGACCTCGAACGGAGTCCGTACGCCGGGCGGAAGTTGGACTGTCCAGTAGCGGGTCATCGCAGGTCGTCCGGCAGCAGAGACAGTACGACGGCATCGATCCGGGAGTGCTTCCCGCGCCAGTAGCCGCGCAGGATTCCTTCTCGCACGAAGCCGGCGGCGTTCGCCGCCCGCTGCATCGGCTCGTTGTCGGGCTCGGTGAGCAGCGCGATCCGCACGACCTGGCACGAGTCAAATAACCATCGGGACGCGAGCACGAGCGCGCGCCGGGCGTAACCACGCCGGCGGTATTGAGGCGCCAACCAGACGCGCAGCTCGACCTTTGCCGCATCATCGTCGACCCGCGCGACCACGAGCCGTCCCCGGCAGTGGTCCGCCCCGGCCTCGACGATCGTCAGCTCGAGCTGGGTCCCGGCCAGCCGATCGGCTTGCGCCCGCTCGGCTTCGCGCCCGAGCTCGGCCCCGCTCGGAGGTCGCTGGTCGCCCAGCCGGACGTACATCGCCGGATCGTCCTGGTGCGCGATCAGGATCTCCGGGATGTCGCGCTCGGCGCCGAATCGGAGCGCGATCCGGTCGTCGCGGAGCGGCTCCTCGAGCTCCGGAAAGGCAACCATGTCGGCACCGGACCGTACTCTGTCGCGCCGTGGAGTTCGATTACACGATCCGCCGCTCCGAGCGCGCCCGTCGTACCCGGGTGATCGTCGACGCGGCGCGCGGCGTCGAGGTCGTCCTACCCCGTCGCGCCCCCGCGCGCCAGGCCGCAGCGGCGGTCTCCGAGCTGAGTCCGTGGATCGAGCGCCGGCTGCGCGAGGTCGAGCGGGCGCGCGCGTCGGTGGCGGCGCGGGGCGACACGGTCCCTTACCTGGGCGAGACGCTCGCGCTCATCGAGCAGCCGGGGCGCGTGCGCGTCCACCGGCGCGGCAGCGCCCTGCTCGTACCAGCGGAGGATCGGGCGCCAGCGCTCGAACGGTGGTATCGACGCGCGGCACGCGACGAAGTCGCGGCGCGGCTCGACCGAGCATGCCGGTCCGCCGGCTTCCAGTACACCCGGCTGACCATTCGCGGTCAGCGGACCCGGTGGGCGAGCTGCTCGCCAGACGGCGCGATGAGCTTCAACTGGCGGCTGCTGCTCGCGCCCGAGGCCGTCCTCGATTACGTCGTCTGGCACGAGGTCTGTCACCTCAAGGTGATGGACCATTCGCCGCGGTTCTGGGCGCTCCTGGCCCGCCACTGCCCCGAGTACCGTGAGCACTCGCGCTGGCTCAAGCGCCACGGCGCCACGCTGGTGCTCACTCCGGCGTGACGTAGGCCCCCGAGATACCCCCGTCGACCAGGAACGTCGAAGCGGTCACGTACGTCGAGTCGTCGCTGGCCAGGAACAACGCCGCTCGGGCGATCTCATTGGCTTCCGCGAAGCGGCCCATCGGCACGTGGATCAGCCGTCGCGCGGCCTTCGCCGGATCCGAGGCGAACAGCTCCGCCAGCAGCGGCGTATTGACCGGGCCGGGGCAGAGCGCGTTGACCCGCACACCGCGGCGCCCGAACTCCACTCCCAGCTCGCGGGACAGTGAGATCACGGCGCCCTTGGACGCCGTGTAGGAGATCTGCGAGACGGCTGCGCCCATCACGCCAACGAACGACGCCGTGTTGATGACCGAGCCGCCGCCAGCCTCGAGCAGGTGCGGTATCCCGTGCTTGCAGCAGAGAAAGACGCTGCGCAGGTTGACGTCCTGGACGCGCTGCCACGCCTCGAGCGAGGTGTCGAGCACTGACGCGTCGTCGGTCGGGTTGATGCCGGCGTTGTTGAACAGCACGTCGATGTGGCCGAACCGGTCCCGGGCCTGGGCGTACATGTCGCGGACTGCGGGCTCGTCGGTGACGTCGGCCTGGATCGACAGCGCGCACCCCTCGGCGGCCGCAAGGTCGACGCCGACGACGGTCGCGCCCTCCTGCGCGAAGACGCGCGCGCTCTCGGCGCCGATCCCACTCGCAGCGCCCGTGATCACGCAGACCTTGCCGTCGAGACGACTCATGAGGTGGCGTAGAAGATCGACTTGACCTCGGTATAGGCGTCAAGCGCGTGGGGGCCGAGCTCCCGGCCGTACCCAGACTGCTTGAAGCCGCCGAACGGCGTCGTCACCCGGACCGAGGTGTTCGAGTTGATCGACAGAACGCCGGCGTCGATGGCCCGGGCGACGCGGAGCGCTCGGGCTCCGTCCCGCGTCCAGATCGAGCCGGAAAGCCCGTAAATCGTGTCGTTGGCCAACCGAATTGCCTCCTCCTCGTCACGGAATGGGATCACCGTCGCCACCGGCCCGAAGATCTCCTCGCGCACCGCCCGCGCGTCCGGCGCCACCGGGCACAGCACCGTCGGCGGGAACCAGAAGCCAGGCCCGTCGGGCGCCGAGCCCCGGATCGCCACTGGGGCGTCGCCATCGACGAACGACGACACCGTCTCGCGCTGACCCGCCGAGATCAGCGGCCCCATCTCTGTGTCCTCAGCCAGCGGATCCCCCACCGCGATGGATTTCACCGCCGGCTCGAGCAACGACATGAACTCGTCGAGAACGTCGTGCTGGACGAGAATCCGCGACCGGGCGCAACAGTCCTGACCGGCGTTACCGAACACCGCCATCGGCGCCGCGCGCGCAGCGGCCTCGAGGTCCGCGTCCGCGAAGACGAGGTTCGGCGACTTGCCGCCGAGCTCGAGGGTGACCCGCTTTATCGTCTGCGCGGCGCCGGCGGCTATTGAGCGCCCCACTTCCGTCGAGCCCGTAAAGGCGATCTTCGCGACGTCCGGATGCTCGACCAGCCGCTGCCCGCATGTGCTTCCGGGGCCGACGACCACGTTGACCACCCCGTCGGGAATCCCGGCCTCGGTCGCGATCGAGGCGAACCGCAGCGCCGTCAGCGGCGTCAGCTCCGCCGGCTTGAGCACCACCGTGTTGCCGGCCGCCAGCGCGGGCCCGAGCTTCCACGCCGCGATCGTCAGAGGAAAGTTCCACGGCACGATCAACCCGACGACGCCGAGCGACTCGCGGACGGTGAACGCCTGCCCCCCGACCACGGGAATCGAGTCGCCGAGCAGGCGCTCTGGCGCACCGGCGTAGTAGCGGAACGTGTCGACGACCATTCCCATCTCGCCCCGGGCGTCGCCGATCGGCTTGCCGGCGTTCCGTGCTTCGACTTGGGCGAGGTCCTCACGGTGGTGATCGAGCGCGTCGGCCAATGCCCGCAGCCGGTCGCTCCGGTCGCCCGGGGACAGCGCCCGCCAATCCGGGAACGCCGCCTTGGCCCGCGCGACGGCTTCGTCGACCTCCTCGACCCCGGCGCGCGGGACCTCCTTGAGCACCGCCTCGGTGGCGGGCTCAAGCACTGCGAGTGTGTCGGTCATGTCCGGCTCCTACGGCGACGACGCCACAGGCGCGAGGTTGAGCGTCGGTGTCCTCGTCGACCGTGCGAATCGGGCCCTTGAACGTTTTCTTGGCGGAGATCAGGTACCACGCCGTGACCGCGACCATGACGGCGATCGTGACCAGCGGCGCGTAGTTGAACGAGGACCAGCTGAACGTCTTCCCGAACGGCACTGCGGCCGGCGTGAACGGCAGGCAGAAGATGATCACGCACAGCGCCACCCAGACGATCGCGATCAGGTTGACCCATTTGTACTTCTTGCCGAGCGTCCACGGACCGGGCTCGAACTTGTCGCCCATCCGCCAGCGCAGGTAGATCGGAATCGTGTACGCGATGTACAGCCCGATGACCGAGATCGACGTAACCGCCAGGAACGCGACCGGGAGCCCGGCGTGGTTGCCCTTGTACGCGGGGATCGTGATGATGAACGCGGTCACAGCGACGAACACGACGGCCCACGTCGGGGTCCTGTTCTTGCCCAGTTTCCGCCACAGCTTGTGGCCCGGCACCGCGCCGTCCCGGGAGAACGCGAACGTCATCCGCGATGCGCTCGTGACACATGCCATCCCGCAGAAGATCTGTCCGACCGTCGAGATGATCAGCACGGCCTTGGCGGCCGCCGAACTGAGCGCCGTCTCGATGACCGACTGCGAGGTTCCGCCGGCGGCGGTGATCGCGCTCGTGTGCGTGGCCGCGAACGTCAGGGCGAGCAGGACCATCCAGCCGAACACGGCCGAGTAGAAGACCGAGCGCCAGACGCCCTTCGGCGCGGCCTCGGCTGCGTTGTGCGTCTCCTCGGAGATGTGCGCAGACGCGTCGTACCCGGTGATTGTGTACATCACCAGCAGGAACCCGAGCGGCAGCACGTAGAACCAGTACATGCTGTGGTTGAACCCGGACAGGTTCTGCCGGTGCCCGAACACGAAGCTGAAACTCTGATGATGGCTTGGCACGGCGATCAGGATCACGATGATCACGAGCACGCCGATCACGTGCCACCAGACCGACACCTGCGTGAACAGCGACACCAGGTGGCTGGAGAAGATGTTGATGAGCGCATGGAGGATCAGCAGCAGCGCGAACAGCGCGAACGTGTGGTGAAGCGCCGCCTGAACGCTGGTGGTCGCAAAGTTGACGCCGAAGATATGGGCGCCATAGAACGACAGCGTCGAGTTCAGGAACGTCGCGGCCGCGTAGTCGACCGACGCCGTTACGGCGACGAGCCCAACCAGGTTGAACCAGCCCGTGAACCAGCCCCAGCCCGCCCCACCGAGCTTGGACGCCCAGTAGTAGATCCCGCCGGCAGTCGGCATCGCTGAGGCGAGCTCCGACATCGAGAACGCGACCATTAGGACGAAGATGCTGATTACTGGCCAGCCGATCGAGATCATGACCGGCCCGCCGTTCAGCCACGCCTGGCCATAGGTGGTGAAGCAACCCGCCAGGATCGAGATGATCGAGAACGAAATCGCGAAGTTGGAGAAGCCGCTCCAGCCTCGCTTCAGCTCCTGCTTGTACCCGAGCTCGGCGAGCCGTTTCTCGTCAGCCGACAGGGGCGTATCCGCCACAGCCATTCGAATCCCTCCCCGGGAAAAGGTCTTATGGTCCGTCCTTAGGCGGCGAAACCCTATTGCCCGCAGCGGCGGAAAGTCAAGATCACAGCTTCGGGAGCAGGCCCGCCAGCACGTGTTCGGTACCTCGTAGGTGCTCGGTCATCACGCGGGCGGCGGTGGTTTCGTCGCGCGCGCGCAGCGCGACCACGAGACGGCGGTGCTGGGCGTTGGCCGAGTCCAGCACCTCGGAGGGATGCGCGATCAGGGAGATCAGGTCCGTCATCGCGCCCTGCACCTCGGTCATCGCGTTGATCAGCCGCGGGCTGTGGCTCGCTTCGGCGAGACCGACGTGCCAGCGGACATCGGCCTGCCGGTAGGCGCCAAAGTCGTCGAGCATGTCGTCGAGCGCGGCGACGAGCTCGTCGAGCAACTCGATCTGATGGGGCTCCGCACGTTCGGCGGCCAGCACGGCGACGCCCACTTCGACCGCCATCCGCTCGTCGCATGTGTCGCGCCAGGCGGCCAGGACGGCCGGGGACGGCGGCGGCACCGGCGGCTGCGGGTCGGCCACGAACGTGCCCCCGCCCCGGCCGCGGGTGGCGTGGAGGTGCCCGCTCTGGGCGAGCGCGACAAGCGCCTGGCGCAGCGTGGAGCGCGCGATCCCCAACTTCGCGCAGAGCTCTCGCTCGGCCGGGAGCCTCGTCCCAGGCGGGAGCAGTCCCAGCTTGATCGCGGTTCCCAGGCGGTCGACCGTCTCCTCGAATGCGGTCTGCGAGCGGACCGGGGCGAACACCGTCTCCTCCGAGGCCATCTCCTCCAGCGAGGCGAGCGCGTCGGTGGTCACAGCCGCTCGAATCCGCGGAACCGCTCCCAGTCGGTGACCGACCCGTTGAACGCGGCGAGCTCGACGTCGGCGGCGTTCAGGTAGTGGTCGACGACTTCGGCGCCGAACGCCTGGCGTGCGACCGCGCTGCCGGCGAACAGCTCGCGGGCCTCGCGGAGGGTGGCCGGGAGCCGAGGCTTGTCGCTGGCCAGGTACGCATTGCCCTCGTAGCGCGGCTCGAGCGCCAGGGCTTGGTCGACGCCGTGCAGGCCGGCGGCGATGAGCGCGCTCAGGGCCAGGTACGGGTTGAGATCCGAGCCCCCGGCCCGGTTCTCGAACCGCAGGCCGTCGCCGTGGCCGACGACGCGCAGCGAACACGTGCGGTTGTCCTCCCCCCAAGCAACGGCGGTGGGGGCGAACGAGCCCTCCGCGAAGCGCTTGTACGAGTTGATGTTGGGCGCCAGGAACAGCGTCAGCTCACGCAGACAGGCGAGCTGACCGGCCAGGAATTGTTCGAACACGGCCTGGTCACGCGCAAATACAGAACCGTCGCGGTCGGCGAGCGAGAAGTGGATGTGGCACGAGCTCCCCTCTCGCTCGTTGAACTTCGCCATGAAGCTGATCGACATCCCCTCCTGGGCAGCGATCTCCTTGGCGGCGTTCTTGTAGATCGCGTGGTCGTCGGCAATCTTGAGCGCGTCGCCGTAGCGGAAGTTGATCTCGTGCTGTCCGAGATTGCATTCGCCCTTGGAGTTCTCGACCTCCAGGCCGGCGCCCGTCATCGCGTTGCGGATCCGCCTGATCAGCGGCTCCACGCGTGCGGTCCCGAGCAGCGAGTAGTCGACGTTGTACTGGTTGGCCGGCTCGAGCTTGCGGTAACCCTTGCGCCAGGCGTCCTCGTAGGTGTCGTGGAACACGAGGAACTCGAGCTCGGTGCTGGCGTCGGCGGTCCAGCCGCGCTCGGCGAGACGGGCGATCTGCGCCCTGAGCACCTGGCGCGGAGACGCGACGACGCCCGAACCGTCGGCCCAGACGAGGTCGGCGAGGCACATCGCGGTCCCCTCCTGCCACGGCACCGGCCGCAGCGTCTCCAGGTCGGGCCGCATCACGAAGTCCCCGTAGCCCTTCTCCCACGACGACATCTCGTAGCCCTCGACGGTGTTCATCTCCACGTCGACCGCGAGCAGGTAGTTGCAGCCTTCGGCCGCGTGCTCGACCACCTCGTCGAGGAAATGCCGTGCGGTCAGGCGCTTGCCCTGCAGCCGCCCCTGCATGTCGCAGAGGGCCAGAAGAACGGTGTCGACCGTCCCCGCCCCCACCGCGTCCTTGAGCTCCTCCAGCCTCATCCGCGTGCGAAGGTATAGGAATCGGGCCTTAAGCGCCAGGCTCGTCGGCGCTCGGTTTATCCGCTGAGCGCGCGCCGCAGCGCCTGATACGCGGTCTCGCCCTTGCGCTGGTCGATCACGACGCGACGGACCCGGCCCACGTATGCCTCGGCCGAACCGTCGCCGCGCACGTCGACACCGGCGCGGATATTTGGCATCAGCCGTTCCGGGCCGGCCAGCTCGAGCCTCGCGGACACCTGCTGGGCGGGCTCGAACTGCTTGTACTTCGCGTCGATCGCTGTATTGGGCACGGCGTCCGCGAGCGCCTCGCCGCGCGCCTCGACCGCGTCGAGCGCCGCTCCGAGCTCGCCGAACCGTTCGTGCTCGACCTGTCCTCCGGTGCGGACCGTCACCTTCCACGGCACGAGGGGGATCCTCGCACGTGCACCGCGGCCTATGCCGTCAGTTCTACCTCGAGCTCGTCCACGGGGCCGAAGTGACGCTCGCGCGCGAGCTCACCGGCGAGCCGGCGCGTGAGCTTGTGCGCCGCGGTGTTCTCGGCCAGCATGGTCCCGAGCAGGCGCTTGACCCCGCAGTTGACCGCAGCCTCGGCCAGCCGCTGCATCAGCGCCGAGCCCATCCCGTCGCCCTGGTACGGGTCGCCGACGACGATCGCGAACTCGGCCGTCTGCGGGTCGTCAGGCAGCCGCACGAACCGGGCCACGCCGAGAATCCGATCGGGGCGGTCGACCTCCACGGCCACGAGCGCGACGTGGCGAGCACCATCGATGTCCGTCAGGTAGCGCAGGTCGGTCCCGGACAGATGCGGCTTCACCGCCATGAACCGGCGGTACTTCGTCTCGTCCGACAACCGCTCGTAGGCGGCGCTCAGCGCCGGGCCGTCCCCGGGAGCGATCGGCCGGATCGCCACCTGCCTACCACTGTTCAGCGTCACCACATCCATACTTACGAGCTTACGCTTCGTAAGCCGGTGCGCTGTGGGGCGCGTCACATAGCGGTGTGGCTAGCCGCGCTCGGCGATCGGCACGTAGTCGACCGTGCGCGCGCCGGTGTAGATCTGGCGCGGCCGCGCGATCTTCTGCTCCTTGTCGTCGATCATCTCGAGCCACTGCGAGATCCAGCCGCTGGTCCGGCCGATCGCGAACAGGACCGGGAACATCTCGACCGGCATCCCCAGCGCCTCGTAGATGATCCCCGAGTAGAAGTCGACGTTCGGATACAGCTTGCGGTCGATGAAGTACTCGTCCTCGAGCGCGATCTTCTCGAGTTCGATCGCCATGTCGAGCAGCGGATTCGTGCCCGTCACCTCGAACACCTCGTAGGTCGCCTTGCGGATGATCTTCGCTCGCGGGTCGTAGTTCTTGTAGACGCGGTGCCCGAAGCCCATCAGCTTCTCGTCGCCCTTCTTCACGCCCTCGACGAAAGCAGGGATGTTCTCCTTGCGCTCGATCCGGCGCAGCATCTTCAGCACCTGCTCGTTCGCGCCGCCATGTAGCGGGCCGTAGAGCGCCGCGACGCCCGCGGCGATCGCCGAGTAGGGATCGACCTGCGAAGAGCCGACGCTACGGACCGCACTCGTGGAGCAGTTCTGCTCGTGGTCGGCATGCAGGATGAACAGCACGTCGAGCGCGCGCTCGAGCCGTGGATCGGGCTTGTACTTCAGCTCGGCGACCTTGTAGATCATCGACAGGAAGTTGCCCGGGTAGCTGAGGTCGTTGTCGGGATAGACGTACGGCATCCCGCGGTTGTGCCGGTACGAGAACGCGGCCAGCGTCGGCATCTTGGCGATCAGCCTGATCACCTGGAGGTAGCGGCACTTCTCATCGTGGATCGCGTTTGCCTCCGGATAGAAGGTCGAGAGCGCTCCGACGGAGGCGAGCAGGATCCCCATCGGGTGGGCGTCATACCGGAACCCCTGCATGAACTCCTTGATGTTCTCGTGCACGAACGTGTGGAGGGTGATGTCCTCCGTCCACTGATCGAGCTGTGACTGCGTCGGCAGGGCCCCATGCACGAGTAGGTACGCGACCTCGAGATAGGACGACTTCTCGGCCAGCTGCTCGATCGGGTAGCCGCGGTATTCGAGAATCCCCTTGTCGCCGTCGATGAAGGTGATCGCCGACCGGCACGACGCCGTCGCCATGTACGCCGGGTCGTAGGACATCAGACCGAAGTCGTCGTCGTTGACCTTGATCTTGCGCAGCTCCGTCGCCCGGATCGTCTCGTCCTCGATCGGGATCTCGTACGTTTTGCCGGTCCGGTTATCGGTCACGGTCAGCGTGTCGCCGGATGTGGCTACGCCGGTGCCGTCTTCCTGCTGGGTCTCCGTCGTCATGGCTTTCCTCTCGGGCGGTTCCAAGCTCTCGACCCTGCCCGCCCAGTGGAGCGAGGCGGTCTCGTCGAGACTCTAGTACCCCGGCCGCATGGGGGCCGAAGCAGATTTGCCGAGGCTAGGCGCCGAACGTGCTCGTCTTGACCGCCATCGCGATCGCGACCACCGCGAGCACGAGGCTTATCCCGATCACTACGCGCTCGCCACCGAGGTTCTTCGGGAACTCCGGCTGGCTCAGCCCGATCGCCGCGAGCACCACCGCCCACACCGCCAGCACCCCGCCGGCAATGTAGAACGGCACCTTCGAAACGGCGGCGAGCGTCAGGGCGAGCGACACGGCGCGAAAACTATCCGATCCCGGCCCGGTCCGGTGCCGCCGGACCGCCCTCATATCGGCTCTCGGTGGCGGCCCGCTGCCCCTGATAGTGGCTGCCGAGCTCCGGAGTCCCGTACGGCCGCAGCGCCGGCTTGTCGAGCGCCATGAACGACAGCTGCGCGATCGGCAGCCCTGGATAGAGCTTGATCGGCACTCGCGTGAGGTTGTTCAGCTCGAGCGTCAGCGTTCCCTTCCAGCCCGGGTCGCAGAACCCCGCGGTGGCGTGAACGATCAGCCCGAGCCTGCCCAAGCTCGACTTGCCTTCGATCCGGGCGACGATGTCGTCGGGCAGCTCGACCCACTCGAGCGTGCGGCCGAGACAGAACTCGCCAGGGTGGATGACAAACGACTCGTCGGCCGGGACGACGACCTCCTCGGTCAGACCGGCGGGCGGGTGACGCAGGTCGATGGCCGAGGTGCGGTGGTTGTGAAAGACGCGGAACGAGTCGCCCAGGCGCAGGTCGACACTGGCCGGCTGGACGAGCCCGGAATCCCACGGATCGATCCGGATTCGGCCCTGATCGACGAGTTGCTGGATCGTCCCGTCCGAAAGGACCGCGGCAGCACGCTCACTCATCGTGGGCGAAGTCTGCCAGCGTGAGCGGCGCTCCGTCGGTCGACACGGGCGAGCCATACCGGTAGCGTTGTCTGCCACGCCATGGACGAGCGTTCTCGAGTCGCGTTCACTGGAGCCGGGTTGATCGAGCGTATGCCCTCGCCGGTTCTGCTTCGTGACCGCCCATTGGCGCTCCAGATCCTGCTGGGAGGCGTCGTGCCGGCGCTGATCGGCGGGCTGGCCGGGGTGCTCGTCGGGGTTTCCGCCGGCGCGTACTGGGCGGTCGGGGCGGTCGCAGCGGTGGGCGGGTTCCTGTCGGGATTCGAGCACCGTGACGGTTGGGGCGGCGCTGACCGAGGCTTCTTCGGCGGCGCGTTCTATGGGACCGCGCTGCTCGTAGTCCATGCCATCGTGGGGACACACGCCAAGGTGTCGCTTGGCAGCTTTCCACCGTTACTGGCCGTGATCACCGCGATCGTGGGGATGTTCATCGCGGCGGCGGGCGGCAGGCTGGCCCGCGCGGGTCGTGAACGGCGCGGCGAGGTTCCTCCGCCCGAGCGGTACTGAGCGCCTACGGGCTAATGGCCGTCGACCGTGCGCGCCTTGGCGCGGACGGTACGGACACGCGCAGGCGGGTGTGGAGCCGGATCGCCGTGCGGACCGCGGCGGGGGTGGCGGGGAAACGGCTTGCGCGGGTGGATCCGCCGGGGCTTGATGCCGCCGTCGTCATCGCGCGACTGGGTCTCTTCCTCAGGCTCCTGCTTGATCGCCCACCACACGAGATAGATGAGCGCGATCAGCGGGATCTTGAGGGCAAGCATTATCCAAATGAATCCCCACGTCACGGCTTGCGATCCTACCCCGATCGGATTCGATTGTCACCCCTCTGCGGGGGCGGTCAGCTCAGCTCGCGAAGCGGCACCGGCTGGTCCACAAAGCCGGTCATCCGGGCCAGCTCGGCGACCCGCGCCGGGATCTCGTCGGTGCCCAGCCGGGCGACCCGCTCGGTTCCGAACTCCTCGACGTTGAACGACGCCAGCGCCGTCCCGTAGGCCATAGCCCGGGAGAGCAGCGCATGGTCAATCTCCTCGTCGATGTGCGCGGCGACGTAGCCGACGAAGCCACCGGCAAACGAGTCGCCCGCTCCAGTCGGGTCGATCACTGTCTCGAGCGGAAAGGCGGGAAGCGCGAAGAATCCCTCCTGGGTCACCATCGAGGCGCCGTATTCGCCCTGCTTGGCCACAATCACCCGCGGCCCCCACTCGAAGATCTGGCGCGCCGCGCGGACGAGGTTAGGCTGCTCGGTCAGCTGGCGGAGCTCGGCGTCGTTCAACAGCAGGCAGTCGACGCCCCGGATGGTTTCGATCAGCGACTCGCGCGCTCCCTCGATCCAGAAGTTCATCGAGTCGAGCGCGACGAACCGCGCCGACTCGCATTGCCCGCGGACTTCACGCTGGAGGTCGGGCTGGATGTTGGCCAGGAACAGCGCGTCGCATTCGCGGGAGGCGGCTGACAGCTTGGGCTCGAACTCCGCGAAGACGTTGAGCTGGGTGTCGAGCGTCTTGCGGTCGTTGAAATCCCAGCCGTACTCGCCGGCCCAGAAGAACGTCTTGCCCCCCGCCACATGCTCGATGTCGTCGGTGTCAACGCCGCGCGAGCGCAGGACCGAGTACTCCTCGTCACCGAAGTCGTCGCCCACCGGCCCGACCACGTGCACGGTGTCGAAGAACGACGGCGGCGAGCGAGAAGTGGACGGCGGAGCCGCCGAGCATCTTCGGGCGCTCCCCGAAAGGCGTCTTGACCGCGTCGAACGCGATCGATCCCACGACTGTTACGGACATAAGAGCCGCGGTAGCGTAGCGGGCCGATGCGCGCGGTCCAGATTCAAGAGTTTGGTGGACCTGAGGTGCTTCGGGTGACGGAGCTGCCGACGCCGCAGCCCCAGGCTGACGAGGTGCTGATCGAGGTCCGGCGGGCGGGGCTCAACTTCGCCGACACCCATCAGCGGACGAACTCGTATGTGGCCCAGGCTGAGCTGCCGCTGGTCCCCGGCTCCGAGGTGGCGGGCATACGCACCGATACCGGAGAGCGGGTGATCGCGCTGACCGGCCACGGGGGATACGCGCAGTATGCGACCGCCCCCGCCCATCTGGTGTGGCCGATTCCGGACGGGGTTGAGGACGGCGCGGCGCTCGCGCTCCTCCTCCAGGGGCTGACCGCTTGGCACATGTACACGACCTGCGCCCACGTCGCCGCCGGCGAGACAGTGGTCGTTCACGCCGCGGCAGGCGGCGTCGGGTCGCTGGCAGTGCAGCTGGCCCCACACTTCGGAGCCGGCCGCGTGATCGCCACCGCCTCATCGGCCGACAAGCGCGACACGGCGGCGGCGCTCGGCGCGGACGCGACCACCGACGCGGACCCGGAGGGGTTGACCGACCGGCTGATCGAAGCGAACGGCGGACGCCCGGTCGACGTCGTGTTCGAGATGGCCGGCGGTGAGTCGTTCGAGCAGTCGCTGCGAGCACTGGCGCCGTTCGGACGCGTCGTCGTGTGCGGGATCGCCACCCGGGAGCCCAACCATCCCTCGACGGGCCACCTCCTGCGCCACTCCCGCTCGGTTATCGGGTTCTGGCTGTTTCACTGCCTCGACCGGCCCCGGGAGATGGTCGACGCGCCACTCACCGAGCTGTTCGGCCTCGCCGCCACCGGGAACCTGCGCCCGCTCGTCGGCGGCACCTACCCCCTGGCCGACGTCGCCCAGGCCCATTCGGACCTCGCCGGTCGCCGGAGCACCGGCAAGCTGCTGCTCGATCCGTGGGCGTGAGTATGATGCCCGCCGGTCGCCCGTAGGGACGTACGGGCGCTTACAAACAGCATCCATGGAAACCAACGAACCGCCCACTGGGGGTGCCGACGAGCCCGGCGAAGGGCACGAGCCCGGCGAGGATGGGGCCGGGACGAAACCACGCCGCGCGCTGCACGAGGCGATCCATCTTTGGATCCCGCTGTCGATCGTCTTGGTCTCAGTGCTCGCCGCGGTCATGGGCTGGCGGGCATCCGTCGCGGATGAGACCGCGACCCACAAGGACGAGCTGTCGCGCCAGAACCTCGTCCAGCAGCAGCAGTTGCTGATCGAGGACAACGACGCGATCGACAGCGACATCCAGACCTACGGTCAATTCGCGCAGTACTCGGGACTCGCACACTCGCTGCTGAGCGACGCGGGCCGGATCGGCGGTGCGGCCGGCGC
The DNA here is from genome assembly GCA_963794825.1 of uncultured Solirubrobacterales bacterium. Taxonomy (GTDB): domain Bacteria; phylum Actinomycetota; class Thermoleophilia; order Solirubrobacterales; family Solirubrobacteraceae; genus Palsa-465. Next base: position 633,053 of record CAWCFB010000003.1, read on the forward strand.
TCAGCTGCGCACCGAGGGCCAAGCCGATCTCGGCATCGCCCAGTACCTCGGCAAACAGATCAGGTACCTCTCGTACGGATTCGACCCATCGAGCCCCAACGGCAACCCGTACCTGAACCCCGACGGGACGCTGCACCCGGGCAACGCCTACAACGCCGCTCTGGCGTTGAGCGTCGCCCAGAACGTGGACACCGATCTGCACGGGCTCGCACCGGGGCAGCTCCATGCCCAGTCGGTGGCCGACCGCACGATGGGCGTGCGGCTGACTGGCATTGCCGCGCTGTTCATCGCGGTGATAGTGCTGCTGACGGTGGCCGCGCTGATCGGCGGGCCCCCGAAGCTGTGGCTCGCCGGGACCGGCTGGGGGCTGACGATCGCCGGTCTCGTCCTGTTCGCATTGGTGGAGCTCTCCTAGCGCGATGTCACCTGAGGGCGGACCTGAGATTCCACGCGTCGAGGAGATCCTCGGCGAGGGAGAGAAGGAGCGGGACCGGTACGGGCGAATGGTCGCCGTCGCCACGGTCCTGACCACGTTGATCGCAGCGCTCGTCGCCTTCGCCCAGGCGGGCGCGCTCCGCACGCACGATCTCGCCGATGCCCAGGCGGAGAAATACGGCTCGCTGGCGCTCGCCGCGGGTCAGGTCAACCGCGGCAACGCAGAGGTTCAGATCGACCGCCTCAAGCTGCTCACCCAGCAGGTCCGCGCCGCTGACAACGCGTCGCTGTTCGGCACCTACGGCAGCTCCTCGCCGGCCACCCGGCTCACCGCAGCGCGGTGGTCCTCGATCGCGAGCCAGACCGAGGCCGACACCAAAGCGATCGCGGCCACCCAGGGGATCCCGTATATCTGCTCGCCGTCTATCCAGGCTCACTGCTCTGCGGTCAACGCGGTCTACAGCCCCGAGCAGGATCCTCGGTTCCCGACCCGGTACATGGAGGCCGCACAGCATCACGCGTACGAGCTGACGGCGCTCCGCGACGCCTCCAACGAGGAGGCGGACACGGCGGAGGGGCAGTTCGTCCACTACGCGGCGGCACTGGCGATGCTTGCGGTCGCGGTCTTCTTGCTCGGCTACTCGCTGACCCCGCAGGGCCGCCTCCGCCACCGGCTTTACGCGAGCTTCGCCGCTGGACTGGTCGTCGTCGGCGGCATCTGGGCACTAGTCCAGGCGCTCTCACCGGCATCGCATGCGCCCGATCGCGCGGCGAGCGCCTACGCCGACGGAAGGGTTGCGCTGAACATCGGCGACTACTCGGAAGCGATCCACGATTTCAGTACCGCGCTGAAGCTGCGACCGCACTTCGTCGACGCGTACCTCAAACGGGCGCAAGCCGAGCTCGGCGCCGGAGTCCCCCACACCGGAAGCGGGTTTACGGCCCTGCCGACCACGGCGGGACCGGTGACGATCCCCACCGTGTCCGCGCTCGATTCGGCGGTCGCCGACGATCAGAGCGCGTACGACGAGGGTTCGGCGTCGGCGACCCTCCTGTTCGATCTGGGCAAAACCCTCCTCTACCGCGGTCTCCTCGAGCACAACTCGGGCGATCTGCAGAAGAGCCGCGCCTACCTGTCGCAGAGCATCACGGCGTTCAAGGCGCAGGACAACGCCCGGTATCTGGTCGCCGGCTCCGAGCTGCGAATCGCCGAAGACGACTTGGCGCTGGGGCGCCGGGTCGCGATCTCCGAGTACCGCAGGGCCGAGAAGAGCCTGCTGGCACCGAACGTGCCGCTGGAGGAGGCGATCGCCCCGGCGCTCACCGACCTGAGCCTGATCGAGAAGGCGCTGCCTGCTCGCGCGAGCGCCGTCGCGACGGCGCGGTTGCAGTTGATCGCAGTCGGCCAGCTGGCCGGGACGACGGCGACCGGTAAGACGCCGAGCGGGACGGGCGTGGTCCACTTCGGCGGTGTGCAGGCTCAGCCGGATCCGGGACACGCGCTGTGGACGCTGGCGAACCCGGGCACCTACGACCCGTCGCGGGATGTACTCGACGTGCAGTGGGAGTACCAGGACCCGACCCATGGTGAGTGGGCCGTGCTGCCCCAGCTCTCCGGTCCCGTCGGTCCCGGCGGCGTCGTCGCGAACGGATCGGGCCTGGCCTCGAACAACGTCTCATACGTCTCGAACTCGGACCCGGCGACCTGCCTGCCTCCGGGCAAGTACAAGGTCGACTTGTACGTGAACGACCGACTCGCGGGCACCGCAACGGCCACCGCCTCATGGCCTGCGCTCCAAGCCGTTCGATTCAACGACGTCGACGGGGCGATCTGCGTGCCCGCCAGTTGGGGCCCGTTCGGGGGCGCCGCCGGCCGCGACGGATACGACGCGCCAGGCGGGAGCAGCGGCGCGCTGATCCTCAGCATCCCCAAGGCCGCGACCGGGTCGCTGTCATCGAGCAGCGCCGGGCTCGCCTACGTCATGCAGTCCACGCTCCGCGGCTTCTCCGGCGGCGGGGGCCCACTCCCCGGGATCGCGCCGGCGAGCAGGTCGGGCTCGACCTCGTTCTTCATGAGCACCGCCAACGGGCAGTTCGAGCGGTGGACCTACAAGAACGGCTACGTGCTGTCGGGGATCGGCACGTCCTCCGATGGACAGATCTACGTCGGCATCACCTGGGGGCCGACGACCAACCTGGTACAAGATCTGTTCCTATCGCTGAGCCCGCTGTAACCGGCCGCCCGCGCGTCGTCACGATCGGCGTCTACGACTGGGATCTCCCAGGGTTCCTGCGCGCCCTCGCCGCAACCGATGTTCGACTGCTCGTCGACGTCCGCCAGCGTCGCGGGGTGCGGGGTCCGCAGTACGCGTGGGCCAACTCGCGCCGTCTTCAAGCCGCGCTGGCCGACGCCGGGATCGCCTACGCCCACCACCGCGAGCTGGCACCGACAACCGAGCTGCGCCATCTCCAGTACGACGAGGACGCGCGCCAGGGCGTGGGCAAGCGCTCGCGGGTCGAGCTCGCGCCGGAGTACACCCGCCGCTACACGCGCGAGATCCTCGACCGCGCCGACCTCGACGCGGTCCTCGCCTCGTTCCCCCCCACGGGAGCGGCCGCGCTGTTGTGCGTCGAGGCCGACCCCGAGGCCTGCCACCGCTCTCTGATCGCGGAGCGACTCCACGCGCGTCATGGCGCGAGCGTCGAACATCTGCGCCCATGAGCGACCTGGTCAAACCGGCCGCCGCGACCGCCGCCCTGCTCGTCCCACTGGCGATCCTCGACCGCCGCATGCAGAGCTCCGGCGGGACGGGGATCATCGCCTTCGAGCTGGCCGGCCCGACCCACAGCCCGAAGACACTCGCCGCCTGGGGACCGGAGGGACGGCGCGCGGCTGGCGTCGATGGCCCGCACCGCCGCGCGCGCGAAGTTCGCCGCATTGACGGTGGGGTGGCTATACGGCGCGGCGGCTCTGATCCGCCGGCGGGCGCAAGCCGATCGCGATTAGTTCTCCGCCGGGGCCACGCGAGGTGGCAGCGACGGCTCGACCCGCAGCCACCGTGCCGGCCGCGCCGGCAGGTACCAGTTCCAGCGCCCGAACAGCGACACGACCGCGGGCACGAGCAGCGCCCGGATCACGGTCGCGTCGAGCAGGATGCCCGCGGCCAACCCGGTCGCGAACACCTTGACGTCGGTCTCCGGACCCGACGCCATCGACACGAAGGCGAGGAACAGGATCAGCGCGGCGCTGGTCACGAGCCGCCCGGTCCGCCCGATTCCGCGGACGACGGCAGCGTCCGTCGATCCCGACTCGTCGTACTCCTCCCGCATCCGCGCGAGGATGAACACCTCGTAGTCCATCGACAGCCCGAACAGGAAGGCGAACACCATCAGGGGGATCCAGGCGGTGATCGAATGAGTCGCGGCGATCCCGAACAGGGCGTTCGAGCCGTGGCCCTCCTGCCAGACGAGGGTGATCACCCCCCAGGCGGCGCTGACCGAGATCACATTCAGTAAGACCGCCTTCAGGGGCAGCAGCAGCGAGCGGAAGGCCCGCGCGAGCAGCAGGAAGGTGAGGACCGCGATCAGCGCGATCATCAGCGGGAAGCTTCCGTAGATTGCCGAGACAAAGTCGGAGTTCTGTGCCCCCGCGCCACCGACGCGTACGCTTGGGCCGACTCCGTGCGCGGCCGAGCGCACGTTCGTGACGGTGTCGCGGCCGGGAGCGGTCGAGCCATCGGCGATCGGGATCGCGTCGACGACCGCGGTCCCGCGCACGCGCCATGCGGCGGGCGCGACCGCCCCGTGAACGCCATCGACGGCGGCGACCGTGGCCGCTACGTGCGACGGGGAGGCGCCACCGCCGACGAGGATCTCGATCGGCTCGAGCGCGCCTGGGCCGATACCGCTGCGCTCGAGCGCGAGCAGCCCCGCGCGCGCGTCACCGTGCTTGGAGAGGTCGTTGACATTCGCGGTGCCCGGCTGAATCGACGTCGCCGCGAGCACCAGCGCGGCGAGCACGAGCGCCGCGCCCCCCGCCGCCACCCAACGACGGCGCACCACCAGCCGCGCCCACGCGGTCCACGACCGACTGGCCTTGTCGTCGGTGCGGACATGCGGCCAGTCGAGCCGGTCCCCCACCTTCGACAGCACGACGGGGAGCAGCGTCACGGCGACGACGACGCTGATCAACGGGATCAGCATGCCGGCATAGCCGATCGAGCGCAGGAACGGGAGCGGGAGCACGATCATCGCGAGCAATCCGATCGCCACGGTTGTGCCGCTGAGCACCACCGCGCGGCCCGCGGTCTCCATCGCGCGCACGACGGCCTCATCGCCGGTCCGTCCGTGGGCACGCTCCTCGCGCCAGCGCACGACCACCAGCAACGCGTAGTCGATCGCGACGCCCAGCCCGATCAGCGCGACCAGGAACTCGACGATCATCGAGACGCTGGTCAGGGCCGTCAAGCCCCAGAGCACGAGGAATGTGGTCATGATCGAGACCACCGCCATCAGGATCGGGATGAATGCGAGCAGCGATGCGAATACGAACGCCAGCACCAGCAACGCGCCCGCGCCGCCGAGCATCGCCTCGACGAATACGCCTGGGCCCCCGGAGCCGCCCGTCTGGTTGGCCAGCGCATCGAGGCCCGTGACGCGCACTGGAGCTCCCGCGATCGTGTCTCCCGCGAGCGCCGCGGCCGCCACCTTCGCGGCGCGCGTGTTATTCCCGAAGGACTCGTTGTCGGGCGGCGGGTAGGCGAGCACGAATGTCGTGCGCCCGTCGGCAGAGACGAATGCGCGGTTGCCCGTGTCGGCGTACGACGCGGTGCGCAGGCCTCGGATCGCCGCGCGCAGCTTCGACTCGACCGCCAGCAACCCATCTCGCACGGCCGGCGAGGACACCGACGCGCCGGGCGGAAGCGTCACGACCGGGACAAGCGGCGCGTACTGCCCTCCCTGGTGATAGATGTGCGCAATGCGCTGGTTGGTCTCGAACCCCTCACGGCCGGGAACGCTGAACTTGTCGCTGAACGCACCGGTGGATTTGCCGACGGTCGCGATCCCGACGACCGTGATCACGAGCCACGCGAGGGCGACGATCCGTTTGTGCGCGAGGACCGAGCGGGTAATCGAGGTCATCATGAGTGGCGGGCTCCCGGTGGAAAAATTGGATGGGCGCATGGTTTGTAGCACAAACTATTTGGCCACGCCAAAGTTGGGGCTACACTTCTTTTCGGCATGAAGATGAGCCTCTCGGGCCCCCCGATAATTCACGGAGCGCTGACCAAGCACACCGGCTTCCTGCTCAGCAGGATGGGGATGGTCGCGTCAAAGCAGTTCGCCGAGCAGATCGAGCAAATCGGACTCAGCCCACGGATGTGGGGGGCGCTCAACGTCCTCGACGCCGAGGGAACGATCACCCAGCAGGCACTCGGCAAATCCACCGGGATCGACCCCAGCTCGATGGTCGCCACGATCGATGAGCTGGAGACCGCTGGCCTGGTCGAACGTCAGAACCACCCCACGGACCGTCGCGCGTACGCGCTGCACATGACGGACGCCGGCCGCGAGACGCTCGCGCAAGGGCGCAAGCTCGCCAAGGGCGCCCAGGAGAAGCTGCTGGGGCCGCTGGACCCCAGCGAGCGCGCTCAGCTGCACGAGCTGCTGCTGAAGATCGCGCTTGCCACCCAGGACGTCCGCCCCAAGCCCTGACGGATCGCGGGCTACCGAACGGGTTCTACGTGTGGGAAGTACCGCACGAGGCCCTCGAACTTCCACCCGCCCTGTTGACGGCACGGTGGCGCTCCGCCCAGCAGCGGTAACACAGATCCGCCAGCGCTCTGACAGGTTGAGGCGAGTAGCCCACGGTTGGCGATTTGCGCAAGCTCGTTCGGAGCGTGGTACGCGTTCTGCAAGACGCCAGCGCCGCGCGCCGTCGCGCCGAACAGCAGCTGATTCGAGAACACCGGCTGGATGCGGTAATAGCGGCGTAGGACTCCGCCGGCACTGAGCCCGCTCGCGCTGCCGGCCGCAGCGAGGTCGCCCATGTCGTCGACCAGCTCCGGCGCGTAGTCGTGCACGAGCGCGACTACCGGTGCGAGCTGGCGGCCCACCGGTTCGATCACGTGCAACAGCGTCCGCAACGAGTTCGTGACGCCCGCCAGCTCCGGGAGCGCGACGCGCGCCGAGTCGATCAGCGGAAGCGAGTGGCGGAGCAGCGCACGCACCGGCGGTCCGAGGGCGGTCAGCCGCGCCAGCGTCGGCGCGACGAGCGGCGCGACCGGCAACAGGGCTCTGATCGTCGGGTCGGCGAGCGCGAGCGTGTGGTGAGCAGCGTCCAGCGCCGTCCGCAACCCCGGCAGCAGCGGCGCGAGCGCGTTGACCGTCGCCGTCAGATCACGGTCGCGCGCGGCGGTCGTCGCGAACACGCGCCCCCCGGCGGTGACGAGAAGTCGCAGCGCCGACTGCCGGGCAGAGATCGCGCTCAGCACGACGCCGGTGTCTCGGACCAGCCCCTGAACTGATCCGCGCTGCGCGTCGAGCAACCCCGCGAGCTGGTCGAGTTGGCCGGTGGTCAGCGCCGCGTTGCCGAGCGCGGCGTTGAGCGACGCGCCGTCGCCGGCCAGTCCCTTGGAGACACCGGCGAGCAGGTTGTCGAGATTGCGCTGGGTGCTCGGGGTGAGGGTGTCGAGCACCTTGTCGAGCGGCTGGGTCGGCTCGACCTGCGTGCTCGGAAGGGTTCCGCCATCGCGCAGCTTCGGGGCGCTGGCCGAGCCGGGGCTGAGATCGACGAACACCTCGCCGAGCAGCGTCTTCAGGCGCAAGATCGCGCGGGCGTTCGCCGCAATCGGCGCGAACTGGCGCTGGAGCTGCAGCGTCGCGAGCGTCGAGCCCCGAGAGTTCGTGATGGCGACCACCTTCCCGACGTCGATCCCGGAGATGCGGACGTCGTCGCCGGCGACCAGGTCGGCCGCGTTCTGGAACCGAACCTTGACTCGGTACCCCTGCGGAGCGAACGGCATCGAGCCACCGAACTGCGTCCATACGAAGATCATCAACCCGACGCAACTGAGCGTGAAGAGGAGCGCGACGGTGACAGCGGAGCGGCGGGGGGCTTGCGTGACCATCAGCAGGACCCGTTCGGCGTCGTGCCGATGAGCTGGGCGAGCAAGGGACCAAGCGGCGTCTCATTCAGTACCGAGCACGGCGTGACGCCCATTCCGCGCCACACCGAACCGTTCGCGTCCTCGGTCGAGAGGAACGAGTTGGTGTTGTGCGCGAACCACGCGAACCAGTAGAGGAAGCCCTGGTTGGCGCCCCCCGGGTTGTAGGCGAGCTCGTTGACGACGTACTCGAGGACCTTGAAGGCGCCGATCAGGAACGGCGTCTCGTGCTCGAGGTTCCCGGCCAGCGGCGGGATGATCCGGGCCAGCGGGAGCACGGCATCCACGAACGGGATGGCCTGCTTGGCCGGCAGCAGCGCCGCGCCCTTGAACAGCGTGGGCAACTCGCGCAGGATCGACGGGAGGCGACGGGCCGTCGGCTCTAGCGCCGCCGCCGTCGGCCCCAGCACGTTCGCGAACGCCGACGTGTCGGCGAGCGTCCGCCTCGTCGTCGCCAGCGTCGCCGGAAGCTGCCGCACCGCGCTGTTCAGAGCCGTGCTCTGCGAGGCGATGGCCGTCAGCGTCCGGTCGCCCGCGTCGGCGGCGATCTGAAGGTTCTGCTGCTGCCCGGCGGCGGCGCGGGTCAGGATCCCGAGGTTGTGGACGAGCTGCGCGATCTGGTGGCGGCGCGCGGCGAGCTGGTCGCCGATCTGGCGGACCTCGGCGGCGCTGGGGCCGAGCGCCCGCAGCAGGCGGTTGAGCTCGCGACCCCGGTTCCCGGTCGCGGTCCCGAGGTCGGTGATCGCGCTCTGAAACCAGGCGCGCGTGTCGCCATCGAGCGAGTTGAGCAGCTCGTCCGAGTCGATCGGCGTGGTGGTCTCGGACACGGCGATGGTCCCGCCCTGCGGCAGCACCCCGGCGGCCGCGTGGCCGGGGATGATGTTGAGCTGCATGTCCTTGAGCGGGCTGTTCGGCACCAGCGCCGCCGCCGCGTCGCGGTAGACCCGCGGGAGCACACCGGGATTGATGTCCATCGTCACGATCCCGCGCCCGCCGTGGAGCTCGACGCCGGCGATCTCGCCGACGTGGACCCCGGCGACGTTGACCGGTTCGCCGAGCCCGGGGACCACCGCGTTGACGGTCGAGAACGAGCCGTTGAGCGTGTAATACGTCGTGAACGGCGACGGCAGCCGCTCCTGGAGCAGGATGTAGAACCCGGACGCGGTCCCGACCACGATCACGAGCGCGACCATCGCGGTGTAGAACCCATAGCGGCGGAGCTGCACCTTGAAGCGGGTCATCGGTGCGTCAGCTCCGTGAGGAGGCGGTCCAGCGCGGCCCGCGTGAGCGTCGGCCGTGTCGCGCGCGCGGTGGCGACGAAGTCCGGTGCGGCGGTGGCCGAGCCGAGGTTTGCCAGTGGCTGGCTCGCGCACGGCGCCTCGGGGTGGAATACGTTGGCCGTCAGATCGCCGACCCACTGCGGCCGCGCGCCGAGGATCGCGCCGCCGCCCGGGAGCGTGCCGATCACCTTGCCGAGTCCCGGGAGCACTGCGGTGATCGTCTCCGCGCCGACCCCGAGCAGGATCCGCAGCGTGTGCCCGTTGGCGTCGAAGTTCTGCGTTGCCCCCGAGAGCCCGACGAGCGCGTGCGCGAACTCCTGCCACACGGGCTGGCCGGTGGACAGGGAACCGTCGGGGACTTTTGCGAGCAGGATCGGCGCGATGTGCGTGCGGACGCAATCGGTCACCGGCTTGAGCACCGGGAACAGCCCTCCGAGGCGCTGGACGAGCGACGGGAGCGCAACGAACACCCCGCGCAGCGCCGTCAGCAGCTTCCGTCCGCTCGCTCGGCGCGACCAGCGCGCCGAGCTGCCCGACCGCCGTATTAACGCGAGCGATCAATGGCGGGGCCACCCGCAAGGTGGGATACACGGCTCTGCTCAGCGCGGTGAGCGGGGGCAGCGCCCGGTCGATCGAGGCGAGATCGGGCGGCGCCTGGCGGAGCGTCGCGTCGATCTCCGTGACCGTGGCGCCGAGCGCTGAGCCGGTCGAGGCGAGCGCGGTCGCGACGGTGTTGAGTCTCGAGACTGAGTCGGCCAGCTGACTTCTGTGTCGGGCCAGCGCGGCAGTGACCTGCGAGGCCGTGCGGACCAAGCCGGCGAGATCGTTCGGCTCGGCTCCACGCGCCGCCTGCGAGATCCAAGCGACGTCGCGCAGACCGGGCGCGAGCTGCGCGTCGGTGGCCCGCAGACCGCCCGCGCCGCCGTGCGCGAGCGCCCGGCTCAAGGATTGGACGACGGCCTTGAAGGCCGTGCGCGTCGGCAGGTTGAAGATCGACAGCAGCTGATAGGTCTGGACGGCGACCCGCGTGTGCGAGAGCGGAATCGTGCCGTCGTCCTTGAGCATCGGCGCTGAGGGACTGCCCGGGCTGAGGTCGACGTAGCTCGATCCCTCGAGAAACAGCCGCGGCCGGACCTCCACCGTCGCGTCGCTGTGGAGCGGCAGCGCACTTTGGCTGAGGTCGAGCGTCACGTCGGCGGTGGCGCCGGGACCGCGCGAGACGCCGTCGACGACGCCCACCTCGACGCCGGCGATCCGTACCGGCGAGTTTCCGCGCAGGCTCTCGGCGGCGGACACGATCGCGTGAACGCGGAACCCGTGGACGAAGGGCAGGCCTCGGTTGAATGCGTAGAACGTGATCGCCGAGGCCGTGGCGATCGTCAGCGCCGCGACGACGAGCGGATGGAACTGGCGCCGGTTGGCACGGGTCCGGATCACTTGCTCGGCACCCCGGAGTCGAGCCCAGCGGTGGCGGCCCGCGCCGCGACCCCCGGCGGCTGGCTCGTCGCCTCGTACGCGGAGTAGCTTCCCGGCGGGTTACCGAGTTGCCGTCCCGGTAAGTACGGCTCGTTGCCGGCCGCGCAATCCGTCGCATCCTCGCGCGGGTAGAAGTTGTCGTGGAGCTGCGGCGACATCGTCGCCGCGTTGAGCAGCTCCGCCGGGTCGAAGATCTCAAATGTCCGCAGCCACGCTCCGGACGAGTCGCCCTCGGTCAGCGCCGAGCTGAAGTTGAGCAGCCACGGAACCTCGATGTTGCAGTGGTCCTGACCGGCCTCCGCCGCCTTCAGGATCGCGCCGAGCCCGACGAACCCCGAGGCGGAGAAACTGGCCAGATCGTTCGAGCCGATGATCTTGAACGCCGCCGCCGAGGCCGGATCGGTGGCCAGCCGGTCGACGGCGGAGAGCGTCGCCCGCAGCGGCCCGATCAGGGTGGGGAGCCGGTGAAACACCGGGGTGGCCGCGGTGGCGATCGAGTCGACCTGGGTCAGCGCGCCGCCCAGCAGCGGTGCGGCGGGCGCCAGCGCCGCGATCAGCTTCCGTGCGTCCCTGAGCGCTGGTTCTGAGCTGGTCAGATTGGTGGCCGCGCTCGTCTCGGTGCGCGGCAGCTCCTCGAGTGTCGCGGCGAGCGCCGGGGTGGCGGCGTTCAGCGCCCGGAAGGTCGAGCCGGCGTTCGCGAGCGCGGTCGTGAGCGCCGACGCGACGGGTTCGAGCGCCGCGCTGAACCGGGCCGTGCCGTCGATCAGGCCGCCCAAGTCGGTCTGGGGGGCCGCGAGGGTCGCCAGCACCCGTTCGAGGGGCGCGATCGCCTGGCTCAGGTTGTAGATCGAGTCGTTGACCGCGCCGCCCCGACCCGCGAGCGCGTCGCCGAGGCTGTGGACCATGCTCCGGATCCCGCCGACCGTCTTCGGGCCGCCAACCGTGCGGAACACCTGATCGAGATCGACGACCGGGTTCGCGTTGCGCAGCGGCAGGCTGCCGCCGTCGGGGATCGTCTGTCGCGAATGGCCCGGATCGATCTCGAGGTATTTGCCGCCGAGGACCGACAGCAGCCGGACCTCGTCCCGGCTGTCCGCCGGCAAGCGGCTCGACGCTCTGGCTGAGCGACATGGTGATGCGCGCGTAGGGGCGGGGCTGGCCCGGCCTGGCCGGCTCGGGGGCGATGCTGAGCACCAGTCCGATCTGGTCGCCGCCGATCCGCACTGGTGCGTCCTTGACCAGCTCGTCGGCGTTCGGGACCTCTGCCGAGACCTGGTAGGTGGGAACAAACGGCAGCCCGTTCTGCGCGATGTAAGAGAGGTAGACGGCGACCAGTCCGACCAGCAGCGTCAGCGCCCCGGTCAAAATCGGGTTGTTGAAGCTGTCGGCGAGGACGCGGAGCGGCGATCTCATCTCGGCTTGAGCAGGTAGTCGAGAAGCGGCTTGAGCTGCTTCTGGGGCTGGCCCGCCGGCGTGAACCCGACCGCGGTCGCGCTGCCGCCAACATGCGCGTCGCACCCGGGCGTGGGCTTCGAGACATATATGGAGCATTGATCGCCGCCCAGCACCGAGACGGCGAAGTGCGAGGTCGAGTCGAACCTCGCGGTGGTCGCGGTCAGGTAGTAGACGGCGGCGAGAAAGGCTTCGGCAAAGCCATGGTCGCGGAGGTTGACGAACAGCTTGCCGGTGTCGATCGTGCTCGCCAGCGACCTCGACGCATAGCTGGCGATCAACCTGAGGAGGGGAAGGACGTCGTGGCCCGTCCGCGTGCCCTGGCGGAGCACGGGCGCGAGCTGCACCAGGACCGGGGCGACGGCCCGCGCGAACGGTCCGAGGTCGGCGGTCAGCTTGTTGATCCGCGGCACCGCGGCGTGGATCTGCCCCACGAGCGGAGCTCCCGTCCGCGCGATCCCGTCGACGTCGGCGAGCGCCGGGCGGGCGGCGGACAGCAGCCCCGGCAGCTGGTGGAGCGCCTGGGCCAGTGGGCCGCTGTGAGCGGCCGTTGTCTGCGCCAGTCGCGCCGCCTGCGCGACGAAGCCCGAGAGGGCCGGCGTGTGCGCCGCGAGCTGCGCGACGAGGCTGTTCGATGCATCGATCGCGGTCGCGAGCTGGGCGCGCTGCTGATGGATGATGCTCAGCACCCTGCGCGCCGCACCCAGCGCCGGCACCGCGCGCAAGATCAGGCGGTTGAGGTTCTGGCCGTTACCCGAGAGCCCGATCCCGAGCTCGTTGACGAGGATCGAGAACCGCTGTGCGGTGGGCAGGTTGGCGATGTCGAACAAGTCGAGCAAGCCGACCGGCTCGGTCGTCTGAGACACCGGCACGGTCGGCAGCCGCTCGCCCTGGGCCTTGAGCGGGGGCGCACTGGGCAGCCCCGGATTGCAGTCGACGTAGTTCTCGGCGATCAGCCCCTGCGGACGGATCGTGCAGTGAGCGTCGGCGCGGAAAGGGGCGAACCGCCTGGAGACGGTCATCTCGATCCGCGCCCGGAAGGTCGGCGTGATCGTGACCCTGACGATCGAGCCCGCGTTCGCGCCGGCGATCTTCAGCAGCTGCCCCGGGACGATCCCCCGGGCATCGTCGAAGATGGCCGCGAAGGTGTAGTTCGAGTCCCCGCGCGCGGGCCGAGGCAGCACCGTCGCCGCCGCGGCCACCGCAGCCACCACCAGGAGCAGCCCGGCGACGCGCCTCACGGCCCCGGCACGTCCTGCTTGGGATCGCAGATCTTTGACCCGGGCGGGTCCCAGGGGTTCGAGCCGTCGGGCGCCGGGCCGGTCGCGCCGCCCGGACACCTGTCGGTCAGCCCCGTCCGCGGCGCCAGCACCGGCAGCGGCTGGAGCGGCGGGAGCAGACCCGTGAGCCCGCCGCCCTGCCCGGCGCTCGGTGTCACGCGCAGGTAGTGGCCGTTGGCGTCGTAGGCGCCGCCGTTGTTCGCCGCGACGCCGTCGAAGAAGCCACCGATCAGATCCGGCATGAACGGGCGCAGCCCGTCCACGACCGGCAGCAACGGCCCGATCCCGGTGGTGATCGACTGAAGCGCCGGAACCGCTTCCCGGGCGACGGGGATCATCGCCTTCAGCGCCCTGGCGGCGTCGGGTAGCAGCGCGTTGATCGCCCGCACCGTCGGAAGCGCGTCCCTGACGACCGGATAGACGCGCCTGAGCAGCGTCGCGGCCGGCTCGGCCACCGGCTGGAGCGCCTCCAGCGTCGGGTCGAGCTGCCTCAGCGCGTAGTTCGTGTCGGTCAGGACCTGCCTGGTCTGGGTGAACACCGCGGGCGCGCGAGACAGTGCGTCGCCCAGCGCCCCGGCCTGATCGGCCACCTGGTTCAGCGTCTGCGCGGTGCTGCTGACCGCATCGGTGAGATCGTTGTGCTGGCCGGCCAGCGCCCCCGCGAACGACGCCGTGCTCGACACCAGCTCCGACAGCGCGGCGCGGTCGGACAGCAGCTGGCGACCGAGCGCGGTGGTCTGGCTGAGAGCCGGGTTGAGGTACGGCACCGCGCGGTTGAACTGGGTGTCGGCCGGTCGCGCAACGGCCCGGGCGCTTTGAGCGATCAGCTGCTGGAGGCTGCGCCGCGTGCCCGGGTCGAGCGTGTCGAGTAGCACGTCGAGGTCAACCGCGCCGCGCGTGTCCGCGGTGGGCAGCACACCACCGTCGGAGATCGGGCTCGCCCGCCGCGGGCCCGGCTGGAGCGCGATCACCCGGTTCGCCTCACCGGCCAGCGCCGGCAGGGCGACGGCCGCGACCGTCCCCTGGCGGAGCGGTACGAAGCGTGGGTCGCTGATGTTGAGCACGAGGTCGGCGAGGCCGTGCGGGGTCAGCTTGACCGCCTGCACGGTGCCGACCTCGAGCCCTCCGACCTCTACCAGGTCACCGGCCACGATCTGCCCCGCGTCGGTGAACTCGGCATTTACGGTGTAGGCCGAGCCTCCGGGTCCGCCGATCACGATCAGCAGGGCGATCCCGGCCATGATGAGCGCGGCCAGTCCAGCCAGCCGTGGCAGCGATCGACCGTAGACGGCGCTCGGCATCTCCCTCAGAGCGACACTAGATGCGCGGAACGGTCCGCGTCAAATCTGAAACTACGGCGTTTATTCGAGCGCTATGCGGGCTGCGGCGCGGGCGTTCCGGCCCGGGAGCGGCGCCGAGCGGGCTCCGGCCGCGGCGCGGCGCGGGCCAGCGCCATCCCGGCGCCCAGCAGCGCCCACGCGACCGGGTCCTCGAGGAAGTCGGCGTACAGCATCGTGTGGAACACGAGGGCAAGGAAGGCGGCTGCGATCGCGGTGCGCACCGGGTCCCCGCGCGCGCCGCGGAACAGGGCGACGAGCGCCACGATGATGAGCGCGGCATACGAGACCTCGCCGATCAGCCCCTGCTCGGCGGCGATCGTGACGGGAATCGTGTGCGAGGCGGCGAGCGGTCCGGCATTGGGGTGGCGCGCGCGGTACTCCTTCTGGAACGAACCTGAGCCGTAGCCCCACAGCGGGCGGTCGGCGAACAGGTGGAGCCCCCCGGTGACGAGGTTCGCGCGGCCGCTCGACGCCCCGTTAGCCCCCTGGTTGAGACCGAATGTCGTCGGCGTGGCTGCGACCACCGCGGCGCCCAGCGCGATCACGACCGCGGCGGCGTACAAGGCGCGGCGTACCTCCCAGCGGAGCGCGGCGAGGGTGGCCAGGCCGACGAGCAGCGCCGCCAGGCTCGAACGCGACAGAGTCAGCAGCAGGCCGACCCACAGCACGATGAGCACACCGGTGCTCAACAGCTGCTCGCGCCGATCTCGGTCGTACAGCAGGAGCACCGCGACCACGATCATCACCAGCGCGAGGAACCGCCCAAAGATGTCGGGGTCGAAGAACACCGAGTTGACCGTGAAATAGGTGTGCAGGTCGTTCGCGACGACGAGCTTCGGATTGAGAATGATCGACTTGGTCGCGTACTCGACGAACCCGAGGCAAGCGAACGCGACGGCGAGTGCGGCCAGGATCAGCAGCGACTTGCGGATCAGGTCGCGCGTCCACTCGACCCGCGTGAGCAGGCAGTACAGCAGCGTGAACGGGATGTAGAAGAAGACCACGTTCTCGAGTGCCTTCTCGAAGTCGGTCGAGTACACGGCCTGGATTCCGTACAAGACGATGTAGAGAGCGAGCAGCCGCTCGACCCAGCCGGAGCGGTGGCGCTCGTCGGTGGCCTGATCGCCCCGCAGGGCCGGGAAGATGAATGCGAACGAGCCGGCGGCGACGACCAGGTACAGCGGCACGAGCAGGTTCGACGTCCTCCCACCGGCTTGGATCGGGACGCGGAACGGAAGCGCAGCGACGGCGAGCACGCCGAACAGCCACGGCCGGCGGTACATCGCGACGGCGACGGCGCCGAGCGCGGCGACTACGAGCGCCGCGCCGACCACGGCGTACAGCGGGTGGCGATGGATCACGTGCAGCTGCGGCGAGTGCCAGATGTCGGCCAGCAACAGCACCGGCGCGAGCACCAGCGCCCCCAGCATCGCGGTGGCGCGGGCGCGGGCGTCGCGCGCAAGCAGCGCACCGGCCGCGAGCAGCGAGATCACCACGACCCCGAGCTTTGGCAGCGGACCGTTCAGTGCGGCGAGCACGGCCATCGCCCGGGAGGGTACGAGAACCGGCTACCCTCCGGGCCGATGTTGCCTTCGAGGGTCACCGCGGTCGCCGGCACCGCGCTCGCGGCCGTCGCGCTCGCAGCCTGCGGGACGACCAAGAAGCCGCTGGCCGGCACGCCCGGACTCCAGCACTCCTCAGGGTTCCGCGGCAAGCTCGATGATCCGCGCACGTCGGTTCACAACCACCTCGCGTGCATCCAGCAGGCCCGGCTTCCGGTCACCGACGTGACGGTTTCAGGCGATCCGGGGCTCCAGATCGGGGCGCCTCCCACGGGTCCCACAGTCCAGTTTCTGGCCAGTCCCGGCGCGGCCCAATATGCCCAGATCTCGGGGTCCATGCAGGCCGCCGAGGTGATCGGGAGCGCACTTCTGTTCCCGAACGGCGGCTCAGACGCAGAGCTATCGAAGATCGAGAGCTGTCTCGCCGTCGGCGTCACCGGGTAACGGACCCGCGCTGAGGAGGTAAATCTCTCCTGTGTCCGTTCCCACCGCAGAGTTGAGCCAATCGACCGTGACAACCCGTGCCGGCTCTCGCCGGCGATTCAACACGAGTTGGCTGACTGACGCGCGCTTTTACGCGGTTCTTGCCGTTGTCGGACTGGTGATCGGCGCCGTCTCGCTGCTGCTGCCCTCGACACCGAGCTACGACCCCTGGGCGTGGCTGGTGTGGGGGCGGGAGATCATCCACCTGAACCTGCACACCACCGGCGGCCCAACGTGGAAGCCGCTGCCGATGATCTTCACCACGATCTTCGCGGTGTTCGGCAAGTCAGCGGCCCCGGACATGTGGCTTGTCGTCGCGCGGGCCGGCGCCGTTGCAGCGGCGGTGATGGTGTTCAAGGTCGCCGCGCGGTTTACCTGGATGCTGTCGGACCGCGCCGGAATCGGGGACCGCTCCGGGACGGTCGGGCAACGGATCGCAGCGCTTTCACCGGGCGTCCTCGCCGGCGTCATCGCCGCGCTCGCGCTGGTGTTCAGCGGCGCCTTCATCACCGACAACGCGTATGGCTACTCCGAGGGGCTGGCGACGGCGCTCGTGCTGATCGGGCTCGAGCGACACCTCGACGGCCACCGGCACCAGGCGTTCATCTTCGGCTTCTTCGCGGCGCTTGACCGGCCTGAGATCTGGCTCTTCTGGGGGCCCTATGGCCTATGGCTGTTCTGGAAGGATCCCGGCTCCCGCAAGCTCGTGATCGGCCTGTTCGTGCTGATCCCCGTGTTGTGGTTCCTCCCCGAATACTGGGGCTCCGGCCACTTCCTCCGTGGCGTCACGCGCGCCAACCATCCGCGCTCGAACAGCCCGGCCTACGCGAAGTGCCCGTTCTGTTCTGAGTTCCGCAACGCATGGGTGACGGTACTGAGCCGGGTGAAGATCGCCGCGCTCGTCGCCGTGGCCGGCGCCGTGGGACTCCTCGGCCTCGCGCAGTTCCGACGGCGCGATTGGAAGTTCGACGGGCAGCGCGAGCGCGGGATGTTCTACATAGCTGCCGCGGGGCTGGCGGGAATCGCCTGGTGGGTCGTGATCGCGATCCTCACCCAGGCGGGGTTCTCGGGCAACAACCGCTACCTCGTACTCGGTGCCGCCCTGATCGAGGTCGCGGGCGGGGCCGCCTTCGGCTGGGCGGCGATCGAGCTCGCGCGATGGCGACGACGGCTGATGGAGCGAACGATCGGCGAGGAGGCGGTCAACCGTTTCCCGCTCCTGTCGGGGTATGCGCCGGCCGTGCTGCTAATGGCGATCGTGTTCGCATTCGTCCCCGGCTTCGTCGGAGACTCGATGACCGACATCCAACGCACCCACCGCTCGCTCGTCTACCAGGCACACCTGCGCCAGGACCTGTCGGCGATCATCAACAAGTTCGGCGGGGCGAAGCGGATGCTCGCCTGCGGGACGGTGATGACCGAGGGATTCCAAGTGCCGATGGTGGCCTACGCGCTCGGCGAGCGAACCCTGGACGTCTTGGATGAGCCCAATCCGGTTTTGCACGTGCCGCCGTTGCAGGCGTACCCCGGGCTGGGTCCGAACACGGTCCTCCAGACGCGCGCGCAGTCGAACGCTTCGCTCCTGCCCTCGCCGACGGCCATCCGCGATTGGGAGCACAACGGCCGGCGTTACACCACCTATCTGCACGACCGCACCTTCAGGCTATTTTCAACCTGCCCGGCTAAGGTGGGTTCGTAGTGGCGACCACCGTCGAGGCCCCGACCCGAGGCATCCCGCGCGTCCGTGACTTCGGCGAGCCGGGGTGGCTCGAGCGCATCCCGACCTGGGTGTCGATGGGCGGCCTCCTGATCGTCCTGATGGCGATCTCCGCCGTCCTGCGCACGCACTACATCACCGGCCAGTTCTGGATGGACGAAGCGATCACCACGGGGATCGCCTCACATCCGCTCGGCGAGATCCCGGGGATCCTCCGTCACGACGGCTCGCCACCGCTGTTCTACCTACTGCTGCACTTCTGGATCCAGTGGTTCGGCTCCAGCGAGTCCGCGACGCACTCGCTGCCGCTGCTGTTCGGGCTGCTGTGCATCCCGGCCGGGATGTGGGCCGGCTGGAGCCTGTTCGGCCAGCGCGCCGGGGTCTACGCAGCCGTGCTGTTCGCCTTCTCGACTTTCCTGACCGAGTACGCCCAGGAAACGCGGATGTACGAGCTGATGGGCCTGCTCGGGATCCTCGCCACGGCGGCGTTCATCCACGGCTTCGTCTACCGAAGACGGAAGTACGTGGTCATGTTCGCCGTGTGCGAGGCGCTGATGCTGTACACGCACGCGTGGGGAATCTTCTATGGGATCGGATCGGCGCTCGCGCTGATTCCGGTATGGCTGAACTCGGACGACCGGCGTGGCCTGTTGCGCGACGCGGTGCTCGCCTATGCGGGGGCAGTGATCCTGTTCGCGCCGTGGCTGCCGAACTTCTTCTTCCAGTCGACGCACACCGGCGCGCCGTGGGCGCCGCCGCCCCGGTTCGGCGCCCCCGTGCTGATCTCGCGCGATCTGATCGGCGGCGACCGGATCACGATCGGGCTCGTGCTTGCGGCGGTGATCGGCTACGGCGCGATGTTCACTAAGCGGTTCCGGCGCACGCGCGAGGCGACGGTGATGTGGACGTTGATCGCGCTGCCCGTGAGCACGCTGCTCGTCGCCTGGCTCGCCTCGCAGATCACGCCGGCCTTCGTCTCGAGGTACTTCGCCCCGGTGCTCGGCGCGGTATTCCTGTTCGCGGCATGGGGCGCCGCCCGATCGGGGATCGTCGGGCTCGTGGCGATCCTGCTCTCGATCGTCTTCGTCGTACACATCTCCTCGTACACGCCGCAATACAAGAGCGACATGCGCGACGTCGGCGGCGAGATGGCGCCGCTGCTCCATCAAAACGACCTGGTCGTGGTCGGCCAGCCCGAGCAGACGCCGCTGGCCTACTACTACCTACCGAGCGGGTTACGGTACGCCACGCCACTGGGACCGGTGCCGCATCCGTCGTACATGAATTGGGTGTACGCGCTGCGCAGGCTGCAGCACACCCAGCCCGGCAACGTGCTTCCGCCGCTCATTGCTAGCCTGAAGCGCGGGCAGCAAGTGCTGTTCGTGCGACCGCTGACCGAGGGCGCGCAGAACTGGAAGGCGGCCTGGACACTGCTCGTGCGAAGGCGCTCAGCCCAGTTCGGCGCGATCCTGCAGAACGATGTCGCCAACGGCACGCTGAAGCAGATTGCCGTGGCGCCCCACAACTATCGCGGTGCGTGCTGCGTCGCAGACAGCGCGGTCCTGTACCAAAAGGTTTCCTGACAAATGAGTGAACACGGAACTGACATCACACCCGAGCGCCCTGTCGTCGTGCTCGGCGGCGGCCCGGCCGGACTGACCGCCGGCTATTTGCTGGCCAAGCGGGGCAAGCCCGTGATCGTGCTCGAGTCAACCGACATGGTCGGAGGGATCGCGCGGACGGAGGTCCGCGATGGCTACCGCTTCGACCTCGGCGGCCACCGCTTCTTCACCTTCGCCAAAGAGGTCGACGCGCTCTGGCACGAGATCATGGGTGACGAGTTCCTCAAGCGGCCGCGCCAGAGCCGGATCTACTGGAACGACAAGTTCCTCGAGTACCCGCTCGAGGGCATGGACGTGATCCGCAAATTGGGCCCGGTCGAGCTGGTCCGCTGCGGACTCTCATACCTGTGGGCGGCGATTAAGCCCAAGGGCCGTGAGGAGTCGTTCGAGGAGTGGGTCTCTAACCGGTTCGGCAAGCGGCTCTACAACCACTTCTTCAAGACGTACACCGAGAAGCTGTGGGGCGTCGCTGCGACTGACATCCGGGCCGAGTGGGCCGCCCAGCGGATCAAGGGCCTGTCGTTCTTCAGCGCCGCCAAGGCCGCGTTCTTCGGCAACAAGGGCGACAAGATCAAGTCCTTGATCAATGAGTTCAACTACCCGCGCTACGGCCCCGGCCAGATGTGGGAGACGATGACGGACGCGATCCGCCAGCAGGGCGGCGAGGTGCGGCTAAACGCACCCGTGACGAGGCTGACGATCGCCGACGGTCGTGTGACCGAGGTGATCGCCGGCGGCGAGACGCTGACGCCATCGCACGTGATCTCGTCGCTGCCGCTGCGCACGACCGTCGGGATCGCGAATCCGGAGGCCCCGGCCGAAGTCCGCGATGCAGCGCGCGGCCTGCGCTACCGCGAGTTCCTCACCGTGCTGCTCGTGATCCGCGGCCAGGACCTGTTCCCGGACAACTGGATCTATATCCACCAGCCGGGTGTCCGCGTGCTGCGGATCCAGAACTTCAAGTCCTGGAGCCCGTGGATGGTGCCGGAGGGATCGAACGATGCCTCGGTCGGGATGGAGTACTTCTGCTTCGAGGGCGACGACCTGTGGACGATGGACGACGACGCGCTCGTCAAGATGGCCGCTCAGGAAATCGAGAAGCTCCACTTGGCCAAGGCCGAGAACGTGAAGTTTGGTTTCGTCGCGCGCGTCCACAAGGCGTACCCGATCTACGACGTCGAGTACGCCGAGCGGGTGGCGACGATCCGCGGCTGGCTGGAGACGGTCGGCAACCTGACTCAGGTCGGCCGCAACGGCCTGCACCGCTACAACAACTCCGATCACTCGATGTTGACCGCGATGCGCGCGGTCGACAACATCCTGCTCGGGACCCACCACGACATTTGGGCGGTCAATGCCGAGCAGGTCTACCACGAGGCGCGCACGGAGAATGAGGATCCCTACCGCGAGGCGCCCGATACGCCGGCGATGGAGCACCCGCTCGCACAGGAGCGCTAGCTTGAGACGGTGGCTGGGGTTGGCGGTTGTCGGGCTGCTGCTGAGCACCGCCACGCTGCCCGGCGTGGCATCGGCAGCGCCGCCTTCGCTGCTGAACTCGAACGGGAACAGCAATCCGTTTTCCCCGGGCATCCCGACGCCGACCGCCTCGACGCCCACGACGACGCCGACCCCGACGATCGCTTCGACGACGACGGCCGCCAACGATCCCGGGCTGAGTGGGTCCAGCGCGATCGCCATCGCCATCGGGGCCCTGATCGTCCTCGGTGGGATCTCGTTCTTCATCTGGCGTGATGCGCGCCGTCGGGCGCCCGTCCGGCGCGCGGCCACCGCGGGTGCCGGCATCGATGGCCGCTCGCGGACCGGCTCGAAGGCTCCCCCCAAGCCCCGCAAGCCGAGCCCGGCCGAGCGGCGTCGGCGCAAGCGCGGCCGCGCTCGCTGAGGACGGCTTCTTTAGCGAAACCGCTACAAACTCGAACGTTCGCTGATCCTGGGACGCGCAGCGGCCGATCCGTCCCTAGATGGGAATACTGCTCGCGTCGAGCCGCCCGGCGCTGCGACTTCTGGACAGCGCCCCGGAGACCCTGTTTTGTAGCCACTGCGGTGAGCGCCAGGGGGAAGCCGACTCGCGCGTCTGTCCCTCCTGCGCGCTGGGTCTCCTGCTCAAGGCCGAGTCGAAGTCCGCCCCGCGAGCGGGCGATGCCTTTCTGATCGTCGACCGCTCGTTCTCCGTGCAGGCGCTGTCCGCGACGGCCGAGCACAAACTCGGCCTGCGCGAGACCCAGGCCATCAACCGCCACATCACTGAACTTCTGATTCCTGCGGAAGCCGAGCCACCGGCCGCCGGCAGCCTCGCGGTCGCCATCGCCCGCGCCGCGAACGGCGGGGGAAATGCCCAGCCCGTGACCGTCCGTCCAAGCCACACATTCGGAGTGCGGCTGCGGGCACGGATCGCCGCCTGCGGACCGCCGCAGGCGGCGCTGGTGCTGTTGGATCAGCCCGCCGGCGCCAGCTGAACGGCCGCGACGCCGGCGTCGGCGTCCCGGCCGACCGCGACCGCCTCGAGCCGGACCGGGATCCCGTTGAGAAACGCCATTCCCGCCAGCCGCTCGAGATCGTCCGGGCTCGACGAGGCCAGCACGTTCACGTTGACGCCGCCGGCCGCGGCCGCCTGGCGCCACTCGCCACGATGGCCCCAGCCATGCGGGATTGCCACCGTCCCGGGTGACACCTCGTCGCTCACCTTCGCCGGAAGTTCAATCGCTCCGTGCGCGGAGGTGATCCGGCACAACTCGCCATCCGCGACCGACTGGTCGCGCGCGTCATCCGGGTGGATCCGCGCCGTGTGGCTGCGGTTGCCCTGCATCAGCTTCGGCACGTTGTGCATCCAGCTGTTGTGGGAGCGGAGCTCTCGGAGACCGATCAGCCTCAGCGGGAAGTTTCCGTCGCCGTCGCCGCCGCCGTTGCCGCTGCGGGCCGCGAGCACCGCCACCTCGCGCGCGATCTGCGGAGGATCGAGGTGAATGCGTTTGTCACGGTGAAACACCTTTTTGCGCAGCACGCCGACCGGCTGCTCGGGGTGCAGAACGATCCCGTGTGGGTGGCGCGCGAGCTTGTCGATGCTGAGACCGTTCGGGCGCAGCCCGAACAGGTCTCCCTTCGGGCCGGTGCGGATCAGCAGATCGATGAGTGTCTTGGGCGAGAAACGGATCCCGGCCCTTCCCAGCCACCGGGCCGGCTTGGCGCTCGACGGCGTGATCCCGATGCGGCGCGAGATCGCCTCGATGATCTCCCACTCCTGGCGGGCTTCGCCGCGGGGGGCGAGCACCGGTTCGGTCCACTGGACGAACTGCGAGGTGTGAAACGTCAGGAAGGCCGAGGGAAAGTCCTCGCGCTCGAGGAACGTGGTGGCCGGCAGGATGTAGTCGGCGTGGCGGGTCGTGTCGGTGACATACAAGTCGATCGCCACCATCAGCTCGAGCTCCGTCAATGCGCGCTCGAGCTCGTCGCCGTTCGGCACCGACAGCATCGGGTTACCGGCCGAGACGAAGAACGCCTTCAGCTGCCCCTTGCCCGGCGTCGTCATCTCCTTCGCCATCAGCGACGCGGGCAGCGACCCGAGCACCTCGGGGAAGTCGCCGATCCGCGAGCGGTACGTGTCGTACGTGGCGGCGCCGATCCGATGCAGGATCAGCTCCAGGTCGATCGGCCCCGTGCCGAAGATCGCCCCGCCCTCGCGGTCGAGGTTACCGGTGACGATGTTGAGGGCGTCGAGCAGGAACGAGACGAGCGTGCCGTGGCGGCCGAGGCAGGAGCCGGTGCGTCCGTAGACCGCCGCGGTGGGTGCGGTGGCGAGATCGCGGGCGAGGCGGCGCGCTGATTCTGGGTCGATCCCGGTGTGGCCGGTTGTCTGCTCGGGCGAATGGGGCGCGACCAGCGCCCGGAGCGCTTCGACGCCGCGGGTCTGGCGGCTGATCGCCCCGTCGTCCTGTAGCTCCTCATCGAAGATCACATGCAGGAGCGACAGCAGCAGCCAGGCGTCGGCGTCGGGACGGATCGCGACGTGCTCGAACGCCCTTGCCGTCTCGGAGCGACGCGGGTCGACGACGACCACTCGGCCGCCCCGGCTGACGATCGCGTGCAGGTCGTCCTTGATCCGCGGCGCCGTCAGCACGCTGCCGTGCGAGACGAGCGGGTTGGCGCCGACGATCAGCAACAGATCGGTGCGCTTGAGGTCGGGGATCGGAACGACGACCGGCGAGCCGTAGAGCAGAGAACTGGCGACGAACCGGTTGTTGACGTCCTGCGAGCCGGCGCTGTACACATGGCGCGAGCCGAGTGCGTCGGCGAACCCCTTGACCCAGATCGGGTGCGAGTACGAGAAGGCCGACGGATTGCCGTAGTACCAACCGACCGACTCGCCGCCGTGGCGGGCGATCACCTGTTTGAGCCGCCGGCCAATGTCGTCGAGCGCCTCATCCCAGGTGGTCTGCTCGAAGCTGCCGTCGGATTTGCGCCGGAGCGGGTGCGTGACCCGGTCGGGATCATTCTGCACGCCGGTCATGGCAATCCCCTTCGGGCACGCGAACCCTTTCGAGAGCGGGTGGTCGGGGTCCGGGCGGATCTGGGTCAGCTCACCGTCGGTGACGGTGGCCACGAGACCGCACAGCGGCTCGCAGATGCGGCAATAGGTGACCCGCTCCTCGCTCGCCATGGCGGCCTATGCGGCGTAGCGTGCGGCGGACCGAGCGCGCGCCTTCGCCGCCTCGACCTCCCGGTCCTTCGGCGGGGCATTCGTGGTGAGCGCGGCGAGCAGCTCGGTTGAGATCTTCGTCACCGCCTCGACGGCTCGGTCGAACGGCTCCTGGTTGGCCTGCGACGGCTGCGTGAAGCCGCTGATCTTGCGCACGTACTGGAGCGCCGAGGCGTGGATTTCCTCCTCCGTCGCCGGGGGCTCGAAGTTGTGAAGGGTTCTGATGTTTCTGCACATACGTTGATCCTACGCCTCCGCTCCCAGCGTCCGTGCCCTACCCGTCCGCCCGCAACGTCCGCTTAGCGCGGAGCAGTTGCCGCTCGACCGTCCGGTTGGTGCACCCCGTGGTCGCCGCAATGTCGTCGTAGCTGAACCCGATCCCCTGCAGCCACAACATCTGCTGCTGGCGCTCTGGAAGCGTGCCGATCGAGTCGAGGCGCTCGCGGTACTCGAACAGCTCTTCGGGGCCGGCGCTCGTAGCGGTGGCGAGAACACCAGGGGTCTCCTCCACCGCCAGTTCGAGCGAGAGCTCGCGCCGCCCGCGGCGGAGCAGCTTCATCGCTTCGTGGACCGCCGTCTTCGCCAGCCACGACAGGGCGAGATCCGAGCGCACGCGACCGGCGTGCGACGCGAGGCGGCTCCACGCGAACTGGCAGGCGTCCTCGATCACGGGGTCTGGCGCCCGTACGTCGAGGCGCACGATGCGCTCGAGCCGGCCGGCGAGCCGGGCGTACATGGCATCGAGGTCGGCGAGCGCTACGTATGAGTCTAATTGAGACGAAGTTATGACGAAAGAAGCTAGCACAGTTAGATTCAGCTTGCTAGGCTCAAATTGACTCAATTAGCTTCAAATGTCTGGAGGACGCATGCCACCTGCTTTCCCCGTGTCGCCCGCCGCGGTCAGCGCCCACCCCAATCTCACGAGCCTGCCGGGGAGCAACGTGCTCCAGCAGCTCGTGAACGGCGCTGAGGCGTGGGCGCTCGCCATCGCCCTCCTCGGGGCGTTCATCGGGGCAGCGCTGTGGGCGGTCGCGTCCCACAGCAACAACCACCACTACGCGGCCCGGGGCCGGATGGCGGCGCTTATTTCAGGAGCGGCCGCGCTGATCGTCGGCGCCGCGCCGGGACTCGTGAACTTCTTCCAGCACCTGGGGACGACGGCGAAATGATCAAGCGCACCGGGGTCGTGCTGCTGCTGACCGGCTGTCTCACCGGGTGCGTTCAGGGCGTGTCCGCCCCGCCCGCCTCGGCATCGGCGATCTGTACCGTCGCCGGCGCCATCAGCGGGCTGCTGGGCAAGGCGTGCGGCGTCGTCAGCGGTCCAGTGGGCAAGGTAGCCGGCAAACTCCTCGGTGGCGGGGGTGGCGGTGGCGGTGGCGGCGGATCCTCTGTCTCGGCCCGGGCCGGGCTGGCTGCCGCCGGGCTGTGGGCGTTCGTGGGCGCGAGGTTCGCGCTCAAGGAGACGAGCGCCGTGCTCGGGGAGTCGACCAGCCCTCAGCTCGGCTCGACCTGGTTCTCCGCGAGCTACTGGCGGATGACCGCAATTTCGGCGTTGTTGACGGTCCCGTTCCTGTGCGCCGCCGCGATCCAGGCGCTGATGCGCTCCGACCTCGCGATGCTCGCGCGCGCGGCGTTTGGCTACCTCCCGCTGGCAGCGCTTGCCATCGCGATCGCCGCGCCATTGACCACCTTGCTGCTGTCGGGCTCGGACGAGATGTCGCGCTTGGTCGCCTCGGCCACCGGCACCTCAAGCGCCCACCTGCTCCGGGGCGCCGGGCTGATCGCCGGCTTCGCGAGCCTCAGCCGCGCTTCCGCGTTCTTCACGTTTGTCGTCTCCAACCTGACGATCGCCGGAGCGCTGGCGCTGTGGCTCGAGCTGCTGGTTCGCGAGGCCGCCGTGTACGTGATCGTGCTGATGTTGCCGCTCGCTTTCGCGGCCATGGTGTGGCCGGCTCGGCGCACCTGGGCGATCCGCGCTCTCGAGCTGCTGGTCGCGCTGATCCTCTCGAAGTTCGCGATCGTCGCCGTGCTGACGCTCGGGGGGGCCGCGCTCAACCGGATCGGGCACTTCGGCATCGGCGCCGCGATCGCCGGAATCGCCCTGCTGATGCTCGCCGCATTCGCGCCGTGGGCGCTGCTTCGGCTCCTGCCGTTGTCCGAGCTGGCCGGCGGGGTGGCTAGCGGCCTGCGGCGGGAAGCGGTCGCATCGGGAGGAGCGATGACGGCGTCGGTCAGCGGCACGCTGTCGCCTGGCGCGGGCTATTCGGAAGCCAGCGGAGGCTCGTCGTTTGGCGCGCCGACGTTGATGGAGGACGTTAACCGGCGAGCTCGCTCGGCCCCCGGCGACGACGACAGCGCAGTGTTGGCAGCCGGTGGTGGCACGCTCGGCGCGCCGACGAGGAACGGAGCCAGCGCGGGAGATGCGGGCGGCAGCGGGGGCGGCGCGCCTCCGGCCTCGAACGGTTCGGCTCCGGCCGCGGACGGTTCGGCTCCGGCCGGTTCGGCCCCGGCCGCGGACGGCTCCGGGCGGGCGGCCAATGGGTCGGCTCCGGCTCCGATGTCGGCCACCGGCCCCGGCCCGAACATTCCGGGACTGGCAAACATCGGGGATCGGCCGCTGTCGATCGAGGACCCAGCCGGCTGGCCGTCGGCCTTTCCGCCCGCTGCCGAGCCGACGCCTGGCGAGGACGCCGATCCACTACCGGAGCGCCAGACCCGCGACGGGGAATGAGCGAGCGGTTGACGTACCGGTTCGGCCCGCTCGAGCGGCGCGGGATCCTCGGCGGGGTGCGGGCCGGGCAGGCCGCGTCCTTGGGCGTCGGCATCGCGCTTGCCGTGATCACGCTCGACACCGCACCCACCGGCGCCGGCATGCTCGTGGCCACATTGGCGCTGGCGGTTGCGGTGGTGGTTGCGGTCGCGCCGGTTGGCCGGCGGACGCTCCACGAGTGGGTGCCGATCCTCACCGCCTTCCTGCTGCGCAGACTCGCCGGCGATTGGCGGTCCTCGGTGCCCACGGCGGGTGCACGCGCCCGCGCGGCCGGGAGGCCGCCTGGGTCGATCGACGACGCGGCGCCCGAACCGCCAGGCGAGTTGAGCGGCGTGCGGATCCTCGCCGGCGACTATCGTGGGCCGCGCGGTCGGGGTCCTGTCCGACCATCGCGGCCGCTGGCTCACCGCCGTGCTCGCGTGCCGGGTGGTGGCGTTCTCATTGCTCGACGCCGAGGCGCAGGAGCGACGACTGGCGCGCTGGGGCCTCGTCCTGTCCGGCGCGGGGGCGTCCGGGATCCGGCGGATCCAGTGGATCGAGCGGACGGCGCCGGCACAGGGCGACGAGCTGGTCCGCTGGCTCCACGCCGAGCGCGACCCAGCCGTGCCGGCACGCGGAACGCCGATGATCGAGTCGTACCTCGAGCTGATCGGGACAACGGCGCAGGTGACCCAGGAGCACGAGATCCTGGTGGCGATCCAGCTCGATGCTCAGCGCATCCCTGGCCGCGGCAGAGGCGCCGCGGTGAGTGGTCTACTCGAGCGAGCCGAGCGGATCGCTCGGGGCCTGGAGGCAGCCGAGGTATCAGTCCTCGGAGCGCTCAGTCCTGGCCAGCTCGGGCGCTGGCTGCGAACCGCGTTCGACCCGTACGCCCGCGCGGAGCTGGCGGCGCTGCAGGCTGCCGATCCGGGTCGCGAAGAGCTGGCCGAGGCGAACGCATGGCCGCTCGGCGAGCACGAGGCATGGGACCACTACCGCAGCGACGGAGCGCTACATGCCACCTTCTGGGTCGGCAGCTGGCCCCGGACCGATGTCTCGCCGATGTTCATGGACGCGCTGCTCGGTCGCTCGAGCGCGGTCCGGACCGTCGCCGTGACGTTCGAGCCGATCCCGCCGGAACGGTCGGTGCGGGAGATCGAGGCGGCAGTTACGCGCGATCGCGCCGACCGCGAGCTGCGGCACCGGTGGGGGCAGTCCGAGACCGCACGCCAGCGCCAGGCCCAGGACGCGACGATCAGGCGGGAGGCGGAGCTGGCGGCCGGCCACTGCGAGGTGCGGTTGAGCGGCTTCGTGACCGTTTCCGGCCGAGACACCGACGATCTCCGGCGAGCCGTCGCCGAGGTATCCGAACACGCGGCGCGGGCGCGGCTCGAACTGCACAGGATGTACGGGCAGCAGGCCGCCTCGTTCACCTTCACGCTGCCGCTCTGCCGAGGGCTGCGGTGAGCGTCCGGCGAGCCGAGCGGCCAGGCCACCGCGCAACCACGCGCCACGCTCAGGCGATCTATCCGTTCGTGGCCTCCGGCGGTCTCGGGGCCCGCGGAGCGTTCATCGGTCGCGACGCGGCGGGCGGCGCCTTCTGTTTCGACCCGTGGGCGCTGTACGCGGACGGCGCGCTCGACGACCCGAATGCGCTCGTGCTCGGCAAGCTCGGCCAAGGGAAGAGCTCGCTGGTCAAGACGCTGCTGTGGCGGATGCTCGTATTCGGCCGCCGCGCGTTCGTACTCGACGTCAAGCGGGAGTACGGACCATTGTGCGCCGCCGTCGGGGTGAAGCCGATTTCGCTCGTGCCGGGCGGGGGCGTCCGGCTCAACCCGCTCGCCTCTCGCCCGGAGGAGCACGCGCAGCTCGAGCTCCTCCGTGCGGTGACGGTGACCGCGCTCGGAGACTCCATCACCCAGGTCGAAGCGGGAGCGCTGCGTGAGGCGCTGCACACGGTTCGCGCGCGCGGGCGTGGCGAACCGACGCTGCCCGAGATCGCATCGCTGCTGTTCGCGCCGGTCGCCGAAATGGCGCAGGCACTGCGGACCACCTGCGAGCGGCTGGCGGCGGAGACCCGGCGCGCGGCGCTGGCGCTCCAGGATCTGTGCGAAGGGCCGCTCAGGGGGATGTTCGACGGTCCCACGACACCGGGCCTCGATCTGGAGGCGCGATTGCTCGTGCTCGACCTGCACGCCGTCCGCGATTCGCCAGCCGTCGGGATCCTGATGGCATGCGCGACCGCGTGGATGAGCGCGCTGCTCGCGCGGATGGCCGAGCGGCCCGGGCGCGAGCGGCTGATCAACGTCGCCGACGAGTCCTGGAAAATCGTCCAGCACACCGGGCTGGGCGAATGGTTCCAATCGAACTTCAAGCTTGCGCGGCAGTTCGGAGTGATGAACCTCGTCGTGTTGCACAAGCTCGCGGATCTCCAGGCGGCTGGTGACGCGGGGTCGCGCGCGGCGAGGATCGCCGAAGGGTTGGTCGCCGACGCCTCAACCAGGATCGTCTACCACCAGGACGAGAGCCAGGTGCCGCTGACGCGGGCGCTGCTCGGGCTTTCCGAGAGCGAGGCGCGGCTGATCTCCCGGCTGTCCGCGGGGCAAGCGCTGTGGCGCGTTGGCTCCCGGTCGTTCGTCGTCCAGCACTACCGATCGCGGCTCGAGACCCAGCTGACCGATACCGACACCGGGATGCGGGCGACCGCGTGAACTCGCCGAGTCAGCCAGGGGACGTTGCGGTGCTCGCGGTGATCGGCGGGGCCGCCGCGCTGGGCGCGCTCGTTTGGCTGTGGGGTGGCCTGGCCGGAGTCCTGTTTGGTGCCGGATGGCCGCATGTGGCCATGGCCAGCCTGCCGGGTGTCATCGTCCGGCTGCCGGCGCGACTCGCGGATCCGTCCGCCGCCTGGCCGCCGGGCGCGAGGAGTCTGCTCCCCGGGCCGGCCGGGTTCTATGCCACCCTGGTGCTGCTCGGCAGCGCAGTCGCGGCGCTCGCGCGCTCGGCCGGATCCACCCGGCTGTTCCGGGATCCCAGCCCCGGCGCCCGATGGGCTTCGGGCGGCGAGCTACGGTCGCTCAGAGCTCGGTCCGGGCGGCCGGCTCGGCTCACCCTCGGCCGCCACCGCGGTCGGCTGCTCCGGGCGGAAGCACGCCACGCCCTGGTCGCGTTCGGACCCCCGCAGTCGGGCAAGTCGGCCGGCCTGGCGGTGCCGGCACTGCTCGAATGGCCTGGGCCCGCTGTCGCTTCGTCGATCAAGACCGATCTCCTCGGGGCGACGCTACGCCGCAGACGCGAGCTTGGGCCCGTGTTCGTATTCGACCCGTTCGCCCTCTCCGGCGTCGAGAGTCAGACATGGTCGCCCCTGCACGGCGCGCGCACATGGGACGGCGCGCTCGAGGTGGCATGGCGGCTGGCGGCAGCGGGCGAGCTGGACCAGCGCGCCGTCGAGGGCGGCGACTTCTGGGCCGTAGCCGCCGAGCAGCGCCTGGCGCCGCTGCTGTTCACCGCTGCGGCGACCGGAGCCGGCGTGGACACCGTTGTGCGGTGGGCGTACGGCCAGGGGTCGCGAGAATTGCACCAAGCGCTGTTCACGCTGACCGAGACCGCGCGCGACGAGGCGCAGTTGGAGGGCGCGCACGCGGCGTACGACTCGGTGCATGCGTTCGAAGCCCAGGCCGACCGGACGCGCACCTCGATCGAGGCGACGGTCCAGGCGCTGCTCCGCGCGTACCGGTTCACCCGAGTCGTCCGGTCCGCGCGCTCGTGCGAGATCACCCCAGACCGGCTCCTCGATGCCGACGCGACGCTGTACCTGATCGGCGATGCGAAGGCGTCGAAGCTTCTGCGCCCGATCTTCCTAGCGCTGCTGTCGCAGGTCGTCGACCGCGCCTACGAGCGAGCGACCGCCAACGGCGGGCGGCTGGACCGGCCGCTGTTGCTGTGCCTGGATGAGGCCGGGAACGTCGCGCCGCTCCCGAACCTGGCGGAGATCGCCTCGACCGCGCCAAGCCACAACATCCAGCTGATCTCGATCTTCCACGACCTCGCCCAGGCACGCAGCCGTTACGGCAAGCAGGCTGAGACCGTCGTCAACAGCCACCGCGCGCGAATGCTCCTCCCGGGCGTTGCGGACCTCGAGACACTCCGGTACTTCTCGGGGCTCGCCGGCGAGGAGGAGGCGCGGGATTTCACCCGGACCTCGGGAGCGGGCGGGGCGACGCGCTCGATCGCCCGGCGCCGACGCCCGCTGGTCGCAGCCGAGGCGCTCCGCCAGCTGCCCGACCGCCACGCTCTGTTGCTCTACGGCCGGCTCGCACCCGTCCAGATCCGGCTGCGGATGTGGTTCGAGGATCGACGCTTGCGACGGTGGGGTCACAGCGAGTGAGCTGGCGTGAACCCGACGATCTCGATGCAGGTGAACACGAGGGCGGCCGCTGGCCACTGACCTGGCGCGGGCTGTACCCGCGGGAGCGATGGATGTGGTTCGAGCAGCTGTGGGCGGACGCGTGCGAGCTCCGGACCCGGTACCGGCTCGGGCTCCGCAGCGGCTGGTGGGAGGACGAGATCCAGGTCGAAGCGCTGGCCGCGCTGGCGGCATGGACTGAGCGCTACGACGCTGGCGAATGGGACGATCCGCCGGGCAAGCTGGCGCTCCTGTACGACCTCGAGCGGCTGGGCGCCCTGCTGCGCGACGGCGACGCTCCGTTCCACCCGGATCGCGATCGGCTGGCCTTCGTCCGTCACATGGCCGAGATCGGGTGCCAGCCGCCCCCGGAGGGATGACATGCTGGCCCGATGGAGTTCCCGCTCGGCGCCGAGGTGACGGTCGAGCAGCTCGACTGCGACCCCCATCCGGTGCTGGCCCGGCTGCGCGAGCACGAGCCCGTGTCGTGGATCCCGGCCCTCGACGGCTGGATCGTGACCCGATACGACCTGGTGACCGAGGCGATGCGGGACAGCGCCACCTTCACCGTCGATGATCCGCGCTTCTCGACCGCACAGGTGATCGGGCCGAGCATGCTCAGCCTCGATGGCGCCGCGCACGAGCGTCACCGCGCGCCGTTCGTCGGCCCGTTCCGTCCCGCGCCGGTTGCCGAGCGGTTCGCGCAGCCGACGGCCGACCACGCCAACCGGCTGCTCGACGCGCTCGCGCCGGGGGGAGTCGGCGAGCTCCGACGCGGGTTCGCGGGCCCGATCGCGGCCGCGATCATCGTCCGCGCGCTCGGACTCCCCGACGTCGGAGGTTGACGCGGTGCTGGCGTGGTACGACGCGATCGTCGCCTCGGTCACCTCGATCACCGCCGGCGCACGGCGACCACCTCCGCGGGGACCGTCGCGTTCGCCGCGCTGCGAGAGCGGCTGCTCGAAATGCTCGACGATCGAGCGTCGCTGCTCGGAGCGGCGTCGAGCGACGCGGGGCTCTCGCCCGACGAGCTCGTCGCCAACGCCGCCGTGCTGCTGTTCGGAGGGATCGAGACGACCGAGGGGATGATCGCCAACGCGCTGCTCCACTTGCTCGAGCGGCCGCCGCTGCTCGAGCGCGTCCGCGACGACCCGGCGCTGATCGGCACCGCGATCGAGGAGTCGTTGCGGCTCGAGCCCGCGGCCGCCGTGATCGACCGGTACGCCACCGCCGACACCACGCTGGGGACGGCGACGATCGGCGCGGGCGCAGCTCGTGCGGCTGTCGATCGCCGGCGCCAATCGTGACCCTGCCGTCTTCCCGAACCCAGACGAGCTCGACCTGGGCGCGCGCCAACGGCCGGCGCCATCTGGCGTTCGCGCAAGGACCGCACGTATGCCTCGGCGTCCATCTGGCGCGGCTCGAGGCGCGGACGGCGGTGGCCGCGGCGCTCACGCGCCTACCGGGTCTGCGCCTCGATCCGTCGAGGCCGGCAGTGGTCCGCGGCCTCGTCTTTCGCAAGCCGGTCGCGCTGCATGTCGCGTGGGACGCGCCGGACATGTAGAACCTCACCTTCGTCATCCACGTCAGGAGAAACAGATGGGCCTCAGCCAGCAGCGCCACCGCCGTCGCTCGAAGTACAAGCCTGCCGTTCCGGTCCACCACCCCAACGCCGACGTCGAGATGCCCTGCCATTCGATCTGCGATGACGGGCTCGGCCTCGACACGGCCTACGAGTACATCTCGAACGAGCTTCTGCTCGACGGTCAGGCGCGGCTCAACCTGGCGACCTTCGTGACCACGTGGATGCCTTCGATCGCCGGCAAGCTGATGGCGGAGACGGCCGAGAAGAACATGATCGACAAGGACGAGTACCCGCAGACGGCGGAGATCGAGGCGCGATGCGTGAACATCCTCGCTGACTTGTGGAATTCGCCGGAGTCGGCGAACGCGACGGGCTGCTCGACCACCGGCTCGAGCGAGGCCGCGATGCTCTGCTGGCCTCGCGCTCAAGTGGCGCTGGCGCGAGCGGATGAAGGCCGCCGGCAAGCCCACCGACAAGCCGAACCTGGTCACCGGGATCAACGTTCAGGTGTGCTGGGAGAAGTTCTGCCGGTACTGGGACGTCGAGCCAAAGCTCGTCCCGATGGAGGGGAACCGCTACCACCTCGACGCCGAGCACGCTGCCGCCTATTGCGACGAGAACACGATCGGCGTCGTCTCGGTGCTCGGGTCGACGTTCGACGGCAGCTACGAGCCGGTGAAGGAGATCGCCGCCGCCCTCGACAAGCTGCAGGATGACAAGGGACTCGACGTCCCGCTCCACGTCGACGGCGCCTCCGGGGGATTCGTCGCGCCGTTCATCCAGCCCGACCTCGAGTGGGACTTTCGGATCCCCCGCGTGCAGTCGATCAACGCCTCGGGCCACAAGTACGGGCTCGTCTACCCGGGGGTCGGTTGGGCGATCTGGCGCGACAAGGAGGCGCTGCCGAAGGACCTGATCTTCGACGTCAACTACCTCGGCGGTCACATGCCGACCTTCTCGCTGAACTTCTCCCGTCCGGGAAGCGAGGTGATCGCGCAGTACCTGATGTTCGTCGGCCTCGGTCACGCCGGCTACAAGCGAGTGATCGGCACCACCCAGGAGGTGGCGATGCACCTGTCCAAGGAGATCTCGGAGATCGGGCCATACGAGCTCCTGAGCGACGGGAGTGACCTGCCGGTGTTCGCGTTCGCGCTCAAGCCAGAGGTCGAGAACTACACGGTGTTCGATGTCTCCGAGCGGCTACGCCAGTACGGGTGGCTGGTCCCCGCCTACACCTTCCCGGAGAACCGTCAGGACCTGAGCGTGCTGAGGATCGTGGTCCGCGCCGGCATGAACCTCGACATGGCCGACCTGCTGATCGAACACTTGCGCGCCGTAACCGAGTTCTTCGAGACTCTCACCGAGCCGATGCCCGGACCGGCACAGGAGAAGCGCCAGGCCTTCGCACACTGAACGGTCCTGGCCGAGCGGCGAGATCCGCGGCGCGCGAGACCGATGGCAATAACCCGGTACTCAACGATGGCTCCCCGGATCTCCTCGGGTTTCTCTCCTCTACGGAGAGTTTCCCCGCAATCTGCGGGTGCGCTCCGACGATTGCGGGGATTTTGATCGCCCAGCCGGCGGCGGCGACCGCCACACCCGGAGCGCCTCTGAGCAGGTAGGGTCAACCATTACACCGAGTGGTGGTGAGGCGCCGGAATGAGTACTGAGTGACCACTAGCGAGTGGATCAAGCTGATCACGGTCCCGTTCTTCACGGGCGCGATCGGGTGGCTGATCAACTGGAGCGGGTTGATCATGCTGTTCAACCCGGTCGAGTTCCACGGTCGGACGATCCCGGGGCTCTACGAGCTGTCGCGGCTGCTGCCACGCAAGCTCCAGGAGGTCCCCGGGATCATGCAGGGCGGGATCGGCTGGCAGGGGATCGTGCCGGCGCGGGCGGCCAAGATGGGCAGTATCTCCGTCGACAAGGCGATCGCCAAGCTGGGCACTCCGGCTGAGTTTTTCCAGGAGCTGGGGCCGGATCAGATTGCCGAGCAGATGGTGGTGATGTTCGAGCCGCGGCTGCCCGAGATCGTCGACCGGATCATGCGCCAAGAGCAGCCGCTGCTTTGGCAGAACGTGCCCGACCAGGCCAAGCAGGCGATCTACTCGCGCGTCCAGCAGCAGCTGCCGGAGATCATGCACACGATCATCGACGAGATCAGGCCGGTACATCGACCAGCTGATCGACCCGAAGCTGATGGTGATCGACCACTTCGAGAAGCACCCGGCGCTGGTCAACAAGATCTTCAAGGATTTCGGTGCCCGCGAGCTCCGGCTGATGGTCAACTTCGGCTTCCTGTTCGGCTTCCTGCTCGGGATCCCGGTGGCGGTGATCACCCACTTCGTGACCAACTGGTGGCTGCTGCCACTGCTCGGCGTGGTCGTCGGCTGGACGACCAACCTGCTCGGCATGTGGGTGATCTTCGAGCCGGTCGAGCCGCGCAAGATCGGGCCCTTCACGCTGCACGGGCTGTTCCTGCGCCGCCAGACCGCAGGCGGCCGAGGTATACGCGCGGATCATCGCCGAGGACGTAGTCACGCTCGAGAACTTCGGCCACGCACTGTTCTACGGCCCCCGGGGCGACCGGACGATGCAGATGCTCGAGGAGGCGCTGCGCCCAGCCATCGACCGAGCCGCCGGTCCCGCCCGCGGGGCCGTCCGCGTCGCAGTCGGCTCGCGGGCCTACGACACGCTCACCGAGGCCTTCGCGCGGGAGTCCACCGAGCACACGATGACTCCGTTCATGGATCCCGAGTTCGGCCAGCAGCAGAGCGAGAACATCCGCGTGCTGTTCGCCGCACGGGTGAAGGAGCTACCGTCACGCGACTATGTGGAGATGCTCCGCTCGGCGATCAAGGAGGACGAGTGGATGCTGTATCTGCACGGTGGTCTGATGGGACTGGCCGGCGGCTTGATCCATCTGGGGATTTTTGGATGACCGAAGCGCACGAAGACCTACCACCGCCCCAGCAGAGCCCCGTCCCGGCGATCTTGCGGTTGGCGGCCAGCACCTGGTGGCACACGACCGAATGGACGGTGACGACGTCCGTCAAAGCGGCCAGCCGGATCGTGGACGTTGCGCTCCACCCCGAGACGGTCGGACAACTCGTCCGCGACCTGGTCGGCGCCTCGGAATTTCGAGGATCGGTTCCGCAGCGCCGCACCGGCGGCCGACAACGCACGAAGGATGGCCGGGTCGGTCCCCGGTGGGGAGGCCGCGCTCCGGGCCGTCGAGTCGGTGCCCGGGGGCGATGTCGTCAAGCGCGTCGCGGACGTCATCACGTTGCCGCTCGCCAGCCGTGAGCAGTCGAACCGCGACGAGCGCCGAAACGGTGTGCCCGACTCGCTTCACCGCCGTGGCGAGGAGCTCCTCTACAAATCCCGCGACGTTCGTTACGAAGAGACCGCGCACCCCGCGTACGAGCGGCTGCTCGACTCGCTCGCCCCCGACGAGGCACGGATCCTGCGGCTGATGCTGCTCGACGGGCCGCAGCCGTCGGTGGACATCCGCACCGGCGGCCCGCTGGGGCTGATCAGCTCGCGGCTGATCGCGCCTGGCTTGTCGATGATCGGAGCGCGCGCCGGGCTGCGGTACGTCGAGCGGGTGCCCGCGTACCTGAACAACCTCAATCGCCTCGGTCTGATCTGGTTCTCACGCGAGACCTTGCGTGACCCGATGCGCTACCAGGTACTCGAGGCCCAGCCAGACGTGCTCGGGGCGATCCACTCCGTCCGCCAGGCCAAGATCGTCAGGCGCAGCATCCACCTGACCCCGTTCGGCGAGGGCTTCTGCCGCGCCTCGCTGGTCCCCGAGCCGCAGCTGCTCGCCAACCTTCCCGAGCACGCCTCGCCGGAGAAGCCCCGTCGGCCACAGCCCCCGGCGGCCTCGGCGGTCGTGCTGCCAGAGCCTTAGCGCGCCCCTCACAACAGCTTGGCCAGGCGCGCACCGGCCGCGGCCAGCTCCCGCTTGGTGCCGGCTTCGAGCACGAGTTGCAGGTCGAGAATCCGAGCCCCGAACGCATCGAGCTCATTTCGGCCGACCACCGCGTAGCACGGGACCCCGGACTGCCGGGCGCGCGTCGCGACCTCCGACACCAGCTTGCCGCTCAGACTTTGGAGGTCGAGGCTGCCCTCGCCGGTGAGGACCGCGCGGGCCACCCGCATCCGCCGGTCGAACCCGACCGCGTCGAGCACGAACGCACTCCCCGCGACGAGCTCAGCCCCGAACTCGGCCCATAGGCCGCCCGACAATCCCCCGGCCGCGCCCGTCAACGGCACCCCGCGCGGATCGCGCGGTAACCGCCGGGCCAGCGTGCCCAACCGCTTCTCGAGCCGCCGGACGTCGGCTGCAGCGGCCCCCTTCTGCGGCCCGAACACGGAGGGGGCGTCCTCGAACGGGACTCGGACGTCGCACAGCACTCGCAGCTTCGCTCCGCCCAGTCCGCCGCCGCGCTTGATCGCCGCGACCGCCCCGGCCCCGCCGTCGGTGCTCGCACTGCCACCGACACCTACGAGCACCTCCTGTGCCCCGGCGGCGACCGCCGCCAAGATCAGCTCGCCGGTGCCACTACTCGACGCGGCGAATGCGTCCCGCTCTGAGGTTGCGACCAGCCCCAGCCCGCTCGCCGCCGCAGTCTCGACGATCGCGATCCGGCCGGCGATCGCGAACGGCGCTTCGATCGGGCGGCCGAGCGGATCGGTCGCCGGCGCCGTCCGCAGCTCGGCGCCGAGCGCCGGTGCGAGCACATCCAGTGTTCCCTCGCCCCCGTCGGCGACGGGGCACAGGTCGACTGGGCGGCCGCCGCGGGCGAGCCCGGCGCCGACCGCCGCAGCGACCTCGCCGGCGGTCAACGTCCCCTTGAACGAGTCCGGCGCGACGAGCACGGTGGTCGGGATCACACGCGTCGTGGGCGAGCTAGGACTGCATCTGCTCGAGCCGGCACTCCCGCGGCGGCTTGTCCTCGCGCCAGCGCAGGATCTTCGTGCCGTGGCGGATGCGACCGCCGCTGGCGTGGTCGAACGTCACCTCCACAACCAGCTCAGGGCGCAGCTCGATCCACTCGAGCTCCCTCTCGCTCTGCCAGCGGCTCGGGTCGCCGTGACCGCGCTGGCCGGTCTCGTACGGCTTGAGCTTCGCCACCAGCGCGCGCTTGTCCGCAGCGGAGATCCCGGAGGAGTGGCCGACGACGTGTAGCGAGCCACCCGCGTCGTACAGGCCGAGGATCAACGATCCGACCGTGCCCTCCTCCTTGCCCGGCCGCCACCCCGCGACGACCGCGTCGATCGTCCGCAGGCGCTTGACCTTGACCATCCCCAGCCGCTTACCGGGCCGATACGGCGCGTTGAGGTCCTTGGCCACCACGCCCTCGCCGGAGCGCAACCAGGGTTCTGCCTCGTCCCGCGTTCGGGTCAGCGGCGTCACGTCGACGCCAATCTGCTCGAGCCTGGCCCGTCGCTCCGCAAACGGGAGCTCCAGCAGCGACTCGTCGCCGGACGCGAGCAGGTCGAAGCCGACGTAGCGCGCCGGGGTCTGCTCGGCCAGCATCTGGATCCGCGACTGCGCCGGGTGGATCCGCTGCTGGAGCGCGCCAAAGTCCTCGCGCTCGCCCGAGCCGTCGACCACGATCTCCCCGTCGACCACGTATCGACCCGACGGGAATGTGAGCTCGGGGAAGTAGCGCCCGAGCGGCTTGCCGGAGCGTGATTGGATCTCAAATTCGGCGCCGTCGACGAACACGATCGCGCGGAAGCCGTCGTACTTGGGCTCGTAGGCCCACTCCTCGCCGACCGGAAGCTCGGCCTTGGACCGTGCGAGCTGCGGCTCGAGCGGAGGCTTCAGCGGAAGTGCCACGGAGCGCGATCCTACCGACCGCTACGATCAGATCATGGCCGCCACGCCTGCGGAGGAGGAGTACCTCGAGACGCTGTTCTGGCTGTTCGAGGCGGGGCTGCCGCTGACCGGGGCGAACATGGCCCGCGCGATGCGACTGTCGGCTCCGACCGTCTCCGAGATGCTCGGGCGGCTCGAGCGCGACGGCTATATCAGCCGCGACACCGACCGCGCGATCGAGTTCACCGAAACCGGACGGGAGCACGCCGAGTACACGGTTTCCCGCCACCGGATGATCGAGCGGTTCCTGACCGACGTCGTCGGCGTGCCGTGGGACGAGGTCCACGAGGAGGCCGAGAAGCTCGAGCACGCGATGACGCCTCGATTCGAGGCCTACGTCCGCAGCGCGGTCGGAGAGGCCAAGACCTGCCCCCACGGCCACCCGATCAAAGTCGGAGAGCGGATCGACGGGGTGCCGCTGGCCGACTGCGTGCCCGGCGCCAAGGTGACGATCCTGCGGCTTGAGAACGAGGCTGAGGACATCCTCCACTACCTTAAGGACGCAGGAATCGAGCCGGGGCTGGGAGGCGAGATCTCCTCCAATGACGGCGAGCTCGTGACGGTTACCGCGGACGGAGTCAGCGCGACCGTGACCGCCAGCGTCGCCGAGACCGTCTCCGTGATCGCCGACCCTTCGCCGCCCCCGCGGATCGCCCTGCCTGAGCAACTGGTGCTCGGACGGGAACGTTACGGCCGCTGAGACTCGGGCGGTGGGAGCGCCGGACGGTTGGTCAGCCAGCGGCGAAGCTGCTCGAAGATCGCCGGGTGGTTGAGCAGGTCGAAGTGGGTTGCGCCGCCGACGTGCCGGTAGTTGTCGACCGGGAAGCGGAGCCGCTGGCCGCGCCCCCCCGAGCCCCAGGCGCTCGAGCTCAGCACGAGCCAGTCGCCGAACAGACGGCCGAGCGGCGCGTGCGGCTCGCGCGAGAGCGTGGCGCACACGAAATAGTGGTTCGCCGTTTCCAGGAAGGGGATCTCGCGGCCGGTGTTGCGCAGGTAGGCGTCCGGGTCCTGACCGAACCAGTCCTCGTCGACCACGTAGCCGTAGCGAAGATCCTTGATCCCGGCGCTGCGGAGGTTCAGCGCGTTGGCCAGCCCCCGGGTCTCGGGCAGCCGCGCGAAGGCTGATGCCGCTGCATTGGCCGCTCGCTCGAGCGGGGCGCCGGTGTGCGGGCAGCCGAGGGTGAACACGTGCCGAACCTGCTGCGCCCATGGGCTCATCGCGCCGTAATGGCACGCGCTGCGTGCCACGAGCCCGCCCATCGAGTGGCCGACCAGAGCGATCTCGTCGACCGCCACGGGCCAGTTCTCGACCAGCCTCGCGAGCAGCTGGGCGAGCTCTCGGCCATTCTCGGAAATGTGGCGGCCGCTGTTGTAGTTCACGTACAGCGAGCTGTAGCCGAGTTCGGTCTCGAGCCGGTCGCCATAGGGGGCGTAGTGGTCCGAGCGGATCCGCCACGCACCGTCCGTTTCGCACAGGCCATGCAGGAAGATTGCGATTCGCGGGCTGGCCCGCGGTAGCGCGTCTCGAGTGCCTCGCGAGCGAGATTCAGAGCCCGTCCACGCCGGCGGATCGTGAGTTGTTCTGAGAGCGGCTGCGCCGCTCCCGCAGCCGGTCGCCGAACGCGCCGTTGAGCGCTCCGATGGCGATCCGGCCGACCGGTCGTTCGCGGATCGACGGCGCATCCGGGTCAGCCGCTGCACCGATCGAGACCGCGCCAGCCTTGACCAGCGCGCTCGAAGCCCCCCGGAGGGCTGCGTACACGCCCTTCGTGATTCCCTCGTGGACCACGCGGACGGGCTCGGCGCCGGGGCCCGACGTACCGGAACACCCGCTCGGCGATCCCGGTGTGCATGTCTCCAATTCGAGCGGTCGACCCCGCCGACTGCGTCCCCGGCGAGCTCGCCGAGCGCCACGACCTCGTCAGGCCGCATTCGCCGCCGATGCCGAGACCTCGGTATACGCCTCGGCCAGGAGTTTGATGCCGTCTTCGATCTGAGCCGGAGTCACGCCCGAGTACGCGAGCCGCAGCGACGACTCACCGCCCTCGAGCACGAAGTCGGTGCCTTTGATGAACACCACGTCCCGCGCCTTGGCCGCCTCGAACAGGGCGTTCACGTCGGTGCCGTCGCGGCAGATCCACCCACAGGAAGTATCCGCCGGCCGGCTTGACGAAGCGAGCGTCGGGGAGCTCTCGCTCGAGTGCCTCGCACAGCGTGTCGGCCCGTTGCTTGAGCGCGTCCCGGACGGTTTCGATCGAGCGCGTCAGCGCGCCGGAGACGCAGAACTGGTGGACGATCCCCTGGGCGACCATGTTCGGAGAGATGTACGTGTTGGTCGCGAGTTTGGCGATCCGCGCGATCAGCTCCTCCGGTCCGACGAGGTAGCCGACCCGGATCCCGGGACAGACCGTCTTGGAGAAGGAGGAGGCGTACACGACGCGGTCGCCGTCCATCGACTTGCATCCGAGGCAGCTGCTCGCCCTCGAACCGCAGCGCCACGTACGGGTCGTCCTCGAACACGATGAACTCGTGCTGCCGAGCGAGCTCGAGCAGCCGCTCGCGCTTGGCGAGCGAGAGCGTGTAGCCGGCGGGGTTCTGGAAGTTGGGAATGATGTGGGCGAGCTTGGGCTGGGCGCCAGTCGCGAGCACTCGCTCGAGCGCCGCGACATCGATCCCGTCGGGCTCGAGCTCGACCATCCGCACGTCGGCGCCGCGGCTTCGCAGCGACAACAGCGTCCGGTCGTAGGTCGGGCGCTCGACGATCACCACGTCGCCCGGCTGGACGAGCGCGTCGAACAGGAAGGCGTCCGCCTGCATCGAGCCGTTCGTCACGAGTACGTGCTCGGGCGCCACATCGTGCTGGGCGGCGATCCACTCGCGCAACGGCGGATACCCGATCGAAGTGCCGTATCCGGTCAGTCCCGCAGGGTCGGTTGCGAATGCTTGGTCGGCGGCGGCTTTGAGACCGTCG
This sequence comes from uncultured Solirubrobacterales bacterium, assembly GCA_963794825.1. Taxonomy (GTDB): domain Bacteria; phylum Actinomycetota; class Thermoleophilia; order Solirubrobacterales; family Solirubrobacteraceae; genus Palsa-465. The sequence goes on from CAWCFB010000003.1 coordinate 675,180, forward strand.
ACGTCGACGATGTCGAGCGACGGCGCGCCACGCGCGAACGAAATCGTGGCCATTGGCCGTAGGTTACGTGTTCGCGCGCGGCGGGCGGCTCGAAGCGCGACGTCGATGATCGCGTGATCGGTCCCCTCGAAGCCGCGCAGGGTCACCGTCTCGACGCCGGGCAGCTCCGTCAGGCTCTCGGTGAATGCGCGCAGCGCCGCGGTGTCGCCGAACGGCCCCGCCTTCAGCGTGACCGCCGTCGCCTCGCGCCGCTGACTTGGTGTCTCGTACGCCTCGACCAGTCCTTCGATCGCGCTGATCAGCCGCTCCTGCAGCTCGCCAATGGCGCGGACCTCCCGCTCGAGGGAGCTCGACTCGAGCTGGGCGGGGCGCCTCCGGAGGCGGCTCGGGAGCCGGCTGCGTCCCGGCGCCGGCGCGCCACGCCCAAGGATCGCCGCCAGCGGCCCGGAGCGTCCGCGCCGTCGCGGAGGCTGGTTGGGCGCGACCGGCCCGGCTGAAGCTCCCCCTGGATCGACTCGAGACGCCGATCGATCTCTGAAAGATATGACTCGGGATCCGGCTGACGCTCGGACATCGACATATCGAGGCTACCGGTCGCCCCGGCGCCGCCGGGCAAGTGGGCTCGCACCGCGCTGATAAACGGTCGGACCAATGAGTTCTCGGCTCCGTGCCGGTCTCTGTAGTGATGACCGGCTACCCACCGCGCGACACGGACCCAAGGCGTGCTCCATGACAGCGCCCAGCACCGAGCTCGACACCCGCTTCAGCGGGCCGCTGACCACCAAGGGCAGCTTCGGCCACGCGCGGCATCGTTTCTGAGGATCGAGGCGGGAGGCCAGGGCTCAGCCGCGAAGCAGCGCGATCGCGGCCTGCGGCGACCTGCGTCGGCGTGCGCCCGACGGTGACGCCCTTGGCCTCGAGCGCCTCGGCCTTGGCGGCGGCGGTGCCGCGTGACCCTGACACGATCGCGCCGGCGTGGCCCATCGTCTTGCCGGGCGGGGCGGTGAAACCGGCGATGTAGGCGATCACCGGCTTGGTCACGTGCTCGGCGATGTAGTCGGCCGCGCGTTCCTCGGCGTCGCCGCCGATCTCGCCGGACATCACGATCAGCTCGGTCTCAGGATCGTCCTGGAACATCGCGATCACGTCGATGAAGTCGGTCCCGGGTACCGGGTCGCCGCCGATCCCGACGATCGAGGAGTTGCCGAACCCGCTCTGCGCGAGCACGTTGCCGATCTGATAGGTCAGCGTGCCCGAGCGCGAGACGACGCCGACGTTGCCGGGCTTGAAGAAGGTCGCGGGGATGATCCCCACGTTCGCCTTTCCCGGCGACAGGATCCCGGGACAGTTCGGGCCCGACGAGCCGCGAAGCGCCATTTTTATAAATGATGTTGTAGACGCGTAGCTCGTCATGCGCGGGGATCCCCTCGGTGATCGCGACGATCAGTGCGATCCCGCGTCCTCAGCCTCGAGGATCGAGTCGGCCGCGAACCGCGGCGGCACGAAGATCATCGCCGTGTTGGCGCCGGTCTGCGCGACCGCCTCGTGGAAGGTGTTGAAGACAGGGATTCCGTCGACATCCTGGCCGCCCTTGCCCGGCGTCACGCCGGCGACCACCTGGGTGCCGTAATCGCGGTTGCGCAGCGAGTGGAAGGTGCCCTCGCTGCCGGTGATTCCGGACACGCAGAGCCGAGTCTCGGTGCCGACCAGGATGCTCACGCGGACCTCGCGAGCTCGACGACTTTTGCGGCCGCCTCGTCCATCGTCGCCACGCTGTGGACGTTGGGCAGGTTCGCCTCGGCCAACAGCGCTCGCCCCTCGACGTCGTTGGTGCCATCGAGGCGAACGACAAACGGGACCGTCGGCTTGACCTGGTCGAACGCCTCGATCAGGCCGCGCGCGACCTCGTCGCAGCGCGTGATCCCACCGAAGATGTTGAACAGGACCGCCTTGACCTTCGGATCGGAGAGGATCACCTCGACGGCACTGGTGATCGCCTCAGCCTTGGACCCGCCCCCCGCATCGAGGAAGTTCGCGGGCGATCCGCCGGCCTGGGCGACGACATCGAGAGTCGACATCACGAGGCCGGCGCCGTTGCCGAGGATGCCAATGTCTCCGTCGAGCTTCACATATGTGAGTCCCCGCTCCTTGGCCATCCGCTCCTGCGGGTCCTCTTTGGAGAGGTCCCGCAGCTCGGCGTTCTCGGCGTGGCGGAACAGCGCGTTGTCGTCGAGCGTCACCTTCGCGTCGAGCGCCTTGACGTCCCGCTCGGGCGTGACGATCAGCGGGTTGACCTCGACCAGCGTCGCCTCCTCGGCGATGAACGCGTCGTACAGCTTGGCGAGCATCGCGCCCACGGGACGGACGACGTCCGGATCGACCCTGGCCTCGAACGCGAGTCGCCGGCCGTGGAAGTCCTGGAACCCGAGGAGCGGGTCGACGTGCAGCCGCGCGATCGCGTCCGGGTCCTCGTCGGCGACCTGTTCGATGTCCATCCCGCCTTTCGTCGAGAGCATCACCAGTGGCGCCCTCGCGGAGCGGTCGAAGATCACCGACGCGTAGTACTCCGAAGCGATCTCGGAAGCGCCCTCGATCCACACCTCGTGCACAGTGAGTCCGCGGATGTCCATCCCGAGAATCGCGCTGGCATGCCGCTCGGCCTCCTCGCGGTCGCTCGCGACCTTGATCCCGCCGGCTTTCCCGCGCCCGCCGATCTGCACCTGCGCCTTGACCACACACGGGTAGCCGATCTCCTCGGCCGCGGCGACCGCCTCCTCGACGGTGCGAGCGGGCTTCCCGCTCGGAACGGGCACGCCGTGGCGCGCGAACAGCTGCTTGCCCTGGTACTCGAGCAGGTCCATCGGCGCGGCACTCTAGTACCTCGCCATGGCATCATGCCCGCTCCCATGGCGATTCCGAAGAACATCACGTTCGTCACCTTCGACGTCTACGGCACCCTGATCGATTGGGAGACGGGGGCCTACGAAGCGTTCCTAAAAGAAGCCGAACGCGACGGATTCACGATCGAGCGCGACGAGCTGATCCCGCTGTTCCACGAGATCCAGCAGCAGATCCAGGCAGGGTCCTACGAGCTCTATGCGGAGGTGCTGCGCCGCACAGCGGTGCAGATCTCCAAGAAGCTGGACTGGCCGCTCGAGCCCTCGCGCTCGGGCTTCCTGCCCGATTCGGTGCAGCGCTGGATGCCGTTCAAGGAGACGAATTCGACGTTGGCGAAGATCGCCAAGCAGCACAAGATCGGGCTGGTCTCGAACATCGACGACAAGCTCCTCGGGCAGACCAGACGTCACATCCCGCTCGACTTCGACCTCGTCGTCACCGCGCAGCAGGTCCGCTCCTACAAGCCGGACCCTGCGCATTTCGTCGAGTGCGAGCGGCGGATCGGCAGCAAGAAGGGCTGGGTCCACGTCGCCGCCAGCTACTACCACGACGTCGAGCCGTGCCTGAAGCGCAAGGTCCCGGTGATCTGGGTCAACCGCACCGGCCAGGTGCTCGAGGCCAATCAGAAGAAGCCCGACGCCGAGGTCAAGACGCTGCGTGAAGCGGCAAAGCTGATCGGCGCCGCGTAGCCCGTCGCTGATGCGCGTCGTCGCGGTTGATCCCGACGTGATCGTCGTGATCAGCGCGATCTGGCAGACCACGTGTACCGCGGTTCGCGGCGGCGAAGAGGGGTTCGTGATCGACTCGCCGGTGCTGCCGGACGAGCTCGATGCGCTACCCGGGGTGCTCGAGCAGGCCGGGTTTCCGGCCTCCGCGCTGCTCGCCACGCATGGCGACTGGGACCACCTGCTGGGACGAACCGCCTTTCCCGAGGCGTCGCTAGGGGTCGCCGAGTCGACGGTGGCAAGGCTCGAGCGCTCGCCCGGAGAGCCGCAGCGCGCGCTGCGAGCCTTCGACGACGAGCACTACGTGGTGCGGGAGCGACCGCTGGCGCTGGCGGGCCTGCAATCGCTCCCCGTGCCCGGCCGGCTCTCCCTCGGCTCCGGGGAGCTCGAGCTCCACGCGGCAGCCGGCCACACCGCCGACGGGGTCGCCTACTGGCTCCCGTGGGCGCGCGTGCTCGTGTGCGGCGACTATCTCTCGCCGGTCGAGATCCCGATGATCTCTCCGGGCGGCTCGCCCGACACGTACCTGGAGACGCTGGCGCGGCTCGGCCCGCTGGTCGAGCAGGCGGCCTACGTGATCCCGGGGCACGGCGGCATGGTCACGGGGTCCGACGCCGCGCGCGTGCTCAACGAGGACGTGGCCTACCTGGAAGCCCTCCAGCGCGACGGTGCCGACGCGCCCCTACCGAAGGGGCGACGAACGGCGGCGCAGAAGCAGATCCACGCCGCCAACGCCGTGTCGGTCAGCGGCCGCGGGTGATGTTCACGACCGGAAACTCCTTGATGTCGGGCGGCCCCTGGAACGCCTGATCGCCAAGCTCGCCAAGCGCCGGTTGCAGCTTGCTCTCCGTGAACCGGTTGAAGTGATCGCGCGACTCCCAGAAGTCGATCACACCCCAACCGTCGTCGATCGGCCCTGCCGTGTGGAGAATCAGGCCCTCCGGCGGGTTGGCGTCGATATCCATCTTTGAGTGCACGGCTCGATACTGATCCTCGGTGCCGCCGTTGAACTTCAGACGCAGGCCTACGGCCATGATGCCCCTCCTCGATTGGTTGGGGCCAGCCTAGCCGAACGCCGCTACTCGGCGGCAGCGGCGGTGATCACCGCGAGCGTGTCGCCGGTGGCGACCGACGCGCCGACGGCGATCGGGAGCTCGGAAACGGTACCCGCCTTGTGGGCGGTGATCTCGTTCTCCATCTTCATCGCCTCGATCACGGCGATCAGGGCTCCCTCCTCGACGGCAGCCCCCTGCTCGACCGCCACTTTGAGCACCGTGCCCTGGATCGGCGAGGGGAGCGTGTCGCCGCCTCCACCACCGCCCGCACCGCCGGCGCGCTCACGTCTCGGGGGCTTGCGGCCCGCGGCAGCGGCCGGGGCGCCACCGTTTGTCACCGCGATTCCACCGGCCAACGGCGCCCCGATCACCTTAACGTCGAACCGCTTGCCCGACACCTCGACCGTATAGGACTGCTCGACCTTCTCTCCGTCCTCCTCGTCCGCCGCCACCGGCGGTACCTCGACGGCCAGCGTCTTCAACCACTCCTTGTCCTCGATCAGGTCCCGGCAGGTCTCAGCGTTGGCCCACTGCTTGGTCTGGAGAATCGCCTCATGAAAGGGCATCAGCGTCTTGAGCCCCTCGATGCGGTATTCGCGCAGGGCTCGCACCATCCGGCGCGTCGCCTGCTCGCGATCGACGTCCCAGACGATCAGCTTGGCGATCATCGGGTCGTACATCGGCGAGATCACTGAGCCCGCTACACAGCCTGAATCGACGCGGACGCCGGGACCCGACGGTTCGATGTAGCTGCCGATCTGCCCCGGCGCCGGGGCGAAGTTCTTGGAGGCGTCCTCGGCATTGATCCGGCACTCGATCGCATGACCGCGCAGCTCCAGGTCCTCCTGCTTGATCGACAGCTCCTCGCCGGCCGCGACCCGGATCCCCTCCTTGACGATGTCGACCCCGGTCACCATCTCGGTCACGCAGTGCTCGACCTGAACGCGGGTGTTCATCTCCAGGAAGAAGTACTCGCCGTCCTGAAGCAACCCCTCGATCGTTCCGGCGCCGGTGTACTTGACGGCGGCCGCGGCGTCGGTGGCGATCTTCCCGATCTTCGCGCGCAGCTCCTCGTCGACCGCGGGCGCGGGCGCCTCCTCGATCAGCTTCTGGTGCCGGCGCTGGAGCGAGCAGTCGCGCTCGCCGAGATGGATGACGTTGCCGTGCGAGTCCGCCAGGACCTGAACCTCCACATGGCGGGGATCGGGCAGATAGCGCTCGAGATAGACGGTGGCGTCACCGAAGAATTTCTCGCCCTCGCGCGCGGCGCCCTCGAAGGCATCTTGGAGCTTGTCATCGGACAACGCAACGCGAAAGCCCTTGCCGCCGCCGCCGCCCGCTGCCTTGACGGCGACTGGGTACCCGATTGTTTCCTCGATCAGCTTGCGCGCGTCATCGACGGTGGCGACCGGCTCGGTCGTCCCGGGAACGATCGGGACACCGGCCTCCTGCATCAGCTCGCGCGCACGCGTCTTTGACCCCATCGCCTCGATCGCGGAGGCAGGCGGCCCGATAAAAGTGATGCCGTGCTTCTCCAGCACAGCGGCGAACGAGGCGTTCTCGGCCAGGAACCCGTAGCCGGGATGGACCGCCTCGGCGCCGGATCGGTCGATCACCTCGAGCAGCTTGTCAATCACCAGGTAGCTCTCGGACGCCGGGCCGGGGCCGAGCAGGTAGGCCTCGTCGGCGCGCTCGACGTGGGGTGCGTCACGGTCGAGCTCGGAGTAGACGGCGACCGTCGCGACCCCTAGTTCCTCGCACGCACGGATGATTCGGACCGCGATCTCGCCGCGGTTGGCGATCAGGACCTTCGAGAACATCGGGGCGAAGACTTTACCTGGCGGCTACGGCTCGACGCTCGTCGCGTGGACGAGCATGCCCGCCCCAACCGTGTCATTCGTCGCCTCATCGATCAGGATGAAGCTGCCGGTCGTGCGGTTGCGGCGGTAACGGTCCACCATCATTGGCGTGCTCAGCCGCAGGTGGACCCGGCCGATCGCGTTGAGCCCCAGCTCGGTCGTCTCGACGTGCTCGAGCGTGTTGACGTCGACGCGGTACTCCAGCTGCTCGACCACGGCCCTCCCGCTGCGCGTGGTCTGCTTGATCGCATAGCGCGCGCCGGGGGTCAGCGGCCGGTCGCTCATCCAGCAGACCATCGCCTCGATCTCCCGGGCCGGCACGGGCGGATCGTCAGCGTTGACGAACATGTCCCCGCGCGAGATGTCGAGCTCGTCCTCGAGCCGCAGCGTCACAGACATGGTCGGGAAGGCGGCATCGATCGGGCCTTCGAACGAGTCGACGGACGCGATCCGCGAGCGTTTGCCGCTCGGGAGCACCATCACCTCGTCGCCGGCGCGGATCACCCCGGCCGCGACCTGGCCCGCATAGCCGCGGTAGTCGTGGTGCTCGTCGGACATGGGGCGGATCACCCACTGGACGGGGAACCGCAGGTCCGCAAAATTCCGGTCCGTGGCGATCACGACGTGCTCGAGGTGGTAAAGCAGCGTCGCGCCCAGGTACCAGTCCATATTCGTCGAGCGCTCGACCACGTTATCCCCGTGCAGCGCCGAGATCGGAACGAAGGTGATGTCCCAGATGTCGAGCCGGGCCGCCCAGTCGGTCATCTCCTCGGCGATTCGGTCGAACACGGCCTCGTCGTAATCGACCAGGTCCATCTTGTTGACGCAAACCACCAAGTGCGGGATCCGCAACAGCGAGGCGATGTGCGCGTGACGGCGCGTCTGTTCGGAGACGCCCTTGCGCGCGTCGATCAGCACGATCGAGAGGTCGGCAGTCGAGGCACCGGTGACCATGTTGCGTGTGTACTGCTCGTGGCCGGGCGTGTCGGCGATGATGAATCTGCGCCGCGGGGTCTGGAAGAAGCGATAGGCGACGTCGATGGTGATTCCCTGCTCGCGCTCGGCCCGCAGGCCATCTGTGAGCAGCGCCAGGTTCAGATACCCGTCCCCGCGCCGCTCGGAGGTCTCGACGACGTGCGCGAGCTGGTCGGTGAGGATCTGCTTGGAGTCGTAGAGCAACCGCCCGATCAGAGTCGACTTTCCGTCGTCGACCGACCCGGCGGTGGCGATCCGCAGCAGCTCGCTGGTCCGGGCGCGCATCGTCACGTGCCCGTTGGTGGAGACCGTCGACACGGTTAGAAGTAGCCCTCGCGCTTGCGGTCTTCCATCGCCGCTTCGGTCACCCGATCATCCGCCCGCGTCTCACCGCGCTCGGTGATCCGAGTCGCGGCGATCTCGGCGACCACGTCCTCGAGCGTCGCCGCCCGCGAGCGGACCGCGCCGGTGCAGGTCATATCGCCGACCGTCCGGTAGCGGACCGACTCCCCGAACGGCACCTCGCCGTCGATCAGCTCCACGAAGTCTGAGTGGGCGTAGAGCATCCCGTCGCGTTCGAACACCTGCCGCTCGTGGGCGTAGTAGATCGAGGGGATCTCGAGCTTCTCCCTGGCGATGTACTCCCACACGTCGAGCTCGGTCCAGTTCGAGATCGGAAACACGCGGACATGCTCGCCCTTGCGGATCCGGCCGTTGAACAGCGACCACAGCTCGGGCCGCTGGGCCTTCGGATCCCACTGGCCGAAGTCATCGCGGAACGAGAACACGCGCTCCTTGGCGCGGGCACGCTCCTCGTCCCGGCGGGCGCCGCCGAATGCGGCGTCGAACTTGTGCTCGGCAATGGCGTCGAGCAAGGTGGTGGTCTGTAGCCGGTTGCGCGAGGCGCGGGGTCCGGTCTCCTCGGCCACCCGGCCGGCGTCGATCGAGTCCTGCACGCTCGCCACGATCAGCCGCTCTCCGAGCTGGTCGATCACCTTGTCACGGAACTCGACTACCTCGGGAAAGTTGTGCCCGGTGTCGACGTGCATGATCGGGAACGGGAACTTGCCCGGCCGGAATGCCTTCTCCGCCAGCCGCAGCAGCACGATCGAGTCCTTGCCGCCGCTGAACAGCAACACGGGTCGGTCGAACTCGGCGGCGACCTCACGGAAGATGTGGATCGATTCGGCCTCGAGCGTCTCGAGGTGTGACAGCTCGTAATGGAACGGGTTCAAAGGGTTCCTCCGCGGGCCCTCCGGGCCCGCGATTTGATTTCGCTGCTCGACATCAGGTCTCGCTTGATGGGGGAACGACGTGGATGCCGCACTCGGTCTTGTCCTGGCCGGCCCAACGGCCATCGCGGCCGCTGCCAGGCTGCGTGCACGGAGCGCAGCCGATCGAGCTGTAGCCCTGATCGTGAAGCGGATGGTAGGGCAGGTCGTGCTCGAAGATGTAGCGCCAGACGTCCTTCTCGGTCCAGTCGGCGATCGGGTTGAACTTCCAGATCCCCCGGCGGTCGTCTGGCTCGACCTTCGGGGCGGCCGCGCGCGTCGGCGCCTGCTCGCGCCGGATCCCGGTGATCCACGCGTCGGCGCCTGCGAGTCCCCGCTCGAGCGCCTCCACCTTGGCCGCGCCGCAGCAGTTCTGGCTGGTCCACGGGTCGCCCGGGCTCGATGCGTCGAGCGGCTCGATCTTGACGCCGAAGCGGTCCTCGAACGCACGCCACGTAGTCAGGGTCTCGGGGAACAGCACGCCGGTGTCGATCGTGAAGATCCGGACTTCGGGCTCGATCTCGGTCACCATGTGGACGAGCACCGACTCCTCCTTCTGGAACGAGCAGGCCATGGTCAGCCGCGGGTGAAAGCGCTCAATCGCGTACTTCAACACGTCCTGCGCAGATGCCTGCTCGAGGTCTGCGGTCTGAGCTATACCGCGCACTCGCCCTCACCGCGGATGACTTCGAAGGGGACGTCCTTCGTCCAGTCAATGAAGTGCTCCATGTTCTCCAGATTGAACTCGATCGGCAGGGTGAGATCCTTGACGCGGGCTTCGAACTCGGCCGTCCCCACTCGGTCGACGAACGAGTTGAACGGCTCGCTGTCGGTCCGCTCGGCCTCGTAGTAGCGGACCCAGCGCTCGATCGCCTCGGGCACGCGCTTGGCCGGAAGCCTCGCTTTCAGCCTCTGACCGTAGCGGACGTCGCCCCCCTCGTACGCGCCGCCGACGTGCGGGATGTACGCAGGGATGGTGTGCTCGCCGACCTTGATCGAGGCGCCGTAGAACCCGATGTTGGCGATGTGATGCTGGCCACAGCCATTTGGGCAGCCGCTCATCTTGATGTGGATCCGGCGGCTGAGGTCATCGTCGATCTCCATCTGCACGAGCCGGTCCTGGATCGCCTGGTTGAGACCCATCGAGCTGGTGATCCCGAGCTTGCACGAGTCGGTGCCCGGGCACGAGACGACATCGGTGATCTCGTCCGCGCCGGCATCACCGAGTTCGAGCTCGGTCAACCGCGTCCACACCTCGTACAGGGACTCGTCGCGGACCCAGCGCAGGATGAGGTTCTGATGGACGGTCGTGCGCGCCGACCCACCGCAGTACTCGCGCATGATCTGCGCCAACCCACGCAACTGCTCCGGGGTCAGATCGCCGCGACGGACCTTGACCTCGACCGTGCTGAAGCCCGACTGGCGCTGGGCGGAGACGTTGGTCGCCAGGAAGCGGTCGAACTCGTGCTGGTCGCCGTTCGCACTGGCGTAGGCGGCACGTCGCTCAGGGGCGTTCGCCTCCTCGTCGATGTCGTACATCAGCCGGTCCGAGCGTGAAGTCACGCTCGTTGACCCAGTCGCCCTGCAGCTCCTCCTCGACCAGCTCGCGGAACGCGTCGATCCCGATCTTGTCGACCAGCACCTTGATCCGGGCGCGAGCCCGGTTCGGCCGCAGCCAATCGGTGCGATCGAAGATCCGGACCACGGCCTCCGCGACCTTGAGGTAGTCGCCGTTGTCGAACTCGACGAACTCGTACAGCTCGGGCGCGATGCGGGGCATGATCGAGGTGCCCCCGCCGACCAGCACCGCGGCGCCGCGGACGCCGTCCCGGACCCGGGGCAGGAACGCCAGGTCGTGGATCGGCCCGATCGCGTTGTCGCCGGCGGTCGAGGCAAAGGCCGTCTTGAACTTACGCGGCATCGACTGGGTCGTCGGGTGGCGTACGAAGTAGCGCACGTACGCCCCCGCATACGGGGTGATGTCGAACTCCTCGCCCGGGAGCACGCCCGCCCGCGGATCGCCGGTGACGTTGCGCATCGTGTTGCCGCAGCCCTCGCGGCTCGAGAGGCCGGAGTCCCCGAGCTCACGGATCAGCTCCGCGGCGTCCGGTAGCGGGATGTGGTGCATCTGGATGTTCTGCCGCGTCGTGAGGTGGCCCCTGCGCAGCGGGACGTACTTCTCGATGCCGGCCGCGAACGCGTCGAGCTGGTCGGGACTGACGCCACCGAGCGGCAGCTTCACGCGGACCATCTGCACGTTTGGCTGGCGCTGGCCATAGACGCCCTGCTTGAGGCGGAACTTGATGAAGTCCTCCTCCTCGAGCTCGCCGTTCAGGAAGCGGGTCGATTCGGTGTCGAAATCGTCGAACTCGCGCTCCAGGATCGGAATCACGTGGCCGGGGACGTTCTCGACCACCTCCGGGTTCTCGAGCGATCCTTCGCGGGCGGCAGCCTTCTTGGTGTCAAGCGATGCGGGCTCCATCTGCTTCCTTCCTGGCTCCGGGGGCAGGCAGACAAATGTTACAAAAGAGGATCGGGATATAGCCATTTTGCTTGCCCCGGGTCGCTCGTCGCCGGTATGGAAGCCGGCGTTCGGGCTATTTGAGCGTGACTTTGGTCGTGGTCCGCTCGACGGCACCGATCGACGGCGCGAACTCGAGCGTGAGCTTGAGCACGAGCTTCCCCTGCTGGGCGAGCGTCGTGTCTTGCGAGAACGACAGCGGGAGCCGGAATCGGACTGTCCCCGCCCTTCGCAGCTGGATCGACTGCTTGCCAAACGTGACCTCACCCGGCCCGTTGGTGGTCACGAGTAGGTACCGGCGCTGCTGCCGGGTCTGGATCGACGCGTGGGTGATCCGCGCCGCGACGGTGATCGTCGTCGTCGCGACGGCGCGGAATCCGGCGCTGTCGATCACCGTCAGCGTGACCCTATATGTCCCCGGCTTGCGGTAAACGTGTTTGGGATTGGCACGCGATCCGGTTTTGCCGTCGCCGAACTGCCAGCCGTAGGAGACGATCGAACCATCGGGATCACGGGACCCTGAGCTGGAGAACGGGACCGGAAGGCCGGCCTCGGGGTGCTGGCTTTTCGCCACCAAGCTGGCGCCGGGAGCTTCGTCGACCGTGACCTGATGCGAGACGGGAGGCGATACGAGGCCGAAGCTGTCGGCCACTTCCATCGCCACCGTGTAGACGCCAGCGCGCGCGTACGTGTGGGCTGGCGACACACCGGAGCCGACAGAGCCGTCGCCGAAACTCCAGCTGTACGAGCCGATCGAGCCGCCACTGTTGGGATCGTGGGACGAGCTTGCGTTGAATCCGACGGGCGAGCCTGCGGCGGCTGGATCGGGCGACACGACGAACGCCGCGCTCGGGGGTGTTCCGACCGTGAGTTGGTGGCTCCCCGTTGCGAGGTTGCCGTGCGTGTCGACCAACGTCAGCGAGACGGTGAAGATTCCCGGTCTCGCAAACGTGTGCGAGGTCACCGTCGGCGCGCCCGCGGTGGTGAGGAGTGGGGCACTGCCGTCCCCGAAGCTCCAGGTCACGCTGCTGTATCCCTGAGTGCTTGTGCTCGCCGTCGGGTCGAACTGGACCGGCGTCCCCGGCGCCGCGGACGCGGGCGCTGAGAACGCGGCGGCGATCGCGCCCGGTGACGGGCGCATCTCGCAGTTCACGTCGCCGTTGCTCCACTCGCTCTGGGTGTAGTAGGGGTGGCCGTTGATCAGCTGGTCGTAAAGCGTGCCGGCGGTCGCATCACCCCCGAGCGTCGGCAGGAACGCGTTCGGGTTCGTTCCCTGCAGTGGGCTGGCGACCCCGGTGGCCGAGCAGAGGTCGCCGACCTCGTTGCCGGTGATCGAATCCCACCAACCGGTCCCGTTGACGGGGTCGGTCAGCGTTTCGCTGTCCTCGTGGCTCATGTAGCCGACCGCCAGATCGGCGATCCCCCCGTTCGGCTGCTGGATCGCACCGTTCCCGTCGAACTGGCACCCCTTCGGCTGCTTCGCGAGCAGCAGCGTCGGAATCGACGCGTAAAGCACGGTCGATCCGCTGGGGGTGTCTTGAAACGACGAGTGGTAGGCACAGAACACGTTGTCGGCGCACGGCACCTGACTGGTCCCACTCGGAAAACAGACGTTGACGTTCGTCGGCGTGACGATGAAGTAGACCGGTGCATTCGCCCCGATCCCCGTTGGAAGCCCACCCGCTGCGACCAGCCGGGAGATCTCAGCTTGGAGCTGGGGATCGGTGATGCAGGTCGGATACCCCGCCGAAACGTTTGGACAGTCCTGCAAGCTCCGCGCTGGGTACGGCTGCGTATCGTTGATCGCCTGGCTGGCCGCGAACGTCTGCTTGTAGTCGGCGAACCCGGACGTGTCGGTGTACTGGCGGAGGACTCCGAAGACGTTGTTTGCGGTGCCGCGATCGGCCGCAACGTCGGTGAAGTAACGCTCGAGCAGTGCGCGTGATCCCGCGGGGATCGCCCCGGCGGGATCCCAGAAGACCAGATACGGCGCGCTGGAATGGATCACCGGGCCGTTGTGGTACTCGACGTTGCCGTTTATCAGGAACGGCTTCGGCCGCGTCGGCGGTGCCGTCTGGGAGCCGGTGATCGAGGCCGGCGAGATTCCGGCACGGAGCGTGACCCCAGCGACCTGTCCTGTGGGCAGCCGGAGGACGACGGCGGCGGCGGGCGATGCGAGAACTGCGACCGCCATCACGACGCACGGCAGCACGACCCACCGGCCGCAGACCCGTAGACGAGGGCGCGTCACATCCATGGTGCAGGTTCGTTGAGCTCGCGAGCGACCCCTTCGTACAACGCGGCCCGCTGCCACGGATTGTGGGCCGGGGGCGGGGACACGAGGACCGGCGTGGTCTCCCGCATGAACCGCTCGAGCGCCGCGACAACCGCGGCGGCCTCCTCCGGGGAGGCGCCGGGCGCGACGATCGTCAGTTTCGGGCGGCGATTCACGGTGCTGCCGAGGGTATCGTGCCCGAGCCATGGCGGACCTGCCTGTCCTTTCCTACGACGCCGTGATGGGTGCCGTCTCTCCTGCGCAGGCAATCCAGCGGGTGCGCGAGGCGTTCGTCGCCTACCACGCTGGCGAGTGGACGATGCCGGCCAAGGTGTACTTGGAGAGCCCGCCGCATGGCGACTTCCGCGCGATGCCCGCGCTCGGCGGCGGGCTCGCCCTGCTCAAGTGGATCACGTCGTTCCCGGGCAATCCGGCCGCCGGTCTGCCGACGGTGACCGGCGTCGTGTGCCTATCGGACGCCACCACCGGCGTGCCGCTGATGCTGCTCGACGCTCGCTCGGTGACCGCGTTGCGGACGGGCGCAGTGGCAGCCGTCGCCGCGCAGGCGCTCGCCGCGGAGGCGGCTCGATCGGTCGGGATCGTCGGCTGCGGCCTTCACGGCGCGTGGGTGGCACGATGTCTGGCCGTCGCCGGCTACGGCCCGGGCGTCTGTTTCGACCCTGACCGCTCCGCCGCCGCCGCGCTGGCGGGCGAACTTGGCTGGCGGAGCGGCACGCGTGAGGAGGCGGTCCGGTGCGAGATCGTCTGCTGCGTCACCCCGGGGAGCGAGATCGTGGTCGACGCCGGTGATCTGCGCCCGGGCCAGCACTTGAACATGCTCGGCGCCGACGGGCCGGGGAAGGCAGAGGCGAGCATCGGGGCGGTTGGCTCGTGCGCGCTGTTCTGCGACGAGTGGGCCCAGGCCTCCCACGGTGGCGAGCTGACCGGCGCTGTCGAAGCGGGGATCGTCACGCGCGAGCGCGTGACCGAGCTCGGCGCCGTGCTCGCCGGAGCCGCTTCGGGCCGCCCGGGGCCCGCGGCGGTCACGCTGTTCGACTCGACCGGCCTCGCGATCCAGGACCTGGCGATCGCGGGTGCGGCGCTGGCGGCATGGCGCACCGGCGACGTCGCTGCCCAAACCGTGTCGCTCTAGCGGCTCAGAGAGGGATGTTGCCGTGCTTGCGCTTCGGCACGGGCTCGCGCTTGGTCGCGAGCGTTTCGAGCGCAGCGATGACCTTCGGCCGCGTCTCATGCGGGATGATCACGTCGTCGATGTAGCCCCGCTCTGCCGCGGTGTACGGATTGGCGAAGTGGGCCTTGTAGTCCGTGATCAGCTTCTGGCGCCGCGTGTCCGGCGTCGGCGAGCTCTGGAGGTCGCGACGGTAGATGATGTTGACCGCGCCCTCCGGTCCCATCACCGCCACCTCGGCGGTCGGCCACGCGAAGTTGAAGTCCGCGGCGAGGTGCTTTGACCCCATCACGTCATACGCGCCCCCGTACGCCTTGCGCGTGATCACGGTGATCTTCGGCACCGTCGCCTCGGCGTACGCGTACAGCAGCTTCGCCCCCCGCCGGATGATCCCGCGCCACTCCTGATTGGTGCCCGGGAGGAACCCGGGCACATCGCAGAAGGTGATGATCGGAACGTTGAACGCGTCGCAGGTGCGGATGAACCGCGCCGCCTTCTCGGAGGAGTCGATGTCGAGCACCCCGGCCAGCTGGCTGGGCTGGTTGCCGACGACTCCGACCGACTGGCCGTCGAGGCGGCTGAAGCCGCACACGATGTTCTTGGCGTAGTGCTCGTGGACTTCGAAGAACTCGCCGTCGTCGACGACGTGACGGATCACCTCGCGCATGTCGTAGGGCTTGTTCGCGCTGTCCGGGACGACGTGGTCGAGCTCCTCGTCCATGCGGTTGCGGTCGTCGGTCGGCTGCACCCGCGGCGCGGGCTCGAGGTTGTTCTGCGGGAGGAAGCTGAGCAGGTAACGGGTGTCCTGGAGGCACTCGTCCTCGTCATCGGAGGCGAAGTGCGCAACTCCCGACTTCGTGTTGTGGCTCATCGCCCCGCCCAGCTCTTCGAACTCCACGTCCTCACCGGTGACCGTCTTGATCACCTCGGGGCCGGTGATGAACATGTGCGAGGTCTCCTTGACCATGAAGATGAAGTCCGTGATCGCCGGCGAGTAGACCGCGCCGCCCGCGCACGGGCCCATGACCAGGCTGATCTGCGGGATCACGCCGCTGGTGCGCACGTTCCGGAGAAACACGTCGCCATAGGCGCCGAGGCTCACGACCCCTTCCTGGATCCGCGCCCCGCCCGAGTCGTTGATCCCCACCACGGGGCAACCGATCTTCGCCGCCAGATCCATGATCTTGCACATCTTCTCGGCCATCACCTCGCCGAGCGATCCGCCGAACACAGTGAAGTCCTGGCTGAACACACAGACCCGGCGGCCGTCGATCGTCCCGTGGCCGGTGACGACCGCATCGCCGTACGGACGGTTCTTCTGCATATCGAAGTCGTACGTGCGGTGGCGCACGAACGTGTCGAGCTCCTGGAACGAGCCGGGGTCGAGCAGCTTCTCGATCCGTTCCCGCGCCGTGTACTTGCCCTTGGCGTGCTGCTTCTCGACCGCAGTCTCGGAGCCGGCGTGAACCGCTTCCTGGCGCAGCTCCTGCAGCTGCTCGAGCTTCTCTTCGTAGGTCTCGGGGGCCTTGTCTCGTGCCACGGGGGCCGCGAGTCTAAAGCACTCCCCTCGCCCTCAGGCGCGCGAGAACGGGCGGTGGTGCGCCTGCCCGAGGCTGTCGAGCGCCGCCACGAGCGCGGCCTCGGCGTCATTGAGCGCGGTTACCACCGGCGACTCGGGGCGTGACGGTTCGGGTTCGTCCACAACCGGCTCCTCCGGGTGGGGCTGCTCCAGATCACCCCTATCAGGTAGTAAAAATATGGAGCGCCCCTCGGTTTCGGCGGGCTCGGGCGCCTGGAGCTCGGGGGGCGCGTCGAACTCTGGCTCTGGTGGAGGCGCCTCCGGCGCGGGTTCCGGCCCAGAGAGCGACGGCGCCGGGGGACCGGGCGGCGGCTCACGACGCGGGCCGAGGAGGCCGAGCAGACGGGCGAGCAGACCGCGGGCGCGGCTCGGCGGGCCGGTCAGGGCCACGCCGGGCGGCGGGTCCGACTCCGGCCGCGCGGACGACTCCGGGGACGGCTCCGGTGGCGGGAACTGCGACGGCGGGGGCACGGAGGCGACGGCGGCTGGTGGCGTCTCCACCACCGTCGGCGCCGGGGCGGGCTCGTCCTCCCCCTCCGGCGCCGGATCCTCGTCGAGGGCCGCGGTCAGCGTGACTCGCGTTCCCCATCCCGATGGCTCGAGCCGCACCGTGCCGCTGACGCGGTCGCCCTCCCAGGCGACGGCGGTTTCCGGATCGAGCTTCGTGATCTTGATCTCACCGAATTGATCAAGGTGCTTGGTCAGGCTGGAGGCGTCGCTGCACTCGGCCCACAACTCGGGCGGCGACTTGACGAGGGTCCGGCTTGCCTGGTGCTCATTCATGGCCCGAACTTCGCCCGGGGCCGCGCTACTCCTGCAGCGGTTGTCAGCTTGCACGGGATTGCGGCGCTGAGGCGGCAGCGACTCGCCGGCCTGGACGCCGATCAGGCCTGGACGCTCATCAGGTAGATCGTGACGAGGATCAGGACGTTCACGACCGAGCCGACGATCGCGACCCGGCGGTTGACGGCGTTGTACTCGGGACTCCAGGTGACCTCACCGCCCCGAGCGGCCGCGAGATCACGTTCGGCGAGCTCGGCCAGCTTCTTCTCGTGCGGTGCGAAGAACACGCCGCCCATGGCGCCAATCACGATCGCCACCCCGAGCCCCCACTGCACATAGAAGGCGTGCCACTGGTGGAGCTTTGACGCGAGGTAGATGCCAGCGATCAAGACGACCGCGAGACCTGGGGTGATCAGCCGCTGTCCAACGAGCCGCCGGGTGCGGTAGTACCACGGGAGCGACCGCGGGTCCATCCGCGTCGCAAAGACGTCGATCAACGGATAGGCAAACGTGACGCCGAACGCGACGACCACCGCCGCGATGTGAATCGCCAGGACCACCTGCCAGAACGCAACCGCCGAAACGAGCACGGCGCAAAGGTAGCTACATCGTCGGCTGGTAGGACCCGAACACGTCGCGCATCGCGCCGCAGACCTCGCCCATCGAGCACCGGTCCTTCAGCGCGGCCCGCAGTACGGGCAGCACGTTCACCGACGGATCCGCCGCCGCGTCGCGAATCGCCTGAAGGCGCTCGGCGACGACCGAGGCATCACGGTTCTCCTTGAACGCCGCCAGGCGCGCAACCTGCTCGCGCTCGGACTCGGGGTCCACCCGGAGGATGTCCGTGATCTCGATCGAGTCGTCGACGAACTTGTTGACGCCCACGACGATGTCCTGCTCGATTCGATAGCGCTCGTGGTAGCCGAAGGCCGACTCCTCGATCTCGTTCTTCATGAAGTCGATCGCCTGGACCGAGCCGCCGAGCTCGTCGACCTTGGCGATCAGCTCGCTCGCCCGCGTCTCGATCTCGCCAGTCAGCGCCTCGACGAAGTAGGACCCCGCGAACGGGTCGACGGTGTCGGCGGCGCCCGACTCGTAGCCGATGATCTGCTGCGTGCGCAGCGCGATCTTGGCCGCGCGCTCGGTCGGCAGGGCGAGGGCCTCGTCGAAGCCATTTGTATGGAGCGACTGGGTGCCGCCGCAGACAGCGGCGAAACCCTGCAAGGCCACGCGGACGATGTTGTTCTCCGGCTGCTGCGCGGTCAGGGTGACCCCGCCGGTCTGGGTGTGGAAGCGCAGCCGCCAGGAGCGCTCGTCAGTCGCCCCAAACCGATCGCGCATGATCGAGGCCCACATCCGCCGCGCGGCGCGGAACTTCGCCACCTCTTGGAAGACGTTGTTGTGGCCGTTGAAGAAGAACGCGAGCCGCGGCGCGAACTCATCGATGGCCAGACCGGCGTCCAGAGCCGCCTGCACGTAGGCGATCCCGTTCGCGAGCGTGAACGCCACCTCCTGCACCGCCGAGCAGCCTTTCTCACGGAAGTGATAGCCGCTGATCGAGATCGTGTTCCACTTCGGCACCTTCTCCCGGCAGTAGGCGAACAGGTCGGTGGTTAGCCGGATCGCGCCCTCGGGCGGATAGATGAAGTTCCCGCGCGCGATGTACTCCTTGAGGATGTCGTTCTGCGTGGTCCCGCGAAGCTGCTCCGAGGGCACCCCCTGCTCCTCGCCGACAAGCTCGTAGAGGAGCAGCAGCACTGACGCCGGCGCGTTGATGGTCATCGAAGTCGAGACCTGATCGAGCGGGATCCCGTCGAACGCCGTCCGCATATCGTCGATCGTGTCGATCGCGACGCCGGTCCGGCCGACCTCGCCGAGGCACCTTGGGTCGTCCGAGTCGAGGCCCAGCTGGGTCGGTAGGTCGAAGGCCATCGACAGGCCGGTCGAGCCGTGCTCGAGCAGGTAGCGGTAACGCTGGTTGGACTCCTTCGCGCTGGCGTACCCGGCGTACTGGCGCATCGTCCACAGCTGCTTGCGGTACATGTCGCGGTGGACGCCGCGCGTGAACGGGTACTCGCCCGGCTCGCCAAGCCGTTCCGGCAGTTCCGCCGGCAGGTCGTCCTCGGTGTACAGCGGCGCGATCTCGATGCCGGAGTCCGTGAACCGGCGGGGATCGTCCGGGCCAACGATCGGCGCGATCGTACGGTGCTCGTCGGTGGTGGCCATGGCCCCAGAGGTTACCCGTCAAGCAGCGAAGCGGACCGGACCGCGACCACAGTGAGACCCCGGAGAGACTGACAAATACCCGGTCCCCTCGTACGGTCCTCTGCCATCGACCAGCTCAACTAACCGGGGGTCCAGATGTTCATCGTCACACGCAACCCGAAGATCGCCTTGATCTCGCTCGCGGTCTCCGTCGGGATCTTTCTGATCCTGTACTTCACCGTGATCAAGTCCGATCAGAACACAGCCAACAACGCGATCCGGCAGGGCGAGCAGCAGGCCCAGCAGGCCGTCACTCAGGCCGCCAAGAGCGGCGGGGTTCCGGCCGGGGTGACAAACCTCGTCAACTGCATCGCCGCGGCCGGCACCGACGCCTCCCAGCTTCAGGCCTGCCGCGCGAAGTTCACGCCGTAGCCCGGGCGGACGGCGCGGGTCAGGTCAGCACCTTGGACAGGAACGACTTGGTCCGCGCCTCACGCGGGTTTCCGAGCACCTCGGACGGCTTGCCCGACTCGACGACCACGCCCTCGTCCATGAACACGATCGAGTCGGCGACCTCGCGGGCGAAGCCCATCTCGTGCGTGACGACGATCATCGTCATCCCGTCGCGCGCCAGCTGACGCATCACGTCGAGCACGTCGCCCACGAGCTCGGGATCGAGCGCCGAGGTCGGCTCGTCGAACAGCATCAGCTTCGGCTGCATGGCCAGCGCCCGGGCGATCGCGACCCGTTGCTGCTGGCCGCCGGAAAGGGCCACGGGATACGAGTCGACCTTGTCGGCCAGGCCCACGCGCATGAGCAGCTCATGCGCCCGTCGCTCAGCCTCGGCACGGCCGACCTTGCCGACCAGGGACGGGGCGAGCGTGACGTTCTCCAGCGCGGTCATGTGCGGGAACAGGTTGAAGTGCTGGAACACCATGCCGATCTGAGCGCGCTTGCGCGCGACCTCGCGCTCGTGGAGCTCGTACAGCTTGCCGCCGGACTCGCGGTAGCCGACCAGCTCGCCGTCGACCGAGAGGCGGCCCGAGTTGATCTTCTCCAGGTGGTTGATGCAGCGCAGAAACGTCGACTTGCCCGAGCCGGAAGGGCCCAGCAGGCACATCACCTCGCCGGAGTTGACCTCGAGATCGATGCCCTTCAGCACCTCGAGGCGACCGAACCGCTTGTGGACCGCCTGCGCCCGGACCATCGCCGTCATCGCCGCCCGCCTCCGAAGGCCAGCCAGCGCTCGCGCATCGAGGCCTGCTCCGCCCGCGAAAATCCCCGGCCGAACCGGCGCTCGATGAAGTACTGGAACACGTACAGGACGCTCGTCATCGCCAGGTACCAAAGGCTCGCGACGATCAGCAGCGGGATCGTGTTGTAGTTCGCCGCGTAGATCTCCTGGGTTTCGAACAGCAATTCGAACACCGACCCGATCACCAGCGCGAGTGACGTGTTCTTCAGCATCGAGATCGTCTCGTTGCCGGTGGGCGGGATGATCACCCGCATCGCCTGCGGCAGGACGATCCGCCTCATGATCTGCAGGCGGCCCATACCGAGCGACTGCGCGGCCTCGCTTTGGCCCTCGTCGACGGAGATGATCCCGGCGCGCACGATCTCAGCCATATAGGCACCTTCGTTCAGCCCGAAGCCGAGCAGCGCCGCTACGAAACCGGTGATCACTCCGTTGTACGACGGATGGATGATGGAAGGACCGAACGGGATCCCGAGGGAGATCTTCGGGAACAGTGCTCCCCCGAACTCCCAGAACAGCAACTGGACGAGGAGCGGGGTGCCGCGGAAAAACCAGATGTACAGCCAGCTCAGCCCGGAGACCAGCGGATTGGGCGACAGCCGCGTCACAGCCGCCACAATCCCGAGCACGATCCCGATCACCATCGAGAGGACGGTCAGCTCGAGCGTGATCGTGACCCCGTGGAGGATCCGCGCGTCGAACAGGTACTGGCCCACCGTGTGCCACTGGAAGCGCGGGTTGGCGACGATCGCACGGATGATCGAGGCGGCGATCAGCAGCACGATCACCGAGGCGATCCATCGCCCCGGACGTCGGACCGGAACGGCCTTTATCTCCTCAGGCCGTTCGGTCCGATCCGGGTTGAGCTCGGAGGTCTCCACCTCTGAGCGCAAGTTTGACGGTTAGCTCGTTGCCCCGTCCATCTTCGCCTGGGAGGCGGGGATCGCTACCCCCTGGAGGCCCCACTTGGCGAAGATCGATGAATATGTCCCGTCGCTCTCGAGCACCTTCAGCGCCGCTAACGCAGCCTTGGCCAGCCCGGGCTGCTTGGGGAACGCGAGACCGTAGGGCGACGGCGCATATGCGGCGCCGATCAGCTTGAACAGGCCGTTGCTCTTCTTGACCTGATAGGCGGCAACCGGAGTGTCGGCGAACCCGAGCTGTGCCCGTCCGCTCGACACCGCCAAGTTGGCGCCGTTCTGGTCAGGGAATGTCAGCACGGTCACGCCGGGCTTACCGGCCTTCTTGCACTTGCCGCTCTGCGTGCCCGCGTCGGTCTCCTCGGTCGTCCCCTTCTCAACTGAGACCGTCTTGCCGCAGATGTCCGAGATCGTCGCGATCGTCGTCCCGCCCGAAGCCTTCGTGTAGAACGACTCGCCGACGCTCGCGTAGTCGACGAAGTCGACCTGCTTCTCACGGGCCTTGGTGTCGGTGAACGACGAGGCCCCCATGTCGTACTTGCCGGCGGCGAGGCCGGGGATGATGCTGTCAAAGGTCGCGTTGACGACATTTGCCTTCAGGCCCATGACCGCAGCCAGCGCCCTGGACAGATCGGCGTCCATCCCGATGACGGTGTGGCCATCGGACCCGATGAACTCGTCAGGCGCGTAGGTGGCGTCGGAGGCGACGGTCAGCGTGCCCTTCGACTTGATCGAGGCCGGCACGAGTGCCTGCACCGCAGAATTGGCCGCCGGCGTAGCGGTCGAACCCGAAGCGCTCGACGAAGACCCAGCGCTCGAGGTCGAGGTCGAGGTCGCCAGGCCTGACGGTGGCGTCTTCGACGCCTTCGTCGAAGTCGAGCTGCTGCTCCCGCATCCGGCGAGCGCGATGGCGCCGACCAGCGGCACCAAGACTTTCCATGTACGCATCTGAGCCCTCCTGAAGCTTTCCGAAGGTGCTGAGCATATGGAAGAAAGGGGCTGGATGCTGGAGCTTTAACCCGGTCCCAACAGAGCTACGCTTCACCACATGCACGTGCGAGTACGGCTGTTCGCTGGGCTGCGCGACCGGGCCGGCGCCGACGAGATCGAGCTCGAGCTGCCGGACGGCGCCCGCGTCGGCGACGCACTGGCACGACTCGCGCATGTCGCGGACGGCACGAAGGTCGTGATGGCGGTCAACCGCGAATATGCGGACGAGGACGCGACCTTGCATGCCGATGATGAACTCGCGCTGATCCCGCCGGTGTCCGGAGGCGCCACGCAGGTCGCGCACGCGCGCGTGACCGCGGAACCGCTGTCTGCGGACCGGCTGACCCAGCTGGTCAAGGACCCGCGGGCCGGCGCGATCGTGACCTTCCTCGGCACCACCCGCGATGTCGACCACCTCGATTACGAGGCGTACACGCCGATGGCCGAGCGGAAGATCGCGGAGATCGTGGCCCACGCGATCGAAGCCCACGGGCTCACGGCCGCGGCGGCCGAGCACCGGATCGGCCAGGTGCCGCTGAGTGAGCCGTCAGTGATCGTGGCCGCCTCGGCGGCACATCGCACCGAGGCGTTCGAGGGAGCGCGCGCGATCATCGACCGGATCAAGGCGCAGGCGCCGATCTGGAAGCGCGAGGAGGGCGAATGGGTGGAGGGGAACGTCCCGACGCCGCAGCAGCGCTGAGATCACTGCCCGCGGTGCACGAGCTCGCGGCGCAGCTCGAGGCGCCCCACGCTCTCGCTGTGCAAGCGGCCCGGATCGCCATCGAAGAGCACCGCAGCGCCTTGCTGGCCAGCCAGCAAGGCCAGAGCGGCGGGAGCGGGAGCGGGAGCGTGGAGGGGGTGGTGGACCGGGCACACGAAGCCCTACGTCGCCTGCAGCAACTATCGCTGCGGCGCGTGCTCAACGCGACCGGCGTCATCGTGCACACGAACCTGGGGCGCGCGCCGCTGCCCGAAGCGGCAATCCGCGCCATCGGCGCCACCGCGCGTTACTCCAACCTCGAGTTCGATCTGTCCCGAGGCGAGCGAGCCAGCCGACACGACCACGTCGCCCAGCTGCTGTGCGAGCTGACCGGAGCGCAGGACGCGATCGCGGTCAACAACGGTGCGGGCGCCGTGCTGCTGGCCGCCGCCGCGCTGGCCGGCGCCGGCAAGCCGATCCTCGTCTCGCGCGGGCAGCTGGTCGAGATCGGAGGCGGCTTCCGGATCCCCGACGTCGTCGGACAGTCCGGCTCGAGGCTGGTCGAGGTGGGGACGACGAACCGGACCCAGCTAGGCGACTACGAGCGCGCGCTGAGCGATGACGCGACGATCCTCCGCGTCCACCAGTCGAACTTCCGCACGGTCGGGTTCGTGCGCGAGGTGGAGATCGAGGAGCTGACCTCGTTGGGGGCCCCGGTGATCGACGACGTCGGCTCGGGAGTCCTGGCCGACGCGACCGGGATGCAGGAGCTGCAGTCAGAGCCGTCGATCAAGCGCGCCATCGCCGCCGGCGCCGCGCTGGTTTGCTGCTCGGGCGACAAGCTGCTCGGCGGGCCTCAGGCCGGGCTGCTGGTGGGGACCACCCGCGCCGTCGACGCGGCGAGGCGCCACCCCCTGGCCCGGGCGCTGCGGATCGACAAGCTGTCGCTGGCGGCCCTGGAAGCGACGCTGCGCCTGTACCGCGACCCGCAGCAGGCCCGCGCCGAGATTCCGGTCCTGGCCATGCTCGACCAGCCGGAAGCCGAGCTGCAAAAACGCGCCGAGCGGATGAAGGACCGGATCGGCGACCGCGCGACGGTGATCCGAGCCGCGGCCAAGGTCGGCGGGGGCGCGCTGCCGCTACTCGAGCTCGAGGGACCGGCGGTCGCACTCGCCACCGAGCACCCGCAACAGCTCGCCGCAGCGCTACGGCGCCGTGACCCGCCCGTGGTCGCGCGGATCTCGCAAGGGAGCGTGCTGCTCGACCCGCGCACCCTGAGCGACGACGAGGCGGACCTCGTCGCCGACGCCGCCGCCGCCGAGCTCGGATGAGCGCCGCCCCGCTGACGGTCGGCACCGCAGGTCACATCGACCACGGCAAGACGGCGCTGATCGCCGCACTGACCGGCACGAACACCGACCGGCTGCCCCAGGAGCAGGAGCGGGGGATCTCGATCGAGCTCGGCTATGCCCGCCTGACCCTTCCCTCGGGTCGCGCGCTGTCGGTGATCGACGTGCCCGGCCACGAGCGGTTCGTCCGGACGATGGTCGCCGGGGCGACCGGGATCGACCTCTACCTGATGACGATCGCCGCCGACGACGGGGTGATGCCCCAGACGCGCGAGCACGCGTCGGTGCTCAAAGCGCTCGGCGTCGAGCGGGGAGTGATCGCGATCACCAAGAGCGACCTAACGGACCCGCAGCCGGCGAGGACCGCCGCCGCCGACCTGCTCCCCAGCGCCGAGATCGTCGCCGTGTCGGCCCGCACGGGCGCGGGCCTCGACGAGCTCAGAGCCGCACTCGACCAGGTCGTGGCAACGCTTCCGAGCCGCGCCGATCGACCGGCCCAGGCGAGGCTCCACATCGATCGAGCGTTCACGATCAGAGGGGCCGGCACGGTGGTCACCGGGACCCTGTGGTCCGGAACGATCGCGCGCGGCCAGCAGCTGACGATCATGCCCGCGGGGGGACGCGTCCGGGTCCGCTCGGTCCAGGTCCATGACCAGCCGGTTGAGGCGGCGCAGGCCGGGCAGCGAGTCGCCGTCAACCTGACAGGCACCCAGCGCGACGAGGTCGCGCGCGGTGACGTGCTGACCGGCAGCGCCGAGCTCCGCCCCACTTACCTGATCGACGCCGAGCTCGACATCGATGCCGACCACGGCGACCGCGTCCAGGTCCACCACGGGACCCGTGAGACGCCGGCTCGGCTGACCGCTCTCGGCGGCCGCTTCTGGCAGCTGCGGCTCGAACGGCCGCTGATGGCCGAGCGAGGCGATCGCCTCGTGATCCGCCAGATCGCGCCCCCGGACACGCTCGGCGGCGGCGACGTGCTCGACCCACACCCGCGCAAGCACGGCCCGAGCCGGGACCTGCTGGCGCGCCTGGTCCGACTGGCGCGCGGGGAGGCCGAGCCGGAGCCGGACCCCGCGCCCGCGCCGGTGCCGGCCACACCGGACCCCGCCCCGCTCAGCCGCAGCGCCCTCGAGCTCGAGCAGCGGCTCAGGCGAGCGGGGATCGAGCCGCCGCTCGACTCCGAATTGGACCCCCACGACCTGGCGGCGCTCCGCACGGCGGGCCGGGCGGTGAGGGTCTCCAAATCGCTGCACTACCACCCCGACACGCTGGCCGAGGTCCGCCAGACGGCCACCCGGCTCGCGAACGACAACGGCGGAGGGTTCACGCTCGCCCAGTTCCGCGACGCTCTACAAACCTCACGAAAGTTCGCTCAGGCGCTGCTCGAGCATCTTGACTCCGAGCGGATCACGATCCGCCGCGGCGACGAGCGCCGCCTGCGCCGCGCCCGCGACTAGGACTCGCCCGCAGCGCATCGGCACCCGGCCCACCGATACATTGCGCGCCATATGACCACCTGCCTGGTAACCGGAGGCGCCGGCTTTCTCGGGTCGCACCTGTGCGACGAGTTGCTCAGCCGCGGCAACCGCGTGATCTGCGTCGACAACCTCGAGACCGGATCGCTGAACAACATCGAGCACATCCGGACCGACAAGTTCATCCACCGGAACCTCGACATCATCGAGCCGTACTTCGTCGACGAGCCGATCGACTTCGTCTACCACCTAGCATCGCCGGCCTCGCCGATTGACTACCTCCGCCTGCCGCTCCATACGCTGAAGGTCGGCTCGTACGGGACCCACCACACGCTCGGACTGGCCAAGAAGCACCGGGCGCGCTTCCTGACCGCTTCCACCAGCGAGGTTTACGGCGACCCCCAGGTCCATCCGCAGCCTGAGAGCTATTGGGGCCACGTCAACCCGATCGGGCCCAGAGGGGTGTACGACGAGGCCAAGCGCTATGCCGAGGCGCTGACGATGGCCTACCACCGCCAGCAGGGCGTCGACACGGCCATCGTCCGGATCTTCAATACCTACGGTCCGAGGATGCGGCCCCACGACGGCCGCGCGATCCCGACGTTTCTGCGCCAGGCGCTACAGGACCGTCCGATCACGGTGTTCGGCGACGGCGCGCAGACCCGCTCGTTCTGTTACGTCGACGATCTGATCCGGGGAATCATCCTGCTGGCCGAATCGGGCCACCACGAACCGGTGAACATCGGCAATCCGAACGAGTTCACGCTGCTCGAGCTCGCGGAAACGGTGCTCGAGGTGACCGGTTCGAGTTCGGAGATCGTCTACGAGGCGCTGCCGACCGATGACCCTCAGGTCCGCCAGCCGGACATCACGCTGGCCAAGTCGATCCTCGGTTGGGAGCCGGCGATCGAGCTCCGCGAGGGCTTGCAGCGCACGATCGACCGGTCGGGCCGTGAAGCGCTCGTCGGCGCTGCACGTTAGCGTCCAACAATCACGGCCGAAAGCCCCCGTCCGCCGCGGTAAGGCTTTCCGCGGAACTTCGTTGTCAAGATACCGTTACCAGTAGGGGAGAGATGATCGGCCGGATGACAACGTGACAGTCGAGCAGCACGAAGCTACTGACCGGTCCACTAACGGAGCCCATTTGGGTTCGGGACCGTTCGTCCTGCCCGACCGCGACGTACGCCGCAAGCGCCCGCCGGCGCTGTCGTTCCTGCTGCGACTCGAGACGCTCCGGCGGCTCGGCCGCGTGGCGTCGCTGCTGCTGCTCGACTACGTGGGGGTAGCGGCCGCGATCTTCACGGCGCTGGCGGTCAAGCTACTGCTCAGGGACGAGTTCCGGGTCAGCAGCGCATGGCACGACACCAAGCACTGGGTCGCCTTCGCCTACCTGGTCACGGTGCTGATGTTCGCCCGGGTGGACATGTACGCCGACCGGCCGCGGCGCCCGGGAATGTCCGGTATCGCGACGGCGCTGACGCAGGCCACCCTGATCGCGCTCGTGTTCGCGTTGGCCAACGGCGAGCACTTCTCGAGCTACTTCCTGTTCTACGGCTCGCTGTTCTTCGGGACCGTCTACATCGGCGCGCTGCGCCATCTCCACACCCGCGTGACCGGATGGCTGCTCCAACAGGCCGGCTACCGACGGCGGGCCCTCCTCGTCGGCACCGGCAGGCACATCGAGGCGGTCGGCCACGCCCTGTCTGGCCGCTCGCGCACCCAGGTGGAGGTCGTCGGCTACATCTCCCTGACCCCGCGCCCGAGCAACGGGCTCCGTTCGCTCGGGCAGATCGAGGATCTACCGCAGATCCTGGCCCGCGAACGCGTGCAGGAGGTGATCATCGCCGACCCGGACTTCCCCCAGGAGCGGGCGGTCGAGCTGGTTGATCTGTGTCACCGCCGCGGCGTCCGGGTCCACGTCGCCCCGTCGACGATGGACATCCTTACCGAGCGCGCGGAATTCGTGCCGGGTGAGACGGTGCCGCTGTTCACGCTCCGCCCGCCCGTGTTCGAGGGCATCGATTACGCCCTGAAGCGGACGTTCGACCTCGTGCTCTCGCTGGCCGGGCTCGTGTTGCTCTCCCCGGTCCTGCTGCTGACCGCGATCGCCATCAAGCTCAACTCGCGCGGGCCGGCGATCTATCGCTCGGTCCGCCCGGGGATGGCCGGCAAGCCGTTCTACTGCTTCAAGTTCAGGACGATGCGCGTGCACGCGGACCAGATCCAGGCCGATCTGGAGCCACTCAACGAGCAGTCGGGGGCGCTGTTCAAGATCCGCGATGACCCGCGGCTGACCAAGGTCGGCCGGTTCCTGCGGCGGTTCTCGCTCGACGAGCTGCCGCAGCTGGTCAACGTGGTCCGCGGCGAGATGTCGCTTGTCGGGCCGCGCCCGCTGCCGATGCGAGACTTCGAGCGGCTCGAGGAGTGGCACAAGAAGCGGTATCTCGTGCTGCCCGGGATCACCGGTCTGTGGCAGGTCTCGGGCCGGGCCGAGCTCGATTTCGACGACCTCGTACGACTTGACTTCGTCTACCTGGAGCGGTGGTCGGTGTTCCTCGATCTCTCGATCCTGCTCAAGACGATCCCCGCGGTGTTCAGCCGCCGTGGCGCGTTCTAGTCGCGCAAGTCCCTAAGCTCTCGCCCGCGATGCCGCCTACGGACCGGTTTGTCATCAGCTTTGCCGCGGAGCCACCGCAGGAGACGCTCCCCTACGGCCGGTGGGCCGAGACACTCAAGGAGCATTTCCTGAACGCCTTGCGCGAGCTCGACACCGAGGGAGAGGACCTCGGCGAGATCGGTGAGATCGCCTGGTTCCCGGATCGCGCGTACGGCGGCCGCACGTACATTCCCGCGATCGCCCGCACCGCCAACGGCTTTGACGTGTACGGCTTCGTCTCGTTCGCCGAGGGCGCCGGCGGTCCCAACGGATTCGAGGCCCAGGCCGACTTCTCCTCGGAGACCGCCGAGCAGAATCCCGACTGGAAGCTCGACCTCAACGAAGAGGTAATCGGCAGCTGGCGGGGGGAGCAGGGCGCCGCCGCCGAGATGACGCTGGTCTGGGGCGTGCCGCTGATCCCCGGCGGGACACAGGTAACGGCCGAGCTGGCGAACCTGGCGGTCGACCAGTGCGAGCTCGTGGACGAGCGGTTCACGCTGATCGCGCCCGACAACTACCGCGGCGACTACATCGATGTGAAGCTGTGGGACAAGCGCGGGCAGCAGCTGGCGGTCGAGTCGCTCTACGTCGACGACGAGCCGGGTGACGAATCAGACGGCGAGTCAGACGGCGAGCCCGGCGAAGAGGCCGGCACCGCCCCCGGCACCGCGTAGACCTCGTCGGCGAGCGCACGGGCACGCGCAGCGTCCGCGGTCGCGAGCACCAGCGCGAACCCGAGCCGGCCTCGCAGCCCGCGCACCAGCTCGATGATCGCGCTCGCAGCGCCGCCGTCCAGCGAGGCGAACGGGTCGTCGACCAGCAGCAGTCGTGGCCGGTTGATCAGGGCGATCGCGATCGCCACTCGGAGCCTGGCCTCGCCGTCCAGCGCACGGGGGTAGGCGCCAACGGCCCGCCGCGGCTCCGGCACGCCGACCGCCTCGAGCGCGTCCACCGCCCGGTCCCGCGCGGCCGACTTGGCGACCCGGTGGTGGGCCCGCACCGCCTCGGCCAGCTGCCACCCCAACTTGTATGACGGGTGAAGTGTTCCGGCGGGGTCCGAGAAGACGGCGCCGATCTCGGCGCCGCGGATTGCCCGCAGCTGCCGCTCGCTGAGGGCCAGCAGATCTCGCCCCGCGAACACGATCCGACCCGACGACGGCCGCGTCAGCCGCAGCGGGGCCAGTGCGAGCTCGCTCGCAGCGCAGCCGCCCAGCAGCGCGATGCTCCCGCCGGCTGGCACGGCAAAGGAAACGCCGCGGAGCTCCTCGACCGACAGCAGCGGCTGCTCGCTCATGACCGGATTCCCTCCAAGCCACGTACGACGACGACGAGCACGGCGGCGAGCAGGGCGACCCACTGGGCCGTCGCCACTGCCCCGACGCGCGCGGAGTTAGCCGCGAGCAGTCCCACGCCGCCGATTTTGAACACGACCTCGATGAGCAGCGCGCCACCGAGCAGCATGCCGAGGTCGCGTGCCGCCCACCGGACGGACGAAAACGCCGCGGCGGGCCAGACGTGGAGCCAGAACACCCGGGCCCCCGAAAGCCCCTTGGCCCGCGCCAGACGGACGAAGTCCGCGGTCAGAACCCGCGCCACCTCGGGCTGCACCGCGAGCGTCCCTCGCGCGGACCACCACAGGCCGAGCGCGATCCACGGCAGCACCAGCGACCCCAGCCACTTGCCCGGCGCGGCGGTCAGGCCGACGTAGCGCCCGACACCGGGCAGCACGGCCAGCTTGCCGACATCGGAAGCGAACAGCCAGACGGCGATCAACCCGAGCCAGAACACCGGCGCGCAGCTGAGCCCGAAGGCCGCCGCCCGCACCGGACGGCCGTGCCGTCTCGCCGCGGCCAGGCTCAGGATCGGTCCGAGCACGAGCCACAGAACCACGACGCCGGCGAGCACCGAAACGGTCCCCGAAAGATGAGACCAGATCGCGCCCAGCGGCGAGTGGCCGAACATCGATGCACCGCGGCGCGCGGGCAGCACCCAGAAGAGCACAAACGCGATCAGGGCCACGGGGGCCAGCTGGGCCAGCCTCCACACTCGGCGACGGTGCCCCCCGCCGACCGTCGCCGGCCCCCCGCCGACCGTCGCCGGCGCCCCGCCCACCGCGTAGGCGAGGACCCGCCACGCGAGCACCGTGATGACCAACGCGACCCCCGGGAACAGCAGCAGCCACCACGCCGGGTCGCCGCTGACCAGCGCGTGCTCGGCCCCGGCCAGCATCTGGCCCCAGTCGGCGGTCGCGCCGCGGACGCCGGCGCCCAGAAAGCCGAGCCCCGCCTCGAGCAGTACCGCCGCCGGCACGAATCGGAGCGCGGCAGCGGCCGGCGACCGCCACGACGCGCCGCGCACCGCTGCGCGCCCGACCGGCCCGAATCCGCACAAGGCGACGACGAACACGACCGTCGACACCCCGGGCGAGATCGCCCCAGCCGCCGCACCCGCCCGAATCACACGAGGTTCCGACCGCTAATCCGAGGATCACCACAGGAAACGCGGCAAACGCTTCGACGACGCACTGCAACGCGCTGCGGAGGACCGTCGGGACGTGGCGGGCGACGAACCCGACTAGGAGCGCGAGAGCAGCGGCGATCAGGGTGCCCGCCATGGCCACGAACAGAGCGGTGCGGAGCCCGTAGATCACGCGCGCCAGCACATCGCGCCCCAATTCGTCGACCCCGAACGGATGGGCGGAGCTGGGGCCGCTGGCCACGCCGAGAGCGCTGACCGCGCCGGGGTGGCGCACGCTCGGTCCGCCGACACCGAAGGCCGAGACGATCGCCGGAGCGCCAGCCGCTATCGCGGCCAGCAGCACCACGACCACCGCGGCGGCGGTCGCGCCCCGATTCTGGGCTATGAGACGGTTCAGCTCGGCTGCTCGGCCGGTGCGTCGTCCGGCGCGGGAGCGGTCACTTCGACCTTCTCCCCGTCGGAGTCGGGATCGACCGGACGCTGGAGCGGGAAGTGGCACGCCGCCATGTGCTCGCCGCCGAACGATCGCAACCTGGGCACGACCTCGGCGCACTTGTCCTGGGCCAGCGGGCAGCGGGTGCGGAAGCGGCAGCCCGAGGGCGGGTTCAGCGGCGAGGGCAGCTCCCCGCGAATCGGCACCTCGCCCCGCTTGGCCCGCGCGGCCTCGGGGTTCGGAAGCGGAATCGCCGCGAGCAGGCCGGAGGTGTACGGGTGCGCAGGACGCTCGTAGATGTCGTCCCCGGTGCCGATCTCGACGATCTTGCCCAGATACATGACGCCGATCCGATCGGCGACGTAACGAACGACCGACAGGTCATGCGAAATCACGATGTACGTGAGCCCGTGCGCCGCCTGGACGCGCTTCATCAGGTTCAGCACTTGTGAGCGGATCGACACGTCGAGCGCCGAGACGGGCTCGTCGGCGACGATCACCTCGGGACTCAGGGCCATCGCCCGCGCGAGCCCGAGCCGCTGGCGCTGGCCGCCGGAGAACTCGTGCGGGTAGCGCTCCATCGCGTCGTGGGCCAGCCCAACCTCGTCGAGCAGCTTGCGCACCGCCGCGTCGCGGTCCTTCGCACTGCCGCGCTTGGCGATGTCGAGCGGTTCGGAGATGATCTCCTTGACGCGCATCCGGGGATCGAGCGAGGCGTACGGATCCTGGAACATGAACTGCAGGTCGCGGCGCTTCTCGCGAAGCTCGCCGCGCTTGAACTGGTTGATGTCCTCTCCGTTGAAGATCACCTCGCCGCCTGTCGGGACCTCGAGCGCGACGCCGAGACGGCCGAGCGTGGTCTTACCGCACCCCGACTCGCCGACGAGCCCAAATGTCTCTCCGCGGCGGATCGCCAAGTCGACGTCACTGACCGCGTGCAACGTGCCGATCCGCCGGCGCAGGACGGCGCCCGCGGTGACCGGGAACTCCTTCGAGACCGACTTGAACTCGAGCGCGATGTCGGGCTTGCCCGCCCCGCGGCTCTCGACGAGGGCGGCGGCCTCCGCGTCGGTGATCTCCAGCAGCTGCAGCTCCTTGCCGAACGCGTCCGCCAGCGCTTGGTTGGACTCCGCCTCGGCGAGCAGACCGGCGGCCACTTCCGAGATGTCCGCCGCGGAGGAGGCACGCGGATGGAAGCAGGCGAACTTATGGTCCGGGTCGTCCGGATCGGGCTCGAGCTTGGGCTCCTGGGTGCGGCACTGCTCGGTGGCAAACGCACACCGGGCGGCAAACCGGCAGGCGAGTGGCGGCCGGCGCAGGTCCGGCGGTAGCCCGGGAATCGAATACAGCACCTGGCTGCGATCCTGGTCGAGCTTCGGAATCGACGCGAGCAGCGCCTCGGTGTAGGGGTGCCGAACGTGGGTGAACAGCTCGAGCGTCTCGGCGGTCTCGATCTTCACGCCGGCGTACATCACGACGACGCGGTCGGTCCGGCCGGCGATCACGCCCATGTCGTGGGTGATGAGGATGATCCCCATTCCCAAGTCGGCCTTGATCTTGTCGAGCAGGCGCAGAATCTGGGCCTGGATCGTCACGTCCAGCGCGGTCGTCGGCTCGTCGGCGATCAGCAGCTTGGGATCGCAGGCGAGGGCCATCGCGATCATCACCCGCTGGCGCAGCCCGCCGGAGAGCTGATGGGGGTAGTCCTTCAGCCGCTCCCGGGGACGGGGCAGACCGACCAGCTCGAGCACCTCCGCCGCCCGCTCCATCGCCTGGTCCTTGGAGACGTCGCGGTGGATCAGCACGACCTCGGCGATCTGCCTTCCGATCGTCATCGTCGGGTTGAGCGAGGTCATCGGGTCCTGGAACACCATCCCGATGTCGTTGCCGCGCACCTTGCGGATCTCCGCGTCGGTGAGCTTGACCAGGTCACGTCCGCCGAAGTTGATCTCACCACCGGCGATGTACGCGTTGCGCGGCAGCAACCGCATGATCGACATCGCAGCCATCGTCTTGCCGCAGCCCGACTCGCCCACGATCCCGACCGTCTCACCCTCGTTCACCTCGAAGCTGAGGCCATCGACGGCGTGGACCGTGCCGCTGCGGAGCGGGATCCGCGTCTTCAGGTCGACGACTTCGATCAGCGGGGCCACGAAATCACCGCTCCTGGAGCCGGACGTCGAAGGAGTCCTGCAAGGCATCGCCGATGAAGTTGAAGGCAACCACGGCCAGCACGATGATGATCAGCGCGGGATATACCTCCCACCAATACCCGTCCTGGAGGAACGTGGTCCCGTCCGAGAGCATGCCACCCCAGGTCGGGGTGCTGGCCGGCAGCCCAAACCCCAGGTACTGCAGGACGGCGAGCGTGAGGATCGCGTTGGCGATCTGGAACGTAACCGTGACGACGATCGTCCCGATCGTGTTCGGCACGAGGTGGCGGAGGATGATCCGCCACGGCGTGCCGCCCATCACCTTTACCGCCTGGACGTATTCGCGCGTGCGCAGGGTGAGCGCCTCGCCCCGGACTAATCGGGCCGGGATCAGCCAGGAGACGACCACCAGCAGCAGCATCAGCAGCCCGAGGCTCGGCTTGTAGATCTGAGCCGCGAAGATGAACAGGAAAACGAGCGGGATGGCCAGGCCGATGTCGACGAGCCGCATCAGCACAGCGTCCAGAATGCCTCCGAAGTAGCCCGAGATCGCGCCGTAGATCAGGCCGATCAGCGTGGAGGCGAACCCGACGACCAGCCCGACCTCGATCGAGCTCTTGCCTCCCTCCATCAGCCGGCCAAGGATGTCGAAGCCGTTCGAGTCGGTCCCGAGCAGGTGACCGCCGCCTGGACCTTGGTTCGTCGCGGCCAGGCTCGGGTTGAGCTGGTCGGTGGAATGGATCAGCGGGCCGATGTAACAGAACAGGACCAAAAGGATGATCACGACCACGCCGATGATCGCCAGCTTGTTCTGAACGAAGGTGCGGCCAACGAGGCGCCACGGGCTGCCGCTGGCGACGACCTCGCCGCCCTCTGGGACCAGCTCGACGTCGACCTGTGAGGGATTGATCGTCGTCACGGGCTCAGTACCTGATCCTCGGATCCAGGACCGCGTAGCCGATGTCGGCGATCAGGTTGCCGACGACGGTCACCACGCCCACGAGCACGGTGATGCCCAGCATCACCTGGAAGTCGTTGCTCAAGGTCGCGTTGTAGTACTCGAGCCCAGCCCCCTGGAAGTTGAACACCTGCTCGATGATCAGAGTTCCGGTGAGGATGAGCGGGATCGACAGCCCCACGAGGGTGACCACCGTGATCAGCGAGTTGCGCAGCAGATGGCGCATCAGCACCAGACGCTCGGAGAGGCCCTTGGCTCTCGCCGTGCGGATGTAGTCCTGGGCGAGGGTGTCGATCGCCGAGGAGCGCATATACCGGCTGAAGTAGGCGTAGGAGACGAGGGTGAGGCTGGCGATCGGCAGCACTAACCCGCTGGGGTGGCTGAGCACGCCCCAGGCCGAGGTCGACTGTGGCGCGGTGGCCGGGAACACGTGGAAGCTGATCGCCAGCAGCTGGATCAGCAGCAGCGCGATCGCGTACTGCGGCATCGAGTAGAGGATGAAGCTGATGCCGGTCCCCACGTAGTCCGCGGCCTTGTTGCGCTTGACGGCCTGGACGACGCCCACCGGAACCGCGATCAACAACGAGAAGAAGAGCGAGAAACCGCCGAGGATCAGATCGCGGGGCAGGTCCGTGCCCAGCAGCCCATCGACGGTCCGGTTCAGCCGGTAGGAGTATCCGAGGTTCCCGTGCAGCAACCGCACCAGGAAGTGCCAGTACTGCACGAAGAACGACCGGTCAAAGAAGTTCTGGTGCGTGAACAGGGCGATCGCCTGGGGTGAGGCGCGAGGGTCGTTGAGCTCCTCGCGCGTCACGGTCCCGATGCCCTGATGGATGATCAGGAGGTAGAGCAGCAGGTAGGTGATCAGCGTGACCCCGATGACCACGATGATCGACTGCCCGAGGCGGCGGATGATGTACCCGGTCATGCCGGGTACATCATCCCACCGCGGTTCACTTCAGTCGACAATCTACTTCGTGAAGTACCAGAACTGCGGCTCCAGGAAGCCCAGCGCGTTGGCCGCGTAGCCGCCCAGCTTCTTGCTGACCAGCGTGCCGGCAGCGCCGGTGTACGTACCGACCGAGGTCGGTCCGAAGATCACCGGATCTTGCTGCGCCGGCGTATGACGCGTAGGTCGCCAGCGCGTTGCTCTCCTGCGAGACCGGGCCCGTGATCGTCTTGGTGATCAGGTTGGTCATCTGCGTGTCCTGATAGCTGCCGGCGTTCGCCGCTGAGCCCGGGTTGTACAGCGGCTCACCGGTCGGCAGATACGACGGACCGTAGATCCAGCCGGCGCCCCAGTTCTCCGCCGACCACTTGCACGATGCCTTGGTGGCCGGGCACGGGGCTCCGAGGGAGATCACCGTACTGAACGGGTGGGTCGTCAGGTTGATCGTCATCCCGAGCTTCTTCGCCTGCGAGGCGAGGTCGTTCATCTCATTCTGAGTGGCGACAACGCCCGACAGGTAGTCGATGTTGAACGAGATTCCCTCGCCCTTCGAGATCCCCGTGCCGCACAGGCTCGGGTTCTGGCACGTCGTCGTCCCGCCCGGCACCACCTTCCAGCCGTGGCTGGTGAGCAGCTGCTTGGCCGTCGACGGCGAGAACGAACACGGCGAGAAACTGATTCCCGACGTGTTCACCAGCGGGCTCGGCGGCGCGAACGGAATCGGGCCGCAGGTCGGGAACCGCCGTGTTGAACAGGAACGCATGGATCCAGCCGTTCTGGTCGATCAGGTGCTGCAGGGCTTGCCGGAAGTACGTCTGCCGGAAGATGTACCGGATCGGTTGCGCCACCGGGGGAGGTGGGTGCGTTCGAGTTCAGGTTGAGCGGGAAGTAGTTGAACGAGTAGCTCGCCGCCTTGTTGACGGTGTAGCCCTCCGCCGCGAGCGCGTTGTCCTGCGGCGCATACTGGGCCGGGATGCTGGAGACCGTGATCGCGTTCGGACCACCGGAGCGGATCGTGTTGTAGATCGCCGCCTCACTGGTGAACGGAAGCTCGACGAGCTTCGAGATCGTGGGCTTCGGCGTTCCCGAATAGCTCGAGTTCGGCACGAACGTCGCCTCACCGTCGCTGGTCAGGTTCTGGAGCTTGAACGGTCCGTCGACGACGCTCCACAGCGGGGAGGTACCCCAGCTGCCGAGATCCTTGGACTGCTTGTCAAGGAATGCGTAGACGGCCGCCGCGCCGGCCTTGGTCGTGTCCGGCAGATGACCGTTGTCGGTGGTCGGGGCCTTCTGCGAAAGCGAGGTCCGGTCCCAGGCCAGCGGCATCGGGGTGATCTGCGAGAGCTCCGAGTAGAGGATCCACTCGGGGTCGTACACCTTGTTGAAGGTGATCGTGAAGGTGGTCGGATTCGGGGCCGAGTAGCTGACCACGTTGTCCGGGAAGTAGCCCGGCGCGTACCCGCACCACTCGGTCGACGGGCTCGCCTTGAGCACGTTCATCCAGAAGACGAGGTCACGCGAGGTCACTTGCTCGCCGTTTGACCACTTCCACGAGTTCAGCTTGATCGTGAAGGTCTTGCCGCCGTTGGAAGTCGCCGGCGGCTGAGCGACCGAGTTGGCGTAGTCGACCGTCGGGCGGTAATTGTTGCCGTACATGTACATCGTCGGATACAGCATGTCCATCAGCTGGTTGGCGTTGGTCGTGCTGCAGACCGCAAACGTGTACATGGGGAAGATGTAGTTCGGCGGAGCCTGCGAGGACTCGGCGAAGTACGCGGTGCCGCCAGACACCTTGGTCCCGGAGCCCGTCGTCGGGGCGGTCAGGCCGGGTCCGGACGTCGCCAGCCCGACTGAGATCGACGAACTCGAACTTTTGTTGTTGGAGCTCGAACCGCACGCGCTCACGACGAGCGCGACCAGCGCCACGGCGGCTGCCGCAATCGCTGTTCTAAAAAGCTTCTGCATGCCTAGAAACCCTCCTCAGGATCAACTCTGTCGCGAGCGAACGCCGGTTCGTCCTGTGCGCCATTTCGCGTCGCACCCCATTCTCCTGCGCACCCTACATCGACGCGCCGGTACTTTCACGCGCCTTAACGGAGCATCAACGAAGGGCTACTCTGAGGCTGCGGAGCCCTCGTAGCTCAACGGATAGAGCACGCGCCTCCTAAGCGCGGGATGCAGGTTCGATTCCTGCCGGGGGCACATAACAAGGCGTAAGTGGGCTTTGCTACCGTCACCGCCGCCTCGTGTCTGAGAACACGCTAGAAGCACCGCCGATCCCGAAGTCGGCGACCTCGGGACAAGTACGCACGCCTCGCGTGGCGTCGGCGTTCGCCTTCATTCGCCGCCATCCGTGGTGGACGGCCACCGTGATCCTGGCGCTGCTGGCGATCCCGCTCGTGGTGTGGGCGCGAACCCGACCGGGCTACGACCCCTACGGGTGGCTGGTGTGGGGCTACGAGACGATCCACGGCCACCTCGATCTGGCCGGCGCTCCCTCGTGGAAGCCGCTGCCGCTGATCCTGACCGCGCCGTTCGCGCTGTTCGGCCATTACCAGCTGTGGCTGTGGATGTTCTCCGCCGTCGGCGTCTCGCTCGTCGGTTGCGTGTTCACGGCGCGGATCGCCTACCGGCTCGTGCTCGGCGAGGATCCTGCGAATCGCTGGCCGGCGATTGCCGCCGCCGTGTTCGCCGGCGCCGGGCTGCTGGGGATCGAGAACTACCTGCACATCGTGCTCAGCGTCCAATCGGACCCGATGATCGTCACGCTGTTCGTCGCCGCCTGGGACGCGTACCTGTCCGGCCACGAGCGGCTCGCGTTCGTCGTCGGCTGCTTCGCCGGGCTCGGCCGTCCGGAGGTCTGGTCGACGCTGGCCCCGTTCACGATCTGGCTGTGGATCAAAAGGCCGCACACGCGCAAGCTGCTCATCGTCGGCTGGGTGGTGATCCTGTTCGGGTGGTTCGGGATCCCGACGATCACCAACGGGCGCCCCTTCATCGCAGAGCAACTCGCGCTCCGCTCGCCACGCGCCCCGCACGGGAACAAGATCATCGCCAGCTTCCACCGCTACACCGAGCTCACGTACCTGCCGATGCAGCTCGGCGCGTTGTTCGCGCTCGCGGTCGCCTGGCTGCGCCGCAACTGGCCGACGCTGCTCGTCGGGGCCAGCGCGGTCCTCTACGTCCTCACCGAGACCGCGCTCGATCTCAAGGGGCTGCCCGGTCAGCCCCGGTACATCTTCGAGCCGGCGGCACTCCAGACTGCGCTGGCCGGCGTCGCACTCGGCTGGCTGCTGATCGAGCTCCGGCGAAGGGGCAACCTGCGCTTCCGAATCGGAGCCGGGGTACTGGCGGCCGCGCTGGTCGGCCCGATGGTCCCCGCCGCCGTCGCCCGCGTGCGCTTCGAGCACCGCGACCTCGCCCACGAGCGCGACCGGACGAAGGTGATCAACCTGCTCTCGGGGACGATCAACCACCTCGGCGGCCCCAAGGCGATCCTCCGCTGCGGCCACGCGGTCACGAACACCGAGTACGCGAGCCTGCTGGCTTGGCTCGAGCACGTCAACGTGGACAACATCGGCTACCTGCCCAAGAAGGAGCTCAAGCGCAAGTACCCGATCCTGCTCTTCATCGAGCTCCCGAACGGGTGGGAGACCCAGGCCTTCCACGACAACGCGCCCCAGAACCGGGCGAACTGCCAGCGCGTGACCGCGGCCTGGATCCAGACCCATCACCACCCCTTCGGGGTCCTCGTCCCCGGACGCTGAGGGCGGGGTGCATGCACCCCGCCCCCGGCGGCGCATGCGCCGCCGGCCGGTGGCCGCATGCGGCCACCGGGAACTACTACTTGTCCGCCCGCTCCGGATACACGTCGTCGATCGTGCTCAACGCGAGGTAGGGCACCCCCGACGCCTGCTTGATCTTCTCGGCGCCGCCGGCCAGGCGGTCGCAGATCGCCAGCACCCCGACGAGCTCGTGGCCCTCCTCGCGAACCGCCTCGAGCGCCCGGATCGTCGAGCCGCCCGTGGTGACCACGTCCTCGACCAGCATGCAGCGGTCGCCGGGCTCGAGCAGGGGACCCTCGATTCGGCGCGATAGGCCGTGCTGCTTGGCCTCCTTGCGCACGAAGAACGCCTTCACATCGGCGCCGCCGGCCAACGCGGCGCAGGCGATCGGGTCGGCGCCCATCGTCATTCCTCCGACCGCGGTCGCCCCCCATTTCGTCGCCTGGGCGGCGACGAGCGTCGAGAGAGCCTCGAAGCCGCGGCGCAGCAGGATCGCGCGCTTGGCATCGATCAGGTATTGCGCGGTGGCGCCGCTCGTCAGGACCACCTCACCGATCACCAGCGCGTGGTCGCGCAACTCCTCGATCAAGGTGGCCTGGGCGTCGAGCTCCATCGCGCGGAGGTCATGGTAGAGCGGCGGTCGGCCGATACCGATCCCGTGATCCATCGGCTGCTCGTCCTCGTCGCATGTGTCTGTTCGGCGCTCGTGCTCGTCTCGTTCGCGATGTTCGCGCGCGATCAGCTGGCCGGCGCCTCGGCCCACCAGGTGGCGGAAATCACGCCCGCGAACCCCGTGTCCTCGGGCGCGCCGCGGCCCGTGCGCCACGCCCAACCGCGCCGCTTCATCGACGGCGCCGCCTCGACGCTCACCTCGCCGTTCAGCTCGATCGTGCAGTCCGACAACCCGTGGGTCGAGCACGCGCTGCCCGCGGTGCTGGCGCTGCTGGTCTACGGCGCCGGGATCGGCTTCACCGCGCGCTTCACGCGCGGAATGAGCTAACGGTCCCGGCCGCTCTCAGAAGTAGGTATCGACGGCGTTCCCGATCTGCAACCAGTTGTAGATCGAGATCGCGTCCTGGATCGGGACGCGCATGCAACCGTGGCTGGCGGGATAGTCGGGCGCCGGGTTGTACCCATGGATCGCGTAGCCCCCGATGAAGAAGCTCGAGTAGAACATCCCGTCGGGGAGGTAGCCCGGGACCTTCGAGTAGACGTGGAAACTGCCGAGGATCGTCGGGGTCGAGGGCTTGCCCGAGCTGATCGGGTACAGCGCGTACACCTGAGAACCGTTGATCAGAGCGAGCACCTGCTTGGACAGGTTGCCCTCCGCGTGACGGCCCTGATTGGGGAACCGGACGTGGAACTCGCCCCAGCCGTTGAGCAGGTAGCGGACCGTGTTGGTGTCCAGGCTCTGCGACGTCCCCCAGCCGAGCAGCCGGTGGTAGGCGTCGAGCGCCCAACCGGTGTAGCTGTCGTAGACGCCGGACTCGATCAGGTAGAAGTGGAGCTTGCGCAGCTGCTGCTGAATCAGCTGCACGAACGGGCCGCGCGAGCCGGGGCCGGCGCTCGGATTCAGGACCGAGTAGCGCCGGAGCGAGCCGAAGCCGCGCTGGGCGGCGTTCTTCGCGTGCGTGACCTGTATGAGTACGTTCCCCGCGCGGGACATTGACAGGGGCCGGTTGAACCAGCCGTAGCGGCCGTTCTTCGAGGGGTAGATCCACTGCGTGGTGGTCTTCACGAGCCTGCCCTGAAGGAACGCCTTGACCGTCACCTTCTGGCCCTTGACGTACGGCCGGACCGTGCCCTGGACGTGCACCGCGCGGTTCGGGACGGTCACTGCCTGCTGGTTGACCGAGTACGCGTCAGGGAGCGTCAGCGTCAGCGAACCCGCGGCCTGGGCAGGCGTGGTCGTCGTGGTCGTCGCCGCCTGTGCCGATGCGATCGGCAGCATCAGTGCCGCCACCGCGGCCGCCCCTAGTCGTCTCATCGCTTGAGAAGTAAATCAAGAACGGGCGGCGGAAACCCGAACTCGCGATAGCGGGCCGGTGAAGGCGCCGATCACCAGCCACGACCCCAGGGTCAAGCCGAAGATCGGAAGTGCGCCCCAGTGCTCCTGGTTGACGCCCAGCGCGAGCGCGTTGTTGGCCGAGTGGAGCGCCATGCACGGGTAAAGCGATCCGGTCCTCCACCGGACGAGACAGAGCACGAACCCGAGAAACCCGAGCGGAAACAGATACTCCCCCGCCGCCGACCCGGCGTGGGCCAATCCGAATAGGAGGCCGGTGATCAGCGCCGCCACCCACGGTCCCCACTCGCGGCCGGCGATCTCGATATGCCACCGGCGCAAGACCCCGAACAGGAAGCCGCGGAAGAAGAACTCCTCGCAGATCGGCGCGATCACGCACACGAAAACGGTCGCGGCGACGAGCGCCGCGGTGCTCTTGGAAACCCCCAGCTCGCTCGGCAGCTTGTCGGAGGTGTGGATGTTGACGATCGCCGCGTAGGCGAGCGTCACGAGGTAGTACAGGACGGCGGCAATCACCACGGTGACCGCAGCGCGGCGCAGCGCCGTCGGGCGGAATCCGAAGTACGCGGGCAACGGCCGGACGACGAGCGCGGTCAGGTAGATGGCCGCCGCGACGAAACCCAGGTCAAAGACGATGTCGCCGATGATCGACACGGCGGGCGTCGGGTGCGAGAGGGAGCCGCCGCCCTGACCGACGATCTGGACGATGATCGTCGCGACGAGGCCCGCCGCGAGGCCGAGGAGCACGCCGGCGGGGGCCATCCACAGCCGCCACGCGGGCTCTTCGGTTGTGACGGGGGCGGTCGGCGCGACGCTCGGTGGGGGGACGCTCTGCATGTGGCCGTCGATTTTCCTGGTATAGCGGGGACGATCGACGGCCGGTCTAGGCAACCGGTCCCGGAGACTGGCCAGCGCCGTTGTCGCCGGGGTCGCTCGGCGCGCGGATCCAGGCGATGATCCGTCCGTGCGCGATCACGAAGTTGGTGCGCGCCGTCGTGCCTGCCCCTCCGGCGCAGTTCGAGCCCCCAGGGCCGGGTCGGCCGGTGAGCGCGAACAGCGCATTGACGTACTGCCCGCGCATGTCGGCCGAAATCAGCTTCGCCCCGCACGGCAGCGTCTCGTTCGCTTGCACGGCCTGGGCGGCGGTGTGGATCCGGAAAACGTCCACGTTGCCGCCGGCCACGACCCCGTTGATCATCACGCTGGGTACCTCGAAGTAGCGGGCGGCCGCGGCGAGGTTGCCGTGGCGGAGCGCGTCGGACCAGTTGCGGATCACCGCGACGGCCGCGGGGTTCGCCCGGACTCCGGTCGGCGGCGGCGCCGGGACGGTCAGCGTGCCGGGCGTCGTCCGCGGATGGGTGGCGGTGGCTGTGGCG
Organism: uncultured Solirubrobacterales bacterium; assembly: GCA_963794825.1. Lineage (GTDB taxonomy): Bacteria > Actinomycetota > Thermoleophilia > Solirubrobacterales > Solirubrobacteraceae > Palsa-465. Next base: position 718,021 of record CAWCFB010000003.1, read on the forward strand.
TGGGTCGCCGGGTGAGGCTTCGCGCGGGTCGATCCGCAGCCGGCGATCGACAGCAAGACGGCGCCGGTCACGAGCCAACGGGCCACGGGAGGATGATCACAGGTCAGACAGCGAGGCGATAGTGCGTACCCCCGCCGGCCCGCCGGCGCCGTCGCGCCTCAGCAACACCGGCTCGATCCCAGCCGCCCGGGCTCCGGCCACATCCTCTTTGACGCTGTCTCCGACGTGGAGCGAGACCGGGAAGCCGAGGGAGCTGAAGATCGCCGGATCCGGCTTGCGAGCGCCGGCTTGGGCCGAGGTGAGGATCGCGTCGAACAGCGGGGCGAGCCCGAGCCGGGCGAGCACGTCGGGCAGCGAGGCGTCCCAGTTGCTGACGACGGCGAGCCGCTCCCCGCGCTCTCGCAGCCGCTCCAGGGCCGGCTTCACATCGGCGAATACCTCGAACCGGAGCGAGGCCAGCAGCGCGTCGGTCACGTCGCCGTCGATCGACAGCTCTTGCGCGACCACCCCGGCGCATCGCCGGCGGAGGTCCGCGACGGCGTCGGCATCCCGGCCTTCATCGAGATGGGCCCGGTAGTACGCGATCTCGGCGGCGATCGCCCGCTCCGCGTCGGCGAGCGGAACCTCGAGCGCGCGCGCGAGGTGGGGCGCCGGCGGCTCGAGCTCGACCAACGTGCCCATCGCGTCGAAGCTGATCGCGCCCATGCGGGCGATCGTAACCAGAGAGAGGACACGCGTCCGGCGTCCCGAAATCCCGTCGAAGTTAGACTTTCTTTCAGTTTCGGTGGGTACGTTCGTAGGTGCTCCGAACGACCACCCCGGAGCCCCGACCCTGCCCTCTTGAGTCTTTATGAGCCGACGCGACCGCCACCGGCGCCGTAGCCGCCACCGTGGATCGCCCGTTAGACGGGTGATCCTGATGTCCGTGCTCGTGGCCGTCTCATCGGTGACGCTGGCCGTGCTGGCGCTCGTCGGCTGGGTGGTCAGCGTCGCCGATTCGGCGCCCAATTTGAACCAGCTCAAGCCGCAGGTCCCCGGGCAGCTCTCGCAGGTGTTCGCTTCCGACGGCCAATCGCTCGGGTACATCCAGTCGGACACGCTGCGCACCCCGGTCGCCGCCCGCCAGATCCCGCAGGTCCTCCGCGAGGCGACGATTGCGATCGAGGACCGCCGCTTCTACCAGCACGGAGCGCTCGATTACACGGGCATCATCCGCGCGGCGGCCAGGGACATCTTCAACGGTGGCGCCACTCTGCAGGGCGCGTCGACGCTGACGATGCAGCTGGTGGACAACCTGTACCCGCAGATCAAGTCCCACCGCAACCTGAAGTACAAGATCATCCAGGCGAAGCTCGCCGAGCAGCTGTTCAAGCTCCGCGGTCGCCGGTGGATTCTCGACAGTTACTTGAACGACGTGCCCTACGGGACCGTCGGCGGACAGACGGCGTACGGCGTCGGCGCCGCCTCGCAGATGTTCTTCAACAAGCGGGTGACGAAGATCAATCTCGCGCAGGCAGCGCTTCTGGCGGGGATGCCGCAAGCGCCCTCCGACTACAACCCGTTCCTGCATCCCGGGCCCGCGCGGCAACGCCGCCACGATGTGCTGCAGGCGATGGTGCAGTCGCACTACATCACCCAGTCACAGGCCAATGCGGCCGAGTCATCGCGGCTTCAGGTGGTGCAGAACGGCGCCTTCAACACCCGCAAGCAGCCCTACATCTTCGACTACGTCCAGCATCAGCTGATCGCGAAGTTCTGTCCCACGACGCCGACCTACTGCCCGCGGGTCACCCAAGGCGGGCTGAAGATCTACACCACGATCGATCCGCGCGACGAGGCGCTCGCGCAGCAGGCGATCCTCTCGCATGAAGGCGGCCCCGGGCAGCCGGCCGCGGCGCTCGTCTCGATCAACCCGCTCAACGGCGAGATCGTCGCGATGGCCACTTCGGCCACCTACGCGCAGACGACGTTCGACTACGCCTCCTCGGCGCACCGCTCATCGGGATCGTCATTCAAGGTGTTCGCGCTGATGACCCTGATCCACGACTACAACGGCGACCCCAACAGCACGTACTACAACTCACACCTCCTCACCGCCGGGTGGCTGCCCGCCGATCCCACCTGGTCGGTGCACACCGCCGAGCTCTCCTATCAGGGCGACATCAACATCACCCGGGCGACGATCGACTCGGACAACACGGTGTTCGCCCAGCTGGCGGCCGACCTCGGCTGGTCGAAGCTCGACCAGACCGCGCACGCAATGGGGATCACCTCGCCGCTCGACGGCAACCCGGCCGAGGTGATCGGCGGTCTGCGGGTCGGCGTTACCCCACTGGAGATGGCCGACGCCTACGCGACGCTGGCCAGCGGCGGCGTCCACCATCAGGCGACCGCGATCAGCCGGGTCGTGTTTCCCGACAAGAGCACCGGTCAACTTCGCCAACCCGACGGGCAACCGCGTGTTCCCGTACGGACAGGTCTACGCGGCCGACAAGGTGCTGCAAGGCGTCGTCACCCAGGGCACGGGCACCGCCGCCAACTATGGCTGCCCCGCGGCGGGCAAGACCGGTACCTCGGAGAACCTGGCCAACGCGTGGTTCGTCGGCTACACCCCGCAGCTCTCGACCGCAGTGTGGGTCGGCTATCCCCAGGGGAACATCCCGATGGCCAACGGCTTCGGCGGCATCGCTCGCCGCGCCGATCTGGCACGACTACATGGCATCGGCGTCGAACGGCTACTGCGGCGACTTCACGACGCCGACGGTGTCATGGCAGGGACAGCCGTTCTTCGGGAATTTCTCGGTCACCGGCAACTCCAAGTTCAACCAGAGCAACAGCCAGGCCGGAAGCAACGGCCAGGCCGGAAGCACCGCGACGACGGCCCCGCCCACCTCCACCACAGGAACAACTCCGACCGGGCCGGTCGCGCCGACGACGACGACCGGACCTCCCACCGGTGGCGGCGCCGTCGGGGCGCCCCCGGGTTATGGGAACGGCCATCAGCCCGGCGGCGGTGGGAACGGCAACGGGCACGGCAACGGCCACTAGCGCGCGCATTTCGCTGCTACCGTTGTCGCCCGTTCATGCCTAAAGAAGAGAAAGTCGAACTCGAAGGCGAGGTCGTGGAGGCGCTGCCCAACGCGATGTTCCGCGTCAAGCTCGACAACATGGATCGCGTGGTGCTCGGCCACGTCGCGGGGAAGATGCGGCGCTTTCGGATCCGAATCCTGCCGGGCGACCGCGTTCGGGTCGAGCTGTCTCCGTACGACCTGGACCGCGCGCGGATCGTCTACCGCCACCGCTGAGCCGCGCCGGGGTCGTGAGCCCCAACTCTGAGCTGGCGCTGATCGAGGCGCTCGAGCAGGTCCTCTCAAGCGGCGGGCCGCGGGTCGTCCGCTGGCTCGGCGATGACGCAGCGGTGGTGCGCGCCGGGGGGCCGTTCGCGGTCACCTCCGTCGATGCGATGGTCGACGGCGTCCATTTCCGCAGCGCGGTCATGAGCGCCGAGGAGATCGGCTGGCGCGCGCTCGCGGCGGCGCTTTCCGACCTGGCGGCGATGGGCGTCGGTGGCGGCGGCGAGGCCTACCTCGCGCTCGGGCTACCCGAGGGAACCGACGCCGCCTACGCGGTCTCGGTTGTGTCGGGCGCCGACGCAGCTCGCCTCGTCGTGCGGCGTGGTGATCGCCGGCGGGGACGTGACCCGAGCCGACGACGCTGCTCGTGTCCTTCACGGTCGTCGGCTGGGCGGCCGACCCGGGCGAGCTGGTCGGGCGCGACGGCGCGCGGCCCGGAGACCTCGTCGGGGTCACGGGCGTCGCTGGGCGGCGGGGGGGTCGGCCTGGCCGCGCTTTCGGACCCCACGGCCGACGCGGCGCGGCGCGAGCGCTACGTGCGCCCGCGGCCGCAGCTCCGGCTCGGCCGCGAGCTGGCCCTGGCCGGCGCCCACGCGATGATCGACATCTCCGACGGGCTGGCCACCGACGCCGGGCATCTGGCCCGGCGCAGCGGGGTGGCGATCGAAATCGACCTCGACGCGCTACCGCTGGCCGACGGGGTGCGCGAGGCGGCGGCGGCCGACGGCGTCGAGCCGGGGGCATTCGCCGCCACCGCAGGCGACGACTACGAGCTCTGCGTCTGCATGCCCCCGAACGGCCGCCACCGGGCACCGGTGACCTGGATCGGCCGGGTTCTGCCTGGTCCGCCGGGCCTTCGCTTCCCGGGCGCCTCCGGCGAGCTGTCGGGGTACGAGCACTCGTTCTGAGCACTCGCGGCGTCGAGCTCACGCCAGCGGCTGCAGGATCGCATCGGCGACGGCCCCGGGGTCGACGGTGTACCCGCCCTCCCGGATACGCCGCTTGATCTCAGCCACTTTGTGCGCGCGATCGTCGTCCATGTTCGCTTTAGCCGATGGCCTACCTGGATCAGGCTCTACCCGCTTTTCGGCTGCCGGGCACCCGCGCGTGGGCTATCGGCGCGCAATCTGGACGTTCAATTGGTGTTGAGCGCGGCACGCCTGGGCCGCTCGGACGCCAGGCGAGCGAAGATGATGATTCGCTGCGCGGCGCTGTACAGCGGATTGCAGGCCGAGAGCACGAGCCGCTCGTAGCCAACGTTGTCGGTCACCCACAGCGCGGTGGGGAGGACGATCTTCTGATACTGGACGACGTAGGTGAACGTCGCGTACGGCATCCTCAGCACGATCTTGTCGCCCGTGTGCAGCGCGTTGATGTTGCGAAACGGCGCCAGGTACGTGGTCCGGTGCCCGGCGATCGCCACCGTCTGCCCGAGCCCGGGGAACGCGGTGGCCGGGTAATGGCCCGGCCCCTTCTCGAGCGTCGCCTCGTCGGTCCCCTGCACGATGTCGAAGTTCACGCCGATCTTGTGGATCGAGATCGTGCCGATCGCGGCGCCGGTCGCTCACCTGCTGCTGCTCGCGCCGGGCCAGGAACGCGATCCGCCGCTGCGACGAGGGCAGCCTCCCGAGCAGGGCGGTGTCGGTCCGTGACAACGGGTGGGTCGTGTAGCTGAGGAACGACTTGTTGATCCCGGCTCGCTGGATCAGCCCGATCACCGCGGTCACCGGCTCCTGCCACACGAGCGTCAGGCCGGCGTCGAGCAGCAGCAGCACGCCGGAGATCATCAGCACGGACGAGACATCCCTGATCAGGCGCCGGGCGCTCATCGTGGGCCTACCGGCGCAGCGCTGACTCGGTTCCGCCCAGCGAGCCCGGACCGGCGTAGGTGATCGGGCCGCGCACGGTGACCGGCGAGCTGCTCGGGCGTCGGCGCGCGTACCGCCCGGGTGGCCAGCACGACCACGGCGATCGTGCAGCCGATCAGCACGCACCATTCGAGCGCGGCGAGCAGGCCGATCTGGCCGCCGGCCAGCATCAGGACCCCAGTCCAGCCAAGACCGGCCGGGTCGATCCCGAGGGAGATCACGTAGTAGGCCCCGACCGCGACCGCCGGCACCAGCCCGATCGCCACGAGCGCGAACGAGGCGATCGGGTGCACCCGCGCGCCGGGATTGGCCTCGTCGGTTCTCGCATCCGAGTCGGCGACCCACATCCAGAGGTGCAGCGCCGGGACCACGAGCAGCGCAGCGAACGGGTTCTTCAGCCAGATCGCCAGCGCGATCACGGACATCAGAGCGGCCACCACCGGCCCGGCGGCGGCATTGCGTTCGGCCTTGACGCGCGCCGAGCGAACGGTCTGACGCGGGGCCATCCAACGCCGCAAACCGAACGCCCCCACGATCACCAACCCGACGACGGCGAGCAGCGCGATATCACCGGTCTTGAGCGACACGGTGTCGGGCCGGACCGGCCCCGGCGGCGCGGCCGAGATCACGTGAACGAGCCGCGCGGCGACGATCAGCAGCGCGCCCACGGCGAACGGAGCGGCAGCGGTGAGAACCGACACCGCGGGCGACAGGAGCGAATAGCCGCGGCGGTTCGCGCGCGCCAGGCCATCGACGGCCACGCCGAGCACGGGAAGGATCAGCACGAGCACGAACAGCCGCATCGCCCACGGCGGCACAACCTTGCCGCTGAACAGCGTGTACGCGGTCGGCGCCGGGATCGTCGGAGCGTTGTCGAGCGCGTTGATGGCCGCCAGCACGGTCCGCCCGAGACCGTTGATCTGCGCCTCCGCCGCCGGACCGGTGGTGGGCTCGTCGGCCCCAGCCGGCCGCTCGCCGGTGCTCGACAGCGTGATCGCCGGGACCCCGGCGGCGCCGAAGGTGCCCTGCGCGGTCGTGGTCAAGGGCAGCGCGAGGTGAGCGAGCTGACCGATCAGGCTGCTGCCACCCGGCTTCAATCCCGCCTGCGAGGACAGCGCTTGGGCGATCGTGTTGCGCAGCGCGAGCGGCGCGAACCCCACCCCGTTGGACCACGGCACCACCACCGGCTGACGGACGTGCCGGCCGATCATGTCTCCGAGCACGATCACGGCGTCGATCGGACCGGGCAGGGTCCGAATCAGCCGTGCCGCGCCGGCGCCACCATCGGAGCCGTCGGTCGAAGCGAGCACGATCGTGTGGCTGATCGTCTCGCCCGACATCACCGAGGCGAGGTCGACCAGCGTCGCGGTGCCCGACAGCGACGCCGCTGCCGGCGGGCCGACGTGGTCCCGGGGGGCGACAACGACGATCGCTCCATTACCGGTCCCGGGTCGGGTCGCGGTCACGTTCTCGAGCGTGTTCGTGCCGGTCGCGGTGCGGGCGGTGAACACGTCGCGGGACACGTCGAAGCCCGGCTGGTGGAGGCCGCTGGCCACCTCGCTGGCCAGATCCTGGTCGGGCACCGAGCCGGGCGGCCGGCTCGGATATCGCTTCGCCCACTGATCGGTCTGGTTGAGCGCGGACTGGGCATTGAACGCGTCTGGCGTCAGCGTCGCGTGCGCGCCTGGAGGCTCGTTCTGGAGCGAGAACGCCAGCACGATCACGGCCAGCGCGACAGCGATCAAGCCCGTGCGGTAAATCCGCGGGTCGAGCATCGCCTGGCAGGTTAGCCGGACCCGGGGCCGGGATTGAGGGCGATTACCCTGTGTGGGGCAGTTCTTAGGGATTCTTAGGATGACCACCGCGGATCGATCAGCTCGCATCCTGCTCGTCGACGACGAGCAGTCGATTCAGACGCTGCTTTCGTACCCACTGCGCAAGGAGGGCTACGACGTCGTGCAGGCGACCGACGGCCGCCAGGCACTCGAGCGATTCGAGGAGCAGCCGTTCGACCTCGTCGTGCTCGACCTGATGCTTCCGAAGATCGACGGGCTCGAGGTCTGCCGGAGGCTGCGCAGCCGCAGCTCGGTGCCGATCATCATGCTGACCGCGAAATCCGAGGAGATCGACAAGGTGGTTGGGCTCGAGCTCGGAGCCGATGACTACATCACCAAGCCGTTCTCGCTGCGCGAGTTCTCCTCGCGGATCAAGGCGGCGCTGCGCCGGGCGGAGATGACTCGGCCGGCGGAGACTGGCGCCGACGAAGCGCCGCTCGTAGTGCGGGACCTGCGGATCGATTTCTTGAAGCGGACGGTGCGCGTGCGCGGCGATGAAGCACCGCTGACCTTCGTCGAGTTCGAGATCCTCTCCGCGCTCGCGCGTAGCCCCGGTCGCGTGTTCACGCGCGACATGCTGCTGTCACGGGTTTGGGGTGACTCGGCCTACCGTGACCCGCGCACGATCGACGTCCACATCCGCCACCTGCGCGAGAAGATCGAGCGCGATCCGAAGGACCCCGAGTATCTGTTCACGGTCCGCGGGGTCGGTTACCGGTTCGTCGATACGGAGAGCTGATGCGGGGGCGGACCGCCCGTTGGGGCACGCTGCTGTCGCTCCGAAACCGGATCGCGCTCGTGTTCTTCGGGATCACCCTCGTGGCGATCGCGGTCCTGTACATGTTCGTCGCGCCGGGCCTGCGCACGCGGCTCGTCTCCGAGCGGCTGACCGAGCTCTCTGCGGCGGCTTCGGGCTCCAGCACGTCGTCGATCGCCGGGCAGATCGGCGGCAACGCGGCGCAGTCGGGGGTCCGGCTGGCGGTGGACGCAGCGGCGGCGCAGTCGGGCTACAGGGTGACCCTGTTCGGGGTCTCGTTCGCGCGCGCCCCCGGAGGGCCCCAGCTGTGGGTGCAGGTCGATTCGGCCGGACCGGTGGCCGGCCAGGCGGTCCCCTCGCTGACCGCGGCCCGGGCCGCGCGAGGGGCGGACATCGCGCGGGGAACCGAGGGCAGTGGCTCCGGCGAGGTGGCTGAGGTCGCCGTCCCGATCCCGTATCAGGGCCACGTCGGCGACGTGCTCGTCTACTCGACGAAGATCGTCGACGTCCTGCGCAGCGTCGCGATCGTCCGCCAGAAGATCCTCGTGGCCGGCGGCATCGCCCTGGCCCTGGCGCTGATCGGGGGCTATCTGCTCGCCCGGTGGCTCGCCTTGCGGGTCAAGCGGCTCGAGCGGGCGGCGGAGCAGGTCGCGGCCGGTGACTTCGAACACCCGATCCCGGTCGACTCCTCGGACGAGCTCGGGCAGCTCGCGCTGGCCTTCAACGACATGCAGCGCCAGCTCTCCCAGCTCGAATCGGCGCGCAAGAAGTTCATCGCCACCGCCTCTCACGAGTTGCGCACGCCGCTGTTCTCCCTGGGTGGTTTCGTCGAGCTGCTCGAGGATGAGGAGTTGGATGCCGACACGCGCCGCCGCTTCCTGGAGCAGGTCCGCGACCAGGTCGAGCGGCTGCGAAAGCTGTCCGTGGACCTGCTCGACCTCTCAAGGCTCGAGTCGGGCTCGCTCGAGCTGCGCGAGGAGGAGGTGGACCTCGCCGAGCTGACGCGATCGGTCTCAGGGGAGTTCGAGCCGACGCTGGCCTCGCACGACTCGCATCTGGAGCTGCGGCTCGCGGCCCGCTCGATCGACGCCGTCTGCGACCCGGTGCGGGTGGCTCAGATCGTCCGCATCCTGATCGACAACGCCTTGACCCACACCCCCTCTGGCACCCGGATCGTCGTCACCGCCGGACGCGACAACGGCTTCGTGCGGCTGGCGGTGCGCGATGACGGGGAGGGAATCGAGCAGGCTTCCCTGGGCCGGATCTTCGAGCCGTTCTTCACCGCCGACGACAAACAGGGGTCCGGTCTCGGGCTGGCCATCGCGTCCGAGCTGGCCGAGCGGATGGAGGGACGGCTGCGGGTCGATTCGGGCCCGGGGGAGACTGTGTTCACGCTGGAGATCCCGTCGTCGTGAACGCGGACGTCGTACTCGAGCTGGCGCGCTCGTTGCGCGAGCGGGTCGTGCCTCTGCTGGGGTCGATGTCCGGACGGACGGTCTCCGGGGAGGGCGCCGGCGCGGGCGGGGATGTGACCTTTGCCATCGACGAGGTCGCCGAGAGCGCGTTCGAGGAGCTGGTTGTGGATCGGGCGGCGGGAGTCGCGTGGTACTCGGAGGACCGGGGTCTGATGGCGACCGACGGCAATCCGTCGTTCGTTCTGGTGGTTGATCCGATCGACGGCACGCGGCCGGCGATGGCGGGATTGGAGTCGGCGTGCGTGGCGGTCGCGCTGGCGCCGCTCGGCGACGGTGAGCCGGTGATGGCGGATGTCTCGGTGGGGTGCGTGGTCGAGATCAAGACGGGCGATTGGTATCTGGCTGTGCGGGGCTCCGGGGTCACGTCGTCGCGGGGGGTGTCGCTGAGCGCGGCGACGGATCTCTCGCGTCTGTTCTGGGCCTACGGGTTCCGCGGGCGACCGGCGCGACCGACGGTCGAGGTGCTGGGCGATCTGATCGACGTCTCCTCGGTCGGCGGTGGCGTGTTCGACCTCGGCTCCCAGGCCTTCGCGATGACGCGGCTCGTCACCGGTCAGCTCGACGCCGTGATCGAGGTCGGGTCGCGACTGGTCGACGAGGTCCCGGGGATGCACGAGGAGTTCCTGCGGATCGGGGGCGGGCACGTGCTGAACAACTCGCCGTACGACCTGGCGGCGCCCTGGCTTGTGTTGTGCGAAGCGGGCGGCGTGGTCAGCGACGGGTGGGGCGCCCCGCTCGACCGCCACCGCCTACTCGGGTCCGGGCACGAGTTCCAGATGTCTTCGATCTCTGCTTCCAACGCCGAGCTCCACGGGCTGCTCGTGCGCGCCGTGGACGAGGGCATCGCCAGGCTGCGCTCGCTGCGTTCCTGACCCGATGTATCGTGCCTGCGCGCGATGCTCCAGCCAGTCTCCGTCAGCACCAAGCACCTCTCCGATTACGCCTCGCTCGTCGGGCGGCCCCTGGTCGATGAGATCCGCGAGCGCGCCGGGCGGCTGGCGGGCAAGCGGATCTTGCACCTGTCCGCGACGGCGTTCGGCGGCGGCGTCTCGGAGATCCTCTACACGCTGATCCCGCTGATGATCGACGTCGGTCTCGAGGTCGAATGGCAGGTGATCTACGGACGCGAGGAGTTCTTCAACGCGACCAAGCTGATGCACAACGCCCTCCAAGGCGCGCCCGACGACCTCACCGAAGAGCAGTGGGCGACCTGGGAGAAATACAACAAGATCAATGCCGAGCTGCTGCCGGACGGCTGGGACGTATGCATCGTCCACGACCCCCAGCCGGCGGCGATCGCCTCGCTGGTGCCCGAGCGCGCGCGCCACTGGGTGTGGCGGTGCCACATCGACCTCTCGACCCCCAATCCGGCCACACTGTCGCGACTGCAGCCGTGGCTGGACCCTTACGTGGCGGCGATCTTCCACATGCAGCAGTACGTCCCGGCCGGGATCGACGGACGCGCCCACATCGTGCCGCCGGCGATCGACCCGCTCGCGCCGAAGAACATGGCCTTCTCGCCCGAGGACGCGGTCTACATCTGCGACCAGTTCGGGATCGACGTCGACCGGCCGCTGATGTGCCAGGTCTCTCGATTCGATCCGTGGAAGGACCCGCTCGGAGTGATCGACGCCTACCGGATCGTCAAGGCCCAGGTACCCGACGTCCAGCTGGCGCTGGTCGGCTCGATGGCCACCGACGACCCCGAGGGCTGGGACTACTTCAACGCGACCGTCGCCCATGCGGACGGCGATCCCGACATCCACATTCTAAATAATCTAAATAATGTTGGTGCTATTGAGGTGAACGCCTTCCAGTCCCATTCGGACGTGGTGATCCAGAAGTCCACCCGCGAGGGGTTCGGTCTCACCGTGTCGGAGGCGATCTGGAAGGCGCGGCCGTTCATCGGCGGTGATGTCGGCGGGATCCCACTGCAGGTGGTCGACGGCGAAACGGGCTTCCTGGTGGCCTCCGTGGAGGATTGCGCGCGGCGGGCTTTGGAGATCCTCGAGGACCCGACATTGGGCAAGCGGCTCGGTCGCAACGGCAAGGAGCTCGTGCGCCAGCGGTTCCTGACCCCGCGGCTGCTGCGCGATTGGCTGGCGCTGTTCGAGGGCATCGAGGTGTAGATGACCTCCGCCGATCGGCCCCTCGTACTGGTTTCCAATCGGGGTCCGGTCACGTTCGAAGAGGGCGGCATGCGCCGCGGAACCGGCGGTCTCGTGACGGCACTCATCGGTCTTGCCACCCACCGGCCCGTGACCTGGATCGCCTCCGCCCTGACGGCCGAGGACATCATGGTCGCCGAGCGCCACCACGGCCGGCCGTTCCCGGTTCGCAGCGCGGAAGGCCACGAGTACAACGTCAAGCTCGTGGCCTCCGACGACGAGGCGTACGACCGCTTCTACAACATCATCGCCAACCCCCTGCTGTGGTTCGTGCAGCATTACCTGTGGGATCTCTCGAACGCGCCGGACATTCGCCGCAACGAGACCGAGGCGTTCGAGTTCGGCTACAACGCCGTCAACGAGGATCTGGCCCGGGCGGTGCTGGAGGAGATCGAGGGTGTTTCGGACCCCGTCGTGATGGTCCACGACTACCACCTGTACACGCTGCCCGGGCTGGTGCGGCGCGAGCGTCCCGATGCCTTCCTGCACCACTTCGTCCACATCCCGTGGACTCAGTCGGACGCCTGGCGAGTACTGCCCAAGCAGATGCGCGAGGACATCTACCACGGGATCCTGGCCAACGACATCATCGGCTTCCACACCCGGTCCTACCGGCGGAACTTCCTGCGCTGCTGCGAGGAGCTGCTCGAAGACGTTGAGGTCGACTTCGACGCCGGCGTGGTGCGGGTCGAGGACCGGGAGGTGTGGGTGCGGGCCTATCCGCTGCCGATCGACTCCTCGGCCGTGCAAGCCGTGGCGGCCCGCGAGCGGACGCGTGAGTTCGAGCAGGAGCTGCTGGCTCGGCGGCGCGACCACCTGATCCTGCGCGTCGACCGGGCCGATTTGAGTAAGAACGTGCTGCGCGGGTTCACCGCCTTCGACGTCTTCTTGGAGCAGCACCCCGAGTTCCGCGAGCGGATCACCTTCATCGCTCAGCTGATGCCCTCGCGGACCGATGTGCCCGAGTACGCGGAGTACCTGGAGCGGATCGAGGCCGTGGTGGCGGTCGTCAACCACCGGCATGGCTCGCCGGATTGGATGCCCATCCAGTTGAAACTGCGCGACGACCTGGAGGAGGCGGTCGCCGCCTACAAGCACTACGACGTGCTGATCGTCAACGCCATGTTCGACGGGATGAACCTGGTGGCCAAGGAGGGCCCGATGGTCAACGAGCGAGCTGGGGTTTCCATTCTTTCGGAGAACACCGGGGCCCACGAGGAGCTGGGGGAGTTCTCGCTGTCCGTCAACCCGTTCGACATTCAGGAGCTCGCCGATTCGATCCACGCGGCGCTGACCATGTCCGCGGAGGAGCGCGGCAGGCGGCTCGAGGGGCTGCGCTCAGTCGTCACCGCCCGAGACCCGGGGGACTGGATCGATGAGCAGCTCAACGACATCCGGCAGAAGGCGTCGGCGGTTTAGCTAGTTGTGGTGGGCCGGGGGCGCCGGGGGTCCGGGCGGGTCCGGGGGTCCGGGCGGGTCCGGGGGTCCGGCGGGTCCGGGGGTCCGGCGCCGGGGTCCGGGGTCCGGGGTCCGGGCGCCATGCGGTCACCGGCGCCTCAGAGCGAGCGCCTTGCGGTCACCGGCGCCCAAACCCAGGTGCCCAAACCGAGCTACCTACCGGACGTGGATGACTTAAGGCTCACCTGGAGAGCCAAAACTCATCCAGGTCGCGACCGATACCCGTCAACTGCCCGTTGCTATAGTCGCTCGCCGCCCGAGGATCGGTTGACTGACCGGTGCCGCGGGCGTCACCGTATGGCTGAAACATCCCCCCTGTACGACCTCACGCTCGTCCTCTCGGTCGAGGTCGACGACGACCGCCGGGCAAAGATCGTCTCGGACGTCGAGTCCGCGATCACCAGCGCCGGTGGCTCGGTCGAGCGCCAGGACAGCTGGGGCCGGCGGCCAATGGCCTTCCGGATCGCCCACCAGGCAGAGGGCGAGTACCACCTGTTCCAGTTCCACGGGCCGGTGTCGCTGCTCGACGCGCTCTCGCACACGCTGCGGATCGACGACGGCGTGCTGCGCTTCCGGATCATCAAGGTGCGGCCGGGCACGCCTCCGGCGCCGGAATCCGCGCCTCCGATCGCCAGCGCTCCGGCGCCCGTGCCCGTCGCGGCTGCGGCCGCGGCCGCGGCCGGACCGGCGATCGACGAGAGCCCCGAGGAATAGTCCCCGCATCCGGGCCGCGCCTCCGCGCGCCCGCGCGTCCGCGTTTTACCGGACGCCAGCACGCCGTTCCTCGCCAGCGCGCCCGCCCAGGCCCCCCAGGGTGCGGATCTCCATCGACCCGCCGACCGAACCTGTGCCCGAATCGTCGATTTGTCACGGGACTGTGGCGGCGCGTGTTCGGCCGGTGCCAAAAGCGCAACGATTGCTTCCATTTTCCGGGGAGCACCGGGGTTGCCGTCTGCGACCTGCCTAGACTCGGCCCAGAGCTTTCATCGTCCGTGGGAAAGGAGCCATCGCATGGCTGGCAGCAACATCAACCGGGTGATCATCACCGGCAATCTGACCAAAGACCCTGAGATGGGCGCGCTTCCGAGCGGGACCCCGGTGTGCACTTTGCGCATCGCCTGCAATGGCCGGCGCAAGAACAACGACTCGGGCACGTGGGAAGACGTTCCCAACTATTTCGACGTCACCGTGTGGGGCGCGCAGGGCGAAAACTGCGGCAAGTTCCTCACCAAGGGCCGCGGTGTCGCGGTCGACGGACGACTGCGGTGGCGCGAGTGGCAGACCCAGGACGGACAAAAGCGCCAGGCAGTCGATATCATCGCCGATACCGTGCAGTTCCTTGGCGGCGGGCGCGACGACGCCGGTAACGGGAACGGATACTCCAGCGGCACACGCGCTGCGGAGAGTGACGTTCCGATGGATACCAGCGATTTCGAAGCTGCGCCGGTCGCCTCTGGAGCCGCGGACGACGATATTCCGTTTTAGATAGACCAAAGGAACCGAGTGGCGAAGCAACGCAGACGACCGGTACGCCGGCGCGATAGGAAGGGGTCACCGACCTCTACCCGGCGTAAGCCGTGCCCGTACTGCCGGGACAAGATCGACCGGGTCGACTACAAGGACCTGTCGACCCTGCGCCGGTTCGTGTCCGAGCGCGGCAAGATCCGCTCGCGGCGGATCACCGGCGCGTGCCGTCGGCACCAGAGCCAGGTCGCGCGGGCGGTCAAGCGCGCGCGCGAGCTGGCCTTGCTGCCGTACGTCGCCGAAGGCGGCAGTGACCATCGTGAGCGCGGTCCGCGCGGCGATCGCGACCGAGACCGCTGACGCACGGGAGGTAGCAACATGCCCCAGGCAATCCTGCTCCAGGACGTGGACACGCTGGGCGAGCGCGGCGCGGTCGTCGACGTCTCGCCAGGCTACCTGCGCAACTACCTCGTCCCGCGCAAGCTGGCGGAGCCAGCGACGGCGGGATCGGTCGCGGCGGCCACGCGCCGGCGGGAGTCCGCCGAGAAGGCCAAGCAGGAAGCCGAGGATCGGGCGCGCGACAACGCTTCACTGCTCAGCCGCACGGTGCTGACGATCCCCCAGCAGGCCGGCGATGACGGGCGGCTGTTCGGCTCGGTGACGACTCAGGACATCGCGGACGCGATCCGGGATGCGCGCGGAATCAAGATCGATCGGCGCAAGATCCACCTCGACGACCCGATCCGCAATACCGGGACGTACATGGTCGTCGTCGAGATCACCGACGAGGTGACGGCGACGATCAAAACGATGGTCGTCGCGGCCTAACGGCCGAGCCGCCATACCAAGCGCCGCGCCGTGCTGATTAGAAGTTCGGAGCGGGGCACGTGTGCGTGACGACGCGAGGCCCGGCGTCGGCAGGCACCCCGGCCGTTGGCCAGCCTCCAGGGTCTTGTCGTCTTTGAAAGCGAACGGGGTTGAGGCGGTGGCTGCGCGGGCCGGGACGTCGTTTACGATGCGGGCGCGCAGGATGGGCGCTGCGCGGGGCAAATCACTAACCGATAGGGGTACACATGGAACAGGGAACGATCCGAATCCGCACGAGCTTCATGTTCCTGCAGTTTCTGTTCTTCTTCTTCAAGCCAACGATTTCGATCGACGGCAGCGAACCGCAGAAGCATTCGTGGGGCGAGTCCGAGCACACGGTGAGCGCTGGACAGCACACGGTGGACATCGAGATTCCGTACTTCTTCATGAAGGTCGGGAAGGCGAACGTGCCCGTCGAGGTCGCGGCGAACCAAACGGTCAACATCAGCTACAAGCCGCCGTTCCTCGTCACGATGAAGGGCCGCGTCACGGTCAGCTAGGCGGGGTGAGCCCGCGACGGCCGACCCCCAGATCGACGAAACCTCGGAGCTAGCGGGAACGACTCCCGCGATGCCGTCTGGCTCCGACTTAGACTCGAATGATCGTGTCCGCCACGGTCCAAAACGTCGGAGTTCCGCCCCACAACCTGGACGCTGAACGCTCGGTGCTCGGCGCCGTGCTGCTCGATGAGCGGCATCTGAACGCGCTGTTGATCGAGGAGCGGCTGCGGCCGCAGCACTTCTTCCGCGAGCAGTACGGGGCGGTCTTCGAGGCGATGCTGCTGCTGCACGAGGCGTCGCGGAAGATCGACCATCTCACCGTCGCGGAGACGCTGCGCCAGAACGGGAAACTGGCCGAGATCGGCGGCCCGGAGGCGATCGATGAGCTCGCCGGGTGGGTGCCGGCGGCCGGCCATGCGCGCGAGTACGCGCAGATCGTGCGTGAGAACGCGCAGATGCGGGCGCTACTCACGGCGTCGTACGAGATCCAGGCCAGCGTGCTGTCTCGTCAGGCGCCGGCGCGGGACCTGGTCGAGCGGGCCGAGCGCCAGATGCTGGAGGTGGCGCACGATGACCGCCAGAAGAAGATCCGGCCGATCGCCGAGATCCTGGACGAGGAGACCGAGCGGCTGCACAAGTTGTCGGTGGCGCATTCGCCGCTCATCGGGACGCCGTCCGGATTCAAGGACCTGGACGCGAAGACCGGAGGCTTTCACCCCGGCAACCTGATCGTGGTCGCGGCCCGTCCATCGATGGGCAAGTCGGCCCTGGTCGCGAATATCGCCGAGAACGCGGCGCTGGCCGGATATCCGGTGGCGCTGTTCTCTCTCGAGATGTCCGAGTCCGAGCTGGCACAACGGTTCGTCGCCTCCCAGGCCCGGATCCACGGCGAGGACCTCCGGCGCGGGAAGGTCGCCGAGCCGAAGTGGCCGAAGATCATCGACGCCTGCCAGCGGCTATCCGCCTCCCCGATGTTCATCGATGACTCGAGCGACACGGGCGTACTCGAGGTGCGGGCCAAGGCGCGGCGGCTGCACAACCAGGTCGACGGCGGGCTGAAGCTGATCATCATCGACTACCTGCAACTGATGCGACACGAGGGCCGGGTCGAGAGCCGGGTCGAGCAGGTGGGTCAGATCAGCCGCGGCCTGAAGGGGTTGGCCCGCGAGCTGAACGTGCCTGTGATCGCTCTCTCGCAGCTGAGCCGCGCGGTCGAGCAGCGCGGCGGCGACAAGCGCCCGATTCTCTCTGACCTCCGCGAGTCGGGGCAGATCGAGCAGGACTCCGACCTGGTGATCTTTATCTACCGCGAGGAGTACTACCTCAAGGAGGAGTCCGAGCGGCCGGGCGAGGCGGACATCATCATCGCCAAGCATCGAAACGGCCCGGTTGGGGATGTGGTGCTCACGTTCCAGAAGCAGTACCCGAAGTTCATGAACTACGCAGGCGAGAGGTTCGCGGCGTGAGCGACCGGTGCATGTACGACCTCTGCGACGGTGCCGGGCTGCGGTTCGACGACGCGACGAACACCGCCTATGACTGTCAGTGCCGGCCGCAACTGCTCGCCTCGCGAAAGGCGCGGGCGCTCTCGGCGGTCATTCCCAGGCGTTACCGGGATGCGTCGTTCGACCGGCCGCCGGTCACCGATATCGACCCTGCGGTGGTGTCCGCCACCCGCCGGTTCGCGCGGTCGATCGATCGCAAGCTCGATGCTGGCCACGGTTTGTGGTTCATGGGCCCGGTCGGCACCGGAAAGACGACGCTGGCCATGCTCGTCTCCAAGGCGGCGCTGGCGGCGGGGCGGACGGTCGCGATTTACTCGCTCCCGGACCTGCTGCGCAAGATCCGCCAGACGTTCGACGACGGCTCCCACGACGACCTGTTCGAACAGCTGGCGATGGTGGACCTGCTGCACATCGACGACATCGGCGCCGAGCAGACGACGCCGTGGGTGCTCGAGGAGCTGTACTCGATCGTCAACGCGCGGTACGAGGACGAGCGTTCGATCGTGATCACCACCAACATCCTCGACCGCGAGGCGCTGTGTGCGCAGATCACCGAGCGCACGGTCTCGCGGTTGACCGAGATGTGCGACGAGCTTCCGCTGCTCGGGCACGACCGCCGGCTCGAGCCCCGGCCCGTCTGATCAACCCTCGTACACTGGCTGGCGGCCATGCCCGGAATCGTGATCGTTGGCGCCCAGTGGGGCGACGAGGGAAAGGGGAAGGTGACCGACCTGCTCGCCGAGCGGGCAGACGCGGTCGTGCGCTTCCAGGGCGGGAACAACGCCGGTCACACGATCGTCAAGGGTGGCCAGACGTGGAAGCTGCACCTGATGCCGTCGGGGATCCTGCACCCCGGGAAGCTGTGCGTGATCGGCAACGGCGTCGTGATCGACCCGAAGGTGCTCGGCGATGAGCTCGACGAGCTGCGCCGCCGGCGCGTCGACACGACCGCGTTGAAGGTCTCGGCCAACGCGCACCTGATCATGCCCTACCACCTGTTGCTCGACGACGCCGGCGAGTCGAAGCTCGGCAAGCTCCAGATCGGTACCACGCGGCGGGGAATTGGGCCGTGCTACGCCGATAAAGCGGCCCGGCTCGGGATCCGCGTCCAGGACCTGCTCGACGCGAAGATCCTCAAGCAGAAGATCGTCGCGGCGCTCGAGCCCAAGCGGTTGTCGCTGCGCCCGTACGCGCGCGACCCGCGGCTCGACCTGCAGGGAATGACGGAGGAGTACCTCACTTACGGCCACCGGCTCGAGCAGTACATCGCCGATACCTCTCGGCTCGTCACTGAGCGACTCGACGAGGGCGAGGTGGTCGTGTTCGAGGGCGCCCAGGGCGCGCTGCTTGACATCGACCACGGAACGTATCCATTCGTAACCTCGTCCAACCCGGTCGCCGGCGCGGCGTGCATCGGCGCGGGCGTCGGGCCGAAGGACATCGACGAGGTGTGGGGAATCGCGAAGGCCTACTCGACGCGCGTCGGCGCCGGTCCATTCCCGACCGAGCTCGAGGACGCGCAGGCAGACGAGATTCGCGAGCGCGGCGGCGAGTACGGCACGACCACCGGGCGACCGCGGCGCGTCGGCTGGCTTGACCTGGTGGCCCTGCGCTATGCCGCTCGCTTGAACTCGCTCACCGCGCTCGCGGTGACGAAGCTCGACGTGCTCTCAGGCGTCGACCGGCTCGGCGTGTGCACGAGCTACAGGACGCCGGACGGCGCCAAGCTGGACCATTTTCCCTACCACCAGAGCGTCCTTCACCACGCCCTTGGCGAGTACACCGAACTCCCCGGCTGGCGCGAGGACATCCGCGAGTGCCGCACCGAGTCCGATCTGCCAGGCGCGGCGCGGGACTACCTGCGGTTCATCGCCGATTTCGTCAAGGTTCCAGTCGCGCTGGTCGGGGTCGGCCCGGGACGCGACGAGGTGATCTGGACCCAGGCGAGCAGCGGCATGGTGCTGGCCGGCGACGCTCAGCCCTCGGCGTCGGCCGCGGCCTAGCGCCAGTTCTCGAGCAGGTCCTCGTCGGGAACGTCGCGGACCTGCCGGGCCGGGACGCCCATCACGACCGCGCGAGCCGGAACGTCCTTGGTGACGAGCGCGCCGGCGGCGACAAACGCCTCCTCCCCGATCTCGACCCCCGGCGTGAGCACGACTCCGCCGCCGACCCGGCAGCCGCGACGGAAGATCGGCCCATCGAGCTCCCCGGGAACGTGACGGCCCATCGTGTCGTCGTTCGTCGTTGTAACGCCAGGCCCGAGGAACACGTCATCTTCGACGAGCGAGCCGCCGGTCACATACACGCCCGTCTGGATCAGCACGCGAGCCCCAACCTCCGCGTCGAAGTCCACGCATGACGCCCGGCCGACGACGCTGCCCTCCCCGACTCGCGCCCGCTCGCGGATCTGCGACTGGTCGCCGATGATCGCGTGGTCGGCGATCTGCGCCCCGGCATACACCACGGCGCCGGTGCAGATCGTCACATCTGCCCCAACGCTCAGCGGCGGGAGCTTCCCTTTCGCCGCGCTCGATCCTGGCCGCAGCCGCGGGGCCTTCCCGAGAACGGCGCCCGCCTCGACGTAACAGCCAGGGCCGAGCCGAGTTCCCGAGTGGATCACAACGTGTTCGCCGATCGTCGTGCCGTCGCCGAGCTCGGCGCCGTCATGGATCACCGCGCTTGGGGCGATCGCGTTAGCCACGGCCGCTCTCGAGCGATTGCTGGAGCTGTTCGAGGACCCGCACGACGCGCAGGCCGCTGGCCCCATCCGACCGCGGCGGCTCGCCGGTGGCGATCGAGTGGATGAAATGCTCGCACTCGACCCTGAGCGGCTCGGCATTCGAAATCGGAGGGCTGAAGCTTCCCCCGGCGCGGGTGATGTACTCGCCGTAACCGCGGGCGTCCTCGTCGAAGCCCTTGTCGTAGACCGTCACCTTGCCCTCGGTCGCCATGTCGTCGAAGGTCGCCATCCGCTGGGAACCAACGACCGTGAACCGGCGTTCCTTGTGCGGATCGAGCCACGACAAGTGCAGGTGCGCGGACAGCCCCGACGGGAAGCGCAGGAAGCAGAACACAACGTCCTCGACGTTCTCGCGTACGTAGGACCGCCCGTGCGCGACCACCTCCACTGGATCCTCCTGCGCGAGGTGGAGCACCACGGAGACGTCATGCGCGCCCAGGCTCCAAAGCGCGTTCTCGTCGGCTCGGAGCTTGCCTAGGTTCAAACGGTTGCCGTAGATGTAATAGATGCGGTCACCGAGCTCCCCCGCGTCCGTCAGCTCCCTGAGCTTGCGGACGCCGGGGTGGTACTCGAGCAGGTGGCCGACCATCAGCGTCTTGTTGTTCTGCGTCGCGGCCGTGACCGCTGTCTCGGCCTCCGCCACGGACTGCGCGAGCGGCTTCTCGACAAAGCAATGCTTGCCGGCGTTCAGGACCCGAGCCGCGAGCTCCGCGTGGGTGGGCACCGGGGTGGCCAGCACGACCGCGTCGAGCTCGTCGTCGGCAAGGAGATCGTCGATGTCTGCGGTCGTCCTGACGCTTGGGTGCGCGTGTTGGATCCGGGCGCGCGCCGCCTCGTCGGGGTCAGCGCACCACTTGAGCTCAGCGCCCTCGAGCGCGGCAAAGTTGCGCGCAAGGTTCGGGCCCCAGTAACCGAGGCCGGCAACACCAACGGTGACCGTCATGCGAACCGCAGTGTAAGAGCGTCGACGACGCGTCCGCCGGCGCGGCCGTCGCCATACAGCGCGGGCCGTTCGGCCGGCGGCGAGGTCTCGAGCGCGGCCAGCGCGGCTTCGGTGTCGAGATCGACAAGCGTGTTCCAGCCGGCCTCGACGGTCTCCGTCCACTCGGTGCTCGGGCGCAGCGTGATGCAGGGAACGCCGGCGAGGTACGCCTCCTTCTGCAGGCCGCCCGAGTCGGTCAGGAGCGCCCGGGCATTGGTCAGCAGGGTGGCGGTCTCGAAGTAACCGAGCGGTGGGGCGAGGACGATGTTTTCGGCACCGTGGAGGCGGTCCATCAGGTGGTCGGTCTCGGTCAGCCGCTTGGTGGTGCGCGGATGGAGCGGCACGACTACGGGCAGCGGCATGGCGAGCAATAGCTCGACCAGCGCGGCGAGCCGCTGTGGATCGTCGACATTGCCTGCGCGGTGCGCCGTCGCGAGCACGTACTCCCCGGCTTGCACCCCGCGCGCCGTGACGAGATCGGTCCGGCCGCGCGCCTCGGGTTGGACCTTCAAGGCGACATCGATCATCACGTCGCCGACCAGTTCCACGTCGCCGCTGACTTGCTCGCCCTGCAGGTTGTCAACCGCCCGCTGGCTGCTGCACAGGAGCAGCGCGCTCGCGTGATCGGCAAGTACGCGGTTCAGCTCCTCCGGCATCGCACGGTCGTACGAACGCATCCCCGCCTCTACGTGGGCGACGGGCACGTTCCGCTGCGCACCCGCGAGCGCGCCGGCCAGGGTTGAGTTCGTGTCGCCGTAGACGAGCACCAGGTCGGGCTGCTCCTGTTCGAGCAGCGGCTCGAGCGCCTCGAGCATGCGCGCGGTTTGGGAGGTGTTCGTGCCGAGCGAGACGTTGAGCTCGCAGTCGGGTGCCGGCAGGCCGAGCTCTTCGAAGAACACCGCGGAGAGCTCGTCGTCGAAGTGCTGCCCGGTATGCACCATCACCTCGGTGTGGCTCTCACGGAGGCCGGGAGAGACCGCCGCCGCCTTGATGAATTGCGGCCGGTTGCCGATGACCGTCAGGGCCTTCAGCCGGACAGCTCCGTGCGGATCCGCGCGGTCACCGCGGCGGCGAGCTCCGCGCTGATGGGCGACTCCGCCTTGTACTCGTGCTCGTCGATTGTCGCGATCGGGTGGACCTCACGGATCGTCGACGCGAGGAACGCCTCGTCGGCACCGATCAGGTCGTCAAGCGTGCACGCCTGCTCGTCGGCGCCGGAGATGTCGATGACGAGCGCACGGGTGATCGAGGCGAGGATGTGGTCGTCGAGCGGCGGCGTCTTGATGTGGCCGTTGGTGATCCAGAAGATCGAGGCCGTCGGCGCCTCGAGCACGC
The DNA here is from genome assembly GCA_963794825.1 of uncultured Solirubrobacterales bacterium. GTDB lineage: Bacteria > Actinomycetota > Thermoleophilia > Solirubrobacterales > Solirubrobacteraceae > Palsa-465. The sequence continues at coordinate 740,328 of CAWCFB010000003.1, forward strand.
GCCCGTGCGGGGTCACGAGCAGCGCGTCGTCCGCGCCCTCCTCCTGCGCGAGCCTGCGCGAGAGCATGTTCGCCGCGTAGGAGAGAGACTTGACTCCGTCGAGCACGCGTGTGGGGGAATAGGTGACCGTCTTTAGTCGAATCCGATCGGGGAGCGGGTGCAGCGGCTCGGTCAGCAGCAGCCGGCGTCCGCCGCGCGTCAGCACGATCCTGAGCGCGCCGTCGTTCGGGCCCGCTTGGTTTTCCGCCAGCAACCGGTGGGCGTCGGCGCGGACCGCCTCGAGGTCGACCTCGAGCCGGAGATTGTTGGCCGAGCGCTGGAGGCGGGCGAAGTGCTGCTCGAGGGCGAACGGCTGGCCGTCGTAGACGCGGATGACCTCAAACACGCCGTCACCGCGCAGGAAGCCGTCATCGGTGGCGGGAATCATCACCTCGGCGGCGGCCATGATCTCGCCGTCGAGCGAGGCAAGCGACGTCTGGCTCATCGGTGGTGGAGCCTAACTGTTGACGCGAGCCGGATCGCCGCCGGCCCAGACGCCGGCGAGGCGGATCAGGGTCGCGGCCGCCGCCGCCATGTCCTGGAGCGAAGCCCACTCGCGAACCGAGTGGTATTCGTGGCCGCCGGTGAACAGGTTCGGCGTCGGCAGTCCGCGCTCTGAAAGCAGCGACCCGTCGGTTCCGCCGCGGATCGGGGTCCGCAGCGGCTCGATCCCCTCGGCCCGGATCGCCTGCGCTGCCGCGTCGATGATTTCCGGCATCTGCTCGACGTACCGAAGCATGTTCCGATACTGCGGAGTCACGGTCAGCTCGACGGTGGCGCGCGGCTCGGGGCCGACCACGTCATCCGCAGTCCGTTTCAGCAGTTCGATGTGGCCGTTGAGAAGGTCGTCGTCGAAGTCGCGGACGATCGCGCGGATCGTGGCCTCACCGGCGGCACCGGTCAGCTGATATGGGTGGATGAAGCCCTCGCGATCGGCGGTCGTCTCAGGCGCGAGACGGTCGGCCGGCAACGAGGTGACGATCTTCGACGCCAGGCGCAGTGCGTTGACGAGCTTGCCCGTCCCCTGACCTGGATGGACGTCGACTCCGTGAACGGTGACGGTCACTTCAGCCGCCGAGAAGGTCTCGTCCTGCAGCTCGCCGATCTCGGAGCCGTCGACGGTGTAGGCGCAGCGGGCACCAAACCGCTCGATGTCGAAGCGCGTCGCACCCAGCCCGATCTCCTCGTCCGGCGTGAACCCGATCCGCAACCTGGGCCGAGGGAGCTCGGGATGGCGCGTCAGGTAGGAGACCGCGGTCATGATCTCGGCCACCCCGGCCTTGTCGTCGGCGCCCAGCAGCGTGTCACCCGAGCTGGTGATGATGTCGTGGCCGCGCTTGGTTATGAGCTCGGGCATCGTCGCGGGATCGAGCCTGGTGGCGTTCTTCGGCAGTTCGATCACGCCGCCGTCGTACCGCTCGTGTACGCGGGGCTCGACACCCGCGCCCGGGGCGTCCGGGGTTGTGTCGACGTGGGCGAGCAGCCCGATCGCGGGACCCTCGCCGTTTGTCCCAGGCAGGGTCGCCATCACGTATCCCTCGTCGTCGATCTGGGCATCGGTCAGGCCAAGCTGCTGGAGCTCCTCCACGAGCAACCGCCCGAGCTCCAGCTGCCCGGGCGTGCTCGGCCAGCTGTCGCTGCCACGGGCCGACTGCGTGTCAATCCGGACGTAACGGCTGAAGCGCTCGAGCAGCTCGGGGGCGAGCGACTCGGCAAGTTCGGATGTGAAACGTTCGGCGGCCATCGCGCGGGATCGTGCATTATCCCAAGCCGCACCGGGCGCCCACCGCTGACAGGATGGGGCGATGATCGGGACCGGATCCAGACGCTCCGTTCGCTGCCGAGCCGTGCTGGTGGCGGCAATGGTCGCGATCGGGATCGCGGGATGCGGGTCGCGCGCAAGCGTGCCTCGCGCGAGTACAGCCATCCCGGTGGCCACGGCCGCGCTGCCGAAACTGACCCACGCGACGCTGGTCCTAGATTTCGTGCCGAACGCTGTCCACGCCGGCATCTACCGCGCCCTGGCTGCCGGCTACTACCGCGCCGAGAACATCGATCTACGGGTGATCCCGCCGTCGTCAACCTCATCGACGCTCTCGCTGATCACGGTGGGTCGGGCCACGTTCGGCCTCGCGGACGGGAGCGATGTGGCGACCCAGATCGCACGAGGCCGGGGCGCCGAGGCGGTGATGGCGATCGCCCAGCGACCGCTCGGCGGCTTGATCGCACTGGCTTCGGAGAAGCTGCGCTCGCCTGCCTCTCTGGCCGGCCGGACCGTGGGGATCACCGGGGTGCCATCGGACACCGCCGTGCTCGACACGGTGGTCGCGTCGGCCGGAGGGCACCCCGACCGGGTGCACGTCGTCAACGTCGGCTTCAACGGCGCGCAGGACCTGGCGGCGGGCCGGATCTCGGCATTCACCGGCTTTTGGCCCGCCGACGGCGTCCAACTGGCGGTGTCAGGCCACCCGATCACCGTGTTCAAACTCGACCGTCACGGCGGACCGGCCTACCCCGGGCTGGTCGCCTTCACGACCCGCGCAATCGCCGCTTCAGATCCGTCGCTCGTGCGCGCGTTCGTCGCCGCCACCGTGCACGGTTATGACGATGTCCTGCGCCACCCGTCCCTCGGGTTGCACGACCTGCTGGCGCTGAATCCGGGCCTTGACCGCCGCTTCACGTCCGCCTCGCTGCGCGCCTACCTGCCGCTGTTCGACGACGGGGGACACGTACCGTTCGGACGGTTGCAGCCGGCAAAGGTCGCGGCCCTGTCGCGATGGATGGTGGCGCACAAGCTGATCGCGCGGCCGATCGCCGTCGCGCGGTACGGGTCTAACTCGTTTCTCCGGGCGGGTCACTGAGCCCCAGCGCGTGCGCGATCGCGGCGAGCGCCGGCTCGTACTCGGAGCGGCTGACGCCGATCGAGAACTTGCGATCGGTCGGGTCGTAGTCGAGCTCGTAGAAGGGACAGCACTCGCGCTCGGTGGCCACCAGCTGCTCGATCGTGGTGTCCGGTGTGGCGGAGCCGACGGTGATCGTGATCCGGTCGGCGCGACGGTGCAGGATGGTGGCTTGCGCCCCGACCGCGCGGTAGCGCTCGAGTTGGCGCTCGAGACCCTCCCGATCAAGCGAGCACGACGGGGGAAGCACGGGCAGCGGCTTGTCCACTCAATGAGTTTTACCGTGCCGCCGCGGGCGCGGTTCGCGCGCGGGTCTACAACACCCCAGGAAACGCCGAGGATCAACGCTGTCGCGGCACGGGCGCGGACATCCGGGCTAGGGACGAGGCCCGCAGCCTGCGGGTAACATCGCAGCCCATCCCCGGGCCGTTAGCTCAATTGGCAGAGCAGGGGACTCTTAATCCCAAGGTTGGAGGTTCGATTCCTCCACGGCCCACTTAGACAGCCCCGGTTTACAGGGATTTTCGCGTTCTGAGCTTGTGGCAAACCCTGGTCGCCCCGAGGGCCTCCGCAGCGGCGGCGGGCCCGAATTCGTGTAGCAGCGTAGACACCGGCTGCACGACGAACTCGAGCGTCACGATCGCAACGCCGATCATGACGGCCGTTACGTGCACGACCCAGAGCTGAAACGGCGAATACGGCAGGCGCGACAATCAGCGCGGCGATGACGTCCGTAGTTCCGATCGGCTCTCGCAATTTCGACATGCTGATGCGCGTCTCCGGACGGTGTTCGCAACCACCGTGGTTGGTGAGAGCGGCGCCAGGCAGTTGTGGACGACGATTCCTGTGATTAGGATCGGTCACGGGAGAGGTCCTCGTGCGGCTGTCGCTCGGTAAGAGGGACGATGCGCGGCGGCGATGCCAGATCAGGTAGAGCGGATGTCTGTAAGCGATGTGCGATCCCCGCTGCTGGTTCTCGGAGCGGCAGCAGTGCTTGCTGGATGCTCGGGACTGCAGGACGGGCAGTCCCGGAGCGCTCGAGCCCACACCGAACCCGTGCCCGCGACGCTGATCGCCCGAGAACCGCAGCTGGGACTCACAACGCACGTCCCTCCGGCGCTACTACGAGTTTGCCGGGAGCTTCAGGCCCGATCCCGGCGACAACGGATAACACGACCGGTCATCTGCCCACCGGTCGTGCCAACCGGCCGAACGAGCTCCTTTTGGTCAGGCGCACTGACGGGAGACGATCTCCGAGCCGGTTACAGCATCGACGTGATGAGCGCAGGCCTTCCAAACGCTAACGGAGGACACTGGGTGTTCGCCGCAGGAACCGCTGCCGCGCTACGCGGCTACGTCTATGTACCGGCGCCCGCCACACCAGCCGGCCAGCCGCGCGCGGCGCCCACGCGACCGATACGGACAGTCAAGCTCCGACTGTCAGGCAGGCCCGCGACCGTCTATTACATGCCAAGGTACCCGGCAGGCGGCTACTACGGGGGCCATGTCGTCGTCCAATGGAAACGAGCCGGTGTCACCTTTCAGATCAGCCTTCACGGCTACTCCAACCTCGCCCGCGCCGAACTCATGGCACAAGCTATCCAAAGCTTTCCAACCGCCCGCCACTAGCACCACAGCTTCCCGGGCCCGACCCGACTTTGCCGACAGCCACCACCAGGTGTGTGTCTTCCGGTCGTGTGCGCAGAGGTTCGGATATGAGACGCGTTCTACGGCCAGCGGGGGAACGAGGGGGCGGGTAGCGGGTCGGCGGGACGGGTTATGTCGGCGGTCGCGGCGATCGGCGCGAAGGGATTTCGCGGTTGGAGTACGGTGTGAACGGTGGAGGACGACGCGATACTCGCCTTAGTGACGCGGCTAGCGCGGCCTCATACATCCGGGGGCGATGTCATCGAGCGGGCCGCGATCCTCGCCGAGGGCGACGATTCCCCCGCAGTCATCGCGTGGATCATCAGCCATGCTGGTGAGCCCGAGTCAGCGGTTGGTTCCGGTTCGAGGCGCGGGCTACACGGCTCACGGCTCAGCGGCGGCCCTGATGCGCCCGCTCGGCCCCCACTCAGGTTCGTGCTGCCGGCTGGCACTCTGCGTTGAGACCGGATCAGCGCTTGGCACTGACGGTGCTGATCGCGACGTCGGCCAGCTGTGGAACTAGGATCGGGATAACCTGCGCTTGCGACCTGGAGTACGCCAGTCGCAGTGACGGTCGGCAGCTGAGGGGCTCCGGCGATGCCCGGAATGACCCGGCCGGCCGTAGGATCTTGGTGTGAGCATCGTCAAGATCAACGCGATCACCGTCCCGCGCGACCGCTTCGAAGAGTTCGAGCGGCGCTTTGCTTCCCGAGCAGGGCGCGTTTCCGGTGCGGCCGGCTTCGAGGGCTTTGATTTGCTGCGCCCGAACGACGATCGCGAGGTCTGCCTGGTCCTGACTCGCTGGCGCTCAGAGGAGGACTTCCAAGCATGGGCTTCGAGCGCGGACTTCGCCGCTGGCCACGCGCAGCACCGTCATAGCGGACCGATCGGAACCGGGAGCGAGGTCTGGTCCTTCGACGTACTCGAGAGTGAGGCGCCAGCTCCCAACGGCTGACGATCCGCCGTCCTCTCAGCGTTCCTCGTCGGACGCGTTTCCGACCATAGGTGGGGTCGCCGTCTTAGGCGGTGTCTGCAATCCAGTGAGTGTGGCGTTTGAGCAGGTTGTGGGTCGCTGCCACTAGGCGTCACTCTGACCGCGCGGCCGACCGACGGCTTTCGGGGCTCCTGGGGCGCAAGGTACGGCCGTTCATGCTGGGAGCTATGCGACGGATGGCATGCGACTGTGGGCGGACGCGGTCTGAGGGGCGATTCGTCGGGTCATGTTGGCTCCTAGCCGCGTGTCGGCCTTCAGCGGGGCGAACCGCCGCCCGATCGCTCATCGTCAGGGATGACGTCGCATCGGATCGAACCTGCCTATGGTTGGAGTGAGGTGGCGTTCACGCGTCGGGGCAGGCTTGCGGTCACGAGCCAGCCGCCGTCGGGTGTTGGTCCCGCGTCGAGGGTGGCGTCCTGCTCGCTGAGCCGCTCGCGCAGACCGCGTAGTCCGTTGCCGGTTCCCGCTCCGGTGAGGGCGGTGTGACCGGCGGCCGGGCCGTTGGCCACCTCGACGGTAAGTGTCTGCGCGTCGGCGCGGACGAGTACACGGACTGCGGCGCCTGAGGCGTAGCGAAGGGCGTTGGTCAGACCCTCCTGGACGACCCGGTAGGCGGCGTGGGCGATCGGCGCGGGCAGGCCCTCACGATCACCTTCCAGACGCAGGCTCACGTTCAGGCCGCTGCCGGCGGCGCGGGCGATCAGCTCCTGCACGAGGGCGAGGTCGGGCGCTGGCCCTGTCGCCTCCGGGTCGCCGAGGAGCGCCACCAGGCGACCCATGTCCTGCTCGGCCTGCCGAGCGGCGCCCGCGATCGCGTCGAAGGTCTCGGCCGTGAGCTCGGCGTCGGTGGCGGCTAGGCGCTGCCCGGCGCTCGCCTGGACGACCATCACGCTCAGCGCGTGCGCGACGATGTCGTGGAGCTCGCTCGCGATTCTCGCCCGCTCGTAGCGGACGGACAGGCCGGCGTACGCATCACGCTCCTCGTCGAGCTCCCGCGCTCGCTCGGCGAGCCGAGCGGCCACCAGCTCGCGCTCGCGGAGTGCGACGCCGGCGGCCCAGGCCGTCAGCGGGACGAACACGACGGGAACAGCGTGCGAGTGCGCAAGCGCCACGCCGAGCTCAGAGGCGGCGATCAGACCGCACAGGCCGGCCGCGCCGAGCCGGCGGGGCATCCATCGCCCGGCGCCGAACGCGTGCGCGGCGACGACCGCGAACGCGCCAGAGAACCCAGCGGTGGACGGCAGGGCGCCCAGCGGCGCCATCACGAGCAGCGTGGCAGCGGCCACCGAGAGCGCCGCGACCGGCTGGCGGCGCGCAGCGCCGAGCGCGCCGCCCAGCACGGCGGCCAGGGCCACGGCCGGCGGGCTGTGGCCCGTGATCGCGATCGGAGCAGCGCCGAGGATCGCTCCCGCCGCCCCCACCAACAGCTCCGCCCGGCGGGGACGCAACTCAGGCTCCGGCGAGGAGTGGCAGCAGCGCGACGGCCTCGGCGCGGCCGCCGCGCGTGCTGCTCTGCAGCGTGCCGCGGTGCAGCTGCACCCGTTCGCGCGCTCTGACGACCGCCGCGCGAACGTCGGCGCGGCCGCGAGCCGGACCGGAGACGCCCAGCTCCAGCGCATCCGCACCGAAGCTGACTCGAACCTCGATCCCGGGGGCGTTCTGCAGCGCGTCGAGCAGGTGCTCGACGACGCGGTAGGCGGAAAGCTCGACCCCCACCGGGAGTACGCGCGGGCTGCCCTCGACGGTCAGCCGGGCATCGGTGCCCTTGGCGTGCAACAGCAGCGCTTCGAGATGGGTGAGCGTCGGCTGCGGCGTGACCGGCGCGTCCGTCTCGTTCCCTCGGAGCACGCCGACGACCGCGCGCATCTCCTCCAGCGTGCGGCGGCTCTCGTGCTCGATCTCCAGCAACGCGGCCGTCGCCGCCGAAGACTCCTCTTGCTGGGCGCCCTCACCGGCCAGGCGGGCGAGCTCCCCGAGGCGCCGCCGCAGCAGCCCGTCGAGCTCGCTGGCCATGTGCGCGCGGTCAGCGGCGACCTCAAGGTTGGCGCGCTGGTCGCGGGCGGCGCGCAACTCGCTGCGTTCGCGTCCGCAGCTCGCCCGCCAGCTGCGTCCGGGAGCGAACAACCCGCCCGATGCCCCATACCACCGCGGTCATCGCCGCGAAAAACGGGAGTGTAGAGAGGTGCACGTTGCGGTCTGACGCGCACACGAGCGCCGCGCCCGCCAGGCCGAGCGCGAGGCCGAGCAGGGCGCCGGGGTTCGTCAGGCGAGACGCTGCGGCGTAGACGAGCACGAACATGACGGGAAAGGCGACGCCGCAGCGCAATGTCGTGCCAACGACCGCGACGTGCACGCCGAGCGCGGCGATGACTGCGGCGAGCGCCGGCAATGGAGCCGTCCGCCACCAGGCGACCGGTGCGGTGACGGCGAGAAACAACGGCAGTGCCACCAGGCTGACCTGGTCGTCGGCCGGGGCGGCACGGCTGACGTCGGAGAGCATCATCAGCACTCCGAGCAGGCTCAGCGCGCCCGCGATGATCACATCGCGCTTGCCGAGCCTCCCGCCCCCGGAGATCATGGTCCTAATCATGGCGCTTAAGGGTCCTTTCTGAAAGGGTTGGTGCCGGCGGATCACCGGCAGGTCGGCTACAGCATCACGCCGAAGGGTCGCTTCTGTCGTCACCCGTTGGGCGGAACCGCAGGGCGAGTGATCACCCGCGGGGATGACGCCACCCGCGCCAACCGCGATCATGCTCGGAGCCAATGGAGCAGTCGTTTGTCACGATTCTGTTCACCGACCTAGTCGGCTCAACCGCCCTGTTCGACCGCCACGGCGATGATGCGGGAGACGCCATGCGCCGCGGGCACTTCGCCACCCTGCGCCAGGCGGTCACCGAGCACGGAGGCCGTGAGATCAAGTCGACCGGCGACGGGCTGATGGTCGCGTTCACCAGTGCCAGCGCCGCCGTTCGTTGCGCTGCCGACATGCAGCGCGCGACAGCCGGGGCGGGCAACGGCCTCGAGCTCAGGGTCGGCCTGGACGCCGGTGAACCAGTCGCCGAGGGCGGAGATCTCTACGGCACCGTGGTCATCATCGCCTCGCGTCTGTGCAACGCGGCGCCGGCGGGCGGGATCCTTGCCACCCAGGTCGTGCGCCACATCGCCGGCCCGCGCGTGGCGGAGCTGATGCACCCGGCCGGCGCGCTCCGGCTGCACGGGATTGCGGAAACGGTCCCGGTAGCCGAGGTCCGCTGGCGCGAACAGGCACCGCCGGCCGGGGCCGAAGCGGACCCGGAGTCCGCACCGCGGAAGCAGATCTCCGTCGTGATCGCCGACGATCAACGTCTGCTCCGGACGGGGTTCCGGGTGATCCTCGACGCCGAGCCCGACCTGACGGTCATCGGAGAGGCCGAGGACGGGCGCAGCGCCGTCGACCTCGTGCGGCGACGGCGTCCCGACGTCGCGCTCATGGACATCCGCATGCCCGAGCTCGACGGTCTGCAGGCGGCCGAGCGGATCCTCTCGGACCCAGAGCTTGATACCGCGATCATCGTCCTCACTACCTTCGATCTCAACGAGTACGTCTATGAGGCGCTCCGCATCGGTGCCAGCGGCTTCCTGCTCAAGGACGCGCCCGCCGACCGACTGCTCGACGCAATCCGCGCCGTCGCGGCGGGCGACGCGCTCATCGCGCCCTCCATCACACGCCGCCTGATCGAACAGTTCGCCCGTGCCGCCAAACCTCCCTCCGAGGCCGTGCCCGCCGCGTTGGCGGAGCTCACGCCACGCGAGCTCGAGGTTCTGCGGCTGCTCGCCCGCGGCATGTCCAACGCGGAGATCGCCGCCGAGCTCATCCTCGGCGAGAACACAATCAAGACGCACGTGGCTCGCGTACTCGCCAAGCTAGGACTGCGTGATCGCGTGCAAGCTGTCGTGCTGGCCTACGAGACCGGGCTCGTCGCGCCCGAGCTCTGACCCCGGTCGCGGGCCACCCTCGTGCTGAGCGCCGATCCGGACTCATCCCGACGGGTGAGACATCGCGGCCACGATCACCCGCCACGGTGACGACAACCCTCGATCCGGCGCCGATCATGGCGGGGCAATCAGTCAGCCCTAAAGGAAGAGGAGACGGACATGCTCAAACGCATCGGAACGCTGCTGGTGGCACTTGTCGCCGCCAGCTCGGTGGCCGCGGCCGCCAGCGCCACTAAGGGCCATAGCCACGCAATCAAGTTCACGATCGTGGAAAACGACATCTCGAGCACGAGCGCTAACCCCAACGGGCCGCCGGCGGTCGGGACAACCATCGTCAGCGCCGGCATCGTTACCCAGAAACCGGGCGGCAGCGGCGCCAACGTCGACCACGTCACTGTGACCAGCCTTTCGCTGTCGAACCACACCGATACGCTCACGGGAAGGACCACCATCTTCCTGGGCCGCGGCACCATGATCGCCAAACTCGCCGTGGCAGACAAGGTCAGCAGCAACGGGACTATCACGTTCCAGGGCACCGGAACCTACGCGGGCGGCACCGGCGCCTACAAGGGCATCGTCGGCCACTTCAGCTTCACCGGCGAGAAGGGCACCGCGCCGGGATCGGTGACCACGATCCGCGCCACGGGCAGAGCCACCTACTAGACGACCCGCCTCGGCCGCCGGGAAACTGGCGGCTGAGGTTGTCGGTCCCAGGCCAAGCCACCCTTCAAATCTCCAACAGTCTCGTGGATTTCTCAACAAGCCGCTTCGGTCTCGTCCGGTGCCCGGCACCTCGCCCAACGCCGTGATCTCGGTGCGCCTACCGGTCAACAACCGGCCACTCGCAAAGCCCCGACCTACCGGGGTTTTCGTGTTTCGGAAGGTGTAGGCAATGGGGTTTTTCCGGACGCTGTCGGCACTGCGGCGGGGGCGTGGGCATCGGGCCGAAGCCGCTCGCCTCGACGATCAGCCGAACGCCGGCTCGACTTCTCGGGCGATCCGATCAAGCGCGGCTCGCAGCGCACCGGCCGCGAGCAGAGTCTCGGTGGCCTGCGCCAGCGCTCGGCCCCAAAAGCCCTGCCCAGAAACGGCGACCGAGGCAGAGACCTCGCTGCCCTCAGCACATCCGGTGGCCAGGTACTCGACGTCCAAACGCACCGGACCACTGGCCGACAGGGTCAGCCTGCCGGCGTCCGCCTCGCGGACCACCACCTCGAACTCCAGAGGCCGCCCGATCAGATTGCCTCGCACGTGGACGCGATCTCCAGCTTCGAGCCGCAGACCGGCGAAATCCAGCACCCGAAAGTCGATGGGTGACCACCGAGCGATCGCCTCGGGCTCGGTGAGTAACTCGAGAACCTCGTCGGGCCGTCCGGCCACGCGCGTGCTTGCTGTCCATCTCCCCATACCCGGCACGATGGCCCACCGGCGGGACAGTTCAATGTGACATTTGTCGCTCGGAGCCTTAGCGGTTCGGAAACCCGTCGTAGCTGAGATCGACCGCGCTCCCAGGCGCCCCGTCGACCAAGCGGGCCGGCAGCGGCCAACAAGACCGCGGCGCTTCTCGTGAACGGCCACGCCACGGCTTGCACCCCAGACCGCCTTGCGGCGCCCTCGGGTGGGCCGATGTCACTAGGTCAGCCCCACACCTCGTCGGCGACCTCGACGAGAAGCCTCAGCTTGTCGGCCTGCTGTTCGCGGGTGAGCAGGTTGCCTTCGACGGTCGACGAGAAGCCGCATTGCGGTGACAGGCACAGCTGGTCGAGCTCGGCATAGCGGCTGGCCTCCTCGATGCGGCGCATCAGGACGTCGCGGTCCTCGAGCTCGCCACGTTTGGTCGTGACGAGACCGAGCACCACCACCTTTCCCTTGGGCAGGAAGCGGAGCGGCTCGAACCCTCCCGAGCGAGCGTCGTCCCACTCCATGAAGAACCCATCGACGGCGAGCTCTGAGAACAGCGCCTCAGCGACGAAGTCATAGCCCCCCTCGGCGACCCAAGAGGAGCGGAAGTTGCCCCGGCACATGTGAGTGGTCACCGCCATCCCTTCCGGGCGATCGGCGAGCGCCTCATTGATGTGGCTGATGTACGCCTCGTGCTGGTGCTCCGCGTCGCCGCCGATCTCGCGCATGTAGTCGCGCTGCTTGGGGTCGTTCAGGTAGGCAAGGCTGGTGTCATCAAACTGCAGGTACGTGCAGCCGAGCTCGCCAATCCGGCGCACCTGTTCCCGGTAAGCCGCGACGAGGTCCGACCAGAACGAGTCCATGTCCGGGTAGATCGACTCGTCGATACAGGCGCGGCCGCCGCGGTAATGGACCATGCTTGGCGAGGGGATCGTCAGCTTTGGAGTCTGGTCGCCATCGACGCATGACTGCAGGAAGCGGAAGGCATCACCGAAAATCGTCTCGCTGACACCGAGCTTGCCGTCGATCAGCATCGCCGCCGGCGTGAACTCGATGTCGCCCTGCTCGTTGTGGAACTGGACGGCGAGGTTGCCCGGAGCTTTGCTGACGCCGTCCAGCGAGTAGATGAAGTCCATGTGCCACGAGGCGCGCCGGAACTCACCGTCGGTGGCGGTACGCAGGCCGACCTCTCGCTGAAGTCTCACCACGTCCCTGATCGAGTTGTCCTCAACCGCCCGCAGCTCGTCGTCGTCGATCCGGCCGTCGGCGTGGTCCTCCCGCGCCTTCAGCAATTCTGCGGGGCGCAGAAGGCTGCCGACGTGGTCGGCGCGGAATGGTGGCTTGTCACGCTGTGCCATACGACCTCCTCTACTCGCTCAGTACTCGTTGGGCGATCGCGAAGGCAGCGTTGGCCGCCGGCACGCCCGCGTACACGGCGGTGTGCAGCAGAACCTCGCCGATCTCCTCCTCGGTCAGGCCGTTGCGGATCGCCGCGCGCAGGTGCAGCTCGAGTTCGTGCTCGCGGCCCAGCGCGGTCAGCACGGCGACCGTGATCGCGCTCCGGGTGTGCCGGTCGAGCCCCGGCCGGGACCAAACCTCGCCCCACGCATAACGCGTGATGAAGTCCTGGAACGCTGCCGTCAGTGACGTCGTCCGCTCGATCGCGCGGTCGACGTGCTCGTCGCCGAGCACCTCGCGGCGGATGCTCATCCCGTCCTCGTAGTCGCTCATGAAGGTGCTCCAAGATCAGCTGGTTGACGACCTCCGGCTGCTCGACGGCCGCCAGAGTGCGCGGCGTGCTCGACTACCGCGTGACGGGCAGCGGGGATCGATTCGGCGATCAGCCGCTGGCGCTCGGGCGGCGTTGACGGATCGTCCGCCCCGGAGATGACCAGCGTCCGGGCACGCACCCGCGGCAAGCTGTCGCGCAGATCCATCCGCTCGATCGCGCCGCAGCACTCGGCATAGCTCTCGGCAGAAGTGGCTAGAAACATCGAACGGATCCAGGCGACCGTTTTCGGATCGGCCTGCGGGGTCAGCCATCGGCCGAGCGTGGCGTCGGCGAGCGGAGCCACGGATCCGGCGGCACGGACGGTCTCGATCCGCTCCTCCCACATCGACGCCGGCGGCATATACGCCGCGGTGCACATCAGCACCAGCCGGTCGATCCGCTCGGGTGCGTTCGCGCCCAACCACATACCGACCATTCCCCCCAGCGAGAGTCCGCAAAAGTGGGCCCGCTCGAGCGCGAGCGCGTCCATCAGCTCGAGCACGTCGCGCGCCAGGTCCTCGATCTCCCAGGGGCCCGGCGGGCTAGGCGACTCACCGTGGCCACGGCCATCGACCCGGATCAGGCGCATCCGCTCCGCCAGCGGCAGTTGCCGATCCCACATGGCCAGCGGCGTGCCGAGCGAGCCGAACAACACAAGCACGGGCCCGTCCGATGGTCCGGCCGCCTCGTGATGCAGCGCGCTCATCCGCGGCGGGCCTTCAGCGCGCGGTCGATCAGCTCGGTGGAGGCTCCGAGGTCGAATGGGCCGGGGCCGGCGGCGGCGCGCATCGACTCGACGTCGACCTCGAGGTGCTCGAGCATGTCCCGCGCCCATGCGCAAGCAGAGCCGGTCAAGCGCAGCAAATCCGAGAGCGTTCCCCACTCGGCTTGCCACCCCCCCGCGGACCGCTCGAGCTCCTGTTCCATGGAGGCGAGCATCGTCGCCACGAGACCGGGAGCGCGGCGGGCACAGGCCAGCACCGAGATCGCCGCGACCGGATTGTGCTTGTGTTCCATCGCCGAGGAGCCGCCGCGGCCAGGGACCCCTTCGCGAAGATCGGAGGACAGCGTGACGTCGCGGGCGACCTTGGCCAGCGCGCCCGCCAGCACTCCGAGCGCTGCCGCCAGGCGAGCCGGGATGACTCGGTTCGTATGCCAGGCGAGCACCGGCTGGCACAAGTTCAGCCGCTTGGCCACCGCGGCAGCCACGGCCGGATCGCGATGACCCACCGGACCGCCCATCTGCACCGCCAGCGGCACGGCGCGCAACCCGGCCACGGCTTCGTCGATCCCGACCATCCACCCCGCAGCGCGCAAACCAAACGACGTCGGTACGGCGTCTTGCAGCAGCGTCCGGCCCATCACCGGCGTGTCCCGGTGCGCATCGGCAAGCTCGGCGGCGGCGGCGGCCGCGGCGTGGGCGTCGGTCATCGTCGGGCCCAGCGCGCGCGCGGCGACCAACATCATCGCGGTATCGAGGATGTCCTGCGAGGTGGCGCCGGCATGGGTGTCCGCGAACCGCTTGGCCAGCGGGACCACCGGCGAGGCGTGGTCGGCCGCCTCGCGTCCAAGCTCGGAGATGTCGATCTCCGCGGCCGACCGCGCGGGGCCTCCAAGCGCTGCCTCGACGTCGAGCATCGCCTGGACCCATGCCGTATCGCTGACCGCATCGGCAGCGGCGCCGCGGGCGTAGATCCCGGAGAACAACCCCTCCATCAATCGACCTCGAGCAGCATCACGCGGCGAAGAACACCGTCTCACCGGCGCCCTGTAGGCGGATGTCGAAGCTGTAGCCGCCCTCGATCGGCTGCGCCAGCAGCGTCGCGCGGCGGTCGGCGGGTACGCTCAGGAGCACCGGGTCGGAACGGTTCGCGTCCGCCTCGTCCGCGAAGTAGATCCGCGTCACGCAGCGGTGAAGCATCCCCCGAGCGAACACCGAAACGGCGATGTGCGGAGCCTGCTCGCCCCCGTCCGGCCAGGCCACCTTGCCTGGTTTGACGGTGACGATCTCGTAGCGGCCGTCGTCGTCGGAGGCCGACCGGGCAAAGCCGCGAAACCCGTCGAGCTGTGAGGGCCCGCCGTAGCCATGGAGGTCGGCAAACCGGCCGTCAGGATCGGGCTGCCAGGTTTCGATGAGGGCGTCGGGAACGATCGCCCCGTCGCCGTCGTAGACGAACCCGGAGGTCACGATCGCTCCGGGCGTGTCGCGCGCCACCGCGAGCGGGCCCTCATCCCAGGGCAGTCCGAGCGCCAAAAATGGCCCCACCGTCTGCGAGGGGGTCGCGCCAAAGGTCAATGCGCCTCCTCGAACGGGGTGGCTGCGGGACCGCGAAGGTAGATGTCGAACTCGTAGGCCAGCGACCAGTGCTCGACACTGGTCTCCATCGAGAACCGCGAGATGAGCCGCTCGCGGGCCGCAGGATCGGGGACCGAGTTGAAAACCGGATCGAACTCGAACAAGGGATCGGCCGGGAAGTACATCTGCGTCACGAGCCGCTGAGCGAAGGCGCGACCGAGGAGCGAGAAGTGAATATGCGCCGGGCGCCAGGCGTTCGGGCCATTGCCCCACGGATACGGACCAGGCTTGATCGTCGTGAAGCGGTAAGCGCCCTCTGAGTCGGTAACCGTGCGCCCGGCGCCGGTGAAGTTGGGGTCCAGCTCGGCCGGCCACCGGTCCCAGCGGTGACGGTAACGTCCGCCGGCGTTCGTCTGCCAGATCTCGACCAGCGTGTCGCGCAGCGGCTTTCCCTCGGTGTCGAGCACGCGTCCGGATACGGTAATGCGCTCGCCTATCGGCTTGCCCTCGTGCTGGACGGTGAGGTCGTAGTCGTGCTCACCGACGATCCGGACAGGTCCGAGCTGTGGGCCCGTCACCTCCGTGATCGTGTGCGGCAGATACACGAGCGGTTGCTTGGGATGGCGCCGTGCCGTCGATTTGTACGGCGGGTAATCGAGGGGCGGTTGAGTGCCTTCGGGCTCGCGGAGATAGCTCGTCGGCGTCTCTGCGCTCATCGGCTCATCAGCTCTGGCAACACCATGACTTCCTCCTCCGTTGGCGGCTCGGTGCAGATCAGATCATCGCTTACTCGCAACTTCCATTCCGTCGCCACGCGCACGTGGCTGACGTGGACGCCGTCTAGCTCGCCTAAGCTCCCCCTCTGAGAGAGTGAGGACTCAGGTAGCGATCATCGGGGCCGGTCCCGCGGGGTTGACTCTCGCTCTGCTGCTCGAGCGGGCCGGAGTCGATTCGGTGATTCTCGAGGACCGGAGCCGCCAGCACGTCGAAAGCCGCGCCCGCGCCGGGTTGCTCGAGCAGAACACCGTGGACCTGCTGCACGAGATCGGCGCCGGCGAGCGGCTGGCGCGCGAAAGTCTCGAGCACAACGGCATCAACCTCCGTTGCCGGGGGCGGACCACCTATATCGCGATCACGGAGCTGACCGGGCGGCACGTGACGATCTACGGTCAGCACGAGGTGCTCAAAGACCTCGTCGCCCTGGCGCTACGGCGCGACCTCGACGTCCGTTTCGAGGTGGCGGATACGGCGGTCCACGACCTCGGCTCCGAGCGCCCCCGCGTTACGTTCACGGACGCATCCGGTGCCCAGGAGCTGGAGTGCGACTTCATTGCCGGGTGCGACGGGTTCCACGGCGTGTGCCGGCCGGCGATCCCGGCGGGCGTGCTCACTGCCCACGAGCTCGAGTATCCGTTCGGGTGGCTCGGGATCTTGGCCGAAGCGTCGCCCGCCACCGACGAGCTGATCTACGCCTGGCACGACCACGGCTTCGCGCTGTACTCGATGCGCTCGCCGCACGTCAGCCGCTTGTACCTGCAGGTGTCGTCCGACGAACAACTCGAAAACTGGCCGGACGAACGCGTCTGGGCCGAGCTCCAGATGCGGCTGGCGAGCGAGGGCTGGCGCGTCAACGAGGGTCACGTGTTCGACAAGGGCATCACCCCGATGCGCAGCTTTGTGTGCGAGCCGATGCAGTACGGCCGGATGCTGCTGGCCGGTGACGCCGCCCACATCGTCCCGCCGACCGGAGCCAAGGGGCTCAACCTCGCGGTCAACGACGCGCGGTTGATGGCGGCAGCGCTGGTGCAGTGGTACGAGTCAGGCTCCGCTGAGGCGATCGCGGCTTACTCCGAGACGGCGCTGCGACGCGTGTGGCGGGCCCAGGACTTCTCCAATTACATGACCCAGCTGTTGCACGACCTGGGCCACGGGCCGTTCGACCGGCAGCTCCAGCTGTCGCGCCTCGACTACCTGGCGCGGTCGGAGTCCGCAGCCCGCAGCCTGGCCGAGAACTACGCGGGGCTGCCCGCGCGGCCCGACTTCTAGACCGCGGCCCTGAGCGAATGAGAGCGGCTTCAGAGACCGCTGGCGTGCGGCCGGAGCCGCTCGAGATCGAGCACGACGAGCCGCCGGCGCTGGGTCTCGATCAGCTTCAGCTCGCGCAGTGTGCGCAGCGCTCGGGCGGTGGATTCGAGGGAGGCGGCCGACCAGGAGGCGAGCTCTTCCTGGCTGATCGGCATCGTCACGTCGATGCGGCCGTTCTCCCCGCGCACGCCGAACCGCTCCGCGAGCTCGACGAGGCGGCTGGTAACGCGGGGGAGGCTTTCGGCGGTGGCGTACTCGAGCCGGCGGGCGTCCGCCGTCCGTAGTCGCGCCATCACCATCTCGAGTAGGGCCAGGCTCAGTTGGGGGTGTCGGGAGAGGACGGCGCGGAGGTCCGGCACGGGGATCGCGATGCCGTCCACCCGCTCGAGCGCGGTGGCGTGGGCGGAGCGAACCGCGCCGGTAACCGCGGAGACCTCGCCGAGGAGATCTCCGGGGCCTCTGAGGGCGAGGATCACCTCGCCCCCACCCGGGGTGTGCTTGTGGATCTTGAGCAATCCCGCGAGCACGATCAGAGCGCTGCCGGCAGCGTCGCCCTCGCGAAACACCGCCTCGCCGGCGGACCACTGGCGGGCGCGGCCCGCGCCGAGCACTGCCTCGCGTTCGGCCGCCGGCAACGAGTCCAAAAACGTGCCTTGTGCAGGCAAGTGGCGCAGCATGCCAGATGACATGGTTCGACCCTGGGAGCGCTTCTAAGGTCCTCCCATCGAGTGGCGCACCCGGCCCACTCCCCGGACTCCCAAAGGGGCACAGGATGAGCAACCCGCATATGACGCACGCGATGGCGCAGACCTATCGCGCCGAGATGTACCAGGAAGCCCGCCGCCGGCAGCTCGCTGCTGAGATGAGCCGGCCGTCGCTGTGGACCCGGCTGATCGCCCGGTCACCCTACCGTCAGCCAGCGCCGGCGCCGGTCGCCAATCCCGCCTCGAGCGTCGCCAGCTCCTAGTCATTCAGGCGTAAGGGCGGCCGCGTCAATCGCCACCGCCCTTACGCATCGTCCGCTGGGATCAGCCCGCTGCCGGGGGACGGCCCGTCGGAGCACCGTTGCCGGAGCGGCCCGGGCCACCCTGCATCACTCCGAACGAGCTGTCGAGGTGGACCTCGACTTGCGAGCCGCCGGACTTCGTGACGGTCACCTCGTAGCCGTTGCCGGTGAAGTCGGTGGTCACAGCGCCCGCCGTGCCGCTCCCCACGTACTGGACCGCCGCCGCCTGGGCCTTGGCCGCGCCGGCGCCGGTGACCGCCTTTTCCGCGTCTTCGTGAGCGGGCGTCCCATGGGCCGGCATGTTGGCCGGCGGTGCCTGGGCACCTGGCGTGGATCCTGAACTGGACGTCGTCGAGGTCGAGGTCGCGGCATTTGCGATCGCGCCGCCGCCGACCGCGGCGGCGCCAACGGCGGCGCCGGTGGCCAGAATCGCTCGGATATTCCTCATCACTTCTCCTTCGGGTCGTTGGTAGGACGAGGCGAGCATGGGCCCGGTGCGTCAGGCGATCGCAAGAGCCGTGTCGGAAACACGTCGTAAATCACGAAGCGAGCTCTTACTTACTCAACTGACAGGTTGCTCGGACCGTGCGCTTACACATGCCGGCGACCCTGCGGGCATGACCACGTACTCCCTCATAGCTACCGGGGCGCGAACCCGACGCCTGCCCAGCCGTGGACCCGACGGGGAGCGACGGCTGCGGCTGTTGCCAAGCGGCGACGGCTGGGCGCTCGTCGGCGGCAACGGCAGGGTGGTGTTCTCAGCCTTGGGACGCAGCGCGCGCAGGCGCTGTCTCGAGTTCGCGGCCGCGGACGGCGTTCTCGCGATCGCCAGGTAGTGAACGCCCGGGCTATCCTCCCGGTCCCGTGAGCGCCGTCATGTACGTCAAGCCCGGCTGTCCCTACTGCCAGGCGGCCCGTGAGCACCTCGCTGCCGAAAGCGAGGACGTCGAGGAGCGGGACGCCACCAGCAACGAGCAGTGGCGAGCCGAACTGATGGACCTCACGAACAACCGCGGTGTGGTGCCGACGATCGTTTGGGGCGACGGCCGCAAGCAGGTCGGGTTTCCCCCGGGCCGCGGCTGAACCGTTCACTGAGCGGTCGGTCGGCCGCTACCGCGGATTACTTCTTCTTCGGCTTGGCCCCCGAGGAAGAAGATGACTTCTTCGGCGGCGTCGTCGTCGTGGACGTCGAGGTTGTATTCGTCGGCGTTGCCAGCGGTCCCGCGGAGCCGATCAGCTGCGTGCGGATCTGCTTCAGCTGCGTCTGGAGGACGAGCCGCTGCGCCTTGGGCTCGAGCGCTATCGCCTTTTTCGCCGCGAGGTCGGCGAGTGTGGTGAGCTTGCCCTGGTAGGCGGCGACGGCCAGGTTGTAGAACGTGGTGGCGCTGGGCGTCGAGGCAGTCACGACCTGCAGCGCGGCTGCCTGGTTCTTGAACTGCTGGAGATAGCCGTACGCGTTTGCGGCCACGGTCGCGACCGTGGGATCGGGCTTCTTGGCCAGCTGCTGGTAGTGCTCCCACGCCTGGGTGGCCAGTACGAGGGTGTGCTTGGCCGCGCCGGTAAAAGAGGTCGTGCCCGACGGAACGCTGGCCTGCGCCCCGGCGTAGTACGCCTCGAGCAGGTTGGCCCACGCGGCCGCGCTGTTTGGGTTGGCCTTCGTCTGCGCGATTGCCTGCTTCTCGGTCTGGCTGAGTTGCTGAGTTTGGGCGTTGCCGTTGCCCGAACCGCCAAACGCGTTGAGCAGACCGCCGTTGCCGTTACCCGCGCCGACCCCGAACAAGATCAGGCCGCCGCCCATCACGACCGCGAGACCGAGATAGATCGCCTGCACGGTCCGTCGGCGTCCGCGGCCACGGAGGTCAAACAGCATCGTCGGACCCCCCACCGGCGGGTACCGCCTCGGTCGCGGCACGCTTCGCCGCACGACGGTCAGCAACCGTCAGCAAAGCGATGCTGGCTAGGTAGAGCAGAATCAAGGGGAGCATCTCGAGCGCGGTGGTGACTGGGTCGGCCCCCGGCATCGCCGCGGCGATGACCGCGATGATGACCGTAGCGTAGCGCCACTGCCGTCTAAGCGTTCGGGCGTTCAACGCCCCGATTCGGTCGAGTGCGAGCAGGCCCAGGGGAAGCTGGAAGGCCAGCCCGATTCCGAGCATGGTCAGGATCTCGAACGAGTAGTACGCCTTAGCCTGGACGAGAATGTCGAAGTTGCCCGAGTTGTAGCCCTGCAGGAAGCGGACCGCCGGCGGCAGCACGATCGTGTAGGCAAAGGTCACGCCGATGATGAACAGCAGGGGTGCCGCCGCCATCACCGGGATCGCGAGGCGCCGCTCGTTGGGGTTGAGCGCGGGGATCACGAACGCGTACCCCTGGTAGATCAGCACCGGTAACGAGAACAGCAGCGCGAAGTACATCACGATCGTCAGGGTCGTCGTGAACGGCTCCCCGAGCCCGATCGTGATCGGCTTGACCTGCGACGGGACGGATTTCGGCAGGGCGTGCGCGATCTCATGGGCGCCGCGGGAGATCTGGTTGGCGGCGGCGCGGACCGCGGGGTTACTCGAGGCCGCCGCGAGCGCCGAGGCGCCCCGCTCGATCGTCACCGCCCCGCTGCGCTCCTGTGCCGACTGCTCCGGAAGGTGGGCCAGGCTCGCTTGCGAGGCCACCGTCGAAGAGTGCGGCAGCGCCCGGTTGAGGACGTTCAGCAGCGCGTGGTTCTGCCAGAAGCAGACGGCGAACGCGACCACGAGCACCCCCACGCACACGATCATCCGCGAGCGCAGCTCATCGAGATGGTCGACCACGCTCAGCCGATCGTCGTGCCCGATCGGCCGGAACCTCCTCGACATCGTGATCCGACCTCCGCCGCGCTAGCCGGCGCGATCGGCCGGCGTCCCGGCCTGCGCGGGTGGAGGCGCTTCGGGTGTGCGGTCACTGGGTTCGGCCGTCGCGCTGGTGGCCTGCGTGATCTCAGGGCGATCCTCTGATTCCTCCGAGGATTGGCCGGTGATCGACTGCTTGAACTCGCGCAGTCCTTGGCCAAGCGAGCGGCCAATCGTCGGCAGCCGCTTGGGACCAAAGAACAACAGCAAGATCACGACGACGATGAGTCCGTCTGCATATGGGTTTCGGAACATCGGTGCGGCCTCCGGATCAGGGCCCTCAAGGTTAGCGGCAGATTCCGCTCCGAGCGGCTAACACCGCACCCCAGGCCCTCAAGGTCGAGTGGCCAACGGCCGATTAACCGGACATCCGGTAGACGCAAATGGACGAGAAACCCACTCAGCATTCGGTCCGACGGATCGTCCTCCCGAGCGGTCGCTCAATCGAGGTGGTTCGCTTCCAGGACCCCGCGCACGCAGTCCACGAAGGACTCCACGTGTGCTCGGAGTGCCGCTCCGAGTTGGTCCACCCAATCGGCTGGGGCCAGGTCTCGGCCGATCACTGGGAGCTCGAGCTGTGCTGCCCCAACTGCGGACTACTTCGCGAGGGGGTGTTCGACCAGCACGACGTCGCCGCCTTGGAGGAGCATCTCGATGAGGGCGTTGAAGCCATCCTGGAAGACCTCAAGCGGCTGACCCACGCCAACATGGCCGATGAGGTCGACCGGTTCGCCGCCGCGCTGCAAGCGGACCTGATCCTCCCCGAGGACTTCTAGCGCAAGCTACGAGTACCGCTCGACGACCCCGTCGGCGACCAGCTCCAGCGCCACGCGCTGGCGCTCGCCCAACGCCGGCAGCGTTGCCTTCGCGGCGGCGACGAGCTCGTGCGCACGGTCACGCGAGGCCTCCAGCGCTCCGGTCTCCGCGATCCGGTCGCACAGCTTGGCCGCGTCGGCGGTCGTACGGAGACGGCGGAGCTCGACGCCTTCCAGCGAGCGGTCGCGCTGGCGGGCGATGATCAGGGGCAGCGTCACCGTCCCGTCGAGCAGGTCGGTCCCGCGCGGCTTGCCGGTCCGCTCCGGTGGCCCGGAGACGTCGAGCACGTCATCGAGGACTTGGAAGGCCAGTCCAATCTGCTCGCCGAACTCGCCCAGCGCCTGGACCGACCCGGCCTCCCCCGCGAGGGCCCCGAGCACGCACGCGGCTCGGAACAGCACCGCGGTCTTCAGCCGGCAGCGCTCGAGGTAGCGGTCGACGGTGACGGCGAGGTTCCACGCATCGGCGCGCTGCATCAGCTCACCGAGCGCCAGCTCGGAGCTTGAGGCTGAGAGCACTCGCACCGACGCAGGCGAGCCGGTCACAGCGAGCTCGGCGAAGGCACGGGAGAACAGCAGGTCGCCGGTGGCGGTGGCCAGGCCGCGGCCTCCAGCAGCGACCACCGTCGGGCGGCCGCGCCTGAGTGAGGATCCGTCGAGGACATCGTCGTGGACGAGCGTCGCCCCATGGACGAGCTCAACCGCGACCGCGGCCCGCACGAGCCCGTCGGTTTCGGGCGGCGGCACCCCCGCCGCCAGGCACACGAGCAGCGGCCGCAGCCGCTTGCCTCCGGCGGCGATCGTGTCGCCGGCGGACCGGGCGAGCGCCGGACCGTGTCCGGCGGCGAGCTCCGACATGCGCGCCTCGATCCGCTCCATCAGGCGTGGGACGGCGGCGCCGCCGACCTCGAGCACTGCCGCGACGGCGCTCACGGGGCAACCTCGCCGACATGGATGGCAATGATCCCGCCGGCGGTCAGCAGGTAGTGAACGCGGCGCAGGCCGACGTCCCACATCAGCTGGGCCAGTCCGTCCGGGTCGGGGAAGCGTTTCACCGAGCTCGGCAGGTAACTGTAGGCGTCCCGGTCGCCCGCGAGCCGTCCGAGCATCGGCACGACGCGATCGAACCACACGCCGAAGAAGGTCGACAACGGTGGACGGCGCGGCGTTGTCATCTCTAACACGACTACCCGCCCGCCGGGCCGCACCACCCGCGCCATCTCACCGAGACCGCGCTCCAGATCGGAGAAGTTGCGGGCGCCGAACCCGACCGTGGCCGCGTCGAAAGAAGCCGCGTCGTAGGGCAGCTCGAGCGCGTTCGCGAGCTCGAAGGTCGTGCCGGGCGCCTTGGCCCGCGCCAGCTCGAGCATCGCTTCGGAGAAGTCGGAGCCGACGACGTCGCAGCCACGGCGGGTCAGCTCGACCGCCAGATCGCCGGTCCCGGTGGCAACGTCGAGGGCGCGCGAGCCCGGCCCGACGGCTGCGAGGTCGGCGGCACGACGGCGCCACTCGTGGTGGAGCCCGGCCGTCATGACCGAATTCAGCCGGTCGTAGATCCCGGCGATCCGGTCGAACATCTCGCGTACCTGCGGCTCCTCGAGGGTGCCGGGAGCGGCTCCGGCCGCGTGCTGTGCGCTCACGGACATGGCGCAGGGGCCGCGGCTACTGGAGTAGCGACAGGAAGCCGACGAGAGCGCTGAACTTGTTCGGCGGCAGGTTCTTGAACGACGGCATCGGCGCGGTCGGGTTGCGCAGGGTCGACGCGATCGCCCCCGGCAGGACGATGCTGCCGATGTGCGTCAGGTTCGGTCCGGGGCCGCTGTTGCCGTTGCTGCCGATCACGTGGCAGGCGAGACAGCCCGACTGGCCGACGACCAGCTCGCCGGCCATGAATGTCTGCTTCTCGGAGGTGCTGAGATTCGCCGGCGGCTTCAACGCCACCGAGTTCGGCGAGCCCGTGTTGGCGCCGGTGTAGGTGAGGTAGGCCATCGTCGCGATCGTCAGCACGCCCGCGACGAGAGCGACCGGCCGGCGCTCGATCCGTCGCTCCGCGCTGCGGTCGTAGAACGGCAGCAGGAACAGCAGGATCATGCAGATCGTGGGGACGCCGATCGTCGCCATGTCGGTGAACTTGGGGACGTTCTTCATCACCCGGAGGACTTCGAACAGGAAGTAGAAGTACCAGTCCGGCCGCGGCACGTACGTGGTCGTCGTCGGGTTGACCTTTGGCCCGAGCTCGGCGCCGAACGTCAGCGCCAGCAGGACGATCACGATCATCACCACCAGGGCCATCAGCGAGTCCTTCGCCACGGCATACGGGAAGAACGGCTTGCCCTGGTTCTTCAGGATCGAGTAATCGCGGAGGTACTGCTCCTTCTCGGCCTGGTTCATGAGCTGGCGACCACTTCCCTAGACCTCGACCGTCTGCGGGGAGGCGACCTCTTCCTCCTGCTCGGCCCTGAGCCACGGCGGAGCGGAGATCCCGAGCTTCGTGATCAGGTACAGGTGGAAGCCGATCAGGGCAGCGATCAGCCCCGGGATCAGCAACATGTGGATCGCGTAGAACCGGGATAACGTGGTCGCTCCGAACTCGGGGCCGGCTCTGAGGAAGTCGGACAGGTAGGGGCCGATGAACGGCCCGGTGCCGTTGATGTTGACGCCCACGATCGTCGCCCAGTAGGACTTCTGGTCGAACGGCAGCAGGTATCCGGTGAAGCCCATTGCCAGCGTCAGGATCAGCAGCACCACGCCGATCACCCAGGTCAGTTCGCGCGGGTACTTGTACGCGCCGAAGAAGAACACCCGCCCCATGTGCAGGAAGATCAGGATCACCATCACGGACGCGCCCCACTTGTGCATCCCCCGGACGAACTGTCCGAGGAACGCCTCGTCGGTGATGTAGCGGACCGAGTCGTAGGCGGTGTTGATGTCCGGGCGGTAGTACATCGCCAGGAACACGCCGGTCACCGCCTGGGCCAGGAAGGCGAACATGGTCGCCGAGCCGAGCGTGTAGTACCAGTTGACGCCGCGCGGCACCTTGCGGAAGAGCATCCAGCGGAGGCCGCCGGAAAGCGAGGTCCGCTCGTCGATCCAGTCGACGACGGTGATCCCGGCTTCCTGGGCTACCTCGATCGGTGTCGTCGGCGCCGCGACTCCGTTCCCGTTCCCGTTCTGGCCGGGACGGGGGGGCTTGGGACGGAGCGGGCGGGGAAGTGGGGGTGCGGGGAGTTTCGGCATCGGTTCAGCTGTGCGGGATTACGGAGGTCGAGAAACGGGCCGGATACAGGTACTGGCCGATCCCGTCGATCGGCTGCCCGGGGTCGCGGGGCGAGAACCGCTGTAGCTCGGAGTTGACCGAGTACCGCGGGCCGATCTCGACCAGCCCGGTCTTGGAGTTGAAGCGGGTGTAGAAGCGGTCCAGCGGGCGCACCGGCGGGCCGCCGGCGACCACGCCGCGGAAGTCGTAGACGCCACCGTGGCACGGGCAGATGAACCGCGCCGCGGCCTGCACGTAACGGACCGGGCAGCCCAAGTGCATGCACCGGGAGGACAGCGCCACCCAGTGGTTGTACTGGTCCTCGGCCTCGGTATCGACCGAGGGCCAGCGCTGGCGGACGTAGGCGATTGAGGTGCCGGCCTCGCCGATCCCCTCCACGATCGTGATCACACGGATCGCGTAAAGCGTCTGCTGGAAGTCGGAGGGCGGCCCGATCGCCTGCCACTTGAACGGCTCGCGGCTGAACAGGGGGCCGAGCGCAAATCCAAGTGCCGGGAGCGCGAAGGCGGCCGTGGTCAGCGCGCCCGCGCCGTGGACCGTCGCGGTCATGAACCGCCGGCGGTTGATCGTTTCGCCCTCGAACGCACCGGGCAGCTGCCGGTCGGCGGTGTATTTGGACTTCGCTTCTTTGTGTCTGTCTGGCACGTGCGCCTCAGCCCTGCATTGAACGGGCTCGGCAGCTTATCGTCAACAACGCTACGACCGTCACTAGCGTGTCACAAGGAGGTTGCTCAACTGGCTCCGTCAGCCGGTGCAGAAGTGGCCTGCTCGACCACTCGGCGCAGGGCCTGCGCGGCGCCGGGGTTCCCGGTCCGAGCCAGCTCCTTGGCGGCCGCATGCTGGTCGGAGCGACCCCAGCCGACGGCGGTCGCTCCAGCCTCCCAGACCGCGGCCGCGAGCTCGGGATCGGAATCGGCGTGCGCCTGGGCCACCAGCGAGATCACGTCGGCGAGCTCCTTGATCGCCTCGAGGTCCTCGAGCATGGCCAGCTGCGACAACCCGAGTGCGTAGAGCTGGTCGCCGAGGAGCAGCGCGAGGTCGCGATCGTCGGTCTGCACCACGCGCTGCGGCCCATAGTGAAGGTGGGACCCCTCCAGGATCATCTCCAACAGCAATTCATACTCCCTCGCGCGCGCACGCGCGCGAGGCCCAGCCGCCGCGCGCTGGGCGAGCCCTGGCTGCTCGGGGTCCGCGCTGCCGCAGTCGATTTCGTCGCCGAGCAGGGTGGCCACGGTTCCGCCCTCCTCGCGCAGCGCGGCGCGCAACGCCACCAACCCATCGATTGCCGACCTCATCGCAGTTCCGAGAATGCCGCGCCGGCCGCCGCGACGGTCAGCTCGATGTCCGCGTCGGTGTGGGCCAGCGAGGGGAACCACGCCTCGAACTGCGACGGCGGCGGGTACACGCCATGGCCGAGCAAGGCACGGCACCAGGCGCCGTAGGCCTCGAGATCGCAGGCCGCGGCATCGGCGTAGTCGAGCACGGGCTGCTCGGAAAAGAACACGGTCAGCAGCCCGGGGACGCTCTGGACCTGTACCGGGCGGTCGGCCGCCGCCGCGGCGGCGCGCAGGCCTCCAGCGAGGCGCTCGGTGATCGCCGTCAGCTGCCTGTAGGCATCGTCGTCGAGCTGCCGCAGCGTGGCCAGCGCCGCGGCCGTGGCCAGCGGGTTGCCGGACAGGGTGCCGGCCTGGTAGACGTCGCCGGCGGGAGCGATCCGCTCCATCAGCTCGCGCCGGCCGCCGTATGCCGCGGCGGGCAGGCCGCCACCGACGATCTTGCCCATCACGGTCAGATCCGGCGCCACCCCGTAGCGCTCCTGGGCGCCCCCTCGCGCGACGCGAAAGCCGGTTATCACCTCGTCGAAGATCAAGATTGCACCGGCGCGGTCGGCGGCGCGCCGGAGCTCCTCGAGGAAACCGGGCTCCGGCGGGACGACGCCCATGTTGGCCGGCACCGGCTCGACCAGGATTGCCGCCACCGGTCCGAGCTCGGCGGGCAGCGGGGCGTTCCAGGGGACGACGACGGTCGCCGCGGCGGCGCCTTCCGGCACCCCGGGACTGGCCGGAATGCCTTGCGTGGCGAGCCCCGATCCCGCCTCGGCCAGCAGTCCGTCAACGTGTCCGTGGTAAGCCCCCGCGAACTTCAGCACGCGTTCGCGACCGGTCACGGCGCGCGCCAGGCGCAGGGCGCTCATCGTCGCCTCGGTCCCGGATGAGGTCATCCGGACCATCTCGACCGAGCCGACCCGGGAGACGATCTCGCCCGCGAGCTCGATCTCGTTCTCGGTCGGCGCGCCAAAGGTCGTCCCCCGTCGCGCGGCGTCGACAATCGCGGCGACCACTGCCGGGTTCGCGTGGCCGAGAATCAGCGGCCCCCACGAACTCACGTAGTCGATGTACTCGTGGCCGTCGACGTCGGTGATCCGCGATCCTTCGCCAGAGGCGATGAAGATCGGGTCGCGCCCGATCGAGCGCATCGCGCGCACCGGCGAGTTCACCCCGCCGGGGAGAAGGGTCACACCGCGGCGGTACAGCTCCTCAGAGCGACTCGCGCTCAAACGCCCGCGTGCTCGCGCTCCCAGTCGCGGTACTCGTCGGTGAAGTACAAGAGCCGGATCTTCTTGAACTCGGTCGACGAGTACAGCGTGGTGCGGTCTTCGATCCCGGTCTCGGTCGCGATCGATTCCAGGATCGCATCGCACTCCTCCTTGGAGCGGCCGTGGGCCATCGTGAACACCGAGTAAGGCCAGTCCGCGTACGTCGGGCGCTGATAGCAATGGCTGATCCCGCGGTAGGCCGCCATCCGCGGGCCGATCTCCATGATCCGCTCGTCCGGGACGTTCCACACACCCATCCCGTTGGCGCTGAAGCCGGCGCGGCGGTGGTACAGGATCGCGGCGACGCGGCGGAGCAGCCGCCGCTCCTGCATCTCGGTCAGATGGGTCAGCAACTCGGCCACCGGCATCCCGAGCTCTGCGGCGGCGGGCGCGTACGGTTCGGCGATCACCGGCAGGTCGCCCTGGGTGGCGCGGATCACCGCGATGTCGTGGTCGTCGTAGTGCTGGCGCTCAGTCTCGGCCGGTTCGGCTACCTCCGCAGCCTTGGCCAGCGCCTCGGTCCCTGCCTCCATCTCGAGATCCATCCGGATCTTGAACAGCTTCAGCGTCGGCAGCTGGCGGATCGACTCGGCGCCGGCCTCCCGGCCGAGGACCTCGAGCGTCTGCTCGAGGCCGAGCGGGGAGTCGGGTTCGGTCGCGATCGTGAACCAGAGGTTGAATTCGTGGTTGCGCAGGTAGTTGTGGGAGACCCCTGGGTGGGCGTTGATGATGTTCGCTGCTCGCCACGGGTTGTCCGGGTCCACCTTCGCCGCGACGAGCATCGAGCTGTAGCCCAGCGCGCGCGTGTCGAAGATCGGCGTGACCTGGCGGATGATCCGGTCATCGAGCAGCTGACGAACGCGCCCCAAGACTTCGTCCTCGGTGATCCCGGCCGCCTCGGCGACACGCGCGTATGGCCGCTCGGCGATCGGGAACGAGCCCTGCATGAGGTTGAGCAGCCGCTTATCGAGCTCGTCGAGCGGGCGCGCGGCGCCGTCCTTGCGGCTGCGCAGCTTGGGGCCGAAGCCACTGGTGGGTGGGCCACTTACTGAAGCCACGTGGCGGCCTCCTTGGCGTGGTAGGTGATCACGATGTCGGCCCCGGCGCGGCGGATCGAGGTAAGCGTCTCGAGGACCGTCGCGCGCTCGTCGAGGTAGCCGGCGGCGGCGGCGGCCTTGACCATCGCGTACTCGCCGGAGACGTTGTAGGCGGCGAGCGGCATCGAGGTCTCGTCCTTGATCCGCCGGATCAGGTCGAGGTAAGGCAGTGCGGGCTTGACCATCAGGATGTCGGCCCCCTCGTCGACGTCGAGCCGGGCCTCGCGGACCGCCTCGTCTCCGTTGGCCGGATCCATCTGGTAGGCGCGGCGGTCCCCGAAAGCCGGGGTCGAGTCAGCCGCTTCGCGGAACGGCCCGTAAAACGCGGAGGCGAACTTGGCGCTGTAGGAAAGGATGGGCGTATCGGTGAGGCCGTCGTCGTCGAGCGCGGAGCGGATGAAGCCGACCCGGCCGTCCATCATGTCGCTCGGCGCGATCACGTCGGCGCCGGCCCGCGCCTGCGAGACCGCCGTACGTGCGAGCAGCTCGAGCGTCGCATCGTTGTCGACCGCGCCGTTGTCGCGTATGACGCCGCAGTGGCCGTGGCTGGTGTACTCACAAAGGCACAGGTCGGCGATCACCAGTAGCTCCGGGTGAGCCTCCTTGATCGCCCGGGTTGCCAGCTGCACGATCCCCTCGTCGTCCCACGCCCCGGACCCCTCTTCGTCCTTCGTGGCGGGTAACCCGAACAGCAACACGGCTGGGATCCCGAGCGCAGCCGCCTCCCCCGCCTCGTCGACGGCATGGGCGATCGACAGCCGATCGATCCCGGGCATGGCCACGATCGGCTCGCGCCGGTCGATCCCGTGGGCGACGAACATCGGGTAGACGAAGTCGCTCGGGTGCAGCTGCGTCTCGCGCACGAGGCCGCGCAGCGCGCGCGTCGCGCGCAGCCTTCGCAGCCGCGTATTCGGAAAAGCCATCCTCACTGAGGATACGTGGCCCGCTCCAGATAACCCCTCTCAGAGGGCAAAGATCTGCAGCACCCGGCCGGCTAGACGACGTTCCAGACCTCGATCCGCCAGTCCGTGACCAGGTCGGCGTCGATGTACGGATCTGCCCTCACGAACTCCTCGATCTGCTCCGGCTTGGCCTCCGGGCCGAATACGAACGCACCTCCGTGCGGCGGATCTCCTAGCGCGCCGGCCATGAGCAGCCGGCCCGCTCCCTTCTCAGCATCGATGTGCGCGAGGTGCGCCGGGCGATGCGGCCCGCGGCGCTCGGCCACATCGGCCACGTAGTCGTAGAACAGAATCGTGTGAGTGGCCATCGGTGTCCCGTGTACTCTTGCACGCGATGGCCAACATCGAGAAACGCGGCGCCTACACGCCGCGCCGGGTTCGCGAACAGCGCGCCTATCGTCTTGCCGTCGCCGGTGGGATCACCGGGGTCGCGGGCGTGGCCGGGCTAGTGCTGGCGATCGCCGGCGTGGTCAGCGCGTTCTGGCCGATCGTGCTGCTGATCCTGTGCGGCCTATGCGTCGTCGGGTTCCGCAACGCCACTAGCTAACTCGCGAAGCGGCGCAGCGCGACCCGCGCGAGAACACCGAAGGCGGCCGTCAGCCCGACCAGATGCAGGAGCGGCAGCCCGATCCCGGGCGAGGCGCCGCTGAAGGCGTTGCTCGCCGCCTGAAGCGCGGGCTTGAACGGAAACCCGAAGGCGATCACGTCGAGCGTCGTCTTCAAGGCACCGGAGACCGCGTCAGCCGGGACCAGCGCCACGAAGGCAATCGGCAGTGCGATCAGGAACGCGAGCAGCGACGCGGCACTGACCTCGCGGGCGAGTCCGCCGATCGCGACTCCGAGCGCGCCGAAGGCCAGTGACCCCAACCCGAGCGCCACCAGCCACAGCTCGAACCGGGACCAGTGCAGGGGAACGAACAGCGATACGCACGCCGCCATCACGAGCGCAAGGGCGGCGGCGCAGCCGCTCGCGAGCAGGACCTTCTCCCACAGCAACCCTGCGGGCGAGACGAGCCCGCGCACGAGGCGCGGATAGGCGTGCTCGGAACGCTCGAGCGCGAGCATCCCCGCCGCCAGCAGCAGCGTCACAAACATCAGCGAGACGATCACCGCGATCGCCACCGCGTATGTGGCGGCCGGCGTGGTCTGGCCGGCGAGCTGCGTCTGGTCGACCCGCAACGGGGTGCCGATCGTGCCCAGCACCGGGCTCGCGAAGCCGAGCCCCTCGATGGCGAGGCTGGCGAACGCGGCCACCTGCCGGAGCGCGGCGGCGGTGGGCGATCCGCGCGGCTGGCCGGCGATCGCCCCCTCCACGATCGTCCGCGACGCGCGCAGCCCCAACAGGTGGAAATCCCGGCCGAGGAAATTGATCGAGCCGCCGTTGAGCACCTGCTGCAGGTCGGCGATGGCCACCCGCAGGACCTGCTTGGAGACCGCTTGCTCGACCTCCGCCAGCCGCGTGGAGATCGCCTGGTCGACGAGCCGGCGCTCTAGCGGATCCTTCGAGTTGAGGATCAGCTGCACCGTCGGCGAGCCGACGCCGGTCGTGACGAGGCTCTGGATCCGCTGTGCGATGTCGCCGGGGACGATCAGCGCTGCGAGGGCTTCGCCGTCGCGGACCTTGGCCGCCGCCTGCGCTTGCGAATGGACGAAGATCGGCTGGATCGACCGGAACAGATCCTTGGCGTAGCTGGAGATATTGATCTGCTGATTGCCGAAGTGGAGCTTGCCCTGACCGGCCGGGACCGCGTCGTAGAAGGCCACCTTCGGCTTGCCTGGCGGGCTGGAGATCGCGAACCCGATCATCAAGGCGATGGCAATCGGCCAGATCACGAGCAGCGCCACCATCAACGGCGAGCGCCGCAGGATCTGAAGGTCTTTGATCAGCAGCCAGCGCACTCAGTGCCCGCGCGCGTGCAGGAAGCGGACGAACGCCGCCTCGAAGTCACGGGCGCGGGCGCCGCCGACCGTCTGCTCGAGTTCCGACGGGGTGCCATCGAACAGGAGCTCGCCGTCGGCCAGGACGAGCACGCGGTCGGCGTACCGTTCGGCCTCGGCGACGTTGTGGGTCGAGTAGACGACCGTCGTGCCGCGGCCCGCCAGTTTGCCGATGAACTCCCACAGCACCTCGCGCTGGCGGGGATCGAGCGATGAGGACGGCTCGTCGAGCAGCAGGGCGGCGGGCTCGGCCAGCAGCCCGATGGCAATGTTGACACGCTGACGGTTGCCCCCTGAGAGCCGTCCGACCTGGTCGTCGGCGCGTTCGGCGAGGCCGGTCTGATCGAGCATCCGACTGACCGCCGCGTCAGGATCCGAGAGCTTCTCCAGCCGTGCGAACAGGCGGAGGTTCTCGGCCACCGAGAGCTTCGAGTACAGCGCGGGCTGCTCTGGCACCCAGCCGATTCGGGCTGCGTCCGGCGTCGACCGAAGCGTGCCGTGGCTCGGCGACGAGATGCCGGCGAGGATCGACAGCAGCGTTGTCTTGCCGGCGCCGTTGGGCCCGATGAGGGCGACCAGCTCGCCCGCGCGGAGCTCAAAGCTGACGGCGTTCAACGCGACCCGGTCGCCGAACCGCTTGGTCAGCGAGGAGGCGGCCAGCGTCGTCGCCGGCGCGAACGTCTGCTGCTCGGTCCTCGGCACCGTGCGCGAGCTTAGTGGTCTCCGCTCAGCCAGCGGTACCCACGCGAGGCTCCAGGGAAGAGCCACAGCTGCGGCAGAACGCGTCTTTGGCATCGGGCACGGCGCCGCAGTCCGGACATCGGTCGGGCTCCAGCGCCATCGTCGCTAGCGGCGAGCTCGTTCCCCACGGCTCGAGGACCAGGTGGCGGCGCAGGTACATCACGGTGGCGCGGATCACGGCCGCGGTCGGAAGCGCGACCAAGGCGCCGGCGATCCCGTACAGCTGGTAGCCGATCAGCAGCGCCAGGATCACGATGATCGGGTTGATCCGTAGCGAGATCCGGAACACCTGCGGGGCGACGAAGTGGCCCTCCAGCTGCTGCAGCCCGACGAACAGCAGGACCACCCAGACGGCGGTGATCGGATGCTGGAACAGCGCAACGGCGACCGCCGGCACCGGGCCGATGATCGGGCCGATGTAGGGGATGAACTCCATCAGCCCGTAGAAGCCGCCGAAGAAGAGTGCGTACGTGCCGCCCGAGGTGAAGATCCCGGTGATCCCGAAGATCCACAGGGCGAACGCGGCGCTCGAGCCCATGATCAGACTGAAGGCGAGCTGCCCGCGGACGAACCCCGAGACCGCCCGCTGGACGAGCAGCGGGAAATCGTCTTCGGGGGTGCCATCCCCGGGCGGCATGATCCGCCTCACGAGCACCCCGATCTGCTTGCCGTAGAGGAGCAGGTAAACCGACAGCACGACGCACAGCACGAGATCGAAGGTGAAGCTGACGAGCTTGCCGGCCAGGTCGCGCGTGAAGGAGACGATGCTGCCTGAGGACTTCAGCACGTCCTTTTGGAGCGTCTGAAGCGCCGTCTGTCCCTGCTTTTCGAAGTGGATGTGGACGCCGTTGCGGTTCAGCCACTTCTGCACCTGGTCGAGCTCATGGTTGGCCTGCTTGATGTACTGCGGGACGTTCTGCGAGAACTTGCTGACCTGGTGTGAGATCGGCTGTGCGAGGGCGACACCGATCCCGCCGATCACCACGAGGCCGCCCAGGTAAACGGCCGCGACGGCGAGCCCGCGACGGAAGCCGCGCCGCTCCAGCAGCTTCACCACCGGGTTGAGGACGAGCGCCACCAGCGCCGCCACGATCAGGATCAGCAGCACCGGCCCCGAGGCGCGAGCGAGCGCCCACAGCCCGAGGATCGCCAGCGGCAGGATGACTAGTTGGACCCACCGCGGGACGACAACCGGCGGCACGGTCGAGGCGGGCGCCGCGGCTTCCGGCGCCTGCGGCGCGTCGAGTCTCCCGGCTGGGCGCCGTGGGCGGCTGGTGCCGACGCCATGGCGGCTTCAACCTCATCCTGGAAGTATGCGCGAGCGTGCCGTCACAAACCACAATCCTTTTCGTCGGCGACATCGTCGGCGGAATCGGCCGGCGAACACTGCTCGCGCTGCTCCCCTTGCTGCGCGAGCAGCACTCGCCCGACTTCGTAGTGGTCAACGGCGAGAACGCCGCGGGCGGAATCGGAATCACACCGAATAACGCCGATCAGCTGTTCAAGGCCGGTGTCGATGTGATCACGCTGGGCAACCACACCTACCGCCACCGCGAGATCTACGCCTACCTCGACACCACTGACGCCATCATCCGCCCGACGAACTTCCTGCGCTCGCAGCCGGGCCATGGCTGGTGCGTGGTCGAGCGCGGAGGCGTCCGGCTCGGGGTCGTGTCCGTGTCGGGCAACCTGTTCATGAAGGCCGGCCGCCCCGCGTTCACCGAGGCCGACGCGGCCCTCGCCGCGATGCGCGGCTCGGTCGACCACGTGCTCGTCGATATGCACGCGGAGGCGACCAGCGAGAAGGTCGGCATGGGCTGGTACCTCGACGGTCGCGTGACCGCGGTCGTCGGGACGCACACGCATATCCCGACCGCTGACGGGCGCGTCCTCCCCGGAGGCACGGCCTACATCACCGATGTCGGGATGACCGGCCCGCGTGGTGGTGTGATCGGCGTCAAGCGCGAACAGGCCGTCGAGTCGATGGTCACTCAGATGCCGGTCCGCTTCACGACCTCAACCGAGGACCCGTGGCTGAATGGGGTCGTGATCCGGACGGCCGCTGAGCCGATGCGGGCGGAGTCGATCGAGCAGGTGCTCGAGTCGGCGCCCGGAATCGTGTGAGCCAGTCGGCTCCGCGCCGAGCAGCGCCAACATCACCAGCGGGAAGAACCACACGATGTAGAGGTAGAACCAGTGGCTGGTTCCCAGCTCCAGGGCGATCAGGACGGCGCCACCCAGCGCAGCTGTCTGCACGAGCGTGCGACGGCCGCCGGGGAAGAACGCGACCAGCACGGCGAGCATCGCCGCGGCGCCTTGGACGAGGTGCTGCTCGAAGCTCAGGCCGCCCCACAGGCCCCAGATCGAGAACGGCGAGGAGCGCTGGGCCTGGTAGGCGATGCTGTCGTGCCAGAACGCGTGCCAGTTGTGGTCGAGGAACACCGGCAGGATCGCGACCGCGGCGGTAGCCGCGTAGGCGCCAACGAAGGCCGCGATCCGCCGGGGCCGGGGCACCGCCCCAACCCCGCGCAGGAGCAGAGGCCCGAGTGCGATCGGGGCGAACTTGGTCAACCCGGCCAGCGCTCCCAACGCCCCGCGCGCACTGGCGCTCATGGCCGCGAGCAGAGCGGCCACGATGAGCATCGCCACGAGCGAGTCGTTGCTGTTGGACGACAGCGCGTACAGGGTGAACGGGTACGCGCACCACGCGTAGGCCAGCATCACCCCCAGCGTCGGACCGCGCACTCGCCGGCCGAGGAAATACAGGCCGAGCAGAGTAAGCAGGTCGAACAGGATCGCCGCAGCGTGGGCCGCAGGCAGGTCGTCCCAGGTGCCACTCCACCCGAAGATCGCGTAGGCCGGAACGTACGCGTAGTAGTTGACCGGCCCGTAGGTGTCCCCGTACTGGTTGTCGCTCGGCCAGTGGCCGTACAGGTTGTGGCCGTCTACGAGCTTGTGCGCGCCGATCACGCCGGCGTAGCCGACATCGATCACGTTCGAGTTGGTGATGTTGAGACCGACGCGGAAGCCGACCAGAAATATGATCGCGACGGTCAGCCAGCGGACGGGCACCGTGATCCGGGGCGATCGCCGCGGCCGGCCGCGGCCGGCGGCGAGCGCGAGCAGCCGCACGAGCAGATACAGCAGGCACGGATAGGCGAGGGGGACCGAGAGGCCGATGTCTGCGTGGTTGAAGAACGCCAGCGAGACGCTGAACGCGAGCAGCACGACCAGGTCGAGATGGAGCAGCGACCAGTGGCGGCGGCCGTCGGGCCCTTTGCGCCAGGGGATGAACGGCGCCAGGAACAGCAAGCACAACGGCAGCCACACGTAGAGGGCGTTGACCCGCCGCCCGAACGCGCCCGGGTAGCCGCGGGCCATCGTCCACGCCACCTGGAAACCCGTCCACGCCTGGACGACCCTCCCCGTCGCGTCGTAGATGTAGACCTGCGCGATTTCCTTGCCGGCGCGCGTGAACCAGCTGACCTGCCACCAGCCCGGCCCCCGGGTGTACTCGGCCGGATAGGCGCCGCGGTGGTGGCTGACCGCCGCCCGGACGCTCTTCACGGCGAAGGCGATCCGCTCGACCTGTTTGGCGTCCAGGCGGTACCCGCGCGGGGGCTCGGTCTGCGAGGTGACGAGCGCCGGGCTCGCGGACAGAGCACCGTTCAGTACCGGCGTCGCCACGGGCGCTCGCGTGGTGGCAGGCGTGGCCGCGGCGGCCGGCGCAGCCGCCACCATCAACGTCCCGACTACGAGGAGCGCTGCGGCCCGGGCGGTTAGGCCCGGAAGCTCCAAAGCTTCTGCCCGATGAACGACAGCGGAGTCGCGGCCGCGACCGCGATCGCCTGGGCGATCACCTTCTCCATGCCGGTGCCGTTGACGAGGGCCACGAGCACGGCGTACGAGAATCCGTACGCCACCAGCGAGACCGCGAAGAACTTTGCGGCCTGATGGGCGACGTGAGCGTGCTTGGCGTCGAACGTCCAGTGGCGGTTCCACCAGAAGTTGTTGACGACCGAAACCGTGAAGGCGAGCACCGAGGAGACGCGGTAGTCGATACCGGCAGCGTGCACGCACAGCGCGAATACCGCGAGGTTGACGATGTAGCCACTGGCGCCCACGGCTGCGAAGCGCAAGAACTGGATCCAGTTCGGGGGGTGGCGTACGCCGTGGCTGACGCGCGCGCGAAACGGCAGCCGGACCGACGGCAGTTCAACCGCCGGAAAGTCCATCGTGCTCGACATCTCTTCGGGTGGCATGGCTTGGGGAATGTATCGGCCAACTGTCGGGCGGGCCTAAGAGCTTTTCCGCTCTAACCGGATCGCAATCCGAAGTGGGCGCGCGCCATCGGCGCGATGTCGCGGAGCGACCACTGCTCCTTGGATGCGCGGGATTCGAACTCCCGCCCACCCTCGATCCCGCACCACATTAGCGCCCCCAATGAGTCGGACGCATGCAGCGACCCGTGGCTCCCGCCGCCGACATGGTCGGCTCCGCCCCAGTCGACAAACTCGTAGCTTGGCGCCGCGGAGAGCAGGACGTCTCCCGCGGTCGGACACTGCAGGGCCGACCACACGCGCGACAGCGCGTCGGGATAGTGCGGGCTGTAGAACCGTCCGCCGCGGTCCTCGGCCCCGATCGCCGCGAGCTCACCGTCGATGTGCCAGCGGCCCCCGCGGAGATCCTCGACCGGGCCGTCGGGCGCGAATCTCAGCTCTCCCCGCCCCGTACGGATCACGGCCTCGGAGCCGGCCAGGTAACAGACGACATCGACGCCCTGCGTGCTGAGCGAGGTCTGGACAGAGCGCTGGAGCAGCTGCTCGCGGTGGTCGTCGTCGAGCACGTAGATCATCGCCGAGCGCTGCGCGGGGCTGATGGCGATCTCGGCGCCGATCGAGCGAGAGGGGCTCGGCGTCGCTACGTCGAACTCCTCGAACGCCTGGTCAAGTCGGATCCGATCCTCGACGGTGGCCTGCGAGTGGTCCGAGCAGACGATCACCGCGTGGGTTTCCAGAAACGCATCGGGACCGCCCGCGGCGTGCATCAGCCGCTCGAGCTGCCGGTCGGCGGCCGCGATCGACGTGACCTGCGAGTGCGGCCCGTTCTTGTGCGACCACGCATCGTTATCCGGCAGGCTGAACAGCATGAAGTCGTACAGGTCGTTCTCCTCCAGGAACGCGCCGACGCAACCGGTGTGCTGGTCGCGGATCCCCGGCAGTCCCAGCTGGCCCCGGCAGCCGGTCTTGCGGCTCGCGTAGATGTCGGCGTAGAACAGCTCCTTGGGGCCGTCGATGGTTCGCCGGAACAGCGTGGAGGTGACGATCCGGGCCAGCGCGGTCTCGTTTGCGACCTCATGCTGGTGGCGGCCGCGGTAGATCAGGTAGGTCGTCCCGGCGGTGCGCACGTCGATGTCGTCGAGCGACTCGAACACCGTCTCGACCTCGCGACTGAGGTGCTCGGCATTCATCCGGTAGACGGTGTCCGTCAGCGAGCGGATCACCCCGAACTGCCGGCTGGCGCTGAAGCTCGAGCCGTACTCGATGTAGCGGGCCTCCTCGCGGTGGTACCAGTTCATACTCGGAATGTGGTGCCCGTCCGGGCCGGCGCCGGTGGTGATGCTCGCCGCGCACACAGGCGTCACCGAGGGGAACGCGGCGACGCAATCGTCCACGTAGGAGCCCCCGTCCATGATCCGCGCCAGCGCCGGCGCGCGGCCGACGGCGACCGCGCGCTCGAGCATCGCGGGCTTGAGCGCGTCGATCACGACGAGCACGAGCTTCTTCTGGGTGCTGCTGTTCACCTGAGGATCCGCAGTCCCGCGTACTTCTGCCCCTCGCGCCTGCGCCCGGAAAGCAGCATCCAAAGGAGTAGCGCGACCGCGATCGGCCCGACCGGGGGGGCGAGGACCGCCAGGATCGCCAGCACCAAGGCGAACCCTTCGACGATCAGGGGCAGGGCGGAGGCGGCCTCGTTGTCGAGACGGGCGCGCACGCGGGCGAGCAGCGGCTGCGTCGCGGCGGCGCCGACGGCGGCGAAGATCAGGCCGCCGATGATCCCGGGCCAAGTGGCGTAGGAGCCGCGGCACAGCATCGCCGCGAACAGGATCGCGCCGAGCGCGGCTCCGACCGCCGCGAGAAGCAGCCCGAAACGGCGGTCCCCCACCCTGTCCGGACCGAGCCTGCGCTCAGCCAAGGCGATCAAGATGGCAACGACCGCGATCGCCAGCAAGAAGGGAACACTGGCTACGAACGCGAAATGTGTGTGCTTAACGTGGGTCTCGACGCTACCGGCCGCGAGCGCCCCGACCGCCAGCGTGGGCAGGAACGGGCGGATCCCGACGGCTGCGGCGACGCCGATCCCCTGGCAGATGTCGAAGGCGAGGTGCACCGTGCTGTACCGTGAGTTGACGTGACGATAGACGAGAGCCCTGGCTCTCGGCCTCCGCGGTCGACGGCCAGGGACATCGAGCGCTACGCCGCACTGTTCGCAGATCGCACTAAGGTCATGAAGTCCTCGGCGATGCGCGACATCATGGCGCTGACCGAGCGGGCGGACGTGATTTCGATGGCGGGGGGGAACCCCGACACCTCCACGTTCCCGCCCGATTCATACGCATCGTTGATGCGAACAGTCGCGGCTGACTCTTGCGCGCGCGCGCTCCAGTACGGCCCCACCGAGGGCAGCCAGGTGATCAAGGAATGCATCGTCCAGGTGATGCGCGCCGAGGGGATGTCGGTCGATCCCGACGACATCCTGGTCACCACCGGCGGCCAGCAGGTGATCGACCTGGTCTGCAAGACGTTGCTGAACCCGGGCGACGTGGTCGTCGCCGAGGCGCCGACCTATCCCGGCGCCGTGCCGACGTTCTCGGCCTACCAGGCGGATGTCGTGCAGGTGGCGATGGACCGCGACGGGATGCGCACCGACGAGCTCGCCTCGACGCTCGACGGGTTGGAGCGGGCGGGCCGGCGGCCCAAGTTCATCTACACCGTGCCGAACTTCCACAACCCGGCGGGGGTCACGCTCTCGCTGGAGCGGCGGCGCGAACTCGTGCGGATCGCGGCGGCGCGCGAGCTGATCGTGCTCGAGGACAACCCGTACGGGCTGCTCCGCTACGAGGGCGAGCAGCTGCCGACGCTCCGCTCGCTGAACGACGAGTTCGTCGTCTACGCCTCGACCTTCTCGAAGATCCTCTCCCCCGGCGTCCGGCTCGGCTGGGCGGTCGCACCTGCGCCCGTGCTGGCCAAAATGAACATCGGCAAGCAGGCCTCGGATCTGTGCTCGTCGTCGATCTCGCAGTACTTCGTCGGCGCGTACTTCGATTCCGGCCCCTGGGAGAACTACGTTCGCTCGCTGATCGAGATCTACCGGCGCCGGCGCGACGTGATGCTCGACGCCCTGGCCGAGCATTTCCCGCGGGAGGCGTCGTGGACCCATCCCCAGGGTGGTCTGTTCATCTGGGCGACGATGCCGTCGTACATCGACACGACGGACCTGCTGGCGCGCGCGCTCCAGGAGCGGGTGGCGTTCGTCCCGGGCCGCGCGGCCTACGTCGACGGACGCGGCGGGTCGGCGATGCGGCTGAACTTCTCGGGCGTGAACGAGGACGAGATCCGGGAGGGCATCCGCCGGGTCGGCGAGGTCGTCCGCGAACAGGTCGGCCTCTACGGCACGCTCACCGGGGCCCGGCTCGCGCCCCGTCCCGGGGTCAGGCCCGCCTCCGATACCGCCCCGCCACTCGTCCCCGATCCGGCCCAGCTCGCGCAGGTCCTCCACCTCTCGCCCAAGCGCAAGGCGGGCTGAGCTTGCGGGTGGCCGTGTTGAAGGGCGGGCGGTCGCTCGAGCGACAGGTGTCGCTGAAATCAGGTGCGCGGGTCGAGGCGGCGCTGGAGCGGCTCGGCCACGAGGTGGTCGCGGTCGACGTCGGCGCCGACATCGTGGAACGGCTGACCGCAGCGCGCCCCGACGTTGCCTTCGTCGCCCTCCACGGGCGCGACGGCGAGGACGGGACCGTGCAGGAGCTGCTCGAGGCGATGGGTGTCCCGTACACGGGCTCTGGGGTCTCGGCCTGCATCCGCGCCTCCGACAAGGTGCTGGCCAAGCACGCGATGCGCGACCGGGGCATCCCGACGCCCGACTTCTTTGCCTTTTCCGAGACCGCGTTCAAGGAGCTCGGCGCGGCGTCGGCGCTGCCGGCGATCGAGGAGCGGCTCGACTTCCCGATCGTCGTCAAGCCGGCCAGTCAGGGGTCCGCGCTCGGGATCAAGTTCGCTCGGACCGCCGATGATGTGCCCGCAGCTCTGGTGGCAGCCTTCTCGTACGACCGCAAGGTGCTGCTCGAGCGCCATGTGGTCGGTCGCGAGCTCGCCGTCTCGGTGGTCGACGACGGCGACCCGCCCGCTCCGCGCGCGCTGCCGATCGTCGAGGCGGTGCCCAAGGAAGAGGACTTCTACGACTTCGAGGCCCGCTACGAGATCGGGCGCACCGAGTTCGTGTGCCCGGCCGAGCTCCAGCCGGCGGTGGCGGCCCGCGCCGGCGAGTTGGCGGTCGAGGTGTACGCGCTGCTCGGGTGCTCGGGCTTCGCGCGCGTTGACCTGATGCTCGAGGACGAGACTGGCGAGCTGTTCGTGCTCGAGGCCAACGCGATCCCGGGCATGACCGAGACGTCGCTGTTCCCGCAGGCCGCCGACGCCGCAGGCATCGCCTTCGAGGAGCTCGTCGAGCGGTTGCTGGCGAGCGCCGTAGCGCGCTCCGCGGTCACCGCGCCCTAGCCGCGAGCGCTACTCCTCGCTGGCGAAGTCCTCGGGCGTGACCTGGTCGAGGAAGTCCTTGAACTTCTCGACGACCTCTTCGGTGTCCTCGACCTCGTGCTCGAACTCGATCGCCGACTCGGAGATCACCTCGTCGGCGGCGAAGATCGGGGCGCCCGACGCGGACCGCGAGCGCGAGCGCGTCGCTGGGACGGGAGTCGATCTCGAGCTCGCGTCCGTTCACGCGGAGGCTGATCGACGCGTAGAAGGTGTTCTCGCGCAGCTCGGTGACCGCCACGCGCGTGCACTCGACCTCGAGCTCGCCGAGCATGTCGGACAGCAGGTCGTGCGTCATCGGGCGGGGCGTCGAGGCGCCCTGGAGCTTCATCAGGATCGCCGCCGCCTCGGGGTGACCGATCCAGATCGGCAGGAACTTGTTGCTCTCGACGGTCTTCAGCAGGACGATCGGCTGCTTGCCGACCATGTCAAAGCTGACGCCGTAAATGACCATCTCCTGCACTTGCGCTCCTTGTCCAGCGGAGGGCCCAGTATAGGCCCCACCTACCCGTCCCATCCCGCGCAGGCGCGGGCGGATCCGGTTAGGCTAACCGGCAAAGGGTCGATGACTGGTGAGGGAATCCAACCTGGCGGACGGCCGCCCGCGCCGGGCGAGCTGGCGCTCGTCCAGGCCTTCATCAACACGCACTATGACCTCGAACAGGCACACGGCGAGGAGCTGTTGGCCGACCCCGGAGCGCTCGCCCGGTGGCTGCGCGAGCGGGAGCTCGTCGACGGTCGCGCGGCGCTCGGCCGGGCCGACCTCGACCGGGCGCTGGCGCTGCGGGAGGGACTGCGCGACCTGGTCGCAGGCGACCGTCGCGCGCTCGCGCCGCTGAACGATGCGGCGCAGGGAGCGGTCGCGGGCATCTCCCTCACCGGTTCGGGGCCGCGGTTCCTCGCGCCTCCGGGCGCCGGCTTCGACGGGGCGGCGGGGCGGCTGCTGGCGATCGTCGCGGTGTCGATGGTCAACGGCAGCTGGAGCCGGCTCAAGATCTGCCCCGGTCACGATTGCGGCTGGGCGTTCTATGACCACTCCCGAAACCAGGGTGGACGGTGGTGCTCGATGTCGGTGTGCGGCGGGCGGGCCAAGGCCCGCGCCCACTACCGCCGGCGGAGGCTGCGTTAGGTGCGAGCCGTGCTCAAGCTCGTTGGCGCGCGGGCGCGGCGGCAACCTGGGCGTTGGCTGCTCCCCGCGCTCGGAATCGCACTCGCCACAGCGTTCGCGGCCGCGGTGGCAGCGGCGGGAGCGGTGGCCGGCGATCAGGCCTCACGGGCCGTGATCGAGGGGTTGGCGCCTCTGCAGCGGGCGGTGCGGATCACCTGGCAGGGTCCCCCAACCCAGGCCGTCGAGCGCCGCGCCAGGGCGACGCTTCAGCAGCTCGGCCTCGGCCCGATCACCAGCGCGGTACTGCTCAACCCGGTCCGGCTGAGTGGCACGGTGGTCAGGCTGGCGGCGATCTCGCCGGGCGCCGCCGGGGTCGGTCGGTGTACTCCGAGCGCGTGCCCGACGGTGGTCGTCGGCGGCTCCGTGCCGCGCCGCGAGACGGCGCCAGGGGTGAACATAACCGTCGTGGGGCGGGGACATCTGGGGTCGGCGGTCCCACTCGGGTTCCTGCCGGGGGGCCCCGGGCCGCAGACGCCGCTGCTGGTCACGAGCGACGTCGCCGGGCTGTCGCGGCTGCCCGGGCTTCAATCGATCTACCGCACGCGCGAGTGGGTCGCGGTGTTGCCCACGGCGACCCTTCACGCTTGGACGCTGGCGGCCGAGAAGCGGCGGCTCGCGGCCGCGCAGTCCTCGCTGGCCACTTCCAGCCCGCAGTTCACGTTCGACGGGCCGTTCGACGGACTCTCGGCCGCCCGTGCCGCGGCCGCCGTCGCACCGCGCCGGCTGCTGCTGCTCGCGGGAGGAGCGGTAGCCGTGCTGGCGCTGTTTCTGGCCCTCGCGGTCGGAGGGCTACGGCGCGATCTGGAGGCGGAGCTGGCGCGACTCCGGGCGGCCGGCGCTCGCACCGCGCAACTGGCGACGCTGGTCGCGGCGGAGTCGGCGCTGCTGAGCGCGAGTCGCGATCGCGGTCGGCTGGACGGTCGGGTTGGCCGTCACCGCGATCCTCGCCGGCGCGGCGGGTGAGCCCGGCGGAGGCGTGCTCGCACACTCGCTGCTGACTCGGGGCGGCGGCGCGGCGCTGGCCGGAGGGTGGCTGTGCGCAACCGCACTGCTGACAGCGCTGATCGCGATCCGCAGCCCGCGATGGCTCGACCTGGTGACGGTCGCGTCGGTGGTGGGGCTGGTCGCGGCGCTGGCCTTCGGATCGGGAACGAGCGACGCCGTCGCGGCGCTGCTCGCGCCGCTGTGCTGCCTGGCGGCGGCAGTCGTGGTCTTCCGCGTCGGGATCGGCCTGTTGCCCTACGCCGAGCAGGCGGTCCGGCGCGGGCCCGTGCTGGCACGGCTGTCAGTGGTTTCCCTGGCGCGCGCTCCGGGGACGCCGGCGCTGGCGATCGCGTTC
Source organism: uncultured Solirubrobacterales bacterium (assembly GCA_963794825.1). Classification (GTDB taxonomy): domain Bacteria; phylum Actinomycetota; class Thermoleophilia; order Solirubrobacterales; family Solirubrobacteraceae; genus Palsa-465. The sequence continues at coordinate 784,067 of CAWCFB010000003.1, forward strand.
CTGGCGGCGTCGGTCGGGCTCGGCGGCTTCGCCCTCGCCTATCGCGCGACTCTGCTCCGGGGCAGCGCTGACCAAGCGGCCGACGCCGTCCCCCTCGATGCGACCGTCGCGGCGGGCGCGGACTTCGCCACGCCGCTACAGGTGACGCCGCTCGGGCGGTGGCGAGCCGCCGGCGGTGGCGGCGTCTGGCCGGTACGGCGAACGGAGGCAAGCTTCGCCGAGGGGGGCGCGAACGTGACGGTGCCCACCCTCGGGGTGCCCGCCTCGACGCTGACGGCGATCCATGGCTGGCGCGCGAGCGACGGGTCAGCGCCGCTGGCGTCGCTGGCGCGGCGGCTAGGACCCGACGGACCGATCCGCACCCCGGGGCCGCTGCTGCCGCCGAGGGCAAGCCGGCTGTCGGCCACGATCGGGGGATCGATCGCGGTATCGACTTGGCTTGACCTGCGCACGGCGGACGGCTCCGTCCCTTCGCCTCCCGCTCGGCGCGCGACTGCCGCGTGGCGGGCAGCTCGAGCTCGAGGCGATCGAACTCGACGAGCCCACCGGCCTGCAGGCGACCAACGGCCATCAGAACGCGGAGAACCCGGCGGCCAGCACGCAGGCGCAGGGCACCGTCACCATCCGCCGGCTCACCGTGGACGGCCGCCCGATCGCGCTCGGCTCGTTCACCGCCGTCGGCGCGGCCAGCGCGGCGCGGGCCGACGGCGATGGCCTACGCATGCGGTTCGCGGACACCGGCGAGCCGGGAATCCTCCGTCCGACCCAGCCGAGCGACACGCGGCCGATCCCGGTCCTCGCGGACCCGGCGACGGCCGCGGTAGCCGGCCACGGGCGGGCGACTCGCCCTGACCGTCGACGGTCTGCCCGTCGCTGGCCCGGATCGTCGGCACGGCGCGCCGGTTTCCCACGATCGCCGCGGGCTCGGCCGGGTTCGTGGTGGCCGACGAGGCAACGCTCGCGGCGGCCCTCGACGCCCAGCTCCCGGGGCAGGGTCGGGCCGACGAGCTGTGGCTGCAGACACGCGACCCCGGCGCCGTGCGGGCGCTGGCGGCACGCGGAGGACTGTCGGCCAGCTTCCGCAGCACCATCGACGCTCGCCTGCGGTCGGCACCGGTGGCGCACGCCATGCTCGGGACGCTGGTCGGCGGGGGGATCGCCTACGCCGTCCTGGCGGTCGTCGGCCTGCTGGTGGTGGTGCTCGGCCGGGATCGCGACCGCGTGAACGGGACCTCGTCGAACAGGGGCTTGGCCCGCGCGCGCTCCGCCGCGAGCTGCTGCTGCGGTCGGCGTTCGCGGCGGTGTGCGGGGTGCTACGCCGGCTTCGCGCTGGCCGCGCTGCTGACTCGGCTCGCGGTCGCGGCTGTCGCCTCCGCCGGATCCGGGGCAACCGCGCAGCCCCCGCTCGTGACTGTCGTGCCCTGGGGACAGCTTGTCCTGTCGAGCATCGCGGCCGCGGGGGCGCTGATCGTGATCTCAGCGGTTGCCGCGAGGAGCACCCGATGGACGCCGTAGCGCTGCGCGAGGTGTTCTGCGTGCACCGCACGGCCGACGGCGACGCCGCGGCACTTCAGGGCGCGACGATGTCGGTGGAGCGCGGCGAGGTGGTGGCCGTGATCGGACGAAGCGGGGCCGGCAAGACGACACTGCTGAGGACGATCGCCGGGCTGCAGACTCCGTCGGCCGGCGCCGTCGAGGTGTTCGGGCGCGACATCGGGCGTCTCGGTGAACGGGCCCGGGCACGGTTGCGAAACGAGTCGATCGGTTTTCTTGGACAGCGGGCCGAGGCGGCGCTGTCGCCGGCGCTGCGCGTGCGCGATGTGGTGGGGCTCCCGCTGGCGCTGAGAGGCCAACCGGCGGAGCAGCGCGTGGACGAGCTGCTCGACGCCGTCGGCCTGCGCGACCGTGCGGACGCGCTCGCCACGCAGCTTTCCGGGGGCGAACGCCAGCGGGTCGCGCTGTGCGCCGCGCTGGCCCACCGGCCGGCGCTGCTGCTCGCGGACGAGCCGACCGCAGAGCTCGACGCGGCGAGTGCGAAGGGGGTGCACGAACTGATCGCGCGGCTCGCGCGGGCCGCCGGTATCACGGTGATCGTCGTCTCGCACGATCCGGCCACCGCGGCGATCGCCGACCGGACGATCGCGATACGCGACGGCCGCGTCGCCGAGGAGGGCGATGGCACGCTCGTCGTCGCTCCCGGCGGGTGGGTGAGGCTGCCGCCCGACCTGCTCTGCTCGGCGGGGATCGGCAAGCGGGCACGGGTGCGACTCGAGCCCGACGGACTGCTCGTCTCCCCCAGCGGGGCCCCACCGGCAAAGGAGCCGGGCGTGCCAGTCTCGGAACCCGCCCGGTGGACGCTCGCGAACATCAACTTGAACCACGTAACGCGCGCCCGCGGCCGCCCGGTGCTCGTCGACGTGACGCGCACGTTCGGCCCGGGGGGCCTGACCGCGGTCGCCGGGCCCTCCGGGTCGGGCAAGACGACGCTGCTGCGGCTGCTCGCCGGTCTCGACGTCCCTGACGCCGGCGAGGTGTGGGTGGATGGGATCAGGCTCGGCGATCCCGAGCAGCGGGCGGAGCTGCGGCGAGCCCGGATCGGCTACCTGCCCCAGGAGCCGACTCCGGTCGGTTTCCTCAGTGCGCGGGAGAACGTCGCCCTCGGGCTCGCGCTGCGCGGGTTAGGACCGGACGAGGCGCGTCCTGGCGCGCGTAGGACTTGGCGACCGGGCCGGACAGCGGGTCGCGCGGCTGTCCGCCGGCGAGGCGCAGCGGGTCGCGCTGGCCCGGGCGCTCGCGTCCGCGCGCGGCTTGCTGATCCTCGACGAGCCGACCTCGCGGCTGGACGAGGCGACAGCCGCCGCCATCGGGGCCCTGCTCCGCACCGCGGCCCGCGTGCACACGGTCGTGTGCGCGACCCACGATCCCGAGCTACTTCGGTGGGCCGATGCGATCGTCCGCCTTAAATGAGTCGCGCTCCGGGAAGCGGCGAAAAGGCCGGTTTCTGCGGAGCGCGTCTCGGGGGGAGGAGAGAGGTACTGCACGAACATGATGACCGATCTGCTCTAGAAGTCCAAGACGAGTATTTGCGCCCATCTATAAGCTATGGTTATGGAAATTCGCCAGCTGCGCTACCTCGTCGCCCTCGCGGAGGAACGGAATTTCACCCGCGCCGCCGCGCGTGAGCACATCGCCCAGCCCGCCCTGTCCCAACAGATCCGGCGACTCGAGCAGCAGTCGGGGCTGCCGCTGGTCGAGCGGACGACGCGGCGGGTGGCGCTGACCGAAGCCGGTGAGGTGCTGCTCGCCCGCGCTCGGCGGATCCTGGCCGAGGTCGACGCCGCCGATGAGGAGCTGCAGGCGCTCAGCGGCGTGCTCACCGGCCACGTGATCATCGGGGCGATCCACACGATGGCGCCGATCGACTTGTCGCTCGCGCTGGGCGAGTTTCATCACCGCCATCCGGGCGTCGAGCTGACTGTGCGCGACGAGTCAAGCGAGGAGCTCGCGGAGATGCTCCGGGTCGACGAGCTCGACCTGGCGTTCCTGTCGGTGACCGAGCGGATCGAGAGCCACGGCATCGGACTGCATCAGCTGGTGTCCGAGGAGCTGGTCGCGATCGTTCCCGAGCGACACGCGCTCGGCGGCCGGCGCCGGGTGCGCATGGCCGAGCTGGCCGGCGAGCGGTTCATCACCTACCGCGAGGGGGCGAGGCTGCGCGAGCTGTTGATTTCGGCGGCGCATTCGGCCGGCTTTGAGCCGCGCATCGCGCTGGAGTCGAATGAGAGCGCGCTGATCCGGCGGCTGGTCGCGCGCGGCCTCGGCGTCGCGATCCTCCCGCGCTCTGACGCGGACGGCGCGGGACTGTGTGTGGCGACCCTGGTCGAGCCGGCGGTCAAACGCGACATCACGCTGGCCTGGCGCGCCGGGCGTCGTCAACCGCCGGCGGCGGCGCGGTTCCTCGAGCTGGCCAAGGAGACGTACGCGGCGCCGAGGTCAGCCGGTCTGCTGCGTGGCGATCAGCCCGATCGCGGGGCGCCCGTCGAGCCGCTCGACCCCGAACACGACCGTGCCCGTGATCGTCCCGCCGCCGCTTAGGCGCACCGTGTAGCGAGCCGCGACACGCCCGACGTCACCGGCTCTGACCACGGGGTCCTGGAGCTCGTAGGCTCGGATCGGGTTGGCTTTGAACTGGTGCTCGTACTCGGCGAGGACTGCCGCGCGGCCGTGCTCGGTCGCCGTGGTGGTGACGCGGATGACGTTCGGGGCGAGCAGGGCCACAAGCGCACGCGGGTTGCGCGAGCCGTACGCCGACGCGAACCCGTGCGCCGCGCTCAGCACGTCGGCGCGCGACAAGGGTCCGGTCGGGACCTTCTTCGCCGGCGTCAGCAGCAGCGCGGCGGCGACCGCGACGATCGGCGCGAGCAGCAGCGCGGCGAACGCGATCAGCCCCCGGTGAGCTCGGCCCCGATCGGCGTAGAAGCGCAGCCGCGCGGTGGCCTCGGTTTTCGGGACCGGGGGGAGCAACCGGGTCGGGGCGGAGCCGTTTTGCGGGGGCGGGCTTGGGAGCCGGCTTGGCGGCAACCTGCTTGCGCGACCGTTTCTGCGCCGCCGCCTCCAGTGCGGCAACGCCCAGCGCGCCGGCTGACTCGTAGCGGTCGATCGGCAGCTTGGCGAGCGCCTTGGCGACGACGCGATCGAAGGTTCGCGGCACGCCTGGCGGTCTGAGAGGGCTTGGGTGGCCGCTCCTCGATGTGCGCGAGGATCGTCGCGGCGGCGCTCGGCCGGCGGAACGGTGGCGCGCCGGTCAGCGTCGCGTACAACAGGCAACCGAGCGAGTACACGTCGCTGCGGGGATCGGTGTCCGCGCCGCGCAGGTGCTCGGGGGACATGTAGTCGACCGTGCCGACCCATTCGTCGCTGCCGGTGACCCGGGTGCTCGAGCCGACCGCCCGCGTGATCCCGAAGTCGGTGAGGTACACGTGATCGTTGGAGAGGAGCACGTTGGCCGGTTTGATGTCGCGGTGGACAAGACCCGCGGCGTGGGCGGCATCGAGCGCGCTGCCGAGAGCGGCGGCGATCCGGGCGGCGTCGGCCGGGTCGAGGTGTCCGCGCTCGGTCAGGAGCGCGTGCAGGTCGGTACCGGCGACATACCGCATCACCAGGTACAGGTGGCCGTCCTGCTCGCCCGCGGCGTACACCGGGATCACGTTCGGGTGGTCGATCGAGGCCATCAGCCGAGCTTCGCGCTCGAACCTGCGCCGGATCGCGGCGTCGGCCGCGTGCTCGGTCGCGATCAGCTTGATCGCCACGGGCCGGTGGAGCCGCTGGTCGATGCCGCGATAGACGACCCCCATCCCCCCACGGCCGATCAGTTCCTCAACCCGGCATCCGGCGAAGTCGATTCCGATAGCCAGATCCGACACGCCAGCCATTGTGGCGCAGGTACCTTTGGGCAATGCGCCAAGCACTCGTCGGGTTAGTGGCTGTGCCGCTGGCCGCGTTGCTGATCGCGGGCTGCGGCTCGAACACGAGCGCACCGGCCGAGGTCCCGGTCCATCTGTCCCTGTCCAGTCCGGCCGACGGCGCCCGCCTCACGGCCCAGTCCGTGCTGGTCAGCGGCACCGTGTCGCCAGCCGGCGCGACCGTGCTCGTCGCCGGCCGGGGCGTGCCGGTGTCGGCGGGGGCGTTTCAGGCGCGCGTGACGCTGTCGCCCGGTCAGAACATCGTCGACGTGCTCGCCGGCGCACCGCGCGCACGCGCCGCGATGGCGGCCGTGCGCGTATTCCGCCAGGTCAATGTGCCGGTGCCGTCAGTCACCGGAGACACTGTCGCGGCGGCCAAAGCCACGCTCCGCGCCCGCGGCCTGGTCGCCCGGACGGTGGAGAACGAACCCTTCTACAGCTTCATCCTCCCGGGCTCGCCGGTGGTCTGCACCACCTCCCCGTCGGCCGGCCGGCGGGTCGCACCCGGGTCCACGGTCACGGTCAACGTCTCCAAGTCCTGCTGACCCTGGCGGTGTCATAAACTGGGCCCGCCCCGGGCGATTAGCTCAGTCGGTTAGAGCGCTTCTCTGATAAGGAAGAGGTCCCAGGTTCGAGTCCTGGATCGCCCACTCCGACGGATCCCGGCGCGAGGGAGCCGGCCCGCCGATGGTGGCGAGCCGCTCCCCTGCGTGCTGGTGGGCCTACCGGCTGTTGGTGCGGTCGAGTCCCGCACGTACCTCACGAGCGAGCGCGTACGGATCGCCCGTCTTGAAGTCATGCGAGAAGTACAGCTGCGGCGTCTCGCCCGTCTCCTGGTTGTAGAGACAGCCGATATCCCAGCCACGGCTGCGCATCGTGCCGATCACCCGGTTGACCTCGCCCGTAACCATGCCGAAGTCGGGCGCGACGGCCGCCTGGCTGCCGCTCGTGTTCAACGGCTCGAACGCGATATTTGTCGCGATATTCGTCGCCGGGTTGACGCGCACGCCGTCGATGAAGATCGGGTTCCGGCGCGCGACGAAGAACGTCACGACTCCGTCGGTGCCGACCTGATCGTCGTAGGCATGAAGGATCCGCTTGATGCGCGCGACGTCGAATGGCGTCTTCGGATGCGACGGCGAGGACTGCGGTAGCGGCACCCCCCCGGCGACGAGCACGTGATGCACCCGCTTGGCGAGGCTGAGCGCGTCACCGCGCCCACGGATGTGAATGAACCACACCATCGGGCTGAAGTCGTAGAAGTGCTGGTGCTCGGCCTGGAAGGTCAGCCCGTTCGCGAGGATCGTGCTGATCGTCCTGTCGATAGCACTCGTGGTCACCGGCAGATCGCCGTTGAGGAACGCGCGGTGACCGCCGAGGGGCTGGAAATCCATGTCGCCGTTGATTTCGAACGCCGGCTTGATCGGTACCCCGTGCACGGTGACGTTCGTGATGTCGGTGCGGTCGAAGCTGTAACCGAGCACGCCATTGCTCATCGAGCCGTCGATCTGCATCGCGGCATTCATTGCCTTCACGGGCAGGCCGCCAGAGCTGCTCTTTGTCGACTTGCTCGAGTGCTTATGCGCCGACGCCTTCGGCTGAGCGAGGCCTCCACTGGCCAGCGCGGTGCCGGCCGCAAGAACGCCGACGAGCCCGGCGACGACGGCCGAGATCAAGGAGCGCCGTTTTAGGTGCATCGTTACCTCCTGGGTTTTGGACGCCCGGCCGGCCCGGTACATACCCACCGTGGAGGTGCGACCAATCGTGAGGAGGCGCTTATGGCGAGCTGGCGGCGGGCGAGAGGTCCCAGGTTCGAGTCCTGGATCGCCGATCGGCTTCGGCGCGACTCAGTTGAAGCCGCTGAAGTTCGCGCCCTGCGAGGTCGCGAGATCTAGACCGGCTTGCGCTGCCTTGTCCCCCGCGGCGGCGTCGGCCACGAAGCTCTTGTAGGAGCCGACGACGTACGGGTCCGGTTCCGCGCCGAACTGGAACTCAGCGGGCAGGCCCAGCGCCTCGTACGCCTCCGCCTGCGTGCTGATCGCGCCGACATATGGCCGGACGCCGGGGAACGGCGGGTTCGTGTTGACTGGCAGGCCTGTGCCGGGGTCGGTGGTCGGGCCTGACACGGCCGAGGGCTGCACGGCGGTCATCGGGTCAATCCCCAAGCTCGCCCCTGGGGTAGTCGTAGCGGCAGCCCCGAGAACCTGCTCCTCGGTGGCTTGGAGGATGCTTGACCCGGCCGCGTTGGCTGCACTCACCGGAGCAGCGGCAACCCGGGCCACGTTCGGGGTGAACTGAGGCAGCGCCGTCCGTGCCGACTGTGACTGCGGGTCCGCGGCGGGCAAGGCCTGGGTGGGACGGGTGGCCAAGATGGGCGCGGCCGCGAGCGATGTGAGGGGTGGCGAGGAACCGGACGCCTTGGTGGGCGCCAACGTGCCCGCGCTCACCCCACCCGAGCCCGCGATAGCGGCCGGGGAGGCGCTGAGCGCCGGAACGCTCGCAGCGGTCAGGGCAGGCTGAGTGGTCGGCAGGGGCACCACGGCTGCCGGCGTCGCGGCCAGGGACGTCGCGGCCGAGGCGGCTTGGCTAAGCGCCCGTGCGGAGTCGAGGCGAGGCGCCAGGCTCCGGCCGCCGGCACCGCTCTGAAGCACGCTCCCGGCAAGCACGCCGCATAGGCCGATGATGGCCAAGCTCCCTGCCACCGTTATGGGGGTAAACCGAGCTTCGTCGCTTCGGAACCCTTGCGCACCCGTCATGGGTTGTCTCCTTCTGCCGTTTCGCCGTCGGTCCCACCATCGGCACGCGCCATATTTGTCTGAGCGGTGCACAGATTGGCTGGACGTTCGATGGACTGAGAAGGCTCAAAAGCGCCGCGCGGCGGGCCCCTGTTAGCTTGACCGCGTGACGGTCGACGTGAGTCCGGTGGAGGGGTTCGGGGATCTGCGTCGCTTCGTCGCGCTCCCGTTCCGGCTCCATGCCGGTACCGAGTGGATCCCGCCCCTGAAGCTCGAGCGCTACCTGTTCCTGAACCGGCGGACAAATGCGTTCTTTACCCACGGCGAGGCGGAGTACTTCCTCGCGCGGCGGGGGAAGCGGGTCGTGGGGCGGATCACCGCACAGGTCGACCGCGCGTTCCGCGAGTTCCACGCGAACCGCTGGGGAATGTTCGGGTTCCTCGAGTTCGAGGAAGACCGCGAGGTGCTCGATTCGCTGCTCGGCGCGGCCGAGGGGTGGCTGCGGGCACGGGGCTGTGACCGGATGCTCGGGCCGATGGATTTCCAGCTCAACGACGAGAGCGGGGTGCTGATCGAAGGTTCCGAGCGCGAGCCGATGATCAAGCAGCCGTGGCATCCGCCCTACTACGGCACCCTGTGCGAGCAGGCGGGTCTGATCAAAGCGATGGACCTACTGATGTGGGAGCGGTTCACCTTCGATGTCGCCAAGTTGGACCCGCGGCTCAAGCGGTTCGCCGCCCGGGCACGGGACAAGCACGGGGTCCGGATCAGGCCGATGTCCCGGCTGCACCTGCGACGCGAGCTGGACGGCTTCGCCGAGGTCTACAACTCGGCGTGGTCAAGCAACTGGGGCTTCGTCCCGTACTCGAAGCAGGACCTGGACGCCTACGCCCTCGACCTGCAGCTGGTTTACAGCCGCGACTGGTTCATGGTCGCCGAGATCGATGGCCAGACGGTCGGGATCGCGATCACCGTTCCCGATATCAACCAGGTGCTCCGGCGGATGAACGGCCGGCTGCTGCCGCTCGGCTGGTGGTACTACCTGAACAAGTCGCGGATCATCGACCGGGTGCGAGTGGGATTCCTCGGCGTCAAGCCCGAGTACGAGCACACCGGGGTCGGGGCGGCTCTCTATCTGGCGCAGTACGAGGCCGGCGAGCGGACCCGGCAAAAGGGCGGCGAGATGGGCTGGATCCTCGAGGTCAACGACTCGATGAACCATTCGATGGAGGCTCTCGGGGGACGCGTGGTCAAGCGTTTTCGCGTCTACGAGCGGCTGCTGGATCCCAGCGCACGACCGTCGCTCCCCACGTGAACCCGCCGCCGAAGGCGGCGAGCAGGACCCGGTCGCCGGGGTTCAGGCGTCCCTCCTGTTCGGCGACCGAGAGGGCGATCGGCAGTGTCGCGGTCGACGAGTTGGCGAATCGACTGACGTAGTCGACGACGCGCCCGGGATCGAGCCCCAGCCGCTGGCCGACGGCGCGGATGATCCGCGAGTTGGCCTGGTGGTAGACGAATAGGTCGATGTCCTGGAGGTTCAGACCGTTGGCTTCGAGGGTCTCCTGGGTCACCTCCGAGAGCGCGTGCACCGCCGCCTTGAACGTCTCGGGTCCCCGCATCTGGATCTGGCCGCTGCGCTCCAGGCGGATCAGGTCGGCGCCGGCCGAGTCGCTGCGCAGCACCGCGGCCCCCACGTTCCGGTTCGCGCTTCGGGTAACGACGATTGCCCCGGCGCCGTCCGCGAACAGCGGCGCGGTCTCACGATCCGAGGTGTCGAGAAACTTCGAGAGAAAGTCGGCACCGACCACCAGCGCATGGCGAGCCCGGCCGGATTCGATCTGTCCGGACGCCATCGACAGCGCACTCAGCCAGCCCGTGCACGCGGCCCCGACGTCGAGGGCCCCGGCGCGATCGGCGCCGATCAGGCCGGCCACCAGGGGCGCCGCGTTCGGCGTGATCTCGTCGGCGGACGAAGTCGCAACGAGCACCAGGTCGAGCTCTGAGGCAGGCAACCCGGCCCGTTGGAGCGCGCTGGTGGCCGCCTGCGCCGCGAACGCGGTCATCCGCTCGCCGGGCGCGGCCCACGGGCGCACGCTGGTTCCCGTTCGCTTGGCGATCCACTGCTCCTCGACGCCGACCAGCGCAGCGATCTCGGCGTTCGCGACCCGGCGTGCGGGTACCGCCATGGCGACGGAGGCGATGCTTGCCCCGGTGGCGGACGACTGGACAGCTGACACCGATGGCGAGTCTATGTCACGTGCCGCGGGTAGATCTGATGCCGTGAAAGTGGGAGTTCCATGGCCCGTTCGGAGCGTCGTGGCGGGCGCCGCCGGCACCTGCGTGCTGACTCTCGCCTACATCGTCGAGCATCGGATCCGGCACACGGCACAGCCGACGGACTACGACGACAGCGACGTTCCCGGGCAGATCGTGGCCAGCATCCTGCACATCTCGCACCCCAGCGAGGAGGAGGAAGTCGAGCTCGGTTACGCGCTTCGGGCCGCGTATGGGTCGGGGTTCGGGCTGGCGCACGGCCTGCTCCGCCGGCGACTGTCCGAGCCGGTGGCGACGGTCGCCTTCGGTGGCGCGCTGATCACGATGACGGCCACCATGTTCCCCCTGCTTGGGCACACCCCGCCGCCGTGGCGCTGGCCCCGCGGGTACCTGGCCACCTGCCTCGCCACGCACTCGGCGTATGCCGTGACCGTTGGCCTCCTCGACGATCGGCTCCTCCGTCGCTCCGGGCGATAACGGCTGACCGGGAGAGGGTGATCGCTATGACCGTCGGCCTCTGGCGTCAACGCGACCGGCCCCGCCGGTAAATCCGAGCCCGCAGGTCGGAATGCTGGTAGCCTTGTCGGTGCGCTCGCGAGCCCTTAGCCCTTCTCGCTTTCCGGGCGGCACCTTCGTCAGAGGGGCAGAGAGGCGGTTGGCCATGGCCACCGCAACAAAGAAGGCTTACACCTGCCCCCAGTGCGGGCACGTTCTGCGCGTCTTCGGCCTCGGCCGCCACCGCGTCTACTTCGAGCTCGGGGACACCGGCTCAGTGGACCCGGTGATGGACGGCGCCTGTCCGCAGTGCCGCTACGGGATCGCCGGCAAGACCCAGACCGAGCCACGCGCATGACCCCGCTTTGCTGCCCCCATTGCCGGCTGCGCTTTACCCCCGCCGTGGGGGCCTACCTCGCCGCCTGCCCAGAGTGCGGTGAGCCTGTGCAGCCCTCCACCCCTGAAGGCGTGGTCGGGTTCCGGCTCTTCAGTCCGGAGGATGTTCACCACTCGTTGCCCGAGGCGATCGCCGTCGCGATCTCACCTCCCGACCCCAGGCCGGCCGCAGGTCAATAGTCGCTCTTGAAAGCGAAGTAGGAACCGCGAAGGGTTCCGGCCAGCTTCGACTTCTGGCGCGCGAACTTGAACTTCGTGGCGAGTTCCGCGGGGACCTCCATCCCTTCGGACAGCTTGAACCCCACCGCTCGCCGGCCCGGGTCGTCGACCGTGTACATCACGTTGATCGCCAAGCCGCTCTCATAGAAAACGTAGGCGATCCGGATCTTCTCGACCTGGAAGGAGGTTGCCTCGAGCGGGGTAGAGAACACCTCGATGTCGCGTTCCTGCTTGAGGATCCGGTGCACCCACTCGATCGTGTCCCGGGCCTCGTTTGCGGGCTCCACCGTGAACACGTGGTCGTACTTGCGTTTGAAGTAGCGGGCCTCGTGCGCCCGCATACCGGCCAGCGCGGTGGCGACCGGCGACGATTCCAGCCCGGCGGTCGAAACGGTGTTGAAGTCCACGGCATAGGACATGACGCACTCCCAAACGCAGTTGCCGTTATCTCGGCCGCAGGCTAGCTCAGCCCGGAACGGGCCGCGGATGATCGGCCACCGCCCCGGACCTGAGCCGAGGGTCACTGCACTGGCGGCCGTCCGGCTTCCCCAGTGGGCACGTCGCCGGCTGCGTAATGCCCGCCATCGGCGGGAAGCCTCAAAGCGACCGACGCTGCCGTCCGGTCAGCGCGGTCCCCCAAAAGGAGAGGCCATGCCCGACCGCGAGGACAACACCACCGCGAGCGAGGATGCGATTCCCGACACCTCTTTGCACGCCTACAAGGAAGGCCGCAAAGACGATGTCAGTGGCGACGCCGACGCTCTGGAGTCAAACGACCCGCAGGACCAGCAGCAGGACACGCTTGAAGGCGACGACGAGCTGGATTTGCCGCACGAGAAGCATTAGACCTGAATCTGGTGTGCTGAGGAATTAGGCGGCGGCCCTCATTCGCAGGCGTCGCGCGAAGTCCAGCGCCTCGTCCAGCGAGGTGAACGACAACTCGGCTCTGTACCCGTGGCTGCCAGCCGGCCTGACGGTGACGTCGGCGCCAAGCGCGGAGCCGAGGCTGTCGGCGATCTGGTCGACTGCGGCCTGCTGGTCGGGGTGTAGAGCGGATTTGGCCGGGGTGCGTCCGCGCGCGGGGCGGGGGGCGCCTGCGCCGCGGGCGCGAGTTTCGAGTTCGCGCACCGACCAGCGGCCGTCGACGGCGGCGCGGGCCAGGGCCCGGCGGTCGGCGTGCTCCTCGGCGAGCAGCAGGGCGCGACCGTGGCCCTCGGTGAGGTCGCCTCGCTCGAGCAGCTCCAGCGCCTCGTCGGGGAGGTCCAGCAGCCGGATCAGGTTTGAGACGGCGACGCGGCTACGGCCGACGCGGAGACCCACCTCCTCGCGAGTCAGCGACAGCTCTTCTACGAGCGCAGCGCAGGCGCGGGCCTCGTCGACCGGGTTGAGGTCCTCCCGCGCCATGTTCTCGATCAGCGCGACCTCTAGCGACTCCGCATCGTCGTGGCGGCGGATGACCGCCGGCACCGTCTCGCGCTCCGCGATCCGAGCGGCACGCCACCGGCGCTCACCGGCGATCAGCTCGAACCGGCCCCCGGGGATCGGGCGCACGAGCACGGGCTGAAGCACGCCGCGGAGGCGGATCGATCCGGCGAGGGCCAGCAGCCCCTCCTCGTCGAAGGTCCGCCGGGGTTGCGACGGATTCGGCTCGATCAGATCGACTGGCAGCTCACGGAACTCCTCGGCGTCGTCCTTCGGCGCCACCGAGAGGATCGCCGCGAGCCCGCGGCCCATACCTTTTTGGCGCTCAGCCACGAGCGGCCACCTCCTTTGCGAGCTCGAAGTACGCATCCGCCCCCGGGCAATGGGGGTCGTGGTGAATCACCGGCTTGCCGAAGCTGGGCGCCTCACCGACCCGCACATTGCGTGGGATCACGGTGTCGAAGACCAACTCCGGGAAGTGCTGGCGGATCTCGCGCTCGACGTCCTGGGCCAGCCTCGTCCTGCCGTCGTGCATCGTGAGCAGCATCCCGGCAACCGTCAACCTCGGGTTGAGCTCTCGCTGAATCAGGCCGAGCGTGTCGAGCAGGCCGGCCAAGCCCTCGAGCGCGAAGTACTCCGATTGCACGGGCACGATCACGCGATCGGCGGCGACGAGCGCGTTGACGGTGAGAGGACCGAGCGAGGGAGGGCAGTCGAGCAGGATGAACGAGAACCGATCACGGCACGGAGCGAGCGCGTCGCGCAACCGGGTCTCCGAGCCGGGTAAGCGCGGCAATTCGACTGTGGCACCGGCGAGATCCGGCCCGGCGGGCGCGAGCCACAGATTCTCGACCGCGGTGGGAAAGATCGCCTGGTCAAGCGGTGTTTCGTCGATCAGGACGTCGTAGACCGTCGGCTCCAGGTCCTTGCTGAGGCCGATTCCGACCGTGGCGTTGCACTGAGGGTCCACGTCCATCAGTAGCGCCTCGTAACCTGCCTCCGCCACGCAGGCAGCCAGGTTCACCGCGGTCGTCGTCTTGCCGACGCCGCCCTTCTGGTTCGCGATCGCGTAAACCGTGCCCATGGGCCTATTCACGCTAGCGCTGGGGGCGGTCAGACGCTGGCGCTGAGCTCGCTCCGAGCGGTCGCTTCTGGGCCACCCCCGGTCGGCGGGGAAAGCGGTCCGGAGTGGGCCTCACCTTCAACATGAGATGGAGGTGGCGGTGTGCGGCCGCGGGAAATGGCTGCACGCGGGCTGGTTCTCGGACCTCCAGCCCGACGAGCTCCGCGGCGGCGGCCGCGGCGCGCTCACCATCCGGATCTCGACGGCCCCGCCAGGCCACGAGGGCACCCCCGGTGGCTAGTAGGGGCGCGGCGTACTCGGCCACCACGGCCAGCGGAGCGACCGCGCGCGCCGTCACCAGCGCGGCACGCTGACCGGTCAACTCCTCCGCGCGCGCGTGAACCACCCCTACGTTGCGGATGCCCGCGACCGTGGCCGCCCGCTGGATGAAGGCGCACTTTCGCGCGTTGGCCTCGACTAGCAGGAATTCCGCGTCCGGACGGGCGATGGCGAGCGGAAGCCCGGGAAAACCGGCCCCGGAACCCAGATCGAGCACTGTGGCGGCCAGCCGAACGGGTTCGAGCTCGAGCGCCACAAGCGAATCGGCAAGGTGCTCGTCAACCGCTTGGCCCGGGTCACGCACGGTTGTCGGGGCATGGGGATCGCCGGCAACGAGTTCGAGTAACGCACGGAAGGCCGCTCCGGCATTGGCGTCCAGGCGATAGCGATCGGTCAGCGCCGCGATTGAGTCGTCGACTCCGCTCACACCGTGGCGCGGGCCCGCTCGCGCGCGATGAAGTCGGCGTACCGCTCGCGCATCAACTCAAACCGCTCGGAGGCATAGCCGTCCAGGCCGGCGTGGAGCTCCGCCTCGAGCAGCGGCAGTACCTGATGGACGAGCGGCCGCCCGCGCGCCATCCACTGGTAGTAGGAGCGCCCGCCGTGGTGGTAGGGCCCGTAGAGCTTCGTGTCGGGGAACCGCTCCATCAGCCAATGAAACAGCGCCTCGTGGCGGGTATGCATGCGTAACGTCACCTGGGGCTGCTTTCCGTCCCCACCGAACGAACCTTCGCCGATCAGCAGGCCGAGGAAGACTCCGCGGTCAAAGTCACTGGGAGGAAGGGGCGCCACGCGGACGTTGTAGCGCATCGTGCGGTTGTTTCACCGCCAAGAAAAACGTGAAACCCCTCGGGAAAGAATTCGTCAGTCGACGAGCGGGGCGACAACGAGCCGGCGGTCGGGCTCCTGGCCCTCGCTGTACGTCTCGACATCGTGCCGTGATTTGAGGTGCTCGTGCACGACCTTGCGCTCGAGCGCGCTCATCGCCTCCAGCGAAACCGCGCGACGGTCGCTGACGGCCGTCGCGGCCGCTTGGTCCGCGGCGGCGCGGAGTGCGACTGCTCGACGCTCGCGGTAGCCGGCGGCGTCGACGATCACGCCCTTGCGCTCCCGCGCGCCGCGAAAGGCAATCCGGTAGGCGAGATGCTGAATCGCGTCGATCGTCTGCCCGTGGTGGCCGATCAGCAGGCCAAGGTCGTCGCCGACGTATTCAGCGGTCACGCCCTCGTCGTCCTCGTGGACCTCCACGTCCGCCTCGACGCCGATGTCGTCGGCGATTCGCTCAAGTAGGTCGCGAACCCGCTCGCCCGCAGCAGTGATCGATGCCTCCACGGTTACCTCCGCCGTCCGGAACGCTTCTTCTTCTTGCGCGGCGACCGTGGGGGAGGGCCGCCACGGGGCTTCGCCGCGACCGCGGCCTCCTCCTTGGGCTTGCCGCGAAGCAGGTTGCCCAGTCCGCTCAGACCACTCCCGCTGCTCGCGCCGTTGGTTTCCACCGCGCCGTCGCCCCCGCCCGCGCGGGGCGCAGATGGGCGACTGGCCGCAACCTTGCCGACGGCATCACCGCCCGCGGTCGCCGGCACCGGCGGCCCCATCGGCCCAAGCCGGCGGCGGACGATGTATTGCTGGGCGATCGTCCACGAGTTGGTGGTGATCCAGTACAGGATCACGCCGGCCGGGAAGCTGATGATGAACAGCACGAAAAACAGGGGCAGCAGCATCATCAGGCGTCGCTGCGTCTGATCCATCGTGGGGCTCTGCATCATCACCGTCGAGACGAGCTGGGTACCGACGTAGAGCAGGATCAGCACCACGAGCGTGACGCCGGTCGCCTTGTTGGTCATGTCATGGATAAAGAGGAAGCCGGCGCCGGGCGCGTGCGGTCCGCATGGGGTGGTCTGGCCCGAGGCTTTCGCCAGCGCGATGTGGTGAGCGGCCGCATAGTTGACCCGGAAGTGGGCCTGAACCGCCGGGCAGATGTTGTCGCGCAGGTCCTTGCGCAGCATGTAGAACAGCGAGATGAAGACCGGCAGCTGCGCGGCGAGCGGTAGACACGACGCCAGCGGGTTGACGTTGTTCTCCTTGTAGAACTTCATCAACTCCTGCTGCTGGCGCTGCTTGTCCTCCTTGTACTTGTTCTGGATCGCCTTCAGCTCCGGCTGCAGGCGCTGGAGCGCCTGCATCGAGTGGAACTGCTTCAGTGTCAGTGGCAACAGCAGAACGCGGATCAGGATCGTCAACAGCACGATCGACAGGCCCCAACCGACGCCAACGTTGTTATGGAAGAACTTGAGGACCGCCTCGAAGACGGTGATCAGCGGCTGAAAGATGTTTGCTGCGACGAGCATGGCTCAGGAACTCGGCACCGGCGATCGGGGCTTGAACAGTCGCTGTTGCTCGACGGGATCGAATCCGCCATGGCTCCATGGGTTGCACCGCAGCAACCGCCAGCCGGCCAGCACGAGTCCGCGGAGTATGCCGAATCCGGTGATCGCCTGCGCGGCGTACTCCGAGCAGGAGGGGTAGTACTTGCATCGCTCCCCGAGCATCAGCGAAAAGCTGCGCTGGTAGAGCCTGATCGGCAGCACGAATGCCCTACGCACCCGTCTCATGGCGTGGCTGCTCCGCGGTTTTGCCCTTGGGCAAAGCGATCGATCAACTCGCCCAGGGCGCGGGCGATACCCGCCCTCCCCTCACGTTCAGCTAGAGCCCTAGCTTCCGGCCTCGCGACGACCACGGCATCGGTACCCGCAGGCAGCTGCACCTCGCCTGAGGAGAAGGCCTCGCGAATCAGCCGCTTGACGCGGTTGCGCTCGACGGCGCTGCCGACCTTTCGGGACACGGACAGCCCCAGTCGCGTGGGACCTTCGTCCTCGGCCCGGGGGAACACGTAGAGGATCAGCTCGCGGCCGCCCTGGGAGCGGCCCTGCCTGAAAACGCGATCGAAGTCGGCGCTGCGCGACAACCTGCCCCGGCGCGACCCAGACCGGGAACGGCCACCGACAGCCAAGCCGGTGGTCCGAGCGTCCATTAGACCGTGAGGCGTTTGCGGCCTTTGTCCCGACGCCGCTTCAGTGTCAGCCGGCCCGCGCGCGTGCTCATCCGAGCACGGAATCCGTGGGTGCGGGCGCGCTTGCGCTTCTTTGGCTGATACGTGCGTTTCATTTGCTCTCGAAAACCGCCGGGAGGGTGGCGTCCAGTATACGCACGGCCTCCTGCAACTCCGCATTCTGAGACCCGTCGCGGAGGTCGATGGTTTTTATCGCGCTTTGCGCCAACGGCCCTCGAGGGACGGCTCAGGGGCCAGATCGGCGCTGGTATATTCGCCCGGCCGGGCACTGCGGTGCCCCCTGGCGAATATTTTGCGGAACGGCCTTCAGAAGGGGTCGCTTGGACCTGCCTGTCAACTTCGAGCTTGCGCCTGTGTGGCGACAAATCCAAGCCGAGCTAGCTCGTGCCGTCGGCGAGTCGACGTACGAGATCTGGCTCGCTCCGCTCGAAGCGAAGGCCTGGGACGGAAGCGTCCTCCGGCTCCAGGCGCCGGCGGACACCGCCACGTGGGTGACCAAACGGTACGGGCGGGTGCTCGATGCATGCGCCCGAGCGGTCATCGGGCCGGAGGCGCGGATCTCGTTTGCCGACGGTCGCGTCAAGTCGCCCGCCGAGCCGACCGCCCGCGCCAACGGCGAGCTAGAGCAAGCGACCGCCTACAGCTTCAACCCGCGCTACAGCTTCGAGCAATTCATCATCGGCGATGGGAATCGGATCGCCCACGCCGCGGCACTCACCGTGGCCGAACAGCCCGGCCAGGCGTTCAATCCGCTGTTCCTGTACTCGCCCCCCGGGCTCGGTAAGACCCACCTGCTCCACGCGATCGCCAACTATGTGTTCGCGTACGGCGGGGGCGCGACCGTCCGCTACAGCACCGTCGAGACGTTCACGAACCAGTTCATCAGCGCGCTGACCTCGAAGTCGGTGGCCCATTTCAAGCACGCCTACCGCGGCGCGGATGTGCTGCTCCTCGACGACGTCCAGTTCCTGGCCAGCAAAGCCAAGACCGAAGAGGAGTTCTTCCACACTTTCAACGCGTTGTATGACGGCGGCCGCCAGCTCGTCCTGACGTGCGACCGGCTCCCCGCCCACCTGGTCAACGTGGAGGAACGGCTCCGCGAGCGGTTCGCCTCGGGACTGGTCGCTGAGCTGGAACCGCCCGATTTCGCCACCCGAGTGGCGATTCTGCGCAAGCGCGCCGCCCTCGACGAGGTGGACCTCGCTGACGACACCGTGCTCGAGTTGATCGCGCGGCGGGTCAGCCGCAACATCCGTGCGCTCGAGAGTGGGCTGATCCAGATCGTCGCGTACGCGTCGCTCACCGGGCGCCGGATCGACCTCGAGCTCGCCACCGAGGTGCTCGACCGGATCCATCCCTCGGCTGAGCCGGCGGGCGTCTCGGTGAACACGATCCAGCAGACCGTGGCCGCCCACTTCGACGTCACCGTCGAGCAGCTCACCTCCGCCGTTCGCACGGCGCGCGTGGCATGGGCCCGGCAGGTCGCGATCCATCTGGCCAAGCAGCTCACCGACAACTCGCTGGGCGATCTGGGGGCCGCATTCGGGGGCCGCAACCACGCCACGGTCCTCCATGCCTGCCGACGAGTCCAGGAGCGCGTCGCCGGCGATCACGATGCCGCTCAAACCGTTCAACAACTCGAAGCGGTTCTCAGGGCAAGCTGAGCGACCGAGCCGCTTGACAGACTGACCCGCTCACTTCGAACAGCACAACTATCCCGCTCACTGCGGACGAAAGCACACTTGTCCACATCCTCTGTTCGCCTATGACTTCTATATCCCTGCTTAGGTATTCATCGTGAAGATCTCGCTCGAGCGCGATGTGCTCCTCGCGCAACTCCAGACGGTCAGCCGGGTCGCATCGACCCGAAGTGCGATCCAGGCCCTCTCGGGTGTCCAGTTCTCGGCTGCCGGTGGAGCCTGCGAGCTTCGCGCCACCGACATGGACGTCGGCCTGCGAGTTCCACTCGAAGGCGAAATCGTCCGCGACGGCGTCGTCGTTCTGCCCGCCCGCCTGCTCCTCGACGTCGTCCGCTCGCTCCCCGCCAATGCGGTGACGCTCGAGCTGCGCGCCGCCGAGAATGACGTGGAGGTCGTATCTGGCAATGCGACCTTCCACATCAGGACGCTGCGCACGGAGGATTTCCCGCCCTTCCCCGAGCCCGAGCCCGATTCGGCCGTCAAGGTCCCCGCCGACGCATTCGTGGCGACCGCGTTGAAGGTCGCCGGCTCGGCGTCACGTGACGAGACGCGGCCAGTACTCACCGGCATTCTCGTCTCTGCCTCGGGCCGGGAGCTGCGCATGGTCGCCACCGACTCCTACCGGCTCAGCGTCAAGGAGACAAAGCTCGAGAGCGATCTGTCCTCATCGTTCGAGGTCAACGTGCCGGCGCGGGCGCTGCAGGAGCTCTCGCGGCTGGCCCACGGCGACGAGGGCGGAGAGCTGACGATCAGCGTGCGCCAGAACCAGGTCCTGTTTGAGATCGGGCGCAGCGTTCTGTCTTCGCGCCTGATCGATGGGCAGTTCCCGAACTATTCACAGCTGCTGCCGGACAGCTTCGAGCACGAGCTCAAGGTCGCCGGCGGAGAGCTGACCGACGTCGTCCGTCGGATCAGCCTGCTCGCGCAGAAGAACGCGCCGCTGCGACTGGCGTTCGCGCCGGGTGAACTGACGGTCTCCGCCGAGACGCCGGATGTCGGGGAGGCTCGCGAGTCGCTTCCGGTGGCGTTCCAAGGGGAGCCGCTCGAGATCGGGTTCAACCCTGAGTTCCTGCGCGCCGGGCTGGAGGCGATCGAGGACGGGGATGTGTTGCTGAAGCTGATCAGCCCCCTGCGCCCGGGGCTGATCGAGGCCGCGGACGACAGCGGGTTCCTGTACCTGATCATGCCGATCAGGTTGAACGTGTAGCGCACGCCCGTGCGCGTTCGGCGCCTGACGCTTCGGGACTTCCGCTGCTACGAGCAGGCCCAGGCCGTGCTGGGCCCGTCGCTGACGGTGGTGACCGGGCCGAACGGCGCCGGCAAGACGAACCTGCTCGAGGCCCTCTACTTCGGCTGCACGGGGCGATCGTGTCGAACCAACAATGAGCGCGAGCTGGTCCGGTTCGGGGCGCCCGCGACGCGGGTTGTCGTGGAGGTCGACGCCGTCGATGGTCGGCATGAGCTCGCGGTGGGGTTCGAACCGGGTCAGCCGAAGCGGATCAAGGTCGACGGCGCTCCCGTCGAGCGGCTGCTCGAGCTCGACCACCGACCGCTGGTGAGCGTGTTCCTGCCCGACCGGCTCGAGTTGATCAAAGGCACGCCGGCTCTCCGCCGCGCACACCTCGATCAGTTCGTGGCCGCGATGTGGCCGGCGCGGGTGACTACGCGGCGCGCTTACGCCCAAGCGCTCGCGCAACGAAACGCGCTGATCGTGCGCATCCGCTCGGGGCACGGCGGCCGCGAGTCGATCGCGAGCTGGGATGCGCAGCTGGCGAGATGGGGAATCGAGCTGATGGCCGACCGGCGCGCCGCGGTGGAGGCGCTGACCGAGCCATTTGCGCGGTTGTGCGGCGAGCTCGGCCTCGACGGTGACGCGGCCGTTCGCTACCGCCCGCGCTCGCATGCGGTTGACGCGCCGGGGCTGGCGGCTGAGCTCGCCGAGCGGCTCGACGGCGACCTCGAGCGCGGATACACGGGTCATGGGCCCGCACCGTGATGAGCTGGTGAGCACCAGAGTGGGCCGTGAGCTGCGGGCGTACGGATCGCAGGGTCAGCAGCGACTGGCGCTGCTGGCGCTGCTCTTGGCCGAACGCGAGGTTCTGGCGGCGACGCGCGCTGCGCCACCGCTGATGCTGCTCGACGACGTGATGAGCGAGCTCGACGGTGACCGTCGCCGGGCGCTGGTCGACCACCTGCGCGGCAGCGAGGGCCAGTCGGTCATCACCACCACGGACCTCGAGCACGTGCCCGGCGGCGGCGAGCACTCGGTCGCGCGGCTCGCCGTGTTCGATGGGGAGCTGCGTGAGGAGGCGCTCGCCCATGACGCGTAGCCGCCGGGCTCCTCGACCCCTCGGTCTCGCGCTCGAGCGGATCCAGGGCGAGCTGGCCCCCGACACGGTGCTGGCACAGGTTCAGGGCGTGTGGCGCGAGGCGGTCGGCGGGGCGATCGCGGACCAGGCGATTCCCACCTCGGAGCGCGGTGGTGTACTGACTGTTTCATGTTCTGCGTCGGTGTGGGCGCACGAACTCGACCTGATGTCCACGACGATCGTTGAGCGCCTGAACGAGCGGCTCGGGGAGTCCCGGATCAACCGCCTGCGGTGCGTCGCGACGCCGCCGCCGGCGGCCGTATAACTGGGGCGCTGAACGCACCGTTCACATAGCGGCGCTGATTCCATGTAACACGCGTTTCACCTGACTCGATTTTCTTACAATTTGCAGGGAATTCACGCGCCGGCGAGAGCTCTTTCCGGGGTCCGCTGTGCTATTGTTCTGTACACCAGCTGTTCGACGCCCCGGCGCGCCAGAAGTTGCGCGAATCCGGGGCTTTTCGACGTATCGGAGGATCGTTGACGATTGACGACGGCGCCAAGCGCCCACAGAGCGAGTCCAGTTATGACGCCCAGGACATCACCGTCCTGGAGGGGCTCGAGGCCGTCCGCAAGCGGCCCGGTATGTACATCGGCTCGACCGGTCCGAGGGGTTTGCACCACCTCGTGTACGAGGTCGTCGATAACTCCGTCGACGAGGCGCTCGCCGGTCGCTGCGACTACGTCGAGGTCACGATCCATCCAGACGACCGCGTGACCGTCGTCGACGACGGGGCGGGGATCCCCGTCGCCATGATGGAGAAGGAGCAGCGACCGGCGGTCGAGGTCGTGCTGACTGTGCTGCACGCCGGGGGAAAGTTCGGCCAGGGCGGGGGCTACAAGGTCTCCGGCGGCCTGCACGGCGTCGGCGTGTCGGTGGTCAACGCGCTGTCCGAGCGCCTGGATGTGGAGATCAAGCGCGACGGCTTCACGTGGACCCAGTCCTACGAGCGCGGCACGCCGCTCGGGGATCTCCAGAAGGGCGCGCCGACCAAGGAGACCGGCACAAAGATCACCTTCCTGCCGGACGCCGACGTGTTCGAAACGCTCGACTTCGATTTCACCACGCTCGAGGAGCGGCTGCGCGACACCGCCTTCCTCACCCGTAGCCTGCGGATCACGATCATCGACGAGCGGGGCGACGGCCACCGGGCGGACTTCCAGTACGAGGGCGGGATCGTCGACTTCGTCACCTTCCTGAACGAGAACAAGGAGCCGATCCACAAGAAGGTGATCTCGTTCGAAGGCGAGAGCGACGAGGGCGCCGTCGAGGTCGCGATGCAGTGGAACTCCTCCTATCAGGAGTCCGTGTTCTCGTTTGCCAACAACATCAACACGATCGAGGGCGGGTCTCATCTCAGCGGCTTCCGCTCGGCGCTGACCGGTGTGCTCAACAAGTACGCGCTCGACAAGGGCCTGCTCAAGGAGAAGGACGATCGTCTGACCGGTGAGGACGTGCGGGAGGGGCTGACCGCCGTGATCTCGGCCAAGCTGACCGATCCCCAGTTCGAAGGTCAGACCAAGACCAAGCTCGGCAACCCGGGAATGGCCGGCTTCGTCCAGTCGATCGTGAACGCCCGCCTGGCCGAGTTCTTGGAGGAGAACCCCCGCGACGCCAACGCGGTGATCCGCAAGGCGGTCCAGGCGGCTCAGGCTCGGGCGGCAGCGCGCAAGGCGCGCGATCTCACCCGGCGTAAGTCGGCCCTCGAGAACTCCCGGCTTCCGGGCAAGCTGGCCGACTGCTCGGTCAAGGATCCGGCGCTGTGCGAGATCTTCGTCGTCGAGGGCGACTCGGCCGGCGGCTCTGCAAAGCAAGGCCGCGACCGCTCCGTGCAGGCCGTCCTTCCCCTGCGCGGCAAGATCCTCAACGTTGAGAAGAGCCGGATCGACAAGGTGCTGCAGAACCAGGAAATCCAGGCGTTGATCACGGCGATCGGCACGGGGGTGCGGGACGAGTTCAACCTCGACAACGCCCGATATCACAAGGTGATCCTGATGACAGATGCCGATGTCGACGGCGCCCACATCAGGACGCTCGTATTGACACTTCTGTTCCGCGAGATGCAGTCCCTGATCGAGGCGGGATATGTGTATATCGCCAAGCCGCCGCTGTACCGGGTGAAGACAGGTCGCTCTGAGCGTTACATCGAGAAGGAATCAGAGCTGGAAGAGATTCTGCTCTCCGGTAAGTTCGAGCAGTTCAAGATCTTTGACCGTTACAACACACAGTTCACCCTGACCGAGGCCCGCTGGCAGCGGTTCGGCAAGCTCCTGAAGCAGTACGACGGCTGGGCGGCAGCTCTCCGCAGCGCCTACGGTCACGAGGCAGTGACGTTCCTGGCCGAGTCGGGAGTGCTGGACGAGCGCATCGACAACGGCGAGGCGCTGGTCAAGCTGCTGGCCAAGGCGGATACCAATGGGCAGCCGTTCACCACCGACGTGCTGTCCGATGATTCGGTGGAGATTGTCGTCAGGGCGATCGAACGCAAGAGCGGACTGGCGCGCACGCACCGCGTGCGCCGCTCGCTGCTGGAAGCCCACGAATATCGGGAACTGCTGCGCGTGCACGAGCAGCTTGTCGCCACGGCCGGCACGCCGCCGTTCACGGTCTCGCTCGGCGATCAGCGCGCGGAGGCGCTGACCTTTGGCGTCCTCCACGACGAGGTGCTGACGTTGGCCCGGCGGGGCGTCAGCATCAACCGGTTCAAGGGCCTCGGGGAGATGAACGCCGCTCAGTTGCGCGACACCACGATGGACCCATCGCGGAGGACGCTCGTGCGAGTCACGGTCGAGGACGCGGCTCAAGCCGACCGGATCTTCTCGATGTTGATGGGTGACGCGGTCGAGCCACGGCGCGCGTTCATCGAGGAGAACGCACGCCTCGTAACCAACCTCGACGTGTAGAGGGCGCCTCGTGTCAGCAATCGACACCATCGGCGGCGGCAACATCGAGCCACGCGGGCTCGAGGAGGAGATGCGCTCTGCGTATCTCGACTATGCGATGTCGGTCATCGTCGGGCGCGCCCTACCCGACGTCCGCGACGGACTGAAGCCGGTTCACCGCCGGGTCCTGTTCGCGATGAGCGAGGCGGGCCTGCAGTCCAACCGCCCGCGCTCCAAGTCCTCGGCCATCGTCGGCGACGTGATGGGCAAATACCACCCTCACGGGGACTCGGCCATCTACGACACGCTGGTGCGGATGGCGCAGGACTTCTCGATGCGCTATCTGCTCGTCGACGGCCAGGGCAACTTCGGTTCGATCGACGACGACCCGGCGGCGGCCATGCGCTACACCGAGGCCCGCCTGGCTCGCATCTCAAGCGAGATGTTGCGAGACCTCGACCAGGACACGGTCGATTTCGTCCCGAACTACGACGGCCGCCATCAGGAGCCGCTCGTATTGCCGGCGCGCTACCCGAACCTGCTCATCAACGGTTCATCCGGGATCGCGGTCGGGATGGCGACGAACATCCCGCCGCACAACCTGCGGGAGACGATCAACGCGACGATCGCCTACATCGAGAACCCTGAGATCGACATCGAGGGGTTGATGCGGCACATGAAGGGCCCGGATTTCCCGACCGGCGGGATCATCCTCGGCAGCGCCGGCATCCGGGAGGCCTACGCGACCGGGCGGGGCCGTGTCAGGGTCCAGGCCCGGGCGCACATCGAGCCGATCGGACAGGGCAAGGAGGCGATCATCGTCACCGAGCTGCCCTTCATGGTCAAAAAGGGCGGCCAGGGGAACCTGATCGAAAAGATCGCGAACCTGGTTCACGACAAGAAGATCTCCGAGATCTCAGACATCGAGGATCACTCGAGCGACAAGGGCATGCGGCTGGTGATCGAGCTCAAGCGCGGCGCGATTCCGAAGGTGGTGCTGAACAAGCTCTACAAGCACACGCCGATGCAAACCACGTTCGGCGTGAACATGGTCGCGCTGGTGGAGAACGTGCCGCGGACGCTGTCGCTCCGCGAGATGATCCGCCACTACGTCAATCACCAGCGGGAAGTGGTGATCCGGCGGACGATGTACGAGCTGCGGCGCGCGGAGGAGCGCGCTCATGTGCTCGAGGGTCTGCTGATCGCGCTCGAGAACCTCGACGAGGTGATCGCACTCATCCGCGGGTCGCGAGACCCGGAGACGGCGCGTCATGGCCTGGTCGAGCGCTTCGAGCTGACCGTGATCCAGGCGCAGGCGATTCTGCAGTTGACGCTCAGCCGGCTCACCGCGCTCGAGGCGGACAAGATCAAGCAAGAGCACGCCGACCTGCTCGAGCGGATCAAGGAGCTGCGGGACATCCTCGGGGACGAGGATCGGATCTTCGGTCTGATCACGGATGAGCTGCGCGAGATCGCCGATGCCTACGGCGACGAGCGCCGGACGGAGATCACCTTCGCCGAGGGCGAGATCGACATCGAGGACCTGATCGCCGACCAGCAGATGGTGATCTCGATCACTCACTCCGGCTACATCAAGTCACTTCCACTGTCGACGTATCGCCAGCAACGCCGCGGCGGTGTCGGTGTCACCGGAATGGACATGAAGGACGACGATTACATCGAGCACCTGTTTGTGTGCTCGACCCACGATTACCTCCTGTTCTTCACCAACCGGGGCAAGGTTTACCGCTCCAAGGTGTACGAGCTGCCGGAGGCCTCGCGCACCGCGAAGGGACGGGCGCTGGTGAACGTGCTCCCGTTGCGTGAGGGTGAGCGTGTGCAGTCAGTGCTGGCCACCCGTGACTTCGGCGAGGGGAAGTACCTCGTCTTCGCCACCCGCAAGGGGATGGTGAAGAAGACGGAGTTCGGCGCCTACAACACGCCGATCAAGGCCGACGGCATCATCGCCATCAACATCCGCGATGACGATGAGCTGATCGCCGTCCGCCGGACCAGCGGCAACGACGACATCATCATGGTCTCGCGTTCCGGGCAGGCGGCTCGCTTCAACGAGGACAAGGCGCGCCCGATGGGTCGCGACACGAGCGGCGTGCGCGGTATGAACGTCTCGCAGAAGGGCAACGCGGTGCTCGCCATGGACGTCGCGCGCGACGACGACGAACTGCTCGTCGTGACCGAGAACGGCTACGGCAAGCGCACCTCGATCTCTGACTATCCCGTCAAGGGTCGCGGGACGATGGGCGTCAAGACGATCTCGCTGACCGAGAACAAGGGCGCGCTCGCGGGCGCGCTGGTGGTGCGCGAACACCAGGAGCTCGTGTTCATCTCTCAGAACGGGATGGTCCAGCGGACCTCCGTGCGCGGGATCAACCGTTACGGCCGCTCCTCACAGGGGGTGCGGGTGATGAACATCCGCGACGAGGACCGCGTCAGCGCCGTGGCCCTGGTCGTTGAGTCCGAGGCCGTAACCGCCGCGCCGGTGGCCGGCGACGGTACGCCCGCCGGCGCCGACGGCGATGGAGGCCTGGGGGCGGATGTCTCCGCCGGTGCGGTCGCCGACGGCGGTGCCCCTGCCGACGGCGGGCCGATCGCCGACCACGAGCCAGCGACCGACGCCGACGGAGATGGGGCCTTCGACGGCGAGGACCTCGAGGCGGACGAGCCCAGTCAGGGCGACGAGTCCGCTGATGACTCCGACGGGTGATCTGGCCGCGTGAGCGCCTGTGCTGCCCGGCGACGGCCACTGATTGGTTCTCGCCGTCGGCTTCGATAACCTGATGGGACCAGAGAAAGGAGGTGGTCCTAACTTGTCTGACAGTTCTTGCGGGACCCTGGAGGTGTCCGGCCGCTAGGTCGGAGGCTGACCCCGCTTAGCGGAGTCCCCCCGCGACACCATCGCGTTAGACGTCGGGAGTAGTCCCTCCGGCAGCGAAAGTCCAACGCGAGATGAAGCAGCCAGTTATGCGAAGGGCGTCGTCTCGACGGCGCCCTTCGCGCGTTCTGCCCCGGCGCGCGCGTGCCCGGCGCGCGCGTGCCGGGCGCACGTACTGCCCGGCGCGCGTTCGAGAGGTCCGCTCGCGATGCGGCGCAGGCTCGGCGGATGGGACGGTTACGGCGGCTACGCCGCCAGGTAGGCGCGCCACGCCGCGGGAATCGTCGGGCTGGCGACGTGGATGAAGACGTTCGGGTTCGGCGTCTTCGGCTGCTTGGACAGCTGCATGCCCGCTTGGCGGGGCAGGGAATTGCCCTTGCGCCGGTTGCATGGCGCGCAGGAGGCGACGATGTTCTCCCAGCTTGACGGGCCGCCCTTCGATCGGGGGACGACATGGTCGACGGTCAGATTCGAGCGCGCGCCGCAGTACTGGCAGGTCCAATCGTCGCGGGCGAACACGGCCCGGCGGGTGATCTTGCGGCGATGGGTATCGCGGGGAATCCGGACGTAGGTGACGAGCCGGATCACTACGGGCCGGGTCATCGACGAGGTCGCGGAGTGGAGCTGGTGCTCTGCGTGCTCGATGACCTCGGCCTTCTCCTTGAGCAGCAGCACGACCGCCCGGCGAACCGTACAGACGTTGATCGGTTCGAAGGTCGCGTTCAAAACGAGCACCCGGCCAACCTCGCGCCCGCGCCGCCGGTGCTCTGAAAGCGGCGCGGACCCTGATGGTTCAGGTAATACCGAGACAGCCATCGATGGGGCAAAAGTGTATCGGGGAGCTTGGCGTCCTCGAGCAGGCGCCGTCAGGCAGCTGGAAACGAACCGAGCACGCGTACCGCCTCAACATGCGAACGGACGGCTTCGAGCGCGGCGGCCACCGGCGGTTCTCCGACCTCGCCCTCGAAGTCGACGAAGAACATGTACCGGCCCAGGCCCTGTTTGCGCGGCCGCGACTCGATCCGCGTCAAGTTGACCTTGCGGGAGGCGAGCTCGGTCAGGCACCTGACGAGCCAGCCGGGCTCCTCGGAGCCGAGCCCCCAGAACACGATCGCGGTCTTCCACGGGCCGTGGGCGGCGGTCTGTCCGCGGCGCCCGGCCACCGTGTCGACGTGGCCAAGCCAGACGAACCGAGTCTCGTTGTCGGCCACGTCCTCGACGCCGGCTCGGAGCACCTCGCACCCGTACCGCTCGGCGGCGAGCCGGTTCCCCAGCGCCGCCCACGGCCCGTCGTGCTCGGCGACCATGCGCACCGCGTCGGCGGTCGAGCTCCCCGCGAGCACGCGCGCCTGCGGCAGCCGAGTGCGGATGAACCGCGCGCACTGGGCATTCGCCTGCGGGTGGGAGACGACCGTCTCGATCGCGGAAAGCTCCAATGGTTCGCGCGCGATCAGACAGTGGCGGATCGGGTGGACGATCTCCCCGACGATCGCCACGTCCTCGGTCTCCATCGCGAGCGTGTCGAGGGTTGCGTTGACCGAACCCTCGAGCGAGTTCTCGATCGGCACCAGCGAGCGCTCGACCTCGCCATGGTGAACCGCCATCACGGTGTCGTAGATCGTGGGAAGCGGGACGAGGTCGTGGCTCTCGCCTCCGCTGGCTGCGATCAGCGCTTCATGGGTGAACGTGCCCTCGGGCCCGAAGTATCCAACGCGCACTGCCGCCCCAGAGTGCTACTCGGCGCCGTTCTCGAATGCCAGCCGGATCGCCTCGGACTCCTCGGGCGAGAGCTCGAGCTCCGGGACTCCGTCGCGGACCTCCTTGGCGTACAGACGGGCCTGGTCGCGGTGGTGAATCGAGGACAGGACGATCCCCGAGCGGGTGGCGTCGAGCAGCGCGATCGAGGTCGACTGGCGGCCTGACATCTCGCCGTACGCGTCGTAGCGGACCAGCGATTGGTACGCCACCGCCCGGTCGATCCGATGCTCGGCGATCTCCATCCGGTTGTTCAGCCGTGCGGCCGCGTCTTCCACATATTGGTGGAGCGCCTCGAACTGCCGCTCGAGCTCTGCGGCGTGCGTCACGAGATCCTGCCGACGGTCACCGAGCACCAGCTGCTGCTCGGCTCGGACCCGCCGCAGCCTCACAGCGAGTGCGACGCTGATCAGGAACGCGACCACGGCGACCGCGGCGGCGGCGATCGCAACAATCCCC
The DNA here is from genome assembly GCA_963794825.1 of uncultured Solirubrobacterales bacterium. Classification (GTDB taxonomy): domain Bacteria; phylum Actinomycetota; class Thermoleophilia; order Solirubrobacterales; family Solirubrobacteraceae; genus Palsa-465. The sequence continues at coordinate 813,601 of CAWCFB010000003.1, forward strand.
GCCGTAGACGTCAGGTCATGCACGGGCTAAGCATAGGCTGAGCATCGGAGGCATGACCCGCCGCATCTGACGGTTGGCGGGACACCGTGGGGGGCCTCGCTCGTCCCGGCCCTTACTGATCCAAAACCGCGAAGCGGCCGGCTCACCGCGGCTCGGACAAGCGAGTACAGTGGTGGTGTTGGGCTGATTTGCCCGCACCTGCCGAAGTGCTCGCGCCGGCCACCATTGTTGATGACCTCCCGGGTCGTTTCGTCTGTGCGACAGAAACGCCGTCAAATGATCTTGGTTCTCCGTCGTGTACGCCGGAGGACGCCGATGCGCTACGAGCGACATGCGGCAGAAGGAGGTTGTCATGGCTTTCGGTTTCCGAAGCGCCAACGCCCGCGACCCGGAGTCACGCGAGCATTCCGGAGGCTGGTACGCGGATCCATACGGGACCGCAGCGCGGCGTTGGTACGACAACGTCAGTGGTTGGTCGTCGGACCGCGTTCAGGGCGACGGACAGGCCCCGGATAAGACCGGCATAGAGCGGATGGATGAAGCCGCAGTGGCCGGTGACGACGCATCGAGGCCCCTGGACGACAGCGGCAAGCCACTGCCGTTGTCAAGGCCCGTTGACCCGAAGTACATGACGGACGCTCGCCCCGTTCGCTGACGCGCCACGCCCTCCGGTGCCGTTACTGGAAGGTGACCGGGAACGTAAGCGTGTTGTTGGACGTATTGGTCTCGCAATGGACCGGAACCACGGTTGCCGAGACCGTGTAGGTCTGCCCGGTCGGCGGCGGCGACGAGAGGGTGACCGTGCCGGTTGTCGTCTGCCCCGGCGTCGTCTGGGCAATGGTGCCCTTGCCGGTCACGCTCGTCCCCTCGACCTTCACGGTGAGCTGGACGTTGGGGATCGTCGTCTGCCCGCCGTTGGTGAGGTTGAACGTGAACGCCGGCGGTGGGCTCGCCGAGACGGTGTTTGTCGAGCCGGTCTGCAGCGTGGTCCCGCCAACGCTGACGGAGGTCAGCGCATGCCCGACGAGCTGGCCAGAGACGCACTTCGCGTTCGCCGGTTGCGGCAGGGCGACGTGGAGCTGGCCCGCCACGAAGTTCGGGGTCAGCCATCCCAGATTGGGAAGGAACTGTCCCGCGTTCACCGGCGTTGGCGGGGTGACGCCGGCGGTGTGCAGCGCGGCGAGCACCTGGGGCGCGACGTAGTCCTTGTAGACGACGTCGGACGCGTAGAACCGCGCCGCGCCCGTCGCGATGTTGTTGACAGCGTCCTTGCTGGCGGTCGTGCCCAGCGCCTGCTGGATGTTCCCCGCGATCTGCTTGATCCCGTCGTCGCGCATCTGCAGCGCGAGCAGCAGGTATCCGTTCCCGGTCTGGACGTCGCTCGGGACGCTCAGCTTGTGGCCATCGGATAGCTCGCCGTTGGCGGAGCTCAGCGTCGCGTTGATCTGCGTCTGCAGCGTGGTGGCGTTGCTGGCCCCGCCACCGCCGGAGAGCTGCTGGAAGAGCTGGGCGCCGGTCTGGTTCGACCGCTGGATCAGCGAGTTCATGCTGTTGAAGTAGTCCTTCAGCGCGCTGTTGCGGGCGCTGACCTGGCAGCTGTGGATCCCCAGAACCAGCAGGATGACGACAACGATGACCGCCACCGCGGCGATGGCCCGGCGGATTTGGATCGCCTGCTGGTCTGTCGGCGGGCGGCGACCGCCCCCGGAAGGCCTGCGGCTACGCGAAGTCGTGCGGGGGGTGGCTCTGGGCTCGTCCGCCTCGTCGAAAAACGACAAACTTGAGGCTCCTTGCGGGAGGAAAGGGCCAGTATGACCGGCTGATCGGCTGGAAGTGCAAGCCCGCAAGCTGTCGTGCAAGCCACAAACCCGCACGTTGGGGCACTCGGCGCCGCAGGGACACGCCCTAAAACGTGGAAAAGCGAGCAGATGTTTGGCAGCCAGGCACCGACGCTGCGCCGCAAGGCGACCGAGCCGACGATCAGGCGAACGCGGCGAAACGAGCCTCGACCGCCCCAGACACACGGCGAGCCGTCACTCGTCCTCGATCGCTACCGCCTCCAGCGCCGGCTCGGCGCCGGCGGCTTCGGCACGGTCTGGCAGGCCCATGACGAGCGACTCGACCGCGAAGTAGCGGTCAAGATCGTGATGCGCGAGCGCGTCAACCCCGGCCGCTTCGAGCGCGAGGCAAAGGCAGCGGCCCGCCTCCAGCACCCGAACATCGTCACGCTGTACGAGGCGGGAGCGGACGACGACGGCGCGTATCTGGTCTCCGAGCTGGTCAAGGGCGCGACGCTCGATCAGCTAATCGGCCAGGGCAAGCTCTCGGATCGCGACATCGTCGCGATCGGGATCGCGCTGTGCGACGCGCTGGAGCATGCCCACGGCGAGGATGTGATCCACCGCGACGTCAAGCCGTCGAACGTCCTGATCCCGAAGGACGCGGCGCAGCGGGCCAAGCTCACGGATTTCGGGGTCGCTCGCGTGCTCGGAGGGGACACGCTGACCAGAACCGGCGACGTGGTCGGAACGATGGCCTACATGGCCCCGGAGCAGGCGCTCGGCCGCGAGGCCGGCGAGCCCGCCGACCTGTATGCGTTGGCGCTCGTGCTCTACGAGGCCCTCACCGGCATCAACCCGATCGCGACCGGCACCGCCGTCCAGCGCGCCCGCCGGCTCGGTGCCCATCTTCCGCCGCTCCGGCGCCAGCGCCGGGATCTCCCCCGGGAGCTGGGCCGCGCCCTCGATCTGGCCCTGCGGCCCAAGCCCCGCGAGCGCGGCACGATCGCAGAGCTTCGCACCGCGCTGGCCGCGACGCTCGGCGAGCTCAGCCGCAAGACCGGGATCGTCGGCGCACCTCGTCTGACGAAGGAGAGGACGAATGAGGACGAGTGGCCATACGGTGACCGGCAGGCGCCCGCGGCTGAGGCCGACACCGAACGGCCGCCGGCTGCCTGGCCCGAACGCGCCCTCGCCGCGGCCGCCGCCGCCGGTCTCACGAACTGGCTCGCCACCCACCCGCTCGCGCCGGCCCCGATCGCCGGCCCCGCGCTCGCGCTCGCCGCGGCCGGCGCCGTGCTGCTGCTCCCCCGGATCGGCTGGCTGCTGATCCTGGCCACGCTCGCGCTGATCGCCGCGACGCAGAGCCACGTCCCGCTCGCGCTGATGATCGTGATCGTGGGCGCGCTACCGATTGCCCTGCTGCCCTGGCAGGGAACGCATTGGCCGCTCCCGGCGATCGCCCCCGGGCTCGCCGCACTCGGCCTCGCGGGGGCAGCGCCCGTGCTCGCCGCACAAGCCAAATCCCCCTATCGGAGAGCTGCCCTGGGCGCCCTGGGCTACGTCTACGTGGCGGTCCTCGGCCACCAGGTCCACGTCCCTGGCCGCGCCGCCGCGAACATCTGGATCTCCTCGCCCTACGACATGCTCCACCACCTGCTGGCGCCGCTGCTCAGCACCGGTGCGCTTGTCCCCGCCCTCGTTTGGGCGGGGGCAGCCGTGACCCTCCCCTACCTCACGAAGCCGACGGCGGGCCACGGCGCGCTCAACCTGGTCAGCGTGATCACCTGGGGAGCGCTGACGGCGGCGTTGACGAGCGCTCTGGCACAATCGGCGACCCCGCCGCCGATGGTCCTTGGACTGCTCGTCGGCGCGGTCCTCGCGCTCACGCCCACGGCGTTGGCTGCGCACCGCGCCGCGGGCGACTCAGCGCCGATCGTTTCGTAGCATCAGATTGCCCCTCGTGCGGGCCATCCCATGAGCGTCCTCAGAAGCCTCGAGAGCAAGATTGCCGGCCTCGTCGAAGGCACATTCAGCCGTGCCTTCCGGTCCGAGGTTCGCCCGGTCGAGATCGCCCGCAAGCTCGCGCGGGAGATGGAGGAGCACAAGTCCTCCTCGGTCTCGCGAACGTATGTACCGAATGAGTACCGGGTATTCCTGTCGCCTAAGGACCGCGAGCGTTTCAAAGACTATGAGGACGCGCTGGCGGCGGAGCTCGGCGGGTACTTGCTCGAGCACGCCCGGCGCGAGCGGCTGGCCATGCTTTCCCGGCCGGTGATCGAATTCGAGACCGATCAACGGCTCGGGCTGGGCGAGTTCGGGATTCAGACTCGAGTGGTCCAGCACGAGGACGAAGCCGAGGAATCCGCGCCAGAAGCCGAGGAATCGGGCCGCACGATGATCTACAGCACCGCCAACCGCGTCCAGGAGCCGCTCGAGCAGCGGGCCCGCCAGCGTCACGAGACGGCCCTCCTGATCGTCGATGGCAAGCGGCTCCTGGTCGGCCCCACGGGCGCGACGATCGGCCGCTCAAGGCAGTGCGATGTCGTCCTCAACGACCCGAACGTCTCCCGCCAGCATGCGGAGATCCGCCCGCGCGGAGGGTCCTGGGTGCTGACCGATCTTGGCTCCACGAACGGGTCGAGTGTCAACGGTCGCAGGATCGAGGGACCCGAGGTGATCAAGCCGGGCGACGAGCTCGAGGTCGGGACTTCGGTGATCAAATTTGAGCTCGAGTAGCGTCCACCTGGCCAGCGTCCAGCTCGCCCCCGTCTCGGTGGGACTGAAGTTCGGGTTCCTCGCGGTCCTGTACGTGTTCCTGATGTGGGTCGCCTGGAGCGCCCTGCGCGACATGCGCCGCGGCCGCGGGGGCGTGGTCAGCGTCGACCGGGAGCAACCGTCGGCCGACGCGACCGGCATCTACACGGCGGCCGATTCAGGCCTCAGCTCCGGAGGCGTCGACGATGAGTTCGAGCCGCGACTGCTCGTAGAGCGCGCCACCGGGCACCCGACCGGCGTCGCTTACGACCTGACGGAGGGGGCCGCCCTCGGGCGCGGCGACGTCGAGATCCGGCTGGAGGACCCGTTCGCGTCCTCGCGGCACGCCCGGATCACCAGACAGGGCCGCACCCTCGTGCTCGAGGACCTCGGCTCGACGAACGGCACCTACCTCAACGAGGAGCCCCTCAATGGGCCTCAGCCGCTCCATCCCGGCGACCGGATCCGGATCGGCGACTCCGAGTTCACCTACCTCCAGTAACGACCCGCCCAGCCCTTGCTCCGCGCCGCCGACACCATCGCCCAATCCGACACCGGTCGGCATCGGCCCGTCAACGAGGACTCGGCCTTCGCCCGCGCGCCCGTGTTCGTGGTCGCCGACGGGATGGGAGGCGCCCAGGCCGGCGAGGTGGCCTCGCGGATCGCCGTCGAGACGTTCCAGCAGGGCCTGCCGGAAGACGGCACTCCTGCCGAGCGGCTCGCCATGCGCGCCAAAGAGGCCAACCGCCGCATCTACGACCTCTCCAAGGCGGCCCAGGAGCGGGCCGGGATGGGCACGACGCTCACAGCGGCCTACCTGGACGACACGAACCTGGCGATCGCCCACGTTGGCGACAGCCGCGCCTACCTGTTCCGCGATGGCGAGCTCAAGCGGCTGACCCAGGACCACTCGCTGGTCGAGGAGCTGAAAGCTCGCGGCAAGCTGACCGAAGAGCAAGCCGCCGAGCATCCTCAGCGCTCGATCATCACGCGGGCGCTGGGGCCCGAGCCGACGGTCGAGGTGGACACCTGGAACTATCCGGTCAAGGCAGGGGACGTGCTGCTGCTGTGCAGCGATGGCCTCACGTCGATGCTCTCGGAGGACCAGGTGGCCGCCGTTCTCAACCAGGCGGACACGATCCAGCACGCCGCGCAGCGGCTGATCGACGAGGCGAACGAGGCCGGTGGTCGCGACAACATCACCGTCGTCCTGTTCCGGCTCGAGGAGGTCGGTGCTGAGCAGCCGACGATGGTCGCCTCAGCGGCGACACAGGAGACGCTGATCTCGGCCCGGGCCGACGGTGGCCAGGCCACCGAGCGGCATGCTCCGGTTCCGGTCGCGCCGCCGCCCGCGTCACCCGAAGAGCCCAAGGCGCCGAGACTCGCCCGCACCCAGAGGGCCGTGCCGCCGCAAACCCCCGTGGCGACAAAGCAACGTCGCTTTGTGAAGCCGCTCGCGGCGCTGATCGCGGTCGTGGTGGTCCTGTTCCTGATCGGTGGGGGCGGCTACTTGGCCACCCGCCAGCTGTACTTCATCGGAACCAATTCCCATGGGATCGTCACGATCTACCGGGGCTTGCCCTACGACCTGCCGGCGGGGCTCCACCTGTATGAGTCCTACTACGTCTCAGGCGTCCCGGCGTCGGCGATCCCGGCCAACCGCCGTGCCTCACTGCTGAATCACAACCTCCGCTCGGAGTCGAGCGCGGCCCAGCTCGTCCGCCAGGCGGAGCTCGGCCAGCTGAGCCGATGAGAGCGCGCAACCGGGAATTGCTGGGGCTGATACCGGCCTCGCTGCTGGTGACCGCCGGGTTCGCCGGCGTCTTCGTCCAGCAGTCGAACAAGCTCTCGAACGTGTCGCTGACCTACGGCCTGATCTTCCTGGGGCTGTGCTTCGCGGCGCACGTGTTCATCCGGGTCACGCTGCCGTATGCGGATCCGTACATGTTCCCGCTGATCGCGGTGCTCGCGAGCTTTGGGATCGTCGAGATCTACCGCATCAGCACCACCGACGCGCGCCAGCAAGCACAGTGGTTCGTGCTCGGGCTGATCCTGTTCGTCGCGACGGTCATCGCCTTCCGCGACTACCGGAAACTCGAGCGGTACCGGTACGTGATCGTCGCCGTCTCGCTGGTGCTGCTCGTGCTGCCGCGGCTGCCGGGGCTCGGCGACCAGGTCAACGGCGCCTACCTCGGCGTCCACATCCCGGGCGTGTTCGTGTTCCAGCCGACCGAGTTCGCGAAGATCGGCTTGATCATCTTCCTGGCCAGCTACCTGCGGGACACCCGGCAGGTGATGGTGATGGGCGCCCGCCGCTTCCTCGGGCTGACCATCCCGCCGGTCAAGCACTTCGGCCCGGTGCTCGTGATCTGGGGGCTGGCCATGGTGATCCTGGTCCTCCTTCACGACATCGGCTCCTCGCTGATGTTCTACGGCAGCCTGCTCGCGATCCTGTACATCGCGACCAACCGGATCTCGTTCGTGATCGTCGGGCTGATCGCCTTCGGCCTGGGCGCCTGGTACCTCGGCACGCATATCGCACACGTCCATGACCGCGTCGAGGCGTGGCTCCATCCCTTCAATGTCGCCTTGTACCACCGGACCGGCGGCAGCTACCAGATCGCGAACTCGGTCTTCGCCCAAGCGGCCGGCGGAATGTTCGGGCAGGGCTTCGGGCAGGCCGCGCTGACGCTGCCCGCCGGCGGCACGCTGCTGCCGGCGCCGCAGACGGACATGATCTATGCGGTCATCACCGACGAGCTCGGCCTGTTCGGCGCGTGCGCGGTGCTGCTGACCTACCTGCTGTTCATCGCCCGCGGATTCAAGGCGGCGGTGCTCGCGCGGGACAGCTTCTCCAAGCTGCTCGCCGCGGGACTCAGCGCCGTGTTCGCCTTACAGGTGTTCGTGATCGTGGGCGGGGTCACGCGTGTGATTCCGCTGACCGGCGTGACCCTGCCGTTCGTCTCCTACGGCGGCTCCTCGATCCTGGCCAACTTCGTGCTGCTGGCCCTCCTGTTGCTCGTCTCCGACCGCGCTCGCAGGCCGGTGGCGACATGAACCAGCCGATCATGAAGATGTTCGGGTTCGTGGTGGCGCTGTTCGCGCTGCTGATCGTCTTCACCTCGCGGTGGACCGTGTTCGAATCCAAGGCGCTCCAGAACAACCCGCTCAACGTCCGCACCTTGCTCGACGAGCTGAAGATCAAGCGCGGTCAGATCGTCGCCGACGACGGCACCGTACTGGCGAAATCGGTACCCGCCAAGGGCGGGATCTGGGGCCGGACCTACCCGACGGGATCGTTGTTCTCGCAGGCCGTTGGTTATTCGATCGCTTCGCTGGGCGAGTCGGCTGGGCTCGAGCAGAGCTACAGCTCCGAGCTCCGCGGCGCGCCGACGGGTGTCAGCTCGATCTTCGGCCAGCTCAGTCCCAACCCGGTCGGCGACGATCTGAAGACGTCGCTCGACCCGGGCGCGCAGCGGCTCGCCCAGCAGCTGCTCGCCGGCCGCGCCGGCGCGGTCGTCGCGCTCAATCCGCAGAACGGTGCGATTAAGGCGATGTATGCCAACCCGGGCTACAACGACAACAACGTGCCGGCCGCGCTCAAGGGGGCCAACGGCCAGACCGTGCTCGGCCGGGCGCTCCAGGGCCGCTACCCGCCGGGATCGACGTTCAAGGTCGTGACCGCTGCCGCTGCGCTCGACACCGGGCGCGCCACCCCTACCTCGACGTTCAATGGAAACTCCCCCCAGACCGTCTCGGGCGTGCCGCTCCAGAATGACGGCAACGCCAGCTACGGCCAGGTGACGTTGACCGATGCACTCACGAACTCGATCAACACCGTGTTCGGGCCGCTTGGGGTGAGCCTCGGCCGGCAGACGATGGAGACGTACATGAAGCGGTTCGGCTTCTACTCAGAGCCGCCGCTCGACTTCCCGCCGGGCGAGATGATCGCCAGCGGGGAGCGCGACGCCCACGGCCGTCTGCTGCTGCCGACCAGCGACCAGGTCGACATCGGCCGCATGTCGATCGGCCAGGACAAGCTCGAGGTGACGCCGCTGCAGATGGCGATGGTGGCCTCCGCGGTCGCCGATCACGGGACGTTGATGGCGCCGCATTTCGGGAGCCGGGTGGTCAACCAGGTCGGGCAGACGGTGGAGACGATCAAGCCGGGCGTGTACAGCCAAGTGATGAAGCCGGCGACCGCCGATGAGCTCAAGCAGATGATGACCAAGGTGGTCGAGGAGGGAACCGGGCAGGCGGCGAACCTCCAAGGCGTGCAGGTGGCCGGGAAGACGGGTACCGCCACCGTAGGACCGAACATCGATGACCCGTGGTTCATCGGGCTGGGCCCGGTGGCCAACCCGAAGGTCGTCGTCGCCGTGGTGCTCGAGCGCATCCCCAACGGGTTCGGCGGTACATATGCCGCGCCGATCGCGGCGCAGATGATCAAACTTCTACTCGCGGAACACCAATGATCGACACAGGGACGCTCGTCGACAACCGATACAAGGTCCTCTCCAGGCTCGGGGCGGGCGGGATGGCCGACGTCTTCCTGGCCGAGGATCAGCAGCTCCGCCGTGAGGTCGCGCTGAAGCTGCTCCACCGCCGCTTCGCCGAGGACCCGGGGTTCGTCGAGCGTTTCCGCCGCGAGGCTCAGGCCGCGGCCGGCCTCCAGCACCCAAACGTGGTCAGCGTGTACGACCGAGGCGCGTACGACGGCACGTACTACATCGCGATGGAGTACCTCCCCGGACGGACGCTGAAGCAGCTGGTGCGCGAGGAGGCGCCGCTCGACCCCGTTCGCGCGATCGACATCACGATCCAGATCCTCAAGGCCGCGCGGTTCGCGCACAAGCGCGGCGTGATCCACCGCGATCTGAAGCCGCACAACGTGATCATCGACGAGTCCGACCACGCCAAGGTGACCGACTTCGGGATCGCGCGCGCCGGCGCTTCGGACATGACCGAGACCGGTTCGATCATGGGCACCGCGCAGTACCTCTCGCCCGAGCAGGCCCAGGGTCACGCGGTCAGCGCGTCGTCGGACCTGTACTCGATCGGGGTCGTCCTCTACGAGCTGCTCACCGGCCGCGTCCCGTTCGATGCCGATGCGGCGGTGACGATCGCGCTCAAGCACGTGTCCGAGGCGCCGACCCCGCCGACTGCGATCAATCCGAACATCCCACCCGAGCTCGAGGCGGTGGTGATGTGGGCGCTGAACAAGAACCCCGCCGACCGGCCCAAGGACGCCGACGACTTCGTGGCCGCGCTCGAGTCGGCGAAGTCGGCGATCCAGTCAGGCAACGCGGGTCAGCGGACGGCCAGCATCGCCGCCGTCAGCGGCGCCGCGGCCGACTGGGGCAGCGCGCCGGTCCGCGCGGTGAACTTCGCGCCCAGCGCCCCGGTCCACGATGAGACCTGGATTCCGCCCGCGTACCCGGTCACCGATGCCACCGGCATGCCGCCGGGGGAGGATCCCCGCCGCCTGTGGCCGTGGCTGCTCGGGCTGCTGGTGATCCTGCTGCTGGCCGGTGGTGGAGTCGCCGCATACCTGCTGACGCGGCCCGAGCAGGTGGTCGTGCCCAAGGTGCAGTTCTACAAGATCGCCACCGCGCAGCAGATCCTCCGGAACCTCGGTTTCACGGTCAGCGTGTTCAATCAGAAAAGCAACTACGCCCCGGGCACCGTGATCGGCCAGGATCCCCAGTACGGCGCCAAGGCGGACAAGGGCTCGAACGTCCAGCTGACCGTCTCGAATGGCCCCGGCAACGGCACCGTGCCATCGGTGGTGGGATTGACGCTGCTGGCCGCGGAGGCGCAGATCCGCCAGAGCGGGTTGAAGGTGGGCCGGGTGATCGGCCAGGCTTCGCAGGTTTACGCGGCCCAGCACGTGATCCAGACCGATCCGCAGGCCGGTCAGACCCCGCCGGTCGGCACCAAGGTGACGATCATCGTCTCGACCGGCAAGCCGCTCGTCGCGGTGCCGAATGTCGGGGGAGACTCGCAGCCGGCCGCCAAGGCGGCGCTCTCAGCCGCTGGGTTCAACAACGTAACGACGAGCACTCAGACGTCGAGCACGGTCAAGCCGGGCACCGTGATCAACACGGTCCCGGGCGCCGGCTCGAAGGTCGCGGCGACCACAACGATCGACCTCGTCCTCGCGACGGCGCCGCCCACGGCCACCGTCCCCAACGTAAAGGGCAGCACGCAGCTCGTGGCCGAGGCAGACCTGAAGGGCGCCGGGTTCAATTTCACCGTCACCTACCAGACGGTGACCAACCCGGCGAAGCGCGGGGTCGTGCTCTCACAGACGCCCGGACCGAACAGCACGGCGCCGAAGAAGAGCACGGTGACGATCGTCGTGGGTAAGTACACGCAACCGACCACGACCACCACCACGCCTCCTCCGACCACGACCACCTCGACCAGCACGACCACGTGACCGCGCTCCGCGTCGCCGTGCTCGGCGGCGGTCGCTCCTCCGAACACGAGGTGTCACTTGCGTCGGCGGCGTCCGTGCGCGAGGGGGTCCGGCAGGCGGGCCATGAACCGATCGAGATCGAGATCGACCGCGACGGTGCCTGGCAGCGCCCGGGTGGGGCCGAGATCCCCTTGCACCCCGGCCACGGCCTACCCGGGGTCGATGTCGTGTTCCCCGTGCTGCACGGGCCGTTCGGCGAGGACGGCACGCTCCAGGGCCTGCTCGAGTGCCTCGACGTGCCCTACGTCGGCGCCGGCGTGCTCGCCTCGGCGCTTTGCATGGACAAGGTGCTGTTCAAAGATCTGATGGCCCAGTACGGGATTCCCCAGGTGCGCTACGCGGCCGTCCGCGACGGCGCGCGGCTCGGATGGCGCCCGCGCGCTCGGACTGCCGGTGTTCGTCAAACCGGCGCGGCTGGGGTCAAGCGTCGGGATCGCGCGGGCCGCCGAGGACTCCGAGCTCGAGCCGGCGGTGCGCGCGGCGCTCGAGCACGACCCGCTGGTGATCGTCGAGGCCGCCTCGACCGGGCTCGAGGTCGAGTGCTCGGTGCTCGGCAACGGGGATCCGATCGCCTCGCAGCCGGGCGAGATCGTGCTCACCGGCGGTGCCGACTGGTACGACTATGAGGCCAAGTACACGCCCGGTGGTATGGATCTCATCGTCCCGGCGCGGATCCCGGAGGAGGCCCGCGAGCGCGTCAGAGAGCTCGCGCTGCGGGTCTTTGTGCTGTCGGGCTGCCAGGGGCTGGCGCGGGTCGACTTCTTCGTCGAGGGCGAGCATGTGCTCGTCAACGAGCTCAACACGATGCCCGGTTTCACGCAGACGAGCGTGTTCGCGGCGCTGTTCGGCGCCAGCGGGATCTCCTATCCCGAGCTGATCGACCGGCTCCTGACCCTCGCGCTCGAGCGCTACGAGTCCGAGCGGGCCCACCGCCACTAAAGTCCTCCCGGTGGCAGAGATCGAGTCGGTTGCGGTTGTCGGCGGCGGGTTCATGGGGGCCGGGATCGCCGAGTCCGCCGCGGTCGCCGGCCTGCCCGTCGTCGTCCGGGACATCGATCAGCCGAGCATTGACCGCGCCCGCCAGCGGCTCGAGACCTCGCTCGAGCGGGCCGTCGCCGGCGGCAAGCTCGACGCCGCCCACGCGGCGGTGGCGCGAGATCGGATCGAACTGACCACGGACATGAATGCGGTCTCGCAGGCCGACCTCGTGATTGAGGCCGTGCCCGAGGACGAGCGGCTCAAGCTCGAGGTGATGCGCGCGATTGGCGGCGCGGTGTCCGACGCTGCGATCGTCGCGTCGAACACGTCCTCGATTCCGATCGCTCAGCTCGCACAGGCCGTCAAGCGGCCCGAGCGTGTGCTCGGACTGCACTTCTTCTCGCCCGTGCCGGTGATGACGCTGGTCGAGGTTGTGGTCGCGCTCGACACCGATGACGCCACCCTCTCGGTGGCCAAGCAGTTCGTGGAGCGGATCGGCAAGTGCCCGATCGAAACCAAGGACCGCTCCGGGTTCATCGTCAACATGCTCCTCGTCCCGTATCTGATGGCCGCCGTCCGCATGTACGAGGACGGGTTCGCCTCCCGCGAGGACATCGACGCCGGGATGAAGCTCGGCTGCGGCCATCCGATGGGTCCGCTCGTGCTGTGCGACTTCATCGGCCTCGACGTCCTGTACGCCGTGTGCGACAGCCTCTACGAGGAGTTCAAGCGCGACGAGTACGCGCCGCCGCCATTGATGAAGCGGATGGTGGCCTCGGGTCGCCTCGGCCGCAAGTCCGGCCGCGGCTTCTACGAGTACCAGTAGACCGAGCGCTCAGCGATACAGCGCGAGCTCGTTGATGTCGAGCTGCTGGCGGCCGCCGAGGCTCGTGATCCACACGAGGTAGTACTTGTACGAGTTCGCGCCCCCGAACAGGTTGATGGTCTGCTTGGAGCGGACGTTGTTCGCGTGCCCGAGCAGCTGCCAGCTGCCGGGGCCGGGGTTCCACGCGTCTGGGCTCGGCGTGGAGTTCTCGCCGTAGATCTGCGTGTTCCAGCCGGGGGTCTTCGTGTAGATCACGAGCTCGCGCGCGGTGGTTCCCGGGCTGGCGTCTACGTAGATGCCGACCCCGGCCTTCAGCAGCTGTCGGTCGTAGTACTGCTGGGTCGACCAGAAGGTCGACGTGTTCCCGTCGATGGCCAGCGGCGCGTTGGGCGCCTCGTCCTTGGGCGAGCCGAGCGGGTTGTACCCGTGTGCGCAGGTCTGGCACAGGTCCACCACCGCCAGCTTCGACGGCGCCGGCGTGTTGAGCGCCGCCGAGCCGTGGTGCGTGCGCGTCGCGAGCCACACCGCAACGCCTGCGATCGCCGCGATCACGAGCAGCACCAGTACGACCGCGAACGCCCGGTGGCGCACGGTGAACGGCACTCGCCGCTGCGCCGAGGACGGGAGCGTGCGCAGCACACTCGTGACCTCGCCCGTAGCGCTGCCCGCCCGCGCGGCCTCGATCGCCAGCGCATCCTCGAGGTCGGCGATGAACTCGACGTCGTCGGCGTACCGGTCTTCCTGGCGCTTTGCCGTGGCCGTGTCGACCACCGCCGCCAGTGCCGCGGAGACCTCGGGCCGCTTCGTCTGCACGTCGGGCAGGATCTCGCGCACGTGCTTCATCGCGACGGCGACCTGGTTCTCGCCCTTGAACGGGACCTCGCCGGTCAGCATCTCGTACAGGACGACGCCGAGCGAGTACAGGTCCGATTGGCCGGTCACCGGCTGCCCGAGCGCCTGCTCGGGCGAGACGTAGTCGGTCGTCCCGAGCACCCGGCCGTCGGCGGTGAGCCCCTCCTCGTCGAGCGTGCGGGCGATCCCGAAGTCGGTCACCTTCGCCGAACCCTCTTCATCGATCAGCACGTTCTGCGGCTTGACGTCGCGGTGGACGATGTGACGGGCGTGGGCGGCGCCGAGGGCACGCGCGATCTCGATCGCGTACGCGACCGCCTCCGCGATCTCGAGCCGGCCCTGACGCCGGATCCGCTCCTTTAGCGTCTCGCCCTCGACGTACTCGAACACGATGTACGGGCGGCCCTCGTCCTCCCCTGCGTCGATCACGCCGACGATGTGGGGGTGGTTGAGCTGCGCGACGGCGCGCGCCTCGCGGCGGAACCGCTCGAGTTGGTCCGAGTCCGAGGCCACCTCGCGGTGGAGCAGCTTGATCGCCACCTGCCGCTGGAGCGTCTCGTCGAGCGCCCGGTAGACCGACGAGGACCCGCCCGCCCCGATCCGGGCATCCAACCGGTAGCGGCCACTGAGGGTCGTTCCGAGTATCGCGCTCATCTACGTACCTCTATTTTGCGCTAGTTGCCCGTCGTCCACCGCTTCTCTAACCACCCGTTCGGCCGGCGGCTTGCGCTGATCGCCGGCGGTGCGCTCGCCGTACGTCTCCTGTACATCTTCGTGATCGCCCCGGAGCCCATCGGAGTGGGGGGTGACGCGAGCTTTTACCACTCTGCGGCCAACCTCATCGCCCAGGGCCACTTCTACGAGCGCCGGATCTTCGGCCACGCCTACCAGACCGCGCTGCACCCGCCGCTGTACTCGCTCGTGCTGTCGGTGGTGGCCTGGCTCGGGGGCGTCCATCTGTTGCCTCAGCGGCTCGTCGGCCTGGTCATCGGAACGGCGTCGGTGGCGTTGATCGGTGTGCTCGGGCGACGGATCTCCGGTGGGCGCGAGCGGACCGGGCTGATCGCCGCCGGGATCGCCGCGATCTACCCGCCGTTCGTCACCGCGGACGGCTCGATCATGTCCGAGCCGCTGTACGTGTTGCTGCTGGTGGTGGCGCTGCTGCTCGCCTGTTCGCTGATCGCCCGCCCCACCGTGCCGCGCGCGGCCGCGCTCGGCGTCGTAGTCGGCCTCTCGGTGCTGACCCGGACCGACGGGATCTTCCTGATCCCGTTGCTGGCGTGGCCGGCTGCCTGGCGACCCGCCCCTGGCCGCGCCGCCCGTCTGCTGGCCGCGACCGCGGCCGCGGCGATCGTGGTCGCGCCATGGGTGATCCGCAACGAGGTGCAGTTCGGAAAGCTCGAGCTCGCGGCCAACTACGACACGGTGATCCCGGCCGCCAACTGTCCGCGACACGTACTACGGCGGCGACATCGGCTGGTGGTCCCTGGCCTGTCTGGCCCACGCTCGCACGCACCATCAGTTGCTGATCGGGGACGCCTCGCCGTCGAAGGGATTTACCTACATCGGCGACCACCCGGCCCGCGCCGTGCTGGTCGCGGCCGTCCGCGTTCTGCGCACGTTCAGCTTCTGGCAGCCGCTGCGGATCGGCAACCACGAGCCGCGACGCAAGTGGTTCGACGCGCTCGGGCTCGCGTTGTACTACCCGCTCCTGGTGGCCGCCGCGGTCGGCTGCTGGCGCCTTGAGCGACGCCGCTGGCTGCTGCTCGCGCCCGTGTTCACGACGCTGGTCCTGGTCGTGTTCGGTTGGGGCAACAGCCGCTTCCGGATCGGCGCCGACGTGTCGATCGTGCTGCTGGCCGCGTACGCGCTAAGCGGCCTGCGCAAGACCCCCGGAGTCGCCGGAGAGGCCGAGCCCCGGCAGGCTGATCCGGCCGGCGTCGGCGGTTAGCCGCCCGATCACGGCCGTCCCCGGGTGGTGGTCGGCGAGCAGCGCCACCGCCGCGTCGGCTACCTCCTCGGCGACGATCACGCAGAACCCGCAGCCCATGTTGAACACCTCCCACATCTCCGCCGGCGCGACCTGGCCGCGGGAGGCGATCAGCTCGAACACTGGGGTGATCGGCAGCGGATCGGTGATCTCGTAGCCGACACCGTGGCCGAGCCGCAGCAGGTTGAGCACGCCGCCGCCGGTGATGTGCGCGAGCCCGTGGACGGAGAGGCCGGACCGCAGCAGCTCGACGATCGCGCGCACGTAGATCACCGTCGGCTCCAGCAGCAGCTCCGGCTCGTCCTCCAGCACCCGCCGGGCCAGCGTCAGCCCGTTGGAGTGGACGCCCGAAGCGGGCAGGCCGATCAGCACGTTTCCCGGGTGGCACTTCGATCCGTCGACGATCGCGTCGAGCGCGACCGTCCCAAACGCCGACCCCACGAGGTCGAAACCGTATGGCGTGGGGTGGCCGCGCAGCACCTCTGGGACCTGGCAGACCTCGCCGCCGGGGATCTCCACGCCGGCCAGCTCGGCTCCGGCGCGCAGCCCGAGCGCGATCTCGCGCAGCATCGCTGGGTCGGCCTGCTCGACCGCGATGTAGTCGAGCAGCGCCGTCGGCTCGGCGCCGACGCAGATCAGGTCGTTGACGTTCATCGCCACGCAGTCGATCCCGATCGTGTCGAACCGCTGGAGCTGTTCGGCGATGATCACCTTCGAGCCGACGCTGTCGGTGGCCAGCGCGATCCCCAGGTTGTCGGCCACCTTGACCACACTCGCGTAGTGGCCGGGCAGCGGGACCGTCCGCGACGGCCGGCCGGTGTCGATCTGCTTGAGCACGTCGACGAGGGCCCCGACCCCGGCGTCCGCGGTGCGGGTGTCGACGCCTGCCGCGGCATATTGATTGTGAGCATCCACCGGAGCGATTATCTGCGATCAGCCGGACCGTGCTCTACCGAGCCGCCTGACGACAGCAGCTCCGAGCGCGATCCGGTAGAGCGCGTACGGGAGCAGCGAGCGGTCGCGCTCGACCTGATGGATCAGCCACGTGGAGGCGAGCGTCGACGCGAACGAGGCGCCGGCGCCGACCGCGAACGGGAGCGCCGCGCGCGGCGGCAATCCCCGCCGGAGCAGGCGCACGCCCTTCAGGCCGGTGGCGCCGACGATCACGGGCAACGCCACGTGGCGCGAGAGCCGGTTCGCGTCCTCGCGCGCGAAGCGTCGGGCACGCGCCGCCACCAGCGTGGCGCCGTTGCGGGAGACGCCCGGGATCAGCGCGCACGCCTGGGCTACGCCGAGCCACAGCGCGTCGAGTGCGCCGGCCTCCTCGTGGCCGCGGGTCTGGGGGGAGCGGTCGGCGACCGCCATCGCGACCGCGCCCGCGATCAGCCCGACCGCGATCGTGGCCGGGGTTCCGAGGTGACGCTCGATCGGCCGCTCGAGCACGTACCCGACGACCGCCGGCGGCGCGAACGACAGCGCGATCAGCGTCACCGTGCGGCGATCCAGTCCGCGAACCGCCTCGTCGACCTCGTCGCGCAGCCCGATCAGCAGCGCGGCGGCGGTGCCGGCGTGGAGCATCACCTCGAACGCCTTGCGCTGTTCGTCGTCGAGCTCGACGTAGTCCCAGGCCAGCAGCCACGGAATCAGCGCGATGTGGCCCGAGGAGGAGATCGGGAGCAGTTCCGCGGGTCCGTGCAACGCGCCGAGCGCGAGCGCTTGGCCGACTCGGAGCGCCGGCTCAGACCGACGTCGCATCGGCGGCGGGCTCGGGCTCGCCGCGACTGCGTCGCCACCGGACGATCAGGTAGACGATCGCCGCGACCAGGACGACCGCGCCGACGTAGTCGACGTACTCCAGATGGTGGCGCCAGGTGGGCCACTTGCTTCCGACCTCCCGGCCGAGCACCGCGAGCCCGGAGACCCACGCCAGTGAGCCGAGCGCCGCCAGCGTGACGAACCGGACGTACGGCATCTTCGAAACCCCGGCGGCATACGGGAAGGCCAGCCGGACGACGGGAAGCAGGCGCGAAACGAAAATGGTTGGCGCCCCGTAGCGCTCGAACCAGCTGTGCGCCCGGTCGAGCTTCTTCTGAGAGACGTGTAGCTTCGAGCCCTGGCGCTCGAGCAGCTCGCGCTCGGCGTAGTAGCCGATCACGTAGGCGATCGAGGCGCCCAGCACGTCGCCAACCACGCCCGCCGCGATGATCCCCGGCAGCGACAGCGTGTGGTTGTAGACGTCGAAGCCGGCGAACAGCATCGTCGGCTCGGTGCCGGGCAGGCCGACGACGCCGGTGACCGTCATCAACAGGAACACACCTGCGTAGCCAGCGCTGCCGATCAACGAGGTGGCGAAGTTGACCAGCGGCTGGGTCAGGGACGCGAGGGCAAGCAAAGCGCGGCCAAGGGTAGCGGTAGCACGCAGGTAGAGTCAGACCCGTTTCGATGACGATTTCCTTATTCGACACGGCCACCCCGCTGGCGCCATTGCGCCCGGCAATTGATGCGGCGGTCGCCTCCGTGCTCGACCGTGGCACCTTCGTGCTGGGCCCGGAGGTGGAGGCATTCGAGCGCGAGTTCGCGGCGTATCTGGGCGTCCAGCATGTGGTGGGGGTGGCCAACGGCACCGATGCGATCACGATCGCGCTGCGAGCCCTGGGCGTGCAGCCCGGCGACGAGGTGGTGGTTCCCTCGTTCACGTTCTACGCCACGGCCGAGGCACTGATCACGGCCGGCGCACGGCCGGTGTTCTGTGACGTCGATCACGACACGCGCAACGTCACCGTCGAGACCGTGCGCGCCGCGCTGACGCCGGCGACCAAGGCGATCGTGTCGGTCGACCTGTTCGGCTCCCCGGCGCCGGACCTGCGAGACCTCGGAGTGCCGGTGCTCGAGGACGCGGCGCAGGCGGCCGGGGCGTTACTCGACGACGTTCGCACCGGTGCGCTTGGCGCCGCGGCCACGTTCTCGTTCTATCCCTCCAAGAACCTCGGCGGCTTCGGTGACGGGGGCGCGATCGCCACCGATGACGAAGACGTTGCGGCGTTGGCCCGTACGCTGCGCTTCCACGGCTCGCGGGACAAGCGGACGTTCGAGTACGTCGGGTACAACTCGCGCCTCGACGAGTTGCAGGCGGCGATCCTGCGCGTGATTTTGGGCTCGCTGGACGAATGGTGCGACGGCCGTCGCGCCGCCGCTGACGCGTACGTAGCAGCCGGGCTCGGTGAGCATGTCGACCTGCCCGCGGTGATCGCCGGAGCGCTCCCGGCCTGGCACCTCTACGTGGTCACGCACCCCGAGCCCGACCGGCTGATCGCCGCGCTTGGCGAAGCCGGGGTGCAGGCCCGCGGTTACTACCGCACGCCGATCCACCGCCAGCCGGCGCTCGCGCCATACCTCGACGGCGCGCCGGCGCTGCCGGTGACTGAGGAGCTCGCGCGTACGAACCTCGCGCTGCCGATGAGCCCCGTGCTCGATGCCGAGAAGGCCGGCCGGGTGGTCGATGCACTGGCGGCTGCTGCCGTGCCGGCCAGTTGAGGATCTGGGTCGACTTCACGAACTCGCCGCACGTGCTGGTGCTGGCACCGGTGGTCGAGCAGCTCAGGCGGGACGGCCACGAGGTACAGATCACGGCGCGCGACTTCGCCCAGACACTCGGGCTGTGCGAGCGGTTCGGGCTCGACGCCGAGCCGATCGGCCGCCACCGGGGAAGCTCGCTGGCGGCCAAGGCCCGCGGCCTGTTCGACCGCTCGATCGTGCTCGCGCGGTGGGCGCGAGGCCGGAACTTCGATGTTTCCTTCGGCCACGGTTCCAACGACGTCACGGTCGCCTCGGCCCTGCTGCGCATTCCGTGCGCGACGATGTTCGACTACGAGTGGGCGACGGTTCAGCACAACGTCAACTGCAGGCTCGCGCAGGCGGTCGTCGTTCCCGACGCGATCCCGCCGGAGCGGCTGTACCGCTACGGCGCCCGGGGAAAGCTCCGCCCTTACGAGGGTTTGAAGGAGGAGTATTACCTCGCCGATTTCGAGCCCGACCCAGCGGTGCTGGACCTGCTCGGCCTCGACCCCTCCGAGCCCGTCGCGGTTGTGCGAACCCCACCCGCAGTGTCGCTCTATCACCGGTTCGAGAACGACCTGTTTGGTGCCGTGCTGGCGCGGCTACGCGGCACGCAGAGCGTGGTACTGCCGCGGACCGACGAGCAGCGGGCGCAGCTCGCCCGCGCCGGAGGGTTCATCGTCCCCGAGCGGGCGATCGATGCGCAATCGCTGATCTACTTCGCGGATCTCGTCGTGTCCGCCGGGGGGACGATGAACCGCGAGGCGGTCGCGCTCGGGACCCCGGTGTTCACGGTGTTCGAAGGACGACTCGGCGCCGTCGACGAGCGGTTGATCGCCGAGGGTCGCCTGCGCCGCCTGGAGCGCCCTGACCAGGTCGAGCTCGTCAAGCGCGACCGTGATCCGGCTGCCTCCGCCCGCGTGCGCCGCGACCCTGCGGTGATCACCGAATTACTGCTGAGCGCTGCCCGCCACTAGGCCATCGCCGGGGCGGCAGCGCGCGCCGCGGCCCAGTCGACCGTCAGAACCTGGGGCTCCGCCGCCAACCGCTTGGCCGGGAGCGTCGCCCCGTCGTGAAGCAGCGCGGTCGCGTCGAGCGGTACCGGCAGGAAAATCTGGAACTCCGCCCCGTCCTCGTTGACGCGGACCTTGGTGGCGTACAGCCCCTGGCCGTCCGGCGTGGCCAGGAACTGCTGTGCGAACGCGACGATCGTGACCGTGCACGGCACGCCCTCGGCCAGCGCCCGCGTGGGCGGCCCGAGCACCGAGGGATCGGTCACCGTGACCGTCGGCGTCGGCTCCTCCAGCGACACAGCGATCCGCTCGTGGTGGTTCGGGTCGGCGCGCACCGTGAACAGCGTCTGGCCGGGGATCAGCTTCTCGGCGTTCTCCGGGGAGAGCGAGATACGCGTTTGCGCGCGGTAGGACGGGGTTCCGTCGACCAGTCGCACCCCGACCGTCAGGGCGCAATCGACGAGCGTGCCCATCGGCGTCTTCTGGACATCGACACACGCGCCGCGGCCGAGAATCCCGCTGGCCGCCAGGTCGGCCGGCACCTGGGCCGCGGCCGCTTCGGCCACCGATGCCTCGGCCTGCACATTGACCTCCTGGACTTTCGCCGTGTCGAACTCGATCTCGGTCGGGTCCGCCGGGTCGAAGCGGACCCAGTAGCCGTCGCCGGGGCGCGGGATCGAGACCCGGGAGACGGTCAGCTTTTTCTTCGCCTCGAACGGCGTGCCGCCCTCGGGCTGTACCTGGAGCGTCAGCTCCACGCGCGGGTTCTCGTTGATCGTCACCCCCGTGTCACGAACTCCGAGCACGATCGCCTGCGCCTGGACCCCGTTCTCCAGGATGTTGCGCTTCTTCTTCCCACCGAACATTTGGGATTCCCCCAAGTCGTCGTTGCTTGCCGTGCTCACGACGATTGCAGCCCGGTTGCGGTTTGTCAGTCCCGTTCCCGTCTCGCATCGGTCTCGCCGCGCTTGGCCGGCCGTGAAGTTAAGACAGCCTAAAACCCGTCTCCTAGGCGGGTGCGGAGGGCGTCGGCACTCCCCTGAGCGCGGGTCTCGCCCCTAGAATGGCGCGCAATGCGCCGGCGGCTCAGATCGGCGGCCTTTCCTGTCCACCGCCACTCGGTTCCCCAGTTGCTGGTGGACGGAATCCTGGTCGCGCTCGCTTATTTCCTGGCTTTCAGACTCAGGTTCCCGTCTGGGTTCCACGGGGACAACGAGCGCTACTCGGATCTGCTGACCTCGACAATCCCGTGGGTCGTCCCCGTGGCGCTGATCGTGCTTGCTGCGTTCGGGGTCTACCAGCGGCTGTGGACATTCGTCACCCAGCGTGACTACGAGAACGTGTTCAAGGCCGTCGTCGTCACGACGCTGCTCGTCGTCGGGGTGATCACGCTCGCTCACCCGGTGGAGAGCGTTGTCGTCACGTCCCCCGGCGTTCGGGACGTTCACCCGGCGGCCTTCGGCAATGCCGCCGTCGGCATCCCGGCGAGCGTCGTCGCGCTGTTCTTCCTGCTCGGGATCGTGCTGCTCGGCGGCGCCCGCTTCCTCGCGCACCTGATCTCCGAGGGGCGGGTCACCAGCAGCTTCCGGTCCGGCAAGGACGCGCGCGATGTGCTCATCGTCGGGGGCGGAGACGGTGGCCACCTCGTCGCGCGCGAGCTCGTCCGCAACCCAGAGCTGCGCCTGCGGCCGGTCGGTTTTGTCGATGACGATCCGCGCAAGAGCGGGCTGAAGCTCGACTACGGCCTGCGCGTACTCGGCACCACCTCGGCGGAGGACCTGGAGCGCGTGCTCGACGAGGTCGAGCCTGACGAGGTCGTGATCGCCATCCCGTCGGCGCCAGGGACGCTGCGGGCGCGGATATGGGCGGCCTGCCGTGAGCGCGCAATCCCGTTGCGCACCTTGCCGACCGTGTTCGAGCTGCTCAGAGACGGCTCGGGCCAGATGCAGGTCGCCCGCCAGCTGCGCGAGGTCCGCGTCGAGGACATGCTGGGCCGCGAGCCGGTGCTGATGGAGCTCGAACGGGTGGGCGCGTACCTCACGAACGAGGTCGTGCTGGTGACCGGCGCGGGTGGCTCGATCGGCCGCGAGCTGTGCCGCCAGATCGCGCGCGTGTCCCCGCGCCGCCTGGTGCTCGTCGATCACGCGGAGGACAACCTGTTCGAGATCCAGCGGGAGCTCGAGGAGGATCGCCACGTCCGGATCGCCGTGCCCGTGCTCGCGGACTGCCGCGAGTCCGAGCGGATGCGCGAGGTGATCACCGAGTACCGCCCGTCGGTGATCTTCCACGCTGCCGCGTACAAGCACGTGACGATGATGGAGCTCAACGCCGTCGAGGCCGTTCGCAACAACGCGCTCGCCACCCGTCTGGTCGCGCGGATCGCCGGCGAGCTCGAGGTCGGGCGGTTCGTGCTCGTCTCGACCGACAAGGCGGTCAAGCCGGCCACCGTGATGGGAGCATCGAAGGCGCTCGCGGAGTGGGCGGTCGAGGCAGCTGCCCGGACCTATCCCGGAACCACCTACTCGACCGTGCGGTTCGGCAACGTGCTCGGCTCCAGTGGCTCCGTCGTGCCGATCTTCCGCCGGCAGATCGCGGCCGGCGGGCCGGTGACGGTCACCGACGAGCGGATGAGCCGGTATTTCATGACCATTCCGGAGGCCGTCCAGCTGATCATCCGCGCCGGGTCGCTGAGCGAGGCGAGCGGCGGCGAAGGGTCGGGCAACGTGTACGTGCTCGAGATGGGGGATCCGATCAAGATCGCGGAGCTTGCTCGGACGATGATCCGCCTCTCCGGGCTCGAGCCTGAACGCGACATCGCGATCGAGATCGTCGGTGCCCGTCCTGGGGAGAAGCTGCACGAGGACCTGTTCAACCCGCACGAGCGGCTGCAGCCGACGCCGGCGCAGAAGATCGTCCGCGCCGAGCACGAGCCGCTCGATCCCGAGTGGGTGGAGCGGACGTTTGACGAGATCAACCTGCTCGTGCTCGAAGGCGACACTGCGGCGCTGGCGCAGAAGGTGGCCCGGTTGGCCAGCGCTCGCTTTGCCACCGCGTCAATCAACCGCCCGGACCCCGACGTAGACTGACGCCCCGAGTCTGATGGCCCACCTCCCGTTCGCCTTCTCGGTCAGTCACTTCATCAACTCGGTGGGGGCCGACGCGGGCTTCGCATCGATCATTGGCCTGGCCATCCTCGTGCTGCTCTATTTCGCCCAGGCGCGCGAGACCTCGACGTTGCGCGACCGGGCCGACGAGGCCGAGCAGCGCGCCGGCGCGCTGGAGGCGCGGCTGGCCCAGGTATCGCGCGCGCAGTCCTCCCAGCCCCAGGCCGGTGTCGCTCAGCGCCCCGGGGCGGGGGGCCCGCTGGTCAACCCGGCTCCGGGCACGGTGACCGCGGCGCGAGGCCCGGGCGCCGTCCCCGCGCCGGCCGCAGCCGCCGGCGCAGTCCCGGCCTCCGCTGCCGTGGCCCTCGCTTCCGCTCCGGCCGGTGTCGGCGCCCCGGCGCTCAGCTCCGCGACCCGCCTGATCCCGCTTGCGGAGCCGGCGGCATCTCCCACCGAGTCGCCAGCGAGTCCGCCCGCCAAGCCAGGAGAGGTGCCCGCCGAGGTCCCCGGTGGTCCGTCGCCGAACAGCCCGCAGGCTCCTGTGGGCGCGCCGCGCCCCGCGACGGTCGCCGCCCAGGCCGCCACATCGCCCAGCGCCGTCACTGCAGCCCCGGCGGCCGCCCCGGCCGCCGCAGCCACCACCACCGCGGTCTTCGCCGGCGGGAGCCGGTCCGACCCACCCGGCGCGGCCACGAACGGCGCCGCCGAGCCCCAGGACGAGCTCTACAGCGACGAGTTCTCCGCTGTTGCCACTCAGGAGCCCGAGGCGGGACCACTGCCGCGCGTCCAGCTCCGGCCCGGTGGCTCCGGGCCTGTGCGCCCCTCGCAGACCTCGATCCGCCGCGCCGCCGCCGCGCCGATCGCGCCTCGGCCGGGGGTTCGCCGTGCTGTTGGGTGTGCTCGGGGTTGCCGCGGTTGCCGCGGTGCTGCTGATCGTCACCTCCAGCGGCGGCGGAAAGACTGCGTCCACCGGTTCGACCGCAACCACCAACACGCTGACGGCTCACCAACGCGGTCAGGCCCACGGGTTTGTCGCCAGCTCAGTCTCCGTCGGAGTGTTCAACGGCACCGCTCAGGCCGGTCTGGCCGCCAAGGTCATGAACCAGCTCGCCGCCGTCGGCTACAAGCAGGGGATCACGCCGGCCAACGCTGTAAACCAGACGCAGGCGACCACGGTGGTCGGTTACCTGCCGGGCCAGCGGGCGGCTGCCGTGCACGTCGCCAAGGCGCTCAAGCTCTCCTCGTCGACGGTGCAGCCGATCGACTCCCAGACTCAGCAGCTCGCCTGCCCGCAGGCGAGCTCTTGCGCGGTCAGCGTGGTCGTCACCGCCGGCCAAGACCTCGCCGGCGGCTGAGCAACCCCACATCGTCGTGGACCTGCTCGACCTCCCTGAACGGAGCGCCAAGCCTCGCAACGTCGGGATCACGCATGTGCTCGACCGCGGGCTGGCGATCAGCCAGGTTGATGGGTTGATCGAGGTCGCCGGTGACTCCGTCGATCTCGTCAAGCTCGGCTGGGGCACCGCTCTGCGGACCGCCAATCTCGAGCCAAAGCTGGCCCGGTACCGCGAGCTCGGGATTCCCGTTGTGCTCGGGGGAACTCTGACCGAGCTCGCGATCGCGCAGCGCCGGATCGAGCCGCTCGTCGCCTGGCTGCACAAGCTCGGGCTCGAGCACCTCGAGGTCTCGGACGGAACGATCACCATGGAGCGGGCAGAGAAGCTGGCGCTGATCGAGCGGCTCTCGCGCGAGTTCACTGTCCTCTCGGAGGTCGGGTCCAAGGACGACACCGAGATCATGGCCCCCTACGTGTGGGTGGCGCAGATCCAGGAGGAGCTTGAAGCCGGCGCCTGGAAGGTGATCCTCGAGGCTCGTGAGAGCGGCACCGTCGGCTTGTATCGCCACGACGGCGAGCCGCGGATGGGTCTGATCGACGAGGTCGCACACGCGGTCGATGCGGACAGGCTGCTGTTCGAGGCGCCGCGCAAAGATCAGCAGGTGTGGTTCGTGCGCCGCTTCGGGGCCAACGTCAACCTCGGGAACATCTCGCCGGACGATGTGCTGTCGCTCGAGACGATCCGTCTCGGCCTGCGCTTCGACACGGCCGGCGGCACTTCTTGACCGCCCGCCGTCTCCTGCTCGCCCGGCACGGCGAGACCAATGACAACCGGGAGCCCATCCGAGTCCAGGGATTCAGCGATACGCCCCTGAACGACACCGGCAGGCGCCAGGCCGCCGAGCTGGCCGAGAGGATCGCCGCGCGCGGCGACGTCCGCTCGCTCTGGTCTTCAGACCTCAGCCGCGCCCACGAGACGGCGTCGGTAGTCGGACGCCGGATCGGCTTGGGCGAGCCGCGGCTCGATCCTCGGCTGCGCGAGGCCAACCGGGGGCGGTGGGAGGGTCACCTGTTCATCGAGATCGAACGCGACGACCCCGAGGGCTACGCGGCCTGGCTGCGGGCCGGTCCTGATTTCCGCTTTCCCGGGGGCGAGTCGCTGCAGGAGCAGTCTGATCGTGTGGCGGCGGCACTCGACGACATCGAGGCCACCGGTGAGCTGCCGGCGCTGGTCGTCTGTCACGGCGGCTCGATCCGGGTGATGCTGTGCCGTGCCGACCCGCGCGGGCTCGATGCGTTCCATGACTACGCGATCCCCAACGTGGGAGTGGTGGAGTTGTGAGGCGGTTCCCGCTCTACGTGTTCGGCGGCCTCGTGCTCGCGACGATCGCGGCGTTCTTCATCACCCAGCACCTGAAGGTCTCGACGCCTGTCGTCGGCGGCTTCCCGAGCCCCGATCCGGGCGCGATCAACCCTTTCGATGGCCGCGTTTGCCTGAACGCCAAGGGCGTTTCGGTCAGCCACCGTTCGACCGCGATCTCGTTCTATCTGCAGAATCGCTCCGACGACGTCAACGTGTACGTCGTCAACGGCGACGGCGACATCGTCGACCAGATCGCCTCGGGCGTGCACATGCGGGGCGGTAAGCACCCACTGCGCCACAAGTTCTTCTGGAACGGCCATCAGTCCGACGGGACCGTCGCGCCCGATGGCACCTACTACTTCCGCGTCGCTTTGATCCATCAGGGCCGCGCGATCAACATCGGGGGCCCGATCACCGTAAGGACGACGCCGCCGCACCCAGTCGTGACGGCCGTCTCGCCCACGTTGATCCCGCAGGGCTCGACGCCGGTCACGATTCGTTTCAAGGGCACCGAGAACCGCCTCCTCACGGTGTTGGTCTACCGGACCGACCTCGGGGGCGGGCCGAAGCTCGTCGATTCGTTCGTCACGCCGCGACGGCACTTCGTCCTGTGGAACGGCAGGATCAACGGCGCGTCGGCGCCGGCCGGGACATATCTGATCGGCCTGCGCGTCACTGACCTGGCCTGCAACATCGGCCACTTCCCGGTCGTGCTGCCGCCGCCCCCGGGTTCGACGCCACATGCCGGGTTCACCGTCCGCTACCTGGCCGCCGACCCGCCGGCGACGCCGATCGAAACCGGCGTGCGCGCGACCGTGTTCGTCGACTCGCGCACGCGTCCGTACCGCTGGACGCTGTCGGCCTACGGGGTCCGCAAGCCGCTCGCCACCGGTAGCGGCCGTGGCCCCCAACTGCCGGTGCGGATGCCCCGTTCCGGGCCGGGCCTATACGAGCTGTACGTCCGCTCGGGCGCTAACCGGACCGCGGTGCCGCTGGTTTCGAACGCGGGCCCCTCCGGGAGCCGCCGGCGAATCCTGGTCGTGTTGCCATCACTGACGTGGGAGGGCCAGGTCCGGGGGGACGAGGACGGCGATGGCGTTCCCGACACGCTCGAGGCCGGCATTGCCGTCGGGCTGCACCGCGTGTTCGCCAACGGGCTCCCGTCGGGCTTGCCCGACGAGGAGGCGTTCCTGGCCTATCTGAACCAGGCTCACTTGGACTACGACCTGACGACGGACCTGGGACTGATCGAGGGCGATGGGCCGGCCCTCGACTCCTACAAGGCCGCGGTCTTTGCCGGCAGCGAGCGATGGGTGCCGACGTCGCTGGTCTCGGCGCTGCAGGCGTACGTGAGGCGCGGGGGCCACGTGCTCTCGATCGGTCTGGACTCCTTCCGGCGGCGGGTGGCGCTCGGCCACTCCGGGGCGGCGATAACCCAGGCGCTGGACCCGACGGCCGCCTCCAACCCCGATGCCTTCGGTTCCAACATCGGCCCCATCGCCGATCTGCACGGTGGCTCGCTGATCCTGAGCATCGATGACAAGCTCGGCATCTTCACCACCACCTCCGGCGCCTTTCAGGGCTTCAACGCCTACGAGCAGATCACCCCCACCACGAAGCCGCTCTCGAGTGCTGGACCGTCGACCGCGTCCTCGCTGGCGATCGCCGGCTACAGGCTCGGCTCCGGCACCGTGGTCGAGGTCGGATTGGTCGGCTTCGGCCCGGCGATCAGGCGCAGCGTCGACGCCCAGGAGTTCATCAGGCGCTTGTGGAGTGTCCTCTCGCGGTGACAACATCCCATATCAACTAGGCAATTGCTGTTCGGAAGGGACCAGTTATGACGCGGAAGCGATGGGGCTGGCTAGCGCTTGGGGGATTAATCCTGGCCGGGATTCTGTTCGGCTTGGGGCAGTGGATTGGGAACTGGTTCTGGCATCCGGAGGGGATCTGCAGCGGCTCAGCCGGAATGGTTCAGCAGTGCAAGGGCTACAACTTCTGGTCGGGGATCGGCGCGGACGTGGGCGAGATCACAATCCTCGTCTCAGTGATCTCCGGCGTGTTGTGGTTCCGGCGCCACTATCAGTGCCACGAGGAGACGTGCAGCAAGGTCGGCATGCATCATGTTCCGGGGACGCCGTTTCGAACGTGCTGGCATCACCACCCGGTGCTCTCCCAGCATGCGCGAGGCAAGGTGCCGTTCTCGCACATCCAGGCAGCACACGCGGCCGCGGCCGCGGCTAGCGACCCGACGAACCCTCAGATGTCAGCTGATACGACGGCAGCGCCTGCGGCCAGCTAGCTCGTACCCTCAGGCGCCGTGAGCGCCTACTTCATCCGGCTGCTGAAGTCGCTCGGCGCCTACCAGGTCGCCGACATCGTCTCGAAGTTCATCGCCGTGCTGCTGCTGCCGCTGTACACGCGGTACCTGGCCACCAACGCATACGGCGCAGTCGAGCTGCTCGCCAACGGGGTGATTCTGGTCAGCATCCTGGTGCGACTCGGGATCATCGAGGCGTTCCTTCGGTTCTACTACGCCGACGAGGATCAGGAGCGCCGCGACGCGCTCGCGCGCCGCGCCGTGCTGTTCTTGCTCGCGACGACGACGGTCGCCGCGGTGGTCATGGCGGCGCTGGCCTCACCGCTGTCCCGTGTCGTGCTCGGCCACCAGGTCCGCCACCCCACCCAGGTATTCCTGATCGGCGTGCTCGGGCTGTGGGCGTTCACCAACCTGGAACTCGCGTACGGGCTGCTGCGCGTCGACGAGCGACGCCGGACCTACATGGTCGCCTCGCTGACCAACATCGCGATCACGATCGCAGCGTCGGTCTCGCTGGTGGTGGGAGCGAAGCTCGGCGCGCGCGGTTTGCTGCTCGGCAACTACGGCGCTTCGACTGTCGTGCTGCTCGGCCTGTGGTGGACGATGCGCGGGCGGCTGCTTGGACGGCGCGCATCTGCCGAGCGGCTGCGCCTGCTGCTCCGCTTCGGGTTACCGACGGTGGCCGCCGAGGCGTCGGTTTACGGGCTGAGCATCGTCGACCGCTACTACCTCTATCACCAGCGGAACGCCGGGGTGGCGGGGCTGTATTCGATTGCCGTCAAGTTCGCCGGCGCGATCGCGTTCATCGTGCGGGCATTCATGTACGCCTGGCCACCGCTCGCCTACTCGGTCACCGACGACGACCAAGCGGCGCGACTGTACGGACTGGTGACTACCTACTACGTGCTGGTCTCGGGCTGGGTGGTGGCACTGTTGACGCTTGAGTCGCGCTGGATCCTCCGCCTGCTCACTACGCACGGGTACTTCGGCGCCTACCGGGCGGTGCCGTGGGTTTCGCTCGGGTGGGCGATGTACGGGCTGTGGGTGGTGCTGCTGGTGATCGCCGGCCGCGCGCAGGTGACCAAGCGCAACTTCCCCGCGGCCCTCGCGGGGCTGATCGCGAACGTGGTGCTGCTCGTGCTCCTCGTTCCCCATTATGGGATCGCCGGCGCGGGGGTCGCGTTGTGCGGTGCCTACCTGGCCATGCTCGCGGTGATGCATCTGCTCGTGCGTCGCGCTTTCAAGGCGGCGTTCGAGTGGCGGCGGCTTGTCCACGTCGTGGTCGTGATGGGTGGTCTCACCGTGTTCGGCGATCTCGCGCTGCCCACCCATGGTGCGCTGGGGTTGATCGAGCGCGCCGCGATCTGGATCGCGATTCCGGCCGCCCTGTTCGTGACGGGCTTCGCCCATTCGCAGGAGCTCGCCCACGCGCGCTCGCTGATCGCCAGGGTGGCAGCACGGTGAGCCGGCCGGCTGTCTCGGTCGTGATGCCGTTCGCCGGCGACGCCACGGCGGCCGCGCGCGCCGTCGCGTCGCTGCGATCCCTGGCCGCTGCGGAGGGCGACGAGCTCATCCTGTCCGACAACTCGGGGGGCGCCGGCCTGTTCGAGGGCATCGCCGTCGTCGAGGCCACCGGCGAGCGCTCTCCCTCGCACGCGCGCAACGCCGGCGCGGCACAGGCCAGGAACGACTGGATCCTGTTCCTTGATGCCGACTGCGTCCCCGACCAGGGGCTGCTCGATGCATACTTCGCGGGCCCCGTCGGCGAGCGAGTCGGGGCGCTTGCCGGCGAGGTGCTGCCCGCAGTCGATGGGGCCGGGACCGTCGCCGAGCGCTACGCCACGGCGCGGAACTTCCTCGGCCAACAGGCCCATCTTTCCCATCCCTACCTGCCCCGGGCGGTCGCAGCAAACCTGCTCGTCCGGCGGGGCGCGTTCGAGGCGCTCGGTGGCTTCGCCGAGGGGGTCCGGGCCGGCGAGGACACAGATTTCAGCTGGCGGCTGCAGAAGGCGGGCTGGCGGCTCGAGCCGCGCCCGGCGCCCGTCCGGCACCGGTACCGGGCGACCGTTTCGGAGCTCCGGCGCCAGTGGCGGGGGTACGCGGCCGGGCGAGCGTGGCTCGCGAGGCGGTATCCGGAATTCAAGCCCGAGCCGGCGCTGGCGCGGGCTCTGCGCGGACATGGCCGGCGGGGTGGCGGAGGTGGCGGAGGTGGCGGATCACGACCCCCGGCACGCGACCGAGTGCTGTTCGTCGCCCTTGACCTCGTTCTCGCGCTCGATGAGCTCATCGGCCTACGGATGTCCAACCGGCCATGATCCAAGTGGTCGATCCGTCGGCGTTCACGCCGCCCTACGATCACGCGCTGTGCTCGGCGCTCGCGCGGGCGGGCGCGTCGGTCGAGCTCGTGACGAGCCGGTTCGCTTATGGCGAGGTCCCCGAGCCGGATGGATATGAGGTCCGTGAGCTGTTCTATCGCCACGCTCGGGGCGGTGCGGGTTCACGGACTCGGCGTCTATCCAAGTTCGCCGACCATGTTCCGGACATGCTCCGGCTGCGCCGGGGGGCGGCTGAGGTCGTGCATTTCCAATGGCTCGACGTGCAGTGGCTCGACGGGTTCCTGCTCCCGCGAGCACCCACGGTGCTGACGGCCCACGATCTGTTGCCGCGCGAGCCGCGCCCTGGCCAGGTGTGGGCCCAGCGAAGGTTGTACGACCGCGTGGACGCGGTGGTCGTCCACTCCGACTACGGTCGCCGGCAGCTCGAGGCGATCGGCGTCTCCGCCACCGTTATCCCCCACGGTGCATTCGAGCACCTCACGCGCGTGCGCGGATCCCTGCCGCCCGAGCTCCCCGCGACCGACGCGCCCGTGGTGCTGTTCTTCGGGCTGCTGCGACCGTATAAGGGACTCGAGACGCTGCTCGAGGCGTGGCGCGGGATCGACGAGGCCGAGCTGTGGATCGTCGGGCGGCCGATGATCTCGCTCGACACCGCTTCGGTGCCGGGCGTGCGGCTCGTGCCGCGGTTCGTCGATGACGGCGAGGCGGCCGCGCTGTTCGCGCGCGCGGACATCGTGGTCCTCCCGTACACGCGCACCGAGCGCCTCGACTTCTCGGGCGTGCTCGCCACCGGGCTCGCTTTCGCCAAGCCGATGGTCGCCTCGGACGTCGGCGGCTTCGGCGAGGTCGGCGCCGCACAGCTCGTGGCGCCCGGCGACGCCGCCGCCCTCCACGAAGCGCTGGTCGCGCTGCTCGGTGATCCGGCCGCGCGCGCCCGCCTCTCCGCTGCCGCGGCTGCCGCCGCGGCCGGTCCGTACTCGTGGGACGAGGCGGCGCGCCGGACGCTGGCCGTGTACAACGACCTGCTGCGATGACCGCGCTCGCAGTGATCTTCTGGGCCTCGGTCGGCCTGCTCGCGTACACCCACATCGGCTATCCGGCCCTGATCGGGGTGCTCGCACGGCTGCGCCGGGTCTCCGATGCCCCGCCTGCCCCGCAGGCGCCCCCGTCGGTGTCGGTGATCGTGGCGGCGTACGCCGAACAGGACGTCATCGCCCAGCGAGTGGCCAATCTCCGTCAACTCGACTATCCGTCGGTCGAGGTGATCGTGGCCTGCGACGGCTCTCCCGATCAGACGGCCGAGCGGGCCCGCGCGGCGGGCGCCGACATCGTGCTCGAGCTGCCCCGCGGCGGCAAGATCCGGGCCCAGGACGCGGCGGTGCGACGAGCGGGGGGCGAGCTGGTCGCGTTTTCGGATGCGAACGTGCTGTGGGACCGCGACGCGCTGTCGGCCTTGGTTTCGCCGTTCGCCGACCCGCGCGTCGGTTATGTGTGCGGCGACGTCCGTTTCGTCAACCAGGCCGGCACCAACCAGGAGGGCCTGTACTGGCGCTACGAGATGGCGGTCCGGGCCTTCGAGTCGCGCCTGCGATCGGTGACCGGGGGGAATGGCGCGATCTACGCGACCCGCCGCGATGCGTACATCGTCGTCGATCCGATCATGGGCCACGACCTTTCGTTCCCCTTCAACTTCGTCAAGCGAGGGTGGCGGGCGGTCTACGCGCCGGGGGCCCACGCGTCGGAAAAGATGGTGCCGACGATCGAGGGCGAGTTCGCCCGTAAGCGGCGGATGATGAGCCACGGCTGGCCGATCGTGGTGCGGGGCGGCATGCTGTCCCCCCGCGGTTATGACCCGGTGTATGCCCTGATGATCTTCTCCCACCGCGTGCTCCGTTATCTCTCGCCGTTCCTGCACGTCATCGCCCTGGGCACGAACATCGCCCTCGTGTCCGACTCGGCGCTCTACGCGATTCCGCTGGCGCTCCAGCTCGCGCTGCTCGTGGCGGCCTGGCTCGCGCCGGCCCTACCCGCTCGTCCGCTCCTGATCGCCCGCTACTACGTGCTGACCACCGCGTCGCTGGCGGCCGGGCTGTGGGACTGGCTACGTCACGGCACGGCCGTCGGCTGGGAGCCCGCGGAGGGAACCCGGTGATGGTCCGGCGGCTGCTCGACATCATCGTCGGCGGGATCGGCTCCGCCCTGACGGCGCCGCTCGTGGCGGTGCTCGCGCTGGCCATCCGGCTCGAGACGCCAGGCAGCCCTCTCTACACGCAGCTCAGGGTCGGCAAGGGCGGCCGCCCGTTTCACATCTACAAGCTGCGAACGATGGTCCACGGGGCCGAGTTCACTGGCGCCGGCTTGGCGATCAACCATGGCGACACCCGGATCACCCGCGTCGGTGCGTTTCTCCGCCGCTACT
Source organism: uncultured Solirubrobacterales bacterium (assembly GCA_963794825.1). Lineage (GTDB taxonomy): Bacteria > Actinomycetota > Thermoleophilia > Solirubrobacterales > Solirubrobacteraceae > Palsa-465. The sequence continues at coordinate 846,706 of CAWCFB010000003.1, forward strand.
CGCTGGACGAGCTACCGAACCTGTGGAACGTGCTCCGTGGCGACATGTCGGTAATCGGCCCGCGGCCGACGCTCCAGCATCAGGTCGACGCCTACACCGAGCGCCAGCGCGGCCGGCTCGCGGTCAAGCCCGGGATCACCGGCTGGGCCCAGATCAACGGCCGGACGTCCCTGCCGTGGTCCGAGCGGATTGAGCTCGACCTGTGGTACGTCGAGCACCGCTCGCTGGGGCTCGACATGAGGATCCTCGCGCGAACGATCAGGCTCGTCGTCTCCGGCGCCGGCCTGTACAAGGGAGAGACGGGCGGATGGAAAGCTCCGTAGGCATCCTGCTCACAGGGGTGGGCAAGCGCTATGACATCGTCTCGGCGTTCGCCCAGCATGCGACCGCGGTGGCCGCCGATCCCAACCCGCTCGCGCCGGCCCAGTACGCCGCCCATGTCCGCGTGGCGGTCCCGCGGATCGACGATCCGGCGTACGTGCCGGCGCTCGCCGAGCTGTGCCGCGAGCACCGGGTAGGAGCCGTGGTGCCGCTCACCGACCTGGATATCGAGGTGCTCGCCCACGCCCGCACCGCGGGCGAGTTGCCCGCGTTCGTGCCCGACGCCGAGATCGCGCGCGCCACCTTCGATAAGTACGAGGCCCATCTGCTGTTGCAGCGGCTCGGGCTGCCGTCGCCACCGACCGTGCTGCCGGGTGAGACGCCGAGCCGCTATCCGGTGATGGTCAAGCCGCGGCAGGGCTCGGGTGCGCGGTCGATCCACCGCGCCGACGATGCCCGTGCGGCCGAATTCTTCGTCGACTATGTCGATGAGCCGGTGATGGTGCAGGTGATGATGGACGGCCCCGAGTTCTCGATCGACTGCCTCTCAGATCTCGACGGCCGTTGCCTGAACGCGATCCCGCGGACGATGATCGAGTCGCGGGGCGGCGAGTCGATCAAGGGCACGGTGATCGCCGACGCCGAGCTGATCGAGCTCGGCCGGCAGGTTGTCGAGGCGCTCGAGGTGCGCGGCCCGTGCACCGTGCAGGTGTTCCGTGACAGCGAGCTGGGATTTGGGATCACCGACGTCAACACCCGCTTTGGCGGGGCCTTCCCGGCCCCGATGTACGCGGCGCTGCCGGGTCGGACCTATCCCGAGCTGATCGTGCGGATGGCGCGAGGCGAGCAAATCGAGCCACACGTCGGCGAGTTCCGTGCCGGCGTGACTTTTACCCGCTACTTCTGGCAGCTCGAGCTCGACGAGCGCATGACGGCGACGGGTCGCGACATCGTCGAGCCGCCGGGTCCGCCGCCGCCCCGCTGAGGATTCAGTCGCCCGTGGCGACCTGGCGCTCGGGATCGCTGGACCATTGCGACCACGAGCCGGGGTAGAGTCGCGCCTGCCTGTATCCGAGCCGCTCGAGCACGAGCAGGTTGTGGCACGCGGTGACGCCCGAGCCGCAGTAGCTGATCACCGCCGCGTTCCGGTCGACCCCCAGCGAATCGAGTCGCGCTCGCAGCGTCTCGTCGGGCAGCAGGCGGCCGTCATCGCCGAGATTGGCGCGACAGGGAAACGACTTCGCACCCGGGATGTGACCGGCCCGGGGATCGAGCGGCTCGACCTCACCCCTGAACCGCTGAGCGTCGCGCGCGTCCAGCTTGATCGTGTTGGCATCCGCGGCGTCGTCGGCGCTGGCCAGCCGGTCGCTCGGCCAGGGCCTCGCCGTGAACCGCTTCGTCGGGCGCGGCCGTTCCGCGCCGTCGGCCAGCGGGCCGGGCCACGCGCCCAGGCCGCCGTCGAGCAGCGCGGCCTCGTGGCCGAGCGCCCGGAGCATCCACACGAGCCGCGCCGCGATCACGCCACCGGCATCGTCGTAGGCGAGCACCGTGTCGTCATCTCCGATCCCGATCCGTCCGATCGCGGCCGCGAAGGCGTCGGGGTCAGGCAGCGGATGGCGGCCCCCCGCCGGCGACGACGGACCCGCGAGCACGGTGTCGAGGTCGACGAACACCGCTCCGGGGATATGTGCACGAAGAAATTCAGCCCCGGCCGAGCGTCCGTCCGCGTACCAGCGCACGTCCGCCAGCACCCAGTCGCGGCCCCCGGCCCCAAGGTCAGAAATATTGACTATTGCGGGTACTTCAAGGCTCATTGGCGGGTTTTGCGGGGCGATCGACGGGCTTTATTTGGCCAACCGGCCAACGTTATGTACTACCGGACGTTTCCTACCTATCCCCGGGGAACGTTGCATTCTCTGACTAGAACGCGCACAATCTACGCATGGAAGCGGGTACGGCGCCTCGAGCGGCGCCGGCAGGGGTTTCAGGGATTGCTTCGCCACGCGTTCTGCGGGTGGCCAGCGACGCCCATCTCGTTGCGATGGTTCGCGACGGGCGAGCCGCTGCGTTCGAAGCCTTGTACGACCGTCACAGTCGGGCCATCCTGTCGTTCTGCCGTCACATGCTCGGCAGCGTGGAAGAGGCCGAGGACGCCGTTCAGCACACGTTTCTCGCCGCGTACAACGACCTCATCTCCTCGCGCAAGCAGATTCAGCTGCGGGCATGGCTGTTCGCTATCGCCCGCAACCGCTGCTACTCGATTTTGCGCGCGCGCCGGGAGCAGCCCTCAGGCGACCTCGACGAGGCCACCACGGAGGGCCTCGCGATCCAGGTCCAACGCCGGCAGGATCTGCGCGATCTCGTCGGCGACATGCGCCGGCTTCCCGACGAGCAGCGCGCCGCGCTCGTCCTCTCGGAGATGGACGCGCTCAGCCACGAGCAGATCGGGGACGTACTAGGCGTGCCCAAGGACAAGGTGAAGGCCCTCGTGTTCCAGGCCCGGGAATCGCTGGTGGCCAGTCGCGCCGCGCGCGAGACTGATTGCGCCGACATTCGCGAGCAGCTGGCCAACCTGCGCGGCGGCGCCTTGCGCCGCGCGAATCTCCGCCGGCACCTGCGCGAATGCGCCGGCTGCCGCGCGTTCCGCAAGGAGATGGAGCACCAGCGGCGCCAGCTCAAGCTGCTTCTGCCGGTCGCCCCGACGATCGGGCTCAAGGAGGCGGTGCTCGGCGCGACGATCGGCGGCGGCACCGGGGCCGGTCTGACCGGCGGCGGCCTGATCGCCGGCTCGCTGTTCAAGACCGGGGCGCTCAAGGGGATCGTCGGCGGCATCATCGCCGGCGTCGGCACGGCCGGCACGTTCGTCGCGGTCAACGACATTTCCGGTGGCACCAACTCGCCGTTCTCGGGCCTTCCCAAGCTGGTCGGCGAGGCGCCGCTTACGCCGGCGCCGACCTTTGCCCGGTCCTACGCACACCGGGTCGACCTTCGCCGCGTTCGCGACCTTCAGGCGGGGCGGGCGCTCCCGCGCCAGCCGCAGCGCTGGCTTTACCGCTTTGACCGGGGAACCCGTCGCCCTTCGCATTTCCCACGGTGGTTCGAGAAGCCGCGATGTGCCGGGGGCGATCCATTCGTACTCGCGCGGCGGACGATCCGTCACGGTCTCCAACCCGGTCGCGCAGGGAGCGCCCTCATCGCACACCGGCGCGAGCCTCGGCGGCAGGTTGCTCACGATCTCACCCACGGGTTCCTCGCGCACGAGCGCCTGGCGCGGCTCCTCCTCCGGGAGCGGTCAGGGCAATGATCCGCAGTCGATCACGCCGCCCTCCGGTTCTACCACCACCACGACGACGACCACGACGAAGCCGACTCTGGGCCTCGGCGGCCCGCTCGGTTCAGGCTCGCCGTCAAGCGGATCGGGGAATTCGGGCAACGCTGGCTCCGGTCAGGGTGGTGGCGGCGGCCAGGGCGGCTCCGGTGGCGGCGGTGGCCAGGGCGGCGGCGGCTCCGGCGGTCAGGGTGGCGGCTCCGGTGGTGGTGGCCGCGGGCGCGGCCACTGAGATACCGTCTAGCTCCGCACCACTTCTCAGGAGGACTTTCCATGGCTAAAGCTCCACGATCGCTTGCGGGCCGCGTGGTGGCAATTACGGGGGGCGCTCGCGGGATCGGCCGCGCGACCGCCGCAGCTCTGATCACGCAGGGAGCCCGAGTCGCGATCGGCGATATCGAGGCGTCGCTGGCCGAGCAGACCGCGGTCGAGCTCGGCTCAGGCACCATCGGTCTGCCGCTGGACGTAACCGATCGCAGCAGCTTCGCCGGCTTCCTCGATCAGGTCGAGACGCAGCTCGGCCCGCTCGATGTGTTGATCAACAACGCCGGGATCATGCCGATCGGGCCATTCGTGGAGGAGGCCGATGCGACCGCGCACCGGATGATCGACATCAACCTCCACGGCGTTATCTACGGCTCGAAGCTCGCGCTGGAGCGGTTCATCCCCCGCAACAGCGGCCATCTGATCAACATCGCGTCCGCGGCCGGCAAGGCCGGTTTCCCGGGCGGCGCGACCTACTGCGCCACCAAGCATGCGGTCGTCGGGCTGACCGAGGCGATCAGGGCCGAGGTCCGCGACACGAACATCGAGACGAGCGTCGTGATGCCGACCGTCGTGCACACCGAGCTCGGCTCGGGGCTACCCGAGACGCGCGGCTTCAAGGCGGTCGAGCCTGAGGACGTGGCGGCGCGGATCGTCGAGGCGCTCCAGTTCGGGATCTTCGACGTGTTCGTACCGAAGTCGCTCGGCCCGCTGTTCCGCTCGCAGGCCTTCGTCCCGCGCCGGGCGATGGAGTGGGTCGCGCGCCGGCTCAAGGGCGACCAGGTGCTGATGGCGCCGGATCACGGCGCTCGCGCCGCGTACGAGGCGCGGATGGCGTCAACGGTCGCGCTCGACGAGCACGCTTCGACGGCGCCCGAGTCCGCCGCCCCCGAGCCCGAGCGGGAAACCCAACCGGTCTGAACAGGCGCGCAACGTTGTACCCACCTGGCGGGTACAAGTGTGCGTCGCTGAACTAGGACGTCAACCAGTCTGCGATGTGGGCCCCAATCTCGGGGCCCGCATCTTCCTGGAGGAAATGGCTGGCGCCCTCGATCACGTGCGCCACCTCGGTGCCCAGCGCCTCGGCGAAGCGGTGGCCGGTGCTCAGCGGGATCACCGGGTCGGAGTCAGCCCACAGCAGCAGCTTCGGCCTCGAGTCGCCCTTGAGCGCGTCGAGCACGCGCCGGCCGGCGGCGGCACCGGGCATCTCTGGCGAGGTCGGCAGCATCAACGGGAACGCCCGCGCGCCGGCCTTCGCATCCGGCGTCGGGAACGGCGCCTCATACGCAGCGATCACCTCGTCGCCGGGATCCTTGGCGCACGCGCCGCGGACGAGGAAACCGACGGGCAGATCCTCGGTCCGCGCCACAAAATCACGGAACGCGATCCACGCGTCGGTCATCGGCTGGTGGCCGGTGAACAGCCCGGTGTCGAGGATCACCAAGCGCGCGATTCGATCCGGATGTTCGACCGCCAGCCGCAGCCCGACCGGACCGCCCCAGTCGTGGACGACGACCGTCGCGTCGCGGAGGTCGAGCTCGTCGAGCAGCGGCGCGACCATCGCCACATGCTGGTCGTAGCTGTACCACTCGATGTCGACCGGCTTGTCGGAGCGGCCGAAGCCGGCGAGGTCGGGCGCGATGCAGCGGAAGCCGGCATCTCGTACGGGTCCGATCACCTTGCGCCACAAGAACGACCACGTCGGCTCGCCATGGAAGAACACGACCGGCGCACCCTCTCCGGTGTCGATGTGGGCGAGCCGCAGCCCATCGACCGTCCGATACGACGACTGGTACGGAAAGTCCGGAAGGCCCTCCGTCAGCTCGTCGGGGGTTCTGATCGCGTCGGTCACCGGCGCGGGAATATATCCGCATGACCTGCGACCTGTGCGGATCGGACGACGCCGTTCACTTGTTCGACTCTCCCCGGCTCGATGGACCGTTAGTCCGGTGCCGCCGCTGCGGACTGGTCTATGTGGGACAGCGCGCCTCCGACTTCACGTTCGCCGGCGGTGGCGACACCGGGCGCTCGCACGCGCTCGCCGACCGCGTGGCCGCGCTCGGGATCGTCGATCACGCGGTTGAAGACGCCGAGTTCCCGCACCGTCGTGACACAGATCGGAAAAGGATCGACCGCCTGCGCCGCTATGCGCCCGCGGGCGGCGCACTGCTCGACGTCGGCGCGGCCACCGGTGCGCTGCTCGACGTGGCCACCGGGACCTTCGCCCACGTCGAGGGGGTGGAGCCGGATCCGCTCACGAGCCAGCAGGCGCGCGCCGCCGGGCTCCGCGTCAGGACCGGAACGCTCGAGGATGTGTCCGCGCCGAACGGCGGTTTCGATGCCATCTCGATGATCCACGTGATCGAGCACCTCGACTCGCCGCGGCGAGCGCTCGAGCGCGCGCGAGAGCTGCTGGCCCCCGGAGGGGCGATCCTGATCGAGACCCCCACCATCGATTGTCTGTGGTTCAGGGTGGCCCCGCGCCGGTGGCGACAGCTAATCCCGGACCACTACTTCTTCTTCTCCCGGGCGACTCTGACCGCACTGCTGGCGAGCACCGGGCTGGAGCCGGTCGAGCACGCCAAGGTCGGGCGGCGCGTGACGCTGCGGTTTGCCGCTGACCGGTTGCGCCGGGCCGGAGTTCCTCTCGCGGGCGCCGCCGCGTCAGCGACATTCGCGCGGCTCGGAATCGGAGACCGCACCGTGCGCCTGAACCCGGGCGACATCATGTCCGTGGTGGCGCGCAAGTCATGACCGTCTTCATCACCGGCTCGGCGGACGGACTCGGACGGGCCGCCGCACAGGCGCTGGTCGAGGACGGCCACCAGGTCGTCGTCCACGCTCGCAGCAAGGGCCGACTCACCGCCGTTAGCGACCTACTCGATCGAGGCGCGAAGGCCGTCGTGGGCGATTTGTCCGACGTGGAGCAGGTCCGCGACATCGCCGGCCAGGTGAACCGTCTCGGGCAGATGGACGCGGTAATTCACAACGCCGGCGTGATCAGCGGGCCGGACATCCTGCCGGTCAACGTGGTCGCGCCGTACCTGCTGAGCGCGCTGATCGACCGCCCGCAACGGTTGATCTACCTGAGCAGCGGCATGCACCGCGGGGGTCGAGCCGAGCTGGCCGGCATGGACTGGAGCGGCCAACGCAGGACCGGCTCATATTCGGACAGCAAGCTATTCGTCACCGCGGTGGCGATGGCGGTGTCGCGGATCTGGACGGACGTGTTCAGCAACGCCGTTGACCCGGGCTGGGTGCCCACGAAGATGGGCGGCTCCAGCGCGCCGGACGATCTGCGGCTCGGCCATCTCACCCAGGAGTGGCTGGCCACCAGCGACGATCCGGAGGCGTTGAGAACCGGCGGCTACTGGTATCACCAGCGCCGAGCTGAGCCCGCGCGCCCAGTCCACGACGAGCGGTTTCAGGATGAGCTGCTCGAGGCCCTGGCTCGCTTCAGCGGCACGTATCTCGCGCCCGCCCGGGACTGAGCCGCGGTGAGGGGGCGCGAACGCTCAGGGGCCGTGGATCAGATACGACGATGCACTCGAGGAGACCGTGATGTCGATCGTGGTCGCGCTCCGAGACCACGCGATCAGGTTCAGGGCCTGGAGGCGATCAAGCACAGTCTGGAAGGCCTGCGCCTGGGCGGGCCGGGCGTAGCCGCGCAAGATCGAGAACGTGTAGTTGCCGACGCTGGCCACGGTCAGCGGCGCGCGGCCGGCCCATGAGCGCTTGACCCGCACTCCGAGCTCGGCGAGAACGTCAAGGGCGGCGGGCCGCAGCTCGCCCGCTACGCCGCGCCCGTATCTGAGGGAGAACCGAGCCGGGTCCGAGGGAAGCGGGAGCAGAGGCCCGGTCGGCGGCTGACCGGGCGGGTGCAGGACATTTGCGCTCGACTTGGCCGAGGTCTCGAGTGCCGCCAGGTGGCGCAGTGCCGGCCGGTCGGTTCGCCACAGCTGCATGATCTGGGCGGCGCCGAGCACGCGCCACCAGTACAGGGAGGAGTCGTCGCCCAGCGCCGACAGGAAGTTGTTGGCTGCGCCGTGACTGTCGAAGAACAGTTGGACGTATGGCACCGCCTGCCCGCCGTTGTAGAGCCGCAGCACGTGTTGGAGGTTGCCGATCCCCATGTGGTAGGCGACGATCGCCAGGTCCAGCCGCCCGCCGAGGTCCCGCCGGGCGAGCTCCAGGTACGTGACGGTGGCGGCGAGCGCGCGGTTGGGATTGAAGCGGTCGTCGATCGCCGCGCGCTGGGTCTGGAGCCGCGCCACGAGGCCGCTCTTGCCCTCAGCGAAAGCCTTATCGATACGGCTCGTCAGCGCTCGGCTCTGAGCGAGGTCGATGTGCATGTGCAGCAGCGACTGGCCGGTCTGAGCCAGGATCTGCGTCAGGCCGGCGGCGTCTGCTGCGTCGGTGCCCGCGAGCGCGTTTGGGTTGCCGGCGCTTTCGAGGAACACGAGCCCTTCGAGCAGGTTCGGGTCGATCCCCGTGCCCTGCACGGCGGCGCTGATCAACGGGCGGTACTTGGCCATGCGGGCGGCCGTGGCGACGGCGCCTCCAGGACTCTTCGCGAACAGGACGTAGCCGCTGCCGGACGTGGCCCGGGCGGTGAACTCATCCGCGCGCGCGGGGACGTAGGCGAGTGGGTTCCCCGACCAGGTCAACCGGCCGCTGCCGGGAAGCCTGAGCCGAGGTTCGCTCGCGGCCGGCCCGCTGGTGGCCGCGACGACGATCCCGATCAGCAGCAGCAACGCGGACACGGCGAGTACCAGCTGCGTCCGGCTCTGCGCTGATCGCACCGTCACGGGCGGCGACGGTAGCAGTCGATCCGCGTAAGGCTGGCGTAACCTTAAGGGCCAGGCGGCCTACTTCTACTTTGCCGGGTCGGCTATTCTCGGGCGCTCGCTGGTCAGCGATCCTTCAGCCGTGGCCGACCGCAAGGGCCGCATTGACTGGCCACACGCGCTGAACGATCACAACACGAGTCGGAATTTACTGGAGCTTCGTATGCGAATTTTGGTTCTGGGTGCAGACGGGTATTTGGGTTGGCCGACCGCCATTCACCTCTCGGCCGCTGGCCACGAAGTCGGTGTGTCGGACAACTTTGCGCGTCGTGGATACGACGTCGAGATGGGCGTCGACAGTCTCGTGCCGATCGCGACCATGGAGGAGCGGCTCGCAGCCTGGACTGAGGTCAGCGGCAAGAGCCTCACTTGGTACGAGGGCGATCTGATCGACCCGAAGTTCGTGCACGAGATGGTCGCGGACTTCCGCCCTGAGGCGATCGTCCACTACGCCGAGCAGCGCGCCGCTCCGTACTCGATGATCGACCAGGCGCACGCCGTCTACACGCAGACGAACAACGTCGTCGGCAACCTGAACGTGATGTACGCGATCGGCGACATCGACCGCGATATCCACCTCGTCAAGCTCGGCACGATGGGCGAGTACGGCCAGCCGAACATCGACATCGAGGAGGGGTGGCTCGACGTGGAGCACAAGGGCCGTAAGGATCGGATGATCTACCCCAAGCGGCCGGGCTCCTTCTACCACTGTTCCAAGGTCCACGACTCGACCAACCTCGAGTTTGGCTGTCGGATCTGGGGCATGCGCGTCACCGATCTGAACCAGGGCGTCGTCTACGGCCTGGACACCGAGCAGACCAAGAAGGATGAGCGCCTCGCGACGCGCTTCGACTACGACGGCGTGTTCGGCACGGTGCTGAACCGGTTCGTGATCCAGGCCGTGCTCGGCCACCCGCTCACCGTCTACGGCAACGGGTCGCAGACGCGCGGCTACATCAATATCAACGACACGGTCGAGTGCATCCGCCTGGCGTGCGAGAACGCCGCCGACCGCGGAGAGTTCCGCGTCTTCAATCAGATGACGGAGACGTTCTCGCTCAACGAGCTCGCGGAGACCATCTCGAGTGACTTCAGCGACCACACCGGTGCCGAGGTCACGATCGAGCACGTCGAGAACCCACGGGTCGAGATCTACGACCACTACTACAAGGTCGTCCACACGGCGCTCGAGGGCCTCGGGCTGAAGCCGACGCTGCTCTCCGATGCGCTCATCGACCACATGTTCGACGTCGTCGAGAAGTACAGGGATCGCGTCGACATGAGCGCCATCCTGCCGACGGTCCGCTGGGCCGAGACCCGTTCGGAGCTCGTCTCCGCCGCTCTGGCTGGGAGGAAGTGAGCACGGGTGCCGACGGTGACGTCGCTTCCGTCCGCGTCCTCGTCACCGGCGGTTCTGGGTTCATCGGTCGCCATGTAGTTTCGGAGCTTTCCGCTGCGGGCAGCTATGTCCGTGTTGTAGACCTGCAGCCTCATCCCGACCCCGACGTCGACGTGGTGCTGGGTGATATCGCCGACGTGGGCGTCTTAGAAGAGGCGCTCGACGGTGGTTTCGATCAGGTCGTCCACTTGGCCGCCGTCACTCAGGTGTTGAACTCCCTTGCCCAGCCCGACGTCGCGTTCCGCACCAACGTCGAAGGTACGGCGCTGCTGCTCGAAGCCGCCCGCGCCGCCGGCGTGAAATCGCTCGCGTTCGCGTCGACGAACGCCGTTATCGGTCCGCTCGGAGACGGTGCGATCACCGAGGACACACCGCTTCACCCGCTCACCCCGTACGGCTCGACCAAGGCCGCCGGGGAGATGCTGATGTCGGCGTACACCGCTTCGTACGAGCTCCGCTGTGCGTGCCTGCGGCTGACCAACGTGTACGGCCCGGGGATGCAGGCCAAGGACAGCATCGTCGCTCGGCTGATGCGCGCGATCCGGCTCGGCAGCACATTCGAGGTCTACGGCGACGGGCAGCAGGTGCGCGACTACGTCCACGTGTCCGATGTCGTCGCCGCGATCCGTCTCGCGCTGACTCGCGACGAGTGGTCCGGTCCGGTCGTGATCGGAACCGGAACCTCGCTCTCGGTGCTCGACGTCGTCGATCAGGTACGGCGCGTGAGCGGCTCCGAGCTCGGAGTCGAGCACGGCCCCGCCAAGGCCGGCGAGATGCCGGCGGTGATCGTCGACAACTCGCGCGCGCGGGGCCTCGGGTGGGAACCCCAGTACAGCTTCTCCGAAGGGCTCACCGGGGTCTGGGACGAGTGGTCGCAGGCCGAGGTGCAAGGGGCGGTGGCCGCATGACGCTGGTCACCCCACGCGAGCTCGGCCTCCAGGTCGATGTCAGCGAGCTCTCGGCCGATGAGCGCGGCGCGGCCGCGGCCTTCCTCGAGGCCTACCCGCCGCGGATCGGGGCGCAGCTGGCGGTCGTGATCCCCGCCTATAACGAGGCGCCGACGGTCGCGCAGGTCATCGACGAGATTCCGGCCGAGAACGCCGGCCTCGACACCGAGGTGATCGTCGTGGCCGACGGCGCCACCGATGAGACGGCGGCGCGGGCCCTCGCGGCCGGCGCGCTCGTCTGCGACGTGCCGGTCAACCGCGGCCAGGGCGCGGCGCTCCGCCTCGGCTACTGGCTCGCGCGCGCCCGGGGCGCCGAAGTGATCGTCACGATCGATGCCGACGGCCAGTACGAGCCCGAGGAGATCGCCCGCGTCGTCGCGCCAATCCTCTCCGGCGACGCCGACTTCGTCTCGGGGTCGCGGCGGCTCGGCGCGGAGCTGACGACCGACCGCGTGCGCCACGCCGGCGTGATCCTGTTCGGCGCTCTCTTCAGCCTCCTGGTCCGCCACCGGATCACCGACCCGGCCTGCGGGCTGCGCGCGATGACCTCGGACCTGACCGCGGCGGTCACGCTCGAACAGCCCCAGTACCAGGCGTCAGAGCTGATGATCTCGGCGGCCCTGAACGGCTACCGGCTGGCCGAGGTCCCGACGACGATGCGCGATCGCGAGCGGCACGCGACGGGCACCAAGAAGGGCGGAAACCTCGGCTACGGGATCCGGTTCGCCCGCGCCGCGGTCCACACCTGGCGGCGCGACCGCAGGGCCGCTCGCACGCGGCTGCGGCCCGAGAAGATCCAGAACTCGTAGAGCACGAACCGCGCTCCGTAGAGGACCGCCAGTACGCCGAAGTACGACGCCGTCACCAGCCCCGTCTTGACGATGTGGGCCGTGTGCAGCGGCGTAACCGCGTGGTGCGTGGCCGCAGTGGCGAGCGACAGCAGCACGAGCGTCAACGCGGACACGAGCGCGTAGGCGACGATCTCGCGCCCGAACGCCACCCGGCCCTCGACCTGCCAGGTCCAGCGCCGGTTCAGCGTCCAGTTGGGGATCGCCCCCGCTGCGAAGGCGACGATCGTGCACGCAGTCGTGCTCGCGCCGAGCAGGTACATCACGGGGAACACCACCGCGCTCGTGCCGGCGGCGACGAGGGAGGCGATGGCGAACCGCGCGATCCGCTTGGCGCGGACGAACTCAATCATCCGCTGAACCATCGTCTTTCGATCGTACCCAGGGTGACGTTGGCTCCCCGTTAGGGGACGTGGATGACTCAAGGCAGCGCACAGCGCCCAAAAGTCATCCACGTCGACCGCTCGCAGTACCGTCACCCCCGATGCGCGTGCTGTCCGCTGCGGACGAGATCGAACTCGGTGAACACGACCTGGTGATCGCCGGCGACAACGCGGACGTGCTCGGGCGGTTGCCCGGCCGGCGCGTTTGATCTGATCTACATGGATCCGCCGTTCAACACCGGGCGCGCGCAGGCGCGGCACACCCTCGAGACGGCGGCGAGCATCAACGGCGACCGAGTCGGATTCGGCGGCCGAACGTACGAGACACGGTTGCTCCAGTCACTGGCCTACGACGACGCGTTCGCCGACTACCTGGCCTTCCTCGAGCCGCGGCTGGCCCGCGCCAGGGAGCTGCTCGCGCCCCACGGAACGCTGTACTTCCACATCGACTACCGCGAGGCCCACTACTGCAAGCTCCTGCTCGACGAGCTGTTCGGCCGGGACGCGTTCCTCAACGAGATCATCTGGGCCTACGACTATGGCGCCAAGCCGCGGCGGCGCTGGCCCGCCAAGCACGACACGATCCTCGCCTACGTCAGGACGCCCGGCGCCCACCACTTCGACGCCGACGCGGTCGACCGCGAGCCGTACATGGCTCCGGGCCTGGTCACCCCGGACAAGGCGGCGAAGGGCAAGCGGCCGACCGACGTCTGGTTCCACACGATCGTCCCGACGAACGGCAGCGAGAAGACCGGTTACCCGACACAGAAGCCCGAGGGGGTGCTCAGGCGGTTCGTGCAGGCCTCATCGAAACCCGGCGGCTGGTGCCTGGACCCGTTCGCCGGCTCGGGGACGCTCGGCGCGGTCTGCGAGCAACTGGGTAGGCGGTACGTCCTGATCGACAAGCACCCCGACGCGATCAACGTGATGCGCGGCCGGCTCTCCGCGGGTAGGGTCCGGGTAACGCCAGCGGAGGAGATCGCATGACCGATACAGCAGACGGCCCACGGGTAATCGCAGCCACGGTTGCGGCGCTCCCCGGATCGGCGGCTGGCCGATTCACTGACCGGATCGCGGCTCGGTACAAGCGGGACGGCGAGTGGCAGGAGCTCACCTACGGCGAGGCCGGCGAGGCGATCGACGAGCTCGCGCTCGGGCTGATCGACCTCGGGGTGCAGCTGGGCGATCGCGTCTGCATCCTGGCCAACACGCGGCTCGAGTGGACGCTCGCCAGTTTTGCCATCTCGGCCGCCGGCGCGACGATGGTCCCGATCTATCCGACCAACTCGCCGCGCGAGTGCGAGTGGGTGGCGGGCAACTCGGGCGCGAAGGCGGTGATCGTCGAGGACTCGTCGCAGGTGCAGAAGCTCGAGCAGGTGCGCGACCAGCTCCCAGAGCTCGAGCACGTGATCGGGATCGAGTCCGGAGTGGGCGACCTGTCGCTGGAGCAGCTTCGGGAGCGCGGGCGCCAGCGCGACCACGGCGAGCTCAAGCAGCGGCAGGACCAGATCGGCCCCGGCGACGCGTGGACGTTCATCTACACCTCTGGCACAACCGGGCCGCCGAAGGGCGTCGTGCTCGACGCACCGCAACGGCATGTCGGTGTGCGAGGCGGTCGAGGAGCTGGCGTTCGTGCAGGAAGAGGAGGCGACCTACCTGTACCTGCCGCTCGCCCACGTGTTCGCGCTGATCACCCAGCTCGCCTCCTACGACCAGGGGACATCGCTCGTCTACTTCGGTGGCGACACCAAGCAGATCCTGGCCGAGATCGCCGAGTGCAAGCCGTCGTATCTGCCTTCGGTGCCGCGGATCTTCGAGAAGCTATATGCCGCCGCGAGCCAGATGCAGGCCAAGGCATCGGCCGAGGACCAGGAGCGTCTGGAGCAGGCGATCAAGCTCGGAGTCGAGGTCCGCCGCCGGCAGCATCGCGGCGAGCCGGTTCCCGACGAGCTGCGCAAACCGTTCGAGCAGGCCGACGAGCAGGTGTTCTCCCGCGTGCGAGCGCTGTTCGGTGGCCAGGTCCGCCAAGCGGTGTCCGGAGCGGCGCCGATCGCACCCGAGATCCTCGAGTTCTTCTACGCCGCCGGGGTCCCCGTGCTCGAAGGGTGGGGGATGACCGAGAGCACCGGCGTCGGCACGGTGGCGACGCTCGATCACTTCAAGTTCGGCACGGTCGGCCGGGCCGTGCCCGGGACCGAGATCAAGGTCGCCGATGACGGCGAGATCCTGATGCGAGGGCCGAACATCTTCCGCGAGTACTGGAAGAACCCGGAGGCGACCGCGGAGACGCTGATCGACGGCTGGCTTCACACCGGCGACCTCGGCGAGCTCGACGACGAGGGCTATTTGAAGATCACCGGGCGCAAGAAGGACATCATCATCACCGCCGGGGGCAAGAACCTGACGCCGGCGAACATCGAGAACGATCTGAAGCAGTGCCGGTTCATCTCCCAGGCCGTGATGTATGGCGACCGCAAGCCGTATCCGGTCGCCCTGATCACGCTCGACCCCGAGGAGATCGGCCCCTGGGCCCAGGAGCGTGGCCTGTCCGAGGACGCTGGCGCAGCTGGCCGAAGCCGAAGAGGTCCAGGCGATGGTGCAGGGGGAGCTAGACCGCGCGAACTCGCACTACGCCCAGGTCGAGCAGGTCAAGCGTTTCAAGATCCTCGACCACGACCTGTCTATCGACGACGGGGAGCTGACACCGACGCTGAAGGTCAAGCGCAACGTGATCTACGAGCGATACGGCGAGCTGTTCGAGTCGATGTATCACTGACCGTCAGTCACGGACGAGCGGCACGAATCTGACGCCGTCGAGCTCGGTCCGCTCGAAGCCATCGTCGAGACGGCGGGTCAGCGTCAGCCGCTGCTCGATGTCGCCGACCGGGACGATCATCCGCCCGCCGGCCGCCAGCTGCCGCTCCAGCACGTCGGGAACACCGTCGGAGGCGGCCGCCGCGACGTTGATGGCGTCGAACGGGGCGGCGTCGGGAAAGCCCTCCCAGCCGTTGCCCACGATCAGCGACACGTTGTCCAGCCCAAGCCCATGGATGGCTTCGGCGGCGCGGGCGCTGAGCTCCGGATGGCGCTCGATCGTCCACACCTCGCCGGCGAGCAGCGAGAGCAGCGCGGCGTGGTAGCCGGACCCCGTTCCGACGTCGAGGACTCGGTCGGTGGGCCGCAGAGAGAGCAGCTCGAGCATCCGCGCCACCACCTGCGGTTGTGAGATCGTCTGCCCACACTCGATCGGCAGCGCGACGTTGGCGTAGGCCCGTTTGCGCTCCCCGGCGGGCACAAACAGTTCGCGCGGTATCGAGGCGATCGCGGCCAGCACTCGCTCATCGGAGATCGCCTTGCGCAGCCGCTTGGCGAGCGTAACCGCCTGGTGCATCTTTGGCAGTATGGGGCACGATGCCCGGCGGAACCCAAGGGCTCTCAGTTGCCGCGCCGGCCGCGTCGCGGAGGGAGGTCGGGACGCGCTCGGTTTCGACGGTGCTCCTGCGTCCGATCCCGTGGACCGTCGTCGCGATCACCGCGGTCGCGGCGGTTCTGCGCTTCGCCGGGCTGTCCGGGGTGAGCGCGAACGAGTTCTACGACTCCGCCGTGCGCAGCATGGGGATGTCGTTCCACAACTTCTTCTTCGGGGCATTCGATCCGAGCGCGATCCTCTCCATCGACAAGCCGCCGGTCGACCTGTGGCTCCAGGTGATCAGCGTCAAGGTGTTCGGTTGGGGCTCATTTGCGCTGAAGCTGCCCGAGGCGCTCGCCGGAACGCTCGCGGTGCCGCTGTTGTACGACGCGGTCCGTCGCGCGGTTGGCCGCCCGGCCGGGATCGCCGCCGCGGCGGTGCTCGCGCTCGCGCCCCAGTCCGTGCTGACCGCGCGCAGCGACACGATGGACTCGGTGATGATGTTGCTGGTGATCGCGGCCGTATGGCTGACGATCCGCGCGGTCGCCGAGCCGGAGCGCCGCCGGCAATTCGTCGTGCTCGCGGCCGTCGCGATGGGGCTCGCGTTCAACGTCAAGCTGCTCGAGTCGATGATCGCTCTGCCGGCGCTGGTCGTCCTGTACGTGCTGGCGGCCGACGGCCCGCGCCGCCGCAAAGCGGTCGACGTGGCGCTGGCCGCCGTCACGTTTGTCGGCGTTGGGCTGTCGTGGGCGATGCTGGCCACGATCGCGCCGGGGTCGCACCCATGGGCGGTCGGATCGAGCGACGGCTCGGTGTGGAACGCGATGTTCGTCTTCAACGGG
This sequence comes from uncultured Solirubrobacterales bacterium, assembly GCA_963794825.1. GTDB lineage: Bacteria > Actinomycetota > Thermoleophilia > Solirubrobacterales > Solirubrobacteraceae > Palsa-465. The sequence goes on from CAWCFB010000003.1 coordinate 863,294, forward strand.
ATCGGTCGTGCCTCGACGGGCGGCAGCCCGACGAGCGGCGGTCCCGGGCTGTTGCGGCTGTTCGAGCCATCCGGATGGCATTTCGATGTCCTGTTCGGCAGCGTGATCATCGCCGCGGTGGCCTTGGGGGGCGCGGCCGTGCTGGCCACGGTCATCCGCGAGCGCCACGATCGGCGCCGCGCGGCGGTACTGCCGCGCGCGTTCGCGATCTCGATCGCCGTTTGGATCGCTTTCGCGGTGGTCGTGTTCGACGGGATGGGGACGATGCATACGCGCTATCTGGAGGTCCTCTCGCCCGCGCTCGCAGTGGCGATCGGGTGGGGCGCGGTCACGCTGGCCGGCCTCTACGGCCGCCTCGTCACGCCGTCGCTGCCGGCGATCGTGCTGGCGCTCGTGGCGGTCTGCCTGTACGTCGGCGGTCTGCACCCGGTGTCGATCGCCACCGCGGGGCTGGCGCTGATCATCGCCATCGTCGGCGCCGCCCGCCTGACCCGGCTCGACGGTCCGATCGCCGGACCCGCGCGCTGGCTGACCGCGGGACTGATCATCGCCTGCGCGATGGTGTTCCCGGTCCACGAATCCGTGAAGCTCGTGCGTACGCAGTCCAACGATTCGCTCGGGTTGGCCGCCGACCGTCCTGTCACGACCGCGATCCTGTCGGCCTTCCTCAGGCCCCGTACGACCGCGAACAAGTACGAAGTGGCGGTCGACGAGCCGCTGTCGCTCGCGCCGCTGATCATCCGCGACCAGCGGCCGATCCTGCCCCTGACGACGTTTGGCGGCCGCCCGCTGACCACCGTGGCGGCGCTCCGGCGCGCGATCGCCGGCGGCCAGGTCAAATACGGCCTCGTCAACGATGTGCCGTGCACGGCGGCCACAGCGAACAGGGCGTACTGCGCGCCCGCCTCACGGTGGATCCGCGCCCATGGTGTGGACATCAGCGCGGAGGCCGGGCTCCGCGGCCATACGCGGCTGTACCGCCTCACGTAGTGAATGGGCTGCTCCTCGCGGCCGCGCTCGCGCTGTCACCGTGCGCCACGGCGCCGGTCCCCGGCGATCACTCGCTCACGCTGAGAAGTGGCGGCTTGCAGCGGACCGCAATCGTCCATGTGCCTCCGGAGCTGCCGGCCGGGTGGCGCGCCCCGCTCTTGCTGGCGCTCCACGGCTACCGCGGCAGCGGCCGGCAAATGGAGCGCTACAGCGGCTTTGACCAGATCGCCGACCAAGCCGGCTTCATCGTCGCCTACCCCAGCTCCTACGGCACGTATTGGAACAGCACGGCCGCCCGCGGTTTGCCCAACGATGTCGCGTTCCTCGGAGCGCTGATCAAGGCACTGGAGCGACGGTTCTGCGTCTCACGCGTGTTCGCCACCGGTGTCTCCAACGGCGGTGGGATGGTGGCGCTGATCGGGTGTGCGCTAAGCCGCCAGCTGACCGCGATCGCCTCGGTCGCCGGCGGCTACTCACATCAGCCGCCGTGCCGGCCAGCGGCTCCGGTCTCGGTTTTGGAGATCCATGGGACGGCCGACCAGGTCGTGCCGTACTTCGGTCCGCGGCGCCGGCCGACGACCGACGGCGTGCCGCCATTCGTGAACGGTTGGGCCGCCCGCGATCGCTGCAGGCCAAGGCCGACCTCCACGGAGATCGCCCGGCAAACGACGTTGTTCACGTTCCCCGATTGCGCCCGCGGCGCGACGGTCCAGCACATCAGGATCACCGGGGGCCGGCACCAGTGGCCCGGCGCGAATCCGCCCGACCCCGGGCCCCCGGCGACCATCTGCGCCTCTTGCACGGTGTGGCGATTCTTCGCAAGCCTCATGCGACAATCACGGCGGTGACTGCGAGCCGGAGCACCGAGCGTCTGCTGGTCGTCGTGCTGGTCGTGCTGCTGGCCGCCATCGGGATTGTGCTGTTGACCAGCGGTGGCGGCTCGACGAACAGCGCAGGTACTCCGTCGACCGCGAGCGGCGGCTCCCCGAACGTCCTGCAGGGCCCCGCGATCGCGAACGGCACCCTCCACGCCGCCAACTTCTCGCTGGTCGATCAGCACGGCCGCCGGGTGACGCTGGCGAGCTTCCACGGCCAGGTCGTAGTCCTCACGTTCATGCACTCGTTGTGTCACGGCGCGTGCCCGCTGATGGCCGAGCAGATCAAGGGAGCGCTCAACTCGCTGCCGAACGGAGGCCGCGGCATTCCCGCCATCGCGATCAGCGTCGACCCCGCGCAGGACACGCGAGCCAACCGCGACAAATTCCTGGCCAAGTATCAGATGACCGGCCGGCTGGACTACCTCAGCGGCTCTCGCCCGGCGCTGCGCAAGGTGTGGCGAGCCTACGCGGTCCAGCCGCTGATCGGCAATGGCGCCAACGACAACCATTCGGCCTTCGTGTTCCTGATCGACAAGCGCGGCATCTGGCGCGAGGGATGGCCGGTCGGCCAGCTCACCCCCGAGGGCCTATCGCACGACATCGGCGTGCTCGAGCGCGAGCACGCCTGACGGCTAGGGCTGCTGCTGCTCGAGCCGTTCGAGCTCGGCCCGCAGGCGCTTATCCGCGGCCTCGCCCATCGCCAGCTGGAACAGGGATTGCACGGTCGCCGAGGCCAGCGGCCGTAGCCGTTCGATCGCCTCGAGCACCCGCTCGAGACCCTCATCCGACCGTCCGGCCGCCTCGAACGGCTTCCACACGTGCTCGACGAACAGCCTCAGGAAGGCGGCAGCGATCGCGTCGATGTGGCCCCGGGCTTCGGTCGCCACTGCGACGATCTCATCGACCGGCACTCCGAGCTCGGCGAACACCTCGGCGCCTCGCCACGCCTGTGGCGTGACCTCCTCGAACCGACCGTTGCCGAGCGCCCGCAGGAACCCGAGCTCCAGTACCCGTTCGAGCGGCTCGCGAGCGGTCGAGGAGAAACGCTGCTGCAGGTCAGCCTGCGCGACGGCCTCCGGCTGTTCGTCGCCGAACGGCTGGCGGAGCGCGGAGGTGAAGCGGCGCACCTCTTCGGTCGAATTGCCGGCCATGGCCAGCAGGCGCCCGATCAGATCGAGGTTGAACCCGGCGGTTTGCAGCTCCTGGATCAGCTGCACGCGGGCGACGTGTTCATAGCTGTAATAACCGGTACGACCGCGCAGCGTCGGCGGCGCCAGCAGTCCACGCGATTGGTGCGCGCGAATGTTGCGAGCACTCATCCCCGTTCGCCGCGCGAGTTCGTCGATCGTCAGATCCGCCCGCTCCGCAAGCATGGGTGCGAATCGTACCCCGTTTGGCCGGTCAGCCAGACACTGTGTTCAGCGGCCGGCGGCAAGCGCCCAGACGATGAATGCCGCCTGGAGCGGGAGCCGCGCCAGCAGCGCCCGCTTACCTCCGGGGATCTGCTTGTACCGCTCCGGGTGGAGCGCCATGTGCAGGTTTGCCGGGAACACCGCGAGCAGCGTCGCCACGTTTAGCCAGCTGGCTGCGCGGCGGGTACGGACGTTCATCGCACCGAGGCCGCCGACGATCTCGGCCACCCCGCTCGCATACACGAGCGCGCGGTGGGCAGGGAGGTAGTCGGGCATGATCGACTCATACGCCTTGGGGATCACGAAGTGCATCGTCCCCGCCACGACGAAGACAGGTCCGAACCGTCGCCTCATCGCCGGGCCAACAGTGGATCGAGGTGCTCGCGCAACTCGTGGGTGGTGACCCCCGGGATCTCGAAGCTCGCGGACCCCTGCTCGCTGCGCACGACCAGATGGGCGTCGGTCTGCCGCTTGCGCCGGAAGCGGCCCCCCGGCTCGGGCGTCTCGAGTGCGACGATCTCGCCCCAGGTCAGGCGACCGAGGACAGAGTGCTCGGGACCGCGGATGATGTCGAGCCCCTCCGAGGAGATGTGCAGCTCGAGGTCGCCCTCGGCCGGCGCGAGGTTCGCGATGCCGCCCAGGTGGACGGCGCGCAGGCGCACACCGTCGGCAACTTCCGCGTGGTCGTCTGCCGCCTCGGCATCCCCCTCCGCCTCGGTTGACGGCCGCACTGGCCGATGCGGGGCCGTTGCGTCCATGGCCGGTTCCGGTGCCTCGTCCTCGTCGTCCTCGTCGTCCTCGTACTCCTCGTCTCCGTCGTCCTCGTATTCCTCGTCCTCGTCCTCGTCGATTTCTGCGTGCTCCTCGTCGTGTGCGTCGCCGGCGGCCTGCGCCGGCTGCTCAGCGGGCGGCTCAGGACGCGAAGCCGGCTTCGGCGGCTCCGCCCCGAGCGCGCTCAGTGCCTCCTCGTAGGACGGCGCGCCGACGATCGCCTGTGCCCGGGCGACCGCCGGATGGCCGAGCGCCTCCCCGAGGCCGATTCCGAGTTGCTCGGTGGCGACCGAGGCCAGCGCGCGGCGCCATTGCAGCCCGTCCGCGCGGTCAGCCGCCTTTTGGACCATCTGCTCGATCTGCTCGTCGTCGAGTGATAACGCGTCACGGTGGGCGGCGGCCGCCTCCTGGAACGCGGGCCGCAACCGCGCCACCAGCGCCTCTCGCCCCTGCTCTGCGATCCGTCGCGCTGTGTGTTCAAGTGTCTCGCTCAAAGCCTGGAGACCTCCAGCAGGTGTTTGACCGTTGTCAGGAACGCTCCGGCGTGCCTTCCATTCAGGATCCGGTTGTCGGCCGCGAGGGCCAACACCGTCTCATGACCGGGCACGATAGCTCCATCGCTGACCCGCGGGACCGCTCGGACGGTTCCGGCTGCGAGCGCCGCGGCGTGCGGCGGCGTCGGCACGATTGATGGCCGGTCGATCCCGAGCGCGCCAAGATCGGCGAACGTGAACGTCGCTCCGGACAGCTCGGGCGGCCGCAGCTCGCCCTTGTGCGCCCGCTGGGTCAAGCCACTGAGCTCATCAGAGAGCTCGCGCACCGACTTGGCCGGCGCGTCGAACACCACCGGGGAGGCTTGGTCCAGCATGACCGCGATATTGACGCTCGAATAGAGCTCAAACCGGCCGTCTCGGTACGCGCCGTTCACCCGCGGGTGCTCGGCCAGCGCCAGCGCGCAGGCCCGAAGCACCACTGCCGCGATGTTCACCTGCGCCTCCGACGCGAGGGCCAGCGCCGCGGACATCTCGACCACGACCCCGAGCTCGAGATCGGGAACCGTGGCGCGGGCCTCGGCGGCGCGCCGCGCGAGCGCCCGCTCCGCCGCCGTCGGTTCGACGATCTCGGTCTCGCCCTTCGAGCTCACTCGTCGGCTCCGACCCACTTGTCGATGAACTGGTCCACCTCCAGCGCGACCAGATCTGCCCGCAGCGCGCGCACCAGCTTCGACGCATCCTTCGGTCCCAGCTCCCAGTACCAGGCGATCTCGCCGTCATCGACGGAGACGACTTCGATCCGGTCGATCCGGTCGGGGTCGGCCAGGAAGGCCGGCTCGAGCCCTTCGCGCGCGACGATCAGATGGAATGCGCGGTTCGCCTTCACGTCCGCGCCCCGATCGCCTCCGTCAACGCGTCCGGTCCGGCGAACAGGCGCCCGTCGATCTCGATCGCCGGTACGGCGGTCACGCCGGCGGCGCGGGCTCGCGCCACCGCCCGTTCGAGCCCGGAGGCGACCGAGCGCAGCTCGAGCGCCTTCAGCACGGCGGTCGGGTGCATCTCGCAGGCCGCCGCGGCGATCAACACGGTGTCGAGGTCGCCGAGGTCGCGCCCGCCGGCGAACGCTTGGCGGAACGCCGCGAGCGAGAAAGCCACGGCGCGGCCGACCTGCTTGGCGTACGTCGCCGCGAGCATCGCCGCGCGGGTGTCGGGCGGCCACGTCGCGGGCCAGCGAACCGGTTGTAGACCGACCTCGGACGCCTCCCGCTCGATCCGTGAACGGTCCACCCCCTCCAAGCCGAACGCGTGGACCGGCTCCCATTCGACGTCCGCACCCAGTACCGCCCCGATCTGCTCCCCGACCAGGTAGCAGTGCGGGCTGCCAAGGTCGTAATAGAAGGTGCTACGCGTACTAACCGTGGATCAGCCACCCGTCGGCGGCGCGCGCGGCCTCCATCACGGCTTCGGACATCGTCGGATGGCCGTGGATCGTCCGCGCGATCTCGGGATAGCCGCCCTCGAGCAACCGCGCGTTGACGAGCTCCTGGATCAGCTCCGTCGCCTTCGAGCCGACGATGTGGCCGCCGAGTAGCTCGCCATATTTGCGCTCGCCGACGATCTTCACGAGTCCAGTGCGGTCGCCGTACACCGTGCCGGCGCCCACCGCCCCGTACTGGACCTTGCCCACGACGACGTCGTGCCCGGCCTCGCGCGCCTGCTCCTCGGTGAGGCCGAAGCTGGCCACGTTCGGAGTGCAGAACGTGGCTCGCGGGATGTCGATGTATTCGATCGGGTGGGTCTGCATGCCGGCTGCGTCCTCGACGGCGATCACGCCCTCGTCGGATGCCTTGTGCGCCAGTGCCGGGCCTGGGACCAGGTCGCCGATCGCGTAAACCCCCTCGACGCTCGTGCGCATGGCGCCGTCGACCTCGATCAGGCCGTTGCCGGTCAGTTTCACCCCCGCCGCATCGAGGCCGAGCGCCTCGATGTCGGGCCCACGGCCCGCGGCGATCACCAGCCACTCGACCTCGCCGGACTCCTCGCCGTGGGTGAAGTGGACGCCCTGGTCGGCGCTCTCCACGTCCTTGACCAGGGTGGCGGTGTGGATGGCCATCCCCTGCTTCTTCAGCCCGCGCTCGGCGAGCTTGGAGATGTCGGCATCTTCGGTCGGGAGCACACGCCCGAGCGCTTCGAACAGCATCACCTCGGTTCCAAGCCGCGCGTAGGCCGAGGCGATCTCCGCGCCCGAGGCGCCGGCGCCGACGACGGCCATCGTCTTCGGCAACTCCTGCAGCGCCCAGGCCTCCTCGGTGCCGATCACGCGTCCGCCGAACTCGGTGCCGGGGATCGGCCGCTTGACCGAACCGGTGGCGAGCACGATCGTCTTGGCCGAGATCTCCGTGCCGCCGACCGACACGGCGCCCGGGCCGGCCAGGGAGCCCTCGCCTTCGATCAAATCGATGCTGTTCTTCTTGAACAGCCCGGACACGCCACCGGTCAGCGTCTTGACGACCTTGTTGCGGCGGTCCATCACCGCGCTGAAGTCGACCTCGGGGTTGCCGACCTTGATTCCGAAGTCGTCGGCCTCGCGGATCTCCGAGAGCACGTCGGCTACGCGGAGCACCGCCTTCGCGGGGATGCACGCATAGTTCAGGCAGCGGCCGCCGACCGCGTCCTTCTCGACCACCGCCGTCTTGAACCCCAGTTGCGCGGCCCTGATGGCGGCGACATAACCGCCCGGCCCAGAGCCGATTACGACGCAGTCATATGAGGATTCGGCCATTGCGCAGCTGAGCCTAGCGGCTCCCGCGCGAACGACGCGATGAGCTCGGCGGTCCGCTGCGGCTGGTCGAGCGACACGAACGTGCGACTGTCCTCGATCCGCTCCAAGCGGGCATTCGGAAAGTCGGCGGCGAGCCGCTCGGCGAAGCGGAACTTGAAGAAGATGTCCTCCGGAGCCCAGGCGATCAGCACCGGCTTGTCGAACTGCTTGAACCGCTGGGCGGCCTCCAGCAGCAGCTGCTTGTGAATGCCGCGGACGGTCTGCGCCATCTGGCGCCGCACCCGCTTATCAGTGCGGACCGGCTGCAAAAACGAGGCCATCACGTCGTCGGCAATCGGTCGTTTGGTCAGCAGGCCGTACGCGAGCGGCGAGCGCTGGATGAACCGTGGTCGCATCAGCGTCCCGAGCACGCGGACGACGGCCGGCGATTTCAGCGCGTTCATGGTCGGCGCGAAGATCGGCGGCGGGAAGTTCTCGTATGCGTCGCACGGCGTCAGCACGAGCCGAGCGACCCGCTCGGGATGGTTCGCGATTACGAGCTGGCACAGCGCACCGCCGGTGTCATTGCCGACGAGCGTCACGTCGTGGAGATCGAGTGTCTCGAGGAACTCGACGATGAGATCCGCGAGCGCCCGCGGCGAGGTGTCGGCTCCGTCGTCGAGCGGGAGCTGGTTGGAGCCGAGGGGGAGGTCCGGGGCGATCACGCGGAAGTCCTTGGCCAGCACGTCGGCGACCGGCTCCCACAGCAGCGAGTTGACCAGCAATCCATGGATGAACACGATCGGCTCACCGGTCCCGAGCTCCCGGTAGCGAATCGACCCCGGTGCGAGCTTGACCTCCTGCTGCGGCGTCTCACGGAAAGTGGTCATGATTGGCGAGCCTCCTGATTCACGGGCAGACATACAAGGTGCATCTAGGATACAGGCTGTATGACGATTAGACAACCCCCGTCCGGCGAGCCGCCGCGCTCGCGCATGGCCGAACGCACGGAGGAGACCCGTGCGGCGCTTCTGGCGGCCGCCCGCGAGCTGTTCGCCGAGCGCGGTTACGGGGCAGTCGGGACGGAGGAGATCGTCCGCGCCGCGAGGCTGACCCGCGGTGCGCTGTATCACCATTTCGCGGGCAAGGAGGACCTGTTCCGGGCGGTGTACGAGGGGCTCGAGCAGGAGATCGTGCAACGGATCGCCGAGGGCGCGGCTGGCGCCTCTGACCCGCTGGAGGGGCTGCGGCTCGGCACCAAGCTGTGGCTTGACGCCTGCGAGGACCCGGCCGTGCAACGGATCGCGCTACTCGACGCACCGGCCGTGCTCGGCTGGGAGCAGTGGCGCGAGATCGGTCAGCGCTACGCGTTCGGGCTCGTGCAGACCGAGCTGGCGCTGGCGATCGACGCCGGACTGATCGACCCCCAGCCGGTCGAGCCACTGGCGCACCTGCTGCTGGGCGCGATCGACGAGGCGGGGATGTTGATCGCTCGCGCCGACGACGCCGGTCAGACGCGGCGCGAGGTGGCGGTGCTCGTCGATCGGCTGCTCGACGCGTTCCTGCGCCGAAGATGACCTCGCGGGCCGCGCCGACGAGGCCGTCGGCCTCGCTCCCCGCTAACGCCCGGGGTACTGAGGCATCTGGATCCGGCTCAGCACGCGGACGAGCTTCCAGAACAGGAAGCCGCCGATGGCCACGCCCCCGATCCCGATCGCGAACCCCTGCACGTTCGAAGCCTTGATCAGCGCGAGCGCGAAATACGCCACCGTGATCCCGAGGATGGCCATGAAGCCGAGGATCGCCCAGTACTTGCGAAACCACATTCCGCCGGCGCAGATGAACATCATCACGCCGAAGACGATCGTCGAGCCGGCCTTCGCGGTCGTGCCGGCGACATGCAGCTTGACCCCGGCGATGAACAGGACCAGCTGCACACCGCCGGTCAGTACGGCCAGGATCGCTCCGACCGTGATCGGCCACGGACGTTCGCCGGGCTCGAGCGGCTTCAGCCCGGCGCGGATCGCCGCGTTGCGCTGCTCCGAACGGCTCTGACGGGCCGCCGGCGCCGCCTTCGTCGCGGTAGCGGGGCCGGTGCGGGGCCGCGCGCCGGGTTGCGGTTCGCGCTGCGCCCTGGCGCCGGCTTGGGATTCGCGCCGGCCCTTCTTGCGACTACGCTGCCCCAACGCCCACCCCCTGAAGGGCCTGGGCAACCGTCTCGGGGTCGGAGGCTTGCGTGAGCGCTCTGACTACCGCGATCCGGGTGGCGCCCGCGTCCCGGACCAGCCTTGCGTTGTCGGCGTCGATCCCGCCGATGGCAAAGAACGGGACCCGCGCGTGGCTTGCGGCGTAGCCGACGAGCTCGAGCCCGACGGCGGGTCGCCCCGGCTTCGTCGGCGTCGCGTGGACCGGACCGACGCCGATGTAGTCGACTCCGCGCGCTCGGTCGACCTGTTCCGGCGTGTGGGTGGAGAGTCCGACGAGCCGCTCGGGGCCGACGATCTCACGGGCTTGGGCCACGGGCATGTCGTCCTGGCCGACGTGGACCCCGTCGGCGCCGGCCACAACGGCGAGTTCCGGGTGGTCGTTGATGATCAGCAGTGCGTCGTGGAGCGCCGTGATGGCTCTGAACCGCTCCGCCGTCTCCAGCCGCTCCGCCTCTGTCGCATGCTTGTCGCGCAACTGGACGACGTCGACGCCGCCGCGGAGCGCGGCGTGCAGGAACTCGTCCGGCTGGGCGTCGCAGACCAGGTAGAGAGACGCACGGCTGAGGCGTTCGCGGCGGTCGACCACGGGAACTAGTCAATCACTCATCGAGCTAGCATCGAAACGTGACGCAAGACGTGATTGTGGTGGGCGGAGGGGTGATCGGTCTGACCGCCGGCTGGCGCCTCGCCCAGCGTGGTTTGCGGGTCACGGTGCTCGAACGCGACGTGCCCGGGAGCGGGACCTCGCGGGTCGCGGCGGGCATGCTCGCGCCGATCGCCGAGGCGGACGTCAACGAGCAGCCGCTCCTGCGCCTGGGTGTGCGCAGCGCGAGGATGTACCCGGAGTTCGTCGAGGAGCTCCGCGACGTCGCCGGGGTCGACCCGGGTTACCTGGCCTGCGGGGCCCTGCTGACGGCGCGAGACCGCGACGAGGCGGAGTCGCTGCGCCGCGAGGAGGCCGTCCGCGCCTCGTTGGGGCTGCGCGTCTCCCGCCTGCTGCCGGGCGAGGCGCGCGCGCTCGAGCCGGCACTCGCGCCCGCGCTGCGGCTGGCGCTCGACGTCCCAGACGACCATGCCATCGATCCCCGCGCCCTGGTCCCGGCCCTCATGGCGGCGGCGGAGCGGGCCGGCGTCACGTTGCGCAGCGGCGCCGCGGTCGAACGCGTCGAGCTGGCCGGCGATCGTCTCGCCGGTGTCGTACTCGCCGACGGCAGCCGGCTCGCCGCCGGCCACGTGGTGATCGCCGCCGGTCCGTGGTCGGGGTCGATCGGTGGCCTCCCCGATCACGCGCGGGTTCCGATCCGCCCGGTCAAGGGCCAGATCATGCGCCTCCACGATCCCGCCGGGCCCGGACTCCTGACCCGCGTGCTGCGGATGCGCCCCGCGTATGTGGTTCCCCGGGGCGACGGCCGGTACGTCCTGGGCGCGACGATGGAGGAGCGCGGCTTCGACACCACCGTGACCGCCGGCGCCGTCTACGAGATGTTCCGCGACGCGATCGAGCTGCTGCCGGGACTCTCGGAGCTGGTGATCGACGAACTCGAGGCCGGCCTGCGGCCCGGAACCCCGGACAATGCGCCGCTGATCGGGCCCGGAGCCGTGCCCGGCCTGCACTGGGCGACCGGCCACTTCCGCAACGGGATCCTGCTCGCACCGGTGACCGCCGAGCTGGTGGTGGCCTCGGTCTTCGGGGAGGCGCCCGCCGCTCCATTCGCTCCCGAGCGGTTCGCATCCGCGGTGCACGCATGATCGTGACGCTGAACGGGGAGCCACGGGAGGTGCCGGAAGATGCCAACGTGGGGACGGTCGTATCGCTGCTCGGGAGTCCCGGCGGCCGGGGCGTCGCCGTGGCACTCGGTGGCGAGGTCGTGCCGCGGGCGGCGTGGTCCAGCACGCCTGTGCGCGATGGCGACCAGGTCGAGGTTGTGGCCGCGATTCAGGGAGGATGACTTGAGATGAGCGACGAGCTTGTGATCGGCGGCCGGGCCTTCGGCTCGCGCCTGATCCTCGGTACGGGTGGATTCACGAACCACGACCTGCTGCGCCGCGCGCTTGACGCGGCGGGAGCGGCGCTGTGCACGGTGGCCTTGCGCCGGCTTGATCCGGCTGCGCGAGGGTCGATCATCGACGTGCTCGATGACGCGGGCGTCCAGGTGCTCCCGAACACAGCCGGCTGCTTCACCGCCCGCGACGCGATCGTCACCGCCCGGCTGGCCCGGGAGGCGTTCGAGACCGACTGGATCAAGCTCGAGGTGATCGGCGACGAGGACACGCTGATGCCCGACGCCGTCGAGCTCCTCAGCGCCGCTGAAGCGCTCGTCGCCGAGGGCTTCACCGTGCTGCCGTACACGACCGACGACCACGTGCTCGCGCGCCGGCTCGAGGACGTCGGCTGCGCGGCGGTGATGCCCGCCGGCTCGCCGATCGGGTCGGGGATGGGGATCCGCAACCCGTACAACCTGTCGATCCTGATTGAGCGGACCACGGTGCCGGTCGTGCTCGACGCCGGCGTCGGGACGGCGTCCGATGCCGCATTGGCGATGGAGCTCGGTTGCGACGCCGTGATGTCGGCCAGCGCGATCTCCCGCGCGCACGACCCGGTCGCGATGGCCGGGGCGATCCGGGCCGCGGTCGAGGCCGGGTGGCTCGCGCGGCACGCCGGGCGGATCCCGCGGCGGCTGTACGCCGAGGCCTCGACGCCCGAAGAGGGCGTGCCGGTGTTTGGGACGTGACCGTCGACGAGCTGTTCGACGGCTGGGAGGCGGCGTGGTCCGGTAAGGACCCGGAGAGCTTCGAGCCGTTGTGCGACGCGGCCATCCACTACGAGGATCCGGTGTGCGACGAGCCGGTCGAGGGGATCGACGCGCTGGCGGCGCACGCCGAGCGGTTGTGGGCCGGCTTCCCCGACGCGCGGCTTGAGAGAACCGGCCCGCGTCTGGCCGACGGCCACTTCGTCGCCGCCCCCGCGAAGCTGCTCGGCACCCACCGCCAGCCGCTCGAGGGGCTACCGCCGACAAACAAGTTCGTCGTCGTCCACTGCGTGTTCTACTGCGAGATCCAGGACGAGCGGCTGCTGCGGGTGCGCGCCTTCTTCGACCTGTACGAGGCCGCCGTTCAGCTCGGCGTCCTGCCGGGCCGCGGCACGCTGGGCGAGAAGGCCTTGCTGGTGTTGCGCGGTTTCGGCCTGCGCGCCGCCCGCGGCGGTTAGCCAGGCAGCGCGCCGCCCCCGCTGATTTCGCCACTGGCCGAAATCGTCCGGTGGTTGGCATTGCGGCCAAACCACCTGTGCGCGACCATCACCCCCGTGCAGCGCAAACGGATCGTCGTCGTCGGCTTCGAGGCCGCGCAGGCGCTTGACATCACCGGGCCGACCGAGGTCTTCAGCCTGGCCCATCGGGCGACGCAGGACGGCGCCTATGACATCGAGCTGGTGGCGCGAGAGCCGTTTCGCACCTCGAGCGGGCTCACGCTCACGCCGCAGGCCACGCTCGACGTGACCCGAGGGCCGATCGACACGCTCGTCGTACCCGGGGGTCAAGGGACGGCGGAAGCAGCGCGCGATGAGGGGCTGATCAGCTGGATCCGCCGCGCCGCGACCCGCAGCCGACGCGTCACATCCGTGTGTACCGGGGCCTTCCTGCTCGCCCGGGCCGGCCTGCTCGACGGACGGCGGGCCACGACGCACTGGGCGTCGTGCGACGCCCTGCGCCGCAACTACCCGTCGATCGAGGTCGACCCGGATCCGATCTTCGTCCGCGACGGCAACGTGTACACGAGCGCCGGCGTGACCGCTGGGATAGATCTCGCGCTGGCGCTCGTCGAGGAGGACCTCGGTCCGCAGGCGGCACTAGAGGTCGCCCGGAGCCTGGTCCTGTACGTCCGCCGGCCAGGGGGACAGGCCCAGTTCAGCACCACGTTGCGTACCCAGACGGCATCCCGCCCGCGGATCCGAGAACTGCAGCAGTGGATCATGGACAACCTCGGCGAAGACCTCTCTGTCCCCGAGCTCGCTGCCCGCGCGTACATGAGTGAGCGGAACTTCAGCCGCGTGTTCGCGCGCGAGGTCGGCGAGACCCCAGCGGCGTTCGTCGAGCGCGCACGGCTCGACCGGGCCCGGCTGTTGCTCGAGACGACCGAGCTCCAGCTGGCCGACGTCGCCGCGCGGTGCGGCTTCGGCACGGTCGAGACGCTCCGCCGGACGTTCGGCAAGCGCCTGCGCACGAACCCGAGCGACTACCGCGCCCGCTTCAACGTAATCCCGCTGCCATCAAGGAGAGCCGCCTCATGAACGTCGCCATTCCGATCTTCGACCGCCTCACCGCGCTGGACGCGGTGGGTCCCTACGAGGTCCTGTCGCGGCCGCCCGGCTGGACCGTAACGTTCGTCGCCGAGACCCCGGGCCTGAAGCGCACCGAGACGGAGATGCTGGCGCTGAACGCCGACGCGACCTTCGACGAGCTTCCTGAGCCCGACGTCGTCGTCGTTCCCGGCGGCTACGGCACGCGCGCGCTGATGGAGGACGAGACCATCCTCGACTGGCTCCGCCACGCCCACGAGCACTCCACCTACACCACCTCGGTGTGCACTGGCTCGCTACTGCTGGGCGCTGCCGGGATCCTCGACGGCTTGGAGGCGACGACCCACTGGGGCGTCCTCGGCAAGCTCGCCGAGCTCGGCGCCACCCCGGTCAGCCGGCGCGTGGTGCAGCAGGGCAAGGTGATCACCGCGGCCGGCGTGTCGGCCGGGATCGACATGGCGCTGACGCTGGTCGCCCGCGCGATCGGCCCGGAGATGTCGCAGGCGATCCAGCTCGGGATCGAGTACGACCCGCAGCCGCCGTTCGACACGGGCTCGCTCGAGAAGGCGCCGACGGCGATCGTCGACCTGGTGCGCGCCGTGCCCGAGCTCAGTTGAGGGCGTAGCTCTCGCTGCCCATGATGTGCAGGGAGACGTACGGCTCGTCGCCCACGACCCAGCTGTCGTGGCCCGGCGGGATGTAGAAGAAGTCGCCGGCCCGCATCACGTTCTCGGTGCCGTCCTCCATCTTCGCCATGGCTGCGCCGCTGAGCACGAGGCCCACGTGTTCAACCTGGCACAACGTCTCGCCGGTCGCCGCGCCCACGTGTTCTGACCAGCGCCACCCCGGCTCGTAGGTGGCGCGGCCGAGCGTCATCGGACCGACTTCGTAGACCTCGAACCGACCCAGCGGGAACTCGCGAACCTCCGTCGGCGAGTCGAGGTTGACGAGGGCCAGGTCGAACCGGTCGGCGGTCATGGTGATGGCGATATTTCACCACACTCGATCGTGACCGCCACGGGCTTGTGGTCAGACAGTGGCCCCGCGCTCAGGACCTGCGAAGACCCCTCCAGAGGTCCCGCTACGAGCACGTGGTCGACGTAGTGGCCGCCCGCGTAGGCGAATCCGTTGACTACCGGCGCCCGCAGGTTGAAGTCGCCGCCGAGCGCCACGGGTGCCCCGCCGGCCCATCCGAGGAGTACTCGACCGGCCCGGGCGGCCTCGGGTTCCGCCCGCCGGTCCTCGCCCGAGCAGTGGAGATTCGCCACCCACACACCGAGCGGTTCGAGCCGGACGGCGTGCATCCATCGGCGCTCGGGCAGCCGGCGCAGCCGCAGCGTGCGGTGCTCGGCGATCCCCCAGTCGCGGACGAGGATCGCGTTCGCGCCGCCCCCTTGGGACTTGAGCAGATCCGGCCACCGCGCAGCGAGCCAGCGACGGGCCGGGAGCAGGGCGTTGCGCGAGGTGAGCACGGACCGCTCGTAGACACCCGGGCGCTGCGCCAGCTCGGCCGGCCACCACGGCGGTACCTCCTGAAGCAGCGCGACGTCCCACTCCCAGCTGAACAGCTGCGCGGCGAATTCGGGCAGCAGCTCGCGCCCGGCCGGCGGGACCGAACGGCCGTGAAAAACGTTCCAGGTCAACAACCGGAGTCGCACGCGGGCCAACGTACACTGCCCTGCTTGTCCGACTTCCTGACCGGCTCCGAACTGAGTGCCGCAGAGCTCGAGGCGTTGCTGACGCGCGCCGGCGAGCTCAAGCAGGCGCCGTTGTCCTCGAACATCCTGGCCGGACGCGCGGTGGCGCTGATCTTCGAGCGCCCGTCGACGCGGACCCGGGTGTCGTTCGAAACCGGCATGGCGGAGCTCGGCGGCCACCCGATGATCCTGCGCTCTGACGAGATGCAGCTCTCGCGCGGGGAGTCGGTCCGCGACACGGCGCTCGTACTCAGCCGCCACGTGGCCGCGATCGGGATCCGGACCGGGCCCGACGAGCTGGTGAGCGAGCTGGCGCGCCACGCCACCGTGCCGGTGATCAACATGCTCACCGCCGAACACCACCCGTGTCAGGCCCTGGCCGATCTGCAGACGCTGAAGGAGACATTTGGCCGGCTCGAGGGACTCAAGCTTGGCTACGTCGGCGACGGCAACAACGTAGCTCGCTCGCTGGCGATCGTCGGCGGCCTGGCGGGAGTCCAGGTGACGGTCGCCTCGCCGCCCGGCTACCAGCTCGAGCCGGTGGCCGGGGCGCTGCTGACGACGGAGCCGGGCGAGGCGGCGGACGGCGCCGACGCGCTCTACACCGACGTGTGGGTGAGCATGAGCGACAGTCCGGATTCGGCGGCGGAACGGCGAGAGGCACTCGCCCCCTACCGGATCGACGAGCAGCTGCTCGACCGCGCGAACCCTGGCGCGATCGTGCTGCATTGCCTTCCCGCCCATCCCGGTGAGGAGATCACCGAAGGGCTCCTGTACGGCGAGCGGCAGCGGATCTGGGATCAGGCCGAGAATCGCCGCCACGCGCAGAAGGCGCTGCTCGAGCTTCTGGTGTCGTCGGTCGGGTAGCCTCGGGCTATGCCCGCATCGAAGAAGCCGAAGGGGACGACGAAACGCAGCGCGTCGTCGTCCGCCAAGAAGCCCGCGTCTGCGTCGGCCAAGAAGCCCGCGTCAGCGTCGGCCAAGAAGCCTGCCGCGAAGCGAACAACGGCCCGCAAGCCGGCGTCGACCAAGTCGACCGCGAGCGCCAACAAGACGGAGACCTCGAGCGCGAACAGCACACCGCTTGACCTGGTGATCCTGACCCGCGACCGGATCCAGGAGACGCTCGACGAAGCCGCCGAGCGCGGCCGGGTCACGCGCTCGGATGCGAACGAGCTCGTCCAGGAGCTGGTCCGCCGCGGCCGTTCGCAGACCGAGGGCGTGTTGGCCGAGATCGAACGGCGGGTGGCCACGGCCACGCGCGTCGCGCGGCGGGTCGAGCCAGTTGACCGTCTGGTTCGCACCGCGGATCGTGCGCGCCGCACGGTGGGCGTGGGCTCGTCGTTCCCGGTCTCGGGCTACGACCAGTTGACGGCCGCGCAGGTCACGGCCCGGCTCGAAGAGCTCAAGCCGGCTGAGCTGCGCCGGGTTCGCGACTACGAGCGCCGCCACGCGAACCGCAAGTCGGTGCTCGACGCGATCGAAAAGGCGCTCGGCTGAGCGATCAGACCTCCACGACGCAGCGCCCGACGCGTGGCGACGTACTCGAGCTGACGATCGACTCGCTCGCCTACGGTGGCGCTGGCGTGGCCAGGCTCGAGGGCTACGTCGTGTTCGTCCGGGGCGGGCATGCCGGGCGATCGGGTCCGGGCCCAGGTCGGCAAGTCCAAACGCGCGTACGCCGAGGCGGACGCGCTCGAGGTGCTCGCCCCCGGACCGGACCGGATCGAACCGGTCGCCGCCCACCCGGGGGTGCCGTGGCAGGTGCTGTCCTACGAGCGTCAGCTGGAGATCAAGCACCAGCAGGTCGACGAGGCGCTCACGCGGATCGGGCGGCTGTCGGGCTATGCGATGGAGCCGATCATCCCCGCGGTGGAGCAGTGGCGTTATCGCAACAAGCTCGAGTACTCGTTCGGCGCCGACGACGGCGGACGGCTGATCTGCGGGTTCCACGCGCCCGGGCGCTGGCACGAGATCGTCGAGGTCACCGACTGCCTGCTCGCTTCCCCCGCGGGCAACGATGCGCGTGAGCGGGTCGTCGAGTGGTGCCGCGCTGAGAACCTGCCCGTGTACGACCGCCGGTCCGGCGAGGGGCTGCTGCGCAATCTCGTCGTCCGTGAGGGCAGGCGGACGGGACAGCTTCAAGTCCGGCTGGTGACCGCGACCGGCGAGCTCGACGCCGATGGGTTGGCCGAGGCGGTGGCCGACGTGAACACCAGCCTGCTGTGGACGCGAACCGATGCCCCATCGGAGACCACCGCCGGCGGCGAGACCGACCTGCTCGCCGGAACCGATCGGCTCGAGGAGCAGCTCGGCGGGCTCAGCCTGAGCATCTCGAGCGCGGCGTTCTTCCAGACCAACACCGAGATGGCCGAGCAGTTGTACGGGGTCGCGGTGGAGTTCGCCGGGCTGACCGGATTCGAGCGGATCTATGACCTGTACTGCGGGATCGGCACGATCGGGCTGGAGATGGCGCCGCGGGCCGCGGCGCTGTATGGACTCGAGCTGATCCCCGAAGCCGTCGCCGACGCGATCGGGAACGCGAACCGCAACGAGATCGACAACGCGCACTTCTACGCCGGCGATGTCCGGCTCGCGCTTCGTGAGCTGGTGGAGACGGCCGGCCGTCCGGACGTGCTGGTCGTCGACCCGCCCCGGGCCGGGCTGTCGCAGAAGATCGTCCGCCGGATCATCGAGGCGAATCCGCAGCGAGTTGTGTACGTCTCGTGCAATCCGACAACGCTGGCCCCGAACGCAGCGCAGCTGACCGAGGCGGGGTACAGGCTCGAGCGTGTCCGCCCGGTCGACATGTTCCCGCAGACGCCGCACATCGAGTGCGTCGCCGTGCTGAGCCGATGACGACGATCGAGGAGTGGTGGCGCGCCGGCGACCAGGTCGAGGTATTGCTCGACGGATCCGAGCGGCACGTGTTCGTGCGCCGGTTTCGCAACGCCGGCGCCGCACATGACGTTGCTGCACGGATTCCCGTCGAGCTCGCACGATTGGCACAAGGTGGCGCCGGCGCTGGCCGAACGCTACGAGCTGCTGGCACCGGACTTTCTCGGGTTCGGGGCCTCCGACAAGCCGCCCGAGCACGATTACTCGATCCACGAGCAGGCGGACATCGTCGAGCAGTTGTGGGAGATCGAGGGGGTGACCGAGACGACGGTCGTGGCGCACGACTACGCCGTGTCGGTGGCCCAGGAGTTGCTCGCCCGCGGCGCCAAGCCGATCCAGAAGATCCACCTCCTCAACGGCGGCCTATACCCGGACATCCACCGGCCCCAGCCGGTGCAGGAGGCGCTGCTCGACCCCGAGCAGGGCCCGAAGGTCAGCGCGTTGATGAACGAGGAGTTGCTGATCGGGGCGCTGAAGCCGACCTTCGCCCCCGACTACGACGCGAACGCCGACAGCGTCGCGATCTGGCGCTCGATGTACCGCGACGACGGCTTCAAGAATTCCTACCTGCTGATCCGGTACATGACCGACCGCCGTCGCCATCAGGAGCGGTGGGTGGAGGCGCTCGAACGGACCGACGTTCCGCTCAGCTTCATCTGGGGGATGCTCGACCCGGTCTCAGGCGCTCACATGGCCGAGCGGATCAAAGAGCGTCTGCCCGACGCGCCGATCGAAGCGCTGCACGACGTCGGGCACTGGCCGGCGCTCGAGGCGCCCGACCGCGTCTCGGCCGCGATCCTGACCGCCTAAGTAGGATCACGGCCATCGAGTACCACCTGGCACAGCTCAACGTGGGCCTAGCGAAGGGTCCAATGGACGGTCCGGTGATGGCGGGCTTCAAAGCGGCGCTGGAGCCGATCAACGAGCTCGCCGACAATGCTCCCGGTTTCGTGTGGCGCCTTCAGACCGAGGACGGCGACGCGACCGCGATCCGCCCCTACGAGGACGAGCGGATGATCGTCAACATGTCGACCTGGGAGTCGATCGAGGCGCTGCGCGCGTTCGTGTACACGAGCGCCCACACGGCGGTGATGCGCAACCGCAAGCAGTGGTTCGAGCGGGTCGAGATCTACATGGTGCTGTGGTGGGTTCCCGCCGGGCACGAGCCGACCATCGAAGAAGCGAAGGCGCGACTCGAGCACCTGAGAGGACACGGCCCGACTCCGTACGCATTCACCTTCCGGGCGAGCTTCCAGCGTCCAGACGCCAGCCAGGCGGAGATCGACGACGAGGTCGGCTGCCCGGCGTGAGGGCGGTCACGATCAAGGACGGCGAGCTCGTCGTCGCCGAGCACCCCGATCCCGTGGCCGGGAGTGGCGAGGTGCTGATCAGGGTCCGATCGGCGGGGATCAACGGCGCGGACATCCATCAGCGGGCCGGCCGCTATCCGGCGCCGCCGGATTCACCGCAGGACATCCCCGGCTTGGAGCTGGCCGGCGAGGTGGTGGAGAACGGGCCGGGCGCGTTTCGCTTCAGTCCTGGGGACCGCGTCATGTCGATCGTCGGAGGGGGTGGGCAAAGTGAGCTCGCTGCCGTCCCCGAGAGACTGCTGCTGACGGTTCCGAACAATCTCGACATCTCGCACGCCGGTGGCCTCCCCGAGGTGTTCACCACCGCCCACGACGCGTTGTTCACCCAGGCCGGCTTGCAGCTCGGCGAGAAGCTGTTGATCCATGGGGGCGCGGGCGGGGTAGGTACGGCGGCGGTGCAGCTCGGCCGGGCGGCCGGCGCACGCGTTTATGCGACCGTCCGTAATGCCGAGCTCCGTAAGGGCGTCGAGCAGTTCGGCGCGACCGTGCTGGCGCCCGAGGAGTTCACCGACCACGGCCCGTTCGACGTGATCCTCGAGCTGGTCGGGGCGCCGAACCTGGCCGACAACGTCAACTCGCTGAACATGCTCGGGCGGATCAGCGTGATCGGGATCGGGGCCGGCGCCAAGGGCGAGCTCCACCTCGGCGCACTGCTCTCCAAACGCGGTCGGATCATGGCCTCGATGATCCGCTACCGCCCGCTCGAGGACAAAGCGGCGACGGCTCGGGCGATGGAGCGCTCGGTCCTGCCGCTGTTCGAGAACGGTGAGCTGACCGTACCGGTGGCGGCGACGTTCGGGCTCGAGCAGGCCGCTGAGGCCTACGACCGTTTCACGGCGGGCGGCAAGCTCGGCAAGATCATCCTGACGATGTAGCGGATGTTGGCTGCGGCACTGGCCAGCGTGGCGTTGATCGCGCCGATGCAGGAACCCGCGGTCCAGACCGGCGCCGCCACCGGCATAACGAGCACGAGCGTGACAGTGAACGCCACGGTCGACGGGTTCGGCGAGCTGACGAGGTACTGGTTCCAGTACGGCACGAGCACTGGATACGGTGGTGGAACGGCTTCCTTGACGGAGACCGACCCATCGGCGATCCCGGTGTCGGTCGCGATCACCGGGCTGGCACCGAGCACGACCTACCACTACCGGATCGTGGCCCAGAACCTGGACGCCGAGCTCCACGGCGCCGATGAGACCTTCACCACTCTCTCGACCGGCTGTACGACGCCGCAGGCGAGCACGGCGGCTGCGACCGCGATCTCGGCGACTCGCGCCGCTCTCCACGGGACGGTGAGCGCGACGTGCGGCCCCGCGCAGTACTCGTTCGAGTACGGGACGACAACCGGGTACGGCAAGAGCACCGCGCTCGTGTCCGGAACGGGGCCGGTCAGCGCCGCTGTGAGTGGTTTGCGCCCGGGGACGATGTACCACTTCCGGCTGGTGGCTGCGAATGGGGCTGGAACGAGCGATGGCGCCGACAGGACGTTCACGACGCCCAAGCCGATCTCGACCATCCACGCGCCGCGGAACGTCCGCGCGCGTGCAGTCTTCACGGTGACGGCTCGCCTGCGGGCGGCCGCGGCCGTGACGATCGAGCTCGTGCACAAGGGCAAGGTTTTCAAGCGCTTGCGGCTCGGCCGGCGAACCGGGTCGGTTCATGCGCACCTGACCGCCCCGGGCACGACGGGTGTCTACGAGATTTGGGTGCTCGCCAACGGCGACGGGACGACACAGACCGACAGGCTGAGGCTGACCGTCAGCTGAGCGGCTCTTCTTCGGCCGCGAGTCCGGGTTCGTCCTCGGCCGCGTGGACCGAGCACAACGCCGGGCCGCCCGACTCGAGCGCGGCCTCCTAGCTCGGCACGAGTCAGCTTGGCGCCGCACTCCTCACAGCGGTCGCCCGCGGTTTCAACTGTTCGCTCTTCGAGATCCATGGCTAATAAGGCGGCAAATCCGCCCACCACGTTCCAAGTACCCGAAATGCGGCCCAAAATTCACGTTTCGCGCTCTCTTCGTCGAGCGCCTCGTCGATGTTCGGGACATACAGCGCCTCGATCGACGGCGTGAACCGCTGCACCTCACCCGGCTTCTCCGCCAGCTCGTGCGAGAGCGGGACGCCCAGCTCGTTCAACACCGCCAGCGATTCCGGTCCCATCACGACGATGATCTTCGGCTGAACGATGGCAACCTCCTCGAGCAGGCGCGCGACGCACGTCTCATCGGCCAGCGCCGGGTCGGCGACCGGGCACTTGACGCACAGCGTCCCGTACACGGCGAGCGGATCGATCGACAGCCGTTTCAGCGACTTCATCAGCGCGTTGCCCGTGCGGCCGTAGAACGCGACGCCCTCCTCGACCTCGGCCGGCCGCGCCGAGTGCTTGAGCAGCATGATGTCCGCCTGGGGATGGCCTGACCCCAAAACGGGCATTACCTGGCCCCGCGGGCAGTGCGGGCAGGACTGCAACTCGCGGGCGAACGCGTTCAGCTCGCGGATCGCGCGCTCGAGATACTTCTCGCGAATCTCGTCATCGGTTGCCGGCATTGCACCCCGATTGGACGGCAGCGGGGCTTGTCCTTGCGAGTGCATCAGGACTTGCGGCGCGCTGCACCGGTCGCGCGGCGCACGCGGCGGTCTCTGGAGGCCCGGCGGGCCCCCGCCGGCATTGCCTTCGTTTGCAGGAATTTCAGGGCCTGCACGTACAGGAGGCTAGCCGGATTGCGGAGGATATCCGCGTCGCGCAGCGACTCGAGGAACTCCTCCGGGCCGTTGAAATCTCGCATGCGGATCCGCACCGAGCCGAGCCCCTGAGGAACGTGTGCATCGGAACCTGCACCGGCCGGCACGCGGTACTTCAGTGCGTAGCGCAGCGCCTCCTCGTTGAACTCGGCGATCGCCACACGGGGGTTGAAGACCTCGATCGCATCGACGTCGGCGATGACTGCGTTGAGGTGCTCGTAGTCCGGCACCGAGTGCATCCGGTCGAACGGGTGAGGCACATAAACCAGGCCCCCTTGCCGTTTGATCTCCGCGATCGTCTCCTCCAGGGTCATCCCGCGCTCGATCTTCTCCTCGATGAACAGGCCGATCACTTCGCCCTGGTTGGCCGTCTTGACCTCCTCGGCGACGATCACCTTGATCCCGTCGGCTTTCGCCCGGGCGTCGAGCGCGCCGGAGATCTCGTTGTGGTCGGTGATCGCGATCGCGCCGAGTCCGCGTTGCCGGGCTTCGGCGAGTAGGACCTCGACCGGGGTGGCGCAGTCGTACGAGTGGTCGGTGTGCATGTGCAGGTCAACGTCGATCAATGACCGGTCCTTGATCCGCGCCCGCGCCCGCGCGTTACCGCGGCCGTCCTGGCGGCGGGCGGCGAGATCGCTGTAGATCTGATCGAGCTCGTCCGCGACCCGGGTCCAGGTCAGCGTGGCTCGAAGTGACTCGGCCTCGCTGCGCTGGCGCTCTCGCAGCTCGGGGTCGGCGATCAGGCGCGAGAGCTGGGCGGCCAGCGTCTGCACATCACCCGGCTCGAACACGAGCCCGTGCGCCCCCTCGCCGAGCAACTCCTCGTATGGCGCGAGCCGCGAGGCGACCGGGACCAGGCCCGCCGCGATCGCGTGTACGAGCGTCGACGGCGTCGTGCGCAGGCCCTCGGATGCGAGCACGACAACATCCGCGTCCGGCAGCGTCGCCAGTGGGTCGCGGGCCTCGACGAAGTCGACGCGGTCGCGGAGCGCGCGCTCGAGCGTCGCGGGCGCCGCCAACGGGCGCGACGAGGAGACGGTTGCATGCCACTCGAGCTCGGCCGGCAACGCCCGCAGGGCACGCAGGAACACGCGCAGGGCGGCGCGCTCCTCGGTGGCGACCATGGCCAGCTCGACCGGCTGGTGGTCTTTGTGGGGCGGCCGCGGATCGGCGCCGGGGGTGATCACCTGGTAGTCGCCGGCGAAGTAGCGCGCCAGCAGCTCTGCGGTCGCGCGGTAGCTCGCCGTGCGCGCATCGAGCCGGCCGAACAGCAGTCGCGACAGCGCCCCGGTCAGCTGGGTGGAGAGGATCCGCTCGGTCGGCACATGGAAGCTGCCGACATTGAGCGCGCGCGAGTTGCGAAGCGCGACGCTCGACGCGCTGGGCGCGAACGGCTCGTGGACGTGGACGATGTCGAGCGCGACCGAGCTGAGCGTCTCTTCGATCGTCCGCGCGACATCGACGGGCAGCGACGCGGCGCGTCGGCGCGCGGGCGAGAACGGCAGCACCTCGCCGACGCCGAGCACCACCGGCTTGCCGTTGGAGGCGCGGTCGAGCAGCTTGTCGGGATTGCCGCGGACAGCGCGACGGGTGTCGCGGACCAGGGCCGGCGATTCCGACGGTGCGACGACGAGCACCCGATGGCCCCGCCGCGCGAGCTCCTCCGAAACTCGAGCGACGTATTCGTTGACCTCGTGGCTCGCCTCCCAGGCGAACGGCGTCACCTGCGCGATCGCGAGGTGATCTTTCGGCACCCCGTCAGTCTATTGCCAGCGGTCGAGCATCCCCTTCTCGACCACGTCGTCAACGTCGATCCGGACCGTCCGCATCATCCCCCCGAGCATCGCGTAGTAGCCGACGACCAGCGTCAGCTCGATCAGCTGCGCTCGGCCGATGTCCGCTTCGACCTGACGCACGAGCTCTGGGTCCGGTGTGCCGTCTCCGGTCAGCAGCGCCTCGACGAGCTTCAGCGCCGGCTGCTCGAGTCCGTCGCCGGTGACGCCGACGAGCTGCGCGATCCGCTCGTGCTGGACGCGCTCGTACTCCGTGTCGGTCAGCCGGGCCACGTGGAGAATCACCTGCTCGCGGAGCTTGGGGTCCAGCTCGCCCTTGGTCAGGATGGCCTCGCCGAGCCGGAGTGTCGGGCCGATCATGGCTGGCGCATTGGCCAGCATCCGGAACAGGTTGATCCGCGGCTCGGGGAGCTTGTCGAGCGTGCGCTTGACCCGTTCGTCTTGAGCGTCTTCGTCTGCGTAGGGAATCAGTGCCATGCGCGCGAATCTAACTGCATGCGTATGGCCGGAAGACGGATCGTGGTCGTCGGTGGTGGCAGCCAGGGCTGGTCCGATCCCGATGCGCCGTCCGGGAACGGGCAGGCGATCTCGGTGCTCTGCGCGCGGGAGGGCGCGGCGGTCGCGGTCGTCGACCGGGTGCGGGAGGCGGCGGAGAAGACGGTGGCGATGGTCGCTGCGGACGGGGGAAGCGCCGCGCCGGTGGTCGCGGATGTCGGCGATCCCGGGGAGTGCGACCGGCTCGTCGACGACGCGGCACGCGCTCTCGGCGGCCTGGATGGGATCGTGCTCAACGTCGGGATCGGCGGCGGGCTGCGGCTCGAGGGCACGACGCCTGAGATCTGGGACCGCGTGCTGGCGGTCAGCGTGCGCTCTCACTTTCTGATCGCGCGGCGTGCGCTCCCGCTGCTCGGAGAGGGAGCGTCGATCGTCTTCATCAGCTCGGTGGCTGGTCTGCGACCCGGCAGCCAGATCCCGTCGTACGACACCTCGAAGGCGGCGCTGCTCGGGTTGTGCCGGCACGTCGCGCTGGAGGGCGCGCGCGACGGCGTGCGCGCGAACGTGATCGCGCCCGGGTTGATCGACACGCCGCTCGGGCGGCTCGCCTCGGCCGGGCGCCCGGGGCGCGAGCGCACCCGGATCCCGCTCGGCCGGCAGGGCACCGCCTGGGAGGTGGCCCAGGCGGCGCTGTTCCTGCTCTCGGACGAGTCGAGCTACATCACCGGCCAGACGCTCGTGGTCGACGGCGGCCTGGCGATGAGCGGCTTCCTCTAGGGCGTCGTCGGCGTACGGGCGACAACAAGCGCGCGCTTCGGGAGGATGACGACGAGCGCTCGCTGCCCTGGCTTCACCGCGCTGAGGGTCGAGCGCTGGCGGTTGTCCCGCACGCGCACCGTCGCCGGGAGCGTGTAGGTGACCGTCTTGTAGGTGGCCTTGCGCGTGCCCTCGGCGAGGGTCAGCTGGTGGCCCGACACGGACCGGACCGTGCCGCGAGCGACGGTCACGTTGGCGAACCCCTGCTTGGTGTGCACGACCAGATTGGCCTGGGCCGTGCGACGGACCAGCATCCGCAAACCGAGGTGCGCGTGATGGCCGCGTGCCTTTACCGCCGGCGTGGATGTGCTTGCCGCCCCATTCGCGATCGCCCCGGCACCGACGCCGAGCGCGACGCATAGGAGCGCCACCGCGCCCAGCTTCAATCGTGATCTCTTCATCGCTGACTCCTTGATTCGTTCTCGGCCGCCCGATGATCGTCGGACCTGGTCGAAAGCGGGCCATCAGCCAAAGGTCAGCTGCGTGTAAATCCGCCCCGGCGCAGGGCCTTAGCGTCCCTACGATCTGTCGGCGATGGCGGACACGATCCTGCTCGTCGAGGACGACCCCAACATCGGGGCGCTGGTCAAGACCTATCTCGAGCGCGACGGTTACGCGGCGATCTGGGTCCGCTCGGGCGAAGACGCGCTGGCGGAGTTGCCCCGCCATCCGGTGAGGCTGGTCGTGCTCGACATCGGGCTGCCGGGGATCGACGGACTCGAGGTGTGCCGGCGGATCGGCGGCCGGGTACCGGTGGTGATGCTGACGGCCCGCGACGAGGTCGCCGACCGGGTGGCTGGGCTTGGAGCTCGGGGCCGACGACTACGTGTCGAAGCCGTTCTCGCCCCGCGAGCTGACCGCGCGCATCAAGGCGGTATTGCGCCGCGGCGGCCGGACCGGGCAGGAGGTGCTGTCGCTCGGGCCGGTGGCCGTGTCGGTGGCGGCTCGCGAGGTCCGGCTCGACGGACAAGAGCTCGGCGCTGACCCAGCGCGAGTTCGACCTGCTCGAGTACCTCGTCCGCAACTCCGGCCGCGTCGTCGGCCGCGACGAGCTGCTCGAGGCCGTGTGGGGCTTCGTGTCGCCGGGGCAGACGCGAACGGTCGAGGTGCACATCGCGCAGCTGCGCCGCAAGCTCGGCCGCCCCGAGCTGATTCGCACCGTGCGGGGCGTGGGTTACAAGGCCATCGCATGAGCCTGCGCCGGCGCGTGTTCGCGTTCGTGGCCGGGACGGCGGTCGGCGGCGTGCATCTTGACCGTGGCCGTCGCGGCGGTGCTCGTGCGCCACCGGGTCGCGGATCAGCGGATGGGTCGCCCTGAGCCGCCAGGCCGACGTGGTCGCGCTGGTCGGGGGTGCGCCCGGGGCGCTGAGCGCCGGCGAGCACGTGTACAGGGTCGACTCCGGGCGACCGAAGGCGGTTCCGTTGCCGCGCGCGCTGCGGGTCGTCGACGCGATCCACGACCTGCCGAACTCGCAGGGCCAGATCAAGCGTCGGCCGGCTGTCGCTGATCTACGCGGCCCGTGGCACCGCGCGAGGCGGGATCGTGCTCGTGCGCGGCGCGGGCCTCGCGTTCGCCGAGTGGCGCCCCTTCCTGTTCAGCCTGATCCTGGCCGGGATCGGGGGCGGGTTGCTCGCGGCGCTCGCCTCGTTCCTGCTGGCGCGCCGGCTCGTCCGTCCGATCGCGGTGCTGTCGGACGCGACCACGCGGGTGGCGGCCGGCGAGGAGCGCGTCGACGTCCCCGTCACCGGCGACGATGAGCTGGCCCAGCTTGCGCGCTCGTTCAACCTGATGTCGGGCAGCCTGGCCGACGCCCGCGAGCAGCAGCGCGATTTCCTGGAGTCGGTCAGCCACGAGCTGAAGACGCCGCTGACCTCGATCCGCGGGTACGCCGAGGCGCTCGGCGATGGGGCGGTGGAGCCGGCGCAGGCCAGCGCGGTGATCGGTGCGGAGGCGGGACGGCTCGAGCGGCTCGTCTCCGACCTGCTCGACCTCGCCCGGCTCCAGCGGCGCGGAGTTCGCGGTCGAGCGCCAGCCGGTTGACCTGAGTGCCGTCGTCGAGCGCGCGGTCGAGCGCCATCGGCTCCGCGCCCGCGAGCTCGGTGTTGAGCTGACCGGTGCCTCGGACGGGGCGGCGCCGGGGGTCGGCGACCCCGACCGCCTGCTGCAGGCGACCTCGAACCTGATCGAGAACGCGCTGCGGATCACGCCGGCCGGGGGATCGGTGCGCGCCGCCGCTCGCGCCGGCGAGATCTCGGTGCAGGACACCGGGCCCGGGACTGGCCGACGAGGACCTGCCGCGGGCGTTCGAGCGGTTCTACCTGTACGAGCGATACCGGACCCAGCGCGAGGTCGGCTCCGGGCTGGGGCTGGCGATCGTCGGCGAGCTGGCCGCCCGGATGGGCGGCAGCATCGCGGTCGAGAACTCCCGGACGGCGGCGGCGCGCGCTTCACGCTGCGCGTGCCGCAGTCCTGACTACTTCTTGGCTGAGGCTTCGCTTCGGTGCCGGCTTCGGCGTCCGCTTGCGCGCGTACTTCTTGATGAACTCCTCGGTCATCACCCGCGCCTCATCGTCGGGGCGCTGGTTGTGCGGGGACTTCATCAGGTACGAGCTCGGGCCGTCGAGCTGGCCGGCGACGCCGTTGTTGAGCGCCAGCTTGCAGCAGCCGCGTCGGCGTCGATCACGATCCCGGCCGAGTTCGGCGAGTCCCACACCTCGAGCTTCATCTCGACGTTCAGTGGCACGTCGCCGAACGCCTGGCCCTCGAGGCGGATGTGGGCCCACTTGCGGTCGGTCAGCCACGGCACGTAGTCCGAGGGCCCGATGTAGACGTCGTCCTCGGGCAGCACGTGGCCCATGATCGAGGTGACGGCATTGGTCTTGGAGATCTTCTTGGACTCCAACCGCTCGCGCTCGAGCATGTTGTAGAAGTCCATGTTGCCGCCGACGTTGAGCTGTGAGGTGCGGAGCATCTTCACGCCGCGCTCGTGAAACAGACGGGCGAGCGTGCGGTGGACGATCGTCGCGCCGACCTGCGACTTGATGTCGTCGCCCACGATCGGGACGCCCGCCTTCTTGAACCGCTTGTTCCAGTAGGGCTCGCGGGCGATGAACACCGGGATGCAATTGACCATCGCGCAGCCCGCCTCGAGGATCTGCTCGACGTACCACTTGGTGGCCTGCTCAGAGCCGACGGGGAGGTAGGAGACGACCACGTCGGTGCGGGTCTCCTTCAGCACCTCGACGATGTCGACGGTGGAACCCGGAGCCTTCTTGATCTTCTGCTTGAGGTACTTGCCGAGGCCGTCATGGGTCATCCCGCGCTGGACCTCGACGCCGAGCTTCGGAACGTCGCGCCCGAGCTTCAGCGTGTTGTTCTGCCCGGCGAAGATCGCCTGGGAAAGGTCCTTGCCGACCTTGTCGGCGTCGATGTCGAACGCGGCTGAGAACTCGATGTCGGAAACGTGGTAGCCGCCGAGATCGACGTGCATCAACCCGGGCACGGGCTGCGCCGGGTCGGCGTCCTGGTAGTACTGGACGCCCTGCACGAACGAGCTCGCGCAGTTGCCGACGCCGATGATCGCGACCCGGACCTTGTCGTCCTGGTAGCGCGCGGCGCCGTTTGAGGAACCATTGGTCTTGCTCACTGTGGAGAGGTTTCCCTTCTTCTAAGTCTGGGCCTGCGCAGCCTGGTGGCGCAAGCGACGCTAGAACGTATCCCGGGGCTAGCTGTTGGTTACAGCTTGCTTAAGCTGCTGGCGGACGTGCCAGATCCGCTGCGCGGTCGTGAAGATCGTCAGCCCGGCGAGCACGTAGACGGCCGGAGCGAGCAGATAGAAGTGACCGAGGGACGCTCCCTTGGCGAACACGAGCCCGGCTGAGAGGATGACCACACGCACCGGCCGGGTGGCCAGCCCGACCTTGCACTCGACTCCGAGCGCCTCTGCGCGTGCGCGGGTGTAGGAAACCATCAGGCTGAACAGCACCGCCGCAACCGTGGCGGCGGTCGCGGCCTGGTTGTGGCGCGAGGCGAAGTACGCGCCGACCGCGGTCAGCACGATCCCCTCCTCGAGCCGGTCGAGCGTGGAGTCGAGGAAGGCGCCGAACGGGGTCCCCTTGCCGGACATCCGCGAGTAGCGCCCGTCGAGTGTGTCCATGATCGAGCCGACGATGAACGCGACGCCGGCCAGGAAGAACAGCCGTCCCACGATCAGTCCGGCCGCGGCGAGGTTGAGGGCAAACCCGGTGAGCGAGATGGCGTTCGGAGTGAGCCGCGACTCGATCAGCCGGTTGCGGACGTACTCCTGGGTGATCGGGCCGCCGTTACGCCGCTGACGGGTGCGGCGCGGGCCCGTTTGGCCGGGTGCGGTCGGCTCCGCCATCGCGCGGGACAGTAGCTTGTCTGAACGTCCACACGTCGGGCCGGGCCCGGGCGAGCAGGTGCTTGGCCAGCAGGGCCGAGGTGCCGGCGGTGAGCGCTCCGAGGAACACGTCGGTGAAGTAGTGGTTGCCGGTCGCGACGACCACGAACGTGATCCACAGCGGGTACAGCGACCACGCGATGCTCGCGCTGCGGTGACGAACCAGTCGGCGCATCGAGAAGCCGGTCATCACGGCGAAGCACACGTGCATCGACGGGACGGCCGCGTAGATGTTCACGAACGCGCTGGCTGGGCCGCCGTCGACGTGGGGGACGCCGAGGAACTGTGAGATCGCGTCGGTGAACCCCCACTCGGGCATCAGCGCCGGCGGGGCTGTCGGGAACACGGCGTAGCCGACCAGCGCGATCAGCATCGAGACGAAGAACATATTCCGCACGAAGTAGAAGGCGTCGTTGCGGCGGAGGTAGATGAAGATCAACACGGCGCCGGTCACCGCGTAGTGCGAGTACAGGTACGCCCAGTCGGCGGCATCGATCAGCCAGTGCTGCCCGAGCGTCCACGCCTGCACGCTCGGTTCGACGAATACGTGGAGCGTCCGCTCGAAGTTGATGATCTTCATCGCGTCGCCGAACGGCTTGTACAGATTGCCCGTGGCGATCAGCCCGCGAACGATTTGATACAGGATGTAGATGCCCGCGAGCAGGCCTAGCTGACGGGCGACATCGAACCAGCCGCGGGGCAGTACCTGAGCTTCGAATGTGGAGAGCCGACGCCTCATAAGAAGCGATTCATCCTACCGAGGCGGTCAGTTGCACCTGGGCGAGTTCGTTCCGATCCGGCCCAAAGCGAAGGCGATCGTCAGCTGCGCCGGACCGGCGTGGCGGAGCCGTAACTCGGTGAACTGACCGGCCGGTTGCACGCACCCCTGACCTGTGCCTAGCGTCCAGTACGGGGTGAAGTGAACGTGCACGAAGGCGGTTCCAGCCTGCTTTACAGCGAAGGTCAGTGAGTTCGGTCCGAGCGAGGTGAGGGTGGCCGCGCCGGTGACGATCGGTGTCGCAGCGCGGACCGCGTATATCCGCCAGTGTCGCGGGCGGGCGACCAACTGGAGGTAGGCCGGCCTGCGGTCGATCAACGCCACCTCCGCCTGGGCCGAGTAGTCGAGTGGCGCGTCGGCGACGGCGACGAAGCGGACGGCCTGCTGGTGCAGCCACGCGGAGTAGGTCGCGGGGGTGAGCGGGCCGGTGTAGAAGAGGTCGTCGTAGCGGATGTCGAGCTGGCGCTCCCACCCGCGCGCGAGCGGGTAATGCGGCGCGACCTCGTAGCTCTCGTAATGGAACCGAGTCGGGGGGACCTCGATCCGGAACGGACCCGGCTGCCGGTTCAGGAACGCCAGCAGCGGCTGGTAGTACCCGGCAGTGGTCGACGGGTCATCGGCCTGGTCGAGGAGGTCGCGGATCGGCGGCTGGAACTGGAGGTACAGCAGCGGCGCGGCGAGGGCCAGCAGCAGCCTTCGGTCGGTGATCAGCAGGGCGGCCACGGGGCCTGCGGTCAGGGTGCCGAGGCGCGCAGCGTTCGCGCCGATCGGCGTAGGCAACAGGTACGCGGCGATGCAGCCGAGCGCGTACAACGCGATTCCCGCTCGCAGGCTCGGATGCCGGCGGGTGGCCGGCAGCGCGGCGGCGGCGATCACGAGCAACGGCCACAGTGCGGAGAACGCGAACGGAAACCTTCCGCCCTCCCCGAAGGCGCCGGCCAGCAGGGCGACGGGCACGAGCCCACCGGCGGCGACCCCGAGGCCCGCTCGCCACCGGTGCGTTCCGGCGCCGTGGGCGATCCCCGCGAGCGCGGCAAACAGCGCGGCCACCGGGCTCGCCAGTGCGGTCAGAAATGCCAGCAGGGCGGCTGTCTTCGGACGCCGGCGCTGTAGGGCCAGCGCGGTCCCGACCGCGAACGCGAGTCCGAACGCGAAGGTCAGCCGGCCCGTGAACAGCTCGGTCGCCGTCGCGGCGGCGAACCACAGCGAGGCGACATTCGCGCGCCGGCGGAGCATCCCGTAAGCAAGCGCCTCGAACATGGCGGCGGCGGCGACGGCGGCGATAGCGGCTGTGAGCTGCGGGGTCAGCGCCGCGGCGAGCGGTTCGAACAGCACGCTGTAGGCGGTGACGCCGTGACCCCCGTACCACCAGTTGTTCCACAGCCCGTACCCCTCGGCGGAGAACAGCTTGGCCCGGAGCAGGTGCGCCGCCAGATCGAGACTGGCCGGCGCGGTGATTACGTAGGTGAGGGCCAGTACGGCCGCGACCACCGTGGGCGCGACCCGCATGGCTGTGTGTCGCGACATCAGTCGTCGCCGAGGAAGGCGTCGACCGCGCCGACCACGTCAGGGTGGTCGAGCCATGGCCAATGCCCGGCGTCATCCAGCTTCCACAAGCGGGCGTCGGGCAGGCGCTGGCCGTACTCGTCGGCGAACCGGGACGGGAACCACGGGTCGTGCTCGCCCCAAACGATCAGCGCGGGGGCGGTCACGTTCTGCAGCTGCGCGCCCGCATCGGCCAGGTCGTCGAGGTTGGCCGAGCGGTGCAAGCGCAGGACTGCGCGCTGGGTTCCCTGGTCGAAGAAGTCCCACACGACTTTGACTTCGGCCTTGGACCACGAGTCCGGGTTCGTGCCCGCCTGGCGGAGCATTCGCCGCAGGTACCACCGGGGGATCGACCCCATCGTCAGCTCGCCGAGGACAGGCGTGCGCCACATCCTGGCGAGCCGGTGCCAGTGGAAGCCGGGGAGCAACGGCAGCGGATCGATCAGCACGAGCTTCTCGATCCGCTCGGGGTGGCGCTGGGCGAACACCAGGCCGCCGCCGGCGCCCCAGCCGTGCGCGATCAGCTTGAACGAGTGGATGTCGAGCTCGTCGAGTAGCTGCTCGATGAAGTCCGCGTGGGAGTCGGGCGAGTACGGGAGCTGTCCGGCCTTGGTGGTCCGTCCGAAACCGGGCAGGTCGGGCGCGATCCCGCCGCCGCGCTCGAGGAACGGGACCATGTCATCCGAGCTCGTCGGAAGTGCGTGCAGGTACAGCCGCTCGGCGCCCGCCGCGGGCGCGCGGCGAAAGAACGCGGGCATCTCGTCGAGCTCGATCGTGTGCTCGTCGGCGGCCACGAGGCGGCGAGGATAACGTCCTGCGGGATGCCACCGATTCTGTGCCTGGGCGAGACGCTGGTCGATTTCATCTGCGAGCGGCCGGTGTCCGATGTCAGGGAGGCCGACCGGTTCGTGCCGCACTTCGGCGGCGCGGCGGCGAACGTCGCCGTGCTGACCGCCCGCGCGGGCGCGGCGGTGGCGCTGGCCAGCACGGTCGGCGAGGACGGGTGGGGCCGGTGGTTGCGCGAGCGTCTAGCGGCCGAGGGCGTCGACGTCGAGCATGTCGTCAGTGCGGGCGTTACCGCTGCGGCAATCGTCACCGTTGACGAGGCGGGCGAGGCGAATTTCCAGATCTATGGTGAGACGCTGTTCGAGGGCGGGGGGCTCGCCGAGGCGGCCTCGGGTGCCGGCGGCTTGTACTTCAGCTCGAACACGCTTGTCGGCGCGGCTGAGCGCGAGGCGACGATGGCCGCGCGGGAGGCGGCGTTGTCGGCGGACCGGCCGGTGATCTTCGACCCCAATCTGAGGTTGAGCCGGTGGCGCTCGAGCGCCGACGCGGCCGCGACGGCGAATGCGTGTGTCCCGGGCGCGCTCCTGGTTCGCTGCAACCGGGCGGAGGCCACGTTGATGACCGGCGAGGACGACGCCGAGCGCGCCGCGGGTGCGCTGCTGAAGGGCGGCGCGCGAATGGTCGTGATCACGCTGGGCGCGCGGGGGGCGATGCTGCGGGGCGAGATCCGGGCCGACGCCCCGGGTATGGCGGCAGCGGTGCGGTCCACGATCGGCGCCGGCGACTCGGTGACCGCCGTGCTGTTGGCGCGGCTGGCGCTGGCCGGCTGGTACCCGGCCGCCGCGGCGGCGTCATTGCGCGACGCGGTGACGGCCGGTGCGGAGGCGTGCGAGCGGTGGGGCGCAATTGACTGACGCCCGGTCCGGGCCCGCCGAGTGGCGCCGGCCGCCGGCGCGACGGGTGCGCGCGATCCGCGACCGCCTGCGCGAGCTGTACGGAATCCCGCTGGCTGAGCCCCACGGTCATCCGATCGCCGAGCTGATCCTCACCGTTCTCAGCCAGTCGACGAACGACCGCAACCGAGATGTCGCCTACTTCGGCCTGCGCGAGCGGTTCGCGGACTGGGAGGCGGTCCGCGACGCGCCGGTCGATCTGGTCGAGGAGGCGATCCGGCCCGGCGGAATCAGCAAGGTGAAATCCGCGCGGATCAAATCGATCCTGCGGGCGATCACGGACCAGCCCCGCCCCACCGGCGCCCCAGCTCCGGGAGCCCTAACGCTGGACTGGTTGGCCGGGCAGCCGGTGCCGGCGGCGCAGGGGTACCTGACCTCGCTGCCGGGCGTGGGCCGGAAGACCGCCGCCTGCGTATTGCTGTTCGCGCTCGGGATGCGCGACGTCCCGGTCGACACCCATGTGTCGCGGGTGGGATGGCGGCTCGGGCTGTTCCGTCCAGGGGCGCCGTTTGAGGAGCTCCACGACGAGATGCTCGCGCTCACGCCTCGAGGCGAGGAGCTCGAGTTCCACCTCAACCTGCTGCGCCACGGCCGCCGAACCTGCCATTCCCAGCGGCCCGAGTGCGGTAGTTGCGCCCTAAGACGGATGTGCCCGTCGGCGGACACGTTCGGCGCCCAGGCGGCGGCGCAGGGGCGGTAGGACCGAGAGCACGCTGCCGGCCGCCAGCAGCAAGACGTACGGATCGGCGGGGACGCGGTAGCGGGTCAGGCCGAGGAACAACAGGTTGGGCACCGCGAGTGCCACCGGGCAGGCCCAGAACGCCCACGGCGCTCCCGGCGTGGCTCGGCGCAGGATGGCAATCAGCGCGAGGAGTCCGACGAGCCAGAACGCGTACACGCTCACCTCGGCCAGCCAGCCCGGATAGCTCCAGATGCCGGCGACCGCGTGCTCGAGCCCAGGTCCCTCGAGGTTCAGCAGTCGCACGAAGCTCCAGTAGGCGACGACGAACGGATACCCAGGGTGAGCGCTCATGAAGTCGATCGACTGGCTGACGAGCTGATTCGAGATGTCAGCCTCATTCCAGCGCGGATGCTCGGCATGCAGCCGTAGAGTGGGCTGGAGTAACGGCCGCCACAACGCCGGGTTGGTGTGGTCATCCCGGGCGGCGTCGTTGTAGGTGCCGCTGAGTGCGTAGCCGGTCTCGGTGCCCAGCGGCACGAACTGGTGGAACACGAGCGTGTTGCGAATCGCCCAGGGCGCGATCGCGCAGAGCGTCGCAGCAATCAGCACTACGGGGGCGCGCATCGCGCTGCGCGCTCGGCGCGGGCGCTCGTTCCAGACCAGAAACGCGAGCGGGAG
Organism: uncultured Solirubrobacterales bacterium; assembly: GCA_963794825.1. Lineage (GTDB taxonomy): Bacteria > Actinomycetota > Thermoleophilia > Solirubrobacterales > Solirubrobacteraceae > Palsa-465. Next base: position 898,755 of record CAWCFB010000003.1, read on the forward strand.
CACGAAGAAGATTCCGTTGCCCCGCGTGATCGCGGCCAGTCCGGCCAGCACTCCGGCGAGCGCCGCCCAGCGGACTCCGTGCCGCGCGCCGCGCTGCTGCAGGCCGGCCAACACCGCCCCCAGCGTCAGCGCGATGTAAAGCGGCTCGGTCATCAGCGAGCTCCCGGCCAGCAGCAACGGCGGATAGACCGCGGCCAGGGCCGCCGCGGTCAGGCCAACTTGCCGGCCCCAAATCCGACGGCCGATGGCGAAGATCAGCCACACGATGACCACGCCGAGGATCGCCTGCATGACCCGTCCCGACTCCCACCTGGTCTGGGCCGAGCCGGTGCCGACCACCTTGTCGACGAGGGCCAGCAGCACGGGGAACCCGGGCGGTCGCAGGGCCGACGGGCCGCCCACGCCGGACGCCGGATAGCTGCCGTGGACGGCCAGCGATACGGCAGCGTGGTCGTAATCAGCGGCGTCGTTGAGCGGTACGTAGTGAGGCGTGGCCAGGATCACCCCGACCCGGACGGCCGCCGCGAGGACGAGCACGGCCGCCAGCGGCTTATCGAGCGACCACCGTCCGGGGGTCATGAGAGCCACACGTATGGGTTGATGGATCTGCTACGCTGCGACTTAGATTTTTGCGAACGCATAGGAGCAAAACGACATATGGCAAAGACAATTGGAATTGACCTGGGGACGACGAACTCGTGCATGGCGGTGCTCGAGGGCGGCGAGCCGACGGTAATCGAGAACGCCGAGGGCGGGCGCACAACCCCGTCCGTGGTGGCGTTCACCCAGTCTGGCGAGCGGCTCGTCGGCACGGTGGCCAAGCGCCAAGCCGTGACCAACCCGCAGAACACGGTCTTCTCGATCAAGCGCTTCATGGGCCGCAAGGAGGCCGAGGTGCGCGAGGAGGAGTCGATCGTTCCCTACAAGGTGGTGTCCGGGCCCGGCGGCGACGCAGTCGTGGAAGCCGGCGGAAAGCAGTACCGCCCGCAGGAGATCAGCGCGATGATCCTCCAGAAGCTGAAGTCGGACGCTGAGGCCTATCTCGGCGAGACCGTCGACAGCGCGGTGATCACCGTACCCGCGTACTTCAACGACGATCAGCGCCAGGCGACCAAGGACGCCGGTCAGATCGCCGGTCTCGAGGTCAAGCGGATCATCAACGAGCCGACCGCGGCATCGCTGGCCTACGGGCTCGACAAGGAGACCGACCAGACGATCCTCGTGTTCGACCTCGGCGGCGGCACATTTGACGTGTCGGTGCTGGAGATCGGCGATGGCGTGTTCGAGGTCAAGGCGACCGCGGGTGACAACCACCTCGGTGGCGACAACTTCGACAAGGCGGTCGTCGACTGGCTCGTGAGCGAGTTCAAGAAGAGCCAGGGGATCGACCTGGCGGCCGACCCGATGGCGCTGCAGCGGCTGTACGAGGCGGCGGAGAAGGCGAAGATCGAGCTCTCGAGCACTCAGGAGACGCAGATCAACCTGCCGTTCATCACGGCGGACGCGAGCGGTCCCAAGCACCTCGACACGCGCCTCACCCGCGCGAAGCTCAACGAGCTCACCAGCGAGCTGCTCGACCGCACGGTCGCCCCGGTTCGCCAGGCGCTCGACGACGCCAAGGACAAGGGCGCCGCGAACATTGACCACGTCGTGCTGGTCGGAGGCATGACCCGCATGCCGGCCGTGCAGGAGAAGGTCAAGGAGCTGACGGGCAAGGACCCGCACCGGGGCGTCAACCCCGATGAGGTCGTCGCCGTCGGTGCCGCGATCCAGGCCGGGGTGCTGGCCGGCGACGTCAAGGACGTGCTGCTGCTCGACGTCACCCCGCTGACGCTGGGGATCGAGACCAAGGGCGGCGTGATGACGAAGCTGATCGAGCGCAACACGACGATCCCGACCCGCAAGTCGGAGGTGTTCTCGACGGCCGAGGACAACCAGCCGTCGGTCGAGATCCACGTGCTGCAGGGCGAGCGCGAGATGGCGATGTACAACAAGTCGCTGGGCAAGTTCCAGCTCACCGGCATCCCGCCGGCGCCGCGAGGGATCCCGCAGATCGAGGTCGCGTTCGACATCGATGCGAACGGCATCCTCAACGTGTCGGCCAAGGATCTCGGCACCGGCAAGGAGCAGAAGATCGAGATCCGGTCGGGCTCCGGTCTGTCCGATGACGAGATCAAGCGAATGGTCTCCGACGCTGAGTCGCACGCCGAGGACGATCGCCGGCAGCGCGAGCTCGCCGAGGCACGGAACAACGGCGAGAACGCGGCCTACCAGGCCGAGCGCCAGCTGAAGGATCTTGGTGAGACCGTCGACGCATCCTCCAAGGAGGAGATCGAGTCGGCGATCAAGGCGGTGCGCGATTCGCTCACCTCCGAGGACGCGGCCGACATCACGGCCAAGACCGAGGCCCTGCAGGCGTCGTTCCACAAGGTCTCCGAGGCGATGTACCAGCGCGCGCAGGAGCAGCAGGCAGCGGCGTCCACGGAGGGCGCGGCTACCGATGGCGCCGGCGCGAACGGTGCGAGCGCCGAGGAGGAGGACGTGGTCGATGCCGAGGTTGTCGACGAGGGCAAGTAATCCGATGACGAACGATCACGGCAAGGCCACCGAGGCTTACGAGGAGGTGGTGCCCGAGGCTGCTGATGGCGAGCAGCCGACGGCGCCGGCCTCCCCGGAGGGGCCCGGCGAGCCCGCGCTCGAGGAGACCGTCGAGGGCGAGGTGGTGGAGGAGACCGAGTCAGCCGGGGAGACGAATCCCCCGGCCGAAGAGGACTTGGCCGCCAAGTATCTCGCCCTCGCCCAGCGGACTCAGGCCGATTTCGAGAACTACCGCAAGCGTGCCGCGCGGGACGCGGCCGCCGCCCAGACCCGGGGCATCGTCAAGCTCGCGAAGGAGCTGCTGCCCGCGATCGACGATCTCGATCGCGCGCTGGCCGCGGCCCAAGCGGTCGCCGACGGCGCCGAGAATCCCCTCGTCGAGGGGATCAAGCTGGTCCACGCCGACATGGTCGCCGCGCTCGCGCGCGTGGGGATCGAGGGATACGCCCCCAAGGGCGAGCAGTTCGATCCCCAGCACCATGAGGCGATGGCCCAGCAGCCGGTGGAGGGTGCCGAGCCCGGGACGATCGTCGAGGTCTACCAACGCGGGTACGCGCTCGGAGACACGGTGATCCGGCCGGCGCGCGTTGTTGTCGCGGGGTAGAAGGGCGGATCAACGAGATGGCTGACCGCCCCGACTATTACAAGGTCCTCGGAGTCGGCAAGGGCGCTTCCGACGACGAGATCAAGAAGGCGTACCGGAAGCTGGCCCGCAAGTATCACCCGGACACGAACAAGGGCGACAAGCAGGCCGAGGAGAAGTTCAAGGAGATCTCCCAGGCCCACGATGTCCTGTCCGATCCGGAGAAGCGCAAGCAGTACGACCGTGGGACGGGTCCGTTCGGCGGCTTCACGAACATGGCCGGCGGCTTCGGCGAGAGCGGCATCAACTTCGGCGGCGGCTTCGGCGACATCCTCTCGAACCTGTTCGGAGGCGGTGGCGGGGGCGCAGCCGCGGGCGGGCGCGCTCGCACCACGGTCCAGCGCGGGCGCGACCTCGAGACCGAGGTGACGCTCACTTTCGACCAGGCCGTCAACGGCGCCCAGTTGCCGCTGCAGGTGCCGACCTCCCACCAATGCCCGACCTGCCACGGAACCGGCGCGAAGCCCGGCACCACGCCGCGCGTGTGCCCTGTGTGCCAGGGCCGCGGCGTCGAGTCCCAGAGCCAGGGGATCTTCTCGATCTCGCAGCCGTGCTCGAACTGCGGTGGCTCGGGCACCGTGATCGACGACCCTTGTCCCACCTGCCACGGCACCGGCGCCCAGCGCAGCGTGCGCAGGCTGCGGGTCAACATCCCGGCCGGCGTGCGTGACGGCAGTCGCATCCGCCTGAAGGGCAAGGGCGAGCCCGCCCCCCGCGGGGCCGGGGAGCCCGGCGATCTGTTCGTGATCACTCGCGTCAAGGACTCGCCGGTGTTCAAGCGCAACGGCGACAACTTCGAGGTCGAGGTCCCGCTGACGATCCCCGAGGCGATCCGCGGCGCCGTCATCGAGGTGCCGACGCTCAACGGCTCCAAGCGGCTGCGCGTACCCCGCGGGACCAAGCACGGCACGGTCCAGCGGATTCGCGGCGAGGGTCCGCCGCGGCTGAGCGGCAAGGGACGCGGGGACATCCACTACCGGTTCGTGATCGACGTACCGGCGTCGCTGTCGCCTGAGCAGTCCGAAGCCGTTGACAAGCTCTCCGAGGTGATCGACGGGAACCCGCGGGCGAAGTTGTTCGCAACCCAGGGGGAGGCGTGATGGCCAGTCGGCGAATGCGGAGCACGACGACCCGAGTCGAGGTGTCGACCGATCGCGGCGTGTTCATGATCTCGGTGGCGGCGGAGCTGGCCGAGATGCACCCGCAGACGCTGCGGATGTACGAGGCGCGCGGGCTGATCGAGCCCAAGCGCTCGCCCAAGGGGACGCGGTTGTACAGCCAGCAGGATGTCGACCGGCTGCGGCGGATCCAGGAGATGACCGTCGAGCTGGGCATGAACCTGGCCGGCGTCGAGCGCGTGTTCCAGCTCGAGGGCGAACTCTCCTCGATGGCCCGCAAGGTCAGACAGCTCGAGCAGCGCGCCGCGGAGCTGAAGGCGGAGGTCGAACGGCTCGAGGCGCTCCGTCGCGAGCTCCGCGCGGAGATCGTCCCGTACGAGCGGGGGGGCGAGATCGTGCGCGCGGCCGACCTGGCGCGGTTCCGGGTTCCGATCGATCGCGCCTAAAGCTGCCTGATCCTGCGATGATGCGCGCGACCTAGGAGGTGTGCGTGATGGGGCGGGCCGTGGGACTGATCATGAGTTGTTGCGCGCTGCTGATCGCCGCGCCGATCGCGGGCGCCGAGCAGACGCGGCCCGCGCGCCCAGCGCAGAGGCTCCAGCTCGTGTTCCCACTGACGGCCAACACGCAGGGGCTCGAGCGGCTCGCGACCTCGATCGCGACGCCCGGCTCGCCGCAGTACGCGCACTACCGCTCGCTGCGGTGGCTGTCGAGCCGGTACGGCGCTACCAGTACGACGCGCCGACGGGTGGTCTCGTACCTTCGCCGCGCCGGGGCGAGCGCGGTCAAGATCGACGCCACGGGGATGTTCGCCGACGCGCGGATGACGGTCGCCCGTGCGCAAAGGCTCTTCGGCGTACGGCTGGCGCAGATCGAGGAGAAGGGCGAGCGGTTCATCGCCCCGATCAGCGCCAGCGCGGCTTCCGCGGCCCATCGCGTCCCGGCCGGTCTGAGAGGCCTCGTCAAGAGCGTCGTCGGCCTCGACACGCGCCCGGTCGCCAAGCCAGCCGCTGTCGGGGTGCCGTCGGGCTACCAGAACCGCACCGGGACGGTGAGCGGGTGCGCCGGTGCCCAGCTGAGCGGCGGTTTCACGCCCAACCAATACACGACCGCATATGACTTCGCGCCGCTGCGCGCCGCAGGGGTGGGTGGGCAGGGCGAGACGGCGGCGCTGATCGAGATCGACGGCTTCAAGAATTCGGACGTGGATGCGTTCGCGCAGTGCTTCGGGCTGCCGGTGCCGGCGCTCAACGCTTACGGCGTGGGGGGCATCTCGCATCCACTCCCGCCCGGCGGCGAGGCGACGCTCGACCTCGAGGTGCTCGACGCGAGTGCGCCCAACCTCAAGCAGATCGACGTCTACGAGTCGAGCGCGACGCCGGCCAACACGCTGATCGCGATGACCGCGCCGCTCGGTAACCGGGGCCACCATCCGCAGGTCGTGTCGGTGTCGCTCGGGCTCTGCGAACGGGACGTGATCGGCGCCATCAGCTCGGCTGGGCTCGACGGCGCTGAGGCATCGCTGGCCGAGGCGGCCGCGACCGGGGTCACCTATCTCGCCGCGAGCGGCGACCAAGGGTCCGCCGACTGCCTCGACAGCAACGGCGTTTCGCTTCACGGGACGGCGGTCAACTACCCGGCGTCGTCGTGGTGGGTGACCGGAGTCGGGGGGACGAACTTCACGCTCAACGCGTCGAACCAGATCGCCAACCAGGTGGTGTGGAACGACACCGGGCTGCAGGCCGATCTCGGGGGCGGTGGCGGCGTCAGCCGGTACTTCCGCCGCCCCAACTACCAGAACGGTGCCACAGCGTCCAAGGGACGCGTCGTCCCGGATGTGTCGATGCTCGCCGATGTACTGCCGGGCTACGCGATCTACTGCTCGGCCGGACCGCCCGACTGCGGCAGCGGTCCCGCCGACGCGTGGGCGACGGTGGGCGGCACGAGCGCTGCGACCCCGCTGCTCGCGGGCGGACTTGCGCTCGTCGATCAAATCCTGCACGCCTCAGGCCACGCCGCCCTCGGACTCGTCAATCCGCTCCTGTACTCGCTCGGCCGGTCCGGCGCGGCGGGCGTGTTCGACGACGTGACCGTCGGCAGCAACGACGTGTTCATCAACTCCTCTCCGCTTGGTTGCTGCAACGCGGCCCCTGGCTTCGACCCGGCGACGGGCTGGGGGAGCGTCAACCTCGCGAACCTCTCCACCTACGCGCTCGCGCGCGTGCCGTTCGCCGTGCGGGTGTCGCTGTCGGTGCCCAGCCACCAGCATCCGCTGTCCAGCCACGCCCTGAAGGCGACGGTCACGTGCTCGGCGGCATGCATCGCCGCCGCCTACGCGGAGATCAAGGTCGGCAGCGCGAAACCGTTCGAGGTCGACTCGAAGATCATCCATCTCAGATCGCGCGGGAGCGTGACGCTGACGCTGAAGCTCTCCGGCCGTCAGCGGTCGAAGATCCGCGCCGGCCAACGGCGTGGCCAGTCGGTTAGCGCGACCGTTCGAGGCGTCGCCCTCGACGGAACCGTGTACGGCGTGATCGGCGCTCCGGGCGAGTCAGTCCAGGCCCAGACCGGCGGTAAGAAAATCAAGCTGTAGCGGGGCCTGCGTGATACAATCTTAGTCAAGACGACTTAGATTTACGAACGAGGATCTCGATGCAGCCAGACCGATTCACGATCAAGAGCCAGGAGGCGATTCAGGCGGCCCAGCGGCTCGCCGACGAGCGCCGCAACCCGCAGACGACGCCCGAGCATCTGCTCGCGGTGCTGCTGGAGCAGGCGGACGGAATCGTGGTGCCGGTGCTGCGCAAGCTCGGTGTCGATCCGGCCGTGGTCCGCGCGAGCGTCAACGGCGCGCTCGAGGCGCTGCCCACGCTCAGCAACGGCGGCCCGGAGCAGACGAACCCGTCCAGTGAGCTGATCGCGGTCCTGCGCGCGGCGGAGTCCGAGATGCGCGCGCTCAAGGACGAGTACGTCTCGACCGAGCACCTGCTGCTGGCCCTCTCAGAGCACTCCGGTCCCGCGGGCGAGGCGCTGCGGGACGCGGGCGCCGCGCAAGACGAACTGCTGCGCGCGCTCGAGGAGGTGCGCGGCTCGCACCGCGTCACCGACCAGAACCCCGAGGACAAGTTCCAGGCGCTCGAGAAGTACGGCACCGACCTGACCGAGGCGGCCGAGCGGGGCAAGCTCGACCCGGTGATCGGCCGAGACGACGAGATCCGCCGTGTCATCCAGGTGCTCAGCCGCCGGACGAAGAACAATCCGGTGTTGATCGGTGAGCCGGGCGTGGGCAAGACGGCGATCGTCGAGGGGCTCGCGCAGCGGATCGTGGCCGGTGACGTGCCAGAGGGGCTCAAGGACCGGCGCGTGATCGCGCTCGACCTGTCGGCGATGGTCGCGGGGGCCAAGTACCGCGGCGAGTTCGAAGACCGGCTGAAGGCCGTGCTGAAGGAAATCACCGAGGCCGAGGGCCAGATCGTCGTGTTCATCGACGAGCTCCACACGATCGTCGGCGCCGGTGCCGCCGAGGGCGCGATGGACGCCGGCAACATGCTCAAGCCGATGCTGGCGCGCGGTGAGCTGCGCGCGGTCGGTGCCACCACCCTCGACGAATACCGCAAGCACATCGAGAAGGACCCGGCGCTCGAGCGGCGGTTCCAGCCGGTGCTGGTGGAGGAGCCGTCGGTGCAGGACACGATCGCGATCCTGCGCGGGCTCAAAGAGCGGTATCAGCTGCATCACAACGTCCGGATCCAGGACTCGGCGCTGGTGGCGGCGGCGACCCTAAGCCACCGCTACATCGCCGACCGGTTCCTGCCCGACAAGGCGATCGACCTGGTCGACGAGGCTGCGTCGCGCATCCGGATGGAGATCGACTCCAAGCCGACCGAGATCGACGAGGTCGACCGGCACATCATGCAGCTCGAGATCGAGCTGGAATCTTTGAAGGACGACGACGACCCGGGGACCGTCGCGCGCCGAGAGCAGCTCGAGCGCACGCTCGCCTCCGAGCGCGAGCGCTCGGCCGGGATGCACGCCGAGTGGCAGCGCGAGAAGGAGACGATCGGCGCCGCCTCGGGGCTGCGCGAGCAACTCGACCAGGCGAAGATCGATCTCGAGCGCGCTGAGCGCGAGGCTGACCTCGGCCGCGCGGCCGAGCTCCGGCACGGGATCATCCCCGAGCTGGAACGCAAGCTGGCGGAGGCCGAGGCTGCCGAGGACGACGGCGAGGTCCGGTTCCTGAAGAACGACGTCGACGCCGATGACGTGGCGGAAGTCGTCTCGAAGTGGACCGGCGTGCCGGTGTCGCGCCTGCTCGAGGGGGAGATCGAGAAGCTCGTCCACATGGAGGATCGCCTGCACCAGCGGGTCATCGGCCAGGACGAGGCGGTGGAGGCCGTGTCCTCGGCCTTGCGGCGCTCGCGCGCCGGGCTGCAGGACCCCGACCGCCCGATCGGCACGTTCCTGTTCATCGGCCCGACCGGCGTCGGCAAGACCGAGCTGGCACGGGCGCTGGCCGAGTTCATGTTCGACACCCAGGACGCGATGGTCAGGATCGACATGTCCGAGTACATGGAGAAGCACTCCGTCTCGCGGCTTGTCGGCGCGCCGCCTGGCTACGTGGGCTACGACGAGGGGGGCCAGCTGACCGAGGCCGTGCGCCGCCGGCCCTACTCCGTGGTGCTGCTCGACGAGATCGAGAAGGCCCACCCGGACGTGTTCAACACGCTGCTCCAGGTGATGGATGACGGCCGGTTGACCGACGGACAGGGTCGCACCGTGTCGTTCAAGAACACGGTGCTGATCATGACCTCCAACATCCCCGGCGGCCGGGCCGGAGTTGAGGCGAACTTCAAGCCGGAGTTCGTCAACCGGCTCGACGACATCGTCGAGTTCGCGCCGCTGACCCGGGACGAGCTGACCGAGATCGTCGATCTTCAGGTCGAGCGAGTGGTCGATCGCCTGCGCGAGCGCGAGATCGAGCTGAGGCTCACCGACGACGCCAAGCAGCTGCTCGGCGACATCGGCTACGACCCGACCTACGGCGCCCGGCCGCTGAAGCGGGTGATCCAGAAGCGGCTGGTCGACCCGCTGGCGCTGGCGATTCTCGAGGGCCGGTTCGTGGCCGGCGACACCGTGCTGGTGGATGCCGACCGCGAGCGCGCGAGCGGTGAGCTGACCTTCGCGCGGTCGGCCGCGGCGTTGGCCATCAACTAGTCTCGCCGGCCACGAGGCCCGTCCTGCGCTCGAGTCGTTCCCGCAGGGCAACCGCCACCCGCCATCCGCTGGCCGCCGCTGCGGCTGCCAGCAGCTCGCCCGGAAGCACGCCGTAGCGCACGTCCCAAGCGTTGGCGACCGGCGGCAGCAGGTACAGCGCGAGCGAAAACCCAAGCACCAACGCGAGTCCGGCCCGGGTCGGGCCACGGCTGAGCAGGAGCCCGGCCAGCACGATCAGCAACAAAGGGAAGACGAGTACCTCGTGCAGGCGCAGGATCGATTGGTACCGGCCCAGCCGCTGCGCCCAATGGGGCAGGGGCAACGCCCGGACCGAGGTGTACGCGCGCCGGTAATACGCGGCGACTCCCTGCACGGTGGGCGCCGGCGCGCCGTAAGGGCTCAGGCGGCTGAAGCGCATCAGCGACGGGGTCGCCCCCTCGCCGGGGCGGATCCTCTGCCAGCCCGCGGCCGTGGCCCAATCGGCCAGCACGGCGCCCAGATAGTCGCCCGGCTGGTTGACGATCGCGTCGAGAGCAAACTGCCGTAGCAGTCCATCGTCTTTGCCCTGGTAGTCAAAGCGGCCCAACGGCAGGGATGGGTCATACAACTGCGCCACCAGCCCTGGCCGCTTGGCGGACGGGGTCGACTGGCATAGCAAGCGGGTCCGACCCGGCGGGTGGAAGTCCGCGCAGTTCGCGAACTGGGCCACGCGGCCGTAGAGCTGCCAGCCGCTTCGCCCACCAAGGCCCGTGACGCCGTGCTCCAGGTGGGCAACGCCGCTGTACAGCCCGAGCAAGACCACTGCCGGGCCCAGGGTGGCGGCGGTCAGGACGGCCCGTCTGGCAACTCGGCCCCGAACGGCGAACGCGACCCACACGCTCGCGACGAGCAACAGGGGGATCGAGATCTGGCGGGCGAGGGCCGATCCGGCCAGGAGGAGGCCGGCGGCGATCAGCCACCGTGGGTCGCCATCGCGGTCGGCGTTGCCGTCACGGTCACCGTTGCTGTCGCGGTCACCGTTGCGGTCAGGCTCGGCGGTTCCGGCGCCGCGGATCACGGCGTACAAGCCGCCCGTCACCAGCGCCGCCCACAAGGTCTCGCTCAACAGCGAGTGCTCGAGGAACAGCTGGTCGCCCGATAGCAGTACGACCGCTGCGGGGACGAGCGCGACACCACGCGGGCTGCCCAGCCGGCGGGCCAGGGCGTACAGCAGGAGCGCGATCGCGAGCCCCAGCGCGTGTTGCACACCGACGGTGAATGGCAGCGCCGACCAGATGGCGCGCAGGAGCTTCAAAAACGCTGGATACCCGGCGGGCGCGAAAGGGTCGGAAAACAGCCCCGAGTGATAGCCCGGGGCGGCGATCCGGGCGTACCGGATCGAGTCGCCGTTGTAGAACACGAACACGGCGCTCGAGTAGGTCAACATCACCAACACGCGAAGGGCCACGCCCGCCGTGCAGAGGGCAACCAACGGCCAGTACAACCGACGCAGGCGCGTGGTCGCGGCCTTGCCCATCGCCGGCCACCGTACATAATCGCCGGGTGCGAATCCAGCGGGGGTGGTTGCCGGAGCGGTGGCCGCAGCTCTGGCCGTGGGCGCCGGTGCTGCTCGCGGGCGCCTACGCGCTGGTGGTCCTGGTCAATTTCCGCTCGCTGATCACAGCGATCAACATGGACAGCGACGTCTCGATCGCGCCGATGATCGGCAAGCTCTTGGGGAGCGCGCCGCATGGGGCGTTGGTCGGCTTGGGGGACCATCCGTGGTACGAGCCGCTGTGGTTCCTGCACCTCACGAGCGGGCTGCCGGGCTACCGCCATTTGTGGGAAGTCGCGCCCGCCGCCTTCACGCTGATCGGCATCGCGATCCTGGCCTGGTCGGCCTGGTCCGCGCTAGGGCCGGGGCCGGCCGTGCTGGCGGCGACCGCGCTGCTGTGCGCCGGCACCGCCGGGCGCTTCATGTTCTTCAGCTTCGACTGGCACGGTCCGACCGCGGTGCACGGAATCTTCCTCGGCGCGCTCATGGTGTGGCTCGCCGGCCGAGCCCGGACTCTCGCCACCTGGCAGCTGGCCGCGATCGCGGTGCTCGTGGGCGGGCTCAGCGCGGCTCCGGCCGCGGGGGACAAGCTGTTCCTGGTGTGGGGGATTGCGCCGATGCTCGTGACCGCGGGGCTGCTCGCGTGGCGAGTTCGCGGGGCAGCGTCCTGGCGGTTGCTGGGGACCGCCGTCGCCGTCGCGGTGATCGCGCTCGTGGTGGGCAAGCTCCTGCGCGACGACATGGTGGGCATGGGCTGGACCTCGACGCCGTTCCCGGTCGGCTTCGCTTCCGCCACGAAGGTGGTGAAAAACGCCGCTCTGCTGGTCGAGTCCTATACAAACCTGGCGGGCGGAGACTTCCTCGGGGGTGGCTACGCGAGCGCCGTGGATGCGGCCACCTACATCACCGGGGCCCTGGTCCTGGCCTTGCTTGTCGGCCTGCCGTTTGCGACGCGACGTCGGGCGGCACGCGATCGGTCGGCATCGCCTGCGCCAGACCCAGCAGCCGCGCGGCGGTTCGCCTACGTCGTCTTCTGGGTCTCCTCCCTAATCGCCTCGAGCGCCGCGTTTGTGTTCAGCGATGCGCCGGTCGACGCCAACAGCGCGCGGTACGTTCTCGGCGGGTATGTGGCACTGGGCGCCCTGCTGCCGCTGCTGGCCACGCGCGGCCGGCGCTGGCAGGCGGGGGTGACCATTGGGGTCTGCCTGTTTGGTCTGGTCGCCTGCTACCAGGTGATCAGGGACCCGTTCCAGCCTCAGCTCAGGTTCCCGACACCGCAGCAGGCGCAGGCGCTGGCTCGCTACGCCAAGTCCGAGCACGTCACCTATGGATATACGGGTTACTGGGACGCTGCGGGCTTGACCTGGATGAGTGGATTCAATCTCAAGGCCTATCCCGTCGCCCAGTGTCACCCGCCCTCGCCCACCATGTGCCCGTACTACATCGGCGTCTCGAGCTGGTACACGCCACGTCGCGGGACGAATTCCATGCTCGTGATCGACCACGGCATCCAGCTCCGGAGCGTGACGACGCCCGACCCGGCGGACGGCCGTCCCATCGCCTCCACGAGCATCGGTGATCTCACCGTTTACATCTATCCCTTTGACATCGCCTCGCGGTTCAGCTAGCGCATGCCTTTCGGACTACGGGGCCGTTCCGGCTCGACTTGGTTGTCGCTGATCTTCTACCTGGCCTTGTCGGTGGCGCTCTTCGGCCGTCACGTGCTGGTCGATCCGGCTGGGCACTGCGTGTGCAGCGGGCTGTCGGCGACTGGCGATCCCCCCGCCTTCATGTGGGCACTGTCGTGGTGGCCGCACGCGATTGCCCACGGACTCAACCCGTTCTATTCCCACGCGATCTGGGCCCCCGGCGGGGTCAACGTCGCCACGGTCAACGCGATCCCCGGGGCGGCACTCGTGCTTTTCCCGGTGACCGAGTTGGCCGGCGTCGTGGTTTCGTACAACGTGCTGGCGGTGCTCTCGCCGGCGCTGTCGGCGTTTACCGCGTTCGTGCTCTGCCGACAGGTGACTCGCAGGACAGGGCCGGCGTTGATCGGCGGATTGATCTTCGGGTTCAGCAGCTACGAGCTGGAGCACCTCACCCAGCATCCGAACCTGTTCACCATCTTCTTCATCCCACTGTTTCCGTTGCTGGCCATCCGCCGCCTTCAGGAGCTGATCTCACGGAGGCGGTTCGTCGCGCTCGTGGCGTTGCTGTTCATCGGGCAGTTCCTGCTTTCGACCGAGCTCACGTTCGATGTCGTGCTGTTCGGCGCCGTGGCCTTCGCCGCTGCCTACGTGACGGGCGACCAAGCCGACCGGCGCCGTCTTGCCCGATTGTTCGCGGAGGTGCTCATCGGCGGGCTGGTGGCAGCGGTGATCGTGTCTCCATACCTGTGGTGGGCGATCGCCAAGTCACACCTGCCGCCCACGGATTCCAGTGCATACCCACTCGATCCACTGAACCTCGTGATACCTACCCCGATCACCCTGTTCGGAGGTCACACGTTCACGAACATCAGTAGTCACTTCCCGCAGAGCTATCACTTCCCAGCGGGAATCACCGAGGATGTGGGGTACGTCGGGGTGGCGCTTCTGGGCGCATTTGGCGCCTTTCTCCTAACCCATTGGCGCCGCCGGTCCACAAAGCTGCTCGCAGCCGTCGGGGCAACTGCGTTGATACTGGCGCTTGGTCCCGAACTGACGATCCATGGACAACACGTGGTGCCGGCACCGTGGCGGATCGTCTCGGGCCTGCCTCTGTTCAAGCAGCTCCTCCCAGCGCGGTTCATGGTCTTCGTCGACCTCGTGCTGGCGGTCGGGATCGCCTCGTGGCTGACTGCCGGCACCGGTCGTGCCCGCCTGCGATGGGCGGCTGTGGCCGTCGGCCTGCTGCTGACCTTTCCCGCAATTGGAGATGGGTGGTGGAACAGCGTGCCCAGCCAGCCGCGCTTCATCGCTGGGGGGACCGCGCGACGGGTGATCCCGGCCGGGGCCACCGTGCTCACCCTTCCGTATGGCGTCTACGGTGATGGGCAGCTGTGGCAGGCGGAGGCCGGCTTCTCCTTCAACCTGGCGGCGACTTACGTGTTGAAGGCGCTCCCGCCGCCGTACGAGCACGAGTCAGCGGCAGAGCAGATGGCGTTTCAGAACCTTCCGCCCACTCCCGGGTCGTTCGCAGAGCTGCTCCGGGCACACCACGTCTCCCAGATCCTCCTCGACGCCGCCGCGCCGGGCCGTTGGCCGGCGTTCCTGTCCGCGATCGGCCTTCACCCTCGCGCGATCGGCGGCGTCGTGCTGTACGCGGTCCCGGGCGCGCCCGCCAACTCCTCGGTCCCTAACGCCACCGCGGTCGGCCGGAGCTCTTCGTGAGCACCCTCGGGGGCCGGCGGTACGGGAGGCGGTAGTTACGTCCCGCCAGCCCGATCGCGGCGGCCGCGCCCAGCGGTCCATACGCCGGCAGGAGGTAGCGGACATTGCCGGACGCGGTGGCAACCGCGGCCAGCGGGAGCAGCCAGCCCGAGACCGCGAACAGGACGGCGGCCTGGCGCCGTACTCGGTCACGGGTAAGAAAGCCGGCGATCGGGACCAACAGCAATGCGAGCACGAGCCAACCCTTCAGCTGGATCCAATTCCCATACCAGCGCAGGAAGCCAAGCCCTCCGACGCTGGCACCGCCGACCCCGTAGTAGCCCCGCATCGCCCGAACCACGTCGGGATCGATGGCTGCGTCCGCGGCGATGAAGTTGTGGTGATCATCGGTCCAGTAGCCGGAGAAATCGTCCGCGATCGTGCGCACGTAGTCGAGCGGCTGGTTGATCATCGCCTCCAGCCCGAACGCCATCAGCTTGCTGTTGCCGTTGGGCGGCGGTCCGAACACGCGCCAGGCGGGGCTGATCGAGCGGGTCACCACCAACCCGGGCGGCGCTCGGTCGGGATAGCCGGTCTCGTACTGGTTGAAACTGCCCCGCTCTCGGGCCGGGGTGGTTTCGCACAGGGCTCGAGTGCCGGCGGGCGGCGTGAACTGCGAGCAGTCGGCGAAGGGCGCTGCGCGGGCGTAGATCGCGCGGCCGGTGGTCAGCGTAAGCCCGGAGAACCCGGTCGCGGACTGCTGGGCGAGCACGTACACGGCGAGCACCGCGCAGGCGGGGGCGAGCAGCGCTGCCACACCGGCTACCCGCGCGGCGACCCTCGTGGAGCCGGGCCTCGTCCACACGAGCCAGATCACGGCAACCGGAATCATCACTAGCCCGACGGCGCGCACGACCCCGGCGATGGCGATCATCGCCCCCGCCGCCCCCACCAGCCACAGCGGACCTTGGCTCGCCGCGAGCGTCAGCGCGAGCGCCAGCGCCACGGTGAAGCCGAACAGCGGGTCGGCCAGCGGCGTGTGCTCGACCCACAGCCCGAAGCCGTCGAACAGCACCAGGACCGCGGGCACGAGGCCGAGCAGCTCTGAGCCGGTAACCCGCCTGACCACCCAGTACAGGACGCCGGCGGTGGCGACACCGAGCACGTGCTGGAGCACGATTACGACGGTGAGGCTGTGGGGGAAGACGAAGTGGACGATCCGCAGGAACAGCGAATAGCCCGCGGTCTCGTAGACATCTGAGAACAGCGCATGGTGGGCCGAGTCGATGTAGGTGCCGGAGTCGGGAATGCCCAGAAAGGCCGGTCGATAGAGGACGACGAAGGCGATCCTGATCGCGAGCCCGGCGGCGAACACCGCCGTGACGACCCGGGCTCTGGGGGACGAGAGGAGCCCGGTTAGGCGTTGGGTATCGAGGCGAAGCCAGGCGCCCGTGGCAGGCCGGCGCACGCTCCGAAATACCTAGGCGACGCCGACCCCGATGCGGGCGACCGGCCCGCTGGGGTGGCGCGAGTAGCCCCGGTGCGTGTCGACCTGAAACGTCCACGCCCCCGGGCTTGGGACGAACGGGAAGACGCGCAGGGGCTTGGTCCTCAGGTACCCGCACTGGCCGCCGGACTGCCCCAGCGAGACCGTGGTCTTGTAGGCGCCGCGCGGGCCGATGTAGTGCATGTACAGCGGTCGGCGAGCGCCGCTGGGAGAGAACCCCCAGACCTCGAACGGCGCCTTCAGCGTTCGCGGGTTGCCTCCGCTGGCCAGGAACCGGGCCCCGGCGGGGCGAGTGATCGTGAACGTCGTCGTCGCCGTGGAGGTGCCGTCGGAGACCTGCAGCGTGTCGACGAGCTGTGGAAAGTTGGCGTACAGCCCACCAGGACCGAAGGTCACCGAGAACGCGCCCGTGGAACCCGTGCCGCTCGACCCGAAGTAGACGCCGTCGAGCGTCACCACGTAGGAGCGTCGCCGGCGCGAACCCCTTGCCGGTGAGCGTCACCTTCTGGCCGACCGAGTAGCAGCCGCGGTTGGTGGAGACCGACGCCCCCCGCGCTGCGACCGCGGGCACTGTGCAAGCGGTAAGGGCGAGGACCGTGGTTATCGGGATGCGAAGCCGCAAGGCGGCCAGTAGGTTACAAGTGCTCCGCTTCGCCGACGCCACAGGAGGATCGAATGCCGACCTACATCATGCTTTCCACGCTGTCGCCGGACGGCGTTCAGACGATCAAGAACAACCCCGCGCGGATCCGAGAGGTGAACCGCGAGATCGAGCAGCTGGGCGCGACCGTGAAGGCGCAGTGGGCGACGCTCGGCCGTTGCGACTTCGTCAACGTCGTCGAGGCGCCCGACGAGAAGACGATGGCGCGGGTGTCGCTCGAGCTCGGCTCGCGCGGGACCGCCAAGTACGAGACGCTGATCGCCATCCCCGTCGACGACTTCATCGGCTCGATTTAGGATCGTTGGCGCTTCCGGCACCGAAGGTCCTCGTACTCGGGGGCGGCGGTCGCGAGCACGCGCTCGTCCAGGCGCTGGCCCGCTCGCCGCAGCGGCCAGAGCTGATCTGCGCGCCGGGGAATCCCGGGATCGGTTTGGACGCGCGATTGGCCACCATCGACCCCAGCGATCGCGCCGCGGTCGTGCGGCTGGCATCGGCCGAGGCGGTCGACCTGGTCGTCGTCGGGCCGGAGGCGCCCCTGGTCGCGGGGGTCGCCGACGCGCTGGGCGAGGCCGGGATCCGCTGCTTCGGCCCGGTCGCGGCGGGGGCGCAGCTCGAGGGCTCGAAGGCATTCTGCAAGGAGGTGATGGAGGCCGCCGGCATCCCGACTGCGGCGTATCAGGTCGTCTCCGATGTCGAGGCCGGGATGGCCGCCGTGACCGGCTACCCGACCGTGATCAAGGCCGACGGGCTGGCGGCGGGCAAGGGCGTGATCATCGCCGCGGACGAGCGCGAGGCACGCGGCGCGCTGCATGGGCTGCTGGTCGAGCGGCGGTTCGGAACCGAGCGGGTCGTCGTCGAGGAGCACCTGGTCGGCGAGGAGCTGTCGCTGCTGGCTCTGTGCGACGGCGAGAACGCGCTGGCCCTGGCCTCCGCGCAGGACTACAAGCGCATCTTCGACGGCGACCGTGGCCCGAATACCGGTGGCATGGGCTCCTACTCGCCGGTGCCTGCGGTCGATTCACGCGTCGCGCGCGAGCTCGCGGCGCAGATCCACCAGCCCGTCCTCGACGAGCTCGGGCGGCGGGGCATCCCGTTTCACGGCGTCTTGTACGCGGGGCTGATGATGACCGCGGACGGCCCCCGGGTGCTCGAGTTCAACGTCCGCTTTGGCGACCCGGAGACCCAGGCGATCCTTCCGCGCCTCCGGACCGACCTGCTGTCGCTGCTGGTGGCGGCGACCGAGCCCGGCGGCCTGCGCAATGGCGTACTCGAGTGGGATCCGGCGATGGCGGTGACCGTCGTCCTCGCCAGCGCGGGGTATCCGGAGTCGTCTTCGTCGGGCGATGTGATCCGAGGATTGGAGCGGGTTTCGGACGCCGTGTTTGTCACCCACGCCGGTACCGGGCACGATGGCGATGGGGGGTTCGTGACCGCCGGCGGGCGGGTGCTGAACGTGACCGCGCTCGGGACCGGCGCCGCCGCCGCCCGGGACGTCCGCTTATGCTGCCGTCGACATGATCGAGTTTGACGGCATGCAGGTGCGGCGCGACATCGCGCTGCGGGCGGTGACGTGATGGCCGAAGAAGCGGTTCCAGAGGCCATCGCCGAGACGGCAGCCGAGATCGAGGAGCTCGAGGTCGACGCTCCCCGGGTCGGCATCGTGATGGGCTCAAAGAGCGATCTTGAGCGGATGGAGGCGGCCGAGAAGGAGCTGGCCGACCGCGGGATCGGCTCGGAGACGCGAGTGATGTCGGCCCACCGCGAGCCAGACACGGTCGCCGAGTACGCCAAGCACGCGCGGATGCGCGGGATCCGCGTGATCATCGCGGGCGCCGGCCTGTCGGCGGCGCTGCCCGGCGTCGTCGCGGCGCACACCGACCTGCCGGTGATCGGAGTGCCGCTCACGTCGCGGACGTCGGTGGCCGGGGGGCTCGACGCGCTGCTGTCGATCAGCCAGATGCCGCCCGGCGTGCCGGTCGCGTGCGTCGGCGTCGACAACGCGCGGAACGCGGCCGTGCTGGCAGCGCGAATCCTCGGTATTTAGAGCTACTCTCCCGCGTGGTGGGAAGACGCTTGATTGGGTGTTGGGCGGTGGTGGTCGCGTGTGCCGCCCTGCTGGCGCTGCCGGCGTCCGCGCTCGCGGGGACGTTCACCTGGAGCCAGCCCGCGGATCTCAACTCGAGCACGGAGTACGGCGTCCAGTCATGGTCCTACGCGGCGTCGGGCGCAACGCTGACGCACGTCGAGCAGCTTCACCGGCAACGCCAAGACGCTCGCCGGCTACACGAACAGCAGCCTCGTTCGCCGACGACCTGGATCGCGTCGCCGACCAGCGGCTCCTCGCGACCGCTCGAGATGGTGCCGGCGGCGGGGAAGTCGGTGACGCTGACCTGGACATCGCCGTTCTCCACGCGCGCAGACGGTCACCGTCTCCGGTTCGGTCAGCGAGCCCAACCAGGACGCTCGTGTGCGGCACTTCGTGGGCGCTTACGTCGCGGGACGTCGATCGCCAGCGGCACCGGAAGCTCCGGCGGTCGCCCCGACCGCAGGTGACCGTCGCCCCCGGCGGGACGATCGTCCTGACCGTCACCGACGACAGCACCCTCTCGGCGTTCTGGTCGACGCTGTGCGACGAGACTGACGTGGGTCTGTCGCTCTCGGTTCCCGGCGCGGCGCCGGCGGTGACGATCACGCAGCCGACCGCGGGTGCGTCGGTGACCAGTGAGTCGTTTGCCGGTGCGGGCGGCACCGGATTCGGCAACAACCCGCAGGTCACGGTCCGTGTGTGCAGCGGGACGGTCACCACTTGCTCTGCGGGGTCCGCCGTCCAGACGATGACCACCACGGTCCAGAGCAACGGCATCTGGAGCGTGTCGCCGAACCTACAGCTGCAGAACGGGACGTATACCGTCGAAGCCGAGCAGGATGACCTCGTCGGCGACGCGGGGATCGCAGCGACACGACGTTCACGCTGAGTCATCCGACGCCGCCGACGGTCACGATCAACTCGCCCGGCTCGGCGCCGCTCACGACCTCGACGCCGACGCTGTCGGGCACCGCCGGGGCCGCGTCCGGCGACTCGAGTGTCCTGCTGGTCCATCTACGGCGGCGCGAGCACGTCCGGGTCGGTGGTCCGAACGCTGAGCGCGACCGTCGACAGCTCAGGCAAGTGGTCGACGCAGGTGACCCCCTCGCTCGCAAACGGCACGTACACAGCGGTCGCGTCGCAGTTCGCGCCGGGCGGTCTGTACGGCATCAGCTCGCCCGTCACGTTCACGATCAGCGCGCCCACCGGCAATGGTCAGCTGACCATGACCGACCCAGCCGGCCGGCGCGTCCGTGTCGCAGCGGCGCAGGTGCGTGTTCGCCGGCTCGGCCGCGACCGCATCCGGCGACTCGACCACCGTCACCGTGACGCGTGTGGAAGGGCGACTCGGCCAACGGCAAGCCGCTCGGGCACGACGACCACGACATGAGCGGCGGCGACCTGGAGCGCGACCTGGCCGCACCAGCTCGCCGCCGGGCTCTACACCGTCAGGGCGTCGCAGTCGACGTCCCCGGGAACCGTGAGCACGTCGGCGCACACGTTCCAGGTCGTCCCCGGGCTGCGGTGACGGTCGGGAACACGGTCCGTCTGAGCCGCCGGTCGCGTCGTCACGCTCTCGGTCACGGTGCCCGGCGCCGTCCGGACAGGTGTGCACCGGCACCGTGCTCGTGGTCACGGCCAAGACCTTCCAGCCGACCGCGGGCGGCCCGCTGGGCGGTGTCTTGCTGGCCTTTGCCCACGTCTCGATTCCCTCTGGCCAGATGGTGGCGATCAGCCGGACCGTGAGCCGCGACGTGTGGCGCACGCTGCACCGCCAGAAGAAGCTCAAGGTACACGTGATCACCGACCTGTCGCAGGGCGGCGGCCAGCCGGTGTCGGCCACGGTCACGCGGACGCTGAAGACGAAGTGATCTCGCGCTACACGCGACGGGAGCTCGCCGAAGTCTGGTCCGAGGAGGCCCACTTCGAGGCGATGCGCGAGGTCGAGGTCGCGGCGTGCGAGGAGATGGACGGACCGACGGCGGACGAGCTCGACCGCGATCCGCGCGGCGACCTTCACCGTCGAGGCGATCAACGAGCGCGAGAAGGTGACCGATCACGACACGGCGGCGTTCGTGGACGTGCTCGCCGCCTCGGCCGGGCCCGCGGGACGGTGGATCCACCACGGGCTGACCTCGAGCGACGTGCTCGATACGGGGCTCGCGCTCCAGCTCAAGCGGGTCGCCGAGCTCGTGCTGCCGGATTCCGGGCGTCTGGTCACGGCGCTGGCCACCCGCGCGCGGGAACACGTAGGGACGCTGTGCGCCGGGCGGACCCACGGGATCCACGCCGAGCCGACGACCTTCGGGATCAAGCTCGCCGGGTTCGCGTTCGAGGCCCACCGCAACCTCGAGCGACTTCGGCGAGCCTTCGGCCAAGCGTCGGTTGGAGCCATCTCCGGCGCGGTCGGGACCTACTCCGCCACCTCGCCCGATTTCGAATGGCGGGTGCTCGAGCGGCTGGGCCTCGACGCCGAAGATGTCTCCACCCAGGTCGTCGCCCGCGACCGCCACGCCGAGCTGCTCTGTCGGCGATCGCGCTCGCCGGCGCGGGGCTCGAGCGGCTGGCCACCGAGATCCGGAACCTGGCTCGGACCGAGGTCGCGGAGGTGTCCGAGCCGTTCGGCGGCCGGCCAGAAGGGATCGAGCGCGATGCCGCACAAGCGCAACCCGATCAAGTCCGAGCAGATCGTCGGACTCGCGCGCGTGCTCCGCGGGAACGCGATGGCCGGACTCGAGGATGTCGCGCTCTGGCACGAGCGCGACATCTCCCACTCGTCTGTCGAACGGGTCATCCTGCCCGACTCGACCACCCTGCTCGACCACCTTCAGCGGCGTGCGATCGCGCTCGTGGAAGGGATGGAGATCGACGTGACCCGGATGCGGACGAACCTCGATCTGACCTACGGAGCGTTGTTCTCACAGCGGGTTCTGCTGGCCCTGGTGGCGACCGGACGCAGCCGCGACGAGGCCTACCGGATCGTCCAGCAGCTGGCGCAGCGCGCGATCGCCGACCAGCGTTCAGTTGCGTGAGCTGCTGGCGGCGGATCCGGCTGGTCGCGGCGCTCGATCTCGATGAGATCTTCGATTTCGCGCCGTTCGTCCGCTACGCCGACCAGATCGTCGGCCGGCTTGACGCGATCGTCTCGAGCGCGTCGTTCGCCGCGGGCTGAGCCTGCTCGCGCCACGCCGGGACCAGCCCGAGGCGGGTGTGGACGTCGAGGATGTCGTCGGCGGTCAGTGCGCCCTCGCGCTCGACGGCGGTCGCGAACTCGGCCTGCAGGGCGGGAAGCCCTGGGCCGACGGGGTCGTGCCCGGTCGTGAGTCGCGGCCGCTTCGGATCCGTAGCGGCGGATCAGGCGGGGCGGCGCCGCGGTCGGCCGCTCGCCTGCGCCGACGAGTGGCAGCCGCTGGGTTCGGCACGGGGTATCCGTGACGGCGTCGACGGCGTCCTGGGCCATCCGCCGGTAGGTCGTCAGCTTGCCCCCGACGATCGTGACCGCGTTCGTGTCCGGGTCGGTGCTGACGCGTGTGCTCGCGTGAGATGTCGGCGGTCTGCTGCTCGCCGGTGTCGAGCAACGGTCGCAGCCCGGCGAAGCTGCCAACGATGTCGTCCTCGCGTGAGCGGAGTGGCCAGGGCCGCGAGACGCGGTGACGAGCAGGAACTCGATGTCCTGTTGCGTGGGCCGCGGGCACGTCGGGGATCTCGGCGCCGTCGTGGGGGTCGTCGGTCAGCCCGACCATCACCAGGCCATCGGAGCGTGGGATCGCGAACACGAACCGGCCGAAGTGGCCGGGGATCGGGATGTTGATGGTCGCGCGCGGGTCTCCGAGCCGGGCGGCGTCGACGAGGATGTGGGAGCCGCGGCTGGGGCGGAGCTTGATGTCGGCGACCAGCCGGTCAGCCCACACGCCGGTGGCGTTGATCACCCGCCGCGCACGGACGGTGAACGGATGGCCGGTGAGCACGTCGGTGACCTCGGCGCCCAGAGTCGGTCAGCCGGTCGACCTCGGCGTAGGTGATCACCTTGGCCCCATGCGCGGCGGCCGTGCGGGCGATCGCGATCACAAGCCGCGCGTCGTCCTCGAGCTGCCCGTCCCAGTGGAGGATCGCGGCGGTCGCCTTTGAGGCCGGGCGCCCACCGCTGCGCCTCTTCAGCGCTGATTCGCCGAGCGCACGGAAGTCGTTTGCGGCTGGTGCCGGCGAGGGCGCGCATCCCGTCTCCCATGCGGATTCCCGATCTCGAACAGCGCCGAGGCCGGGGTCAGCTGGGGCAGCGCGCGAATCAGATGCGGCGCGATGTAGGTGGCCAGCAGGTGGCGCTCGCGCGCTGACTCCCAGGCGAGCCCGAGATTTCCCTGGGCGAGGTAGCGGAGTCCGCCGTGGGCGAGCTTCGAGCTCCACCGCGAGGTGCCGGTGGCGAGCTGGCGGCGCTCGAGCAGCGCGACCTTGAGTCCTCGTGTGGCGGCGTCGAGCGCGACGCCGGCGCCGGTGACGCCCCCGCCGATCGACGAGCAGGTCGAGCTGCTCGCCGTCAGCGAGCTGCGTCGAGCTCCTGTCGCCGGCGCTCGGCGTTCAGGTAAGTGCTCGGCCCCTCGGGCGGCCTCATCGGATCAGTACCCCCGGATTCATGATGTGGTTCGGGTCGACCGTCTGCTTCACGGCTCTGAGGACCTCGATCGCGAGCGGGCCGAGCTCGCGCGCGTAGTGCTCGCGGTGGTCAATCCCGATCCCGTGGTGGTGGGTGATCTCGCCTCCGCTCTGCACGATCGCGTCCGAGGCGGCCCGCTTGGCGGCCTGCCACTGGCTGACGGGATCGTCGCCTTGAGCGGCGGCGACCGTGAAGTACAGCGACGCGCCCGAGCGGTACACGTGCGAGATGTGGGTGAGGATGACCGCGGTCCCGAGGCTGGTTTTCAAGGCGTCGGTCACCGCGGCGTAGAGGGTGTGGAGGTTCGACCAAAACGTGGCGGTCTCGAGCGTCTCGACCAGCGCGCCGGCGTCGAGCAGCGCATCCCGGAGGTACGGCGCGCGGTAGCGGCCGTGGGCCCAGGTCTGGCCCGCTGGCACGATCCGGTTGGGCGCCCGCGGCGTCGAGGATCTTCGTCACCGCTTGGCGCCTGTGCGGCGACCTCGTCGTCGGCGCCCTCGTAGCCCACGATGGCCAGGCAGCCGCCTTCGCTGCCCGTGCCGATGTCGCTCGGGCGTGCGAGGTTGAGCGCGGTTTCCGCCTCGTCGCAGAGCCGCAGCACGGTCGGGACGGGGCCGTCCTGGATCAGCCGCCTGAGCGTGTCGGCGCCGTGCGCGAAGGACTCGAACCGCCAGCCCTCGTAGATCCGCTCTTCCGGTACGGGTCTGACCTCGACGCCGATCTCGGTGATCACGCCGAAGGCGCCCTCGGAGCCGAGGAACAGCTGCCGCAGGTCGGGGCCGGCGGCGGACTTCGGCGCACGGCCCAGCTCGATCGTCCCCGCCGGCGTGGCGACCTTAAGCGGACGACGCGCTCATCGAAGCGGCCGTAGCCGGCCGAGGCCTGGCCGCTGGAGCGCGCGGCCGCGAAGCCGCCGAGGGTCGCGTACTCGAACGACTGGGGGAAGTGGCCGAGCGTGTACCCGCGCGCGTTCAGCAGTTGCTCCGCCTCGGGGCCTCTGAGCCCGGGCTGGAGGGTGGCAACCCGTGAGGTCTCGTCGAGGTCCGTGAGCGCGGCAAGCCGTCCGAGGTCGAGGGCGAGCAGCGCGGTGTGGGCGCCGGCGTCGGGCTCGAGTCCGCCGACCACGGAGGTGCCGCCGCCGTAGGGGACGACTGCGACTCGCTGCTCGCTGCAGCACTCCAGCAAGGCTTGGACCTCTTCGTGGTCGCTCGGTCGCGCGACCGCATCGGGGGCGTCGGTCGAAGTCGCTGGCGCGCAGGCGCAGCAGGTCGGGCGTCGATTTGCCGCGCGTGTGGCGGACCCGGGCCTCCGCGCTGCGGTCGATCTCGGTGATGGCATCGAGGGCTCCGGGGGCGAGCCGCGACTGCGGGAGGGAGATCGCGTCGAGCGCGGGTGGGCTTGCGCCCGCGTGCGTTACTCCGAGCCCCCGGCCGAGCAGCTCGACGATCGCCGGCGGCAACGTCGTCGCCTGCGCTGGATCGCCCCATCCGGACCACAGCATCTCAGCCATCGTGGAGGCAATGATACAGATAACGTCAAAGTGTCACACCTGGGAAGCTACGGGCGCAGGTAGGCGTCGAGCAGGGCTGCGAGCTCGGCCAGCGCCACCGCGCGCTGGCGCGGCGACAGCGACCGCGCCGCCAGCACGATCCCGCGCGCGGCGTACTCGCAGGTCTCGGCGAGCGCGCCCGGGTCCCCGGCCCGGATCGACCCGTCCTCCTGGCCATCGACGATCGTCGCCCGGACCGCGCCTCGGGCGAGCTGCTGGAAGCGGCCGATCCGTTCGGTCAGGTACGGCAGCAGCAGCTCGGGCTCGAGCTCGAGGATGCGCAGCATCAGCGGGTGCGTCATCAGGCCGTCGACCGTGCGCGTGGCGGCGCCGACGAGACGCTGGCGCGCGGTCGCCCCGCCGTCTGCTTGCGCCTGCGCGGCGGCCAGCAACGCCCCGAACTCCCGCGTCATCAGCGCCCGCATCAGCGCGGCGCCGTCCGGGTAGCGCCGATAGACCGTCATCCGCGACAGCCCGGCTCGCCGCGCGACCTCGGCCACGGTCGTGCGGCTGACGCCGAAATCGAGGACGGTCGCACGGGCGGCGTCGAGGATCTGATCCGCCGCTTCCACCGCCATGACGAGAATCCTAAGGCCGCCTGACAGGTCGCTAGGATCACCCCCAATGAGTGCTCTCGCCGATCTACCTCTCATCTCCTCGGGCAAGGTCCGGGAGATCTACGACCTCGAGGACAGGCTGCTGCTGGTCGCCTCGGACCGGGTCTCGACCTACGACGTCGTCCACCCGACGACCGATCCCGGACAAGGGCAGCGTCCTGACCGGGCTCTCCGCCTTCTGGTTCGACCTCACCGAAGACATCGTTCCCAACCACGTCATCTCGGTTACCGACGGGGTGCCGCACGAGGCGCGGGGGCGCGCGATGGTCGTGCGCAAGCTCGAGATGCTGCCGGTGGAGTGCATCGTCCGTGGCTATCTCAGTGGGTCGGGGTGGAAGGAGTATCAGCAGACGGGTTCGGTCAGCGGCATCGAAGCTTCCGGATGGCCTGCGCGAGTCCGACCGGCTGCCGGAGACGATCTTCACGCCGAGCACGAAGGCGACCGAGGGTCACGACGAGGCGATCGACCTCGACCGCGCCGCCGAACTGATCGGCGACCGGGCGCTCGCCGAGCGCGTCCGCGACGTGTCGCTCGCGGTCTACGAGAAGGCCGCCGAGCATGCTCGCGCAGCGGGGGATCATCCTCGCCGACACGAAGTTCGAGCTCGGGCTCGACGCCGACGGGACGCTGACCCTTGGCGACGAGGTCTGCACGCCTGACTCGAGCCGTTTCTGGCCCGCCGACCAGTACGAGCCGGGTAGGGGGCAGCCGAGCTTCGACAAGCAGTTCGTGCGCGACTGGGCCTCGTCGACCGGATGGGACCGGACGCCCCCGGCGCCCGCGATCCCGGATGAGATCGTCGCCAAGACGCGCGAGAAGTACCGGGAGGCGTACGAGCTGATCACCGGCGAGTCGCTGGAAGAATGGCTGCGCCGCACCGGGGCGGCGTGAAGGCCCGAGTCCTGGTCAGGCCGAAGGCGGGCATTCTCGACCCGCAGGGACAGGCGGTGGAGCGGGCGCTTCCGGCGCTCGGGTTCGCCGGCGTCTCAAACGTCCACGTCGGTCGGCTGATCGAGCTCGACGTGGATGACCCAGAGCAGCTGTCGGCGATGTGCGAGCAGTTGCTGACCAACCCGCTGATCGAGGATTACGAAATCCAGGCATGAAGTTCGGTGTCGTCCGCTTTCCCGGCTCGTGCGATGACGTGGACGCCCTGCTGGCGGCCCAGCGGGTCGGCGAGGCGGAGATCCTGTGGCACGCCGATCGCGACCTCAAGGGCGCCGACGCGGTTGTCGTTCCCGGCGGGTTCTCGTATGGCGACTACCTGCGATGCGGGGCGATTGCGCGGTTCGCGCCGGTGATGGAGGAGGTCGCGGAGTTCGCGCGCGCGGGCGGGATCGTGCTCGGGATCTGCAACGGCTTTCAGGTCCTGTGCGAGGCCGGGTTGCTGCCGGGGGCACTGCTGCCCAACGCCTCGCTGAAGTTCGTCTGCCGGCAGGTGACGCTCGACGTGGCCGACCCCGACACGCCGTTTACGAACACCAGCCCGCCGCAGCTCTCGATTCCCGTCAAGCACACGACCGGCCGGTACTACTCGCCCGAGCCGGTCCGCGTGGTCCTGCGATACGCGTCCGGGCGAGAACCCGAACGGCTCACAGGACGACATCGCCGGCGTGTGCAACGACACCGGAAACGTGTTCGGACTCATGCCCCACCCCGAGCACGCCGTCGATCCGCTGACCGGATCGGTCGACGGGCTGACGATCTTCGATTCGATCCGAGCCCATGTCGGCGACGGCGCACTCGTCTAACGCCAAGCATCGAGAGCTCGGGCTCACCGACTCGGAGTTCGAGCTGATCCGGGCACGGCTCGGCCGCGATCCGAGCGACGTGGAGCTGGCCATGCTGTCGCTGATGTGGTCCGAGCATTGCGCGTACAAGCACTCCAAGCGAGTGCTCCGGCGGCTGCCGACCGAGGGGCCGTACGTGCTGATGGGCCCGGGCGAGAACGCCGGCGTCGTCGACGTCGGCGGCGGTCTCGCGCTTGCCTTCAAGGTCGAGTCGCACAACCACCCGAGCGCCGTCGAGCCGTTCCAGGGCGCCGCCACCGGCGTCGGCGGAATCCTGCGCGACGTGTTCGCGGTCGGCGCTCGCCCGATCGCAGTGCTCGACTCGCTCCGCTTCGGCGAGCCGCAAACCTCCGAGCGGTCGCGCTACCTGCTCGACCGGGCCGTCGCGGGGATCGGCCACTACGGCAACTCGATCGGGGTCCCGACGGTCGGCGGCGAGCTGTACTTCGAATCCTCCTACGAGCAGAACTGCCTGGTCAATGCGATGTGCCTCGGGCTCGCACCGCGCGAGCGGTTGATCCGCTGAGCCGCTGCCGGCCCGGGCAATGTGCTGGTGCTGCTCGGCGCGCTGACCGGTCGCGACGGGATCGGCGGCGCCTCGGTGCTGGCCAGCGCCGAGCTCGGAGAGGGCGACGAGGCTAAGCGGCCCTCGGTCCAAATCGGCGATCCCTTTGCCGAGAAGAAGCTGATGGAGTGCTGCCTGGAGCTGCTCGACCGAGAGCTGCTCGTCTCGCTCCAGGACCTGGGCGCCGCGGGACTGACCTCGTCCGCTTCGGAGATGGCGAGCAAGGGCGCGGTGGGGCTCGAGCTCGACACCTCGCGTGTCCCCCTCCGCGAGGCGGACATGGAGCCGTTCGAGATCATGGTCTCCGAGTCGCAGGAGCGGATGCTGTGCGTGGTCGAGCCGGGCCGGGTCGGCGCGGTGATCGACGTGTGCGAGAAGTGGGAGACGCTGGCCACGCCGATCGGGTCGGTCACCGACACCGGCCGGTTCCGCGTGCTCGACTCTGGCCACATGGTCGCCGACCTGCCGGTGGCGATCCTCGTCGACGACTGCCCGCTGTACGACCTAGAGCCAGCGCCGCCCGACGCGCCGATCTACGCGGGAGCGCCAGCGCAGCTGGCCGCGGACGCGAGTCCAGACGAAACGCTGCTGGCTCTGCTGCGCTCGGCCAACCTGGCCTCGAGGCGCCCGGTGTTCGAGCAGTACGACTCGATCGTCCAGTCGCGCACCGTCCGCCGCCCCGAGGACGCAGACGCCGCCGTGCTGGCGCTGCCGGACGGATCCGCCCTCGCCGTATCGATTGACGGCAACGGCCGGCGCGTGGCGTGCGACCCGCGGGCGGGCGCGGCCGAAACGGTCTATGAGTGCGCCGCGAACCTCGCGTGCGTCGGCGCCGAACCGCTCGGGCTGACCAACTGCCTGAACTTCGGCAACCCGGAGAAGCCGCATGTTGCCTGGCAGCTCTCGGAGGCCGTCGACGGCCTCGCGGAGGCCTGCGAAGAGCTGGGGATCCCGGTTGTGGGTGGCAACGTGTCGCTGTACAACGAGGCGCCGAGTGGCCCGATCTTCCCGACCCCGGTGGTGGGCATCGTCGGCAAGCTCCCGGATGTCAACCGCGCCGGCCGGCTGGGATTCGCGGCGGAGGGGGACCTGATCGCGATTGCCGGCCCGTTCGCTCCTTCGCTGAACGGCTCGGAGGTGGCAAAGCTCAGGGGCGCCGCACCCACCGGGCCGTTACCGCTCGGGGACAAGCGAGCTGTCCGTGACGCGCGGGAAAAGGTTCGTGATGGTGTACGTGCTGGGGCGCTCCACAATGCCCATGACATAGCCGAGGGCGGTCTCGCGGTAGCCCTGGCCGAGTGCTGTCTGGCCGGGGGGATCGGGGCGCGGATCGAGCTACCGGACGGACTGGATCCGTTCGCCGAGGCGCCCGGGCAGGCGTTCATCGTCTCCGGTGACGCGCGGGCGCTCGAGGGATTCGCGGTGGTCGGCCGGGTGGGCGGCTCGGAAATCGAGATCGAGGGCCTGCTGCGGCTGCCGCTCTCAACGCTCGAGTCGGCCTGGAGCGGCGGCCTCACCGCGTTCGCGCAGTAGGGTGCCGGCCATGCGCCGGGGGGTTCGTGCCGCTCGTCGTCTGCCTCGCCTGCGCGACGTCTACACGAGCTCGGGCTCGCTCCAGATCCGCCCCCGCTGAGCGGCTCCGGCCCACTGCTAGCCTTGTCGGTGGCCGCCGTTGGGAGTCCAGCCGAGGGCTCCGGCATGCTTGGACACCACACCCGTGTCACCCCTGAACGATCACCGTGATGGTCCCCGCGACGAATGCGGCGTGTTCGGGATCTATGGCCCCGACCGCGACGTGGCGCGACTCGCGTACTTCGCCCTGTTCGCGCTCCAGCACCGCGGGCAGGAGTCGGCCGGCATCGCCACCGCCCCTCAGGGCGGCTACATCATGGCGATCCGCGACCAGGGGCTCGTCTCGCAGGTGTTCGACGAGCACAAGCTGCGCTCGCTGATCGGCGACCTGGCGATCGGCCACGTCCGCTACTCGACGACCGGCTCCTCGGCGTGGGAGAACACGCAGCCGATCGTGCGCGACGACCACCGGATGCTCGCGCTCGCCCACAACGGCAACCTGATCAACGCCGTCGAGCTTCACACCGAGCTGCGGGGGCGTGACGTGCCGTTCTCCTCGACGTCGGACTCGGAGATCATCGCGGCGCTGCTGGCCACGCACCCGGCGGGGCGAATCGAGGACGCCGTCGCGGAAGTGCTGCCGCGACTACGGGGCGCGTTCTCGACCGTCGTGATGACCGAGGATGCGGTGGTCGCGTTCCGTGATCCGCACGGCCTGCGGCCACTCGCGCTCGGCCGGATCGAGGACGACGGCGGTACGGCATGGTGCGTGGCCAGCGAGTCGTGCGCCTTCGACCTGATCGGAGCGCGATACGAGCGCGAAATCGAGCCGGGCGAGATCGTCATCCTGACCGAGGGCGGCATGGAGTCTCGGATCGTGGCGCCGGGGCAGCGACGGGCCTTCTGCGTGTTCGAGTACATCTATTTCGCGCGTCCGGATTCGCGCATGGCCGGCACGGTGCTGCAGGCGGCGCGGGCGCGCATGGGCGAGCGTTTATGGCACGAGGCGCCGGTCGAGGCAGACCTTGTCATTCCCGTGCCCGACTCCGGCAATGCGGCCGCACGCGGCCTCGCGCGCGCCGCGGGACTGCCGCAGGACGACGGCTTCATCAAGAACCGATATGTGGCCCGGACCTTCATCCAGCCCGGTCAAGAGCTCCGCCGCCACGGTTTGAGACTGAAGTTCAATCCGCTGCGCGAGGTTGTCGCGGGCCAGCGGCTGATCGTCGTGGACGACTCGATCGTCCGCGGCAACACGATGCCCGAGATCGTCCAGATGCTGCGCGACGCCGGCGCCGCGGAGGTGCACGTGCGGATCTCCTCTCCACCGATCAAGCACCCGTGCCACTACGGCATCGACATGTCAACGCGCGAGGAGATGATCGCTCACGAGCGGACAGTCGATGAGGTCGCCGATGTGCTCGGGGCGGACTCGCTGCACTACCTCTCGCTCGAGGGCGTCTACGAAGCGGTCGGCGGCCACCGCGGCGAGCACTGCGACGCGTGCTTCAGCGGCGACTACCCGCTCGAAGGGACCGAGGGCGCGAGTGGGAAGTTCGCCTTTGAGGGGGCGGCCGAGCTCCCTCTCGTCCGCGCCTGAAGCTATACATCAAACGGTGTACGCGGGAGATGGCAAAAAACGCGCGCCAAAGTTGTACACCGTTTTATGGGGTTATGCCCGTTTCTACGGTTGAATATGCATGTCCTGCGCGAAACGGTCGCCTAGCTGTGCACTAGCCGAAAGATGTAGTGCATTTTGGTCCCCCCGCTCGACGCGGCGGTCCAATTAGCGGACCATCGTGTGCGGAGAACCCGTCCGGGCTCGCAACAGGCGAGTCTCAAATCCAGGAGAAGGACTACATGGTTTCAAACGCCCGCAGGATGGCGGCTATTTTTGCGGTGGGGCTGGCGGCACTGATGTCGGCAGGCTCAGCCGCTGCGGCGACGACGACGTCGACCGTTCCTTCGGTCACGCCGTTCAGCTGTCGCGCGAGCTCCGCCCGCGTAACGCTGCTGAACTCACTGACGGTCGAGCCGCTGGTCGCAAACGCGCCGGACAACCCGTGCAAAAGCGATCAGCACGGTCTGAGCTCGGTCAACGTCCCCACAACCACCACCCCCGGCGTCAACGCCGGTCCGGCCGCAGTGCTCACGGATTCCGTGTTCGCGCCCGTCCAGGGTGCGGCGCGCGGAGCCGCAGCCGTGTCGGATGTCCAGGGCGTCGTGATCCCGGTTCCCGGGAACACGATCAGCATCGTCGGCCCGGTCACGTCGAACGCGTTCTACGCGTGTAATAACGGCAATCTGACCTCCGGCTCGGGCTCAACGCTCAACCTGATCACCGTCGGCGGCAAGGCAATCGCGCTGCCGTCGCAGGGAGCGCCGATGACGATCAACCTCGGCGGTGGGTCGTTTATCGCCATCAACGAGAAGACGACAACCGCGACGTCGATCACCGAGCGGGTGCTGCACGTGCACCTGCAGGGGCTCGCCGACATCGTCGTCGGTGAGGCGACGGTCGACTACAGCGGTTCAGATCCGTGCGCCGGCTCGAACGGGCCCCCGCCCAATCTGAACGCTTGCCCGCCCGGCTCGACGCTCGATCCGGTTCGCCTGCTGTGCGTGATCATCCTGCCGGGTGGCCAGGTGATCGTGGTCGGACCGCCGTTCACCGGCCCGACCGGCGGCACGGTGCTCGCTGTTTCGGTGGCGCGCAAGAAGTACCACAGCCCGTGCCTGAACGGCCCGGGACCGAAGTTCGCGCTGATCGTGACCAAGTTCCGCGGGAGGGCTACAGGCACCCTGAAGTCTGACCGGATCCTCGCGCTCGGCGGGCTGGAACGAATCGCCGGGCTCGGAGGCAACGACTGCATCGACGGCAAGGGCCGCGGCCAGACGATCTGGGACGGGAGCGGCAAGGACCGCATCTATGGCGGTACCGGCAAGACCCGAATCGGCGTCGGCAACGGCAACGTGCACATCTGGGGCCGCAAGGGCAAGGACTGGATCACGGCCGGCAACGGCAACGACTGGATCAAGGGCGGTAGCCAAAGCTCACGGATCGACGTTGGCGTCGGGCACTCCCAGGTGTTCGGTGGTCCGAAGAACAACCGCATCTTCGCGGCGGGCTCTCACGCTCTCGTGAGGTGCGGCTCCGGCAAGCACAACGTCGCGTGGCTACGCCTCCGTGCCGCCAAGTACGGCGCGAAGCACGGCTGCGAGACGGTCCATTTCCTGAGGTAACGGACAACGCAGTTCCTCCTGTTGTGACCGAACGCCCCGGCTTTGCGCCGGGGCGTTCGCGTCTGTGTGGAGGGTCGCTCGCGGTCCGGGTCGGCCGCCGTGGGCGCCGCTATCGTCGGCGGCTCGATGGAGGCTCTCCCCGCGCTCAGATCGCTGTTCGGTTTCGAGCGGTTCAGGCCCGGCCAAGCCGAAGCAGTGGCGGCGGCGCTAGCGGATCGCGACGCGCTGATCGTGATGCCGACGGGCGCGGGAAAGTCGCTCTGCTACCAACTGCCCGCGCTGATGCGAGACGACCTGACGCTGGTCGTCTCGCCGCTGGTGTCGCTGATGCAGGACCAGGAGGCGGCGTTGTCACGGATTGCGCCCGGCAAGGTTGGCCTGGTCAATTCGTCACGGGCCGGTGCGGTGAACGCTGAGACGGTCGCGCGCGCCCTAGCGGGTGAGATCAAATTGTTGTACGTCGCGCCCGAACGGTTCGCGCTTCCCGGCTTCGTGGCGGCGATCGAGCGGGCCTCGGTGGGGCTGTTCGCGGTGGACGAGGCTCACTGCGTATCCCAATGGGGCCACGACTTCCGACCTGACTACTTCACCCTGGCCGACGCCGCCCGGCGCGTCGGGGCGCGATCGATCCTGGCGCTGACCGCGACCGCGACGCCGGCTGTGGCCGGCGACATCGCGCGTCGGCTCGCGCTGCGAGACCCGGTTCGGGTCACGACCGGATTCGACCGGCCGAACCTCTCGTTCGCGGTGATCCGATGCGCTGGTGGGGTGGAAAAGTCGCGCCGGATTGCGGCGGCGCTGGCTGAGCCCGGCTCGCTGCCGGCGATCGTCTATGCCGGGACCCGGGACCTATGCGAGTCGCTGGCCCGGGACCTGGGGTCGGCCTTGGGCCTTTCCGCGGCGGCGTATCACGCTGGTCTGGGCGCAGCAGCGCGGGCCCGGATCCAGGATTCGTTCATGGGTGGCGACGTGCAACTGATCGTCGCCACCAACGCGTTCGGCATGGGGGTCGACAAGGCGGACGTGCGGACCGTGTGCCACGCCTCGGTGCCCGGGTCGCTAGAGGCCTACTACCAGGAGGCGGGCCGCGCCGGCCGTGACGGTCACCCGGCCCGCTGCCTGCTGTTCGCCGAACAGCGCGACAAGGGGTTGCATGTGTTCTTCATCGAGCGGGCGCGGATCCCAGAGGGCGCCTTCGAGCGGATCTCGGAACGTCTCCGCTGGGCCGGCTTGGACGGCCGTTATGACATCGCGTTGAGGGAGCTTGCGGGCGGCCTCGGATCCCGGGCGGACGGGGACTCGGTGCGGGCGGTGATCGGGCACCTCGCGCGCGCGGGGCTGGTCGCCCCGCTCCCGGCGCCGCCCGATCGCGCGGCGGGCCGAGTGGTCGGCGAGTGGGATCGACGTCTGCTCGGCGTCTGCCAAGCGTCGGCGCGCGAGGCCGAGCAGGCGCGGTGGCGCCAATACCGCACGATCTGGGGGTACGTCGAGCAGTCGCAGTGCCGGCGTTGGGCGCTGCTGGGGCACTTCGGTGACCGGAGCGGTCCCTCGCCAAGGGTGGCGTGCTGCGATGTGTGCGATCCGGCGGCTTCGCCGGTCTCGCCACCATCAGTGGCCGCTTCGACGGCCAAGGCCCGCGGTGGAGATCTCGACACGGCGATCGTCGACGTCGTGCGCGTGGCCCGACCGCCCGTGGGCCGCACGCGGGCGGTCGAGATCCTTCGGGGCGGGCGCTCCAAGCTCGTTGAGCAGCACGGCTACGACTCGCTGGGTGCGTACGGCTCGTTCGCCCATCTGCGTGGTGCCGAAGTGCTGGAGCGGGTCGACGAGTTGCTCGCGGACGGGACGCTGCGATCAACCGGCGGCCGCTTCCCGAAGCTGCGCGCGGCATGAATGTCGGCGTGCTCGCGTCCGGCGCGGGGACAAACCTGCAAGCACTGCTCGACACGGTCCACGGCCGCGACGGAGTGACGATCGTCGCCGTCGGGTCCGACAAGCCGGGCGCTCGGGCGCTCGAGCGGGCCGCGGCGGCCGGGGTGGCGACGGAGGTGTTTGAGCGCGGCGCCTTCGCCGATCGGGTCGCACGGGACATCGCCATGGCGGAGTGGCTTGCGCAGCGAGGGGTCGCGTTGGTGGTCCTCGCGGGCTATATGCAGCTGCTGAGCCCCTCGTTTCTGACCCGGTTCCCGGGGGCCGTGATAAACGTCCACCCGGGGCTGTTGCCGGCGTTTCCCGGCCTGGAGGCCGTAGAGCAGGCGATCACCTACGGGGTCAAGGTGTTCGGGGTGACCGTCCACTTCGTCGATGAGGGTGTCGATACCGGGCCGGTGATCCTGCAGCGCGCGGTGGAGCTTCCGGACGCGTCGGACGCGGACGAGGTGTTCTCCTGGCTCCACCCGATAGAGCACGAGCTGCTCCCAGAGGCTGTCCGCCTCATCGCCCGCGGGGCGGTTCGCCGGGACCCGTCGAACCCGCGGCGGGTGATCGTCGAGCGAGGGTTGTAGAGTCGGGGCAGATGCTCGATGAGGGCGCGGAGGCAACGGTTCTAGCGGCGGCGGGCGAGGTTCAGATCCGCCGCGCGCTGCTTTCGGTGTCCGATAAGACCGGGATCGGCGAGTTCGCCCGAGGGCTGGTGGATCTCGGGATCGAGATCGTCTCGACCGGTGGCACGATGGGCGCGCTCGAGGATGCGGGCGTGCCGGTGCGCTCGATCACCGACGTCACCGGATTCCCGGAGATCATGGACGGGCGGGTCAAGACCCTCCATCCGAAGCTGTACGCGGGCCTGCTCGCTGTGCGCAGCGACGAGGAGCACATGCGCGCCGCGGACGAGCACGAGATCGAGTTCGTCGACCTCGTCTGCGTGAACCTGTATCCGTTCGAGCGCACGGCGTCGACCCGGGGCGTACTCGACGCCGAGGTGATCGAGAACATCGACATTGGCGGCCCGACGATGATCCGCGCCGCCGCCAAGAACTATGCGTTCAGCGCGCCGGTCGTCAGCCCGGAGTCCTACGACGCGGTGCTCGCCGAGCTGCGCGAGTTCGACCGGCGGCTGTCCTTGCCCACACGCGAGTCGCTGGCTGCCGAGGCGTTCGCCTACACGGCCCGGTACGACACGGCGATCGCCCGCTGGTTCCAAGAGAAGCGCGAGGATTTCCCGCCCTTGGTCGTGCGCGCGTTCGAGAAGGTGCTCGAACTTCCCTACGGCGAGAATCCCCACCAGCGCGGCGCCTACTACTCGCAGGTAGGCGCGCGCACCCACGTGCTCTCGATGGTCTCACAGCTGGGGGGCAAGGAGCTCTCGTACAACAACCTGCTCGACCTCGATTCGGCGCGGTCGCTGATGTCCGAGTTCCAGGTGCCCGCCTGCGTGATCGTCAAGCACAACAATCCGTGCGGGGTGGCGGTGGCCCCGAGTCCACTTGAGGCGTATCAACGCGCCTTCGCGTGCGATCCGATGTCGGCCTTCGGCGGTGTGATCGTGTTGAACCGTCGCGTTGACCGCGGCCTGGCGGAGGCATTGGTGGAGCAGTTCGTCGAGGTCCTGTTCGCGCCCGGTTACGACGACGGGGCGCTCGAGGTGCTGTCCTCGAAGCCGAACATGCGGATCCTCGACGACCGGGAGCGCCGTGTGGCCAAGGGGCCGGACCGCGCGCTGCGGCAGGTCGACGGCGGGATGCTGATCCAGGATCGTGACGCGGGTCTCGAGGAGCTGTCGACGATGGAGGTGGTCTCCGAGCGACGCCCGAGCGAGGCCGAACGATCCGAGCTCGACTTCGCGTGGAGGGTGTGCAAGCACGTCAAGTCCAACGCGATCGTGCTCACGAAGGACCTCGCGACGGTGGGGATCGGCGCCGGCCAGATGAGCCGGGTCGACTCGGTGCGCGTGGCGATCGAGAAGGCCCGGGTGGGGTTGGAGGGCGCGGTGATGGCGTCCGATGCGTTCTTCCCGTTCCCGGATGGCCCGCAGGTAGCGATTGACGCTGGGATCACCGCGATCATCCAGCCCGGCGGCTCGGTCCGCGATCCGGCGGTGGTCGAAGCGATCGACGCCGCGGGGGTCGCGATGGTGTTCACCGGCCGGCGTCACTTCCGCCATTGAGCTCGGTTCGCCTTGGCGGCGATCCGCCGTCCCCGTGGGAGGGACCGGTCGGCTACAGCCGTGTCGTCGCCACCGACCGTGAGGTGTTCGTCGGCGGCACCACCTCGGTCACCGAGGACGGCGCCGTGCTCGGCGACACGCCATACGACCAGACGACCGAGATTCTGCGCAAGCTCGCCCATGAGCTCAGTCGCGCCGGCGCCACGGTGGGCGATGTCGTCCAAGCCCGCATCTACGTCACCGACATCTCGCGGGCGGAGGAGGTCGGCCGCGCGCTCGGCGAGACATTCGCCGAAATCCGGCCGGTTATGACGATGGTCGAGGTCTCCGCCCTGATCGACCCGCGGATGCTCGTCGAGATCGAGGCGGTCGCGATCACGTCTGCGCGATCATGAGTGCCTAGACACCACGCCGCCGTAGCTCAGTTGGTAGAGCAGCGGACTTTTAATCCGAAGGTCCTGGGTTCGAGCCCCAGCGGCGGCATCGCGAACTACCCGCTAATCGGTTCGCCCTGAGCTTCGAGAGGCCGGCCCGGCGGATAAAGATTCAGGGTCTCCGTTATTTCATCCGCGGCGGCTTGCCCGTAGCGTGCCAGCCATGCACAGATGAACGGACCCTTCCGTCGCTGAAGCGCTCGCGTGCCGGCACACGAGCAAGTAAGAAGCACAAACTAACCCCGGGGACTCTGGTCTTCGGCCAGATAAGGAGGTTCCTGAAAATGCTCAGGACAATTCGGCGGCTGACGTCGCCCTCGTTGGTGATCTCAACCTTTGCCCTACTTCTCGCCGTCGGCGGAACGAGCTATGCGGCGCTCACGCTGCCCCACAACAGCGTGGGAACCAAGCAGCTCAAAAACCAAGCGGTGACCAACGCAAAGCTGGCCAACAACGCAGTGGGCACGGCGAAGATCAAGAACGGAGCGGTAACGGCGTCGAAGCTGAACCTTGCGGGAGTCACCGTGGCAGGAACCGCCAGATGGGCACTCGTGAGCGCGTCAGGCGCCATCCTTGCGCAGTCCGGCGGGATCTCGGTCACAGGTCACGCCACGGGTCGGACAGGGCTGCGCTTCCCAGCAGGCGTCAACACCCAGAACGCCGCGATCGTTGCCCAGGTCACCGCCTTCGGCTTTGCGGGAACCGACGCAGGGTTGTATTTCACGAAGGTGGGCCCCTGTCCCACGACCACGGATTGCGCATCTGTCAATGCCACAGCCAGCACGGACGTGGTCATCGACACATTCGCACCCACCAGCGCCTTCGCGAGCGCGGGTACATACGTCACACTCACCCAGTAGAGACCGCTCGAACCGGTTCCCCGAGCGCCGTTACTCGACTACGGCGCTCGGCGGTCCCGGCTCGCACCTCCGCCAAGACCATCTTTTTTGGGGCGCGGGAATCTCGCCCGGCTGTGCACAAACACTGGGGTGGTCCCCTGATGCGCGCCGAACACCACGGTGAGAGACTCACCGCCGATGGTCCGTAGGATTCTGATCGGCATCGTCTTCGCGGCCTGCTGGCTGGGCTCGGTCGCGATGGCGAGGATTGAGCTCCCGCAGCAGTCGGCACCGACGGGTGGCGAGCGGCTGTACTACGTCGCGCTAGACGGCAGCCGCGCGCTCGCGTACGACTCGTCGTGGGACGTAGTGGCGGTACCGATCGACGGTTCGGCAACGGGCAGCCAACGCGAACTGGACAAAGACGCCGAGGCAGCGGCGGCATTCAGCCAACTCGACCGTCAGAACCGCTACTCGATCATCTGGCGAATCAACGCTGCCAAGCGCCCCGAGACCCGCGCACGTCGCATCGCGACGTACCTCGACATGATTCGACGAGGGGACCGCATCAATTAGCGCTCCCCACCTGCCGCTGCGTCAAGTTCCTCGCCCCGCTTCATCAAAAATGCCCCGAGAGCACCAGCGAGGGCGCCGATGACCGTGATGGCATAGATCTCCATCCCGATGTCGAGGATCCTTCCCGGGGCGGAGATCGGGTTCTGGACACTGGAAGAGACCGTCAGCAGCTGAGTCGTGGTCCAGAAAAATGCGCTTCCGAAGGTCTCGAGCTGGGTCTGCTTCTGATGGTGCTCGAACAGGAACGCCAAGGCGGCGCAGACCAAATCGACCCCGATCGTCGCCACCGCAATGCCGACGAGTCGGTCGCGGAGACGGCCATGGGTAGGGGTTCTCGCGCGCAAGACATCGCGGACCTCGCGGGCAACCTGGCCCAGGATCCGCAGCGGGTACATCGCCGCTACTTCGCCGCTCACCCATAACGTCCTCTACGTGCGCCTGTTGGAGCCGGTACCGCCGCGCAGGGGGGCGGGGGCGGTCGTGGGGATCGATCCGAGCTTCGCTACGCATTCGGCGATGAGACGCTGCCCGAAGGGCCCCACGTCTTGGTCGGGACACGCGAGCCATAGCCGCGGTCCCGCCTGACGTGGGCCAGGGCTAGCGTCTGGCGCCGCGGCTGCGCCGCCGCCGGGCCGGCTGGTGACGTTGCCCGAAACCAGCCGCGCTGAACTCGTGGTGCAGCGAGAGCTCGCCGGCAAATCGAGAGACGTCGGAAACCTGGTCGGCCATCACGAACGTGATGCTCGATCCGGTGCGCCCAGCCCGGCCGGTGCGCCCGGAACGGTGTACGTAGCTCTCGCGGTCGATGGGTGCGTCGAAGTGGATGACGTGCGAGATGCCTTCCACGTCGAGGCCACGCGCGGCGACATCGGTCGCGACGAGGAGTTTGGATGCTCCGCTCTCGAACCGGGCCAGCGCCTTCTCGCGCTGTCCCTGGGTCTTGTCGCCGTGCATGCCCACGGACTCCACGCCGTGCGATCGCAGCCGCTTGACGAGCCGGTCGGCGCCCCGCTTGGTGCGAACGAACACCAGGGCACGGTCTACTCCGTCTGACCGCACGAGGGCGAGGAGCTGCCCGAGCTTGTCGGCATGCTCGACCGCCACGAAACGGTGCTCGATGTCGCGGCGTCGATCCTCGGTCGGCTTGTGCTCATGGCGCCGCGGCTGGTCGGTGTACGCGCTCGCGAGTCGACCCACCTCGCCGTCCAGGGTGGCCGAGAACAGCAACGTCTGGCGGGTCGCCGGTGTCCGCGCAAGGATCCGATCGACGACTGGCCGGAAGCCCATGTCGAGCATGCGGTCGGCCTCGTCGAGGACCAGCATCTGAATCCCGTCCAGGCGGATCGCGCGGCGGGCGACCAGATCCTCGAGCCTCCCCGGCGTGGCCACGATCACGTGCGCGCGGCGTGCGAGCTTGGCCTGTCGCTCGATTCCGGCGCCACCGTAGAGCGCGACGACGGCGAGAGCGCGCGCATGGGCGATATCGCGTACCTCCTCAGCGATCTGCTGCGCGAGCTCGCGAGTTGGTGCGAGGACCAGCGCTGACTGTTTGGGCCCATTTGCGTCGAGCCGGTCGACGAGGGGGATACCGAAGGCGAGCGTCTTGCCCGACCCGGTGGGTGATTTCACTAGGACGTCGTGGCCGGCGAGCACGTCGGCGATGACGAGCCTCTGGACGGGAAAGGGAGTGGCGATTCCGCGTTTCTCGAGGGCGGTGAGGACCGCCGCGGACACGCCGAGGTCGGCAAAGGACTGCTGAGACATATATGAGTACTCCTGGGCAGCGCACGAAAATGGCACCGCCGTTTGCGATTCGGGAGATTCGACTGACCCGGATCGCGCAAGCGCTCGAGACAAGAACCTCGCGGGAACCACGTTCCCGCTGACCTCGACAGTAGCAGCCAGTGTCCGATGAGCGGCCGGGCAGGGCGTCAGCTCGCGGCAGCCGGGCGCGTCAACGGGTTGGCCCAGTGGCCCCGAGGATCGTCTCAGGAGCTTCGATTCCGGCCCCGGCGGACTCCGCGAGAAACTGCCCAACGGCGGTGCACTCGGCGTCGTGAGCGCTCAAGGCGTCTACCACGTAGTCCGCCGATGCCGTCCACCGGACCGGTGCGATCGACTTGTCGACGGTGAAAGTGCGCCCGTCCCCGTCCTTCGCCCAGGCGCGGAGCAGGTCGAGCGTCTCGCCCGGCGCGTGCGCGGCGTCGTATGACGCTGTGACGGTAACCGGGAATGGGGGCATTCAGTCGAACGGGATTGCTTCGTAGATCTGACGTTTACTCAGATCGACATGCCCATCGCCGTAGACGATCGTGTATCCGTCCGTCGTCGCGAAGATCGCGCGGACCGTCTCACCGGTGCACGGATCGCTCTCCCCGACGCGGGTCTCGGAGTCGGCTCCCTCGCGGCGGGCGTCGACCGCATAGATCCGGGTCGCTCGAATCGACTGGCCGATTCGCTTCTCGGTGTCCGCGCGCAACTCGGCGTACGTACGGTCGGGATCGATTCCCGGCCGCGCGCCCGGGAGAAAGAAGGGGGTCATGACCGGCGTCGCCGGGGCGGGGGAGTGTCGCGCTTCGGATACTTCTTCCGCTCGTCATCCGTCATCTCGCGGATCACCAGCGACCCAGCTTTGACCTCTTGTTCAATCGCGGCGAGCTTCTCTTCGCGTGCCTTCGCGGCGCGCTCCTGCTGGGTCGCCATGGGCGGCCCCTTTCCGTAGCTGACGGGCCTCGCTCCATCCTAGCGGCGGGCTGCGACACGGCCCAATACCGCCGGTCAGACGGGCGCTCTATCCACGCTCCACTGACGCGTCAGCTGTTCCGCTGTTCGGTTGGGTGCTGATGCGGTATCCGGCGCCGGCCACGGTTCCGATGATTTCGGGTTCGCCGAGGCGTTTGCGCAGTGCCGACACGGTGATGCGCACAGCGTTGGTGAACGGGTCTGCGTTCTGATCCCAGGCCTGGTTCAGTAGCTCCTCGGCGCTGACGACACCGCCTTCGGCCGCGACCAGCACTTCGAGCACGGCGAACTGCTTGCGCGTCAGCGCGATGTAACGGCCATCGCGGTGAACCTCGCGGCGGAACGGATCCAGCCGCAGACCGGCGATCTCTTGTACCGGTGGTCTGCTGTGCGCGCGTCGGCGGTCGAGCGCTCTCAGCCGCAGCACCAGCTCCCGGAGCTCGAAGGGCTTCGTGAGGTAGTCATCGGCGCCGAGCCCGAACCCGGAGGCCATGTCGTCGAGGCGGTCGGCCGCGGTGAGGATGAGGATCGGCATGCCGGTGCCCGAGGCGACGATGTGTTTGGCGATCTCGTCGCCGGAGGGCCCCGGGATGTCGCGGTCCAGGATGGCGATGTCGTACGCGTTGATGCGCAGCATGGCCAGAGCTGTGTCGCCGTCATTGGCGATGTCCGCCGCGATCGCTTCCAGCTGCAGGCCATCGCGGATCGCGTCCGCCATATAGGGCTCGTCCTCGACGATCAGAACCCGCATGCGCCGATGCTACGAGCCCGCGCATATCGGCGGCATATCGAAAACCGCATACGTGCCGGCAACACCGCGGTGCCTTGAATGGCCGCATGAGGAGCAGCGAACCGGCACGCGCATCGGGTCGCGATACCCGGGCGACGGTGTACCGCCGCCGCCACCACTGCCACCGCCGCGCGCTGCTGAGCGCGGTCCTTGTGCCACTGCTCGTCGGCGTGGCGCTCGCGGCAGTCCGTCACCCGCTCAAAAACACCGCCCGCACCTACCTCAACGCGGACGGGTGGCCGCGAAGCGGCCAGGCGGCGTTGGTGCTCGGAAACGGCCGGCCGGCGGTGAGCCCGCAAGAGCGGCCGGCCCCGATCGCCAGCTTGGCGAAGGTGATGACCGCCTACCTGACGCTCGAGCGCTACCCGCTGAGGGCCGCCCAGGACGGCTTCACGATCACGGTCACTGCGACCCAGGCGCAGGCTGCCGAGGAGGACGCCGCTGAGGCCGAGTCGGTCGTGGCGCTGCGGACCGGGGAGGAGCTGACCGAGCGCCAGCTGCTGGAGGCGCTGTTGATCCCCTCCGGCAACAACATCGCTTCGATGCTGGCCGTCGAGGTGGCGGGCAGCCAGCCACGCTTCGTCGCGGAGATGAACGCC
This sequence comes from uncultured Solirubrobacterales bacterium, assembly GCA_963794825.1. GTDB lineage: Bacteria > Actinomycetota > Thermoleophilia > Solirubrobacterales > Solirubrobacteraceae > Palsa-465. The sequence goes on from CAWCFB010000003.1 coordinate 941,539, forward strand.
GAGGCCCGCGCGCTCGGGATGGGTCATACGAGCTACACCGATCCAAGCGGGTTCGATCCGAGCACGGTTTCCACAGCGGCCGACCAGCTGCGCGTCTTCCAGCGGGCGATGCGCTTCTCGGTCTTCCGCCAGATCGTCTCGATGGCCAGCGTGACGCTCCCAGTCGCCGGCACGCTCGCCAACTTCGACCCCGTGCTCGCCGCGGGGTACGCGGGCAAGACCGGGTCGGACTCGTCGGCTCGCGGGTGCCTGGCCTTTTTCACCCATGTGGCGGTCGGGGCGCGTCGGCTCACCGCGGTCGGCGTGGTGATGGGGCAGGGGGAGGGCAGCGACACCTCTGCGCTTCTGGCCGCCGCGGGCCGTGCCGCCGAGCAGCTGGTCGAGTCCGGGCGCCGGCGGTGAAGTTCGCCGATCCCACGCGCGACGACGGCGTCAGCGGCCGCGCGCAGCTATCCAAATGTCGTGGGTCATCCGCTCTGCCTGGCGGTCGTGCGTGCGCTGAAAGTTCCGCCCGCCCCGGGCAAAGGTTTGCGCGACCGCAGGCGGCACCTCGGCTTCCTTGAACGCGTGAGCGAGCCACTTGGTGTCTCGCACGTACACGATCCCGACGGCGCGCGCCGCAGGCGAGCGGTCTTCGCGCACCGAGCCAGCAATTCGCCCGAGGTAATAATCGCCGGCGCGATCGCGCGTCCACACAAAGACGCCGCTCGGCAAGGTGGCGAACCTATGAAGGGCTCGTGCCGCCCTCTCACCCGAAGTCGAGCCGATCCCGACTACCCCGCAGGCCAGCCCGTACTCGGCACCGGCACCCGCCGGCACGTCCAGATCCCTCGCCCGCATCGGTGCCCGGTAGATAGCCAGCACGGACTCAGCGCGTCGTGGGGTCCTCGAGAACGGTCTCGTAGAGGATGGCCTCACGACCGGCCAGCGGCACGTACGTGGTGACCACCTCGCCCGGGCCGAGCACATCGACGCAGGTAAAGCCACCGCCAGTGTGGCCGCGGAATCCGTCGCAGAACAGAGAATCCTCAACCGTCGCGGTCGCGGGGCTGACCCACACCGGGACCCCGGCGAGCATGCCCGAGCTCGTGCGATGCGTGTGGCCGCTGAGTACGAGCATTACATCGGTGCCGCGGATCACCTCGGCGAGTCGCTCTCGCGCTCGGAGCCCGATCAGCTCGTTGTGCGGGGTGGTGGACCAGATCGGCGGATGATGCAGCGCGAGGATGGTGCCGTCCGGCGCTCGGCTGGCAAGCTCTCCCGCCAGCCACTGGAGCTGGTTGTCGGTTAGCTCGCCGTAGTGGAAGCCGGGTGCCGTCGAGTCGAGTCCGATCACGCGCAGATCCCCGACGCGCACAACGCTGTCCAGCGGATCGTTGCTCGGCTCGAGCCCCAGTACGAGCGAGCGCACCCGGGCGACGTCGTCGTGGTTGCCAGGGACGATGAGGAGCTCCGCCGCGAGTTGCTCCCGCGCATCGCTGAGAATTGTGCGGAGGCGTTCGTAGGCGCCGGGCTCGGCACGGTCGGCCAAATCACCGGACACGATCACGAGACTGGCTTCCCAGCCGACGCTCACGAGCTCGGCGAGGATGGCGCGCAGGCGCTGCTCGGGATCGACACCCGGGTAGAGCTCACCCGCCGCGAGCAAGTGGATGTCGGAGATCTGCACGACCCGATGCAGGGGCCGTCGGAGCATCGCGGCGATCCCCTCCGGGCTGAGGTCGAATCTGGACAGTGGATCACTCACGATCGCATTCTCCCCGGTGAGTATGGTTGGGACATCGACGCGCCGTTCGTGATCAATCTCGGGGACGCACCCGCGATTGGCGCTCCGCGAGGAGCGACATTCATCAAGCTCGAGCCCGACGACGTGACCTGGGCGGATATTGGTGTCAACGTCCAAGTCATGGAGCCGGGGGAGCCGAATGGCCGCTACCACTCAGAACCGGTGCAGGAGGACTTCCTGGTCCTGTACGGAGAGTGCATCGCGATTGTCGATAACCGTGAGCTCGCGCTGGGCCAGTGGGATTTCCTCCACTGCCCAGCCGGATGCGAACACGTCTTCGTGGGGGCTGGTGACGGGCCCTGCGCGATGCTGATGATCGGCTCCCGCCGAAAGAACGGACTCCACTACACCGTCAACGCCCTGGCCGCCAGATATGGGGCGTCGGTGTCGAGCGAAACGCACGACCCAGCCGAGGCATACGCTGACTGGAGCGCCGAGGGGCCGGACGTACCGGTGCCCAACCCGTGGCGGTTCACGTAGCCGGCCTCCGAGGGGCGGCTATCGAGTTCGACCCGAGTCGGCTGGACTGGAGGTCGAGATGGCGGAGATGATGGAGCGGCGTCGGGGGAAGGTCGCCGAGGCGGTGGCTGAGTTTCTGCGCGACAGCGAGGTCGTGCAGGCGGCGATCATGGCTCAGAACAAGGGAAGCGGCGCCTTTACGGCATTCGGGGCACGGGTGTTCATACCCCGGCCGTACTGGGGTGAAGTCGGAGCGGCTGATGCCGCACTCGGTTCTCGGTAGCAGGCTGCGATGCTGTGCACCATGTCCGATTTGTGGCCGTCCCTCAACTACACCGACTGGGGCGACACGTGCGACACGCTCCACGCCCACACGCAGGTCCTCGGCAAGCTCGCCGTAGCGTTGGCACCGCCCGAGCCACAACTCCAGCACGCGGCGCTGCGCCTCACGGCCCGTGGCTGGGAGACGCTTCCGCTGCCTGCGCCTGACGGATCTTGCGCGTTCGTAGCCGGCCTCGACCTGCACGCGCACGAGGCGTTTATCGAGCACAGCGCAGGCGGCGCGGAGCGCGTGGCGCTGACGCCGAACCGTCCCGTCGGCGAGGTGACGCAGGGTGTGCTGAAGGCGGCGCGTTCGCTCGCCGGACCCGTTGAGATCGATCCGACCCCCCAGGAGGTTTCGTGGACCGCGCCGCTCGATCAGGACGATGAGCACGCGACGTACGACACCGATGCCGTCAGGGCGTACTTCGCGTGCGCGACTCGGGTCGCGCTGGTGCTCGCGGCATTCCGGGCACCCTTCCGGGGACGCGCGACACCGGTGAACGCGTGGTGGGGGTCGTTCGATCTCGCGACGAACCTGTTCTCAGGGACGCCCGCCGATCCGCCGTCTGACGACTTCATCATGCGCAACGCGATGGACGCGCAGGAGGTCGCTGTCGGGTGGTGGCCGGGAGATCAGCGCTACGGGAAGTCGGCGTTCTACGCCTACGCGCACCCGGCCGTCGAGGGTTTTTCGGGGGCCGAGCTCGAGTCCGGTCGCTGGGATGACACGCTCGGGGAATACGTGCTCGACTGGGATGATGTCCGCACCGCCTCTGACCCCCACGGGACCGCGCTCCGGTTCGCGCGCTCGGTGTTCGATCACGCGTGCAAGGTCTGCGAGTGGGATCCGGCGCTGCTCGCCAGTGCCCAAGGCTCTCCGCCGCCGATCAGGTAAGCGCGCTAACCGCGAGCGCGCCGGCGAGTAACCAGCTGCGGCGGTCGGGCACGGAGACTTGCGGCCCATGCGACCGCGATCAGCGCCGCGCCCAGCGCGAGTACCAAAATCGCGATCGGGCCGATGGCGCTCGAGCTGGCCATGTGGGGTGCGGTGGCCGAGGCGAGCTGGGAGTTTGAGATCGGATGGTGGGCAGCGGCGGCTAGGCTCTCCGCGGCCGTTTGAGCCACCGCGGCGAGCTGCGGCCGGGCGATCGGGGTGTCGCCTCCGCGGACTGCCGACCTTTCGGCGGCGGATAGCTGCGCTGCCGATGCCACGCCGACGCCGTTCGGCATAACGATCAGGAGAGGCCCCCTGTAGACGAGCGATAGCTCCTGGTCGAGGAACCGCGCGTACAGCTGTGGCTGGCGCCACAGTGCCGTGACTGATCCGAGATCCGCTGGCGAGGCGATCACCGCGACCCGGATCGGAAAGCCGCTCCGAGCGGCGGCGTCGAGGGTTGCTTGTAACCGGGTCTGCTGTGCCGGCACGGCGTCGGCGTCCGTGGGAAGAAACACGTTCTGACCGAGCAACACGTCGCTGGCCGGATCACCGTCCGCGAGTGCTGCCTGCGGCACTGCTGCAGCAGCCAGAACCGCCAGCGCACCGATTGTCGCCGCTCGACGCGCCGCGGTCCGCAGGCGGGGACAATCGGGCGTGTGGAGCCTCAACGCTCGGCTGAGTCTACGGCGCGCGGCCGTCTGCGCCGCGGCGCGGGTGCCTTCGCCTTGGCGTGCGCGCTGGCGGCTGCGGCCCCGCCGACGGCCGGCGCCCATGGGCCGAGCGCCCCGGTGGCGACCAGCTACCTGGCGCGGATCAGCGGAGTGCCGGTCGGACTCCAGGCGAAAGTGGTGGACGGGTACGTACGGATGTGGCTTCGCGTCGCTCCGAACATCTCCGTGACCGTGCTCGATTACCGCGGCGCCCCGTACCTGCGATTCACGCCGACGGGCGTGCAGGTCAACGAGAACTCGTCGATGTACTACCTCAACCAGACGCCGGTTGCGACGACGCCGCCGGCCGACCTGAACGCGCATACGCCGCCGAGCTGGCATTCGGCCGGTGGCGGCCATGCCTACGAGTGGCACGACGGACGGCTCCAGGCGCTCGCGAGCGTTGCGCTGTCCCCAGGCACGAGCTACGTCGGTAAGTGGAGCATCCCGCTGTTGGTGTCGGGCGGGCGGACTGCGATCACCGGCACCCTGTGGCATCGGAACCGCCCGTCGTTCGTCTGGTTCTGGCCGATTGTGGTGCTGCTCGCCTGTGTCCTCGCGGCGTGGCGCATCGCCAGCGCCGAGCTCGACGCGCGCGTCGCACGTGTCCTCGGCGTGGCCTGCCTGTTGGGCACAGCGGCGGCCGACATTGGTCGCTCATGGCACGGGCGCCCGGGGGTGGCGGCGTTCCAGTGGATCGAGTTTGGGGTCGTTGCCGCGTTCGTCTGCTGGGGGTTGTCGCGCGTGCTGTTGCGCAAACCGGGGTTCTTCACGTACTTCGTGATCGGATCCGTGGCGGTGTGGGAGGGGCTCAACCTGCTCCCGACGCTGCTCAACGGGTACGTGTTGATCGCGTTACCGGCGTTTCTGGCGCGGGTCGCCACCGTGGTCTGCCTGGGCTGCGGCGTCAGCATCATGTGGCCGATGTTCCGGCTCGCCGAAAGGCGGACCGATCCTGAGCGGACCCCCGAAGACGAGCTGGAGCCCGAGTACTCACTCGAAGACGGCTGAAGCCAGGTCTTGTCCGGGCCGCTACCCGGCGATGCCGGTGAAAAACGCGAACGGATTGCGGGCCTCGCCGGCCTCGACCGACGCGAGCGTGCCCTCCACCGTCACCACCGATCCGGCCGGCGCATCGGTCCGGAGTCGGTCCGCGAGTGCTTGTGCCGAGTCCTCATCCGCCGCGCCGATCAGCAGGTACTTGAATCGGTGGATGTTCGGGATTCCCTCCGCGCGCAGCCGCTCGGAAAAGGCGAGCGCTTCCTGGCGCGACACGCACTCGATTCGCACCTCGTAGTCGGGATAGCCACGCTCGCGCTCGGAAGCCCGCTCGCGCGCGATCATCTCGGCGTGCTCAGCCGCGCGATCGGCGTCGCTGGTGGGCAGGGGCTTATCCGCGTCCTCCCACTCCTCGGCGGTCGGGTGCCAGTGTGTTAGTTCGAAGGACGGCGCCCACGCGTGCTTGTCCGCAATCGCGCGGATCGCTGCTTCGGCGGCCTCGGCCTGGTCGCGCGTGCCCGCGTAACAGAACACCTCGGCTTCGTCGCGCGACACGATCAGCCGGTCGTGCATCGACTGGATCAGCTCGTGCTCGAGCACGCTCGCCGCGAGGTCATCCTCCAACGTGTCCACGTGCTCTCGTTCGTGGAGCGTGATCCGCAGGCGCCAGTCGTCGTTCACGCCCGGGACAGTAGTGAATGCTCCGTGCGAGGATCCGCTCGATGGCGAATCGGCTGGCTGTTGCGGTCCTGCTCGGGCTTCTGGTACCCGGATGCGGCGGTGGCTCGAGTGCGAGCCTGTCGTCGCCGGCCGCGGGTACCTCCCGGCCATTTGGCCGAATGATGGCCAGCGCGTCGCTGCGTTGCCGCGCGACGCCCGTCTACGGACGGACCGTCGGGCCGGCCGCGTCGGCGGCGTCCGTGGTGCGGCTGCCCGGCGTTCCGGACGGTGTTGGCGCGACACCTGATGGTCGCTTCGCGTTTGTCGCGCTCCAGAGCGGAAAGCCCCGGATCGGGGTGATCGCGCGGACCGGAGATGGAGCGCGTCTGTTGGCGACGGTGCCGATACCGGCGTACGCGAGTGGGGTGCGCGTCACTCCGGACGGCCGGCATGTGCTTGCCGCGGCGGGGCGGGGGGCGATTGTGCTCGATGTGGCCGCCGCGACTTCCGGGGTGGGGCGGGCGCTCGTCGGCGATCTCACGGCGCCGATGCGCGTGGCCGGATTGAGAGGACCCGGGGCGGCGGAGGTCGCGATCTCGCCGAACTCCCGCTATGCATTTGTGACGCTCGAAGGCGCCGGCGCCGTGGCGGTATTCGACATGCGGCGCGGGTTCGGCTCCGGCGCGTATATCGGCGCCGTTCCGGTGGGCGCCGGCGCGCTCGGAATCGCCGCCTCGTCGGATGGGCGGCGGTTGTACGAGGTCAGCGAATCTGGGCGAGCACCCGGTAGCGGGCGCCGAGGCGCGTTGCACGTCATCGACGTCGGCCGAGCAGTTAGAACGCCTAGGGATGCGGTGGTCGCGACCGCCGCGGTCCCCTGCGCACCAGTAAGGGTGGCGACTTCACCCGATGGTGGGACGGTCTGGATCACGGCGCGTGACGGCAACCAGTTGCTCGGGTTCTCCGCCGGCGCGCTTCGGTCCGATCCTGCGCGTGCGCTTCTTTCCGCGACGGCGGTCGGGGCGGCCCCGCTCGGCGTGGCCCTCGACGGCGGTGGACGGACCGTGCTCGTCGCGGACTCGAACCTGTCGCACGCCGCCGGCAGCCATGCCGGCGTGACCGTCGTCGACACCACGTCGGCTGCGGGCCCGCTCGTGACCGGCTCGATCCGGACCGGTGGTGTGGCCGACGCGATCGCCGATCCGTCCGGGGGCGGTGTTGCCTTCGTCACGGTGTCGGGCGCCCGCGAGGTCGATCGTGGTCAGATCAGCTCGGCTGCCATAGGGCACCAACTGCCGCACCTACAATGGGTCCCGCACCGCCCCCATGGTCTAGCGGTTAGGACGCCTGCCTTTCACGCAGGAGATCGCCGGTTCGAGTCCGGCTGGGGGTACTCACGAACTGCCTGCTAATCGCGGGATCCGAGCCTCGCAGTTGCATCGGATCGATCCGAATGTTCCCCAGGCATGTTCCCTGCGTCCGGGTGACCGTCCCGGTACGACCGCCGGGACCTGAGCAGGTTCACGACGAAGCGCCTTAAAGGATCGTCCGCGAGCTTGGCTTTCGGTGCCGGGCCGGCAAAGCCGCGCAAAGAGCGTTCGCATAGCCCTGGTCATTGCGAAAACTGTGCGCACACCTTATGTGCGACGTCGACCGTCGGGGGGCGCTGAGGATCGACCCGCTACGCCCACGAGCGGTGGTGGATCGCGAGTGAGACGGCCGGCAAGTGCTGCGGACCTCCTCCAGCTCGAGGTCATCGGCGATGGCCACGACGTCCGCTGGGCGGATCGACTGGGCACCAGGAACGTTGGGGACAGCCCCGATCCTCGCCTCGTTGTGGAGGTTACCGCGCGCGCAGGGACCGGAGCCCGCGCACGCCGCTGAGTGCGGCGACCGCGCTCAGTACGAGCATGCCGGTGAACTGGATCGCGATGCTGGCTGTGACATCGATCAGCTGCGCGGGACCGTTGCCCGACGCGCCGACACCGGGGGCGTCGGCGATGATCCCGACCAGGAAGACGCCTGTCGCCAATGCGACCGCCGCCATGCAAAGCGCGACGAGCCCCACCGCGGGCACCGAGAGCGCAAATGCTCTACGGGGCACGTCGACGCGGCGCATGATCGCGCGCGGCGCTGCCCAGCAGGCGAAACCACCGACCGCCGCGCACAGCACGCAGAGCCCCAGCAGGAGCCAGCCGCCGACACCGGCGCGGTGGTGATGGGCGTTCAGCCACAGCACGAGCAGCCCAACCGAGCCGGCGAAGACCGCAATCGCCGCCGGCGGGACCGCGATCAGCTTCATCAGCGCCGGTTCGCGGGTGCGGCGCGCCTGTGCCAGCGACGCCAGAACAAGCGGCGCGGCGGCTAGCGCCAGAGCACCGACGGCGGCGATCGCCGCGATCAGGATCACCGAATGAGAAACGCCAAGCAGCGGATGCCGGCGCTCGACGGGGCCAAAGTTCTCGGCCGTCTTGGCAAAGCCCACGCCGAACACGCAGAACACGATGAAACAGCCGAGCACGTGGCCGATGGTGCCTCTCGCCCTCGCCCTCGCCTGCGGCGCTGAGGTGCCCACCGGTCGCAAGTGCGCGGTTAGGGCACCACGCAGCAGGTCCAGCGTGGCGGTGACACTCGGCGGAGTTTCGTCGAGCAACGCGTGCATCTCCTCGCCGTAGCGCTCGCGCCACGCCTCCGGATAGAGCCCGAGCAAGCGCCTTCTCACGCGCGTGCCTCGGCAATCGACAGGCGCCGCAGACCGACCTTCGCCACACGCTCCTGCGCGGTCAACTGCTCGCGAAGCACAGCGGCACCCGACTCTGTCAGCCGGTACGGGCGACGCCGATCATCAGCTTCCAACGGCTCGATCAGGCCGCCCTCCTCAAGCCGCGCGATCGCGCCGTACAGCGTTCCTGGGCCTAGCTCGACGCCGGCGATCTCGTGCACATCACGCGTGATCGCATAGCCATGCCTGGGGCCCGCGGCGAGACTAGACATGATCAGCAAAGACGGATCCGTACTACGCATCGCGGTATATCGTAGCACGTAGTAGTTTCGACATGCGCGCGGGCCGCCGATGAGCCAATTGGAGCAGCCAACTCCCTCGGATTGAGCGTTCGTAAAGGGTTGGGTTGCGGGCCGCCCATGACGCCGCGGGCGAGCCCGCCGGGGCGGCGGTCTGTGTGTGCGTTCAGCGTTGGTACGCGGACGCTCGCCATCCCCCGCGCAGGGGCGACTAACGGGCTTCGCAACGCGTGATCCGCACACGGCCTCGCCGCGTATTCAAGGGTGCGATGACAACAAAGTCCGCGGTGACGCCAGCATCAGTGAGTGGGCAGCGCTCGCCGCTTGCGAGCGGCTCGATACGTGAGCATCTGCTCAGAGGCGCCGTCGGCCTGGCCGCGGCGATCCTGGCGGTCGTGCTCGTCGCCGGCGTTGGCCCGATCTCGCTCGTGCTCCTGCTCGTGACCGTGTTCGCCTGGCGAGGCTGCCCGACGTGCTGGACGGTCGGCTTGCTCGGCACGGTCGCCGATAACCGCGTGCGGCGCGACTGTTCCCGCTGCTAGCCAGGCACTGGGCCGACTACCAGCAGGCGTTCGCTTGACGTTCCATGGTGTCGTTGCGTTAGCTGCGGTCGCCGAGTCTGGCGATCAGCTCGACCATTGCGTCAAGCGCGGCTTGGAGCGGTTTGGTGTCGCGTTCGATCTGACTGAGCAGTAGGCCGCCTTGTAACGCGGCCAGCAGGGCGAGCGCGAGGGTGTCCGGGTCGGTATCGGCGGCGAGTCGGCGGCGTGCGTGCATCTCTCGAAGGCCGCTGCGGATGGCCGCTTCCCAGCGCTTGAAGCCGTCGGCGATCTGAGCTCTGGCTTCGGGATCCGTTTCGGCAAGCTCACTTCCGAGCGAACCGATGGGACAGCCGCCGCTGCAGTTGAGCTGCCGTTGATGCTCGATCACCCAGTCACGCCAGGCGCGCACGCCGTCCAAGCTGCTGAGATCAAACGTCTTCTGTCCATCGACGATGGTGTCCGCCTGGTGCTCGATGACGGTTCGGACCAAGGCTGGCTTGTCGTCGAAGTAGTGGTAGAGCTGTGAGCTCGAGACGTCCGCCGCAGCTCGGACGGCCTCGATCGTCGTGTGGGCGACGCCTTGATCGAAGATCAAGTCGGCCGCCGCGTTCACGATGCGCTGGCGAGTTTGTTGTCCCTTGCGCGTCAGCGGGCGAGGAGAGGGACTAGTCGGGCTCACCGGTACCACTCTATCAGCGGATTGGAGCGCTTGATCCAATGTGTGTTAGAGTGGAACGCGCAATCCATTCTCAGGGTTCGCGAAACCTCTCGATAGGAGAACACAGAGCCATGGCACTTCAAGGCAAGACCGCCCTCATCACCGGCGGCACATCGGGCATCGGCCGCGCAGTGGCACAGCGCCTTGCCAGGGACGGCGCTGAGGTGATCATCAGCGGCCGAGACGAGGGCCGGGGCCGCGAGGTCGTGCATGCGATCGAAGCCGACGGGGGTACCGCACGATTCATCGCCGCTGACCTCGCCAGCTTTGAAGATGTCAAACGCCTTGCCGCGGCGACACGCGACGTCGATGTGCTGGTCAATAACGCCGGTGTCTTCCCCGGCGGCCCGACCGACCAGACGACCGAAGAGGCGTTCGACCTCACCTTCGATGTCAACGTCAAAGCACCGTTCTTCCTGACCGCGGCGATCGCGCCGTGCATGGCGGAAAAGGGCGGCGGCTCGATCATCAACATCTCCACAATGGCCGCGACCATCGGCATGAACGGCTTGGCGACCTACGGTGCGTCCAAAGCCGCGGTTGAATCACTCACCAAGGCCTGGACCGCCGAATACGCCGCTCAGGGCGTCCGCGTCAACACCGTCGCTCCCGGGCCAACCCGCACCCCGGCCAGCGCCGCGATGGGCGAGATGTTCGATGTCCTTGCATCAAGCACGCCCGCCGGGCACGGCGCCACCCCGGACCAGATCGCCGGCACTGTCAGCTTCCTAGCTTCCGACGACGCGAGTTTCGTCTACGGCGCAATCCTGCCCGCCGACGGCGGCCGGGTCGCCGTCTGAGTCCGGAGCGCTCCTGACATCTCGACCGTGGGCCGCGGCACTGGTTGCCATCACCACCCCGCTACGCGCCCCGGGTCCGTCCTGGTCGCCGAATCCAGCGTCCCGCACGTCCTCGAGTCGTTCGACGGTTGCAGTGAGCCTTGGGCTGAGCGACGACCCCGAAGCGGAGTGGCACAGCCCGATGCCGCGCGGCGTGCGGTCGTGGATCGACGAGGAGAGCCAGGCCGCGTTGCGCGGGGCGCGCAGCGCTGGCTACGCTTTGGCTATGCGGTCCCGCAGCCTGCTGATCGCCGTCGTTTTCATCTTCATCCTAGGCGCGGGCGGCGCAGCCAGCGGCCGATCGCCCACGTCGGGAATTGCCGGCCGAGTCGTCGCCGGGCCGGTCTGCCCCGTCGAGACCGTCCCTCCACAGCCACGCTGCGCGCCCCGGCCGCTCGTAGCCTCGCTACTCGTTCGGCGCGCGGCGAGCAAGGTGCCGACAACCCGCATTCGCTCGGGCAGTGATGGGCGGTTCCGCGTCCGGCTCTCGCCCGGAAGCTACATCGTGCTGGCCCTGCCCCGAGCAGGTTCGCCCCTTCCGCGTCCACCCCGGGGCGTCACGGTGACAGTCCACGCTGGCCACTTCACGCACCTCACGATCACTTACGACACGGGGATCCGCTAACCGCAGGCCGCGCGGCCACCTCCGGTGGGCTCGGGTCAGCAGGCACTCGTTCCGCCGACGTCCGGATGCGGTTGGTCGGTGCGACGACCGGCCAGCCCCGGGGACGCCTCGGCGCGACCTCCGTAGCCCGTCGGGACCGTCCGCTGGTGGATGGGGATCTGCGAGACGACGCCGTTCCGCGCGAAGGAGGGCGCGTGGCGCTCCTCCCTGGTGAGCCGGTGAAGCGGGGCGCGCGCCGAAGCGTCGGCGCGAGGCCGCTCTTGGCGTCGCTCGATCCGTTGACACACTTTCGCCCGGGAGTGCGATTTATCAGCAGTGGGACCCAATTACGCCAACGCACCAGACGCAGAGCTGATCGGCGCAGGCCGCGCTGACACATTTGCGGTGGTCTACGACCGGCATGCCGCGGCGATCTACAACTGGGCCCGGTCGAGGGTCGGCGACCACGCCGCCGATCTCACCGCCGAGACGTTCGCCCGCGCCTGGCTCTCCCGTGGCTCGTTCAGGGACGGTGCCGATGGCTCCGCGTTTCCGTGGCTGCTGGGGATCGCGCAAAACCTGCTGCGCGACTCGCTGCGCAGACAGCGGATCGAGGACAGGGCGAGAGCACGGCTCGGGCTGCCGCGAGAGCTTGCGACCGACGCGGGGTACGAGCTCGTGGAGGAGCGACTGTCGCTGCCCGAGGCCGCACTGAAGGCGATCGCCGACCTGCCCGAGACCGACCGCCAGGTGCTCAACCTCCGCGTCGTCGAGGGACGGCCCTACAACGAGATAGCGGCGCAGCTGAGCTGCACCCAGGTCGCCGCGCGCCTGCGGGTCTCACGGGCATTACGCCGCCTGAACATCGCAACCGGAGGAAACCAGTGAAAACCGACATCCCCGACACACTCGTCACCTACCGCAGCCAACTCGACGCCGCGATCGAGCGCGATCTCGCCCGCGGCACCCGCACCGGCCGCGTGAAGCGCCGGGCGCTGGCGCTGAGCGTGCCGGCCACAGCGGCCGCCGCCACCACCGCGACTTTGCTCCTGACCGCCGGCGGTGCCTCCGGGCCGAGCCTGGCGAGCGCCGCGATCATCCGCCACGTCCGTGCCGAACTGACCGCCCCGGCAGGCTCGATCCTGCACGAGTCCGCCACCGTCACGCTCCCCAATGGTTCCTCGATGCCGTTCGAGCTCTGGACGCGGGCCGGGACGGGCGTCTACCGCGTGATCAAATTCGGGCAGGAGGTCAGCCTCTCGGCCACCAAGAACGAGATCTACGACGCGTCGACGAACACGGTCACGGTCTCGCCGCTCCCGCCGGCGATCCACCAGCTCGAGGTCTCAAAGGGGGGCGATCCGGCGGCCGAGCTGAAGCGGATGGTCGACTCGGGCCAGGCCACGGCGACGCCGACCACGTACAACGGGACGCCGGCGTACAAGCTCGGCGTGAACTCGTCAAGCGACACGCTCCTGAACGGCACCGCGTACGTCGCCCGCAGCGACTACCGGCCGCTCGAGCTCGACTCCACCTCACACCCCGTCGCGAAGGTGGTGTTCTCGGCGTACGAGTACCTCCCCGCGACCCCGGCCAACGACGCCCTGCTCGCCGTCACGAGCGCTCATCCGGGCGCGACGGTCGTGAACCAGCCGTGAACCATCCCAGAAACCGGCAGCCTGCCGGGCGGGACGCCTCAGCGGCACGCGTCCGGCAGGACGGCGACCATGTTGAGCCTGACGTGCGCGAGCACGCACGTCGCCGCCGGACGTGAGACAAGGAGGGCGGTCGCGTAGCCGGGAGCGCCTGGGCCGCACGGAGTAACCAGCAGCCGGCTGAGGCTGAGTCCCCGAGCGCGTCCGATAAGCCTCGGTTCGCGAACGCGGGCCGCTGAGCCGAGCGTGCGGTTGTCGATCCGGTTGCGCACGCATTGCGGTGTCCCGTAGTCCTGGGACGTGCAACTCGGCGGAGCGATTCCGCCCGGACCCGACGCGGCCGGTCGACAAGCCTGCAGGTCGTCCGAGTGTCGGTTCACTTGTGATCGAGGGGATACGTGAACCAGTGCTCGCGCAGTCGCGTCATCTCCGCCGTGACTCTCAATCGAAGCGCAGTGGATGCCACGTTGAGCCGGGTCACGACTGGACCGCCAACGCTGCTGGGCGCGGGCACGGCCGCGAGTCAAGCATCGCTGCACACGATCGGGAGTGCATCAAGAGGCGGTCGAAGGACTACCACGCGAATGGCGTCCTATGCAGAGAAGCGGCAACGGGTGGCACGACCGGCCGCTCACTGCATAGGATCCGATCAGCGAGTAGAGGGAGAGGCTCATGCCAACTGACGGGACGGTCACCTCAGCGAACGCGACACCCCCCGGGGCCCGACACGGACTCAGGCGCGATGCCATCGGCCTGCGCGAGGTCCTGTTCCAGAGCATCACCGACATGGCCCCGGGCGCCGCGATCGCGGCCTCTATCCCGGCGGGCGCCGCCTTCGCGGGTGGATCGCTGCCGCTGGCGGTGGTATTCGCCTTGGTCGCGTGCCTGTTTTGCGCCTGGTGCATCGGCGAGCTCGCGAGTGAGCTGCCCGCAGCCGGCTCGATGGCCACCTACGCGGCGCGTGGCCTGCATCCGTGGCTCGGCTTTCTCGTCGCCTGGGCCTACGCCTTGGTGGGCGCGTTAATCCCTCCTCTGGTGCTTCTTCAGCTCGGCTTCACGGTCGCCGCCACCCTGCACAACGAGCTGAGCGTCGCTGCCGGCCTGTGGTGGCCGTGGGCGATCCTGGGAATGCTGTTCGTTGGCGGGGTCGGGTACTTCGGCATCAGGACCTCGGCCACGCTGGGCACCGTCCTCGGCGTCTTTGAGATTCTCGTCTTTGCCGTTCTGGGCGTGCTTTTCATCATCCACGCCGGAGGCGCGAACACCGCGCGAGTCTTCACGACCCACTTCACCCCCAAGACGTACTCGGGCCTGACCGGAGTGTTCGCGGGGTCGGTGTACACGATCCTTGCCTTCGGCGGCTTCGAGGGTGCCGCGCCACTGGCCGAGGAGGCCAGGGACCCTCGCCGCACGGTGCGGCGCGCCGTGCTCTTGGCCACGCTCAGCATCGGCGCCCTCTACATCTTCACGACCTACGCCGTGACCGTGGCGTTCGGACCGGCCAAGTTCGGCGGCTTCGCCACGACCGGTGCCTCGTCATGGGAAGGGCTCGCCCGCTCGCTGTTCGGTGCCATGTGGTTCTTCGTCTTCCTGGCCATCGTCAACTCCACCGTGGCCAACTCCAACGCCGGGCTCAATGTCGCCAGCCGCACCTCCTACGCCATGGGACGGGTGGGCGCGTTCCCGGCCTTCTTCGGGATGGTGAGCGCTCGTCACCGCTCGCCACTCGCCGCGATCGGCGTGACGCTGGCTCTCACGTTTGGCGTCACGCTCGGGCTCGGCCTCGCTTACGGCCCGACCACCGCCTTCGCCATGGTGGGAGCTGCGCTGGTGATCCTGCTCGTCAGCGTGTACATCGTCGTCAACGCCGCCTGCCTCGGTTATTTCGCCCGCTCGGGGAAGTTTCATGCCATCCGGCATGGATTGATCCCGATTCTGGGCATCCTGGCCTTCATCCCGGCCTGGCTGACGGCCACTGGTATCAAGGTGTTCTCGTTCATATCTCCGCTGACACCGCCGATCTCCTACATGGCTTACGGGATTGCGGGGTTCATGGCCGTGGGCATCGTCTACCTGATCGTGCTGTGGCGGCGAGACCGACGCCGAGTGGTTGACGTGGGAATTGTCCATCTGGATCTAGCGCCCGAGGAGCATGACGAATGACTACGAGCACGGCCACCCACCGGCTGACGCGCGACCAGGTGATCTGGGAGTTCGGGGCCGATCTCGAGCCTGTGCTCGAGGTCAATCCGGGCGATGTCGTGACCTTCGAGACCAACGACTGCTTCAGCGGCCAGATTCAGACCGAGGACGATCTGGTCACGGACATCGACCTAAACCGCATCAACAGCGCGACCGGCCCCGTGTCCGTCCGTGGGGCGATGCCGGGCGACTCGCTTATTGCGGAGATCCTGGACGTACGGCCCATCACCTGGGGCGTGGCGACGCTGATTCCCGGCTTCGGGCAGCTCATCGAAACGGTGAAGGCGCCGCTCACCCGACGGTTCGAGGTGATCGATGGGGAGATCCGCATGAACGATCGCGTCCGCTTCCCAGCGCGGCCGATGGTCGGAGTGGTTGGCGTGGCGACCGACGGTGAGACCTTGTCCAACGGTCTCGCCGGAAGGCACGGCGGCAACCTTGACGACCACCTCCACGGTCCAGGCGCGCGGATCTTCTTCCCCGTGCGGCAACCCGGGGGAATGTTCGCCGTCGGCGACATGCACGCCTCAATGGGCGACGGCGAGATCTGCTTCACCGGTGTGGAGATCGCAGGCGAGGTCGACATCCGCTTCGACCTCCTCAAGGACCAGCAGGCGACGTGGCCGGTGACCGAGCTGCGCGACCGCTGGGTGCCGCACGCCACGGCCGACACGTATGAGGAGGCGCTCGCCCTGGTCTCGGAAGAGGCCGGCCGGCTGCTCGTCGACCAGTGGGGGTTCACGGCCGAGGACGCCTTCATCTTCCTCTCGGTGGCCTGCGATGCCGGCGTGGCCCAGGCCTGCAAGCCAGCTCCGGGCGGCTTCGGCACGATCGCCAGGTTCTCGATACCGAAGATCTCGGCGACCCCGAAACCATTCGCGCCGCGGGCGTAACGGCCAGAACAGTCAAGCGCTGGAGAGACATCACTCGCGAATCGCCCGTCGTTACTGGGGGATCTGCTTTGTCAGGTTGGGCGGGCAGTGGTTGCGAGGCGGGTTCGTGGAAGCGTTTCGAAGCGCTTGTGCGCGCAGGGGTTGCCTCCGGCGCGTTTCACCCGATCGTCGGTTCCGAAGAGTGGTTCACAAAAGTTTCACGCAACCGTGGCGGAGCGGTGGTGTATTGGCGCCATCGGCGCGACCAACCCTTCCATTCGGCGCCTCCGGGAGCGCGAGTTCGGCCGTTGGCGCACTGCTCGCATTGCGCGGCGGCGTATCCCTCTGGCCGACGGCGGACAGACGACTCTGCATGTCGCCAGGTTCGCGCTGAGCGCGTGGGCTCCGCGAGTGGTCGCGTTCGAACAGCCACAGCAACTCGTGCGGTGGTGTCGGAGCGCGCGCGTCGGCAACGCGATCGTCGGCGGGTTCTTCCTGCGGCCGGATTGTCTGCCTCTCGGCGAGCTTCGGATCGATGGAGCGCCACGACCGTCTGTGCCGTTCGACGCACCGTGGGCGGAGCTGCGGGCGTGCGTGCGGATTGACGCGGGCATGCCACAGATCATGCGTCGCGATCAGATCGCGGCCGACCCCGTGGGCGATCTGCTGCAGGCTGGGCCGCTGCTCGTGGCGGACGGCATGCGGGTGGTCGACGAGGACGTCGACGTCGAGGGGTTCTCGGCGGGCGCGCACCAGTTCGACTCGGACATCACTCGCGGGCGGTATCCGCGTGCCGCGCTCGGCCTCGACGGCTCGCACATGCTCGCGGTCGCTTGCGACGGGCGGACAAGCCGAGACCGCGGGATGACACTGACGGAGCTCGCAGACACGCTCGTCGGGTTGGGCGCGACGGAGGCCCTGAACCTGGACGGCGGCGGTTCCGCCTCGCTGGTGTACGGCGGCCGCCTGCGCAACCGCCCGCGCGAAGAGCATGGTGTCGACCTGCTCGACGGGCGGCCGGTCGTTACGGCGATCGTCTTTCAGCCACGCTGATCGACCCCCCACGGCCAGCCCGCCGTGTACGGGATGTCAACATCTCGGATGTCGTATGGCTTACCGCGTTGTGACAGCAATCATGTTCTACCCGCGTGGCGGATCGGCTCATTCCGCACGGGCGATCGCACGTGGGCTGCGCGGGCAGGGGCTGGAGGTCACCCTGGTCGCCGGCTCGCTGGGATCAGCCGGGGACCTCCGCAACGCTCGCTCGTTCTACGGGGACGTGCAGCCGGTGACGTTCGACGGCGCGCTGGCGACCGCGGAGCCTATGCGTTACTCCGGGCCACCCGGGACCGCGCCGATCCAGCCGTCTTTCGAGGATCGGCCGGGCGCGCCCGACCGGGTGTTCGCGCGGCTCGATGACCGCGACTTTGAGCTCCAGGTGCGGGCGTGGGCACGCGAGCTCGATCGTGCCGGCGCACGCGACGCCGACGTTTTACATCTTCACCACCTGACCCCGCTGAACGAGGCGGCCGCGCGGACGGCTCCACACGTGCCTGTCATCGGCCATCTGCATGGCACGGAGATGCTGATGCTCGAGCGGATCGCCGCCGGCCCTCCGGTCGGATGGCGGTACGCCGACCGATGGGCCGCGCGGATGCGCGGCTGGGCCAACGGCTGCCGGCGGATCATCGTGTCCCCGAGTGGAGTGGAACGCGCGGCAACGCTCCTCGACCTCCCTCTGGAACGGTTCGTGCCGCTTCCAAGCGGCGTTGACGCCGAGCTGTTCCGCCGGCAGTCCATCGATCGGGTGGCGTTCTGGCGCGAGGTGCTCACCGAGCATCCGCAGGGCTGGCTGCCCGACGCTGAGCCGGGCAGTGTCCGTTACAGCGCCTCCGACGCGGCCCGGGTCGCCGCCGGTACGGTGATCGTCTACGTCGGCCGGTTCACGGGCGTCAAGCGACTCGACCTCTTGATAGCCGCGTTCGGTCGCGCGCACCGCGAGGTCCGGCGGCCGGTCAGTCTCGTGCTCGTCGGAGGCCATCCGGGCGAGGTGGAGGGTGAGCATCCGGCCGAGATCGCGGATCGGCTCGGTGCGCCGGACGTGATTCTCGCCGGCTGGCACGACCACGAGGCGCTGCCCGCGTTCTTCGCGGCCGGCGATGCCGTCGTGCTCGCGTCCGATCGCGAGCAGTTCGGACTCGCGCTGATCGAGGGGATGGCGTGCGAGCTGCCCGCGATCGCAACCCGCTCGCTCGGGCCAGCTGAGATCGTCGAGGACGGGGTGACCGGCTGGCTCGTCCCGCCCGGTGACGAACGCGGCCTGACGCGAGCCTTGGTCGAGGCGATCGAGGACGACCACGAGCGGAACCTCCGCGGGCGCAGGGCACGGGCCGCCGTGACGGCGCGCTTCTCCTGGACGCGGATCACGGAAGCGATCGCCGACGTGATCGACCAGGTCGTGCGCGGCGCCGAGGATGGCGAGGTTCGCGAACGGCGCGCTACTCCCGCTAGGCCCAGGTCGAGCCGGTGAAACACCGCGCCTTCTTCTCGGCCGCGGCAGAGCGATCATCCGACTCGTCCTGAGCACCGGGCTCGCTCGTGAGCCCTCTCGGAGATAACTGCGCTGCGGGCCCGAGTCAAACTAGCCGGGATCGATCGGGACACCGGGTTCCACCGATCTCCGCGCGGCAGCCTTGTTATCGTCCGACGCCCACGGGCTGGGGTGCCAGTGCATGTCCGGCGCAGTAGATCCGCAGGTGGCAGACACAGCATCCACGCTGGGCGCTCGGCGGCCTCGCCGTCGGGGTGGGTAACGGCGCTGAATCGGGCCAGGAGTGAAGATCGACAATGGAATCATCTGAACGGGATGTGACATGGCTCGACCATCCCAATGGCCGGGTGTCGGTCCAGGAGCTACCCGGCGGGAAGCGGCTTGTGAAGGCCCACCCGGCCGCGGGGGTCACCGTGTCGCGGCACGAGTGCATCACCGCCTACCCGTTGCCACTCATCAACGAAATCCTGAGTGTGAAAGCACCGAGCTATCTATGCGATGAGATAGCCCGCGAGGAGGATCCGGAGTACGTCGGGCTGTTTCTGAAGTACAGCCTGCTGGGCTACCTGCCGACTGAGGCGTTTCGCGGAGGGCGGCTCCTCGACTTCGGCTCGGGGAGCGGTGCGTCGACGGTCAACCTGGCGCGCATGCTTCCCGACACTGAGATCGTTGGCGTCGAACTGGAGCCGGCGCTGATCAGGGTTGCGAGGATGCGGGCTGAGTTCTACGAGCTATCGAACCTGAAGTTCCATGAGTCGCCGAGCCCGGAGGAACTTCCGGCAAACCTGGGGACCTTCCAATTCATCAACCTCGGAGCGGTTTACGAGCACCTGCTGCCCGAGGAGCGTCGGCAACTACCGGCGAAGCTGTGGGCGGCACTCGACGTAGGTGGTGTCTTTTTCGTTAATCAGCTTCCGTACCGGTACTACCCGGTGGAACACCACACCACGGGGCTCCCGCTGATCAATTACCTTCCGGGCCGCTTGGCGCTGGCCGCGTCGAGACGCTATTCGCCGAGGATCAAGGCCGACGCCACATGGCCCGAGCTGCTGAGGGACGGAATTCGCGGTGGTAGCGCAGGCGAGGTTCGCCGTGATCTACTCCGACGTGGTGGGCGGGCCCGGAGGCTGACTCCCGCGACGATGGACCTTCGTGACCACGCTGACCTCTGGTACGGCTACTCGACGCAGCATCAACCACGCCACTTGGGCTTGAAACGCGCGATGAGGATCGCCTTCAAAGTGATGGGCAGCGTGACACGAAGCCCCGTCGCCCCGGGCCTTAGCCTCGCGTTCCAGAAGCTGGCGTGACTGGCCCGCTCAGAGGTCCCGTGTCGACACGATCCCACTCTTGAGCGCAAGCTCCACCAGCTTTACGCGCTTCTGGTTCTGCGGCAGGTCTTCGACGGCGAACTTTCCGAACAGCCCTCGCAAGTGGGTCTTGACGGCGTCGATGCTGAGGAACAGCTCGTCCGCGATCTGCTGATTGGTCGCGGGCGTCACATAACCGCTTGAGTCCTTGAACGGGCGACAGAGCGCGACCAAGACGCGCCGCTGGGCGCCGGACAGGCTCGCGGGGCTGATCGAGTCGGCGGCAACCGAGGTCTCGGCGATGGTCGTCTGCTGCGGCTGGCGGAAGGTGATCAGCGTGCTGCCGATGCGGATCACGTCACCGTCGAGAAGGCGGCGTCGACCGACCACGCGCTCTCCGTTGACGTGCGTGCCGTTGCGCGACAGCCCGTCGTCGGCGATCGTCCAGGAGCCGCCGGTGCGACCGATCTCTGCGTGTAGGCGAGAGACCTCACTGTCCCAGTCGAGCCAGATGTCCGATGAGGATCCGCGACCGACAGTTACGCGCTCGATCTCGTCGGAGAACAGCAACAACTGCTGTCGCTGCTCGGCGTCGCGGTACACCAGAAACGGCACCCCAGCCCGCTCTGCTTCGATCTGCTGCTTGAGATCAGCGGCGCTCTGCACCCCCTGGTCAGGCATCGCGGCCGATCGTACATCTGCGCGCGCGATATAAACAGCCGACCATGTCCGGCCTCGCCGTAGGTTCGACGTTCGCCGGGTGCCGGCTCGAGCGGGTTGCGGGACGCGGCGGGATGGGCGTCGTCTATCGCGCGACGCAGCTGGCGCTGAGCCGTCCGGTCGCATTGAAGGCGATCGCGCCGCAGTTCGCCGAAGACGCGGCCTACCGCGAGAGGTTCAAGCGCGAGTCACATCTTGCGGCATCGATCGATCATCCGAATGTGATCCCCGTGTACGAGGCCGGCGAGCTTGACGACACGCTCTATCTGATCATGCGCTGGGTCGACGGAACCGATCTCGGCGATCGGCTGCGCACGGACGGAGCGCTGGCACCGGCCGACGCGATCATGACTCTGCGACCGGTGGCAAGCGCACTTGCCGCCGCCCATCGGCGCGGCCTGGTGCACCGCGATATCAAGCCGCCCAACGTGCTGATCGCACGGCGCGAGGGCGAGGACGAGCACGTGTACCTGACCGACTTTGGCATCGCGCGCCGGACCGATGGCGAGGGCGCGATGACGCGGACCGGGGTGCTCGTCGGGACGCTCGACTACACCGCGCCGGAGCGGATCCACGGCGGGAGCGGTACGCCGGCTTCCGACATCTACGCGTTCGGCTGCATGTTGTTCGAGACGCTCACCGGGCACATCCCCTTCGATCGCCCGACCGAGCTCGCCAAGATGCACGCCCACTTGAACGACGTCGTCCCGCGAGTCAGCGAATCGGTGCCGGAAGTCTCCGGCCAGTTCGACGAGATCATTGCGAAGACGATGGCCAAGGATCCCGCTGCGCGGTTCGAGTCGGCGGCCGAGGTCGCCACTGCTCTGGACCGGGCACTCGATGAGGCCGGGACCGGTCCGGTCGCCTACCGACAGCGGGTCGAGCGGGCGGAACTTCCCACCGACGAGACCGAGATCCCAGACGTCTCGCGGCCAGCGCCCACGGAGCACGCGATCACGCGCCCCGAGCCGCCTGCGCCAGCGCCGGGCGCGGACCCGGGCAAGGCTAAGGCCCGGTCCGGGCGGCTGCGCGCGCCGCTCGCCGGCGGAATCGGGCTCTTGATCCTCGCCGGCGTCGTGGTGGCAATCGTCGCCAGCCGGGGCGGCGGCAAGGCGCCGAGCTCACACGGAGTGGGCTCAGCTCCGCTCACGACGACTTCACGCTCGTCGACCAATTCCACTCCGAGCACCGCCTCGCGCGCCACGGCGACGGTTGTCAGTGGGTCGCTGCGCGTCGCGAAACCCGTCTTCATCGGCGCTGCGCCGGCGGACATGTCCGCTGACCCGACCGGAAAGCTCTGGCTCTCCTTCCCGGGGCGCTCGGAATTGGTGGCTCGTGCGGGTGGGTCGAGCCGCACCTTCACAGGCGTGGGCAAGGCCGGCCTGACTGCGGCTTGGAGTGGCGGGGTGTGGCTTGCCGAGACCCCCCAGCGATCGGTTGCCCTCTTCACCGGCGGTCATCTGATCGACCCGGTGACGCTGGCGGGGGCGCCGGTCGCGCTGACCGCCGACCCCGGCAACGGCTCCGCCTGGGTTACCGACACGAGCGGAACCCTCACGCACATCGTGGCCGGTCAAGCGCAACGGTTCCGCGTCAGTCCGACTCCGACTGATCTCGGCGTCGCCTATGGCCACCTTTGGGCAGCGAACGGGGCGCTCGTCCGCATTGGCTTGCGCCCCGGTGCGCCGGCTGTGTTCGAGTCGGGCCTGGGCACCAAGGGCGTCACGTTCGACCACGGTGTGTGGACCGCCCGAGCAAACGGGCGTGTGGCTCGGTTCAACCCACAGATACGCAGTCTCAGCGTTAACGCCGACATCGCGGTCTCGGCTCCGGCGCCGCTTTCCGCGATCAGCGCGGTCGAACGGACGTCGGCCGTTTGGGCCATCAGCAACGCAAAGGCTTCTCTGTATGAGATCGCGGTCGACTCCCCGCGGGTCGTCGGGGTTGTTCGTTTCAGCAGCCCGCCCGTGACGCTGGCCGCGACCTCGAAATCGGTCTGGGTCGCTACCGCCGATGGCTCGCTGTTTCAGGTTCAGCCGGGCCCCGTCTAACCCGTAGGGGGTGAGCTAACACCACCCCTTGGGTGCCTGTGAGGCGCCGTCGATCGCCCATACCTTGGCTGCATCAACCAACCACTCCAACTGGAGAGAGCAATGTCAGCCAACATCAACACCCGCCGTCGATTCGTCTCAACCCTCGCCGCCGCCGTCAGCGCGCTGGCGATCGTCCCAGGCGTCGCCGCCGCCTCGACCACGTGGTTCGGCTCGAGCCTTGACCACACGCCGGCCAACTCGGGCAACACCTGCGCCGACTTCGGCGTTCCGAGCGACCCCTGCACCCACGTCGGATCCGACTACCCCGGCTTCTCCGGGCGGGCCAAGGCGCCGGCCAGCGGGACGATCACCGCGCTGAAGCTGATCCCCGCCGGGCCAATGACGTTCACGTTCGAAGTCGTCAACACGCACATCGCTTCGGACTTCCAGAGCGGTCGTGCGCAGGCCGTGCAGCGCAGCCGTCAGATCACCGTGCCGGGCCCGACGCAGGACCAGATGGACAACGGCGACTACCCGACCGTGACCGTGCCCGTGCACCTCACCGTCAAGAAGGGCCAGGAGCTTGCCATCAACACCTCCAGCAACACCGCCGAGTACTGCTCGGACGGCACGCCCGGCCAGCTTTTGTTCTCACCGCTGCTCGCCCCGGGCCACGGCTTCCAGAACAGTGCCGGCGTCGATGACTGCCTGATGCTCCTCCAGGCCGTGATCCGCCACTAACGGTCAGCCAAGCGAACAACTTACGGAGATCCACGATGCGAATCCTCAACTCCGCAAAGAGCGCCACCGCCATCTCGGCTGTGGCGCTGTTCGCCGCCTTGGGCGGCACCAGCTGGGCCAGCAGCGCGCTGGTCGGGACCGACCAGATTGCGAACGGCGCCGTCACCAGCGCCAAGATCGGCCACCACCAGGTGAAGACGGGCAACCTCGCGACCGGTGCCGTCACAAGCTCGAAGCTCGCCCCGGGGTCAGTGACCTCGACGGCTGTGGCACCGAACACATTCCTGGCGGCCAACGGAACCGCGGTCGACTCGAACCAGCTCGGCGGCAAGCCGGCGAGCGACTACGTCCAGGGCACCGGCAGCGCCACGGGCAACAGCTTCGAGCTGAGCGCCGGCCAGTCGCGGCTTTTGGTCAACCTCGGTGTCGGCTACGTCGACGGGAACTGCTTGGCCGGCGGTAAGCCACAGCTCTCGTATACGGCCGAGGTCGCGCCGGTAAACCTCATCGACTGGTCGACGACGTTCGGCGGCGCGAGTGCACTGCACACGACCAACGGGCTCACCGTGGGCAACTCGTACGACGAGCCCAACTCCACCGGGCTCCCGCAGCAGGTCACGTTCCAGGCCGCCGCCATCGGCCAGGTCGCGACAGCGTGGACGACCGGTCAGGACATCGGTGGCACGAGCTGCGTGTTCACCGGCGAGGCGCTGAACGCGGGCTAGCCGTGTCGCGTCACCCCTCGCGGTAGCGGGCCTCGGCGATCGCCGAGGCCCGTCTGCCCTCAACAGGGCCACTGGGGTTGACATCCGGCGAGACGCCCGCCAGTCTCCGCGCCGGGGACCGAGCGGCGTTACGACCCGGGCGGTCGAGGAGTGCCAAACAGGAGGTCGTTATGCGTTCGCACAGGGGCTTGTGGCTGCTCGCTGCCGTTCTGACCGCTCTCGCCGTCTCGGCGTGTGGGAGTTCTAATTCGAGCCAGACGTCCACTGCCAGCTCCGGTTCCAGCACCGCGTCCAGTTCCAGCCCCCCGTCCGCTGCTTCCAGCACCGCGTCCACCGGGGATTCCAGCTCCACCACCGCGGGGGGTGGGGCGCTGGTGGATTCGGCGGCGATGCGCTCCGAGCTGGAGCAGGAGATAACGAGTACGGCGGGCGTGAAGGTGGCCGAGGCGAAAAAGATCGTCGACTGCATCATCGCCAAGCTGAGTGCCGCCGGGATCAAGACCCAAGTCGACGCCGCGAGCCATGAAAGCCAGCTCAGTAATTTCAGCGCGTCGTGTGCCGAGAAGGTCGTAAACGGCGGTGGCTAGATAGCGCCGATCCGCCGTCCCCGTACCCTGGGTGAATCCTTACCCAGACGTCACCGCGGGTAGGTGACCCGCCGGAGGCTTCGATGTCCGCGCCCTCATCCGATCTTCGCGCAGGTTCCGGCGAGACCACGCCCGATCAGCCGTCAGACGACCATCTGACGCTGCCGATCAATCGAAAGCGGTTGTTGATCGCGTTGGTCTTGATCGTGCTGACGTTGGTCGGGCTGTACTTGTTGATCCCCAAGCTGGCGGGATTGAGCCAGACGTGGGGCCAGATTCGCCGAGGCAACCCGCTCTGGTTCGCCGCCGGTGCCGTCCTGGAGCTACTTTCGATCGTCGGCTACGCGGTGCTGTTCCGTACGGTCTTCGGTCGGGGCGTGCCGCGCCTCGACTGGCGCGCGAGTCTCGAGATTCCCCTCGCCGGGATAGCGGCGATCCGGCTCGTGGCGGCTGCCGGCGCGGGCGGTGTGGCGGTCACGGCGTGGGCGCTGCGTCGCGCGGGCCTGTCCCCCACGGTGATCGCGTGCCGGATGGTGGCGAGCCTGGCGCTTCAGTATTCCGTCTACTTCGGGGCGCTAATCGTGTGCGGCCTCGGGCTGTGGGCAGGGGTGTTCGGGGGCGGCGGCTCGGTTGCCGTCACCCTGGTTCCGGCCGTGATCGCCGCCGTCATTTCGGCCACGGTCGTGAGCCTCGCGCTGATGCCCCGTGATGTAGAGGAGCGATTCGCGCGCTTTGCGGATCGCCCCGGAGTCGTTGGCTGGATCGCCAAGCGGGCTGCCAAGGCGCCCGAAGCACTCGGCAGTGGGGTAAGAACGGCGGGCGATCTCCTCCGGGAACGGCGGCTGGGACTCTTAGGGGCGGTCGCCTATTGGGGATTCGACATCGCCGTGCTCGGCGTGTGCTTTCACGCCTTCGGCACCGTCGTCCCGGTGGCGGTGTTGATCGTCGGCTACTTCCTCGGAACGCTGGGAAGCCTCTTGCCCCTTCCCGGTGGGATCGGCGGCGTCGAGGGCGGGATGATCGGCGCTTACGTGGCCTTCGGCATACCAGCGAGAAGCGCGGTTATTGCCGTCCTGGCTTATCGGGCCATATCGTTCTGGCTCCCGACGCTGCCCGGCATCCTCGGTTATCTGGGGCTGCGGTCAACTGTTCGTGGCTGGCGGGCGGAGATGGTCGCCGGTGGGGGCGATCAACCGACCGTGGCCAAGGGTCCCCCGTCATGACTCGGCGCCCTCGCGGTCGATCCAGCAGTCGATCCGGGACCACCAGTCGTTGAGCCACTCAGGTATCTCTTCCTCTCCAGCCGGCACCTCTGCCCGTGGAACGAGCCACAGCCGGGTCCGCAGCGTCCGGCCGAACGGGAGATCGCGCCAGATTTCCCTGGGATAGGCAGCCAGGCCAAGGCCGGTATGCGCGGCAAAGACGACATCGGCGTCTGGATTGGCCTGCAGCGCGGCAACGGTGCCCGCCGGCCGTGGCGGGAGGACGTGCTCCATATCCTCTCCCGCTTTCGCCGCCGCCCGTTTGCCATGCCGGAGGAGTGAGCGGAGTGCGGCGCGGCGGCGCTCCGCGGTGAAGTTCCCACCTTCGGGAAAGATCAGCAATGCGCCGCGGGGACCGAGTGCAGCGGCCACCTTTGCGATGCGCGTCTCGCACTCCTGAGGATCGTCCACATCTAAGACGGCGTGCGGGAGCCTGTGGGCGATGAGGTCCACCGACGGGTCGAGAGCGATCGTTTCTTTGAAGACAACGCTGGGCCGCCGCTCGAACCGTGAAAGCAGACGATCCACGAGGAGGACCGTGTCCGCCGGGCCAGCGTGGCGACTGAGGATGAGGAGCGGCTCGCTGCGCCGTAACGCGGCCTCGGCCGACCCCTCGCTTGCCTCTTCGACGACCGTGATCTCCAGCGTGCGCACGACGCTGCCTGCGATTCCGCCGACGAACCATGTGAGCACGCGCCAGTGCAGGGCCTGAATGCGCCGGGAGCCCATCAGCTTGCCGCCGCCGCTGATCAGCCACAGCGCACCGCAGGCCACAAGCGTCGTCAGTTCGCGGCTGAAGTAGGCGAGCAGGATCCGGGCTACGAGCATTGGCCGACGGTCGCCGGTCAGCACTCCCAGCAGTCCGGCCACCGCCAGCAGAACGGGAGACCCCGCGACGGCGACGGCGGAGACGACGAGCCAGACGGTGACCGTCACTGGTCTGCGGACGACTGCGGGCAGCAATCAGTGCTCCTCGAGGTAGCGCTGCGAAGCCTCGTACGCAGAGTCGATCTGCCGCTCTACGGTGGCGGCCAGGCGCCGAAGCCGCAACGGCGCCGAAGGGTCGTTGTATGCAGGAGCGGCGGACCCGCCGGTCGGTAGGACGTGGAGCTTGACGCCATCTGGCAGAGAGTGCAGGTCGTGCGCGAACCGGTGGCGTCGCGCGACTTCGAAGGCGACAAGCCCCACCTCCCACGGCCACCGCGGCGGTTTGAGCGATTGCTCGGCGCGGCCGACTTGCAGCACGTAAATCGTCCGCGCGCCCAGCGCCACCGCCCTGCTGACCGGAATCGAGTTGACGATTCCGCCGTCGATGTAGTGCTCGTTGCCTACCCGAACCGGCGGGAGCACCCCTGGCACTGCGCACGAGGCCAGCACGACGTCAGCCAGTCGTCCCTCGGTGAACCAATGTTCCGCCGCGCGCTCGATCGAGGCGGCCACACACTGGAAGGTGACCGGGAGATCCTCAACTCGCTGGACCGGGAGGATCGCCGCGAGCCGGTCCCGGAGTTCCCCGAATGGCTGCAGGTATGTGCGCGTGCGCGCGAGCGTGGTCAGGCGCCGGACGGCGCTGCCTGACCAGAGCGCTTGCGAATCACGCCACATCGCGCGGAGGCGATCCAGGCCGGCAGGTCCGGGCTCCGCCGCGTATAGCGCACCGTTGACCGCTCCGATCGATGTGCCGAGCACGACGTGAGGCTCAATTCCGCGGTCCGTCAGCGCGGCCAGCATTCCCACCTCGTGGGCTCCGAGGAGACCCCCGCCCCCGAGGACGAAGGCAATTTCACACTCCGATGACGCTGGGCTCATCCCTCTCAGCTACCCATTCCGCGGCACAGTGGCTAACCCGCGCGCCGCGCAGGGGTCACCGCTGGCAGCTCGGACACCAGTAGGTGGTGCGCCCGCCGATCTGTGCCCGCTCGAGCGCGTGTCCGCAGCGAGGGCACGAGCCGTCCCGTTCGCGGGCGGCGATGAACCGTCCAGTGTGGGCTCCTCCCTTACGGATTGCCGAACGCACCGCCGCCCGCACCTCGCGCCGCAGACGGTCGAGGTCTTGGTCGGAGAGCTCGTTGACGGTGCGGCGGGGGCTGATGCGGGCCTGCCAGAGGATCTGGTCCGCGAGCAGGTTGCCGATGCCGGAGATGGCGCTCTGATCGAGCAGTCGCGCCTTCAGCGGCGCCCGGCCGCGACCGATCGCGCGTCGGAACTGGGCCCGTGTGGCCAGCGCGGCATCGGGTCCGACGTGCGCGTAGTCGGGGTTGAGCACGGCGCGCCCGAGGCGGCGCCGGTCACGCAGCGCGAACCGTGACCCGTCCTCGAACTCGACCGCGAACCGGTCCCACCGCGGGTGGCTGCCTTCGTCTTCGAGCACGATCCGGCCGGCCATTCCGAGGTGAAGGCCGAGCGTAGGGCCGTCCTCGGTCTCCAGCCAGAGAAACTTGCCGCGCCGGTTGGCGGTGGCGAAGCGGTGACCGATCAGGGCCCCGGCGATCTCGCCCGGCGAGTGGGGGCGGGAGACGTACGTGTCACGATCGTCGACGGCGACGATGCGCCGGCCGAGCAGGCCTTCAAGGGTTAGCCGAGCGCGCTCGGCCTCGGGGAGTTCGGGCATAGGAGAGGTCGGGTGGGGACGCGGGACGAATCGCGGCGGCCACGTTTCACGGCTGCTTAGCGGACAGGGAAACGGTGATGCCAGACATATGTGTCCACAGTTTGGCGAGTAGCGCCGCGACGTCACGGTCGCGGGCCGCGCCGCCGAAGTCGATCGTGCCGGCGTCGAACACCTCTGCTCCCGCCCTGGTGGTGTAGTAGGTCATCTCGGCGGTTTCCTGCGGGAAGATGTCCGGGATGTTCGCCACGACGATGGTGCCGCGCGGCGAGGCTGGGGTGGTCGCGTCGATTTCGATGCCGAAGTTGCCCTGGATCAGACTGCCGTTCTTCAGGCCAGTGTCGGCGAACAGCCACGGAACGCGACGGGCGCCGACGACTCGGTAGGGCCGGTCGAGGTATTTGTTCTGGTACCAGTCGAGATACTGAGCTCCGATCAACGCTGCCTCGGGACGGCCGAGATCCCGCCAGCGACCGATCAGCGTCATCGAGCTGCCGGCGATCACCACCTTCCGGAAGAAGTCGTTGGCTGAGAGGAATGCGATCCGGCCGCCCAAGTTCCGGTACTGCTGGGTGATGTCGTAGATGTGACCGGTGACGTATTCGCCGTGGCCTTCGAACACCACCATCCGGTACAGGTGACGGAGCTCGGCCCCGGTGGCAATGCGGTCGAGATCGCCGTCTGCGAGAACGTCGACGCGTACGTCGTGACGCGCAAGCCACCGGAAGAAATTTCGTTCGTATGGACCGAAGTTGTATGGGACGCCACCGTCCAGGTAGGGGCGGCTGAGATCAACGGTGTGCACGCACCCGCACACGTACCAGCTATCGCCGCCTCGACGGTTGTAGGCCTGCCAGGTATACGTGGGGACGACCACCGCGACCGACGCTCGACCCAGCCGTACCGGGCGCACGACAACCGGAGCGAGAGCTTGGCCGGCGGTGTCCCGGACCCGTACGAAGTAGATGCCGCTGGGCCACTGACCGATCCGGATCCCGAGCGTCCCAGCTCCGGAGTGCCATGAGACGGTTCGCGCGGGCCCGACCGGTGTATTGCTCGCGATCGGGGCGTCGGGGTTCGACGAGCCCGAGAACGCGGCCAGCGGCCGCACGGTCAGCCTGCTGCCGTTGGCCACGATCCGGAGCCGCGCCACTTGTCCGGGTGAGTAGCTGGGCTGCTCGAAGATCGCGGTCATGGGTGCTGGCGCCGAGGGAGCAGTCGCGCGTTCGATGGCCTGTGCGGCCAGCGGGACGAGCAGAGAGATCGCCGAGGCCAGCAATCCGAGGCAGACGCTCAGGCGCATCCGGGTCAGCGCGCCGGCCACGAAACCACCCCCAGGCGAGCAAGGAGCCGGACGCCCATACCGGCGGATCTTATTCCGGGGCCGCGATCTCAGCTGGGGTGCAGCGATGTCAGCGAACATCCGCGGCCGACGGGTACCGTCCATAACAATGGTGCGCGCCAGAGATCGAGCCTCGGTCGAGCCTGGCGCGGTCAGCTCCGCGGTTCGTGCCGCCGCGCGTTTCGACCGCAACCTGGTGTCGTTCTCGGCCGGGCTGTTGGCGGCAATTCCGGTCGTGACGGTGCTCGGTATCGGGATCGCGGCCGGCCAGCCGATCCCCGGTGTCACCATGGGCGCGGGAGCGATGCTGGTGGGCATCGCCTGGCGTGTCACCGGGGGGCGGCCGCCCTTGGCGGTCATGGGCGTCGATGCGTGCATCATGGCCCTGTCGACCTTCGTGGGCTCCGTGACCGGCTCGATCCTCTGGGTCCACGTGCTCGTGCTCGGCGTGTGGGCGCTCGCAGGTGGCCTGCTCGTCGGGGTCGGGAACCGGGGCGGGGCCGTGGGCACACAGGCGATCATCGCCGTCGTCGTATTCGGTCGCTTCGGCGAGCCGGCGGCACAAGCCGTCGGGCTCGCGGCCCTGGTCCTCATCGGTGGTTTGGCGCAGGTCGCCTTCCTCACCGTCGTTCGCTGGCCGCGCCCGTTGCGGGCCCAGCGCGACGCGACCGCAAAGGGCTATCGCAAGCTGGCCGAGCTCGCCCTGGCCAGAGGAGAGGGCTCGACGCTTCCGGTCGCAACCGCGCTCGACGATGCCGCCGACAGCCTGTCCTCCGGTGCCCTGTTCGGCGACTCCGCGATGATGACCCTGCGCTCGCTCGTCTCCGAGGGCCAGCGCCTACGGGTCCAGCTGGTCGCGCTTGGCGCACTCCGCCATCGCAGTGCGGCAACGGTGCTCGAAGAGGCCTTCGACCTCACCAGGGCCGCCCTCGAGGCCGCCGCTGGAGCGATCGACGGTGACCCGCAAGCGGCGGGGGCACTGCCCGAACTTGCGGGCCGGCTCAGTGAAATCGCGCACCGCGCGGGCAGCGGGCCCCCGTCGGACGCGGACTCGCCTTACGTCGGGCGGCGCCTACAAGCGCTCGCCGGTCAGATCCGCGCCGTCTCCACGCTCGCCCCCGCGGCCGGCCGCGGTGGCGGGCTGCGTAGCCGGCGCCCGTTTGGCCGAACCGGCCGACCGGCGCAGCGAATCGCCGCCGATCTCGGCCAGCTGCGCGCCAACCTCTCGCTCGAGTCTCCGGTCTGGCGCCACGCCCTGCGTCTGGCGGTCGTCGTGCCGCTCGTGACGTTGCTGGTTCGCCAGCTGCCGCTGGCCCGCAGCTACTGGGTGGTCGTGGCCGCGGCCACCGCGCTCCGTCCCGAGTTCGGCGCGACGTTCACCCGGGGCGCCGAGCGGGCGGTCGGCACCGCGCTGGGTGTGGCGCTGGCCGGAGCGATCGCGGTTGGCCTGCACCCGGCCGGGGGCGCCACTGTCGCGCTCGTGGGCGTGCTCGCGTGGCTCGGCTATTCGTTGTTCCCGGCCAGCTTCGCCGCCGGGTTCGCGTTCATCACCGCACTCGTCGTGTTCCTCCTGAACGCCGTCAGCCCGGACACACTGAGCACGGCCAGCGCCCGCCTCCTGGACACGTTCATCGGCGGCGCGATCGGGCTGCTCGTCTACGCGCTGTGGCCCACCTGGTCGCACGGGCCGGCGCGGCAATCGGTGGCCGATCTGGTCGCCGCCGCGCGGGCGTACACCGATGCGGTGTTGACGGCCCTTCGAGACGGCGTTCGCGCGCGTGAGCAGGAGATGCGATTGCTGGCTCGCGGAGCTCGCCTCGCCAGAACCAAGGCGGAAGCGACCGTAGCCCGGTCGCAGTCTGAGCCGGCCACTCGCCGCATCGACGCCCGGCAGAGTCAGGCGGCGCTGGGCGCGCTGCGCCGACTCGTCCAGTCCGCACACGTGCTCCGGCTCGATCTCCAGGAGGACCGGTCGAGGCGGTCTTACCCGGAGCTCGAGCCGGTTCGGTCCGCGTTGTGCGAGCTCCTTGAGGTCGTCGAAGATCGCCTGCGGGGGCGGGCGGCGGACAACCCACAATCCGCTTCGGTCCCCGACGTACGCGGTGCCTTTGAGGAGGCCCGCCGGGCCTGGGGAGACGACCCGGAAAGCGCCGCGATCGGTGACGAGCTGGACGAGATAGTCGACGCCGCCAACGGGCTGGCGGCGTCGGCGGGGGTGAGCCCGGACGAGGACCAACCTGCGCCGCAGATGTCGACCGCTCGGCGAACCCCCTTGCAGCGACTTGAGTCGTGGCTGCCGGGTTCACCGTAGACACGTGCCTGCTGATCTCTGGCGCGGTACCGCGCCAGCTCGACCAGGTCAGCCAGGGGCAAGCGCTCTGGCGAGCCCGTCCACATCGGCGACGGTCACTGTGAGCTCGGGGTGCCGGATCAGCTTGAGCGGGTCGATCGCCGGGACGCGCTCGTAGAACGAGATCAGGACGCCCCGGTCGCCATTGCTCGCGAATGTGAGCCCAGCGTCGGTGACTCCCAGCCGCGCGGGTCCGGCGGTCCGGTAAAAACGGTACGGGCCGGTGATCTCCACCCCGCTGATGTTGGCCCGTGGGGTCCGCAGGCGCCATGGCCCGTACGCGGCGAGGAGCTGGTCGTCGTCCACCTCCACCCAGGCTCGCTCCGGTGTGATCCCGAACGGTCGAGCCGCGTTGCGGTACGCCGGAGCGAAGCGGAACACGAACCGTTGCCGATCGGCCATCGATCAGACCTTACGGCACCGTGTTCCGAGACCAGCCGTGGACGTAACCTTGGCCGGTGGACAGTGGAGATCAGCTTGACGAATGACCTGGTGGCTGGCTCGCGGCGAGCGCGGTTATGACCGAGCCGGAGACGCCGCGCCCCCGGACGGCGCGCGAGCTTGCCGCGCGGCTCAGCGCCGAGCGCAACGGGTTGCCGTTCCTGCTTTACCGCGATGACGCGGACGCGTTGCAGATCTTCGCTCTCGATCCCAGCAAGGGCCGGCTCACGCTGGGTCGTGACCTCGCCAACGATGTGGCATTCCGCTGGGATGGAGAGGTTTCCCGCGTCCACGCGGAGCTCGAGCTGATCGCCGGGCAATGGGCCGTCACCGACGACGGGCTGTCGCGCAACGGCACGTTCGTAAACGGCCGGGCGGCTGCCGGTCGCCGCCGCCTGCGCGATGGCGACTGTGTACGGGTGGGGCGAACGGTGCTCCTCTATCGCGAGCCGACCGGGTCGTCCTCGGATGCCACGCTGGTCGCGATCTCGATCGGAGCTCCCGCCGACGACGAGCTGACGCCGATGCAGCGCCGAGTGCTGCGTGCCCTGTGCCGTCCCCTGGTCGCGGCCGGCGGGCTTGTGCCGCCGGCTTCGAACCGAGAGATAGCCGATGAGGTCCATCTCTCGGTCGACGGGGTGAAGGCCCAGCTGCGGACGCTGGCAGACCGGTTCGGGGTGGCGGACCTTCCCCAGAACAGCAAGCGGCTCGAGCTCGCGCAGCGAGCGCTACGCGCGGGTCTGGGCGCGCCGGCCAGAGACTAGCCCGGGCGCCGCCGCGGTCTGATCGGCGGCCATCCCGCACATGGGCGCCTTGACCAGTGCCGTTACATCGATTCGGCCGCGCTCGCACACCGTTCCGCCGCTCCACTTGAGCGTGAGCGAAGAGGTTGTATCTGGGGGCGTGATCTCGATGTGGGTCGGCGCCGTCACACACGGCCCGGTCTGGTCACCGTTGCTCTGGATCGCCGACCAGTGCAGCTGTGCCGTGGCCGCCGCTCCCGGTGCGAGCACAACCCGGCGCGACGTTGTCGTCGAATCCCACACGGTGTCGGTGGCGACCTGGCTTCCGTGCGCCCCCAGCAGCTGGAGGCCGACGTGGCCGTACGTGTGGCACGCGTGGTGCGAGGTGTTCATCAGCTCGAGCGTCGCGTAGCGCTGGCCCGCGCCGGGGCTGCCGGCAATCAGGTACGCGCGGAGGTCCTCCGTGTGACACGGCGGAATTGGTGTCCGGGCGGTTGCGGCGGATGCCGCCGCCGGCGCCACCAACGCCAGCAGGACGGTGAGAGATCGGATTGTGCGGTTCATGTTCGGCCCTTTCGCGTTGCAGTTCCTTTGCGCGAATGCAGCATGGGGCCTGGACCGTCCCCGCTCAACGACCCGAGGGTGAGACCTTTGCACCCTTCCGGACGCCGCAGGAGCTCGGTAGAGTCTTGCTCTAGCCACAGGGGCGATCAGGGGTTCCTCGGCGTTGCGGCTCTATGCATCCACACGGGAGGTCGGATAGGTGCGTCGATTTCTGGCTATCGCCTTGACTGCGTCGGTTGCCGTCCCCGCTACCGCAATGGCGGCCGGCGTGACGGGAAAGTTCAGCGGCAAGACATCGGAGGGCAAGCGGGTACGGCTGATCGTCAGCCACGGCGTGATCAAGCACGGTTCGAAGATTCCCTACGTGATGCTCTGCCAGCACGGCACACTCAGCGGGACGCTCGAGCCCTACGGCCGGGTGCGGCGCGGTCACTTCGCCGTGTCCATCCACGGCACGGCGTCGCTCGGACACGGCTACCGGGAGCGGCATCGCGCATCGCTGAAGATCACGTTCGGGAGCGGGCACATGCTCGGTCTGGTCAAGGAGCAGGCGACCGTGCTGAAGTCGAGCGGTGCTGTATTCGAGCACTGTTACGCGACGGTGGGCTTTGCCGGCAGCCGCTGAGTTGCCCTCACACCCGCGCGCAGCGTTAGTGTTGCTCAACCATGAGCGAAAAGATCATCGTCGGGACCGACGGCTCTGACCGGGCAAAGCAGGCAGTTGGGGAGGCCATCCGGTTTGCCAAGGCGCTCGGTGCGGAGCTGCACGTCGTAACCGCGGGGCGCGCCATGCAGGGCGCGAAGATCGTGGGCGCCCCGGACGCGGCGCGCGCCGTCTACGGTCCGGTCGAGACCGGCCTCAGGGATGCCCTGATCGAAGACGCGCTCGAGAGCGCGCGTCGGGCCGGGGTCAACGCAGACAGCCACATCTGCGACGACGAACCGGGCGATGCGTTGATCAGGGTGGCGCGCGAAATCGGGGCCGACTTGATCGTCGTGGGCAACAAGGGAATGTCCGGTGGTCGGCGGCTGCTGGGCAGCGTCCCGAACAAGGTTTCGCATGAAGCGACCTGCAGCGTGCTGATCGTCAACACGAAGTAGAGCGCCCCCAGGCTGGCCGCTACCGTAGCGTCGGTGCGGATCGCGACCTGGAACGTCAACTCGCTCAAGCAGCGTATGCCGCGGTTCGTTCCCTGGCTCGATGAGCGCGCGCCTGATGTCGTCTGCCTGCAGGAGACGAAGCTCGCCGACGAAGCGTTCGCGGAACTCGTCGGCACCGTCCTATCCGCCCGTGGCTACGAGGTCGCGGTCCACGGCGAGGCGGCATGGAACGGGGTGGCGATCGTCTCGCGCGCCGGGCTGGAAGATGTGGTCAAGGGGATTCCGGGCGGCCCCGGCTTCCCGAACCCCGAGGCGCGCGCGGTGTCGGCGACGTGTGGCGGGGTTCGCGTGACGTCGGTGTACGTCCCGAACGGCCGCACCCCGGATTCGGACCATTACAAGTACAAGCTCGCATGGCTCGAGGCCCTGCGGGAGATGCTCGCGTCAGGGCCTGACGAGGCGACCGTGCTCGGCGACATGAACATCGCGCCGACCGACGAGGATGTGTTCGACCCCGAGGCCTACATCGGGCACACGCACGTGACTGTGCCCGAACGCCAGGCGCTCGAACGGCTGAAGGAACTCGGCCTGCGCGACGTCGTCCGCGAACGTTGGCCGCAGGAGCGCGTGTTCACCTACTGGGATTACCGGGCCGGCATGTTCCACCAGGACCTCGGCATGCGGATCGATCTGGTGTTGGCATCCGGGCCTGTGGCCGACCGGGTCAAGGCCGCGTGGGTCGACCGCCAGGCGCGCAAGGGCAGCGGCCCGAGCGATCACGCGCCGGTGATCGTCGACCTCGACGAGGCGCCGGATGGGGATATCGGCCCCGTCGTGCCACCGCCGTCGGCCCCCGCCGCGCGGCGACGCGGCACGCACAAGCTCCCGCAGTCCGACCTGGTCAATCCTTAGGGGCCGCCCGGTCGCGGTCGCGGGACGGCTGGACCCGCTTCGGCTCTCCGGGCATCTTTGGGTAATCGGGCGGATACGGCATATCGCCGAGCCCATCCGCCAGGTCGCGCTCATACAGCTCCAGCAACGGCTCCAGCGAATATGCGACGTCGTTGATCGCCGCATGCCGGTCGCCGACCGACGCGAATCGCGCGGGCATCGACGCGACCGTGAAGTCCTCGGGGGTCACGGCCGTGAGCTCCTCCCAGGTCAACGGCGCCGATACGGGGGCACCGGGCTTCGGGCGGATGCTGTAGGCGGAGGCGATCGTCCGATCCCGGGCGTTCTGGTTGAAGTCGATGAAGATACGCTCGCCGCGCTGCTCCTTCCACCAGCTCGTGGTGACTTGGTCCGGCAACCGGCGCGCCAGCTCGCGTCCGAACGCGATCGCGGCGTGCCGGACGTCGGTGAACGTCCACCGCGGCTCGATCCGGACGTACACATGCACGCCGCGGCCGCCGGAGGTCTTCGGGAAGCCCTGATATCCCAGGTCGCCCAGCAGATCCCGGGCCGCCAAGGCGACCACCGCCGCATCGGTGAAGTCGGTCCCCGGTTGCGGGTCGAAGTCGATCCGCAGTTCGTCGGGATGGTCGACGTCCTCGCGCCGCACGGGCCACGGATGGAATGTGATCGTGCCCATCTGCGCGGCCCAGCCGACGACCGCGATCTCGGTCGGGCACACCTCGTCCGCGTTGCGCCCTGATGGGAATGCGATCGTCGCCGTCTCGAGATACGAGGGTGCCCCTTTCGGGACCCGCTTCTGGTAGAAGGCATCGCCGCCGCCCCGCTCGCGGGTCGACAGGACGATCCCCGGGTACACGCCTTTCGGCCACCGCTCGAGCGTTGTCGGCCGGCGGTCGAGCGCGCGCATGATCCCGTCGCCGACCGCCAGGTAGTAGTTGACGATGTCCAGCTTTGTGATCTCCCCTGTCCGTTCGGTGGCGGGGAAGATCACGCGATCGGGGTTCGAGACCCGCAGCTCCCGCCCTCCGGCGTCGACGAACACTTCGGTTGCGGGCATGGCCGCGAGTTCTACTGGTCCTCGCGCAGATACGCGATCACGGCCAGCACGCGTCGGTTGTCCTCCTCGTTAGCCGGCAGCCCGAGCTTCCCGAAGATGTTGGAAACGTGCTTCTCCACGGCGCCTGGCGTGATCACCAGCGCCTCGGCGATCGCCTGATTGGAGCGGCCCTCCGCCATCAATGCCAGCACCTCGCCCTCGCGCGGTGTGAGCGTGTCGATCGCGCTCGAGTGGCGCCGCGCCAGGATCTGGGCGACGACCTCAGGGTCGAGGACGGTACCCCCGGCGGCGACTCGCTTGACGGCGGCCACGAAGTCGTCGACGTCGGCGACGCGGTCCTTCAGCAGATAGCCGATCCCACCGACCCCGTCGGCCAGCAGCTCCGACGCGTACGTCTGCTCCACGTACTGCGAGAGGATCAACACCGGCAGGCCAGGCATCCGGTCGCGCGCCGCGAGGGCGGCGCGGAGCCCCTCGTCGCGGAACGTGGGGGGCAGCCGGACGTCGACGACGCAGACGTCAGGCTTGTGTCCGAAGGCGGCGGACACGAAGTGGTCTCCGTTGTCGACCTCGGCGACGACCTCCATGCCGTTGTCTTGCAGCAGGCGCTTCAACCCGTCGCGCAACAGGGCCAGGTCCTCGCAGATCAGGACGCGCATGGCATCTCCGCGCGTACGGTCGTCGGTCCGCCCGGGGGCGAGGAGACCGCCAGCGTGCCGTCGAGGGCGGCGACACGTTTGCTCAGCCCGGCCAGCCCCGACCCCGCCAGTGGGTCGGCGCCCCCGACGCCGTCGTCGACGACCGAAACGACCAGCTGGCGCGCGGCGTCTTCGTACACGTGCACGGAGACCCGCGATGCCTCGGCGTGCTTGCGGGCATTGGTCAGCGCTTCGGCGACGACGAAGTACGCCGCGGTCTCTCGCGCCCCGACGTCGGTCGCCGGATACTCGACGCGCAGGTCCACGGCTGGCGTGCGTCCTGACACCAAGGCGGTGAGCGCGGCATCGAGGCCGCGGTCGGTGAGGATGCTCGGGCCGATGCCACGGACGAGGTCGCGCAGCTCCGCCATCGCTGCGCGCGCTTGACCGCGGGCGGCGGAAACGTGCTCGAGCGCCGTCTGGGGGTCGGCTTGCGCGAGCCGCTGCTCGGCCAGCCCGAGGTCCATCGACAGCGCCACGAGCCGCGCTTGGGCCCCGTCGTGGAGGTCGCGCTCGACGCGCTGCAGTTCCGTCACCGCTGCATCAACCGCGCCGGCGCGGGTCTCGGCCAACGTCTGCACGCGCTGCTCGAGCACCTCGGCCCGGTTGGGCCCGAGCATCCGCGCGGCGACGCCGGCCCGGGCCAGCGCGAGTCCGCGGATCAGCCACGCGGCGGCCACCGCGGCCGGAACGGCGAGCAAGGGAGCCAGGATCGACAGCCACACGTCGTTCCGACCGATCCAGCCGCCGAGCGACCAGAACCAGATCGGAGCACTCAGCAGCGCCAGCACCGAAGTCCACAGCGCCACGGTCACCGAGAAGCCGACGACTCCCAGCGGGAAGCCGACGATCATCCACAGGGCGTCGAACCATGTCTGCCGATCGCCGAGGATCGAGACCCAGCGCGCGGCCCGTCCCTCGCCCCTTGGCGGCAGGTACTGCGCCGGAATCGGCCGGCCGAGAATCAGAGCGGCACGTCCGCGCTCGAGCCCGCACCACCAGCGATCGAAGTGGGCGAGCAGGACGGCGAGCGGCAGCCCGACGATCAGGACCGACAGACCCAACACGGTCGACACCGCGCCGACGGCAATCGAGAACCCCACCGTGCTGATCACGAACCCGATCAGCAAGTACCAGGTCTCACGCCAGCAAGCGGCGGTCAGCGGCCGTAGGAGGATCGTCCTGCGCATCCCGTAAAGGATCGCCATCGACGGCCGCCCGCGCAATGCGGCCTTCCGCCATAGCGGCCCTGTGGTTTTCCCCACCCCATGACGCCAGCTGGCGTCCTTCTCCGCAGCGACCCCCGATGGGACCGTGGCGGGCAGCTCGAAACCCACCCCTGAGGAGGTAGCAGTGAGTCGGTTCAACATCGCGGCGCGGGCAGGATCGTGGAGCGCCGCCCACCGTAGGAAGGCGCTCATCGGCTGGTTCGCGTTCGTCCTGATCGCAGGCGCGGTCGGCATGGGAATGCTCGGTACGAAGACGGTCACCAACGACGGCAACGGGGATTCCCAGCGGGTCGGGACGTTCCTGGATGCCCACTTCCCGAAGTCCAACACGGAGCAGATCTTGATCCAGGCCCCTCACGGCCGGTTGTCGGCGAATCCGGTCTACGAGGGCGCCGTCCGCGATGTGGTGGCTGGGGTCTCGCGGGTTCCGCACGTGTTCGACGTGCGTTCGCCCGGGACCGGCCCGCTGCACAGCCCGGTTTCCGCTGACGGGCGTTCCGCGCTTGTGACCCTCGAGCTGGGCAAGCACGGCAACGTCGACCGCGTGCTCGCGGCGACTGCCGCGGCGCAGCGCACGTTTCCGTCGCTGCGGATCGCCGAGTTCGGCGACGCCAGCGGCCAGGAAGCGCAGAACAAGTCACTCGGAAAGGACTTCAGCCGGGCGGAGACGCTGTCGGTTCCGATCACCCTGCTGATCCTCGTGCTCGCGTTCGGCTCGCTCGTTGCCGCCGGCGTGCCGATGTTGCTCGGACTCACCGCGGTGGGAGCAACGCTTGGGCTGATCGGCGCGGTCTCGCAGGTGCTGCCCATGGACGGCGCGGTCAACTCGGTCGTGCTGCTCGTCGGGCTCGCCGTGGGCGTCGACTATTCGCTGTTCTACCTACGCCGCGAGCGCGACGAGCGCGCGGCCGGGGCGAGCGCGAGGCGCGCCTTGAAGACGGCTTCCGCGACGTCCGGTAACGCGATCCTGGTCAGCGGGATGACGGTGATGATCGCGATGGCCGGGATGTTCTTCGCGGGCTCGAAGGTGTTCACGTCGTTCGCGGTCGGGACGATCATCGTCGTGGCCGTTGCGGTCCTCGGCTCGCTGACCGTGTTGCCGGCAATCCTCAGCGCGCTAGGTCCGCGGATCGACAAGGGCCGGATCCCGGTGCTCCATCGCCTCCGTCGCACAGGGCGCGGCGAGTCGCGCCTGTGGTCCCTGGTGCTCGGGGGGGTGATGCGCAAGCCGCGGCTGGCGGCCGTGTTG
Organism: uncultured Solirubrobacterales bacterium; assembly: GCA_963794825.1. GTDB lineage: Bacteria > Actinomycetota > Thermoleophilia > Solirubrobacterales > Solirubrobacteraceae > Palsa-465. The sequence continues at coordinate 982,093 of CAWCFB010000003.1, forward strand.
AGCGCGTCGGCACTGCTCGCGCTGACCGTCCCCGTCCTGGGCATGCACACCTCGCTGCCGGGTACCAGCGCATTGCCGCAGAACCTCCCGATCATGAAGACCTACGACCGCATCCAAGCCGCGTTCCCTGGGGGTCCGCAGCCGGCCGTGGTGGGAGTGGAGGCCGCGGATGTCCGCTCCGCCGCCGTGCAGGCGGGGATCGCACGACTGATCGCCCGCGCGGGTGTGACGCCCGGTCTGCTCAAGCCGGTGAGCACGCGTCAGAGTGCCGATCACCGTGTCGAGATGGTCTCGATCCCGCTGGCCGGGAACGGCACGAATGCCCGCTCCGATCAGGCGCTCGCTCGGCTGAGGTCGATCGTGCCGGCGACGGTCGGCTCGGTCAAGGGCGTACAGGACGCCGGGGTGACCGGCGAGACGGCCGGGACGGTCGACTTCAATTCGACGATGAACTCGCGGATCCCGATCGTGTTTGCCTTCGTGCTCGGAATGGCGTTCCTGCTGCTTCTGTTCACGTTCCGCTCGATCGTGATCCCGTTCCAGGCGATCGCGCTGAACCTGCTCTCCGTCGGAGCGGCATACGGCCTGCTCGTCCTGGTCTTCCAGCACGGCCTCGGCCATCAGCTGCTCGGCTTCCAGGGCACGAGCGAGATCACCTCTTGGCTGCCGCTGTTCCTGTTCGTGATCCTGTTCGGCCTGTCGATGGACTACCACGTGTTCATTCTCAGCCGTGTGCGCGAAGCCTACGACCGCGGGATGAGCGCTCGCGACGCGACGCTCCACGGAGTCCGCAGCACTGCCGGCGTGGTGACCAGCGCGGCGCTCGTCATGGTCGGCGTGTTCGCGATCTTCGGGACGCTGAGCATGATCGACTTCAAGCAGATGGGCGTCGGGCTCGCCGCCGCGATCCTGATCGACGCGACCGTGATCCGCGGGGTGCTGCTGCCGGCCACGCTCACGCTGCTCGGCGATCGCGCCTGGTATCTGCCCCGGTGGCTTCGGTGGTTGCCGTCCGGCGCGTCGAGCACCACGCCCGGCCGGGGGCAGGTGAGAGACGCCGGTCGCAGATCCGAGCCTGGGCCTCGCCTCCCTATTTTGGTCCGCGCGACCCCGCGCGTTCCGAAATGAGGTGCGCGAGATCGCCGCACGCCATGGAGCGCAGACTCCGACCCCGGCACCGACGCCGGGCGCCGGGGCGGAGTGCCGGTCATCGGCGAAAGCCGCTCTGAGCAGGCACTCCGCGCGGGGCTGCCGGTGCCGTCCGGGGCGTTTTGCACTATGCCCGCCCCGATGCTCGATGGCAGGAACCTCACGACCGTCGCGCCGCTGCGCGACTGGCAGCACCGCGCGCTGTCTGCGATGGATCGCTGGACGGGCGGCACGCTGCTGATCTCAGCGGCGCCGGGGGCAGGTAAGACACGCCCGTCGCTCGAGTTCGTGCGCCGCGAGCTCACCGCCGGAAGGCTCGGTTCGGTCGTGGTTGCATGCCCGACCGCACCGCTGACCCGGCAGTGGGCCCGCGCTGCGCACGAGCTCGGCATCAACTTGGCGCCGGACTCGGACACGCCCAGGCCCCCACACGGCTTCCACGGGGTCGCCGTCACCTACGCCCGAATTGCGAAGTCGCCGAAGCGCTGGGCGGGTTTGATCGGCCCCCGGATGTTGGTCGTCGCCGACGAGGCCCACCACCTCGGTGAGGACTTGGCGTGGGGCGAGGGGTTTGCGACTGCGTTCGCTGCCGCACCGCGCTGGCTGCTGCTGTCCGGGACGCCGTTCCGCTCGGATGCCACTCCGATCCCCGGCGTCAGCTACGACGCCGACGGCGTCGCCGAGCCCGACGTCTCGTACAACTACGCCGACGCCGTACTCGAGGGCGTCTGCCGGCCGGTCGCGTTTGTGGCCTACGACGGAAGCCTGTCGTGGCGCAGCGGCGACGATGTGATCGAGTCGAGCTTTGAGACCGTCCTCAGCACCCGGGAGGCGAGCCGGCGGTATCGCACGGCGATCTCGACCGAACTGCCCGACGGGCTGCCGCGGATCCTCCGTGAAGCCGATGCGAAGCTCAAAGCGCTCCGCGCCGCGAGCCATCGCGACGCCGGCGGGCTCGTCGTGGCTGCGGACTCCGAGCACGCGCGCAGCATCGCGAAGCTGCTGCGCGAGGCGACGGGCCGGGCGCCGGTGGTCGTGCTCCACACCGAGGCTCGAGCGGCGGAGAAGCTCGTCAAGTTCACGAACTCCCGCGACCCGTGGATCGTGGCGGTGAACATGGTCTCCGAAGGGGTCGACATCCCGCGGCTCCGGGTCGGCGTGTATGCGACGGCGGCAAAGACCCCGCTGGTCTTCCGTCAGATCGTCGGACGGTTCGTGCGCACGCGCCCGGGCCAACCGATCGAGGCGAGCTGGCTGTACATCCCGGCCGACCCGGTGCTCCGCGGGCATGCGGCGACGGTCGAGGAGGAGCTCCGCCATGCGCTCCATCGGCAGCGGGGCGACGAGCTCGGAGAGGAGTTCGAGCGGCTTGAGCGAGCGCAGACCGAGCCGAGCCCGGGCCTCGCCTTCGAACCGCTGAGCGCCGAGGTGGCCCCTCAGATGACCCTGTTCGGGCCTGCTCCGAAGGCACCTCCGAAGCGGCTCGTTTCGGTGCCGGTGCCGGAACCGCAGATCCCAGTCGAGGTCCCGGCGTTCGAGCGGCGCGCGCAGCTGCGCTCCGAGCGCCATCGCCTCGTCTCTGAGGTCCGCCGTCGCGACGGCACGAGCCAGCGCGAGGTCAACGCGTGGCTCAACCGCAGACTCGGGATCGCCAGTGTCGAGGAGGCGACGGTGGCGCAGCTCGAGCGGTCGGTCGAGCTGCTCGTCGAAACGCTGACGAAGCGCTCGCGGGCGCAGGCCGGCTAGGCCCCTGCCCGTTCATTAGCATCGCGGCAAGCTATGGACCTTGGCATCGAGGGAAGGGTCGCGCTGGTCACCGGCGCCTCGAAGGGACTGGGATACGGGATTGCCCGTGAGCTGATTGCCGCGGGCGCCAGCGTCGCGATCTCCTCGCGCTCGCGCGAGCGGGTCGAAGCAGCTGCCGCCGAGCTCGGCGCCCGCCCGTTCGTCCACGACGCCTGCGACGTCGACGGCGTGCCCGGGTTCGTCGCCGCGGTCGAGCAGACCGTCGGTCCGATCGAGATCCTGGTCGCCAACAGCGGCGGGCCTCCCGCGGACCCAGATCCGCTGTCGTTCACGCTGGATCAGTGGCGGGAGGCGTACGACATGCTGCTGCTCGGTCAGGTTGCGCTGATCGAGGCGGCGCTCCCCGCGATGCGCGAGCGCGGCTGGGGGCGGGTGCTGTCGCTGTCCTCGAGTGTCGTGCGCGAGCCCAGCCAGGTGCTCGTGCTGTCCTCGGCCCATCGGGCCGGGCTACTGGCCGCGCTGAAGGTGATCGCGCGGACGGTCGCGCCCGACGGCGTCACGGTCAACTCGCTGCTTCCGGGCGTGATCGCCACCGACCGTGCGAAAGAGCTCGGAGCCGAGTCGCCGGAGCGGGTGCGCCAGCTGCCGATGGGTCGCCTCGGAACGGTCGAGGAGTTCGCCGCGGCCGCCGCGTTCCTCTGTTCCTCGCGTGCGAGCTACATCACCGGAACGACGCTGCTCGTGGACGGGGGCGCCGGCCACGCCGTTTGAGGTGGGCGGCGACTCGTTCAGCATCCTGTGGGAGCACAGTTAGCAGTTAGACATCGACCGTCGCCCATCGGCCCCCGGCTTTGAACACCGCCGGGGCCGGTGCTCGCGGTCCGTCAGAATGCCGAGCATGACTGACGCATTCGTGCTCGGCGGCGTCCGCACTCCGGTCGGCCGCTACGGCGGTGCGCTGGCCCGCGTTCGCACCGATGACCTGTTGGGCCAGACGATGGCCTGGGCTTGCGAGCGGGTTGGGGTCGAGCTGGACCGGATCGAGGACATCGCGGCAGGCTGCGTCAACGTCGCGCACGAAGGGATGGGCGACATCGCTCGGTGGGCGGCCCTCGCGGCCGGCTTCCCGGATTCCGTGCCGGCCGCAACCGTGAACCGCTTCTGCGCGTCGTCGTTGACCTGCGCAATCCAGCTCGCCCACGCGATCCGGGCCGGCGAGCTTGGCATCGGCCTCGCTGGCGGAGTGGAGTCGATGTCGCGCTCGGGATGGGCTTACATGAAGGGCGAGGCACCGTTCATGCCGCGCGGCCCGGTGTTCCTGCTGGACACGATGTGGGCCGGCGCCGGCGGGCCGCCGAACCCGAACCTGTTGGCCCGAAACGCGTACATCGGGATGATCAACACCGCGCAGAACGTGGCCGACAGGTACGGCCTTACGCGCGAGGAGATTGATGCCTTCGCGCTCCGCTCCCATCTCCATGCGGCCGCGGCCCGAGATTCCGGCCGGCTGGCCAAGGAGATCCATCCGTGGGAGTTCCCGGCGACCCGCAAGGAGCCGGCGCACGTATTCGAGCACGACGAGAGCGTCCGGGGCGACAGCACGCCGGAGGGGCTGGCAAAGCTCTCCCCCCAGGACGGGACGACGCAGATGACCGCCGGGAACTCATCGCCGCTTAACGACGGTGCGAGCGCAATCGTGCTCGCCTCGTCCGAGGCGGTCGCGGAGCTCGGCGTCGAACCGCTGGCCCGCGTCGTCTCGAGCGCCACGTACGCGCTCGATCCACAGGTAATGGGGATCGCACCGGCGTGGGCGATCCCGAAGGCGATTCAGCGAGCGGGTCTGAGGCCGGAGCAGATCGACCTCTGGGAGGTGCACGAGGCGTTCGCGGCGCAGGCGCTCGGTGTGCTGCGGGAGCTGCCCAACCAGCTCGACGGCTTCGAGGTTCCCGACGAGAAGCTCAATCCGAACGGCGGAGCGGTCGCGATCGGCCACCCGTTTGGCTCGTCGGGAACTCGCTACGTACTGACGCTCGCCACCGAGCTGCGAGAGCGCGGCGTCCGCTACGGCGCGCTTGGCGTTTGCGTCGGGTCCGGCCAGGGAGTGGCGCTGGTGCTGGAAAACCCCGCAGCCTGACGGTCCGACCCGCTCACCATGATCCCGTCGCGACACCTGGCCGAGTTTCTGATCACCGTCTACGTGTTGATCCTGATCCCGGGACCGAGCGTGCTGTTCGTGATCAGCCGCGGCGTGTCGCTCGGCCGCCGCGCGGCGTTCGTCTCGGCTGTCGGCAACGAGACCGGACTGATGCTGCAGCTGGCGCTCGTGTCCGTCGGGCTCGGAGCGATCGTGGCGCGCTCGGACGCTGTGTTCACCGTGCTCAAGCTGATCGGTGCGGCGTATCTCGTGTTCCTCGGAGTGCGCAACATCCGGGACCGAAAGCGCCTAGCGGAGATCTTCGGCTCTAGTTCCTCGACGCCGAAGCCGCTCGCGCGGATCTACCGTGAGGGCGCGATCGTCGGCGCCACCAATCCCAAGGGGATTCTGATCTTCACTGCGGTCTTGCCGCAGTTCATCGATCGCTCGCAGGGACATATAACCCTGCAGGTCGCTTCGCTCGGCCTGATCTGTGTGTTCATCGCGCTGGTGTCCGACGGCCTGTGGGCGCTCTTGTCGGGCACGGCCCGGCAGTGGCTCGGCGGCTCCCCACGGCGGCTGGAACGGATGAGCGCGACGGGCGGGGTGATGCTCGTCGGCCTCGGCATCGGACTCGCCGTCACCGGCCGGAAGAACTAACTGCCTGTATACGCTGGACGTATGCCGATACGTGTTGCGATCGTCGGTGCCGGGCCCGCGGGCTTTTACGCGGCCGACCGGCTGCTGCGCTCCGATCAGGACGTCACAGTCGAGCTGCATCGACCGCCTGCCAACGCCGTGGGGGCTGGTCCGCGCCGGCGTCGCCCCCGACCACCCGAACATCAAAGCGGTCACCCGCGTGTACGAGAAGACGGCTGCGCTCGACGGCTTTCACTTTCACGGCAACGTCGAGGTCGGATCCGATCTGACCCACGAGGACCTGGTCGCCCATCATCACGCGGTGATCTACGCCCACGGCGCATCGCGCGATCGACAGCTCGGGATCACTGGCGAGGATCTGCCCGGGGTCGTTGGCGCCACCGATTTCGTCTCGTGGTACAACGGCCATCCGGACGCCGCCGAGCGCGAGTTCGACCTCAGCGTGAATCGCGCGGTTGTGATCGGCAATGGCAACGTGGCGCTCGACGTGGCGCGGATGCTCGTGCTCCCGCGTGAGGAGCTCGCCGTGACCGACACCGCCGACTACGCGATCGAGGCGATCGCCACCGCCGGGCATCGAGGAGGTCGTCGTGCTCGGCCGGCGTGGCCCCGCGCAGGCGGCGTTCACGACCCCGGAGCTCCGCGAGCTTGGCGAGCTGACGCAGGCCGACGTGATCGTCGATCCGGAAGAGGCATCGCTCGATCCCGGCAGCGAGGCGTGGCTGGAATCCGCGCACGCCACGAACAAGAAGAACGTCGAGGTGATCCAGGAGTATGCGCAGCGGACGCCGTCGGGCAGGCCTAAGCGGGTCGTGCTGCGGTTTCTGCGCTCTCCGCTCGAGATTCACGGCGACGCGAACGGCGTCACCGAGATCGTCGTTGCCCGGAATGAGCTCAAGGCGGCCGATGACGGATCGATGCGGGCCGTGCAGACCGACGACACCGAGACGATCCCGTGCGGGCTGGTGCTCCGCTCGATCGGCTACCGCGGCACCGCGATCGACGGCGTCCCGTTCGCCGACCACATCGCGACCGTCGCCCACGAGGGCGGCCGCGTGATCGAGCCAGACGGCACTCAACTCCCGGGGGTGTACGCAACCGGGTGGATCAAGCGCGGTCCCACCGGCGTGATCGGCACGAACAAGAAGTGCGCCTACGAGACGGTCGACCACCTGCTCGAGGACGCCGCTGCGGGCAAGCTTCCCGAGCCCCGCTAAGAGCGCCGACGACTTCGAGCGGCTGCTCGGCCAGCTCGACGCGGTCGACTACGAGGGCTGGGGCCGGATCGACGAGTACGAGCGCGCCCGGGGCGAAGAGCAGGGCCGGCCGCGCGTGAAAATCACCTCGGTCGCTGAGCTGCTCGAGCGCTCACGCCGCCCAGGCTGAGCTCTGCACGCGTCACGACCGACTAAATCGGGTAACTCAGCCGTGCATGCCGACCTGCGCGTTCGAGCTCGATCGGTTCACGGCAGACGATGACCGACTGGAGGTCAGCGGCCGCTGGCTCGGAGTGCGCGGCCGCCGGTTCGTTCGCCCGAGCTTGACCGCCTTCATCGACGGTCAGTCGACCCGCGCGCTCGCCGAGCTCGAGCACAAGCCGTGGGCGGCCGAGGAGGGCGACGAATGGGTCGCCGCTTTCCCTTGGCCCGGGGAGCTGGACCAGGTCGAGGAGTTCGAGCTCGCGGTCGCGCCCGATCTGTCCGTGCGGCTGCCCCCGCCGGACGAGTCGATCGAGGAAGTCGTGCTGCCCGTGGTCGCCCCCCAGGATCAGATGCGCCCGGCGCAAGACAACCGCCCCCCTGAGCCGTCCCGAGGCGGGCCGCAGGAGCTTCGCGAGCGGGCCGATGCCGTCCGGCACAACGCACTCGCCGTTCGTGATCGCGCGCTGGCCGACCTCGATGCGGCGATCGCGATGCGAGACGGTCTCCGGGCCGAGCTCGAGCAGGCGATCGCTGGGCGCGACGCCCTTCGCGGGTCGCTCGAGCAGGCCACCGCGGAGCGGGACCGGGCGCTTGCGGAACTCAAACACGCCGCCGCGGACCGTGGACGGCTGTCCGCGGAGCTGGACCACGCCTCCAGTGAAGCCGACCGGCTTCGCGCCGAGCTCGAGCGCGCGGTCGCCGAGCGTGACCGGCTTGCGTCGGAGCGCCACACGCTCGAGTCCGAGCTCGGGCGCGTCCGGGCCGAGTTGCGGATGGCGCGTAGCGATCTCGTACTCGCTCGCAAGCCTCACAGTCCCGAGCGGCCGGAACCGGAGCCGCTTCAGCTCGCTCCCCCAGCCCCGGTCATTCTGGCCGCTCCGCGCCGGGCCCAGCTCCGCAGGCCGGAGACCTGGGGCATCCGTCTGCTGGTGATCGCTCTGATCGTCGCAGCGCTGATCGCGCTGATTGTCGTGCTGACGTCGGGGCCGGCGTCAGTGGCGCCTTAGCGAGACGCGGCGAACGACGGGTACAGCGCCCGGAAGGACGCACCGCCGGCTTCGGGGCGGCTTCGCGTGCTTCGCGCTGCCGGCGTCGCTGTCGCTACCCGGACTTACCTATTTATGGCGCGTGGCGTCCGTCTCGTCGCGGCCCGGCGCGAACGCGTACAGGGTGTTCCAAACGATGGCTGCGTAGGCGTCGACGAGCGCGTCCACTTCTGCATCGTCGGCGAGCCTGACCATCTGGTGTTGGCCGCGCTCGGCCATCCAGGTGAGCCACGCGGCCGTCTCGTTGGGGATCAGCTTGGGGTCGATCCACCCCTGCTTCTGGCCTCGCTGGATGTGGCGACGGAGACCGGCAATGTTGCGCGACATCATCGTCGCGACCTCGTCGCGGACGGTCGCGTCGTACGACGACATGTCGTAGAGCGCCGCCATCAGCGTCGTGTGCGGGCGGTAGGTGTCGACGATCTGGGCGAGCGCGGCCCGGAGATCGGCCTTGCCCGCGGTTCCGTCGAGCTTCCACCATCCGGCCGCGGCGGCGTCGAGTTCCTCGATCACTTGCCTGAACCACGCGCGCAGCAGGTCGCCCTTGTCCTCGAAGTACACGTAGAACGTCGAGCGCGACAGGCTCGCCTCGGACACCAGCCGCTCGACGCTGATCTCCGCGTAGCTCTCTCCCTCTGTCAGCAGCTGCTCGACGACGGCGAGCAGCCGGCGCCGAACGTCGTCGCGTCGCTGGGCGCGGTTGCCGTGGCTCTTGCGGGTGACCGATGGCATCAGCGCGTGCGCGCGTACAGCGTGTTCCAGGTGATGTCGGTCATCGCGTCGAGCAGCTTTTCGATCGCGGCGGGGGTCGCCGGCGCCACCAGCTGGTAAAGCCCGCGCTCGGCCATCCACGTCAGCCAGGCCGCCGTCCGCGCGGAATCGAGGCCCGCCTCGACGTATCCTTCCGCCTGGCCTGTAGCGATGTGGTGGGCGACCGCCCCGATCATCCGGTCGATCAGGTCCCCGAACCGCTCGCGTAGTGCCGCATCGTAAGACGCGACCTCGACGACCGCGGCCATCACCACCCTGTGTGGCTGGTAGGCGTCGACGATCGCGCGCATCGCACCTTTGAGGTCCGCCCGAGTGGCGTCCTTGGGCAGCGACCACCACACGGCCGCGGCTTCGAGCATCCGCTCGATGAAGTCCTCGGCGAGCGCCCGCAGCAGGTCGCCCTTGTCCTCGAAGTAGACGTAGAAAGTGGCCCTCGAGATTCCGGCCTCACGGACGATCCGCTCGACGCTGAGCTCTGTGTAGCTTTCGCCGTCCCTCATCAGCTGCTCGGCGGCGGCGCCGAGCCGGTCACGGATCTCCTCCCGCCGCTGCGCACGCGAGCTGTGACTAGTGCGGGTGATCGACGGCATTAGGTCTGGACACATTGTACGGACACAGACCGACCCTTCGGCGGCACGGTACGCCGACCCGCGGCTCGCGGGCTGGCTAGCGGTCGCTCAGGGCTGGACTGCGATGCCGTCGAGCTCGGCGACGTCCGCAGCGGACAGCTCGAGGCCGGCGCCCGCCACGTTCTCGCGCAGATGGGCCCGCGACGCCGTGCCGGGGATCAACAGGATGTTCGGCGAGCGCTGGAGCAGCCAGGCGAGCGCGACCGCCATCGGGCTCGCGCCCAGCCGGTCGGCGACGGCTTGCAGCGTGTCCGATTGCAGCGGCGAGAACCCCCCGAGCGGGAAGTACGGCACATAGGCGATTCCCTGACCGGCCAGCGACTCGATCAGCTCGTCGTCGGTTCGGTGGGCGACGTTGTAGAAGTTCTGCACGCAGACGATCGGAGCGATCGTCTGCGCTTCGGCGACTTGCTCGGCGTTGACCGTGCTCAGGCCGAGGTGCCGGATCAGCCCTTCCTGCTGCATCTCCGCGAGCGCGCTGAATGGCTCCTCGACGGGTCCCGGCTCGGGAGCGTCCAATCCACCCAGCCGGAGGTTGACCACGTCGATGACGTCGAGTCGCAGCCGCTTCAGATTTCCGAGGACCTGCTCGCGGAGCTGCTCCGGCGAGCGCGCCACCGGCCAGCCGCCCTCGATGTCACGTTCCGCGCCGACCTTGGTCACGATGTGCAGCCCATCGGGGTAGGGATGGAGCGCTTCGGCGATGATCTCGTTGGTCACGCGGGGGCCGTAGTAGTCGGAGGTGTCGATGTGTGTGATGCCGAGCTCGACGGCCTCGCGCAGCACCGCGATCGCCTCGTCGCGGTCGGCGGGCGGTCCGAACACGTGCGGTCCGGCGAGCTGCATGGCGCCGTAGCCGACGCGGGTCACTGTCAGATCGGCGGCCATCGAGAAGGTGCCGCCCGGAAGCGTTGTAGTAGCCATGCCTGCATCCTGCCCGCCGGGCGCGGATGTGAACAGAGGTTGACTTACCGGAGATGGCGAGAACGGGTCAAACCGCAGAGGGGTGGATGACTTTAGGTAGCTCTCCAGTCCCAAAAGTCATCCACGTCAAGCTGGCGGCGCGCCCACGGGCTTAGCTGCCTTCGACCTGCGCTTTCAGCTCTCCAGCCCGCGCGCCGGCGAGCATGCTCCGGATCGCGCCCTCGACCGGCCCGCGGACGAGGGCCCCGAGTATGCGTCCGAGGTCGGCGTCGACGTTGTAGGTGGCACGGGTGCGCCCGTCGCCGAGGTCCTCGAGTTCCCAGCTGCCGTCGACTGACTTCAGATCGCCCTTCTCCTGCGACCAGCTGAGCCGGTTCGGGCCGCCGTCGTAGTTGAACCGGACGATCGTCTTGACCGTCCGGACCTTCATGTCGGCGCCGACCTCGCAGCGGGTGGCGCGGCCTTCGCCGTCGTGATCGAGCGCGGTCACGCTGTTGAGCCCGCCCTGCCACGAGGGCGCCGCCTCGACGTTCTGCACGAGCGCCCACACCTCGTCGAGCGGCGCGTCGATCTCTGCGGTTGATGTTCCGATCAGATGTCCCATGAGCAGCGAGCCTACTGCGAGATGAAGGCTGCGATCCGCTGGTTGACGAACTCGGGGCGCTCCAGCTGCAGGAAGTGGCCGGCCCCCTCGACGAGCACGGTCGCGCTTCCCGGCGGGAGCGCTCCGTCTGCCAACCGGAGTAGCTCAGGACGCATGCAGCGGTCGTTGGCGCCGTGCATGTAGAGCGTCGGAACCTTTGGCCTGCCTACCATTGCGCGCTGCTCGGCCGCGTACCGCCGCGATCGGTACCAGGGCTGGAACAGCGCGCGGTAGTACCGCATGGCCGCCGTCCGCCGTGCCGGCGAGTCAAGCGCGTCGAGCGCCCGCGCGATGTCCTCCGCGCCCTCGTAGCCTGGCGACCAGTCGGCCCACAACCGAGGGATCAGCCGATCGAGCGAACGCTCCGAGATCCCGGGCAGCTGCTGGAACGCCATGTACCAGCTACAGCGAAGCTGGCGTGCGATCAGCGGAAGGTTGGGGGGCGCGAGGATCCGCCTGAGTGCGACGCCGGCCGGCGGGATCGCGAGCGTCACCACTCGAGCGAACAGCCCCGGCGAGAGGGCGGCGACGGCGTACGTCGCGACCGCGCCCCAGTCATGACCGATCAGCACCGCGCGGCGGTCGCCGCCCAGCGCGCGGTGCGCCTCGATCGCGTCGCGCGCCAGCGCGCCGACCTGGTAGCAGCGGTCCGGAGCGAGCTCCGTAGGGGCGTATCCGCGCATGTACGGGGCTACGACGCGCCACCCGCGCTCGGCCAGGTGCGGTCCAAGGTGTCGCCATGTCCACGCCGTGTCCGGGTAGCCGTGCAGACACAGCGCCAGCGGTGCCCCCGCGAGGCCCGGCGGGTCCCAGCTGAGCGCTTCGAAGTTCATGCCAGATGCCGCGTACCGCATTGCGCTCTAGCTTGACGGACCCACGCTCGATGAGGCACCGCGACCGCCATGAGGGATAGATTCCGCGGTTGTGAAGCTTCGATCGGGAGTCGTGGCGGTTCTCCTTGCCGTCGGCGTTGGCGCCTGTGGGTCGAGTTCGAAGACGGTTGGCGGCTCGACGGTCGCCGCCACGAACTCGACGACATCGTCGACGACGAGCACGACGCCGCTCGCTTCGGCGAAGAAGACGAAGGCCGCCAAGTCGAAGAAGAAGCACAAGACGGCGGCGCACGTGCCGACGACGACCGCCTCAACCACCACCACCCCGCCGACGACTACGTCGACAACCACCACGACTCACCATACGACCACCACTCACGCGCCCCCTCCGCTGGGGCCGCTCCCGAGCCCGTACGTGTCGGGCTCCTCAGGTCAGATGCGGGCTGAGCTCCATGCCGTGAACCACACGCCGAAGATCGGCGTGGGGTGGGCGTATGCGGTCGAGGCCACGAACGCGCAGGGCCAGCCGCTGACCGGCACGGTGGCGGCGCAGTTCTTGTTCAACGGCACGGTTGTCGGGCACCAGTCGCCGCCGTCATTCCCTCTGAAGAACGGCAAGATGAGCTACGGAAAGGACACCTTCCCGCCGGCCTCAAAGGGAATCCAGCTCACGTTTCAAGTCGTCGTGAAGACGCCGCTTGGCACGGTGAAGCTCAACTGGCCGGTCAAGTCCCACACGTAGCTCCGGCAACGTAATAGGTTGCGAGTCGTGAGCGAGGCCCCGGTGATCCGGATCGGCGAGCGGGAGATCCCCCACGACGAGCTGAAGCGCCAAGCAGCCCGGCTCGCCGGGGGGCTCGCCGCCCACGGCGTCGAATTCGGTGAACGGGTGGCGATGGTGCTGCGCAACGATCCGGACTTCCTACTGGTCAGCGCCGCGTGTGGCGTGATCGGCGCGGTGCCCGTCCCCGTCAACTGGCACTGGCGCGGTGAGGAACTCAGGCACGTGCTCACGCACAGCGGCTCGAGGGCCGTGTTCGCCCACAGTACGTTCGTCGGCGAGGTCGAGGCGGTGCTTCCCGACGGGGTGCCCCTGATCGAGGTGCCGGTGCGCGAGGAGCAGGCCGCGGCCTACGGCGCCACGGCGCTCACCGGACGCTATCCGCTGCTCGACGAGTGGTTGTCGGAGCACGAGCCCTACGGGGAGCCGCTCGACGCTGCCCCCATGAGCCTGATCTACACGTCGGGTACGACGGGGCTGCCCAAGGGCGTGATCCGCCACCCGATGACCCCCGAGCAGTCCCAGCAGGTGGCCCTGACGACGCTCAACGGGATGGGGCTGCGACCCGGGATGCGGACGCTCGTGACCGCACCGATGTACCACTCGGCGCCGAACGCGCAATCGCTGTTCTCGGTCGCACTCGGGATCGATCTGACCGTGATGGCTCGGTTTGACGCAGAGCAGTTCCTGGCCGCGGTCGAGCGGTGCGGGATCACGCACGCGCAGGTCGTGCCAACCATGTTCGTGCGGCTGCTGGAGCTTCCGGACGAGGTCCGCAACCGGTACGACATCAGCTCGCTGGAGGCGGTTGTCCACGCCGCCGCTCCGTGTCCGGCACACATCAAGAAGCGGATGATCGAGTGGTTCGGCCCGGTGATCCTCGAGTACTACGGAGGCACCGAGACCGGCATCGTCGTGACCTGTGACAGCGCGGAGTGGCTCGCCCACGAGGGGACGGTCGGCAAGCCTGTGGCCGACGCGGGCATCCACGTCTTCGACCCGCTGGGCCAGCTGCTGCCGCAGGGAGAGACAGGCGAGATCTACATCAAGCCGCCGCACTTCTGGCCCGGCTTCACGTACCTCGGGCAGGAGGACAAGCGACGCGAGATCGATCGCGACGGGTATCTCTCGATCGGCGACGTCGGCCGTGTCGACGCGGATGGCTTTCTGTATCTGTCGGATCGTGCCCGCGACATGGTGATCTCCGGCGGGGTCAACATCTATCCGATCGAGATCGAGGGCTGCCTGCTCGAGTTGCCCGGGGTCCGGGACGTCGCGGTGTTCGGGATCCCCGACGACTCCTATGGCGAGGCGCTCGCGGCGCATGTCGACGTCGATCCGGATGTTGGCTTGACCGAGAACGACATCCGCGACCACGTCCGTCACCGGCTGGCTGGTTACAAGGTGCCGAGGGTCGTCGTATTCGACGACGACCTGCCCCGGGAGGAGTCCGGGAAGATTTTCAAGCGCCGGATCCGCCAGCGCTACTGGGAGGACGCAGGCCGGGCTATCTAATTCGGGGCGAGCTCGTGCTCGCTCAGGCCCCACGAGCGCAGCACCTCGTCCGCTGATCCACCACCGTCCGCGCGGATCTCGCCCGGGGTGCGGCTGAACCGCGGTGCGGGGGCCGGCTGCACGACGCCGCCGTGCTCGACGAACGTGTCGCGGGCGGCGATGTGCGGGTGCGACGGCGCCTCCGCGATCCCCAGCACGGCCGTGGCGCAGGCTTCCGCCGGCTCGAGCAGCGCTGCCCACTCATCGCGAGTGCGCGTCTTGAACAGCGTGGTCAGTCGCTGCTTGAACTCCGGCCAGCGCGCCTTGTCCCACTGTGGCATCTCGTTGGGGTCGATCTCTAGCAGTCTCAGCAGCTCGGCATAGAACTGCGGCTCGAGCGCTCCGACCGAGATATGGCCGCCGTCGGAGGTCTCGTACACCTCATAGAAGTGGGCGCCCGAATCGAGCACGTTCGTGCCGGGGGTGTCGTCCCAGATCCCGCCGGCCCGCAGGCCGTGAAAGATCGCCATCAGGATCGCCGTGCCGTCGACCATGGCCGCATCGACCACCTGGCCCCGGCCGGAGGTCCGCGCCTCGAGCAGCGCGCAGACGACGCCGAACGCGAGCAGCATGCCGCCGCCGCCGTAGTCGCCGACGAGGTTGAGTGGGGCCAGCGGCCGCTCCCCGTGGCGGGCGATCGCGCCGAGCGCGCCCGCGATCGAGATGTAGTTGATGTCGTGGCCGGCCACGGTCGCCATCGGGCCGTCCTGGCCGTAACCGGTCATCCGGCCGTACACGAGCCGCTCGTTGCGCTCGAGCAGCACCTCAGGCCCGAGCCCCCGCCGCTCCATCACGCCCGGCCTGAACCCTTCGATCAACGCGTCGGCCCGCTCGGCCAGGCGCAGCACGAATTCGCGGCCGGACTCCTCCTTGAGGTTGACCGGGATCGACGCCACCCGTCCGCGGCTGACGATGTCGAAGCCGCCTCCGTCACCGAGTAGTGGCGGTTGGTCGGCCCGGTACAGCCGCACGACCTCCGCGCCCATGTCGGCGAGCATCATTCCCGCGAACGGTCCCGGGCCGATCCCCGCCATCTCGATCACGCGTATCCCGTGCAGCGGACCCACGGATAGCATCCTACGGACCGTGGTCGCACAGCGTTACTTCGAGGCCGTCGCCTCCGACGCTTGGGACACCGTCGAGTCGCTTTGGGCCGACGGCGCGTTCGTCCGCGTCGTCGGGAAGCTCAAGCTCCGCGTTCCCGACGAGTGGCGAGGGTTCATCGAGCGCCTGCGCCGCTCGGTCCCCGACCTGTCGTTCGAGCTCCAGCACGTCTCCTCGGACGGCGAGCTGGCCGCGGCACGGTGGGCACTGCACGGAACATTCGATGGCGAGCCGTTCGAGGGCGTCGAACCGACGGGGCGTTCCTTCGAGCTCGAGGCCCGCGAGGTGGTGAGAATCCGCGATGGGCTGATCAACCGAAGCAATGTGTTCCTCGAATGCTCGGCCCTCGCCGCTCAGCTCGGCGACGGCCGATTGGATGATCGCCGACGCCGAGCCCGAGCCCGTCGCCGACGGCGTATGGGTGCTCCGTGGCGGCTACCCGCTGCGCGCGATGAACGTGTTCCTGATCCGGGACGCCGACGGCGCCGTGACGGTGTTCGACGCCGGGACGAGCGCGATGGCCGGACCGCTCAAGGCGGTCGCCGAGCGGATCGGACCTTTGAAGCAGGTCGTGCTCGGTCACGGCCACAGCGACCACCGCGGCTCGGCAAAAGCGCTCGACGCGCCCGCGCTGTGCCACCCGAACGAGGTGGCCGACGCCGAGGGCGACGGCGGCGCGCATTACATGGACCTGCGCAAGGTGGCGACTCCCGCGCGGTGGGTGATGGCGACGCTCGTGGCCGCCTACGACGGCCCTCCACCGACGATCACGGGGACCGTCGCCGAGGGCGACGAGGTCGCGGGCTTCAAGGTCATCGACCTCCCCGGCCACGCGCCAGGGTCTGATCGGGCTGTGGCGCGAGGCGGACCGTTTGGCGATCGTCTCGGACTGCTTCTACCTGACCGACATGGATGCGTTCGGCAAACCGGCGCCGGCCCGGATCCCGCACCGGGCGACCACGTTCGATTACGAGCTCGCTCGCGCGAGCATCCGCAAGCTGGCGGAACTCGAGCCGGCGGCGGCGTGGCCCGGCCATCTGGGGCCGGTCACGGGCGACGTCCGTTCTGTGCTCGAGCGCGCGGCCGCGGGCTAGCCGCCGCCGTCGACTGGGTCCCGCTGCCGCTGCTTCCCGAGGCGCCCGACCCGCTGCCGGTCGGCCTGCGAGATCGCCGCCTGGGTCAGCAGCCCACCCGTGG
This sequence comes from uncultured Solirubrobacterales bacterium, assembly GCA_963794825.1. GTDB lineage: Bacteria > Actinomycetota > Thermoleophilia > Solirubrobacterales > Solirubrobacteraceae > Palsa-465. The sequence continues at coordinate 998,685 of CAWCFB010000003.1, forward strand.
CGGGGGCGCACGCCCGCGCCGCGGTGATCACGTTCGGCAGGTGGATGTTGATCCCTGCCTGCGCGAGCAGCGTCGGGGGGATGTTCCCCTGCGAGTTCGGGTCCGGGAAGCTAGTGATTCCATGGCGGCGCATACATGCCGCGAACGCGACGTAGTGCTCGACCTTGTAATGGATGTGAGCCTGCAGCTGGGCCGGGCTCAGCGGGGCCCCGATGATCCCCTGGCATGCGGTCTGCGCCGACTTGAACGCCGGCGAGCCGGTGATCGTCGGGTCGACCCGGATACCCACTGACTGCGAGTTCCCGCTGGTGTGAACGACAGGGTCGGGGAAGTTCGAGACCCCGTGCCGGCGCATGCAAGCGGAGAACTTGTAGGCGGACTGCACGTCCGGGTCGTGCGAAGCGGACCCTGCGGCGGCGGCCGGCGGCTTGCTGGACCCGCCGCAGCCGGCCAAAGCCAGGACCGTGATCGCGGCGGCCGGCGCGATGGTGGAGAACCGTGAGCTGAGCATGGTGACGTTGTATGAAACCGCCGGTGACAGGCCGGTCACGGGGACTGTGACGCGGTTGTCACCACAGTCCTGCATGCTGTGTCGATGCGCGTGCTCGTGGTGGAAGATCACAAGCGGCTCGCGACGGCGCTGCGCGAGGGATTGCGCCGCGAGGGCATGGCCGTCGATCTCGTTCACGACGGGCTCGATGCGATCCACCATGTGTCGGTCAATGACTACGACGTCGTCGTGCTCGATCGCGACCTGCCGGGGGCGCCCGGCGATCAGGTGTGCCGCAAACTCGTCGCCGAGCGCGCCGCCACCCGGGTGCTGATGCTCACTGCCGCGAGCACGATCGCCGACCGCGTCGACGGTCTCGAGCTCGGCGCCGACGACTACCTGCCAAAGCCGTTCGACTTCTCCGAGCTGGTGGCTCGGATCCGCGCGCTCGGCCGGCGCGCCAGCACCCCGCTGCCGCCGGCCTTCACGCGCGGCGATCTTTCGCTCGATCCCGCGCGTCGCACCGCGACCCGGGGCGACCGTCGTCTCGAATTGACGCCAAAGGAGTTCGGCGTGCTCGAGTACCTGCTGGGCGCGGACGGCCGGCCCGTGTCGGCCGAGGAGCTGCTCGCGCGCGTCTGGGACGAGGCCATCAACCCGTTCACAACCACCGTCAAGACGACCATCGCGCGGCTCCGGATAAAGCTCGGAGAGCCGCGGATGATCGAGACGATCCGCGAGGGCGGGTACCGGATCTGATGGCTACGGCGTCCGCCCCGCTGACGCCGGCGCGCTGGTTGCGCCTCCCACGGCGCACCGCGCGCCTGCGGCTGACGCTGCTGTACTCCGGGATGTTTCTCGTGCTCGGCACGATCGTCGTGGTTCTGATCGCGCTGTTATTCGTCGGCTCGAGCTCTGTGGTGCAGACGGCCGTCAGGGCAAGCCCTGGACCCGGTGGTGGGCAGCTGGTCTTCCCGGTCGGGATCGCCCAGAGCCAGCACAGCCATGACGTCGCCAAACTGCTGGCGGCCTCCTGGGTCGTGCTGGCCATAACCGCCCTCGGTTCCGCGGTACTCGGCTGGTTCATCGCCGGTCGGGTGCTGCGTCCGTTGCGGGAGATCACCAGCACGGCGCGAACGATCTCGGTCGGCAATCTCCACCAGCGGCTCGCTCTCACCGGGCCGCAGGACGAGTTCAAGCAGCTCGGCGACACGCTCGACGATCTGCTGGCCCGACTCCAGTCCTCGTTCGAATCGCAACGGCGGTTCGTCGCCAACGCTTCCCACGAGCTGCGGACGCCGCTGACCGCCGAACGGACGCTGTTACAGGTCGCGCTCACCGACCCCAACGCCAGTGTCGAGTCGCTCCGGGCGACCTGCCAGGAGCTGCTCGCGTCGGGCATCGAGCAGGAGCAGCTGCTCGAGTCGCTGCTCACGCTGGCCAGCAGCGAACGCGGGCTCGATCGCCGGGACCCGATCGACGTCGCGGCGTTGGTCGCGGACGAGGTCGAGGCGGCCCGGCCCGAATTCGAGCGGCGCCGGATCGAGCTCCGCTCCGCGCTGTGGCCGGCCGCCACCGCTGGGAACGCGGCATTGATCGAGCGGCTGATCGTGAACCTCGTCGATAACGCGATCGAGCACAACGTTGCCGACGGCGGCTACGTCGAGGTCCGTACGGCGACCGAAGGCGACCGAGCTCTGCTGGCGGTCGCCAACAGCGGACCGGTGATTTCGCCCGATCAGGTCGATCGCTTGCTCGAACCGTTCCAGCGCCTCGACCGGACGCGGCACGCGGACGTAAACGGACACCACGGCCTCGGGCTGTCGATCGTCCGAGCGATCGCCACTGCACACGGCGCCGAGCTCGACGTCAGCGCGCAGACCGCGGGCGGGTTGCTGGTAACCGTCTGGTTTCAGGCCGGCCCTTAGGGCCCCTGCCGCCGCCATCGGAGCTGCCCATCGGCCTCTCCTGTCGGCTCGAATCCGGAGCGCTCGAGCGTTCTCACCGACGGCTCGTTGTCAGCGTCGCAGCCCGCGACGACGGCGTCGACCTCCGGCTGGCGCAGGGCCCAGCCCGCGATCGCGCTCGCGGCCTCGGTCGCGTAGCCGCGCCGGCGGCGGTCCGGGACGATCGCGTATCCGATTTCGACGGCTCGTTCGTCGCCGGGTTCTCCGTGGAAGCCGATGTCGCCAACCACGGTGCCCGACCCGCGCTCGATGATCACCCATACCCCGAAGCGAGCGGAGTCCTCGTCGAGCTCGGCGTGCCTGGGCAGGATCGCGAGCACGTCGGGCTGCGGCCACTGGTCGGACAGCTTCGCGCCGATCAGCTCCCCGGCTCGTTCGCGATCACCGGGAAGCGCCGCGGCGGCGGCCACCGGCAGTGGGCGCAACTCGAGGCGCTCGGTGAGCATCGAGCGACTGTAACCATGTACGGCGATGCGGATTGCGGTGCTCGCAGACATCCACGGCAACCTGCCGGCGCTTCGCGCGGTGTTCCGCGAGCTGAACGGGGATCCTCACGACGCGATCGTCGTGGGCGGAGATGTCGTCGCCGGCCCGCTCGTCCGCCAGCCACTCGAGCTGCTCGCCTCCCGGCCTGAACCGGTGCACTGGGTCCGTGGCAACTGCGAACGGGAGGCGGTCGCGGCGTTCGACGGCGCCGCGACGGCGGACGACCAAGCTGGACGCGACGCCGCTTGGAGCGCCCGCGCGCTCGATCGCCGGTGGCGCGACGCCCTCGACGGCTGGCCGATCTGTCTTTCGCTGGACGGCGTCTGTTTCTGCCACGGTTCGCCGAGCTCTGACGAGGAGCTGATCACGCGGCTGACGTCGGATGCCGTGCTACTCGAGCTGCTCGCCGGTGTGACCGAGGCGCTTGTCGTCGGCGGTCATACCCACCAGCAGATGGTCCGGCGGCTGCGCCCCGGGCTGACCTATGCGAACGCGGGCAGCGTCGGCTTGCCATACGAGGGGAGAGCCGGGGCGTTCTGGATGACGGTGGACAAGGGGGTGCCCGAGCCCCGAGAGACGAGCTACGCCTTGGATGCGGCGGTTGAGGAGCTACGGGCCTCTCGGTACCCAGACGTGGACGAGCTGTTCAAGGAGTCGCTGCTCGCACCGGCCGACCCCGACGAGGTGTCGGCGTTCTTCGAGCGCGCCGCCGGGCGCTAGCCCTCGCGCGCAGTGGGGGTAAACGTGACCGGTAATGAGGTGAAGCCGTTGACCCAGTTGGAGCGCGCGCGGCCGATCGGGCCGGCGAGCTCCAGGTCGGGCATCCGGCGGAGGATCTCGGGGAAGACGAGCTTCAGCTCGAGCCGCGCGAGCGGCGCTCCGAGGCAGAAGTGGCGCCCGCCGCCGCCAAAGCCGGAGTGGTTGATCCGGTCGCGTGTGATGTCGAACCGCATTGGGTCGGAGATCGCCTCCTCGTCGCGGCTGCCCGACGCGTACCAGAGGACCACCGCGTCGCCCGCCTTGACCGGGACGCCGCGGATCTCGGTATCGGCCAGCGGCGTGCGCCGAAACCACATGACCGGCGACACCCAGCGGATGATCTCCTCGACCGCGAGGTCGATGAGCTCAGGGCGCTCGAGCAGCGCCTGACGTTGGTCTGGGCTCTCGATCAGTGCGAGCACCCCGCCGGAGATCGTGTTGCGGGTCGTGTCGTTGCCGGCGAACATCAGCAGCGCGAACATCCCGGCGATTTCGAAGTCGTTGAGCTGCTCACCGTCGACCTCGGCCTGGATGAGCGCGGTCGTCAGGTCCTCGTTCGGATCGCCCGGGTGGGCTCGGCGGTGCCCCACCTTCTCCGCCAGGTACAGCCCAATCTGGCCGAGCGCTTCGGGGCCCGAGACGGCCGGGTCGTTGACCGACAGCTCGATCTGGTGGGTCCAGTCGAACAGCTTCTGGCGATCCTCCTGCGGCACGCCGAGCATCTGTGCGATCACCTGGAGCGGTAACTCGACCGACAGCGCGCTGACTAGATCGCACTCGCCGCGCTCGCATATCTCGTCGATCAGGTGGGTGATCCGGCGGCGGATCTGCTCCTCCTGTCTGGCGACGATCCGTGGGGTGAACGCCATCTGCACGATTCCGCGGTACTTGACGTGACGTGGCGGGTCCATACCGAGGATCACCTGGTTCAACACATCGAGCGGCATCGGCATGCCCTCGCGGACAAATACGCCCTTGCGCTCCGAGGAGAACAGCTCGGGTTGTTTCGAGATCGCGCTGATGTCGTCCGCTTTCGTGACCGACCAGAACTCGCCGCCGTGTTCGGTGCGGCAGGCGAGCACGGGGGCCTCGGCCCGCATCCGCGCAAACAGCTCGTGCGGCGGGCCATCGGCGAACAGGGCCTCGTCCATCAGGTCGACACTGCTCAGCCCAACGTCTGCGGCGGCGCCCATCGACGCAGCACTATACAGTGTGTCCAGATGCACTGCAAACCGCTCGACTTCGCGAAGATTCACGACTGATGCGACTCGCGATGATGGTCGGGGCCAGCCGGGAGCCATTTTCCGTGCTTGCGGCGCGCGTGGCCACACTCGAACGAGCTGGGCTCGACGTGGTCCTCGTGGCCGAGGCGTATTCGTTCGATGCCATCAGCCGTGTCGGATACCTCGCGGCGGTCACCGAGCGCATCCAGATCGGCACCGGAATCATCAACGTGTATTCGCGCACTCCAACCGCAATCGGCCAAACGGCGGCCGGGTGCGACTACGTCTCCGGCGGCCGTTTCATCCTTGGCCTCGGGACCTCCGGCCCCCAGGTGATCGAGGGGTTTCATGGCGTGCCGTACGAGAAGCCGCGCTCGCGAACACTCGACGTGATCGACGTCGTCCGCAAAGTCGTCGCACGCGAGATCGTCGTCCACGACGGTCCTACTACGACGGTTCCGCTAGCGCGGGGCACCGGCGGGACCGGACTCGGCAAGCCGCTGAAGCTGATCGACCACCCTGTCCGTCCGAGCGTGCCGATCTGGTGGGCGGCGATGCTCGACCGGGCCGTGGAGTCCGCGGCGCAGAGTGCCGATGGGTGGATGCCGCTGATGTTCGTACCTGAGCGCGCGCGCGAGGTGTGGGGCACCGCGCTCGACGCGGGGGCAGCGAAGCGCGACGGCGATCTGCCGCCGCTCGACGTGATCGCAGGGGGGAAGGTGGCGATCGGCGACGACGTCGACGTCGAGGCGGTGCTCGCCTCCGCTCGTCCCGAGCTGGCGCTGTACATCGGCGGGATGGGCGCGCGGGGCAAGAACTTCTACAACGACATCGTCACGCGCGCGGGCTACGGCGACGCGGCCCGCCAGGTGCAGGACCTGTACCTCGAGGGCCACAAGGACGAGGCCGCCGCGGCTGTGCCGCGTGAGTTGCTCGAGCGGATGCATCTGGTCGGGCCGGTGTCGCACGTCGCCGAGCGAATCGAGGCGTATCGCCAGGCGGGTGTCACCACGCTGCTCGTCCAGCCGATTGGCCCGGATCCCGTGGCGACGATCACGCGGCTGCGAGAGCTGCTGTGAGCCGGGTCACCGTCACCCGCGACGATGGGCTTGCGACGCTGCGCCTGACCCGTCCGGACGCGGGCAACGCGATCGACCCGGAGTGGGTCGGCGATTTCGGTCACGCCGTAGACGCCTGCGCAGGCGCCCGGGCCGTGCTGATCTGCGCTGATGGCCCGGTATTCACGGTCGGCGGCGACCTCAACCATTTGGCCCGCCGTCGCGACGACCTTGCCGAGGCGCTCGCAGAGATGGTCCCCGCCTACCACGCGTCACTCATGCAGCTGGCAGCTCATCCCACTCCGATAGTGGCTGCGCTCCAAGGGCCGATCGCCGGCGGCGGGCTTGGACTCGCGTTCTGCGCCGACATTGTTCTCGTCAGCCCGGAGGCACGGTTCGTGTGCGGGTTCTCGTTGCTGGGGCTGAGCGGCGATGGGGCGGGGTCGTGGTTCCTGCCCCGCCTCGTCGGGCCGCGACGGGCAACGGAGATGATGCTTCTCAACCGCTCGGTGCCGGCCCAGGAGGCCGTCGAGCTGGGCCTCGCGACGCGGCTCGTTCCGGCCGCCGAGCTCGAGGGCGAAGCCGAGACGATTGCCAGGCGCCTCGCGACCGGTCCGACGGTGGCGCTCTCGCATATGAAGCGCCGAATGCGCGAGTCGTGGGCCGCCTCGTTGCCGCAGCAACTCGATGCCGAGGCCGAGGCCATGATCGACTGCGGCGGCACGGCGGACGCGCGTGAGGGCGTCGAGGCGTTCGTCGCCCGCCGGCCGCCGGAGTTCCGAGGAGAGTAGGCGGACGCCTCAGACAAGCGTTGACGGATTGTTCGGACGGTCTGTATGATCATCGCCGATGACGTCCACGACTGAGCGGTGGGACGCGCTCGTGATCGGCGCTGGCGCGGGAGGGCTGACGGCAGCCGCGCTGCTCTCGCACCACGGCTACAGGACGCTGCTCGTCGAGTCGCGGGACCGCGTCGGGGGTCGGGCCTCGTCATACAAGACCGACGACGGTTTCACGATCAACACGGGCGCGATTGCGATCGAATACGGCGGCACGCTCGAGCAGGTGTTCAAGACGGTCGGCGCCCCATTCGAGATCCGGATCCCTGACCCCGCGACGCTGTTCCGGATCAAGGGTCGCGACGTCGCGCTGGGCAAGGGCCCGCTCGGCATGCTGGTCAACGGCGCGCTGAAACGGGGAGCCGGCACCCTGCAGACCGAGGACAACGAGACATCGGTCAAGGAGTGGCTCGGCGGCTACACCAAGAACGAGACCGTCCATGCGATCTTCCGCAACCTGTGCGCCGCGATCTTCGCGGTCAATAGCGACGAACTGCCGGTCAGGGCGTTCATGACCTATTTTCTGCAGAAGGGAGCGTTCCGCGACTTCGGCTTCAGTCCGACGGGGACGCTGGGACTGATGCAAGCGCTCGCGGACACCGTGACCGAGGTATGGCTCGACAGCGAAGTCGGCGACATACACGTCCAGGACAACCGGGCGGCAGGCGCCACCGTCCACCGAGCGGGCGAGACGCTCGAGGTGGAGGCGGAGGTCGTCGTCTCGAACATCGGGCCGCGAGCGACGACGGAGCTGGCGGGACGCGAGCACTTCGATGACAGGTATCTCGCCCGGCTCGATAACGAGCTCGAGCCGACAGCCAACATCGTTTTCAACCTCGCCTCAGACGTGCAGCTGATGCAGGCGCCTGGAATCATCACGTTCGGGATCACCCGCCGCCTGTGCAACATGGCGAACCTGACCGCGACGTGCCCGGAGCTCGCCCCGAGCGGCAAGCACCTGTACGTCGCCTATGGCGTGCCGATCCCAGCAGTCGGTGAGTTCGACGAGCAGGCGGAGATCGACGCCACCCATCAGGACCTCAGAGACAACTTCGACGGCTTCGACCGCAACGCCCGGATCGTCTCGATCGCGGTGATGCGCGGCGAATGGCCTGCGCAACGGAGCATCGCCGGCCACGACCTGCCCCGGGACACGCCGCTCGAGAACTTGTGGAACGTCGGCGACGCCAACCGCGAGTACGCCAACGGTGGCGTTCAGGCGTGCGCCGAGTCGGGAACGCTTGCGGTCGAAGCGATCCTCAAGCTCCACGGCGGGGTGCCGACACACCGATGAGCGTCACCACGATCGACAACCTCGACGAGCTGATCCAGCACGACCGGGTGCACGGGTCCCTATACACCGACGCCGACCTGTTCGAGGCCGAGCTTGAACGGATCTGGTACCGGACCTGGGTGTACGTCGGCCACGTCTCCGAGGTGCCCGAGCCCAACGACTACGTGGTCAAGTCGATCGGCCCGCAGGCGGTGATCATGACCCGCGACAAGCAGGGCGGGGTCCATCTGCTCCTGAACCGATGCAGCCATCGCGCGAACCTCGTGTGCGACGCACCGAAGGGCAACTCGAGCGCGTTTCGGTGCCCGTACCACGGCTGGACATTCGCCAACACCGGCAAGTTGCTCGGGTACCCGTTCAACAGCGGCTATGGCGGGCCCGAGGCCAAACAGGAACTGGGTCTCGGGCGCGTGGCCCGGGTGGACAGCTACAAGGGTTTCGTGTTCGGCTCGATGGCTGAAGAGGGGCCGACCCTGCACGAGCATCTCGGCGGCGCTGCGGACGCGTTCGACAGGCTGACCAGGCTGTCGCCAACCGGCGAGGTCGCGCTGACCGCCGGCTGGCTCCGTCACCGGGTTACGGCGAACTGGAAGATGGTGATGGAGAACGAAACCGACGGATACCACCCGCAGTTCGTTCACGCCTCGATCTTCTCGGTCGCCAAGTCGGGGATCGGCGACCTCTACGGCGACAAGTCGACCGCGGTGTGCCGAGACCTCGGAGGCGGTCACACGGAGAACGATCTGCGCCCCGAGTTCCGGCGGATCGGCCAGCCGCTCGGGTGGTTCGGGACCACCCCCGACAAGGTCCCAGACTATGTGGGCCAGATGGAGCAGAGCTACGGTGCCGAGCAGGCCACTGAGATCCTGATCGACGGCGCCCCCCACGTGATGATCTTCCCGAACCTGTTCATCGCGGAGATTCAGTTGTTCGTGCTCCAGCCGCTCGCCGTCGACGAGACCGTCCAGCACGTCACGGCGGTGCAGTTCAAGGGAAGCCCCGATATCAACCGCCGGCTGCTCCAGCAGACGATCGGCTCGGTCGGGCCGGCCGGATTCCTGCTCGCCGACGACTCCGAGATGTACGAACGCAACCAGCGGGGCGTCAAGGTCCGCGATCCCAAGTGGCTTCAGCTCCGGCGCGGCACGCACCGCGAGCGGCGCGACGACCACGGCTTCATGGTCGCCGACGCGACCGACGAGCTCCCCCAGCGCGCGATGTGGCAGCACTACAAGCAGCTGATGGGAGCGGAATGAGCACGGAGCTCCGACGTCGATCTGCTCAAGGAGGTCGAGCAGTTCATCTATCGCGAAGCACGGCTGGCGGACGAGCTCGAGTACGACGAGTGGGAAGCGTTGTGGACCGATGACGCGATCTATTGGGTTCCCGCCAACGGCGATGACATCGACCCGACCACGCAGATGTCGATCCTGTTCGACAACCGCTCGCGGATCTCAACGCGGATCAAGCAGCTCCAGACTGGCAAACGCCACTCGCAGAATCCGCCGTCGCGGCTGCGCCGGCTGGTATCCAACATCGAGCTGCTCGAATCCTCTGAGGAGTCCGAGGACATCCGGGTGGGGGCGAACTTCATCGTCTTCGAATCCCGCGAGCGCGGTGTGACGCTTTGGGCCGGTCGCAGCGAGTACAGACTGCGCCGCACCGAGGATGGTCTGCGGATGGCCGCCAAGAAGGTGCTGCTGGCCAACAACGACCGGCCTTTGAGCACGATGTCGTTCCTCATCTGATGGAGCTCACGAGCGAGTTCGCGTCAGTGGAAGTGACGCTGGACCACGACGGCAACGGCCCGCGGCTGAAGATCGTCGACCTGAAGACTGGGCAAATCGGGTTCCTCGATCCCCTCGAGCTCGAGACACTCGCCTGGCTGCCCGAGGGCGGCCTGCACAAACTGCTCGACCCATCGCTGTTGCGATGGCGCGAGGCCGACCCATGAGCTACGAGGCGCGGATCTCAGGCCCCTCAGCGAGGTCGTCTTCGGCTCGCAGCGCGTTGTCCGTCGGCGAGTAGACGCTGATCCCGCCGGCATCCCAGCGGATCCGGTAGCGGGGGCTCGGGTCGCCGCGGAGCACCTCTTCGATCACTCCGCGGCGCGGCGGGTGCAGCGAGCTGTTGCCCAGTCCGCCGAGCCGGTTGCGGTTCTTCTGCTGCGCCACCACTCGATCGCCCGCTCCGAATGCCACATCGATAATCGTAGTTGGTACCAACCCGTGGGTTGACGCTCGAAATCAACCCACGGTTCAACCCCTGCGCCGACGACGTGGTGCCAGCTCGGGACGATCATGGCGCTATGTCCATTACCGATTACCTCATCAACGCAGCGTTCCTCCTCGTCGTCGTTCGCCAGGCGCATGAGCGGGAGCTCGACCGCCGCAGCATCGTCGTGCCGCTCGTCCTCCTCTTCTTCGTTGGTCAGATGTATCTGCACTCGATCCCGACCGCCGGTGACGACCTGGTCCTGATCGGACTGCTCGCCGGCATCGGCCTCGCCCTTGGGACCGCTTCCGGTTTCGCCACCCACGTCCGCGCCGGCGAGAAAGGCCTCCCGATTGCGCGCGTCGGCTGGCTCGCAGGCGGTCTGCTGGTCGCCGGGATCGGCTCGCGGATGGTGTTCGAGTTTGCCGTCAGCAACGGGCTCCGCCCCGACGTCGCGAGCTTCAGCGTTGCGCATCACATCACCGCCGGTGCATGGCCGACCGCGCTGGTGTTGATGGCGATCCTCGAGGTCACGACGCGGATTGCCATCGTCCAGATCCGGGGCCGTCAGGCGCAGGCCGGCGCGACCATCGTCCCGGCAGCCGCGTGAAGTTCGAACCAAATGCCGCCGCCGCAGATCCGGCCCGCCCCACGCGGGCCGGCCGGCGTTCTACGCTCTCGCTTGCGGTGACCACGGCAGACGATTCCGCTCGGGTCCTCGACGCCCGGTCGCGTGCAGCGGGGCGGCTTCGCCGCCAGCGCGGCACGCTGCGGCCGCTCGGGCTGGCGGTGATCGCGGTGGTCGTGATCGGCGCGGTCAGCAGTCATCCGGCCCCGGCACTCCACGGCAAGGGGCTCGGTGTGACGTTCGCGTTGATTGTGTTCGCGGCGACGCTCGCCGTCTCGATCCGCGACGTGTTCATCGTCTTGAGCACTCCGCTCCAAGCCGCAGCGATCTCGATGATGGGCGGGGCGGGGGTGGCGCTCGCGGCGCTTCAGCCGAAGACCGCCACCGGACTCGCCGGCGGCGCCGCTGTATGGATCGCGGTGGCCCGACTCCCGCTGCGTATCGGCGTGGCGATCGGCGTCGCGATCACCGCGGCGCTGGCCATCGCCACAGCGCTCGTGGGCAGCTCGGCGGCCGGGGTGACGGCGACGATGTTGCTGTGTGCGCTGCTGGCCCTGATCGCGTACTTCATCCAGCAGGCACGGAACAGCCAGGAGCAGACCGAGGTCTTGATGGCGCAGCTCGAGGACGCCCGCGATGAGCAGGCGCGAGCCGCGGCGGTCGCCGAGCGCGGCCGGATCGCTTCCGAGCTCCACGACGTGCTCGCGCATTCCCTGTCGGGCGCCGCGATCCAGCTCCAGGGCGCGCGTAAGCTCGGCGAGCGCCACGGGACCGAGCCGCAGGTCCGGGCGGCGATCGACCGTGCGAGCGAGCTCGTGAGGGACGGGCTGACGCAAGCCCGGAGCGCGGTCGGGGCGCTGCGGGGTGACGCGCTACCCACCGTCTCCCAGCTGCAGTCGCTAGTGGAAAGCTTCCGCGACGACATGCACGTCGATGTGTCGTTGTCGGTTCACGGCGACAGCCGGACGCTGCCCGCGGACGCCAGCCTTGCGCTGTACCGCGGCGCGCAGGAGGCGCTGACCAACGTCGCGCGGTACGCCCCAGGCGCGACCGCATGCGTCTCGCTGAGTTACGGCGAGCGGCGGACGCAGCTGACGATCGACAATTCGGCGCCGACCAAGACGGGCGGGCTGCCGGGCGTCGGTGGCGGTCGCGGCCTCGAGGGGTTGCGCGAACGGATCGAGCGCGCCGGCGGCTCAATGGAGGCAGGCCCGCTCGACGATGGCTGGCGGGTGCGGTTGGAGGTACCAGCATGATCCGGATCGCGATCGCCGACGACCAGCGGGTGGTACGCGACGGGCTCGCGATGCTGATCGGGCTGATCGAGGATGTGGACATCGTCGGGACCGCGGAGGATGGCGTCGAGGCGCTTGAGCTCGCCCGGCGCGAACATCCCGATGTCGTGCTGATGGACCTTCGGATGCCGCGGATGGAAGGCGCCGAGGCGACGCGCCTGCTCCGCTCGGAGCTCCCCGACACGCAGGTGCTGGTGCTGACAACATACGCCGACGACGAGTTCCTGTTCCCGGCGCTCCAGGCCGGCGCGCGCGGCTATCTGACCAAAGATGCGAGCGCCGAGGAGATCGAGCAGGCGATCCGAGCGCTCGTCGCGGGGCAGACGCATCTGAACCCCGCCGTCCAGCAGCGGCTGCTCGCGGCCGTCCTCGAAGGTAGGCCTGCGGTGGAAGGCGAGTCGCCCGACGAGCTGACCCCGCGCGAGGTCGAGGTGCTGAAGCTGATCGCGTCCGGCTTATCGAACGCCGAGATCGCGGCCGAGCTGGTGGTGAGTGCGGCGACGGTCAAGACGCACATCAATCGGATCTTCTACAAGACCGGTGCACGCGACCGCGCCCAAGCCGTGCGGTACGCCTACCAACACGGAATCGCTTAGCCCAGCTCGCTGCCGACGATCGACACGAACGAAACGCATGTCCCCGGACGACCGCCGAGGTTGTGCGTCAGCCCGAGCTTGGGGTCGGCGATCTGCCGGTCGCCGGCCTCGCCGCGGAACTGGAGCCAGCATTCGAACAGCATCCGCAGGCCGCTCGCTCCGACCGGGTGGCCGAACGACTTCAGGCCTCCGTCCGGGTTGACCGGGAGCTCGCCGTCGAGGTCGAACACGCCGTCGAGCTCGTCACGCCACGCCTGGCCGCGTTCGGAGAAACCCATGTCCTCCATCAGCACGAGCTCGGTCGGCGTGAAGCAGTCGTGGACCTCGGCCAGCGAGATCTGCCCACGCGGGTCCGTCACGCCCGCCTGCTGGTAGGCGTCCTCGGCGCAGCGGGCCACCTCCGGAAACGTCGTGTAGTCGTACGACGGGTCGATCGTGCCACTCGCCGGACCAGCCACCATCGCCAGCCCCTTCACGTACATCGGTCGCTCGGTGTACTGCAGCGCGTCCTCGGCGCGGACGATCAGCGCGCAGGCGGAGCCGTCGCTGACGCCCGAGCAGTCGAGCACCCCCAGCCGGCCGGCGACCGCGCCTGCACCGGCGGCGATCTTCTCCTTCGCGATCTCCTTGCGGAACTGCGCGCGGGGATTCTTTGCGCCGTTCGAGTGGTTCTTCCAGGCGACGTGCGTCATCGCCTCGCGCATCGCCTCCGGATCGACGCCGTACTTCTTGCAGTACGCGGGGTCGAGCAGGCTGAACGCCGCCGGAGCGGTCAGCGACAGCTCGGGCGCCGTGCCGTCGGAGGGCGGGCTCGAGCGGACGAGCCCCGAGTAACCCGAGTCCTTGAGCTTCTCGACCCCGACCGCCATCACTCGGTCATACGCGCCGGAGGCGACGGCGTAGCACGCGTTGCGGAACGCCTCCGAGCCGGTGGCGCAGAAGTTCTCGACCCGCGTCACGGGCTTGTAGTCGAGCCGCAGCGGCCTGGATAGGACGAGCCCCGACTGGCCGGAGCTCATCGTCCCGAGCCAGTACGCGTCGACGTCCGCCGGCCCGATCGAGGGCGTCTCCGCGAAGCACTCCTCGGTCGCGTCGACGAGGAGGTCGTCGGCTGAGCGGTCCCAGTGCTCGCCGAACGGGGTGCACCCCATCCCGACGATCGCGACGCGATCGCGGATCCCGTTAGACGCCATTACGTGCGGGCCTCACCTTCCAGAAGTAGTTGTGGACGCCGCCGGTCGTGTAGAGCCGCCGGAATGTCGTCTCGACGCGGGTGCCGATCTGAACTTCGTCGGGGCTCGCGTCGGTCAGCTCGAGCGTATAGCGGCCGCCGCCATCGAAGTCGACGACCACATCGATCATCGGCGGCGACGGTGAGTACGCGAGCTTGTCGACCGTATAGGTGGCGACGGTGCCGGCTTGATTCGAGAGGGGCGCACGCTCCATCTTGTCGACGGCGTGACAACCGCTGCACACGCGCGTGGGCGGGACATGAACGCGGCCGCACTCGGTGCAGCGCGAACCGACGAACGCGAATTTCCAGGTCTCGGAGCGCGCTGAAGGCGGCCCGGCGGGACGGTCGGGCTCGGGGCGGCGCGGGGTCTCGCGCTCGATCATCCCGCGCCAGGAGAGGAACGTCGCGTACCCGACATCGCGGGCTGCCTCGAGCTGCTGCGCCACCGGCTCGGCGGCGCGGCCCGCCGCGAGCGCCGCGGTAGTCCGCATCACGACCGCATCGCATCCGTCGGCGGCGTGGATCAGTAGGACCGTCTCGTCGGGCTCGGCGACATCGAGCACGGCGGCCAGCTTCACGCCGAGGTCGGCGGCGCCCGCGTACCCGATCGCCGGCGCTTGCATTTCGATCCGGCCCGGGAACTCCTTCGCGGCCGCGGCCGCGGCGCGCGCGTGCGGGGAGGAGACCACCACCCGGTCGGCCTGCGCGAGTCCGGCCCGTTCGAGCGCATGACGCGACCGCATCCCGGATCAGCGGCAGGTAGGACTCGAGCCCGAAGCGCTCCTCCCAGCCTTGAGAGGCGGCACGCCCCGGCGTCCGCCATCGATCGAGGAACTCGGCGGTCGCCCCGGCCTGAGCGACGAGCACCGCAATCGGAGCGGGCGGCGACGCGGTCCCGCGCCACCCCTTTGGGGGCTCCCACTCCTCGCCGCCGCTGCCTTCGCCGAACAGGAACGCGGCGGCCGCGTCACCGCTATCACGCTCGTCGCTCGATCCGGGCCGCCCCGTGCGTATGTCCGCCAGCACGGCGAGGCCGCTGGTCGTGGCCGCTGCTCGGAGCGCGCCGACCGCGCCGCGGGCGGCACCGGCGAGGTCGACGGCGAACCCTCGGTGCCCGAGGTCGAGCGCGGCGTGGATCGCGGTCGCGTTGGTCTTGTCGAAGTACGCCGGCGCGGTGGTGGCGAAGTAGATCGAGTCCGGACAGCCGCCGTGCTCGAGCGCGCGGCGCGCGGCCTCGACGCCCAGCGAAGTCGTGTCCTCGTCGTAGCCGGCGACCATGCGCGCGCCCTGGCCGGCGGGCGTGCCGAGCGCGGCAGCCGAGCTCCGCGCGCTGCAGCCGGTGCCGCGGGATGTAGGCGCCGTACGCGAGCAGGCCGATCGTCACTGGAACATCCCTCTGTCCAACTCTCCCATCAAGCCACTCCAACTCCCATTCCGCCTGAGACCCCGATTGTCTCGCCGGTGATGTACGCGGCGCGGTCCGAAGCCAGGAACGTGACCATCGATGCGACCTCCTCGGGCTCGCCGATCCGGTTCAGCAGCGTCGCGGCGGCCATCGCGGCGACCACTTCCTCGCCACGCGGTCCGCGCCGGTTCGCTTCGAGCATCGGGGTCTCGATCGGCCCGGGCAGCACGTTGTTGGCGGTGATCCCGTAGCGGGCGTTCTCGCGCGCGATCGACTTGGTGAACGCGATCACGCCGGCCTTCGCTGCTGCGTACACCGACCCACGCTTGGATCCCAGCCGCCCGGCCTCGGAGCTGACGTTGACGATCCGGCCGTAGCGGGCCTCCTGCATCGGCGGCAGCGCGGCGAGCGTGACGTTGAGCACTCCTTCGAGGTTCACCGCCAGCTGTGGCCGCCACCGCTCGGGCCCGTATTCGGTGAAGAACGCCATGTCGTCCACCCCGGCGTTGTTGACGAGGATGTCGAGGGTTCCGAGATCGGTCACCGCCGCGTGCGCAGACTCCGGGTCCGCGACGTCGAGTTGCACCGCCTCGCCACCGATCTCGGCCGCCAGCTCGGGTCCGTCGGCGGAGCTCTGGTAGCCGACGAACACGTGCGCGCCCTCCGCCGCGAGCGTGCGACAGATCGCCGCGCCGATCCCGCGCGCTCCGCCGGTCACGAACGCGCGCCGCTCGCTCAGTCCGAGTTGCATTGGATCAGCGGCCCTCGTAGTTAGGCGCGCGTTTCTCGATCACCGCGGCGAGACCCTCGAGCGCGTCGTGGCTGCCCGACAGCTGCGACACCGTCCGCGACTCGTCCGGCAGCGCCTCCTCGACGCTGCGACCAAGGCCATCCCACATCAGCCGCTTGGTGGCGGCGAGCGCGAGGCTCGGCCCCGCGGCGAGCTCGCGCGCCAACGCCTCGCCTTCCTCGGTCAAACGCTCGTCGGGCACGACTCTGGTGACGAGACCTGCGTCGAGCGCCTCGGTCGCGGTGTACACAGGATTCGTCAACACGAACTCCATCGCCTTGCGATGGCCGATCAGGCGAGCGAGCGTGACGGTCGAGCCGCCGTCGGGCGCCATCCCGACGCGCGTCGCGCCCGACATGAAGCGCGCCGACTCAGCCGCGACCACGATGTCCGAAGCGCACACAAGGCCGATCCCGCCGCCGCCTGCGGCGAACCCCTGCACCAGTGTGACGACGGGCGCGGGCAGTGAGATCAGCGCCTGGGCGCAGATCCCGAGCCACGAGGTCGCCTCGCGCAGGTAGTGGGGGAGGGCCTCGCCC
Organism: uncultured Solirubrobacterales bacterium; assembly: GCA_963794825.1. GTDB lineage: Bacteria > Actinomycetota > Thermoleophilia > Solirubrobacterales > Solirubrobacteraceae > Palsa-465. The sequence continues at coordinate 1,015,502 of CAWCFB010000003.1, forward strand.
TTGGCGGCAAAGTCCTTGACGTCGCCGCCGGCGCAGAAGTTCTTGCCGGCTCCGGTGAACAGCACGACATTGACCTCTGGATTGGCGTGGCACGTCATCAGCGCTGCATGGAGCGACTTCAGCAGAGTCACGTCAAGACCGTTTGACGCATCGGGCCGGTGCAGCTGGAGATGCGCGACACGGCCGTGGAGAGAGAGAAGCACCGGCTCGCTGTCGGTGCTGATCTCTCCTCGATCGCGAATGTCGCCAGGCCCCGACATCGCGCAGATCGTACCGGACCGACCAACCAGCCTGTCTGGACATTCTGTAGACTAGTGCCCGAGATGATCCACGACGGGATGGACGCCAATCTCGGTTCGCTCGACTTCTGGGGCCAGACGGCAGAAGCCCGCGACGAATACTTCGCCTACCTGCGCCGCGAGGCCCCAATCTCCCGGCACGAGCCGCCCGAAGACCTGCTGGGCATGCCCGCGGAGAACCGCACCGAGTATTGGGCCGTGGTCCGTTACGAGGACATCCGCCGGATCTCTCGGGATCCGGCGACATTCCGATCCGGCGCCGGCGTGCAATTCGCCGACGCGCCGCCGGAGATGCTCGAGGCCTCGCAGTCGTTCCTGGCGATGGACGCACCGCGGCATACGAAGCTGCGCGGACTGGTGTCGGCCGCGTTCACGCCGCGCCAGGTGAGGAGAATCGAGGACGGAATCCGGGCCAACGCCAAGCGGATCGTCGAGGAGGCGGCGCCCACCGGGGGTGGGGACTTCGTCGAGCTGATCGCCAAGCGGCTGCCGCTGCAGACGATCTCGGACATGATCGGCGTGCCGGAGGCCGATCGTGAGCGGGTCGTCGAAGCGGCCGACACGCTGATCGCAGCAGCCGACCCCGAGGTGTTCGGCGACCAGCCGCCGCTGATGGTGCTCGGCCAGGCGCTATGGACGCTGACCGAGTACGCGACCCAGCTCGCCAAGGACCGCGAGCGGCATCCCGGTGACGACCTGATGACCGCCCTCGTCCAGGCCGAAATCGACGGCGACAAGCTCACGCACGCCGAGATCGGCGCGTTCATCGTGTTGCTGTCGGTAGCGGGCAACGACACAACCCGCCACACGACGTCGCATGGGATGCGTGCGCTGACGGTCAACCGAGACCAATGGGATTACCTGAAGGCGGAACCGGAGGCCCGGCTGCCAGACGCCGTCGAAGAGTTCGTCCGCTGGGCATCGCCAGTGATGACGTTCCGCCGGACGACGACGAAGGAGGTCGAGCTCCACGGTGAAACGCTTCCGCCCGGTGAGAAGGTCGTGCTGTTCTACCCGTCGGGCAATCGCGACGAGCTCGCGTTCGAGGACCCGTGGAAGTTCGACGTGACCCGCAGCCCGAACCACCATCTCGGGTTCGGCGGCGGCGGCCCGCATTACTGCATGGGCGCGTCGCTGGCCCGCACGCAGCTGAACGCGGTCTTCAGCGAGATGCTCCAGCAGATCCCCGACATCGAGGTGGGCGAGCCGGAGCTGCTCCGGAGCGCCTTCATCCACGGGGTCAAGCGTATGCCGTGTACGTTCACCGCGCGGGCGTAAGCGCCAGCTCAATCGGCGTCGGCGACGATTGAGCCGACCCGCTCGCCGAGGGTGCGGTCCCGTGCATACATGATCCCGCCGTACACGACCGCGACAACCAAGATCCCCAGGGCGATCAGGGGGTAATGGTTAAAGGGCTTCGGTTGGCCGGGCTTGACTAGCTCGTACAACGGGTAACCGATCGCGGCCGCCCCAAGGAGTGGTAGCAGTAGGTGGGTGATGGGGGAGAAACGCTCGCGGTGAAAGCGCCGGAAGTACACCGGCAGCGCGAGGTTCGCGAGGAGGTACGTGAGAGCGATCAGGATCGTTCCGAGCGTCGCGATCTCTCCGAAGAACACGACCGTCCCATCCGGGTTTGTCGTCCATCCGAAGATGTAGGTCAGCCCGAGCGCGACCCCGAGATAGATCAGAAAGGCGACCCACGGGGTGCGGCCGGTCGCGGTGACGCGGCCGGTGACCCGCGGTAGCAGTCCCTCCCGCCCTGAGTTGAAGATGATCCGCGCCTGCGCGTTCGTGGCCGAGATCAAGCTCGAGAGGATCGAGGTGAATCCCGCGATATAGGCGAGAAAGGCCAGGAAGCTGGCGACTCCCTGAGCCGCGGTCAGGAACGGCACGCTTGCGTTGGTCAGCGCGCTCCCGTTGTCGTTGAATCCGACGACGGTGGAATAGGAAAGGAAGACGTACAGCACGCCCATCACCGCGATGCTCGAGAACACCGCTTTGCTGACCCCCGCGCGCGGGTCCCGGCTCTCCTCCGCCATCGCTGCCGAGTTCTCCCAGCCGACGAACAGGAACACGGCAAGTGGGAAACCGAGCGACAGCCCAGAGAAGCCGCGGTGCAGATTGCTTGGGTCGAATGGCTTCAGGTTGATGTGGCCTGAGTGCTGGATCAAGACCGCGATCGCGATCGCGACCAGCAACACCAGCTCGAAGCCAAAGAACGCGGCCGCGACCGTAGTCGAAGGCTTGGCACCGCCGATGATCAGGTACAGCGCTCCGAGGGTCAGCACTGCGGTCAGGATCTGCCACGGAATTTTGACGCTGAGATAGTGGTTGATGATGGTCTCGGTCCAGCCCCCCGAGATCGCGACCACCGAGGCGACGGCGATGATGTAGCCGACGCACAAGACCACCGCGGTCACCACGGCCGCATAGCCGCCAAACGCCCTGCCGACGAAGGTCACGAACGAACCCGACGAGGGGTGCACGCGCGAGAACTGGCTCAGGGTGTTGCCGAGCAGTGCGATCGCGATCGTGGCGGCGACCACAGTCAGCGGCGCAGCGATCCCGGCCGTGCTGACGATCGTCGCGAACGCGAAATAGAAGCTCATCGCCGGCGCGATGTTGGCCAGCGTGGCAGCGGTGATATCGAAGTTGCTGAGCACTCCTCGTGCCAGCCGCTCAGGCCCTGGATGAACCGGCTCCTCCCTGGGTGTCGCAGCTCCGATCGTGGACATCTCGCTCCTCTCGCCGAATCCTCAGCGCGCCGATCGGCGTGCCATCTTCATCGCTAGTTACCCGCAGAGGCTCCGGCCGCGACGCCCGCGTCTAAGAGGAGACCTTCTCCAATGCGAGCCCGGACGCGGCCGGACCGAGCAGCGCGATGATTCCCGCCAGGAGCCCGGTCACGCCGATGATCGCGAAGCCGGCGAAGAACGAGAGGCTGGAGACGATCGATGGCAGCAAGAGGCCGCCTAGCGCCCCGCCACCGTGACCGAGCCCGTCGCACAGAGCGAATCCCGTGGCGCGGGCGCGGGTGGGGAAGCTCTCGGCCGTGTAGGTGTACGCCGCCTGGAGGAACATGCCGAGCGCGGTCGAGGCCAGGAAAGCGCCGATGATCACCACCGCTTCGCTGGCCGCCGTGCCGACCAGGATCATCCCGGCCAGCCAGACCGCGCTCGACGCCAGCAGGAGCCACTTGCGCTCGTACCGGTCGATGCCCACGATCATCACCACCGCGCCTGTGGGATAGCCGATGGCTCCGATAGCCAGGTAGAGCGTGCCTGCGGACAGGCCCTGGTGCTTGAACAGGTCAGGGGCGTCGCCGAGGAAGCCGTAGTTGCCGATGTACCAGAAGAACCACATAGCGAGGAAGACGAGCACTCTGCGTAGGTAGGGCGCGCGAAGCAGATCGGCGAACGGAACGCCGAGGCGGGTATCGACCTCTGAGGGCTCGGGCTCGGGCAGGGTCTGACCGCGCGCCGTCGCCCGTTTCTCCATCTCGCTCACGAGCTGATCGGCCTCGTCCAGCCGGCCGTGAAGCGCCAGCCATCGCGGCGACTCGGGCAGCTCAAACCGAGCCACCAGCGCGATCACCGCGATCACCCCACCGATGATGAACAGCCACCGCCACCCGTTGTGCAGGCCTGGAATCAGCCCGAGCGCGACGAACGGCGTCACGGCTTGCCCGATGATGCCGACCAGGAACGTGCCCACGGAGATCCGTCCGCGCAGGCGAGCCGGGGCCAGCTCGCCGATATAGGTCGAGACCAGGTTGAGGTCGGCGCCGACGCCCATGCCGGTGATGAAGCGGAACACGATCAGCACTCCCAGGCTGCCGGCTGCGGCATCTCCGAAAGACCCGATCGCAGTGAGGACGATGGTCAGGATAAGCATCCGGAAGCGACCGAGCCGGTCGGCAAGCGCGCCGATGCAGACCGAGCCGACCGCATAGCCGATCAGCCCGATGGACAGCGCCAGGAACGTCGACTCGTTCCCGGTCAGGTGGAACTGCGTCTGGATCTGCGGCAGCGCGAAACCGATGTCCGTGATGTCGTAGAACGTGAAGAAGTACCCGGTGCCGACGATCGCCAGGTAGATCCAGGGCAGCGCCCATACCTGGATGCGGTCTTGGCGGGCGAGGATCTCGGCCGCCCGCCGCGTGTCGGTCCCCTGCTCGACCAAAGCAGACATCTGTCTGCCTGTTGGATACCCGCGAGCGCAGCTACGTCAACACGATCCCCGGTGACCGCCCGGCGAGTCGCCCAGATCCGCCATTGGGGACACGCGGGGTACCATCCGCCGGCGGTCCGGGGCGGTTAGCTCAGCTGGTAGAGCGCCTGCCTTACAAGCAGGAAGTCGGCGGTTCGAGCCCGTCACCGCCCATCGAAGAACTGTCCTGGTAAGCGCCTAATTTGGCGATGCTCAGGGACAGTTGGACTGACCGATTTATCAGATCGGGCATCATCATTGGGCATCAAACGCCCAGGCCTGATGCAGCGCTGAGATCCAGAGCGCCCACACGTCGCGGGCGCCCCCAAAGGGCCTATCCAACGGACTCCACTCCTGCCTCGACTTCAGCGGAGGTATGCGCGTGACCGACTGCACGGCGGTACGCGCCACAATGGCGCCCACGCCGTAGCAGCGGTGACGCTCGCACCGCTGTCCGCCAAATGAGGCTTTTCGCCCAGCAGATCGCGAGAGTCGCCGGGAGTGTGTTCGTCGCTGACGAACGTGTTCGTGGCAAGCACTCGTGAGCGGAGGTGGTGATGGCGCAGCTCTATCGCGAAGCGGGATCGTCACCTCACGGCTGGTCGGCACGATCGCTCTTAAGGAAGCGATCGCGCGCCAGTCCCGCCCCGGTGATGGCAGCCGCCGCGAAGGGCACGCTCGACGAGCTAGCGAATCGCCGACTACGCCGCACGCGACCAAAGCGTCGTCGCCTACTACCACGCTGACCGCAGTGCTGACCCCCGCACCCAGGCCCGCCGGCGCCTCCGCGAACGTGCCACCGGAGTCTCGCAGGAGCCGATCGGTGCAATCATCGACCGCCGCGGGACCTGCCGGTTCTTCCTGATCGCCACCGCGGACCGACTCGCCGCGAGCCTTCGCAGCTACGCGAATCAGTGGGCGGAACCAGAGTGCGAAAGCGGTCGCGCGGCACGCGACATCTGGGCACCCGCTATTGGGCGGTTCCTAGGCTCCCATGCGGGATATACGTCTGCGCGATGATCGCATTCATGTTTTCGGTGTTGCGAAGCTCGTGATTGCGTTGGCGACATCTCGATCACACCGGTCGGGACCGTGCGGCGTCGCGGACGATTGGTTTCCCGCCCCGCGCTGCTGCTCGATGTGCTTCGCGGGTTGGAGTGTGCCTGCGCCGAGGGGTCGCCCGCCGGCCAGGGAGGCCGGCGGAATGGGCATGGACGACGGCCCGAGCTGACCATGGCTCTCGAGTTTGGGCCGCAGAGGCTGCTGCTAATCGTCCAAACCGGAAGCGGCCGAGAGACATACGCGGCGCGCGCGAGCCAAGAGATGGTTGTAGGGTCGCAGTATGCGCCCGGGAGAGTCGATCGAGTCGCCCGTTCTTGGGATGCGGGTGACATGGCGGGAGGTCGGCAGCGATCTGATCGCTTTTGATCTGCTGATGAGAGCGGGTGCTCCTGCTGTCCCGATGCATGTCCACCCGCGGCAAGAGGAACGGATTACCGTGCTGAGCGGAAGCGCGCGGGCACGCTCCGGCGCCAGCGACGTTGTCCTGGAGGTCGGGGGCGTTGTCGTCACTCAGCCTGGAGAGCGGCACACGATTGAACCGGCCGGTGGGAACGATGCCGAGGTCCGCGCCGAACTGCGACCCGCGCTCAGGTACGCGGAGTTCCTGGAGCGCAGCTTCGCGCAGGATCGCGCGGGGCATGTCAACGCGAAAGGGCGCGCGAATCCACTCCGCATGAGCACCACCGGATCAGACGAGGCGGAGTTCTTCCTGGCAGGGATTCCCGTCGCGGCGCAGAGACCCGTTATCCGGTCGCTGGGTCGCCTCGGCCGTGCGCTCGGGTACGACCAGCCCTAGCCGGCGATCTCCGAGCTTCGGCCAGTCGTTCCTGCGGGCGTAGGCAAGCACACGTAGTGCTGCTCCTTCCCATTGTGAGGGGTAGCGAGGACGCCGCGGCCGATTGGGGCGTGACGCGGAAGCGAGCACCACGCGAGCGGCGTGACATGGCGTGCCGACCTTACAAGCAGGAAGTCGGCGGTTCGAGCCCGTCACCGCCATCAGCGGATCGCCTGTGCCTACGGTCCTTGCGGCTGCATCGTCGGTGACCTCGTTCGGGCGATTTGCCGGCGCACATGGTCCGGAGGTAGCGCCGCTCGCGCGGCCGACCGGGTCAGTCGCTGCAATCCTGGCAGGCGCCGTGGAGCACGATTTCGTGTTCGTCGACGCGCATCGGGACGCGGCGTTCGAGGTTCTTGATCGCGGTCTCGAGGCCGGGGTCGGTGAAGGGGGTGACGGTGCCGCAGTTGTCGCAGACGAGGTGGTGGTGGTGGCCGTCACCGGTGCGGATCGGTTCGTAGCGGGCCATCGCCTGTCCGACCTCGAGCTTTTGGACGAGGTGGAGGCGTTCGAGTTCGTCAAGGATGCGGTAGATGCTGGCGCGGCCGATCGGTCTCTCGCGCGCGCGGAGCGCGTCTTCGATCTCGATCGCGGTGAGGGCGCAGGCTTGGGAGTCGAGCAGCTCGAGCAGCGCTTGGCGGGCGGCTCCGGTGTGGTGCTTGGCCTGTGCCAGGACGTGTTGCGCGTGCTCGGCCCAGCTCTCTGCCTCTTTCCTTGCCATGGGTCTCAGTCTAATTCTCGGTTTCACGGATCACGGTCAGCAGCCGGCGGGCGCGGACGTGGCGTAGGTCGCTCGTGGCCAGAAACGCGGTCAGGTAGATGCCGGTGGCGACGGCGATGATCGCCGAGCTGGGAGGTAGCTTCGGGATCAGATAGCTGATCGTCAGGCCGGCCCAGGTGGAGAGCACGGCGATCGCGGCGGACAGTCCGAGCGCGCGGTAGGGGTTGGCGGTGAGCCGTTGGGCTGCGCCGGCGGGGGCCGCGAGCAGCCCGAGCAGCAGCAGCGCGCCGATCGCCTGGGTCGCCTCGGCGGTGGTGGCGCCGAGCAGCGCGAGGAGCAGCAGCCCGAGTGCGCGGACGGGGACGCCGCGCGCGGCGGCGACGGCGGGGTCGATGCTGGCGAACAGCAGCGGCCGGGCGATCGCGAGCACGACGGCGATGATCCCGGCGGCGATCAGCGCGGCGATCAGGGCGTCGGTGGCGCTGAGTCCGAAGATCGATCCGAACAGGGTGCGGGCTCCGAGCAGGCCGTTGCCGCCGCCGGATCCGGTGCTGAACAGAGCGAGGAAATAGACCCCGAGCCCGAGGATCGCGGCGAACGTGACCCCGATCGTGACGTCGTCGGCGTGGGAGCGGTCGCCGAGCGATCCCAGCAGCAGCGCGATCAGGATCGTGGCGGCGAACAGCCCGATGCGGATGTCGATCCCGGCGGCGGCGGCGGCGAGCGCGCCGGTGAACGCGACGTGGCTGAGCGCGTCCCCGGCGAACACCTGCGCGCGGAGCACGACGAAGTAGCCGATCAGCCCGCTCGCGAGCGCGATCGCGGTGCCCGCGAGCCAGGCGTTGCGGACGAACTCGTGGGCGAACATCACCCGGGAGCCTCGACGGCGCGTGCGCGGCCTCGCAGCAGGGTGGGATGGTCGATCGTCGCTCGAGCGAGCCGGGCGATGAGGTAGACGGTGAACGCGACCGCGGTGATGTAGAAGCCGACGGGATAGTTGGAGAAATACGCGAGCCCAAGCCCGACCCAGGTGATCGCGATGCCGAGCAGCACGGTCACGACGAGGCTCGCGCCGATCCGCGGGGTGATCAGCTGTGCGGCCGCGGCGGGTGCGACGAGCAGCGCGAACACGAGGAGCGCGCCGGTGATCTGCGCGGTTGCCGCGACGGTCAGTCCGAGCGCGAGCATGAACGCGAGCGACACCGCGCGGACCGGAACGCCACCGGCGCGCGCGACCGACGGGTCGACCGACGCGAACAGCAGCGGGCGGCCGACGACCGCGAAGAACCCCAAGGCCAGGACGCAGACGATCGCGAGCGTCAGCACCTGCCCGCGTGTGATCCCGAGGAAGTCGCCGAACAGCAGGTTCTCATAGCCGGCGAGTACCCCGTGGTAGAGGCTGAGGAACAGGAACCCGCACGCCAGCCCGAAGGCCTGAACGCTGCCGGTGACCGCGGATTCCTCGCCGCGGTGCCGTCGCTGGCCGGCGGCGGCTGCGCCGATCACTAGCGCGCAGGCGCCGCAGAACGCGTAGTAGCCGACGGCGGCGGATAGTCCGAGCAGCAGCGCGAACGTCGCTCCGGGGAAGGCCATCACCGACAGTGTGTGCCCGGCGAACGTCTCGCGGCGCAGCACCATGAACCAGCCGACCACGCCCGCCATGACCGCCACGATCGTCCCGGCCTCGAGCGCGTTGACCATGAAAGGGTACGCGGTCAGCTGCCGGAAATCCGAGATCAGATCGACCGATATCGCGGCGAGCGGCAGGTGGCTAACCATGTTCGTGGTGCTCGTGCCGGTCGCTGTGATGCGCAGGCGCCTCGGGCAGCCCGACGACGACGAGACGCCCGTCGGCGGCTCTGAGCACCTCGACCGGCACGCCGTAGAGGCGGGTCAATGTGTCGGCGGTGATGACTTCGCGCGGGGTGCCGACGGCCGCGTGCCCCGCCCCGAAGTAGACGACACGGTCCAGATAGGTGAGCAGCGGGTTGACGTCGTGCGCGACCAGCAGCACACTCACGCGCTGCTGGCGGCAGATCCGCGCCAGCAGCGCCGCCACCGAGGTCTGGTTGGGCAGGTCGAGGCTGTCCAGCGGCTCATCGAGGATCAACACCTTCGGGCGGCTGATCAACGCCTGGGCGATCAGCAGCCGCTGCTGCTCGCCGCCGGAGAGCCGGCCGATTGGGCGGCTCGCGTACTCATCGGCGCCCACCAGATCGATCGCCTCCTGGACTCGCTCACGCCAGGAGCGCCGCAGCGGCAATCCCCAGCGGGCGCCGTCGAGCCCGAGCCTGACCAGGTCGATTCCGCGGATCCTGGTGCTGGCGTCGAAATGGCGGCGCTGGGGCAGGTAGCCGATCTGACCGCTGGCTGCGCCCGGGGCGCGACCCAAAACGGATGCGCTGCCGGCGGTGAGCGGCAGCTCGCCGAGCAGCACGCGCAGCAGGGTGGTCTTGCCTGCGCCGTTGGGGCCGAGGATCGCGGCAAACTCTCCCTCCGCGATCGTCAAATCGACATCGCTCCAGACCGTGTTGGCACCGATCCGAGCCTGCGCGCCCGCCAGCCTCACCACCGGGACCGCGTCACGCGCTGTCCCGAGGCTTCCGTCCTGGGAGACAGGCGCGGGGTCGAGCATGGTTGGGGTGCTCACCGCCCGGTCGCCTGGTGAAGGGCCAGCTGGAGGTTCTTCAGCTCCGCCACTTGCCATTGCTCGAAGGTAGCCGAGGCTGGTGAGAGCGTCTCGGTGATCGTCGTGATTGGAATCTGCGCCGCTCTAGCGAGCTGGTTGACGCGCTGCACGTCCGGGGTCGCGTTCTGGCTGTTGTAGACCCACACCTTGATCAGCCGCTTCTGCGCCTGGGTGTCGACCGTCTGCTTGTCGGAGGCACTGACATCTGTTCCCTCGGCGATCGCCTTCGCGAAGCTGTAAGGCGTCATCAGCTTCAGCCCCAGCGCCGTACCGAGCGGCTGGAAGATGCTCTCGCTGTAGCCCACCGGGACCCCGGCATAGCGCGCCCGGATCGTCGCGATCATCTTGTTGTACTCGGCGAGGCCCTGGGTCTCGAACCTGGTGCGCTGCTGATCGAAGTACGCGCTGTCCTTCGGGTCGAGCTGCTTGTAGTCGGCGACGATCTGATCGATCACCCGCCGCACCGAGGACGGCGAGTACCACTGATGCGGGTTATCGCCCTCCGCCAGCCCGAGGAGCTCCCCGACGTTCAGCACCTTTCGCGAGCTCGAAGGGTTCGCGGCGATCAGCTTCGACGCCCACGCGTCGTACCCGATCCCGTTCACGATCGCCATCTGAGATTTCGCGAGCGTGACCCCGTCCGCGGCGGTCGGCTCATACGAATGGGGATCGGTGTTCGGGTTCACGATGATGCTCTGCACTGCCACCTTGCTTCCGCCTAGCTGGCTGGCAATGCTCCCCCAGAAGTTCTCCGCCGCGACCACCTGCAACTTCCCCGACGACGAACCGCCCGGCGAGCCGGCGCTCCCGCCACCACAAGCTGTGAGCACTACGGCGCAGCAGAGGAACAGCGGCACGACACGCAACGGCACTCGAGGCACGCGATGCTCCTCCTGCGATATCGGGGTTGGCTCGGCGAGCGGCGACCTCGCGAGGCGCACGATATCACAAGAATGAGATCTAGTCTCGTTCCCAGGCTGTCGAACCGGCAGCTTCGTCGGTCCCGTCCGCGTTCGCCAGGTACACCTTTGGCTCCGACGTTCCCGCAACGTGCGCGAGCCTTGCTCGCGAGAACGCGCCCGCAGCGCTCGTCCCGAGTCGTCGTGGCGCCAAAGGCGCCGACGATCCTGGGCTTTGAAACGTGCGGCTGGCTCCTCGCTTGACCACGGAGCCGGGAGGTGGTCTGATCGCAGGTTGATGCTTCTGGAGCGAGCCGATGAGCTGGCGCGCGCAGCCGTGCTCGCCGGGGAGGCTGCGAGCGGGCGCGGCAGCTTGATAGCCCTGAGTGGCCCGGCCGGCATCGGGAAGACGCGCTTGCTCGATGCTGTGAGCGCCGAGGCGGCGAGGGCGGGTTTGCTAGTGCTCACAGCCCGTGGTGGTGAGCTCGAGCGGGACTTCCCATTCGGCCTCGTGCGCCAGCTCGTGGATCCGTTGCTTGTACGCATCGCGCCACGAGAGCGTGCAGACCTGTTCATAGGGACCGCCGGGCTCTGCCGGGCCGTGTTTGAGCAGGATGACGACGCTGGCCGCGAGGGGTCGAGGCCCGGCACCGCGACATTGCACGGCCTCTACTGGCTCCTGGCCACGCTCGCGCAGCAGCAGCCGATTGCGCTGTGCGTCGATGATCTCCAGTGGAGCGACTCAGCATCCCACCGTTTCTTTGTCTTCCTGGGACGTCGGCTGGAGGAGCACCCGGTGCTGCTGGTCGTAGCGTCCCGGGACGCCCCATCGCTCGAGGGCCTGGTCGAATCCCCCGGCGTCACCCGTTGTGTGCGGCTCCGTGTGCGCCCGCTGTCTTCGAATGCGACGGCGCAGCTGATCGGACAGGAACTGGGCCAAGAGCCCGATCCGGCTTTTGTGGCCGCATGCCAAAGTCAAACCAGCGGCAACCCGTTCTTCTTAACCGAGCTTTTGCCCGAGCTCGCCGCTCTCCGTGTGGCGCCGGTCGCCGCGAACGCCGAACGAGTCCGCGAGATGGCGCCCGAGGGGGTCGAACGCTTCGTTGAGCAGCGGATCGCCCGAGCCAGCCCGTCGGTGCGAACGCTGATGGGCTCGCTGGCGGTCATCGGCGAGAACTCCGACCCGGGTGAGATCTCACAGCTGAGCGGCTTGACCGCGTCAGAGGTCGAAGAAGCGCTGCATGACCTACGGGCGATGGGCCTCGTGGCCCGCGGTGACCCGCCGAGGTTCGCCCATCCGATCGTCAGCGGCACCGTCACGAGCCTGATCCCACCCGATGAGCGGGACGCGCTGCACCGTCAGGCAGCCCATCGCGCCGCGGATACTGGCGCGCTCGGGAAGGCGGCCGCGCACCTCCTCGCGACGACACCGGCCGGGGACCCGTGGGCGGTCGGGATACTGCGCCGGGGCGCCACGCTCGCGCTCGCCCGGGGGGACCCGGATGCCGCGGCGGCAGCGCTGAGACGCGCGTCGCTTGAGCCCCCACCTGGCGAGGAGCGGCCCGCTGTGTTGCTTTCGCTCGGCACCGCCGAAGCCGTGGCAGGAGATCCGCGCGCGATCGAGAGCCTCACCGCTGCGCTTGATGTTGCAGACGCCGCCGACCGCGCGAACACAGCGCTGCTGCTCGGGCGGGTGCTGTCGGTGACCGGACGAATCGACGAGGCGATCGCCGCCTTCGAACGGGGAAAGCAGGGGCTCGGGCCCACGGGAGCGGACCAGGTGCGTCGACTCGAAGCCGAGAGGCGCTTCGCATTGCAGAACGCGAGTCGCCCGCTCGCGCTGCCCGACAGCAACGAGATCCAAGCGCTCCTAAACAGCCCTACCGCTGGCGCTCGCGCGCTGCTCGCAGTACTCGCCCTCGAGGCTTCATTCACCGGATTGGGGACCGACGCGGCGCGCTACGCAACGGAAGCGTTGGGAGGGGGCGTGCTGCTCGAGGACGAAGACCTGCCGATCCCGATGCTGCCGCCACTGGCGCTGGCGTTCTGCGATCAGCCCGACGCCAGCGCGGCGTGGCTGACAAGGATCATGACTCGCGCCCAGATTCGTGGGGCTGTGATCGACTACACCACGGCGCTGTGCTGGCGGGCGCACGCCAACCTGCGTGCCGGGCGAATCCACAGTGCGGAGGAAGATGCCCGCGCTGCCTGGGAGGCCGACGATCTCGAATGGATGGGACATCCAGCGACCGCCGCGTTCATGATCCGCACGCTCGTCGAGCGCTCGGAATTGCAGGAGGCCGTGGATGTTTCCACCAAGGCCGAATCGCTACTCGTCCGCGACACGATGAACGGCCTCCTCCTCCTTCACGCTCGCGGTGTCCTGCACGCCGCCGACGGCCAGCTCGAGCAAGCGCTCGATGAGCTTTTGGCGTGCGGCCGCGGGCTGCTCGCTGCACGGGCGCCCGGTTCGCTCGCCATCCCGTGGCGCTCCGACGCGACACTCGTGCTCGTGCGGCTGAGCCGTCGCGACGAGGCACGGGATCTGGCGGCCGAGAACCTCACACTCGCCCGGAAAGCGGACCTTCCGGGAGCGCTCGGTGTCGCACTCCGCGCTACCGCCGTCGTCGAAGATGACGCCGAGCTCATGGAGCAGGCAATGGAGATGCTTCGGACCTCGAAAGCGCGCCTCGAACTCGCACGTTCCCTGATCGATCTCGGGATCATGCGCGACCGCAGTGACGGTCCGACCGCCGGCCGGCCGCTGTTACATGAGGGCCTAGATCTCGCCGACGAGTGCGGCAGCGTCGTGCAGGCGCGGCGCGCTCGCGAAGCTCTGCTCGCAACAGGCGCACGGCCACGGCGACCGCGAACGACGGGCTTCGCCGCACTGACCGCCAGCGAACGGCGCGTCGCAGCCCTGGCCGCCGACGGGGCGACCAATCGCGAGATCGCAGAGGCGCTGTTCGTCACGCTCAAGACAGTCGAGAAGCACCTAACGCGGACGTATCGCAAGCTCGGCATCACTTCGCGGTCGGAACTCGGCGACGCACTGCGCGCTGGCTGAGCGTCGCGGGGCGTTCAGACGACGAGCGGCGGCTTCGGCTTGCCGCGCAGGCGTAACGCCACAGTGGGTCCTCTGCCAGCGTGACCCGGGCAGGCGGCGCCAGAGCGAGTGGAGCGTTGTCCGATCGCGGTCATCTTCGCCTCGATCAACCCCGGTCGATGAGCATTTCCGCTGTCGTCCGACTGCTTCCATGCCGGAGCACCAGCAGCAGGCGGACCGGTCCTCGAACGCGCGTCAGGAATATTCGCTGCCTCCGGCGGCGTGGCCCGAGCGTGAAGGAGACGCGCCTGACGCCGGGCCCGGTCACCACGGCTCGCGCCCCGACGTTGCTCGCCAGGACCAGCGTCACGACGCGAACGTGGCGGCCAATCCTGCTCGCGTGGGCGAGATAGCTCAGCACTGGTCGCGTGCTCGATACGGTGATTCTGCGGACGAGCCGCGCGCTGCGTCCCTGACTGTCGGTTGCCACAAGAGTCAGGTGGTGACGGCCAGGCGGCAGCGAGTTGAGCTTCACCAGCGTCCCCCGGCCGATCGACCGGCGATCCAGGAACCACCGGAGCCGGCGGCCGGGGAGCTGTCGGCCGAGATCGTCGACTGCCCGCGCATTGAAGGCGGACACACCGCGGTCGGCGAAGCCCGTGCCCATGAAGATCGTCGCCCTCGGCGGGCTACCGAGCGAGGTGAACCTCGGCGAGATGACCTGTCGATCGCTGAACCCGTCGCTGACTCGCAGCCTCAGCCGCGCTTGACGGGAACCGGGAAGCAGGATCGCCGGCAACCGCACGCCCCCGGTTGCGTCCCCGCTGTAGACCGTCTTCCACGTGTGCCCGTTGTCAATCGAATAGTCCAGGGCCGAGCGCAGCGCCGCTCCACTCGACGCCCGGGTCCTCCAGTGCACCTTCAGTCCGCGGCGACCGACCACGACATGGCGGCGGATCCCCGCCAGCCGGATTTCCGGCGCCGTAGCCGGCCGATTGAGCTTCAGCACGGTCGCGCCCGAGGCGCCACTCACGCCGACCGTCTGCGTCGAAGCGAGCATCGGCAACGATCCGACGACCACCGGAATGTCCGGTACTCCGTCGCTGTGCAGCACCTCCATCGTCAACGCCGCGCTCGCGAGCACGCGGCCGCTGCCGTCGAGCGCCGATGCCGTATACCCCGACGGCCGTCCGCTGGCTGGTGCCGGTGCAGGACCCGCGAACAGGTGGGGATCACTCAGCTTGCCCTCGATGATCGGTATACGGATCCTCACCGCCACGTGATCGGCCGCGAAACCCGGCGCCGCGGAGGGCTTCGCGCGAGCGGCGCGGGCCGAGCCCGCGAGCACCCCGAATTGACCTACCCGCCATCTCGCGGGCTCGCCAGCGATCGCCCGCCAGGCCAACCTCGGTAGGTGTCCCCTGGGTCGCACACGGATCGTTCGCCGCGCAACCCTGGAGCAGCTCTCCGACGCGGGCGAAGGTCGAGGTGTGCGGATCGTTCTGCAGCAGGTGCGACACGTCGGCGTCCCACGCGTACGGAGAAATCCACGTCTGATTGTCGCCGTTGTTGCAGTAGGACATGTAGTCGTAGAACTGTGGTCCGCCGGCGGATTGAGGATCTTGGGCGGCGGCGGTGGCGATGAGGCTGAGAACGACGTGCCTGGGTCCAACGCGATGCCGTCCAGATAACCCTGATAATCCGTCGGCCATAAGTCGGCGATTGCTTGTCCGCCGCTCCGCCGCCACACGCCGACGCATGAGGTCGCCCGATCGCGTGGCCGGTCTCGTGCGCCATGGACGTACGCGGCCTGGTCGGGGTGATGACCAAGTTGGAGTGCACTTTTTCATGCGCGAAACTCGCCCAGTTCTGTGGATGGTCAGTAGTACCGGCCGTGTCCAGACCTGTGTTCTCGAACAGGGCGGTGAAGTCACCGTGGTCGCTGCCGTCGGCCTCGTCGAGGTCATCGACGAGCGTGCTCTCTACCTTCGTTCGGTTGCCGGCGAAATCGCCGGCCGCGTCATCGTAGGCGTTGTCGATATTCACCATCCCTCCGCTGGTGCCATTGATGTCCGGATAACCGTCCGACATCGGCGCCATCGATTGGGCGTCGGCGTAGTTAACCGAGTCATAGTCGGACCTGAAGCCGAAATCGCACCCACCAAAATGGCCGTTCATAGCCTTCGCACACGATTCGTAGTGATTGACTACGGCGCCGCGGGTGCTGTTGAATGTGACCCCGTCGAGCGTGTAGGCGTTATTCGCGTCGCAGGACGGGCATTCGGCACTCGGCGGGCCGAATTTCGCACTCAAGTTCCCGTACAGCGTCGACGGCAGCTGATCCAAAAGGACATGTGCGACGATCCGCAGCGGCCCAGCCGACGTCCACGCAGCGGGAAGGACAAATGTCAGGCCGTCCTTGCTGGTCGCCTGCTGTGTTGTGAGACCGGCATCCGGTCTTGATCCGGCCCCGTAAGCGATAGCACCGCCGGAGCTTCCCCAATCGTCGCCGAGATGCGTGCTCCCAGCCCAGACGGAGAGGTAGCCGCCGTAGCCGAGCCCTTTGGCGGCGGCCGTGCCGAACGACTTCGTCAAATCGGCGTACACCCTGACCACGGTCTTTTTGCCCGCGACCAGCGACGTGTCGAGGTTTGCGGGTACCGGCCCAGGCAAGACGAGCCCGAGATCGGGCGAGAAGGTGCGGTGCAGCGGCGGAACAGGATCGGCCGTGACCATGCCCTCGACCGGATACTGCAGACCTTGCTTGCTGTTGTACTCGGCCGCCTGGTAGACGTCCATGCCAATCACCCGCAGGTCGGCGGCCGGTTGCACGCGGAACGGCACATCGATCGACAGAGCGGACGGCTGCCCCTTGGCGTTAGGTAGGGACGCAATCACATTGGCCGTGTAATCGCCGGCCTGCTTGAGCTCCGGCGTGGTCACGATGTCATTCGGGATCGTGCCGGGCCCAATCGGGACTTGGTAGTTGATGCCGCCGAGGTAGTAGTGGTACCTGAGTGCGGAGGTGTCGAAGCCGTTGTCGACCGTGAATGTTGAGCCCGACGCGTCCAGCGTTGTGGCGTGACCTTCTGTAATCGTGTCCGGTGTGACGACGAGCTGCGGGCTGATGTGGTACTTGATCGGAGGATGCGTGACGTGGGGGGTCTTGAAGCTCACGACGGAGCTCTTGATGCAGCCACCATTCACGCCGTGCAGTTCACACATTGATGCTTGGGCGTAATACGTCGTATCCGGCAGGAGATACGACGCGCCCTTGCCTGGCGATGCGACGTCCAGCTCAAATCCCGCGGACGTGGCGACCTTCTGCTCCTCGAGGCTTCCGGACAAGAGGTGGCCGGAACTCGGTAGCGGAGGCGTTGTCGACGTCAGAGCTGGGTTGGTACCCACCTTCACGAACACACGACTGTCCTCGCCGGCGTCATCGGCGCGGGCCACGAGTTGGTAGTCAACGATGCCATCCGGCGAGGTCAACGCAGGCGGATCAAGCGAGATCGAGGACTGCCAGCCGGCGGTCACCGACTGCGGATCCCCGTATAGGTTGCGGCCTGACGGCGTAGTCGCCACCAGGCGGTCGTACAACGTCGCGCCGGCGGTATACCCCGCGAGGTTGTAACCAACGTCCCGCGGCTGGGTGCCGAATCCGGCGTAACCGATCGGCGTCTCCTGGCCGTACGCCGGCGATGTGCCGTACTGCCACATGTAGCGCGTGTAGACGCCGTTCGGGTTGACCGTGCCCCGCAGCTCCACAACGTGCTGTGAGGGGTTCGGGACGGGGGCCAGCGAGGTCACGATCGGGGTTCCGAATGGCGCACCGGGTCCGCTCGGCGTTGTGGTTGTGGTTGTGGTCGTAGTCGTTGCGGCCGTCGTGGTAAATGTGGCGTCGGCTCCCTGCGTCGTTCCGTAGGGTCCGACCGCGACGACCCGGTAGTGATAGGTCGTGAGGGGGGTCAGGTTCATCAGCGTTGCGACGACGGCCTGAGGCCCGGTGCCGGACGGGACAAACGTCTGGGGCGTCGAGGTGCCGTACGCGGCGCTCGGTCCGTACTTGAAGGCGTAGGTGGTAGGGCTTTGGCCGTGGGCGTCAACGGTCCCCCCAACCTGGGCGTAGGTGTCGTGGGCCAGGGATGAGCCCGTGGTGGCATCCGGCGGCGGTGGCAGCACCGTCGCGGTTCCGGTTGCCGAAGCCCTGGTGTGGTCAAGCGTTTCTATGACCACCACGTTGAACATGTACGAACCCGCGGCTGCATAGGTGTGCGTCGCGACGACCTCGAACGTGGGTGGGGTTCCGGCCACAATCGTGTCGATCGTGCCGGGAGAGGTCGTACCGTCACCCCATTGGATCACCGCCGTGTAGTCAGACGGGTCGGTTTGGGTCGGGGCCGACTGGAACGTCCCGACCCGGGTCGTCGTCGACACGCCGACCGTTGCGCTGAACGAAATCGCGGTCACGCCGGCGGGCGTCCCGAGCGCGACGCTAACACCAACCACCAACAGCGCAGCGACCGCCGCGCCGCTATACAGCAGGCGCCGCCGGCGCCGACCGGCAGCCACGACTAACCGAAGAACACGCATGCCCGGCCCCGCTCTCTCTGAGTGCCATCGCGGACCCCACATAGCCCTGCTGCAGGCCCGAGACCCCCGCTATATCCACCCTACGCCTCGGTTAACCGAAAAGCAACCGATCGACCCTACCGTCGACCCCACTCTTCCGCGCAGCGGTGCCCGCGGTTGGCATACTCGCGCGTGGCGCGGCTGGCCCGCGCCGGAACAGCGGAGGAGGCCGGATCATGCGCAGGGGTACAACTGCCGTTCTCGTCGGTGTTGTCGGAATCAGCGCCGGCGCCGAGACCGCGATCGCGGTCGAGAGTCCCGCGTTCTCGTCGGGCAAGTATCAGGGCAAGCTCACGGCGCCGGTCGACAAACCGTCGGGCGGCGTCACCCGAACCAAGTTTCCGCTCAGCTTCCGCATCCACAATGGCGACGTGGTGAAGTTCCGCGCCACGTTCACCTGCGAGGCGAACATTCCCGATGGCACGATGGCCTGGCAACGGCACACCGATCTGCTCCAGCCGATGCGCATCGGCCCGCACGGCCGCTTCGCCGATCACGAGTACGACAACTACTACGGCGGTGGCCTCATCGTCGTGACCGGTCGCGTGCAGGGCCGGCACGCAAGCGGCAGCCTCTCCTACGACTACTACCCAGAGTCCGATCACGCGGAGACTTGCGGCACGCTCAATGACGAGCACTGGAGCGCGCAGCACTGACACTTGCGGGCCGGGCTGTCTCTCGGTTGTCGAGCCGCCCTACTCTTGACCCTACCTTTCAGCCCATTCGTGCGCCACCGGTTGCGCGCGGCGGCGCTACGGCGTAGGGTCCTTGGCGACAGGGCTTTTCGCCGCTTTTGCGGGGGGTACTCGCGCAGCTGCCGATTCCGCCTTACGGAGGGCGACAGCTTGATGGGCATCTTGCGCTAGCGACGGAATGCCGTATGCGGGATGACACCTTGGCCGCCGGCGCGCGCGGGCAGAAGGATCTGGGGCCGAAGGGAGTTGATGGCTATGGGGATGCGAGCGAAGCTGGCGGCGGGCCTGACATTGACGTTGTGCCTGCTTACCGGGTCAGCCGCCTCAGCCGGTGCCTTGTCGAGCGAGAGTTTGATCGGGACGGGCTATATCGCGACGGTCGCCGGCACCGGCGCAGAATTGGGCACGGGCGACGGCGGGCCGGCGAAGGCGGCGCGGATGATCCACCCTAATGCCGTCGCGATGCTGCCCGACGGCAGCTTTTTGATCTCCGACTATTTCAACCACCGCATTCGACGGGTCTCGACGGACGGCACGATCACGACCGTCGCCGGCACCGGAACCTATGGCTTCTCCGGCGACGGTGGGCCGGCAACAGCGGCACAGCTCAATGGTGTCTCGGACATCGCCGCGCTGCCCGACGGCAGCTTCCTGATTGCCGACTCCGGCAACAGCCGCGTGCGGCGGGTTTCGACCGACGGCACGATCACGACCGTCGCCGGCACAGGGAGCCGGAAGCTTCTCCGGCGATGGTGGGCCTGCGACTGGCGCGGGGCTGAGCCCCTACGGTCTCGCGGTTCTGCCGGGCGGCGGGTTCTTGATCGCTGACCTGAACCAACGCGTTCGAAAGGTGTCACCCAGCGGGACGATCACGACCGTCGCCGGCACAGGAACCCAAGGCTACGGCGGCGACGGTCTCATGGCGACTTCGGCAAAACTCAGCAATCCGAGCGGTCTGGCGGCGCTGCCCGATGGCGGCTTTCTCATTGTTGACTCGGACAACAACCGTATCCGCAAGGTGGCGAGCAACGGGCTCATCTCAACCGTCGCAGGCAGTGGTGGGTTCGCGCCGTGCTGTGACCAGATCGGCGACGGTAGCGCGGCGAAGGCCGCAGCACTGGAGGCCCCCACGAGTATCGCAGTGGTGCCCGGCGGCGGGTTTCTGGTTGCCGACTTTGGCCACCACCGGATTCGCAGCGTGCAGCCTGGATTTGATGGGAGGATCGCTACTGTCGCGGGCACAACCAAGGGTTTCTCTGGCGACGGGGGCGCAGCGACCGCCGCAAAGCTGGACTATCCCGAGGGCGTTGCGGTGATACCGGGCGGCGGCTTCCTGATCGCCGGACAGCGCCAACAACCGTGTTCGGATCGTGTGCCGCCCAGGCGATGTGCAGTGTGCCGCCATGGCTGCGGGTTGCCAGCCGGGCGTGCATCACCTTGGCCCCGCGGTCGAGCATACGTACTGCGGCAAGGCATCGGCACAGGTGACCCTGCTGGGGCATCACGCGACTTTCAAGCACGGGTCTTGTAATAAGACGAGCGACTATTTCAGGATCCGCATCGGCACTTTCGTATCTAACAGCGCGTTGATGCACCCTGCCTACTTCGAACTCGTCGTCGGCAAGTCGAGCGCTGGCGGCACGCCCGCCGGTCACGACGGCACGTTCAGCGGTGGTGCGTTCCGTTTTGTGATCAACGGCAACGGCCGCACAGTCGATCATGCGAGCGTGACGCTGAAGTCCAACCGCACTAAGGGCTCGTTCTCGGGGTCTCTGTCCGGCGTCGGAACGGTATCGGGCACGTTCAGCTGCTCGTAGGCATCTTTACCGAGCGGGGTTGATGGCTACGTGTATGCGAGCAAGCCGATCATCACAGTTCACAAACGGACCAGCAGGAGTTGCGATCTATGACCATCATGCGACGGTTTCACCCCACGAGCGCCACGAACCTCGGTACGCCTTCGCCTCGCAAGCACGGGCGGCTAGGCGGTTGTGTCGCGGCGGCAGTCCTAACCGCGGTCGTGCCGGCGACCCTGGTCGGGGTGCCGACGATCGGAGTCGCTGCGGCGGCGAGCTGCCAGCCGGGCGTGCATCACGTTGGCTCCGTGCTGGAGCGCACATTCTGCGGCGAGGCGTCGGCAAAGGTGACTGTGCCGGGACACACTGCGACGATCACGAATGGATCTTGCAAAAAGACGAGCAACTACTTCACGATTAACATCGGCACGATCGTGATAGCGAACAACGTGTCGAACCGGCCTGCCTACTTCGGGCTCGAGGTCGGCAAGACGATCCTTGGCGGGACGCCCGTCGGTCACGATGGCACGTTCAGCGGTGGTGTGGTCAGTTTTGTGATCAACCACAAGAGCTATGCGATACATAACGCGAGCGTGACACTGAAGTCCAACCGCACCAAGGGCTCGTTCTCGGGAACGCTGTTCAGTGGCGGAACGGCATCGGGTACGTTCAGCTGCTCGTAGACGTATCTCTGCGGTGCCGCGGCGTCCCCGCGGCGCGGCGCCGGTCCTGCCGGGCGGAAGCGGTGGTGAACCGAGGACTGGCGAGTGGGCCATGGAGGAGTCGAACCTCCGACCTCGGGTTTAAGATCCAGCCCGGGGTGTTCCCTGGGCCCGGTTGTGTGTCCGGCCTGGCGGGCTCCGAGCTGATCAGGGGTAGCTGATCACGTCCTGCGGCTTACCTTGGGTGGCCTTGTCGGACTCCGGCCCGGTGCCGTTGATCACCGACCTGATCCCGCCGCTCCCGTTGAGGAAAACGGTCAGCAGGTCGTGCCACTGGACCCCGGGCGTCGTGGGAGACGAGAATGCCTCATCCGAGAACACGTCCTGGGTGAAGAACGAGTAGCTGCCCATCCCGTAGCCGCTGAACGTCTTGACCCACGGCGAGACCTTGAATGCCGGATAGCCGTCGCTGTTTGGGCTCGACATCCAGGCGGCCTGGCTCGGCGGGTCGTAGGGCATCTCGTTCTGGAAGAAGACGTCCCCCCGCGTTCGCCGTTCCAGATGACCTCGTCCTTCTGGAAGTGCTCGACGGCCAGGCCGTAGGCCTTGACGTCGTCGCCGTTGACGACCAGGCCAGTGTCGGCCGGGTTCGCCGTCCAGCCGGCGCCTGCGCCATGGTCCGCCCGCCATGCCCAGATGTCGTCGAGGATCGCATGGTCAGCATTGATGACGAGCGCGTCAGTCGTCCGGCCCGCCTCGGCCCCGCCGACTCGGAAGAACACATCCGATAGCAATGTCGGGTCAGACGGCACACAGGCATGCCGGCGCGATGTCCTCGCAGACCGTGGCCCGTCCGCCCGTGCTCGTCTCCGACCTGCAGCAGCGCCGGGGAGTCCTGCGGACCGGCGTCGAAGATCAGCCCGCTGATCTTCACCCCGGGGACATTGGCGGTGCTGCATGGTCACCTGGCCGTGGTCGGGGATGAGGGTGGCGAAGCCAAGCCCGAGCACGATCGTATCGGGGCGCTCGATCGCGATCGTTTGGTTGAGGTGGTAGACGCCGGGAGTGAAGAGGAGGTCGCGCCCATGGGCCAGTGCCTCGTTGATCCGGCCCGCGGGCGTGCTCGGGCCGGCGACGAAGAAGCGGTCGAGCGGGAGCGAGATGCCGGGCGCGGATCCAGCGGTGTAGTCAGGCCCGACGGAGTTGATGCGGACGGAGGGCACGAACACTTGCGCTGCCCGGTGCGTCGGTGTAGAGGAACGGCTGCTCCTCGGAGACCGGGCGTCGTCGGCAGCGTCGTGTACTGGTTGCCCGTGGCCCGAAGCTCCTGCGCCGGAGCGCCGTTGTCGCCCATGAACACCTGGTTCCAGACGCTGTTGGACCAGCCGTGCATGGTCGAGTTGCGCGTGAAGAACTGCTGCTGACCCGCGTTGACGGCGGCCCGCTGAAAGTGTTGTCGGCGAAGAACCCGCCGCTCACATACTCGGGCCGCCGCAGTAGTCGAACAGGAACGTCGTGGCCGTTGTGGATGACCCGCCGCATCGGCGCCGCCTGAGAGACGGCCCACATCGCGTTGGAGTCCTGGCAGCCGGGGTCCTCGCCGTTGGCGTAGAACGCCGGCGTCGTCGGCGAGTTGACGAAGTGGAGGGTCAGGTTCGACAGCGAGCGCCAGAAGTTGTCCAACCCGGTGCAGTCGGGCGGCCGCGCCTGCACTGGTTGTTGACCTCGCCGAACCGTTGATGACAACGTCGCCCGGCGCGGCGCCGAGCCCAGCCACCTGCGCGTAGTAGCCGACCTGGAAGGTCGAGCGGGTCGGGGAGCTCCGTACGTGCCAGGCTCGAAGAGGATCGCATAGCGCTGCTGACCGAACTGGTTGGGCACCTGCTGGTTGCCGATCGGGTCAGCTTCGCCTGGATCTGCGGACTGGGGCATCGATCGGCGTGAAGACGACCACGTTGGGGCCCAAGCTGCCCGGGTGCGGCCGGCCGAACCGGTGAGTCGCTGCGGCCAGGGCGGAGCTCGTCCCGAGTGAGAGCAGCGCAACGAGCGCCGTGAGAATTCCGAGGCCGCACCGAGCGCTGCGCGCGCTGACCCCTTGTGGCTGGCCGGCGCCCGGAACGTCCGAGCAGAGGTTCGTCATCTGCGACATCGTCCCTCCTCCCCCGGCCCGACTGGGGTGCAAAGGTTGGCGCGATGCTACCCCGACGGCTCCTCCCTTATCGCGCTTCCCTTTCCGCCCCCCGCGCCACGCTCGCTCCTAGCTTGTCGAGCAGAGCACGGAGTTTGTTGAGTTCCGTGACGGTAAGGCTGCGTCGCAGCCGCTCGTCGAAGGCTTGAGCGGCGGCCGCCAAGCGCAGAAAGGTCCGCTCGCCGTTGGGGGTGATTTCAACGATGTGATTGCGGCGATGGACCGGGTCGCGTCGGCGCGTGAGCAGGCCGTCCTGCTCCATCGCGTTGAGGTGGTGGGTGAGCGTCGCCCCGGTTATCCCGACGGCCTCGGCAAGCTCACGTTGATTCGTGTTCCGCTTGACCTTGAGATTCAGCAGGACCAGCCAGACCGGCAGAGAACCATCGACCGCCTCGAGGGCATCGTCAAACGCGCGACCGACGATGCGCGCGGTGCGCGCGAGATGAAGACCGATCGGTGTCTGTTCAGGCCGCAACGAGGGAGCCAGCATACCCAAGTGGCACTTCGCTGTCTAAGGATTTGAGATCTAAGGCTTAGATATCTATCGTTTATCCCGTGGAGCGCTCCGATGCCGTCATCCGGATTGAACCCACGCTCGCGAACGGAGGCAGTGGATGGACATCGACATGGCAGGAAAGGTGGCGCTCATCACCGGCGCCAGCCGCGGGATCGGAGCCGCGATCGCGCGAGAGTTCCACGCCGCAGGGGCGCGCGTGGCGGTCACAGCTCGAGACGCGGATGCGCTGCAAGCACTCGCTGAAGAGCTTGGCGGCCCGGGCCAGGCACTTCGCTGTGCCAGCGGACATCAGCGACCCGGAGGCGGTATCCGGACCTGGTCGCTCGCGTGGAGGCCGCGTTCGGTCGCCTTGACTTCGCTGTCAACAACGCGGCCGGCGGCGGACACGGGCCCACGCCGCTCGCGGAGGTACCGCTCGAGGCGTTTGACTCTGGGCTGGCCGTAACTCTGCGAGGCGTGTTCCTGTCGATGCGGGCAGAGATCCCCGCAATGGTTCGCTCCGGCGGAGGCGCGATCGTCAACGTCTCATCGACGGCCGGACTGCAGGCCGTGGGCGGCCTTGCCACCTACGTGGCCGCCAAGCATGGAGTAGAGGGGCTCACCAAGGTGGCGGCGCTCGACTACGCCGAGCAGGGCATTCGCGTGAACGCCCTGGCCCCAGGGCCGATTCTCACCGACAACCTCAGGCGCGCGGGCAACGAAGCTCAACAGGCGGCCGCAAACGCCATGCCGCTCAAACGTATCGGTGACCCTCAGGAAGTCGCGGCGGCTGCGGTCTGGCTCTGCTCAGACCAGGCCGGCTTCATCACCGGCACGACCCTGACGATCGACGGAGGCAAGCTCGCCGGCACGCCACCGTTCCAGGAATCGGCAGGCCGCCGATGAGTACCACATCGGTTGCGGCCGTTGCGCCGGGGATCAGGGCCCTCCGCGCCAACGCGCTCGCGGGGCTGGTCATGCTGCTGATCGAGTACAGCCTTGGGATCTCCGTGAATTTGTACTCGACCCTCCCCGCGGCCGATCGAGGAAAGGCGCTGTTCGGGGGCCTGGGTGCGGCGGTCGGCAATGGGCCCCTGCTCGTGGCCCTCCACGCACTGCTCGGAACGCTTCTCGTGATCGCTGGCATCGCCGCAGTCGTCAGGGCATCCCGGGTCGGTGCGCGAGGCTGATCGCGCTGACTGGCGCCGCGTTCCTCGCTACCTTGGTCGCCTGGCTGTCGGGATCCGCTTTCGTCGGGCACCAAAAAGATGCCGCCTCGCTGACGATGGCACTCGCCGCCGCCGCAGCCATCCTCTGCTACGCGCTCGTGATCTTCAGGCTCGGCATCGGGCGTACTCGTCGCCCGCAAATCAGGAATAGATGAAGCACATGTAGGTACTGCTTTGCACTCCCACGGGCACCTCAGTCTCGCGATTTTCGACGAGGCATCCTTCGAGTCGGAGGGTCGCCGGCTTCGGGTTTGAGCTTGGCGATCAGGTCCAGATCGAGGGTGCGCATCGCGGCGTAGAGCATCGATTCGCAGACGTCTGCGGCGTCGGTCAGGTCAACGCGCGCGCTCACCGCTTCGCGGGCGGACCAAGCGGTCATTCCTGCGATCCCGGCCGAGGCAATACGAACGCCCGGCCCCAGCTCCCGCCCGGATGTGCGCGCGATTAGCTCGCTGAGTTCGCTGACGATCGCGTCTCTGGACCCCTGGATGATGGTGGCTGCCGTGGAGCGCCGCTCGCCCTGAATGCTGAGCTGGAAGCCGAGCGGGCGCTCCCGCGCAAATTCGAAGTAGGCGTGTACCCAGCGGTGGAGGCCAGCCCGGAACGGTTCCGCGTCCGTCCTGTTGCGATAGGCGGAGCTCAGGCGGACGAGCATCAGGTTGTATTCGCGCCGCACGGCTGCCTCAAACAGCCCGCTCTTGGAGCCGAACCGCGAGTACAGGGTCGGCTTCGTGATTCCAGCCCGGTCGGCGATCTTGCTCATTGTTGCCCGTTCGAATCCCTCGGCCACGAACACCGCGCAGGCGGCGTCGAGCAGCTCGTCTTCGGAGATCCGGTACCTCGGTGGAGTTTGAGCCAGCTCGGGCTTATCCATGGTCCGGCAACTTGACTCGCGGTAAATAATGTAACTTTACTCGCGGTAAAGCAGAGGGGTTGGCGTGGACGCAACTGAGCAACACTGGACACGCATGTTGAGGGTCGTCAGCGTGGACGCTGTCAGCCGGCCCACCCTGTCGCCGCGTAGCGTTGCGATGCACACCGTGCTCGATGTGTTCGCGGACTTCGATCAGTTCGGTGGGGCAAGCATCGGGCTGGTCGCGTGGGAACTCGACGTCGATCCGAGCAACATCGTCGCCTCGTGGACGCAGGCGATCAACGACGGGCTGCTCGAGCGATCCGGCAGCGACACCGCTGCTGGCTACGACGAGGAACTCTGGAGTCTCACCGACCGAGGACGGCAGATGCAGACGAGCTGTCAGGATCGGCTCTCGAACTAGCTGGCGCTGGGCCCTTCACTCGCGTCCGCGCGTCGCAAGTGCCCGTCAGCGGGGAGCGTCGATGAGGGCGGGACTCCGGAGCGGGTCTCACGCGTCTGCTCAAGGCCGTTGCGCGCGAGCACGTCGACGAGCGCCGTGCAGGGTAGGTCCGGATACAGCTGGTGCAGATGGGTCGGGTCGAAGGTGAGATCGGTCTGATCCATCGCGAGCGCCGCGCGCGCTTGGCGGCCGAGCTCGGGCTTGAGGTGTCCGAGGGTGTTGGCCATCAGACCGAGCATGAAGGGCGGTATGTGACGGGTTGTCACTGGCCGCCCGGCGGCGGTTTGCACGGCTTCGGCGAGCTGGTCGAAGGTGAGGTTGTCCGGACCGCCGATCTCCAGGGTTTTGCCGCGGGTGGTTGGGTCGGTGACCGCGCGCTCGACGGCGGCGGCGACGTCGGCGACCGCGACGAAGTTGATCGGGTTCTGGCCGCGTCCGAACACGAGGGGGCGGCCCGACCGACCGGCGGTTTGGTGGATCAGGTCGATCCACAGTTCGAAGAATGCGGTCGCTCGCACGATCGTGGTGGGGACGCCGCTCGCGACGGCTTCCTGTTCGGCGGCGTGCTTCATGCGAAACAGCTCGATCGGACTGTCCGCGGATGCGCCGACCGTCGAGATCATGACGAGGTCTGCCCCGGCGCTCCTGGTGGCGTTGATCAGGTTGGCGTTGCCGTCGCGGTCGACTGCGGCGAGCGCGTTGCGATGCGGGTCGGTGAAGCCGTGCACCGCGGACACGACGACGTCGACGCCGTCGGTCGCGGGCGCGAGGGTCTGTGGATTGCGCACATCGCCGCTCACGATCGTGACGAGGTCGCCGGCCAGGTGCTCGGCGCGCGCCGGCTGACGCGTGAGGACACGGACCGGAAGATTGCGGTTGACCAGACGGTTTACGAGCAGCGTCCCGAGTCGGCCGGTGCCGCCGGCGACGAGGATCACGACGGGCCGCCGGGCGTGACCTGATGGCGGATGGCCTGGTCGACGGTGCCGGCATCCTGTTGGACTGGCTCGAGGTAGAAGCGAGCCCATGCGGCGAGGCCATCCTCGATGCCGAAGATCACCACACCGCGCATCACGTGGGGGCTCCCATCGGGTCGGGTGCCGCGGTGCTCCCACTCGGTCCAGACCGTGTGACCGTCGGCCGCCCATCGCAGCACCTCGCAACGGAGGTCCGGGATCGCGGAGAAGATCTGCGTCCAGTTCGCGCGCACCTGCTCCCTGCCGGTGAAGCCGCGCTCCGGATGCGCAGGGGTCTCGTTGCGGTAGTCGGGGGCAAAGCAGCCGACCAGCGCGTCGAGGTCGTGGTCGTTCGTGGCCTGCTGCAACCGAAACACCGTCGCTTCAGGTTTGGTCTGGGTCTCGTTCCCGCTCATATCTCTCTCCGTGTTGATATTAGATCTAGTAGACTGGAATTGATCTAGCACTATGGACCCGAATACCTCTTCTGTCAAGCCGAGGCGCCCTTACGATTCGGTCCGCCGCCGCGAACAGGCCCGCCTGACGCGCGAGGCGATCCTCGAATCCGCGCAACGGCTGTTTCTCGCCGACGGGTTTGCGCCCACGACGATCGCGACAATCGCGCAAGCCGCGCGTGTCTCGGTCGACACGATCTACAAAACCTTCGGGGGAAAGCCTGGGCTCGTTCGCGCCATCTGCCAACAGGCCCTGGCCGGCGAGCAGCCCGTTCCCGCCGAAACCCGATCTGACGCGCTGCAGGCCAGCGAACACGACCCGCGGGCGATCATCCGCGGCTGGGGCAGGCTCACGACCGAGATCGCGCCCCGCGTGGCGCCGATACTGCTGCTCGTCCGCACGGCGGCCGCAGCCGATCCCGAGATGGCGGGCCTCCAATCCGAGCTGAACGCCCAGCGCCTAGGGCGCATGATCGGAAACGCCCGCAACCTCGCCGCCGCAAACCACCTCCGGGAAAACCTCACCCCCGAGCGCGCCGGCGAGATCATGTGGACCTACAGCTCACCCGAACTCTACGAACTGCTCGTCCTCATCCGCGGCTGGCCACCGGAGCGCTACGGCGCGTTCATCGCCGACGCCATGATCGCTGCTCTCCTTCCACATGCCGGCTAGGCGCGGCGGATCGGCGCCATCGTGGGCACCGGGTCGGTGGTGAGGAATTCGAGGATTATCGCGTTGCACAGCGTCGGCTTCTCGACCAGCAGGCCGTGCGAGGTGCCGGGGATGATCGCCAGCTCGGCGTCGGGTAGGCCGCGGTAGAGCGCTGTCGCGTGCTCGATCGTGACCTCGTCGTCGTCGCCGAACATCAGCAGCGTGCGCCGCTTGATCCCTTGCAGATCGGCCGCGGTCAGGGTCGGCTCGTGCGCATGCATCTCGTTCAGCTTGGCGACCACGACCGGATAGTGCTCGGCGCCGTCGGGAGAGATCTCCGCGTACATGCGCTCGAGAAACTCAGGCGGGCCGGCATCGGACTCGAGCACGGCGGCCCAGCCTTCGCTGCTGGCTCCCGGACCTACAGTTACGATCCGGCTCCCCTTCAGTTCAAACTAGGGCGCGTCATGGGGCCGCGCCATCAGAACGGCACGGCTCACGTTAGGTCGCAGAAGCCGGACTCGGGGACTCAGCTGCGGGCGATCTGGGGTCGCGGTAGAACTCGGCTGAACGGGTCGGAGCCGAGCGCCTACCTGGCCGCGGGACCCAGAGGCCTAGAGCCGCTCGCGATTCCGCGAGCGGCGGAGCGTGCGACGGCCCGCGGGGTGGCGGGCCGTCGACACTGCGATTCGTTGGCTCAGATGGGCTGAACGTTGGCTGCGGCCGGGCCCTTGGGGCCCTGCTCGGCGTCGTACGACACCTTCGCGCCCTCGGCGAGCGACTTGAAGCCGCCTCCGAGGATCTTCGAGTGGTGCACGAACAGATCCTTGCTCTCGTCGTCGGGCGTGATGAACCCGAAGCCCTTCTCGTCGCTGAACCATTTCACGGTTCCAGTTGCCATATGTTCCCTCCCGGGAGGTTGTGTGCTGCGAAACGCGGGAGGTGCTGAAGGCAACTACTACGAACGCTGGCACTACTTTCGCCGGACTCTTGCCCGGCCCTGACCCGTGAGTGTAGCCGCCCGCGGGGCTCCCCGTGGTGAAACGTCGCAGGGATCTCGGCGCTCTATGTCTGGCCGGCACGGGGGCTGACCTCGCGCCGGCGTCTCGTGAGGTAGCGCTTTCGGCGTCGGTCCGGGCCAGAGCGAGTGATTTTCGATACGGCTCGGCGGCCTCCGAGTTGCGACCCAGCCGGCGAAGGAGGTCCGCTCGGGTCGCGTGCCGCAGGTGGTAGTCACCGATCAGCTGCCGAGCGCCTTGCGGCGCATGGACCACATCTGGGCTGCACGCTCCAGGTCGAGTGCGGCGTCCCACGGAACCGCGGGTGGTCCGGCGATGCGACGCATCGAGAGGGCGGTCCGGCGGGCGAGCTCAGGGTCGGCGGCGGGCACCGCAGCGAGCTCGTGGGCGCAACCCTCGACCTCGCCGTCGGGCACGGCCTTCCACGCGAGTCCCCGCGCAACCGCCTCCGCGCCGGTCAGGCGCTGGCCGAACAGCGCCAGAGCGTTGGCCAGCTCACGGTTTCCCGCCCGGGCGAGCAGCAGGGAGTGGCCGCCGCCCGGGTGCAGCCCAATGGGCAAGAACCCCGAGAGCAGCGTCGCGTCCTCGGCCACGACGCGCAGGTCCGTGGCCAGCGCGAGGTTCAGCCCCGCTCCGAGCGCGCCGCCGCGAATCGCCGCGATCGTCGGCGGCTCCAGCCGCCCGACCCTCGCGAAAGCGCCGTAGATCGTGCTCATCCCTTGGTAGACGTCCGGGGCGGCCGGGTCCTCGCCTGCTGCGGCGAGCGTTCCGCGGTCGCCGCCGGCGCAGAAATACCCGCCCTCGCCCGCGATGATCACCGCGCCGATGGCCGGATCGGCGTCGATCGTCTCGCACGCTTCGATCATCGCGGCGGCCATTTCGAGCGTGAGCGCGTTGCGCCGCTCGGGCGCGCGCATCGTGATGGTGGCCAGCCCGTCGGCGCGATCCAGGGTCAGGGCGTCGGTCATGGCGCGGACCCTATCGACGCGCCAACCGTTCGGCAGCCGCGGGTCAGGTCGCCGGGGCGCGACGGATCCGGCCCGACCCCTGTCCTCGAACCTCGGGCGGGTCTGGCAATACCGGGCGCAGCAGTGCCCAGGCCACCATCAGGACCGCGAACACCAGCATCGCGATACCTGTCCACAGGTCGATGTTGATCCCGGCGGCCTTCGTCTTGACGTGGTGTGAGCCGACGACTCCGGCGATCACCATCACGATTCCGTAGAGCGCGAACAGCGCCCCGATGATGCGGCGGATGTCGAACGTGTTGGCGGCGCGCGCGGCGGCGGCCTCTTCCTCGTCGCTCAGCTGGGGTGGTTCGTTTGGGTCTGGGGCCATTGCTTCCTTAGATGAAGATGATGTCGAGGGCCACGGCGATCACGAGGGCAATGATCCCGAGCAGGACCGGCTGGCGATACCACCGTTCGTCGCCGATGATCATCTCGCCCTCCTGGCCCTCTCGTTTGAGCCCCCAAACGAGGCCCCGCAGGTCTTCGCGATCGCGCGGCTTAGTGAATAGGGAGACCACGACGAGGACGACTGCATCGGCGACGAAGGCGGCGATCGCCTCGTACCAGGTGGAGGCGATCTTCGAGCCTAGGTTGATCACGTGGTTGGACCCGAGGAGCAGCGTCGTCTCGGCCGCCGCCATGCCCGCGATCAGGCTCAGGCCACCCGCCAGGGGCGTCGCCCGTTTCCAGAACATGGCGATGATGAAGGTGGCGAACAGCGGCGCGTTGAAGATCGAGAACAGCGCCTGCACGTAGTTCATGATGTTCGTGTTGCCCTTCGCGATGAACGCCGTCGCGATCGACACGAGCAGGCCGAGGAAGGTGGCAATCCGTCCCACCCGGATGTAGTACGCGGGGTCGCGGTCCTTGACCACGTAGGACTGCCAGAGGTCGTAGGTGACGACCGTGTTGAAGGCGGTGACGTTCGCCGCCACGCCGGCCATGAACGCCGCCAGCAGGCCGGTGATGGCCAGCCCGAGCATCCCTTCGGGCAGGTACTTGCCGATCAGCAGCGGGATCGCCGCGTTGTACTGGAGGCTCGGGTTGGTCTTGCCGAGTCCGTGCACGACGACCAGCGCGATCAACCCGGGAAGGATCGTCAAGGCGGGAAAGAACAGCTTCGGAAACGCGCCGATCAGGGGTGTGCGCCGGGCGGCGGACATGTTGCGGGCGGACAGCGCGCGCTGCACCTCCGCGAAGTTGGTGGTCCAGTAGCCGAACCCGAGCACGAACCCGAGGCCGAGCACCATCGGCAGCCAGGACCCGCCGATCGGGTTGGTGACGTGTCCGATGCCGAGGCCCCTCCAGGCGTGCAGCCCCGTCTCGCCGAGCACGGTGTGGCGGATCCGGCGGTCGAGCCCGCTGATGCCGCCGACTGAGTGCAGCCCGACGATCACCAGTGGGAGCAGGCTGGCGACGACGACGAAGAACTGGAGCACCTCGTTGTAGATCGCGGAGGTGAGCCCGCCCATGGTGATGTAGACGAGCACGATCGCCGCCGCGACGAAGATCGAGACGGCGATCGTCCAGCCGAGCATCAGGTGAACGACGAGCGCGAGCGCGAACAGGTTCACGCCCGCGATCAGCACCGTGGCCACCGCAAAGCTGCCGGCGTTCCACGCGTGGGCGAACTTGCCGAAGCGCAGGCGCAGGTACTCGGGGACGCTCTTGACCTTGGCGCCGTAGTAGAACGGCATCATCACGACGCCGAGGAACACCATCGCCGGCACTGCCCCGATCCAGTAGTAGTGGACCGTGGCGACGCCGTACTGGGCGCCGTTCGCCGCCATCCCGAGGATCTCGAGGGCGCCGAGGTTGGCGGCCATGAAGGCCAGGCCGGTGATCCATGCGGGCAGCCGTCGGCCGGAGAGGAAGTAGTCGACGTCGGTCTTGATCGTCAGCCGGGCGATCACTCCGATCCCCAGCACGACGACGAAGTAGACGCCGAGGATCGAATAGTCCAGCGGGCTCGGGTTGATACCGATCCCGGCTGTCGCAGCAACTCCCATTCCGAGCGGCTACCTACCCCGAGTGAGGCTGCAACAGTCGCGCCCCTTCCGCGGGCGACACGACGTGCGCACCGGCGGGCGGTTGCCCGCCGGGAGCGAACAGCGCCAGTACGTGGCCGCCGAAGCCGCCGCCCAGCATCCGCGCGCCGGCTGCGCCGGAGGCCTTGAGCTCGCGCACCGTCTCCTCGACGGCATCGGTCGAGGAGTCGTAGAGATCACGGAGGCTCGCGTGAGAAGCATCGAGCAGCGCGCCGACTGCGGCGAGGTCACCACGCTCGAGCGCGGAGATCGTCCCCTCGACCCGCTGGTTCTCCTCGAGCACGTGGCGCGCGCGGCGGTCGAGCGGCGGGGGAAGGCGATCGATCTGCTCGAGACGTGCGTCGCGCAGACTGGCGAGTCCGAGCTCCGAGCAAGCCTGCTCGCATTCGCGGCGGCGCTCGCTGTAGCCGGACTCGGGGTCGGCCAACGAGTGCTCCTCGCCCGAAGGAACCGTGGCCAGCGTCCAGTCGTGGAGGCTCAGCGTGACGGGCCGGATCTCGAGCGAACGGAAGTCGATCCGCAGAGCGTCCCCGGCCTCTCCGCACAGCGATGCGAGCTGGTCGAGCAGGCCCGTCTGCGCGCCGACCCACTCGTTCTCCACGCGCGAGCACAGGCGGGCGAGCGCGACGCGGTCCTCCGGCATCTCGAGCTCGGACACCGCGAGCAACGCGAGACAGAGCGCCACCTCGAGCGCCGCCGACGAGGACAGGCCGCCACCCTGCGGTACGTCCCCGCTGATCTCGAGCTCCGCGCCGCTCAGCTGAAAGCCGGCGCGAGCGAGCTCGGCAACCGTTCCGCGGACGAAGTCCTTCCAGTCCCCGGACCGGTCCTCGTCGCCGGCGTTGAGCGCGAACGTGGCGACCTCGTTTCCGTGATCGATCGCCTTGGCGACTATTGCCTGGTCCGGCTGTGGCGTGGCGCTGACCGTGACCCCCTGCTCGATCGCGAACGGAAGCGCGAGCCCGTCGTTGTAGTCGGTGTGTTCGCCGATCAGGTTGACGCGGCCGGGAGCGAAGGCGACGACGCTCATGCGAGCTTTCTACCCGTCGGCGCGATACGGTGCGCGCGTGCCTGAGGCGGAGCGCACGGACGTCATCGTCGTCGGAGCCGGACTTGCGGGTCTGGTGACGACGCTCGAGCTGCTCGAGAACACGAGCCTGCGCATCCTCCTGCTCGACCGTTGCCGGCCGGACGAGGTCGGCGGCCTGGCGCGCGAGGCGTTCGGCGGGATGTTCATGGTCGACACGCGCGAGCAGCGGTTCTCCCGCATCCCGGACACCGTCGAGCTCGCGCTCGAGGACTGGCTGCGCGTGGCCGAGTTCGAGGACGGCGACGAGTGGCCTCGGCGCTGGGCCGAGGCGTACGTCTCACGCGCGCGCGACGAGGTCGGCGAATGGCTCAAGTCGCACGGCGTGCGGTTCTTCCCGGTCGTCAACTGGGCCGAGCGGGGCGTGTACGGTGACGGCAACTCGGTTCCGCGGTTTCACCTGACGTGGGGCTGCGGTCAGGCGCTGATCGACTCGATGTGGGGGGCGATCGAGCGCCATCCGGGCCGGGGCAGGCTCGAGGTGCGGTTCGGCGCGCGGGTGACCAAGCTACGCCACCGCGGCGGAGCGGTTCGGGGCTGCGTGATCGTGCCGGAGGCGGGGGGCGCGGAGGCGACCGAGGTGGGCGCGGAGCGGATCGTGATCGCGGCCGGCGGCGTGGGCGGCAATCTCGACATCGTCAGGCGCGAATGGCCGGATGAGCTGGGCGCGCCGCCGGAGACAATCTTGATGGGTTCCCACTATTACGCCGACGGGGCGATGCACAAGGAGGTCGAGCGGGTCGGCGGCAACGTGACCCACATCAACCGAATGTGGAACTACGCCGACGCCGTCCGTCACCCCCATCCGCTGCGGCCGCTGCACGGGCTCAAACTGATACCGCCGCGGTCGGGCGTGGTGCTCGACCCGACCGGGAAGCGCTACGGCCCGATCCCGCTGATCCCGACCTTCGACGCCTACTACGCGCTCGAGCGGATGTGTGAGGACCCGCGCGGTTATTACTGGATGATCTGCAACTGGAAGATCGCCCGGCGGGAGCTGGACGTGTCGGGCTCGCAGTACAACCCGAACATCCGTGAGAAGCGGCTCGTCCGCTTCCTGCTGTCGATTGTTTTGGGAAAGCCGACACTCGTGCGGCATTTCGTCGACCATTGCCCGGACTTCGTGACCGCGGACACGCTGCCGGATTTAGCCACGAAGATGGCATCCGTCATGGAGGACGGAGCGCTCGACGCCGCACAGATGGAGCGAGAGGTGCGAGCGTATGACGCGACGATCGCCCGCGGTCAGCCGCTGTTCAATGATGATCAGCTGCGCCGGATCCAGTCCTTGCGCAATTGGCGTGGGGACCGGCTACGGACTTGCGCCTTCCAGTCGATCACGGACCCGGAGGCTGGGCCGTTGATCGCGATTCGGATGACCGTGATGGCGCGCAAGAGCCTCGGCGGGATTCAGACGGACCTCCAGTCGCGCGTCCTGCGCGAAGACGGCCTGCCGATCGGCGGGCTCTACGCCGCCGGCGAAGCCGCGGGGTTTGGTGGCGGCGGGATGCACGGGAAGAAGTCGCTCGAGGGGACGTTCCTCGGAGGCTGCGTTTTCTCGGGCCGCATCGCCGCCCGCGATATTGCGCAGAATTGACACACGCCGAGACTCACATGTGACACTTTTTGTGTCACTGTTGATTGCGTGCCTCACTGGCACAGACAAACCGGTAGTGGGGACCGGAATCTCTTACATAGTGTTGGTCGGCTCGCGGCGAAGCAGTTCGACGTGGTGTCGCTCGCGCAGCTACTTGCGTGTGGGCTGACCTACGAACAGGTCCGCGGGCTGGTGGCGCGCGGGTACCTGTACCGAGTATTTCGCGGCGTGTACGCCGTCGGGCACGCCAAGCTCAGCCCCTGGGGATGGCTGATGGCGGCGTATCTGGCCTGTCCCGCTGACTCTTTCCTAAGCCATCGAACCTCCGCGGCGGCGCGGACGCTCAGAGCGATAGCCACGAAGCGGATCGAGGTAACGGTCGTCGGTGGTACGGCGCGCGACGGGCTCATCATCCACCGGGCTCAGAACCCGCCGCACCGCGAGGACGTAACGATGAAGAACGGGATCCGGATCAGCTCGGTGCCGCGGATGTTGATCGAATTGGCGTCCATTGAGACGCCGCCGGAGCTCGAACGACTGATCACGCTCTCGGCAAGGAAGAAGCTGCTGGACATCAACGCCGTCGAGAGGGCGCTGGCACGCCACGCGGGCCGACCCGGCGTCGGGATCCTCAAGGCAGCATTCCGGGGCTACAGGCCGGGACCGGACCGCAAATCAGGACTTGAGCGCGACTTCGACCGCGCTCTCGCCCGCAATCCAGACATCCCGCCGCCCCAGAAGAACGTCACTGTCGAAGGATGGGAACTCGACAACTATTGGCCGCAATACGGTCTCGACGTCGAACTTGACGGACGGCCGTACCACATCGCGGTGGCCGATATCGAGAAGGACAAGTACCGCGACGCGAAGCTTCTCACCAAAGGCATTCAGACTCTCCGGTTCACCGACTTCCGCGTCGACTATGACGTAGCCGGATGCCTCGACGACATCCGCGCCGTGATCAGACCCCGACGGCTAGTCGCCTAGGAGCACCATGTCCACGAGCGGGGGTTCGTCGCCGCGGGCGAGCTCGAGGTCCAGCCGGTAGCCGGTGACCGGGCAGTACCAGGCGTGCACGGTCATCATCGCGGCCATCTCTTCGTCGCCGCCGCCCGCGAACTCGGGGCCGAGCTCGGCGAACTCGAGCTGCGAGTGGGCCGCCTTGGCCTTCCACGAACCATCAACCGAGCCGAGGTCGGCGCCGTTGCACCACCAGTGGCCGTCGACGACAAAGAGCAGCTCGCCGGCGCGCGCCGCGCCCGCCGGCGGATCCACCGGCTCGCCGGGCTCCTCGCCCCCGAGCCGGGCGCGGCGAAGCTCGAGGCGGGCTTCCCGGGTGGCGCCGGCGTCATCGATCACAACGCCGTAGACGCGGCGCGCAGCTTCGACCGACATCAACCCGGCAGCCACATCGGCGGCGACATCCTCTGGCGCGCGGAGCAACGGGTCGCCCCATCCGGCCGCGGTGGGCGAGACCCACTCCCACGCGAACCCTGGCGGCAGGTCGAGCGGCGGCCCCTTGAACGTCACGGTGAGCTCTTCGCCGCTGAGCTCGTCGAGCGACTGCGGGACCTCGCCCGCAGCCAGTCGCTCGGCCACGTCGGTCCCGGATCGCATCCGGAACGAGGCACGGCTGCCCGGGTTGGCGCCGAGCTGGCCCTGGCCTTTCGTGAACGACTCGTTCCCGTACAGGTGCATCTGGATGAACGGGCTGTTCCAGGGGATCGTCGCCTCCACGAAGCCTAGCCCGCCGCGACGCCGGCCTGCGCCATCGCTGCCGATCGGCAGCAACCGCCGGTACAGGTACAGGATCGGGTATTGGTCCTCGAGGTCCTCGACGTTGTAGGCGATCCCCTCCGGGATCCAGTAGTGACCGCCGACGTCGGTGCCGTCGCGCTCGCGCTCGCCGCCCAGCGCGCCCATCATGCCGTTGGTATTGATCAGCATGAACGGGTTGCCGCCCGCGTCGAGCCCGCCGCCGATCGCCCCATAGAAGTGGGGGAGGTTCGGTCCGATAGCGCGCGAGGCAACGTCGGCATCACGGGCGCACGAGAGCATCTTCCCGATGGCGATCGCGGTGCAGTTCAAGAGCATCTCATTCGTGTACGCGCCAGACGGGCTGACCGCCGCGGGATGGTCGGCGCACGACAGTAATCCCGGCTCGGGCCGGAGCTCGATCACCCGATGGGCTCCCCCGTAGGCGCCGGCGAGATCGCCAACCAGCTGCGAACAGACCGCAGCCTGGACGGCGCCGGCGAACGCGGCGTAGGTGACGTTGATCGAGCCCGCCTGGGGATCGGTGCCGACGTTGTCCACGATCAGCCTCGACCCTTCTTTGGTCACGTTCACCTGATACGCGTAGACGGCACGGTCCCCCGGCAGGGCCGCTTCGGTGAAGGCCCGGTGGGACCACCGCCCGTCCGGGATCGAGGACAGCCGATCACGCATCAGCTGCTCGCCGCCGTCGATCATCGACCGCATCACCGCCTTGACGGTCGGCGCGCCGTAGCGCGAGACCAGGCCGCGTAGGCGCTCCAACGTGCCGCCGACGCCGGCGATCGCCGCCCGCAGATCCATCTTCACCGCCGGTGGCACCCGGCTCTGGCGCGCGAATAGCTGCTCGACATCGTCCCGGAGCACGCCGCCCTCCACCAGTCGAATCGGTGGGAACGACGGCGGGTCCATCCACGCGTCGGCAGCGGTGATGCAGAACGAGCCCTGCACCGAGCCACCGACGTCGGCCAGGTGCATCGAGTTGCCGACCCAGCAGAACAGCTCGTCGTCGACGAACAGCGGCGCGTAGACGCATGTGTCCGGTTGGTGGGGCGCGCCGACGTAGGGGTCGTTGGACAAAAACACATCGCCGGGGCGGATCCCGGGATTCCCCGAACGGTGCTCGAGCGTCCACTTGACGGTCATGCAGTGCGAGGTCGAGAAGTACTGGAGGTTGGCGCCCAGGCAGACGAGGTCGCCGTCTTCGGTCAGCACGCTCGCCTGGTAGTCGCGCGTGAGCATCGTCACCGGCGAGACGCACAACCGCTGAATCAGATTGGCGTGCTCGAAGTTCGCGTTCAGCAGCGCGTAGCGCACGACCTCAGCCGTGACCGGGTCGACTTCCTCGGCGCGCTCGATGGAGAGCCGGACCGAAGGATCGATCGTCAGCGAGGCGGGGGGGATGTAGGACCGCGCCACCCCGTCCCAGAAGCCGGCGGGACGCTCGGCCGGAATCTCATGGGTGGCGGCGTTCTCGGCGATCGTCATCGAATCCCCTCCAGGTCGAGCA
Source organism: uncultured Solirubrobacterales bacterium (assembly GCA_963794825.1). Classification (GTDB taxonomy): domain Bacteria; phylum Actinomycetota; class Thermoleophilia; order Solirubrobacterales; family Solirubrobacteraceae; genus Palsa-465. Next base: position 1,054,383 of record CAWCFB010000003.1, read on the forward strand.
GCAGATTGTCCGTGGCCTCGTCGCGGGTGAGTCGCTGCCCGGAGGCCACCGGCACGGTTGTATAGGCGAGCTCGACCACCGCCGGGCCTTCGATCACCTGCCCCGCGCCGAGCGCGGCGCCGTCGTAGATCGGGGTGTCGATCGGGCCCTCCGTTGGCCAGTGGACCTCGCGCCGCGATGCAGGCTCGGCCGCGGCGGCCGGCGGGTCGGCCCGGATGTCGCGGACATCACCCGGAACGCGAGCTTCGACACGGACCGCGAACACCTCGACGGCCTGGAACAGCGCCTTGGCGAATGCTCCGAATTGGCGCTCGTACTCGGCATTGAAGTCGGCGAGCAGTTGCTCGCACGTGTCGGAATCGATCGGCCCGTCGGCGATCGGCACGGGGACCGACTGCAACAGCTGCTCCGCGTAGCGCATCAGCGCGACCCGCGAGACCTGCGGCTCGGCCCCGCCCATCGCCGCCCGCGCCCGGTCCTCGGCCTCTGAGACGGCGGCGCTGAGCTCCGACGGATCCAGCGGGCTCCGCGCGCGGCACTCGACCTCATGGTGGTGGACGAGGTCGCCCGCCGCGATCCCATACGCCGACAGCGTCGAGGCGCCGTTGCCCAAGGGGATGACGACCGATTGGCATCCGAGCTCGGCCGCGTAGCCCCATGCATGCAGCGGACCGGCGCCGCCGTAGGCGTAGACGACGAAGTCACGTGGGTCGAGCCCCTGCTCCAGCGTCCGCTGGCGGATCAGGGTCGCCGCTGCGTGGTTGTTGACGCGGAGGATCCCGGCCGCCGCCTCCTCAACGGTGAGCTCGAGTGGCTCCGCGATCGAGTGGACCGCGCGCCGCGCGGCGTCGGCGTCAAGCTGCATCCCGCCGCCGAGGAAGGCCTCGGGGCTCAGAAACCCGAGCACGACGTCCGCATCGGTGACGGTCGGGTTCGTGCCCCCGCGGCCGTAGGCGGCCGGACCGGGAACCGAGCCCGCCGACTCGGGGCCGACGCGCAGCCCGCCGGCGGCGGAGATCGAGGCGATCGAGCCGCCTCCGCAGGCAATCGAGCGGGCGTCGAGGTGGGGCTGATGGAAGGTGTACTGGTCGATGATCTGCTGGCCGGAGACGACCGCGCGCCCGTCGATCAGGAGCCCAACCTCGAACGAGGTGCCGCCCATGTCGGTGGCGATCACGTTCGGGTGGCCCGCGCGGGCAGCGAGCACGGCGACGCCACTGATCCCGCCGGCCGGTCCCGAACCGAGCAGCCTGATCGGAGCCGAGCGCGCGTGCTCGACGTCGGTGACGCCTCCGTTGGCCTGCATCACGAGCAGCCGGCCGTCGAACCCGGCGTCGGTGAGCCGGGCCACCAGGCCGTCGAGGTAGGCGACCGAAGCCGGCCCGACGTACGAGTTGATCACCGCCGCGACCGTCCGCTCGTACTCGCCCTGACGGGGAGCGGTCACCGACGAGAGGCTGACGAACGCGTCGGGGGCGAGCTCCCGGACGAGCTCGGCGATGCGTTGTTCGTGAGCGTCGTTGCGGAACGACCACAGGAGCGTGATCGCGACACCGCCCAGCTCGCCGCCGTCGACGAGCGCCCGCAGGGCCTCCCGGGCGCGGTCATCATCGAGCGGAGCGATCACGGTCCCATCGGCGCCGACGCGCTCCTGGACCTCCGCCACCGCAGCTCGCGGCACGAGCGGCTCAGGCTTGCTGGTTGCGCGCACGTCGAACACCCGGTCGATCGGTAGGCCCGCCGTGCGGCCGGCGCCGCGCATCATCATCAGCGCGTCCCCGTGACCGGCCGTCGTCACCAGCCCGACGCGGGCGCCGCGCCGCTCGACGAGCAGGTTCGTCCCGATCGTCGTCCCATGGCCCAGCCGACCGGTGTCGCCAAGGAGCTCGGCCGGACTGCGGCCGACCGACTGGGCGAGCTGCCCGAGCGCCTCGAGTACCCCCTCAGAGGCATCCCCGTCGTGCGTCGAGAGCGCCTTGGCGTGGTGCAGCCGACCCTCGGGATCGATCCCCACGCAGTCGGTGAAGGTGCCGCCGATGTCGACGCCGATCGCCCAGCTCATGACTCTCCTCTCGCCGCTGACCGTGGCGTGGTTATATCGCGCCGATGCACCCCACTGCGAAGAGACTCCGAGACCGGCTCCATCAGCTGGGGCTGACCATCGAACCGGTCAGGCTTGACGACTCGGCGCGGACGGCGAAGGAGGCCGCCGCCGCCGTGGGATGCGATGTCGGCCAGATCGTGAAGTCGCTCGTGTTCGTCCGCGATGGCGTACCGATCATGATCCTCTGTGCCGGCGACCGGCGGGTCGACGTTGAGCGTTTGGGTGTCCAGCCGGCGACGGCCGACCAGGCTCGGTCCGCCACCGGCTTCTCGATCGGCGGGATCCCGCCGCTGGGTCACGACGAGCGGATGGAAACGGTGGTCGACGCGTCGCTCAAGCGGTTTGCCACGGTCTGGTGCGCCGCGGGCACGCCGCACGACGTGTTCGAGGTCGAGACCGACGCCCTGATCGCGGCGATCCGGGACGCTGAGGTCACCGAGGTCTCCTAAGGGCGGGGGTTATCGGCTACCGGCGACGAGCCGCTCGCGATCGAAGCTCGCGGAGACCACCCGCCAGCCGATCCGGTTGGCGGCCAGCAAAGCCCCTCCGAAGATCACGGCAAGCTTCAGCGACGGGTGAATCACGTTGAAGGCGAGCAGGGTCGAGACAGCGACCGACGGCAGGCTCGCGAGCATGCTCAACTGCTGCGCGACGCGAACCTCCGAGACACGCGTGGAGATGGCGATCCCGATCCAGATCGACCAGGAGGCGATCAGTGGCGTGAACACGACCTGGGCGATCACGTCGGGACCACGGATCAGTGCTGAGGAGATGCCCGCGGGGGCGAACAACGCGACGAGCACGAGATATAGCGCGAACACAATGTAAGACACCACGATCGACGGGATCAGGACCGCCAGCACCTTCCCGAGGATCAGTTCCTCGCGCCGGATCGGTGTCGTCAGCACCGGCTCTAGCGTGCCCTGCTGCCGTTCGCCGACGACCGCATACGCGGCTAGCGTTCCCGGGGCGAGCGCGGGGACCGCGAGCAGATACAGGAGCTCGTGATGATGGCTGATCGACTGCGCCGCCGCGGGGGAGCTGGCGAATACCGAAAGCAGCGGCTGGATCAGGAAGATCACCGGAATCACGCCGACCGCAATGACCATCGGCCGGTTGCGCTGGTACTCCCGCAGCTCCTTGCGGAAGATCGCGCGGACTCGGCGGCGGTCGAGCTTCATCGCCGCTGCGCCTCCACGTCCTCGTCGATCAACTCGAGGTAGACGTCCTCAAGCGAGTGATACGCCTCTGCGATCGACAGTACGTCGGCGCCGGCGCTGACGAGTGAACGAGTGATCTCGGGCGCCGCGGCCGCGGTGTCGGCGACCTCGATCACGTACTCGCCGTCACCGGTCGAGCGCCACCCGTCGACCGCGGGGCGTCCGGCGAACACACCCTCTGGATCGGGCAGTGGAGCGCGGGTTTTGACCGTGAGTGTCTTCGCGAACAGCCTGTCGCGCAGCTCCGACGGGGTCCCGATCGTCCGCAGCTGCGTGTTCAGGATCGCGACGCGGTCGCACAGGCGTTCCGCCTCCTGCAGGCGATGCGTGGTGAGGAAGATCGTCACGCCGCGCTCGCGCAACGACGTGATCAAGTCGTGCACCTCGCGCGCTGCCACCGGATCCAGCCCCGAGGTCGGCTCGTCGAGGAACAGCACCTCGGGGTCGGAGAGCAGCGCGCGGGCCAGCGCGACCCGCTGGCGTAGTCCCTTCGAGAGGTTCGCGCACGGATCGCCTGCGCGATCGAGCAGGTTGACCGCGTCGAGTGCACGCTCGATCCGGGCGCGCGGCTGGTCCACTGCGTATAGGTCGGCGAAGCATTCGAGGTTCTCAGCCACGCTGAGGCGCAGATACAACCCGGGCGCCTCCGGCATCACGGCAATCCGGCGGCGGATCTCGACGCCGTTGTCCGGTGCCAGCGGTACCCCGGCGACGGTCGCGGATCCGGAAGTGGGCGCGATCAGCGTGGCCAGCGTCCGCACCGTCGTCGTCTTTCCGGCGCCGTTGGGGCCGAGAAAGCCGAATACCTCGCCGTAGCCGAGTTCGAACGTGAGGTCCTCGAACGCGACGCGCTCACCGAAGCGCTTGCTCAACTGCTGGACTGAAATCGCCGGATGATCCGGGGCGTCCACCGCCATCACCCCCCATCGTCGCGGATTCAGCGGCGGGGGGCGTTCCCGCGTTGTGACCGCCGGGTAGCGTAGCTTTGCCGCGTGCCTTTTACATCTCGTTCACATAGCTCGTGAGCGGCGACATCATCCTCGTGCTCGTCGTCGGGACGGCGCTGGCGTTCGACTTCACCAACGGGTTCCACGACACGGCAAATGTCGTCGCGACCGCGATCTCGACGCGGGCGATCGGACCCCGCCGGGCGATCCTGTTCGCCTCGCTGCTCAACTTCGCCGGGGCCTTCGTTTCACTGAAGGTCGCCTCGACGATCGGCAAGGGCTTCGTCACCTCCGGCTCGGTGTCGATGACCGTCGTGTTCGCCGCGCTCGTGGGAGCCATTGGCTGGAACCTGCTCACGTGGTACTACGGGTTGCCCTCGAGCTCGTCGCACGCGCTGATCGGAGCGCTCGTCGGCGCCGCGCTAGCGGCCCATGGCACGGCCGTCGTCGAGGGGGGTGGCCTGGTCTCGAAGCTGATCGTGCCGGCGCTGCTCGCGCCGCTGATCGCATTCGTCGCCGCCGGGCTGTCGATCCTGATCATTTACCGCGTGGTGGGGAGGCTGCGCCCCGGGTCCGTCGGCCGCGGTTTCCGACTCGGGCAGATCGTTTCCGGTGGACTGCTCGCGCTTTCGCACGGAACCAACGATGCGCAGAAGACGATGGGCGTGATCACGCTCGCCTTGATCGCCCACGGGAGCATCGCCGCCAAGGGATTCCATGTGCCCGACTGGGTCGTTATCACCGCCGCCAGTGCGATCGCGCTCGGGACGTTCACCGGCGGCTGGCGGATCATCAACACGATGGGCTCTCGCATCATCAGCATGGATCCGGCCCAGGGGTTTGCCGCGCAGGGAGCGGGCGCGGCGGTGATCCTCGCCGCGTCGAGTGTCGGCTATCCGCTCTCGACGACGCACGTGATCTCGGGAGGAATCACCGGAGCGGGCGCCGCCAAGCGGCTGTCCGCGGTCCGGTGGGGGGTCGCCGGGGACATCGTCCGGGCGTGGGTGTTGACGCTTCCGGCCGCCGGAGTCCTCGCGGCGGTGGTCTATGGAATCACGCGGCTGTTCGGCACCGGGGCGGTCGGGCCAATCGTCGTCACTGTCGTGCTGTTGGTTGCCCTGGTGGCGGTGTTTGCTCGGCGGGCGCGGCAGGTGGTCCCAGCGGCGATCGCGTGATGATCGAGCTCGCGAGCAACGCGCTGCTGAAGATGGCGTACTCGTCGATCGCTGCGAGCGTCAGCGTCGCGATCGTGTTTGCCCTCGCCGTGCTTGGAGCCGCCCGGTCAAGCGACGCCCGCCGCGAGCACCGCACCACAGCGGCGGCGGCGTACACCCTGCTCGCAGTCGTCGGGCTGGCCTGCTCGGCGGCGATCGTGGTGTACGCGCTGACGGTTGTCATTCACAAGTCGTAGGGGTGCCTAAGATGGATCCGTGGCGACCGGGACAGTCGAGGAGCAGCAGAACGGCAGCGAGGGCCGACGGCCGGCGATCGTCGCCGTCGACGACGAGCCCGCTGTGCTTGCCGCCGTCGCCCGCGACCTGCGACGACGGTTCGGTGACCGCTACCGGGTGATGCGGGCCGGGTCGGGCGCCGATGCGCTCGATCTGCTCAAGCAGGTCCGGGCCCGCGGTGAGCAGGTCGCGCTGTTGGTGGCCGATCAGCGGATGCCAGGACTGTCGGGGACCGAGTACCTCGTCGAGGCTCGCGAGATCGTGCCCGAGGCCAAGCGGGTGCTGCTCACGGCTTACGCCGACACCGAGGCGGCGATCCAGGCGATCAACGAGGTGAACCTCGACTACTACCTGCGAAAGCCGTGGGATCCGCCGGAGGACGAGTTTTACCCGGTAGTCGAGGACCTGCTGACGACATGGGAGTCGGCCGCAGCGCTCGAGTCCGGTGGGGTGCGCGTGATTGGCCACCGGTTCTCGAAGGATTCACACGATGTCCGCGACTTCCTGGCCCGCAATCGGGTGCCCGCTCGGTGGTTCGACATCGAGCGCGACGCCGAGGCCCGCGAGTTGCTGAAGGTTTTCGACATCGACCCCGAGCGGCTGCCCGCAGCGCTGCTGGAGGATGGTTCGATCCTCGAGCGGCCGACCATCCTTGAGCTCGCCGAGCGGCTGGGCATCTCGGCTCAGCCCGTCGGCGACCACTACGACCTGGTCATCGTCGGCGGCGGCCCCGCCGGGTTGGCGGCGGCGGTCTACGGCGCGTCCGAGGGGCTGCGAACGGTGCTGGTCGAGCGCGAGGCACCCGGTGGTCAGGCGGGGCAGTCGAGCCGGATCGAGAACTACCTCGGGTTCCCGGCCGGGCTGAGCGGCTCGGACCTGGCGCGGCGAGCGACCGACCAGGCGCGCCGGCTCGGAGCAGAGCTGGTCACCGTGCAGGAGGCGGTTGCGCTCCGGCTCGAAGGTGTGGGCCGGTTCGTCGAGCTCACCGGTGGCGCTGTGCTGAGCGCCAACACTGTGCTGGTTGCCTCGGGCGTCTCGTATCGGCAACTGGATGCTCCCGGGTTCAAGGAGCTGACCGGCGCCGGGATCTATTACGGCGCGGCGCTGAGCGAGGCGCGGGCCTGCCAGGACCAGCACGTCGTGGTGATCGGCGGCGCCAACTCGGCCGGGCAGGCTGCCGTGTACTTCAGCGGTTACGCCGGGAAGGTGACGATGCTGGTGCGTGCCGACTCGCTCGCGAAGTCGATGTCGCACTATCTGATCGAGCAGATCGGCGCGCTTGAGAACATCGAGGTGCGGACCGGGGCGACGGCGATCGCGGCGCAGGCGCAGGACGGCCATCTGAAGTCGCTGCGGATCCGCGATGCCGACGGGTCAGAGAAGGTCGAGCAGGCCGACGCCTGCTTCGTGTTCATCGGTGCCGCGCCGAGAACGGACTGGCTCGACGGCGTGGTCGCGCGCGACGACCGCGGCTTCATCCTCTCAGGGTCCGAGGTCCGTGACAACGGCTGGTCGCTGTCACGTGAGCCGTACGTGCTGGAGACGAGCGCCCCCGGTGTGTTCGTGGCCGGGGATGTGCGGACGCGCTCGATCAAGCGGGTCGCGAGCGCGGTCGGCGAGGGGTCGATGGCCGTCTCGCTGATCCACGAATACCTGGCGATCGCATGAGCGACCCCGAGCGCCCGACACTGGCCGAGCTGCGCACGATCGACCTGTTCGACGAGATCTCCGACGAGGAGGTCGAGCGCTGGCGCGAGGTCGCGGTGATCCGCGAGGCGCCCGCCGGCACAGTGATCTCCGAGGCCGGCCCGAGCTCCGCCAGCGAGTTCATCCTGCTGCTGGAGGGAATCGTCCAGGGCCTCGTCGTCGAGGCGGGCCGGGTCGAGCCGGTGACGCGCCAGGTCGCGCCGACTTGGATGGGCGCCATCCCGGTGCTGACCGAGACCGGCTTCGCCGGGCAGATGGTGGCCGACACCGACGTGCGGCTAGCGGTCGTCGCTGCCGAGGATTTCATCCAGTTGATCCTCAGCGAGCGGCCCGTGCATCGCAAGGTGATGCGCGCGATCCGGCCGGTGGCGAGCCGGATCGCATCGCGCGAGCAGACGCGCGAGCGGCTGGCCTCGCTCGGAACGATGTCGGCCGGGCTCGCGCACGAGCTGAACAATCCCGCGTCCGCCGCGCGCCAGGCCGCCTCCGACCTGGCCGAGGCGCTCGAGGTGCTCGCGTCGACTATCGGTCTGTTCGTGGAATCCGGAATCGAGCGCGAGCAGGCCGAGCAGTTGGTGGCCATGCAACGCGAGGCGCTTGATCGGGCGGCATCGCAGTCGGCGCTGTCCGCGCTCGAGGCGGCCGATGCCGAGGACGAGCTGCTCGGCGCACTCGAGCGCCTGGAGATCGCCGAGCCGTGGCGGCTCACCGAACCGCTGGTGGCCGCCGGCATCGACGCCGAATGGCTGTCGCGGGTCGAGCAACTCGCCGGCCCGGGCGCCGCCGCGGCCGTCTCGTGGATCGCCGCATCGCTCACCGCTCGTGGCCTCGCGGCCCAGATCTCGGAGTCGACCGATCGGATGGGCAAGCTCGTCAAGGCGATCAAGGCGTACGCGTTCATGGACCGGGGCGACCTCGTGGAGACCGACATCCACGAGGGACTCGAAACGACGCTCACGGTGCTGGGCCACAAGCTCAAGCACACCTCGATCGAGGTGCGGCGCGACTACGACAAGACACTGCCGAAGCTCACGCTTCGCGGCTCGGAGCTCAACCAGGTGTGGACCAACCTGCTCGCGAACGCGATCGAGGCGCTCGGGGATTCCGGCACGATCACGGTTCGGACCGCGCGGGACGGCGTCTGCGCCAAGGTCGACATCGCCGATGACGGCCCGGGGATTCCGCAGGAGATCCGCGATCGCGTGTTCGACCCGTTCTTCACCACCAAGGGCGTCGGCGAGGGCACTGGCCTGGGACTCGACACCGCGCGCCGGATCGTGACCGAGCGGCTCGACGGCTCGATCACCTTCGAATCCCAGCCCGGGCAGACCGTGTTTCACGTCTGGCTCCCGCTCGACGGCTCTCCTACCACGGGTGGAGGCCAAGAACCTCCCTCAGACCGATGACAGATACCCGCGCGCGCGGGACGATGCTGCCATGAACATGGAAATCGATCTGCGCGCGGGCGACGCCGACCGTGAGGCGACGGCCGACCGCCTGCGTCGCAGCCACAGCGAGGGCCGGATCGACTCGGAGGAGTTCGCGACCCGTATCGACCGCTGCTACGACGCCAAGACGATGGGCCAGCTCGACCGGCTCGTCGCCGACCTTCCGCCGGAGCCCCGGCGGCGCGAGGGCTTCTCGATCCAACGGGCGCGCGTGGGGCTGCTCGCGCCGATCGCCGTCGCCGTGTTGGCCGTCGCCGTCGTCGCCGCGATCGTCGGGCACGGCGGCTTCGGGATCTTGTTCCCGCTGCTGTTCATGGGCCGCTTCTGGCTGTGGCGTCAGTGGCCGTCAGCGCGTCGCCGAGTCTGACCGTGCCCGGTTCGAGCACCCGGCCGTAGACACCAAAGGGCAGGGGCTCTGTCGTCTCAACGCCTTTGCGGTACTCGAGCAGGTCGAGCGTCGGGAGATCGGCCTTGCCCGTCTCCGGGGCCAGACCCGTCACCAGGCAGCGACCGATGTTCCCGCCGAACGCGACCAGCGCCTCACCAAGGCGGGCGCGCGAGCCGATCAGCGCGTCCTCTTGATGGGCCGCCAGGCCGCTGACCTCGAAGGTCATCCGGAAGCGCCGGGAGTCGATCGCCTCGCCCGCGAGTGCGGCGAGTCGCTGCACCGAAGCCTCTGAGATCAGCGATACGCCGGCGTCGGGTCCGCGGTCGATGCCTCCGCGCCGGGGGTCGATCCGAGCCAGGCGCAGCGACGTTCCCGCGTAATCCGATAACGCTTCGGAGAACGGCCCGGGCACGAGGACGGTTGCGGGCCGGACGGAGAAGAAGGTTGCCTCGACGGGTTCCCCGTCCGGCGTTTCGGCGGCCACGCTCGTTCCGTCCGGGAAGGTGAGCGTCAGTCGATTGCCGTCGCGGTCGTAATCCGCGACCACTCCCATCAGCCGCCCGATCCGCTTGTTGTTGACCATCCGGCTGCGATCGTCGATCACGAAGAAGCGGCGGTCGTCGGCGACGCCGGTTTCGGTCAGCGTCACCTCGCTCCGGCGTTGCAGTTGGAGACCCTTGACCGGCGTCGTGCCGATCGACGTGACGGTGCCGATCACCCGAGCACCTCCGCGAACACCTCGAGCGCACGGTCGATCTGCTCGCCGGTGACGTCGAGGTGGGTGACCGCCCGCACATGGCGGGCGTCGACGACCTGGAGCTCGACGCGGTCGGCCAGCCGTTCGACGAGGGCCGGACCGTCGCCGACCTCGAAGATCACGATGTTCGTCTCCACCTGCGCCGGGTCCAGCGTCACGCCGGGCATCCTCGCCAGCCCTTCGGCCAGCCTGCGGGCATTGGCGTGGTCCTCGGCCAGACGGTCGACGTGGTGGTCGAGCGCGTACAGACAGCCGGCGGCGACGATCCCCGACTGGCGGAACGAACCGCCCATCATCTGCTTCCAGCGCCAGGCCTCGGCGATCAGCTCGCTCGAGCCCGCGAGCACCGCACCGACCGGCGCCCCCAGTCCCTTCGTGAAGTCGATCCAGGCGGTGTCGAAGCCGGCGGCGTACTCGTGCGCGGGAACGCCGGAGGCAACCACCGCGTTCATCAGCCGAGCGCCGTCCAGGTGCGCGCGGAGCCCGTGGGCGCGCGCGACGCCGAGCACGCCATCGATCATCGGCTTGGGCCAGACGTGACCGCCGCCGAGGTTCGTCGTCTGCTCGACGCAGACGAGCCGGGACCGGGGCGTGTAGCGCGTCGGCCGCACACGGATGGCGGCCTCGAGCTCGCTCGGGGTGAACACGCCGCCCTCCCCGGCGAGCGTGCGGACCATCGCGCCGGCCAGCTGGGCCGGCCCCCCGGCTTCGGAGTTGATCGGATGGGCGGTCCGGTCGATGATCAACTCGTCGCCGCCGGGCCGGATGTGCAGCCGGAGCGCGATCTGGTTGCACATCGATCCGCTGGGCAGGAACACGGCCGCCTCGTGGCCGAGCAGCCCTGCGACCCGGTCCTGGAGCGCCGTGGTCGTCGGGTCCAGGCCGCGCTGCTCGTCGCCGACCTCGGCCTGGGCGATGGCGGCTCGCATTGCCGCCGTCGGCCGGGTCTGGGTGTCGCTATAGAGGTTGATCGGCCACTCGCCGTCCATGGGCGAGAGACCTTAGACAGTTAGATCTTGCGAGAGGGCTCCTCACCCTCGGGGACCTGCGCGGCGTACGAGTCGTCATTGTCGGTGCGTATTTCGCCGTCGCCCTGATCGACGCTGTAGAACTCGCGCAGCTGCTCGTCATCCTCCTGGGAAAGCTCGTCGCCGGCCTCTACCTCGGGCGACTCAGCGATGTGGCCCATGCTGTAGGGAACACGGACCTCGTCGTCCTCGTGCTTCATCCGGGCAAGCGGGATGAACACGATGCGACTCTTGAACGACGACTGAGAGAGCTCGACGGCCGCCCACATCGGATCACCGTCGCCACCGGGCGCGTACAGCTCTTGCACGTCACCCAGCTTTTCCCCGTTCTGGTCGTAGACGGATGTGCCCTTCAGCTCGCTTGGGTCTTCGATCGGGGCAGCCATGCGTTGTCAAACCTCCCTCGTGGTTTCTGTTTGCCTACCCAGGTGCCCGAGTCGCTACACGGTGTGGGCATCGGTCGCGGCCCGCACGGCGGCTGCCTGCGCGGCGTCCATCCACATCTCCCAGCGACCCGATGTGGCCTGGCGCGGCCGCTCGATCTCATCCGGATCGTCCATAGCGTTGTGGGGCGCGTGCTCAACTGGCATGAATGCCCCCGTCGAGCGGGATCACGTGGTTGGTCAGGTATCCGTTTCGGAGCACCGCCAGCGCGAGGTCGGCCACCTCCTCGGGCCGTCCCAGGCGGCCGACCGGGACGCGCCGGCGCAGCTCGTCGGGCTCGCCGGGGAGCATTTCCGTGCCGGTGATGAGCGCTGGTGCGATCGCGTTGACCGTCACCCCTGCATCGGCCGAGCGTGAGGCAAGGAAGTGCGTCAGCCCGTGCAATCCCGCCTTGGAGGAGGCGTAATGCGGGCCGACGATCCCTCCTGTGAACGCAGCCACCGAGGACATCAGCAGGATCCGACCGAACCCGCGCTCGCGCATTCCCGGCAGCGTGCGCTGGGCGAGCAGGAACGGCGCTCGCAGGTTGACGGCGATGACGCGGTCGAAGTCTTCGATCGAAACCTGCTCGAGTTCCTGCACAGGGGCGGTGCCGGCGTTCGCGACGAGCACGTCGACCGGTCCGAGCGCGCTCTCGACCGCCGTGACGAGCTCGGCGGACGACTCGGCGCGCGCGAGGTCCGCGGCCAAGGCCACGGCACGGCCGCCATCGGCTCCGATCGACGCCGCCAGCCGCTCGGCGGGCGCGGCATGGCTGCCGTAGGCGAGCGCGACCGACGCCCCGGAGCGAGCTAGCGCGCGGCTGATCGCCTGGCCGATCCCGCCGCTTGCCCCGGTTACGAGCGCCACCCGTCCATCGAAATCGGCCATATAGTCTCCTTCCAGATTATCTTCTTGCCGACCTACTCGGTGCTAACATCTTGGTCAAATGTCAGTTCCAGTCGCCGAGCTTCAAGAGATAGCGCAGGACGAGTGTCCCGAGTGTCTGGCCGGCAATCTCAACTGGTTGCTCACGCAGGCGCACTACACGTTCGGCCGTGAGCTGGCCGCTGCCTTCGAGCCGCTCGGGATCACCCCCCGCGGCCACAGCGTGTTGGCGGCGGCGATCGGTGCGCCCCACACCCAGAAGGAACTGTCCGAACTGATCGGGCTCGACAAGACGACGATGGTCGTCACCCTCGACGAGCTCGAGGGTGCGGGCCTGGCCAAGCGGGCGGCCTCGCCGGTCGACCGCCGAGCCCGCGTCGTCGAGGTCACCGCCGCCGGTCAGAAGAAGGTCCGCCAGGCGAACGAGATCGTCGCCCGCATTCAGGCCGACGTGCTGTCCTCGCTCGGTGATGCGGCTGACGGCGAAGCGCTGATGGAGACGCTCGGGCGCCTGATCCGGGCCCGCGGCTCCGACCTTGTGACCTGCAAGGGCATCCGCCGGCGCGAGCCCCGCTAACCGGCCGCCGCCACAGCGTTCTGCGGAGGGCGTACGCGGTCGGCGCGCGCTCGCGCGCATCGCGAGAACGATCCGCTCCGAAATGATCCCGAACGGGACGATCTGATACAGTCAGATCTGTAAGCGGAGCGAATGGAGCCACTATGACGAGAAGCCTCAACACCGACTCGACCGACAAGGCGCGCTGGATCGCGCTCGTCGTGCTGTGCGTCGGGATGCTGATGATCATCCTCGACTCGACGGTCGTGAATGTCGCCCTCCCGTCGATCCAGCGCGACCTCCACTTCTCGCAGGCCGAACCTCGCGTGGGTCGTGAACGCCTACCTGATCACGTTCGGCGGGCTGCTGCTGCTGGCGGGCCGGCTGGGTGACTTGATCGGACGCAAGCGTGTGTTCATGGCCGGGCTGACGCTGTTCACGGTTGCATCGCTGTTGTGCGGCGTGTCCGACAGTCAAGGTCTGCTGATCGCGCGCGCGGTTCGTACAGGGAATCGGCGGCGCGCTCACCTCGGCAGTGATCCTCGGGATGGTCGTGACGATGTTCCCCCAGCCGCGCGAGCAGGCGAAGGCGATCGGCGTCTACAGCTTCGTCGCGGCGGCGGGCGCGTCGCTCGGGCTGCTGCTCGGTGGCGTCGTGACCCAGGCGATCAACTGGCACTGGATCTTCTTCATCAACCTCCCGATCGGCGTCGTCACCGGCCTGCTGGCGACGCGGCTGGTGGCCGGCGACGGCGAAGTACCTGGCCTGCACAAGGGCGTGGACATCGCCGGCGCGGCGCTCGTGACGGGCGCTCTGATGCTGGCCGTCTACACGATCGTCAAGGCCGGCGACTACGGCTGGGGATCAGCGCATACGGTCGGCTTCGGCGGCGGCAGCGATCCTGCTGCTGGCGGCGTTCGTGGTGCGCGAATCGGTCGCCGCCGAGCCGCTGGTGCCGCTGCGGATCTTCCGCTCCCGGAACGTCGCGGGCGCGAACCTGCTGCAGCTGCTGATGGTGGCGAGCCTGTTCGGGATGTTCTTCCTCGGCGTGCTGTTCATGCAGCACGTGCTCGGCTACAGCGCGATCGGCACGGGCGTTGCATTCCTGCCCGTCAGCCTGGGCATCGGGATTCTGTCGCTCGGCTTCTCGGCTCGCCTGAACGGCCGCTTCGGTCCGAAGGCGACGCTGCTGACAGGGCTGGCGCTGCTCGGGCTCGGGCTCGTATGGATGACCCGTGCCCCCGTCCACGCGAGCTACGCGACCGATCTGTTGCCATCGATGGTGCTGCTGGGAATCGGCGCCGGCCTTTCCTTCCCGTCGCTGATGACGCTGGCGATGTCCGGGACGACGGCCGAGGACTCCGGTCTGGCGTCCGGCCTCGTGAACACGACGATGCAGGTCGGTGGCGCGCTTGGGCTGGCGGTGCTGGCCACGCTGTCGAGCACCCGCACGGGCCACCTACTGGCGGCGGGCGACTCGCACGCCGCCGCGCTCACCGGTGGCTACCACCTGGCGTGGGTGATCTCGGCCAGCATCGCCGGCGCCGCCCTGGTGATCGGCGGGATCGTCCTGCGGACGGTGCGCATGGGCGAGAGCCCGGTCGAGCTCCCCGCCGAAGAGCTGCTGGCGGAGGCGGCATGAACACTTACGACCACATAATCGCCGGCTGGATTGGAGACCTTGCCTTCGCGGGGTCGCGCCGGCGTCAACCCGCGGCCTCCGCAAGCGGTGGCACCGGCGTGACCACGGGTCCGTCGGCGACCGCCGCGCCGGGACGAATCCGCCCGATCGCCGAGGCGGCCACCGCGGCCAGCCCGCAGGCGATCATCATGAACAGATAGCCACGGTCAAACGGCCGGACCGGGTCCACGCGATCCGGCCGGCCGAGGACCGCGATCAGAATCGAGACGCCGATCGCGAACCCGATCTGGCGGGTCATCGCATACACGCCCGAGCCGGTTCCGAACCGTGCCGGGGGTAGCGACGAGGCGGAGGCGCTGGCGAGGCTCGGGAGCACGAAGCCGACTCCGGCCCCGGTGATGAACTGGCCGGGCAGCATCTCGCCCGCGTAATCGGGGGCCGCACCGATCCGCAGCCGCCACCACAGCGCGCCCAGTCCGAACAGCGTGATCCCGATCGTCGCGAACGCTCGCTGGCCGAACCGATTGAGATGGCGCCCGGAGATCGCGGCCACGGTGGCGGCGGTCGCCGGACCGGGGGCGAGTTGCAGCCCGGCGGTGACGATCGACTCGTGCCACACGTTGGTCAGCAGCAACACATTCGAGAGCAAAAAGGCGGAGAAGGCCGAGGAGAACAGGATCGAGGAGAGGTTCGCCAGCGCGAACGAGCGAACCCGGACGATGACCGGATCGACGACCGGCGAGGGGTGCGTGAGGCAGCGGGTCCAGAACGCGCCGATCCCGGCGATCGATGCGGCGAGGACGGCGATGGTGCGCTCGTCGCCCCAGCCCCAGGCCGGGGCCTTCACCAGCCCGAGCGCCAGCAGCCCGATCGCGACCGCGATCAGCGCGGAGCCGATCAGATCGGGCCGAGCCTGAGTCTCGTCGCGGCTCTCGCGCAGGAGCCGCACGCCGTACACCAGCGCGCCCAGCCCGACCGGCAGGTTGACGAAGAACACGAGCCGCCAGCTGACGTGTACGAGCAAGCCCCCGATCGGCGGTCCGAAGGCCGCCGCAACGCCACCCACCGCCGCCCAGATGCCGATCGCGGCGGGGCGCTCGCGGGGCGTGAACTCGGGGAGCAGCAGGGCCAGCGAGGTGGGGAACATCATCGCCGCGCCGAACGCCTGGATCACCCGCGCGATCACGAGGGTCGGGACGGACCATGCGGCGCCACACAGCGCGGAGCCGGTCACGAAGGTCAGCATCCCGATCTGGAAGAACCGCTTGCGACCGTGGCGGTCCGCAAAGCGGCCCGGCCGACACCATCAGCGCCGCGACCACGATCGCGTACGCGTTCAGAACCCAGGAGACCGAAGAGACGCTCGAGCCATGAAACTCGCGCTCAATGCTCGGGAACGCGACGTTAACGATGAACAGGTCGAGGCTGACCATGAACACGCCGACCGAAACCAGCGTGAGGACCTTCCAGCGGTGGGGCATATCGAGACGACCTCCGGGCGGTAGCGTTCTGCAACCAGGTGCCGCGGCAGGGTAGCAGACGCTGGTTGCAAAACGCAACCACCTCGGCTACGATTGAGCGCATGCCCTACCGGCCGTTCACAGACCAGAACTGCTCCGTGGCCCGCGCGCTGGAGCTAGTCGGCGAGCGGTGGACGCTGCTGGTGATGCGCGAGATCCTGCTCGGCCACCGGCGGTTCGCGGAAATCAAGCGGAACACGCGAATCGCCCCGAACATCCTCAGCGACCGCCTGGCGCTGCTCGTCGAGCAAGGGATCGTCAAGCGCCGCCTGTACAGCGAGCATCCCGAGTCCTACGAGTACGTCCCGACCCGAAAGGGCCTCGATCTCAACCCCGTGATCATCGCCCTCCTGCAGTGGGGCGACAAGTACGCGGCGCCGGCGGCCGGCCCTCCGCGGGTGCCGGTCCACACTGTGTGCGGCCATGACGCCGATCCCCGGATGCACTGCAGCCACTGCGGTGAGCAGATCGGTCCGGCGGAGCTGGCGATCCGGCCCGGCCCGGGCGCCAACGAGCGTCAGCTCGCTGAGGGCGTACTGCCGATGCGCTGAGCGGTTAGTTTCCGGGTCCCGCGCGGTTATACGTGCATGGAATGGAAACTCGAACTCATCGTGCTGCCCGTGAGCGATATCGATCGCGCGAAGGCGTTCTACACCGACAAACTCGACTTCAACCTCGATGTGGACCATCGGGCGGGCGACTTCCGAGTCGTCCAACTGACCCCGCGCGGTTCGTCGTGCTCAATCTCAATGGTCTCGCGCAATGCATCGCCGGGGGGCTCAACCCCGGTCAAAGGGCTGCACCTCGTCGTGCCGGACATCGAGGCCGCTCACGCCGAATTGGGTGAGCGGGGGGCCGAGGTTTCGGAGATCTACCACTTCGAGGACGGCCGGCAGGTGCCCGGACCCGACCC
Organism: uncultured Solirubrobacterales bacterium; assembly: GCA_963794825.1. Lineage (GTDB taxonomy): Bacteria > Actinomycetota > Thermoleophilia > Solirubrobacterales > Solirubrobacteraceae > Palsa-465. The sequence continues at coordinate 1,071,376 of CAWCFB010000003.1, forward strand.
GGCCCGGGCCAGGTACGGCTCCTTCTTCTCGTTGCACGACCCCGACGGCAACGGCTGGATGGTTCAAGAGGTCAGACCCTGAAGTTCGACACGCCACACGGACCGGCGCGGGCGGAGGTGGAGCGCAGGCCGGCCGCGAAGGCGGCGCTCGTCCTCGGTCACGGCGCCGGGGGAGGCCTGGGCGCTCCGGACCTGCAAGCGGCGAAGGCGGCGGCGCTGGAGGCCGGACTCACGGTCGCGCTGGTCGAGCAGCCCTACCGGGTGGCGGGCCGTCGCTCGCCGGCGCCCGCGGCGCAGCTCGACGCGGCGTGGCTCGCGGTGGTAGCGGCGCTGGGCGGCGATGCGTTGAAAGGGCTCGAGCTGATCTGCGGCGGCCGTTCGTCCGGCGCGCGGGTGGCGTGCCGGACGGCGGGCGAAGCGGGCGCGGCCGCCGTCCTGTGTCTGGCCTTCCCCGTCCACCCGCCCGGACGGCCCGAGAAGAGCCGCCTGGCCGAGCTCGACGCCGTGACCGTCCCCACGCTGGTCGTGCAGGGCGAGCGCGACCCGTTCGGGATGCCGCCGGCGAAGCCGCCCCGGCGCGAGGTCGTGACCGTCAGCGGTGACCACTCCCTCCGCGCCACGGCGGCGGTGCGCGACGCCGTCGCGGGCTCGGCTGTAAGCGACGACCCAGTCGCTGAGCTCGGGTTCCTGCAGGATCTCGCGGTGGTGCGCTGGCTCCCACGGCCACACCGACGGCGTGCCGTCGGCGCCGAGATACCAGCTGCGGCAGCCGCTGGCCCAGATCGTGTTCGGGATCACCGAGCGCAGATCGTCGTTGAACTGGTCGGTCGCCTCGCGGGTCGGCCACATGGCGTCGAACGAGCCCCGCCGCCAGCGCTCGATGCAGCGCAGCGCGAAGTCGGCCTGCACTTCGGAGATCGTGAACAGCGACTGGTTCCCGAATGGGGAGTGGGGTCCGATCAACGTGAACACGTTCGGGAACTCGGGGATCGCGACGGTCCGGTAGCCGAACGGCTCGCGCGCCCACAGCTCCGACAGCTGCGTTCCATCGACGCCGGTCAGCTCGATCGGGAGCAGGAAGCGGTGGGCGTCGAAGCCGGTGGCGAGCACGATCACGTCGAGCTCGTGCAGCACGCCGTCTTCGGTGAGGATGCCGCGGTCGGTGACGCGGTCGATCGGCGAGTCGACGAGCGTCGCCTGGCCCTGCTCGAACAGCCGGTAGAAGCCGGTCCCGGCGATCAGTCGCTTGCACATCGGCTGATCTGACGGCGTGAACCGCCGGCGCAGCTCGGGGTCGCGGACCCCGTAGCGGAGGTGCGCGCGGCACAGCCAGCTGAGCAACGACCGCTGCCATCCGGGCTTGACCACGGCCATCCCGAACGACTCCTCGGCGCCCCACTGCCAGGCGCGGTACGCCCAAAGGTTCAGGGCCGGGAAGCGGCGCATGAGCGCGCGGCCGGGTCGGCTGTAGCGGCGGTTGGCGAGCGGGATGATCCACTGCGGGGTGCGCTGGTAGAGCTCGTAGTGCGATGCGATCGGCGCCAGCGCGCGAGTGATCTGCATCCCGGTGGAGCCGGTGCCGATCACCGCGATGCGGCGGCCGGCGAGTGGGACGGAGTGGTCCCAGCGGGCGGAGTGGAAGCTCGCACCGGCGAACGACTCGAGGCCGGGGATGGGCGCCGTGCGCGGCGCCACCAGCACTCCGGAGGCGGCGATCAGGAAGTCGTACTCCGCGCGCTCGCCGGTGTCGGTCTCGACCAGCCAGCGGCCGTCCTCCCACCGGCCATCCACAACGCGCGTGTTGAACGAGATCCGGCGGCGGACGTCGAACCGCCTCGCGACGTCGTCGATGTACCGCTTGATCTCGGGTCCGGGCGAGAACACGTGCGACCAGTCCGGGTTCGGGGCGAACGTGTACTGGTAATAGCGCGACGGGACATCGCAGCTGAGCCCCGGGTAGGTGTTGGCGTGCCACGTCCCGCCGAGGTCGTCCGCTTGCTCGTAGACGCGGAACGATTCGATCCCCGCCATCCGTAGCTTGCAGGCGATCCCGATCCCCGACATGCCCGCGCCGATGATCCCCACGCGCGGCTCCCGCAGCCCGTTCTGAGCACTCACGCGTCGATCGTAACGGCTAGGCTCGAACGGCAATGGCTGCCGAACCAGCGAAACGACTCGCCATCGTCGCCTGCATGGACGCGCGAGTGCTGCCTTTGCAGCTGCTCGGCCTGAGCCAGGGCGATGCGCACGTGATCCGCAACGCCGGTGGCGTCGTGACCGAGGATGTCATCCGGTCGCTGGCGATCTCGCAGCGCGCCCTGGCCACCACCGAGATCGCCGTGATCCATCACACCCGATGCGGCATGCATGGCTTTGACGATGGGGCATTCCGTGCACGTTTGCATGAGGAGACCGGCGCGACTCCGCCCTGGTCGGTCGACGGTTGGGCCAACGCGGACGGAGGGGTCCGCGAGGCGGTGGAGCAGCTCCGGACGAGCCCCTTCCTCACCGGCACGGCGTCGGTCCGCGGATACATCTACGACGTAGACACGCGCGAGCTGCACGAAGTTCAGTGCGATTGACGCTGACGCGCGATGCGGGCGAGTTTGTCGCGCGCGCGGAGCGGTACTTGGCCGGGGCGATGGAGCGGAACATCCTGGCCACGGTCTCCGGGAATGCGGCGCGAGCGAGGGTACGACGGGGCTGTTCGCGTACGGCGTCGACGAGCGCGACGAGGTCGTGTACGCGGTGCTGCGCACACCGCCGTGGCCGCTGCTGACCAGCGAGCTCCCCACCCCGGCGTGACGCGGACGCGGTGGTCGCGCAATGGCTCGCGCACGAACGCGACCTCCCCGGCGTGAGCGGACCGCCTGCCACCGCGCGGGCGATCTCGCGCGCATGGGCGAAAGCGACCGGCATGGCGGCGCAGCTGTTCCGGAGCGAGGCGATCCATGTTTTGAACGAGGTCAGCGACCCTCCGACGCCCGGCACCCGGAAGTCTGCGCGTCCCGGCCGCTGACGAGCGCGCGCTCGTGATCGGCTGGTTGCACGCGTTCAACGAAGAGGTGGTCGGCGGCATGGGCGAACCAGAGCAGCTGCTCAAGGACCGAGCTGCCGCGGGAGGCCTGTTCTCGTGGGACGACGGCGGCCGCGCGGTGTGCCTGGTCGGGCACTCGCCGGTCGTCGCCGGCGTGGCTCGGGTCGCGCCCGTGTACACGCCGCCGGATCTGCGCGGCCGCGGGTACGCGGGCACCGCGGTCGCGGCGCTCAGCCGGCGGCTGCTGGAGCGCGGCGCGGAGCGGTGCATGCTTTACACAGATCTGGCCAACCCGACCTCCAACAAGATCTACGCCGAGGTCGGCTACGTCCGCTTCGCCGAGTGGGAGGAGCACGTCTTTCTGGCCGGGTGATCCGACTCGCCGCCGGGTGCGAACAGTGGGGAGACAAACCCACCCGATAGGAGTCCGTTATGCCAGAAGCACCCGCCGGCGTGAGCCGCGGCCAGTTCCTCCACAATGCGGCGAAGGGCGGGCTCGTCCTCGCCGGCTCGGGCGGAGTTCTCGCCGCGGCCGAGGGCGTCGCGTTCGCGTCCGGCCCGACCAAGAGCGACATCACGACGCTCCAGGCGGCGTACACCGCCGAGAGCTTGGCCGTCATCGTCTATTCGGCGATCATCGCCAACTTCTCGAAGTTCAGCCACCCGAAGCTCCAGAACAAGGACTACTTTGTGGCGGCGTTGAAGAACGAGAAGGACCACAAGGCGTTCCTCGCCCAGGCGCTCGGAAGCAAGACCCCGACTGGGCTCAAGTTCAAGATCCCCGCGAGCGTGACAAAAACGGGCCAGTCGCTGCTGAACACGGGCGTCGCGCTCGAGACGGCATTCGTCGAGGCCTACCTCGGTGCGGTAGAGACGTTCAGCTCGCTGGACCTGAAGGTGATCGCCGCGAAGGTCGCGGCCAACGAGGCGACGCACTTCAGCTTCTTCGATGCGGCGGCGGGCCCCGGCCCGGGCAACCTCGGTGGCCACGGTGTGCTGCCGTCCGTGCCGAACAGCGACACGATCCCCAACACGGTCAAGAAGCTCAAGCCGTTCCTGGGCTGATTGAGTAAGCCGCGGCGCGGCTAGGTTTACGAGCGCCGTGACCGCGCTCGTCTGGTTCCGCCGCGATCTCCGGGTGCACGACCACCCGGCACTTAAGGCGGCGTCGTCCTCTGAGGGCGGCGCCGCCGTGCCCGTGTTCTGCTTGGACCCGGGGCTGCTCGAAGGCCGGCACCGCTCGGGTCCCCGCACGCAGTTCCTGCTCGAGTGCCTCGCCGATTTGGAGCAGTCGCTCAAGCAACGAGGCAGCGGACTGGTCGTCCGGTACGGCCCGCCCGAGCGCGAGCTACCGGCGCTTGTCGCTGAATGCGGGGCGGCGGCCGTGCACGTGAGCGCGGACGTGAGCCCGTTTGCGACTCGCCGCGATGAGCGCGTGGCGCACGCGCTGGACGTCGAGCTCGTGTCCCATCCGGGCGCGTTCGTCGTCGACGACCTCAGCGCCATCAGGACCGGCGCCGGCCAGCCGTATTCGGTGTTCACCCCGTTCTACCGCAGCTGGCGCGCCGAGCCTCGCCGCGCGCTGAACCGCGCCCCGCGGGAGCTTGCGTCGATCCCGTCGAAGGTCCGCAACGACCGGCTCCCACCACTGGCGCGGCTGGGTTTGGAGCAGCGGCTCACCGATCCGATGCCGGGGGGCGAGCGGGCGGCCGCGGCCCGTGCCCGCAAGTTCCTCGCCGGGCCGGTCAGCGATTACGGACGCGACCACGACGCGCCGGCGTTGCCCGGCACCTCGCGCCTGTCCCCATACCTACATTTCGGCTGCATCTCGCCGCGGGCGCTGGAGGAGCGGCTGCCCGCCGGCGGCGGGGGCGAGGCGTTCGCCCGACAGCTGTGCTGGCGGGACTTCTATGCGCACGTGCTGCTCGCCCGGCCCGCCAACGCGCACTCCGAGTACACCGCGCGCTTCCGGGGAGCGCTGAAGTGGAGCCGATCGCGCAAGGCGTTCGAGGCCTGGCGGACCGGGCACACGGGGTACCCGCTGGTCGACGCTGGCATGCGCGAGCTGCTGCGCGAGGGGTGGATGCACAACCGGGTGCGGATGGTCGTCGGGTCGTTTCTGACCAAGCATCTGGGGATCGACTGGCGTTGGGGCGAGCGGTGGTTCATGGAGCTGCTGCTCGACGGCGACGAGGCCAACAACAACGGCAACTGGCAATGGATCGCGTCGGTCGGCGTCGACCCGCAGCCGCCCTACCGGCGGATCTACAACCCGGCGCGCCAGCAGCAACGGTTCGATCCCGACGGTTCGTACGTGCGGACGAACGTCCCCGAGCTCAAGCGCGTTCCCGACCGCTACCTGGCCGAGCCGTGGACGATGCCCGGGGACGTGCAGCGCGAGGCCGGCTGCGTGATCGGGACGGACTATCCGGCCCCGATCGTCGACCACGCTACGGCTCGTCGCGAGGCACTCGAGCGCTACGCGGCGGCGGCTGGCGGCTAGGCGGGAGCGCCGGCCGCGTCGGCTGCGTCGGCTGCGCGCCTGGCTCGACGTTCACTGACCGAAGCGACGAACACGCTCAGCTCGAACAGCACGTACAGCGGCACGGCCTCCAGCACCATGGTGATCACATCGCTCGGCAGCAGCGCGGCCACCGAGGCGCAGGCGACGATCGCGTAGCGGCGGTTGTGGCGAAGCTGGGCGGGCGTGAGCACGCCCGATCGGGTGAGCGCGAGCACCAGCACGGGGACCTGGAACAGCAGTCCCATCGCCAGCAGCGTGGTCGCGGCGAACTTGTAGTACTGGCTCGCCTGCACGAGTACGTTGAACTGGCCCGAGTTGAAGTTCTGGAAGAAGTGGACCGCGGCGGGCAGGACGAGCCCGTAGCCAAACGCCACACCGGCCACGAACAGCCCAGGGATCGCGAGCATCACCGGGCGCATCTGCCGCCGGCGTTCGGGATCCATCGCCGGCATCAAGAACCCATACACCTGCAGCAGGATCACCGGCAGGGAGATGATCAGCGCGAAGATCAGGGTCACCGTCACCGTCGTGGTAAACGGCTCCCCGAGCCCGAGCGTGATCGGCCGGTCACCGGTGGGTGGCGCCGAGAGCTTCGACACATCGTGGTCGATGCTCGCGCCCGCGTGCTGGAGAGCAATCTCCGCGCTCGGCCTGATCCGGTGGTCGGAGCGCAGCACGCCGACCACGGTGCGCAGCTGCACCGCGACATCGCGCGCGCTGCGCTGGACCAGGTAGGTCGCGCCCAGCGGTCCGTGGCCCGCCTGGACCTGCGCCTGCGTCTGGTGCGCCAGCGGCGTGTCGACGAGCTCCAGCAACCGGTGGTTCTGCCAGAAGCAGAATCCGAACGCCACCGCGACGGCGAGCAGCGAGACGATCAGCCGGGTGCGCAGCTCGTCGAGGTGACTGACGACCGACAGGCGGTCGTCATGGCTAACCGGCTTAAGCCGCCTCATCCCGGGGGGCAGCAGCCGTGACGGCGGTCGTCGCGTCCAGTTCAGCCGGGTGCTCGCCGCTGACGGCGTCTTTGAAGCCGCGCAGGCCTGAGCCGAGCGAGCGGCCCATCTCGGGCAGCCGCTTGGCGCCGAACACGAGCAGCACGACCATCAGCAGGATCGCGATGTGCAGCGGATTGTCGAGTCCCATCAGTGCTCCAATCGAAGAGGGTTACCGCCACTGTTACGGGCGGAAGCTCCGGTTGGATCACAAGTGGGCGACGATCACCGGGGCCGACGTGGGGTGCTGGGTGCCGCCGGCACGCTCCTGGGTGACCATCACGGTGGTGACGCCGCGAAGGTCACCGGGGACGTCCACGTCGCCGGCCCCGGCGCGGGTGACGCTGAACAGGGCGTTGGTCGGCGACGGCGCGTGGGTGCCGCGCTGGATCCACACCTCGTAGATGTGGCCCGAGGACGGCGCCGGGAGGCGCCGTACGAGAAGCTCTGCGTGGCCGCCGGTGATCCGCACCTGCGCGGCCCCGACGGTGGCCGTGACGATCCGCGTCGAGGGGCCGCCGGAGCCCGCGAGCTCGACGGCACCGACGACGACCAGGGCGGCCACCGCTGCGAGCGCGGCCGCGAACCTCGGCGAGAGCGCGGGGCGCGGCAGCCAGCCGGTGCGTGCCGTCCGCGAGTCAGAGCGCACCTCGGCGAGCACCCGCCGGCGCAGACCACGCGGGATCGAGTACTGCGGCGCGGCCATCGGTAGCGCGTCCGCGACGTGCTGCAGCGACTGCACTTCATCCCGGCAGGCGACGCAGGTCTCCAGGTGCCGGCGAAACGGCGCGACTTCGCCGGGCTCGAGCGCGCCGAGCACATAAGCGGCGGCGTCGTCGCCGCATTCCTGGGCGCCGTGCATGGCGTCCATATTACGACCGCGGATCGGGTCCGGTACGGAACCGAGGGAGCCATACACTCGCCCCATGTTGATCCTGCCGCCGGGGCACGCCGAGCAGTTGCGAGCGCCGATTCGCGCCCGCTGGATGCAGGTCTTAGGTGCCGTCATCACGGCCGCCGTGGTGGCGATCGCGGTGGTGGCGATCACCACCAAGGGCCACACCTCGGGCAACGGCTGCGTCGACGTGGTGATCCCGTACGCCGTCGGGGGTCAGGAGCTCTACGACTGCGGCGCCAAGGCGCGGGCACTGTGCGCGGGCGTTGACCGGCCGAGCGGGTTCGGCGGCACGGCCGGCCGCGCGGTGGCGACAGAATGCCGCAAGGCAGGCCTGCACGTCGGCTAACAGGTACGGTCCTCGGATGGCCGATGCCGCCTCATTCCGCTCCGAGTATCCGGTGCTCGAGCGACTTTCCTACCTGAATGCGGGGACCGAGGGGCCGGTGCCGCGCCGTGCCGCGGAGGCTGCGTGCGCGCGGATCGAGCTCGAATGCGCCGGTGGCCGGTGCGGAAGGCCGTACTTCGAAGCGCTGATGGAGGCGGCGGGGGCGCTCCGCGCCGCGTACGCCTCGGTGGTTGGCGCGGACCCAGCCGACGTCGCCCTGACGGGTTCCACGACTGACGGGGTCAACACCGTGATCGGCGGGCTCGACCTGCGCGCCGGCGACGAGATCTTGACCAGCGACGAGGAGCACCCAGGGCTGCTCGCGCCGCTGGCCCGGGCGCGCGCGCTGCGAGGAGTCGAAATCCGGGTCGTGCCGTTCGACGAGATCGCCTCGGAGGTGTCGCCCGCCACGCGGCTCGTGGCTTGCTCGCACGTCTCGTGGGTGGGGGGGAAGCTCGTCGACGCCGCGGCGCTGCGCGCGACCGGCGTGCCGTTCCTGCTCGACGCGGCGCAGGCGGTGGGTGCCGTCCCGGTCGACGTCGCCGCGCTGGGCTGCGATTTCTACGCCGGCTCCGGGCAGAAGTGGCTGTCGGGGCCGGAGGGCAGTGGCTGCCTCTACGTCAAGCGCGAACGGCTCGACGAGCTGACGTCGCCATGGCCGGGCTACAGCTCGCTGGCCGATCCGCGCGAGCCGCTGACCTCAGGCGCGGCCGAAGACGCCAAGCGGTTCGATCACGGGTTCCCCGCCGGGCTCCGCAGTGCGTGGGCGCTCGCGTCGATGGGGGTGCTCTCGGACGCCGGATGGGACTGGGTCCACGATCGTGCCGCGAGCCTCGCGGCGTCGCTCGCCGATCGCCTGCGGGAGCGCGGCTTCGCCGTGGCGCCCCGAGGCCGCTCGACGCTCGTGTCCTGGACGGCAGCCGACGCGGACGCTGACGTCCAGCGGCTCGCGCGCGAGGGGATCATCGTGCGCAGCATCCCTGCCTTTGGCCTCGTCCGGGCGTCCGTGGGCGCATGGACGTCCGAGGACGAGATCGAGCGGCTGGTGGCGCGGGCCGCGTCCTAATCTCAGACGAAGGTCATCGCGCGCTCGGCCATCGCCGTGATGGTCAGCGACGGGTTGACCCCGATGTTCGCCGGGACCGCCGCCCCGTCGCAGACGAGCAGGTTGTCGTAGCCGAACACGCGTTGGCGCGAGTCGATCACGCCGGTCTGCGGGCTGGCGCCGATCGCGGCCCCGCCGAGGATGTGGGCGGTCGAGGGGATGGAGAGGATCGCCTCGGCGGTGCCCGACTGGGCGGTGCCACCCATCTTGTTGGCGAACCAGCGCGCGGCCTCGTAGGCGATCGGGATGCCGACCGGGTTCGGATGATCGGGATCCTGCTCGGTGCTCAGCACGACGTTGCCGCCGGGGAGGCGGCGCTTGACCTTCAGCCGGATTGAGTTCTCCAGCGTCTGCATCACCAGCAGGATGATCGTGCGGCGGCTCCAGTCCTTGATCTGGGAGGCCTTCAGCGCGGTGATCGGATGACGCAGGACGGCCAGCGCGAACTGCAGCGGCTGGGTTCCGCGCGACCCGGCATGGACCATCATGTTGAACAGCAGCGACTGGCTATCGCCTCCGCGGCCGTAGGTGACCACCTCAATGTGCGTGTCCCGGTCGGTGTAAATGCTCGAGGTGATGGCGACCGACTTCGTGAAATCGCACGGATCGTCCTTGGCGGCCGTGACCGCCATGATCGACTCACTGTTGGTGCGCACGAGATAGCCGAGACGGTCAGAGATGCTCGGCAGCGATCGGCTCAGCTTGCAGCGCTGCAGCAGACGGTTCGTGCCCAGCGCGCCGGCAGCGATCACCACCCCCCTGGCTCGGAGCTTCGTCGGCCGGTGGTTGAGCCATGCGCCTGAGGCGACCGAGGTCACTTCGTATCCAGCCGCGCCAGTACCGTCGAGCGGCCTGATGTCGGTGACCGTCCGCTCGGCCTGGATCTCGACCCCGAGCTTCTCAGCGAACCACAGGTAGTTCTTGCGCAGCGTGTTCTTGGCGCCGAACCGGCAGCCGACCATGCACGATCCACAGCGCAGGCACCCGGTCCGGTCGGGGCCGGCGCCGTCGAAATAGGGATCGGCGACAACCTTGCCCGGCTCGCCGAGGAACACGCCGACGCGGGTCTTGCGGTACGTGTCGCCGACGCCGATTGACTGGCCGAACTCCTTGAGCAGCAGGTCGGCCGGCGTGTCCTCGTCGTAGTCGGTGACGCCGAGCATCCGCTCCGCCTCGTCGTAGTGGGAGGCGAGCTCGGACTCCCAGTCCGCGAGCTCCGACCACTGCGGGCTCCGGTAGAAGTCGGGCCGGGCGCGGTACAGCGTGTTCGCGTAGCCAAGGCTGCCGCCGCCGACGCCGCACCCCGAGCCGATGAAGACGTCCCGGAACAGGGTCATCCGCAGGATCCCCTTCAGCCCGAGCTGTGGGATCCAGTAATACCGCTTGGCGTCCGAGGTCTTCTCCGCGAACTCCTCGTCTTCGAACCGCGCGCCACACTCGAGCACCGCGACGCGGTGTCCCTTCTCGGCGAGCCGCAGCGCCGAGACGCTGCCCCCGAAACCGGAGCCAATGACGATCCAGTCGTAGTCGTAGCCGTAGTCGTGGTCCGCAGACAAGCGCGGTCACGCTACCGCACGCCGGCTGGCCACCGCCGCTTTATACGCCGGCGCTGAGCTCGACCTCGAACGACTGGGATTCGCGCTCGAGCTCGCCGTGCGGGCCCAGCCGGTAGGCGCCGGTCTGCTTCAGCGGCGGTGAGTACGCGTGGATCGTGACGGCGGGAGCGTCGCCCGCGTGGAGCACGCGGTGGATCGCGACGGGCGGCACGGCGAACACTTCGCCCGGCCCCAGTTCCCGGGAGACCGGCCGAGTGCCGCCGACGGTCAGCCGGTGCTCGCGCACTCGGCCGGAGATCACCGCGATGGCCGCGCCCGACCGGTCGTGGTCGTGGAAACCGGTGTCCTGGTCCTCGGACCAGCAGATCACCCACGCGTTGACGTCCTCGTCGTCCCAGATCTGCTCGTACACGCGTACGTCGTCGCAGTGGCGGACGTGGTCCCGCCACAGCTCGGGGGTCGCCACAAGGTCGCGGACGAAACTTTCGAGCGCGGCGGCGTCCAGGCTCATACCGGGATCGGCTGCCTGAGGACGCGGGCCGCGTTTTCGAGCAGGATCTGATCGTGGCTCGTCTGCATCGGCTCGACGACGGGCCAATCCGAGCCATACACAAGCTGGCTGGGGCCGACCAGCCGCGCCAGCACCTCGACCGCCACGGGGCCGTAGCTGGAGGTGTCGTAGTAAGTCAGCGGGTGGCGCAACTCGATCGGTGGACCACCGCGGGTGCGCAGGCGCTCGGACAGCAGCGGGGCGTTTCCGGCGAGCATCGCGAACACCACCCTCAGGCCCGGGTGCTCGCGCCGTCCAAGGGTCGCGAAGGTGAGCCATGCGGCCTGCATCTGCGCCACGTAGTCGGTCAGCGCCCGCCACCAGAGAGGTTCGCTCAGCGAGGCTGCGCCGTGCGCTGCTGCCGGCGCGCCACCGGGGTGGATGAACAGCGGCACGCCGCGCTCGGCGGCGCGCTCGAGCAGCGGACCGGCGGCGTACAACGCATCCGGCCCGGACAGCGCGGTGGCCGGCAGCGACAGGCCGCGGCACCCGCGGGCGAGCACGGTGTCGACGTCGTTGGGGTCTGGCCGCTCCAATGGGACGGGACCCCACGCGGCGAATGGCCCGGGAAGCGTCGCGACGCCGTCGAGGTGGGAGTGGATCAGCTCCGCCGCATCGTCACGCGGCAGCGTCTCGATTCCGATCGGACTGGAGATCGCGATCACCGCCAGATCGACTCCCTCGTGCGCGAGTTGGGTCGCGCGAGCGGCCGGCGACTGCTCGACGATCACATACGGTCGCTCGGCGGCTGAGTGGAGGACGGTCAGCCCCTCGGTACGGCGCACGAGCGGCAACGCAGTCGCGCACCGCGAGCGCATCGAGCAGTGGGCGGGTCCACAGATGTTGGTGGAGGTCGACTCGCATCGGCATACTCCACTAATTCTATACAGATAGTGCAAACAGGTCGGCGCAGGCGGCTTCAGATCGGGACGGTGATGCTCGTTCCGAGTGGATCGCCGGACACCAGCGTGTCGATCAGATCCGGGTCTACCGAGCGCACGAGCGCGCGGTCGCCGTCCGGCGTCAGCGCCGAGATCACCGCCGCTTCGGGCTCACCGTCGCGGTTGTAAGGGAACCGTGAACGCTTCGATCGTCGCCTCGCCCTCGTATCGGGCGGTGGCCCGGCGCGGCGGCGGCCCGGTCGATCAGCGGGTTGGCATCGATCTCGGCGAACGGCCGCTCGGGGGGCCGGCCCGAGTAGATCCCGACTGCATGCTTGGTGACGTACCACCCCAGCGCGGTGGTCAGCGCGATACGCGTCGGGGTCGTCGCGGAGCTTTTCGAATCGCGGTCGCGACCGAGTGGCTCGCGTAGTTGTTGCCGGGGCCGCCGGCGAACGTGAGCCCGCCCGTGAGCGTCAGCGGGACGGTCCTCGGTGCTGGTCACGCGCGAGCTCGGCCGCGGCGATCTGGACCGCCGACGGGAAGCAGCTGTACAGGTCGATGTACGCGACGTCGTCGACCGACCGGCCGGCATGCTCGAGTGCCGCGTGGCCCGCCGCGTTGATCGCGGGTGAGGCGGCGAGCTCCGCCCGCTCGGTCATGAACCACTCGTCGCTGGCGTACGCGCTCGCGTGCGCGAACACCCAGCGGTCGCGCGGGACGCCGTTGGCTTGCGCGGCACCGGCCGAGCACATGATCAGCCGCAGTCGCCTGGTCGACCTGGAGGTTGGCGGTCAGCAGCTTCAGGTAGGGGAGCGAGACAGGACGGTTGTCTGGGGTCGCGGCGAGCAGCTCTTCGGGCTCGAACGGCTGTCGGATCCGCGCATGCGGATTCTCCGCGGCGACCTTTGAGAAGCGCGACCACAGCGTGGCCATCTGGCGGCCATGGGTCTCGCCGGTCCTGTCCCTGCCGGGCGCGCACCGCCGATTCCAGCAGCGCGTAGTTGTAGACCGGAGCGAGCAGTCCGACGGCCGCCTCCGCCTCATTGCTGGCGAAGCGGTCGGTGCCCACGGTGCGGGTCGGCGCTGGCTCGGACGGCTGCATCGGCCAGTCGGGTTTGGCTCCGGCCTGCTGGTTACCTCGCAGCGCGGCCAGCGCCTCGGCGCCCGTGATCACCGCGATCTCGACCTCGCCCGCGGCGATCGCCCGCGCGGTGTCGCCGAGTAGCCGTTGCGGCCCGTCGCCGCCGAGCGGCGTCGTGCGCACCGTCTCGCGGGGGGAGATCCCCAGCTCGGAGGCGATCAGCGCCGCCTCGTCGGTGTACGGCCAGCACAGCGTCGCGACATGCCGGCACGAGTCGGCCTTGCGGAGCAGCGCGTCGCCCCGCCGCTGTCCTGTGCCGCGAGCTGCAGCCGCCTCAACCGCGAGCGCGATCGGGCTGTCGTCGCCGGCGTCGCGCGTCACCTGGGCGGCGCCCACGATCACTGGGGTGCGAGGGTCCATCCCAGGCAGCATTTCACGTGCGATGATCCGCGCGCCGTGAACGGAGCCCAGGCCCTGATCCGCACGCTCGTCGACGCCGGCGTGACCACGTGCTTCACGAACCCCGGCACGTCGGAGATGCATTTCGTCGCCGCGCTCGACTCGGTGCCCGAGATGCGCGCGGTGCTGGCGCTGTTCGAGGGTGTCGCGACCGGCGCGGCCGACGGCTACGCGCGGATGACCGACAAGCCGGCGGCGACGCTGCTGCACCTCGGCTCGGGCCTCGGCAACGGGCTGGCGAACCTCCACAACGCGCGCGCGGGCGAAGGTCCCGCTCGTCAACATCGTCGGCGACCACGCGACCTACCACATGCAGTACGACGCGCAGCTGCAGTCGGACATCGAAACGGTCGCGCGGAACGTCTCGACGTGGGTCCGGACGTCCGCAGGCGACCGCGGAGCTGAGCCGCGACGCGGCCGAGGCGATCGCCGCGGCCTACGGCCCACCGCGGCCAGGTGGCGACGCTGATCCTGCCGGCGGACGTGTCTTGGAGCGATGGCGCCAGCCCCTGCGACGCCCCCGTCACTGGCCGCGCCGCCGGTGGCGGCCGAGTCGGTGGTCAGCGAAGTCGCCGGCGCGCTCCGCGGGCGGCGACTCGGCGGCGATTCTGCTCGGCGGGCGGGCCTTGCGCGAGGACGGCCTGCGCGCCGCGGCCGCGGTGGCCGCGGCGACCGGCGCGCGGCTGCTGTGCGAGGTCTTCCCCACGCGCCTGCAGCGCGGCGCGGGGCTGCCGAAGGTCGAGCGGCTCGCCTACCTCCCCGAGCTCGCGTCGGTGCAGCTCGCCGGCCTCAAGCACCTCGTGCTCGTCGATACCAAGGCGCCGGTCTCGTTCTTCGCCTACCCGGGCAAGAAGAGCTACCTGGTCCCGGACGGCTGCCAGGTGCACGAGCTGGCGTCGCCGTCGGACGACGCGGTCGGCTCGCTGAACGCGCTGGCCGCCGCGCTCGGGGCGTCGCCGGACGCCGCGGGCGACGGTTGCGCAGGCCGCGCGGCCCGCCGCGCCCGACCGGCGAGCTGACCGCCGAGAAGGTGTGCCAGGCGATCGGCGCCGTGCTGCCCGAGGGCGCGATCATCTCCGATGAGTCGCAGACGTCCGGGCTGACCCTCGGCGCGGCCACCGCAGGGGCGCCGCGCCACGATCTGCTCGCGCTGACCGGCGGGGCGATCGGTCAGGGGCTGCCGGTGGCCGTCGGCGCGGCGGTCGCCTGCCCGGACCGGCCGGTGCTCGCGCTCGAGGCGGACGGCTCGGCGATGTACACGATCCAGTCGCTGTGGACGATGGCGCGCGAGCAGCTGAACATCACCGCGGTGATCTTCAACAACCGCTCGTACGGAATCCTCAACATCGAGCTCGGACGAGTCGGGGCGCGTGCGTCGGGTCCAAAGGCCCGAGCCCAGCTCGACCTGGCCGGGCCCGACCTCGATTTCGTTTCGCTCGGTAAGGGACTCGGGCGTTCCGTCGGTCCGAGTGCGAGACCGGCGAGGATCTTGTCGCGGCGCTCCAACGGGGGCTCGCGGAGCCGGGGCCATCGCTGATCGAGGTCGTGATCCCGAACGTGTACAGCCCGCGGCAGGTGCGCGCGCTCCCGTACGCGCTGCGCGCGCTCGAGGTGCTGCCGAGACCGCTGGCGGCAGCGATCAAGCGGCGCGTCTACCCGTGAGCGCCCGTCCGTGAGGTTCCGGCCCGACCGCCCGATGGGGCTCGCGCCGGCGACGATCCTCGATTACCGGGAGCTCGCCCGGCGTCGGCTGCCCCGCCAGCTGTTCGACTACATCGACGGGGGCGCTTACGAGGAGTCGACGATGCGGGCGAACGTCTCCGACCTCGAGCGTGTGCTGCTCCGTCAGGTGGTGATGCGCGACGTATCGGTGCAGGGAGCAGTCTGTGTCCGTGCTGGGGGAGTCCCTGGCCATGCCGGTGATCCTCGGACCGGTCGGGCTCGGGGGGATGTTCGCTCGGCGGGCTGAGACGCAGGCCGCGCGAGCGGCCGAGGCGGCCGGGATCCCGTTCGTCGAATCGACCGTTTCGATCTGCGGGATCGAGGAGGTCGCCAAGGCGATCGCGCGGCCGCCGTGGTTCCAGCTCTACGTGATGCGCGATCGCGGCTACACCGAGGAGCTGATCGGCCGGGCGCGGTCGGTGGGGGCGCCGGTGCTCGTTCTGACCGTCGACCTGGCTGTCGTCGGCGCCCGTCACCGCGACACCCGCAACGCCGTCATCGGCCGCGTGCCGCCGATGGCGCAGGCGCTGCGGGCACTCGATCTCGTGTCCCACCCGCAATGGATCCGCGACGTGCCGATCGCCGGCAAGCCGCTGACCTTTGGCAACCTGGAGAAGCGCCGTCCCGGAGGCGCGCACGCCGGATGCGTTCCGTGACTGGGTGGACGCGCAGTTCGATCCGAGCGTGACCTGGGACGACATCGCTTGGGTCCGCTCGAAGTGGCCGGGGAAGCTCGTCGTCAAGGGCGTGCTCGATGCCGAAGACGCCCGGCGCGCCGGCGAGGTCGGAGTAGACGGGGTGATCGTCTCAAACCACGGCGGGCGCCAGCTCGACTCCGTCCCGTCGACCGCGCGGGCGCTCCCAGCGGTGGCCGAGGCAATTGGAGACTCGGTCGAAGTGCTGGCCGACGGCGGCGTGAGGACCGGGCTCGACGTGGTCAAACTGCTCGCACTCGGTGCCCGGGCCGTGCTCGTGGGGCGGGCGTGGGCGTGGGCGGTCGCGGCGCGCGGCCAGTCCGGCGTTCAGCACATGCTCGAGGTCGTCCGGGCGGACATCGACGTCGCGCTTGCGCTGACCGGCCAGACGTCGGTTGGCTCGCTTGATCAGGGCGCGCTGTACTGAACGGCCTACGGCTAGGCGCTGCCGAGCGCCACGCCGGCCGCGACAATGAGCGCGCCGCCGAGGGCGACCTGTACGAGGCTGATGCGCAGCGGCACATTCATGAACCGCTTGCGGACCAGCGAGATAACCGTCAGCTCGCAGGCAACCACGACCCCTGCCACGACGAGCGCCGTGTTTACGTTGTGGATGATGAACGGCAGCGAGTGAAACACGCCGCCGATCGTCGTCATTACGCCAGTGACCGCGCCGCGAACGGCACCGGTTCCCCGCCCTGTCTGCTCGCCGGTGTCGGACAGGCCTTCGGAAAAGGCCATGCTGATGCCGGCGCCGACCGCGGTGGCCAGTCCGACGAACAGCGCCGCATGGGAGCCCGAGAGCAGCGCGGCGGCAAAGATCGGGGCCAGGGTCGAAAGCGTCCCGTCGATCAGCCCGACCAGGCCGGGCTGGATGTAGCGCAGAACGAACGACTCCTCGTCGAGGCCGCGGAGGTGCGCGATCAACTCAGCCATTGACGCTACTATAGCAAGTGAGTTAGAATAAGGGTCACCTAATGCCCACGGACACGAGAGAAATCGAAGGCCAGGATCTAATCGAGCTGCTGCGCTCGCGCGGCCAGCGCGTCACCTCACAGCGGCTCGTGATTCTGCGCGAGCTCCGTCGCCGCGGCGTCCACGCGACGGCCGAGGAGATCCTCGACTCCATTCGCCACGATCTGCCAGGCACGTCGGTCCCGACCGTGTACGCGACTCTCGATCTGTTCGTCGAGCTGGGACTCGCGCGTAAGCTTGATGCCGGGACCGGCGCGGCCCTGTATGACCCGCGCACCGATCCCCACCAGCACATGGTGTGCCGCCACTGCGGTCGGATCTTCGACCTCGACGGCGAATACGAGCTCGACGCTTTGGTGCAGGCCGCGAGACGTTCCGGCTTTGTCGCCGAGGGCGCTGAGCTGATGATCCACGGCCGCTGCGCTGACTGCGTCTCTAACTGATCGTGTTGTCGGTGGCGCTGATCGCGCCCGACGCGAACACAGCGATCCAGACGACCGCGGCGATCACACTGATCACGATGATCCACGTCGCATGGCGGCCCGCCGGGGCCTGACGCCGCAGCGCGACGACGATTCCGATGATCAGCCCGATCGGCGGGATCGTGACAGCGGTGATGTACCCCAGGGCGAGGATCCGCTGTGCGTCGGCCCCGGGGCTCATCGCTCTGCATCGAGCGCTGCGGCGATCAGCAGCGCGGCTCGCTCGTGCGCCAGATAGGCCTTCCGGAGGGCGGGTACGGCGTCGGCGTCCGTCGGTGAGGGCAACGGATTCTCGCTCAGCAGCGTCCGGACCTCGAGCCCCAGCGACTCGCCTCCCGTCTCGTCGGCGAGCGCCGACAGGGCATCGGCGCGTACGCGGGCGCCGTCGACGAACGCCCCGATCACCGTCTCCCGCGTCAGCGGCGCAGCGCCGAAGACCCGCGCGTGCATGACGGCCGGATTGACCCCGTGGGGACGGACCAGCGCTTGGCGGTCGCGGTCCGAGAACCCGGCCGCCGAGGCCAAGTGATCGATCGCCCGCGTGACGCCCTGCGCGTCGACGGGGAGCGACTCGCTCACGTCAGGCGGTAGGCGGGCCATCAGCTGCTGATGCTCGGCAGCGGCCTGGCCGAGCAGCGCCTGCACGGTGCGACGGTGGCTGTCCACGGTTCCAGAACGGTAGAACGTGGTGGTCGCCGAAGATGACCCGGGGCGCGAGATCTGGCAGCCTCGGGTTCGCAGATGAGCGGCCATGTGCAACCAGATCGGGTAACCCCTGAGACGTGGGTGATCGTGGGCGGCCGTCCCGATCCCGCGCCGGGGGCGCCGCTCAACGTCCCGATCATCGCCGCCTCCAACTACGGGGTCGGGTCCGAGCGGATCTACAGCCGCAACGAGGGGACCGAGGGATGGGAGGCGTTCGAGACGTTGCTGGGCGGGCTCGAAGGGGGACACGCGGTGGCCTTCTCGTCCGGAATGGCCGCCTGTGCGGCCGTCCTCGGACAGCTCGCTACGGGGGCCCACCTGGTGCTCGCGGCCGACTGCTATCAGGGCGTCACCGCGATCGCGGAGGAGGGAGTGCGAAATCACGGCTGGCGGCTCGAGCGGCTCGACGCGCGGGACCCGCGGTGGCTGCAGCGGGCCTCCGAGGCGGACCTGCTGTGGCTCGAGTCGCCGTCGAACCCGCTGCTCGAGGTCGCGGACCTGGCCGCGATTTGCGCTGCGCCCCGCGCCCCCGGTACCCGCATCGTCGTCGACAACACGTTTGCCACGCCGCTCTTGCAACGGCCGCTCGAGCTTGGCGCCGACATCGTCGTCCATTCGGCAACCAAGCTGATCGGCGGCCATTCCGACCTGTTGCTCGGCGCGGCGGTGGCTCGAGATCCGGATCAGCGCGAACTGCTGCACGCGGCTCGCGGTCGCAACGGGGCGACGCCGGGGATGCTCGAGTGCTTTCTGGCCTTGCGGGGAGCCAGGACGCTGGCGCTGCGGTTGCGGCACGCCCAGAGCTCCGCCCGGGAGCTGGCTTCGCGGCTGGAGGCGCACGCTGCCGTCGTCCGTGTGCGCTACCCGGGGTTCGGCACGATCGTCAGCTTCGAGCTCGAGAGCGCGCAAGCCGCCGATCTGGCGTGCGGTGCCGCCAGGATCGTCCGTCACGCGACGAGTCTCGGCGGGATCGAGACGACGATGGAGCGTCGCAGCGCGCACCCCGGCCAGGAGCACATCCCGGCCGGATTGATCCGGCTGAGCGTGGGCTGCGAGGATGTCGAAGATGTTTGGTCGGATCTGGAGGCGTCTCTCAAGCACGACTGAGTCGCGGCACTTGCGCAAGGTCGTCGCCCGGCCGCGGCAGTGCGGGCTGGCCGTCGCGCTCGCGCTCCTGTGCGGCTTGGTGACCGATGGAGCCCTCGCGAGCGCGTCTGCGATGGCCAGCGTCCCCTCTGGACGATGGCAGGAGATCGGGACCTCGGTCGACGGTTCGCCTGTCGGTGACCAGTCCGGCCTTGCCGGCCGGGTCAGCGCGGTCGCCGTAATCCCAGGCAAACGACCGACAGAGGTCGTCGGGACGCTCGGCGGCATCTGGGAGCAGCAGTCGGGTGGCCGTTGGGTGGATGTGACCAGCCCCCGGTGGCCGTCGACCGCGATCAACTCCCTCGCGGTGGACCCCCGTGATCACAAGATCGTGTACGCCGGGACCGGTTACGACGTCATCGACGATGCCGACGGCCAACCCGGCGCGGGAGTCCTCAAGTCGGTCGATGGCGGTAGGAGCTGGACGCCGCTGGCGGCAACCGAGTCACCGCTGCGGGGCTACGCCGTCGAGGGGCTGGCCGTCGAACCCCGTGACGACCGCGTGGTCATCGCTGCGGCCAACAATGGCGTGTTCCGCAGTGGTGACAGCGGCCGGACGTGGACCGAAGTACTTCCGATCAAGCCGGGTCCGTTCTCGGCTGCCGAGGTGAGACTGGCGATCGATCCGGTAACCGGCGACCTCCTGGTGGGGGTGGCGCAGAGTGCGGGGTCGGCACTCACTCCGCGCGGCCACGCCATTTACGAATCCACCGACGGTGGCCTGAGGTGGCGCGCATTCGAGCTCGACTCGGCCGACGGCGGGGCGGGGCTGGTTCTCGCGCCGGGGCTCGCTACGGCGCACCACCACACCTACGCCTACGCCGTGTATATGACCGATGGCCGGGGATCCGGCATCTATACGAGCGCTAACGGCGGCCGCTCTTGGCGTTTCCGGACCAGTCGGCGGACTCGGCCCAAGGGATCGATCGCACAGCTGGTTGTCGATCCCGGTAACCCGAAGCAGGCGTACTTCGCGCAGGAGGACGGGCCGTTCGAATACACGTGGGGGCGCTCGACTGTGGGGCTGATCGGCCGTCGCCACACCGCGCCGAAGTTCGGCGACTGGCGCGCGCTGGCCCTTGGTGGCGCGGCGAAGGGTGCGCAAGCTTTGTACGGCGGCAACGACGGTGGCACTGCCTTCTACAACTTCAAGACGCGCACATTCGACAACAACAATGCCGGGCTGGTCTCGGGGATCGATTACTTCGCCGCCGCACAGTCCGCCGACCAAGAGCTGACCGGCGCGCAGGACCTCGGGGTCGATGCCTATGGCGGGCAGTCGGCAGTGCGAGAGCTCTACCACGCCGACGGGTACGGGGTGCTGATCGATCGCAACCACCCCACTACCTACTACGCCGGCGTCAACGCAGAGGGCGGATCACTGGGGTTTGCCGTCTCGCACGACTCAGGTCGGAATTGGTCTTCGGTGACGCTGCCGCAGCGCGGTAATGAGCCGTACTACATGCGGCTGGTGCAGGCCAGCAACGATCCCAGTGTGCTGCTGCTGCCCGAGAACGGCACCACGCTGTTCGTAAGCACCGATGACGGCGCACACTGGGCGGCGCGGTCGGTGCCGTTGGCACCGTCGGACTACCTGACCGTCGTGAACGCCGCCCTGATCCCCGGTACCTCCACCCCGGTGATCTATGCCGGGTCCGGATTTGGCAGCGTGATGCGCAGCAGCGACCTAGGGCTGACGTGGACGAACCTCAACGCGCCGACGAACGGGCTTTCGGTCGGCGACATCGCAATCGACGGCGCTGCCTCGACTGGGGCGGCGGCTGAGCACGTGTTCGTCAGCCTGCGGGTCTACGCACCCGCTGGTTACGCCGGCACAACGAACGTTGGCGGAGTGCTCGCGACGCAGACCAGCGGCCAGAGTTGGACCGACATCAGCGGCCACTTGTCGGCGACCTCGGTGAACGCGCTGCTGGTCGACGGTTCCACGCTGTTGGCCGGCACCGAGAGCGGCGTCGAGCAGTACGACAACGGGACCTGGATCCCGCTCGGTTCGGACTTCCCTGACGTCCGCGTCAACGATCTGGTCCTCAGCGCAGACGGGCGGGCGATCTTCGCGACCACCTATGGCCGGGGAACGCTCCGGCTTCTGACCAACTGAATCCGGTTGGGGCCTAGCCGATGTGTCGGGCGGCCCGCAGCGCCAGGGCCATGATGGTCAGGCTCGGGTTGAACCCGCCGGACGACGTGAACACCGAGGCATCGGCCAGGTGGACGTTGTCGAGCTCGTGCACCCGGCCGTAGCGATCGGCCACGGAGGTGTCGGGATCGTCGCCCATCCGCGCCGTGCCCATGATGTGGGCCGTCGAATTGGATCCGGCGAGCGGATTGCCGTACGACCCGGCCAGCGAGTCGACGAGCGCCTGCGCGGACTTGTTGATCCCCGGCGCGGAGGTGCAGATCGCCTGGACCTTGGGGCCGTAGTAGGCGGACGCCGCGAGCTCGAACTTGTGCGGTGAGTGGGTGATCCGCGGGACCGGCAGGCCGTGCAGGTCGCGGATCCGGGGATCCAGGTCGACCCGGTTGGCCTGCTGTGGCATGTCCTCGCCGATCAGCTGAATCCCGGAGATGTGGTCGCGCAGCGCGAGATTGCGGAGCAGCGACTTGAAAGGGGCGCCGTACAGACTCGGGAGCTCCGTGTACAGCTGTGCCTCCTGCAACAGCAGCACCGCCCCGCCGACCTCACAGGCCCCGCCCTTCAGATACGGGAGCCCGTGGACGCGCGCGGCGCGGCCCGTCACCGGACCAATGAAGTCGTCCGTCGTGAACGTCGTGGCGGGCCCTCGCCAGGAATGGACGGGGTCATTGAACAGCCCGATTCCGAGCGTGAAGTAGTGGAACATGAGGTTGCGCCCGACCTGACCCGAGCGGTTGCCGAGCCCATGCGGGTGCTTCGCGCTGGCCGAGAGCAGCAGCAGCCTGGCCGTCTCGATCGCCGAAGGTGCGAGCACGACGATGTCGGCACGCTCGGTTTGGCGGCGGCCGTGCTCGTCGATGTATGAGACCCCTCGCGCTCGCCGGCCGTCGCGGGTGACGTCGATTCGGTCGACCATGCAGCGGGTCCGCAGCTCGGCGCCGTCGAGCAGCGCGTCGTGGAGGAACGAGATCGCCGCGCCGCCGCGTGCGTTGATCGGGCAACCGAAGCCCGAGCAGAAGCCGCACGAGTTGCAGGCGGGCAGCCCGTTGAAGGGGACCGAGTGAACGCCCTGCGGGAACGGGTAGAGGTAGTTGCCGGTCGCCTTGGCCCCCTGCGCGAGCAGCCGCCCCGCGTACATCGGCGGGTTCGGCGGCAGTCGGAACTGATGGCGACGGGGCGCCTGCTCGAGCGTGCGCTGGGGCATCCGGTGGATGTCGCCCTGCACGCCTAGGCGGTGCTCAACCTCGTCGTAGTAGGGCTCGAGCTCGTCGTAGGTCAGCGGCCAATCGGCGACGTTCGCGCCCGGTACCGGGCCGTACAGCGAGCGGCCCTTGAAATCGTGGCGCCAAAACCGGGGGACCTTTGCGTCCCAGTGAACGGTGCCGCCCCCGACCGTCGTCGGCAGGTCGTTGACGTCGCCTACGAACGAGCGCGCGACCCCGCGGCGCGCTTCGGCCTGCGTTCGGCTCGTCCGCGGCTCGAGGATCGGATCCTGATCCTCGAAGAACCGCCCTTCTTTGACCTCGTCGTTACTGAACAGGGACCCGATGTCGCCGCGCGTCCCGAGCCCCGGGAACAGGCTGCGCCCCTTCTCGAGGATCACCACCGGATGCCCCTTCTGTCGTAGCCCCCACGCGGTAACGCTCCCGCCTGCGCCCGACCCGACGATGATCACCGAAGCCTTGCTCATCGGTTCAGCCGCCGACGGGCCAGCCACCACTCCTCGCGCGAGGCCGGACGGCCCGAGAGCGAGGGCAGCGTCGCGGGCAGCTCCAGCTTCGCTGCATCTGCCTCGCCGGCGCGGGCCCTCGGCCGGTCGAGCTCAGACACCTGGGCGGGAGTGAAACCGCGGGGCTGGTTGTCACCGTGCCAGCCGTTCGAGGTCCAGCCGACGCGATTTCGGTTGCCGCCGTACTCGGGTGGGCCGTACATCGCCTCGAGCGTGTTCGCCATCGCCGCGCCGAGGAACGTCTGCACATGCGCGGCGCCGAGGATCTCCTTCTGCACCGACACGGATGCGTCCGCGAAGTTCTTGCTGGCGGCTTTCCGGGTGAGCTCGTCGAGCAGGGCGAGCCCTTCGCGGTAGACCTGCTGGAGGCCCTTCACCGGGCCCGCGAACTCGCGCTCCTTGATCCCTCTGGAGCCTTCCAACCTGATCCGCCACCCGAGCGCAGCCTGGCGATCGAGGTGGACGAAGTGCGCGAAGTCATCGCGCTTCGCGCCCGCCCGGTTCGAGAATGGGCCTCCGGCGATGATCAGCGGTGGATCGAGGTCGAACGCGCCGAGCAGCAGGTCGATGGCGTGCGGGACGCCCGCCTCGACCGCGCCTGGGGTGGGGTCCTCCGGTGGCCCAGGGAGCAGCCGGTCGGTGAGCGCGGTCAGGGTTTTGAGCTCGTGCGCGGTGAGGAAATGCCCAGGCTTGCCGGCCCGGGTGGCTTTCAGCAGCGCCTCGACCCGGTCGGCCGGCGCGAGCGCCAGCAGCCCCATCGCGCCGGTCGTGCGGACGAACGACCGGCGCGTGACAACGGGCGTCTGACGGTTCGGTGGTTGGTTGGGCAGCTCCGTGGCGATGGGGAACCCTAACCGGGGCGGCTCAGCTCAGGTGGAACACGAAGTCATATTCCTTGCCGCCGTCGCGGGAGAGCAACGTCATCTGACCGCGCCGGTCACGGTAGGCACCGGTTCCGCCGGTGATCGACAGGACGCTGTTGCGCGTGTCGTAGTACGGGCCTTGGACAGTGATCTGACCTCCGGCCACGAACGTGGTCCACAGGCATTCCCAAATCCCCTGCTTGGGCGCGATCCGGTTACAGAAACCCTCGTCATGCCCGACCTGTCTGCGGTTGGCGAGATCGTAGACCGGGTTGTTGAAGGTCAGGATGTTGCCCTTCACATCCTTTCCGCCCCCCGACGGGATCTCGGTATCGGTGAGCGCGTGCTCGATCACGTGCACCGTGGTGCCAGCCGCGGTGGCGCGAGGCGACGCCGCGGAGCTACTGGCGACGATCACGGCACCGGCGGCAATCGCGCTGGCGCCGGCGAGCGCGAGGCCGCGCCGGTAAGGGTGGCTCTGCCACATGACAACTCTCCTCTGTAGGACTGCGGGAACGGGTGCCCGATCCTACGGGGGCTTTATAACTCGAACACGGCCCCGAGTCTCGGGTCCAGCGTTTCGATGCCCGCTCTGGCCGCGGCGGCGTGGAAACGGTCGTCCGCATCCGGAATTGAGCGGTAGTACGGATCGAGGTCGAAGCCGCCGAAGTGGATGGGGACGGCTCGCCTGGTGCCCAGCGCAGCGGCGGCGATCGCCGCCTGATCTGGATCCATCGCGGCCGGGAGCGGGCTGGCCGGCTGGCGCCACGGAAAATCGACGACGGCGCCGTTGACCGGTAGGAACGCGACGTCGAACGGACCCGCTTGCTCGGCGGCCGGCCACCACCATCCGTGAAAGGCAGTATCGCCGCAGTGGATGATCCGCTGGCCACCAGCCTCGACCGCCCACGACAGCTGCTCCTCGCCGGTGCCGTCGGCGGCGGGCAGGGCGGTGACCGTGAAGGGTCCGACCGTGATCGTTTCCCAGGGTGAGGTTGGACGGAGAGCGAGCCCGTCCTGGTCGAGCTCGTGGACCGCCTGCGCGATTCCGGGACTGCGGTAACTGAGTTCCGGAAGGAGCACTGGGGCCGCCGGCGCGACGGTCTTCGCGATCGCCGGGGCGTCGGCATGGTCACGGTGGAGATGGGTCACCAGCGCGGCCAGGGCGGTGCGGTCGGCGGCGGCCTCAACGACTTCCGGCAAGCGAACGCCGGCCGCCGCATCCCCGAGCACGCGATACAGGGCGGCCGGATCGCCGAGCGGGTCGATCACCAGCCGCTCACCGTTTGACTCGAGCTCGACCCCTGCCCATCCAAGCCATCTGCAGCGCATCGCCGTCCTCACTTGCCGTCGTTCAGGTTGTTAGCGAACGATCGTACGTTAAATGGCTGCCGCCTGTCTAGTAACCTGTGCGGGGCGGTGAGCCCTCGCAGCAGTGATCTAGTGGCGCGGCAGACCCGCGAGTCAATCGTCGAGCGGGCGCTCCTGGTCGCGTCGGTGGACGGCTTCGAGGGGGTCACGATCGGCGGGTTGGCCGGTGATCTCGGGTTGAGCAAGGCCGGGGTGGTCGGCCCATTCGGGTCAAAGCAGGAGCTCCAGCTCGCCGCGTTCCGGCGCGGGATTGAGCAGTTCATCGAGCTGGTGTGGGAGCCGGTCGCGACCTTGCCCGCCGGCCTGCCGCGCCTCAAGGGCGTCTGCGAGCAGTGGATCCGCTACCACGAGCGCCGCACGCTCCCAGGTGGCTGCCTCGTGACGACCGCGTCGGTCGAGTTCGACGCGCGCGACGGCGCGCTCCGCGATGCCGTCGCCAGAGCGCAGCGACGGTGGCTGGCGACGCTGGCGGCCGACATCGAGGTGGCGGTCCGCGCCGGCGAGTTGGCTGCGGATACCGACCCCGACGAGCTGGCGCTGCTGATCAACGGGCTCGCGATGAGCCTCAACCAGGCGCTGCTGTTGTTTGAGGACGGCGAGGCGCCCGACCGAGCTCGTCGTGCCGTCGCACGCCTGCTGGGCTAGGCGTAGTTGTGCGAGAGTCTGATCGGGAACCGACGACAGCGACGGAGGGGATTAGGGATGGCTGACCGACACGCGACAAAATCCGCAACCCGGCGACCGGCCAAGCGCGCGAGCGGCGGCAAGGCGTCCGGCTTCACCGCGGAGGAACGCGCGGCCATGCGCGAGCGGGCAAAAGAGATGAAGCGGGCGGCCGCCGACGCGGACGGCGAGGCCGACGTGCAGGCGAAGATCGCAGAGATGAGCAAGACGGACCGCGCCAAGGCGAAGCGGATTCATGCGATCGTCAAGGCGGCGGCGCCGGATCTGGTTCCGCGGACCTGGTACGGAATGCCGGCCTACACCAAGGACGGCAAACCCGTCTGCTTCTTCAAGCCGGCCGACAAGTTCAAGACCCGGTATGCGAGCTTCGAATTCAGCGACAACGCCAAGCTCGACTCAGGCGCAATGTGGCCGATCGGCTTCGCCATCAACGAGCTGAATGACGAGGTCGAGGCGAAGATCGCTCGGCTGGTGAAGAAAGCGGTCAGCTGAGTCGCGCGGCTGTCTCCTGGGCCTCAGGAACGCCCGGACCCGGAGGCGAGATACTCGGCGAGCCGCTCGGTGCTCGACCGTAGCCGGCGGAAGTAGGCCGCGCGGCTGAGGTGGAGCTCATCGGCCGCCTGCTCATGGCTGCTCCCGGACTCGAGATAGCCCCGCACGAGGACCCGTTGGAGCAACTTCTCGTTCTCGGTGTCCCCGAACGCACGCTCGGCGGCGTTGCGCAGGATCGAACGAACCGATTCAGCGCGCTCGTCAGCCGAGTCTCCGTGGGCCAGCGGGCTCCGCGCCAGCTCAGCGGGCACTCGGAAGTTTCGGAGCGCGGCGCGGACGGTCTCGAGCTCCGGAGCCACGTCCTCGGCCGGGGTCCGGGGGTCGGGGAGCCCGAGCTCTCGGTAAACGACAGCTCGCTCGGCTGCCGTGAGACCGCCGTTGCCGTAGTCGATTCGATGACACTCGATCCGGGCCCCGGGCAGCACGAGGTCGAGCGCGGGCAGATGCTCGGCGCCCATCTCGCGGGCGAACTGGAGCGCCGCCGGCATCGCCGGGTTGATCGGCATGTAGGCGAACCGCGGATTGGCGGCGCCGGAGCGCAGCACCCCGGCGACGCCGAGCATGGCCTGAACGCGGCCGCGCGGGTCGCGCGTGAAGTCGATCGAGTCACGCCAGAGCACGCTCTCGCCCAAATTCGAGGCGGCTTCGGCATGGGTGAGCCAGGGACCGAGCAGTGGGTCCGACCGGGCGAACGGCGGGGCCGTGGCCGGGCTCATCGCGATCGCGTAACCAGAGACGCGGTCATCCCTGTCGCGCGCCACGGCGATCCGCTCGGGTGCGTGTTCGAAGAACAGCTTCGAGTGCTCCCACCAAGCGGCAAAGCCACGCTCAGCGAGTTCTGCGGCGACCACGTCAGCGTCGCCCGGCCGGGCGACGTCGATCCGGTGATCGATGCTCCCCTCCCACCCGAAGCCCCAGCGGATGGTGGGGTTCTCGATCAGATGGGCAAGCTCGATGGCCACCAGGGGGCCCTGGCGCTGCGCCTGCGCGTAGAGGTGGTCGGCGATCCGTCGGCGCAGCTCACGCTCTCGGTCAGGGTCCCGCTGGCGAAAGTCAGCTTGCAGCGTGCGGCGCACGAGTTCGTGCAGCGCGAGGCCATCGCCGAGCGGCTCGGTGAACGACAGCTCCCGCAAACGGTCGTAGGCGGCGGCCGTGTCACTCTCCGGCAGGACCTGGGCCAGCAGCTCGGGCGTCGTGACGCGCGCGATCGACGCGACGGCAAGCGCCGAGAGCCGCTCCCCCTCGAGCTCGCCATCCACGATCCGGCGCATCAGCGAGCGCAGCACCTCGGGATGCTCCGTGGCGCCGGCGGGGTTCCAATCGTCGCTCTGCGTGGCGGTCTCGGCGGCCAGCGCCAGCGCCAGCGGTGAGCCCTCGGCCCAGTTGGCGATCGTGTCCGCGCGCTTTCGATCGACACCCTGCGCGGTGAGCAGACCCAAAGCCTCGGAGCGCTCGAGCCCGGTCAGGTGGATCTCGCGCACCACTTCCTGCCAGCCCCCGTCGAGCCAGGCAGGGTCAGGGACGCCGCGCCCGGCGATCACCACCACTGCGTCCCCGGGGAGCGCCGGAAGCAGCTCGCGGCGCAGGCGGCCGTCGAGCCCGGTCATCCGCTCGTAGGTGTCGATCAGGACCAGCGGTCTGGGGCTGGCCCGAGCGGCGGCCAGCGCAGCCTCCAAGGCGTCCGGCTCGGGCGGCAGCTCCCGGCCCTCGACGAAAAACACATCCCAGGCCGCTACCCGCGCCCGGCGCGCCAGCTCCCGTAGCAGCGAGCTCTTGCCGATTCCCGCCGGGCCATGCACGAGGACGACGCTGGCCGGCGGCTGGTTGCCCAGGCAGGCCTCGAGCAGCGACAGCTCGCGTACGCGGCCGACGAACCGGCCACGCTCTCGCTGATCAATCAGCTCGCCAAGTGTCTTGGCGCGCTGGTCTGCGCCCACCGTGACCTCCCCAGATCGGTCATCGATAACTGAGCTCAACAATAGCCGTGCGGCGACACCAGATCGAGACTGGATTGACACTGCCAAACCCCTCGTGGCGGCTCAAACTCGCACTAGCTTGCCAACCCCACGGGACCGGGGACCGAGAAGAGAGAGGAGCCTGCATGGAGAGGCCAGCCGCCATAGTCGACTTCGACCCGATTGCGGGGGTGTCGATCGAGCTCTATGCCGAAATCTCCAAAGGGCTTGCCGCGTACAACTACGACATCGCCCGGGGTCCGGAAGTGGCTGCTGCCAAGGGCGTCTCAGCCGACAGCTGGGAGGAGGCGATGCAGGGCTGGAACGACAGGATCAAGGCCAACCGGGCCGTCGCGCAGCGGTTCAACGCTCTTTACATGGACCGTGCGTAGGCGGCGTCGGCTGAAAACACCGGGGGCGTTGCATCGGCGCACGCCCATGCAAACGAGGAGGACCAAATGAAGGCAGTAACCACAGAAGACCTGAGCATGAACACGCAGGCGGTCGCCGCGGCCGCGTCCGCCGTGGGTGAGCCGATCGAGGTCGCCGCGCGCTGCGAGCAGTGCACGCAGGACATGCAACTGGAGGCGTTCGGGGTCGGCGGCTTCAACCGCGGCTTCGTCAAGGCCTCCAAGGGGCTGAGCCGGGCCTTGATGCCTCGCACGATGGGCGGGCTGAAGAACATGGAAACTGGCGGCCTGCCGAACAGCTTCGTCCTCGCGGCGAGCAAAGGCAAGGTCTACGCGATCGAGGACAAGCACGACGGCGGCAACCTCGTCGCGGGCAAGGTGCTGATGACCTGGGAGCGGGACACCTTCTCGGCCAAGCGC
The DNA here is from genome assembly GCA_963794825.1 of uncultured Solirubrobacterales bacterium. Lineage (GTDB taxonomy): Bacteria > Actinomycetota > Thermoleophilia > Solirubrobacterales > Solirubrobacteraceae > Palsa-465. The sequence continues at coordinate 1,100,711 of CAWCFB010000003.1, forward strand.
GCGACTGCGCCGGTGATGGCGGCGATCACGGGCGTGCCCGATGACCGGCAGCTGCTGACCATCTATATCCCGCTCGACGGAGGCAAGAGCAAGTACATGCAGGCGGCGGCCCGGATCGGCGAGGCGGGCGGCAGCCCGGGTCAACCCCACCAGATCGCGCTGGCCAAGGACGACGCCAGCAACCAGCTGATCGACGCCGTGACGGCCAACGGCCCGATGGCGGGGTCGAACATCATGATCGGCGGCCAGTCGCTCTCGGACATGATGGGTCAAGCGCAGGCCGCCGCCAGCCAAGCTGCCGTCAGATCCGACCCCACCGAACGGCTGACCAGGCTGGCCGAGCTCCATGAGCGCGGGGTACTGACCGACGAGGAGTTCGCCGCCCAAAAGCAGAAGATCCTCAGCGAGAGCTAGCGGCTATCGCAGGTGCCGGAGCTCGCTCAACCTGCGCGTCCGCTCGGCCTATCGAACGAGTGGTTCTGCCGGGAAGCGGACTCCGAAGCGCTCGATGAGATCCGGCACGCTGTCGGGGTCCATCTCCAGTGCGTATCGCTGGCAGAGTTCCCCGAGCTGGTCGGGACCGGCCGTGGCGACGCCTCCGAGCTCGGTGAGCTCGGCGAAGAAGCGCTCAAATCCTGCGGGCGAGATGATCTCGAGGATCCGACAGGGCTCATCGCCGGCATTCCAGAACGTGTGCCACTGTCCGCGCGGCTTGTGTACGAGATGCCCTGGGCCCGCCTCGACGTGCTCCTCGCCCAGCAGGGCGCCCATGCGCCCTTCGACGACGAAGCTGTATTCGTCCTCGTTGTGGTGGCGGTGTAGAGGAGCGGCGAGCGCTCGCGCCGACATGGGGTGCTCGACGAGGGAGAAGCGCTCACCGGCTTCGCTACCGTCGATCATGAAGCGCACTCCGATGCTTCCGAGGAAGCCTGACTTCCCGTCGGTGGGTCCGACGATCTTAGGGGTGGTGACGCTCACGGTCCCTCTTTCGTTGAACAGGTAGTTGCAGGCCGGATCGGACGACGTGCATCCGGAGCCGGGACTGCCCGCCCGAGGTTCCGGGACGTGCAGACAAGGTCAGAAACGCGGTGAAACAGCGCCCCGAAAGGTGCTGCCCCGGCCCCGCAGTCAAAACCAGTAGCTCCCGCTTCCCGCCTCGTGGCGCAGATCGCACCGTCGGTGGCATTCGAGCTTGAGCTGAGATTCTGGCCGCAGGGCCAGCACCACGGCCGATACTACTCCGAATCGGCCGTCGGTCGTGATCGCTGACGTGAATATGCCACTCGCGAACCGCTCGCTAGGACAACGGCCGCCGACGACCATGCACTGTCAGGTACTTATAGGTGAACACGGCCAGGCACGCGATCAGGATCATTCCGACGTCGATTCCCACTCTTCCCAGGGCGCGCGCAGCAATTCCGGGGTCACCGAGCTCGAGCGCGATCCCGATCGTGGCCATGGCCGGTAGCAGCTGAAGGGCTATGACCGGTCCGGCCAGAACGGTGAACCGGCCCGCGGCTACCATGACCGCGCCGGTGACCGCTCCGGCGGCCGACAGGAGGAGATTCACCAGAGGTGGGTGTTGGACCTCATGCACTGTCGAGCTGTGCAGGAAAGACGCGACGTAGCCGGATCCGGCTGCCCGAAGGAGAAGCGTCGCGACGACGGCGGTCGCGATCACCGTGCCGTAGATCAATAGCACCGAGCTGGCAGCGCCGATGAACACCCGCGATTGGCGGGTGACGGTGGCGAGCCCAGCTCGCGCCACAGGCTCGAACGCGGGCGCGATGATCGCCGCCGCCACGAGGGCCGTGGCCTCGGTGACGCCGGAACTGGAGGCCAGCCCGGCGGCGGCGGCCAGGCTGCCGCCGGCCGATGCGAGGATCAGGTTGAGGTTCGGCCGGGTGTGTCTGCGCAGCGCGGTTTCGGCCTCCTCCCATGAGGCTTCGTCGTGGTCGGCGCGGATCTGCGGCTGGTGGTGGAGGTCGGAGAGGCTGTCGAGGCTGGCTGTGGAGATCGACACCGGGCCGTACTCGCGCGCGCGCCCCGCGGCGCGAAGGACCATATCCGCGTCGCTGTTGAGGGTCTTGACGTTGATGACGTCGCCCACCGGTTTGACCGACTGACCACGCTGGACCGAGATCGTCATGGCCCCTTCGACCGCGCTCAGATCGTTGATCAAGCTCGCTGTGGCACCGGGGGCGACGGTGATCTCGATGCTGCGATGCACGTCGGCAGCGCTACCCGGAGTGGGGGCTGCCTACGCGGAGAGCACCCGCCGGCGCTACGGGCGTGCGGCTCTCGCGCGGGATCAATCTGCGACTGGCGCGGCGGCTAGGATCCTGATCGCACGCACGCTGTCCACCGACAGGCAGGCCTCACCGCGCAACGCCAGCGCTGAGAATGGCGGTGACGGGCTCGGACCGCCGACTTCCTGCTTGTAAGCACGCCATCATGCGCCATCGGCCGTCTGCCCTGAGGCCAATATCGCGTCTCGCCAGGCGCTTGACCGTTGACCGAAACCGTTGACCGATCGATGGGCCCGGTCGGTCAACCTGGCAAGAAGATGCCGAGTTCCAGCAACGTTCGGAGCGGGAGCGACGGGACTCGAACCCGCGACCTCCGGCGTGACAGGCCGGCGCTCTAACCAACTGAGCTACGCCCCCGAGGTGGGGGGTTCGAGTATGGCAGGAAGATATTCGCCCCGCAGGGCGCAACTTTCGCCTGGCCGATGAGTTTGAACGCTGGAATCGATCTCCCGCACAACGCGCCCAACCCGGCCGTGGGCGCGGACAGGAGGATTCACCGGCGAGGACCCTGAAAGCGGGTCCTCGTCAGGTTTAAGGGGCGGTCTCCGGTGGGGGAGGTGGGGCCCAACCGCCGAACACGCGCTCCAGTTCGAGGGCGACCGCGATCGAGACGTGATCGCGCCCGGGCCCGGCGGCGACTTGGACGCCCAGCGGGAGTCCGGATTCCGAGAGTCCGAGCGGAACCTCGGTTACCGGCAAGCCGGCGAGGTTGAACACCGCGGTCGGGGTGAGCAGCCACAGCCGACCGAGCGTGCGTCCATGCCTGGGTGCGGGCCGGGGATGGGCGGGGTGAAGCAGCACCCCGTCGCCGACGGCGTCGATCAGCTCGGCGACGAGATCGCGCGCCGAGGCCAGCATCCGGCGCGACGGCTTCGAGTTCTCGTCGCTGCGGAGCAGCTCTGTGGCGAGGGTAAGCCTGGTGGGGAACGTGTGCGGGCCGCCCCATCGGAGCAGATCGCGCATCCGGGGCTTGGGCTCGCCGGAATCCGCGAGGAGGCGCAGGGTGGCGTGCGCGGCGTCATCGCCCGACCCGGCCTCGAGCGCCGCGAGGAATGCCGGCATCGCGCGCCGCAATCCGCCGAGCCGGACCCGGCGGACGCTCGCGCCCGCGGCGCGGAGTGCGCCGACGGCCTGCTCGCGGGCATCCCGCAGCTCATCGTCGATCGAACGGACGGCGGCGTCGTCGATCGTCACGACTTCCAGCGCGCTCAATGACACCCTCGCCGGATCCTCGAGCTCCGCGGCATGCGCGACCGGATCCTCGCCGTCGGGCCCTGCGATCAGCCTCAGCAACGGCATCAGGTCCTCCGCCCGCCGGGCTAGCGGCCCGGTTCCGAGCATCCGTCCCGACTCGCCGGTCGTCGGTGGCCACAGGCCGGTGTTGGGCACCAGCCCCGCCGACGGCTTGTGCCCGAACACGCCGCAGAACAGCGACGGCACGCGGATCGACCCCGCGATATCGGACGCCAGCCCGAACGGGGAGCCCCCGCATCCGACCGCTGCCCCCTCGCCTCCCGATGAGCCGCCGGCGGTCCTCGAAGCGTCGTAGGGGTTGTTGGTCCGCCCGTAGAGGCGGTTGTTCGACTCGATCCAGAGCGTCAGCTCAGACGTGTTCGTAACCCCCAGCGGTATTGCCCCCGCGTCGACCAGGCGCTGTACGGCGGTCGCGTTGCGGTCGGCTCGATAGTCCCGGCGCGCCACCAGACCTGCCGAGAGCGGCATCCCCTGCACGGCGATCGACTCCTTGACCGTGAACGGCACTCCGAGCAGCGGGGGCAGGTCGCTGGGGCTCGCTGCGGCCGCAATCCGCTGGTCCGCCAAATCGGCCTCCCGTCGCGCGGCGTCGAAGCGGTCGGCGGCGATCGCGTTGATCTGCGGCCCGAACTGCTCGTGGATCGCGATGTGCGCGTCGACTGCGTCGGTGGCGGTGAGCTCGCCGGCCCGGATCGAGCCGGCGAGCGAGATCGCCGATCGCTCCGTGATCGATGGCAAGTGGGAGCTCAGGACGATTTCAACCAGATGAGCTTCATCACCGACGTTACGAACTCGGCGTAACGGTCCGGCGAGTAACGCTCGGGGTCGGTCAACAGCGTCCGTCCGGCCTCCTCACCGAGGCAGCGGATCGCGCGTGCGGTGAGTTCGACGTCGAGGTCACTTGGGATCTCGGGGCGCTGCGTCGCCCAGCCGACGAGCCGCTCGATCCGTGCTTGCGTGCGAGCACGGTTGGTCTCGACGTGATCGCGGACGATCTCGGGGGTCCCGTCGAGCGGCAGCAGGATAATCCGCCAAGTCGCGGGTCGGCTGGCCACCGCCTCGAGAAATCTGCGGACACCGGCCACCAGCAACTCGGCGGGGTCGTGAGTCCCCGGTGTGTCCGGCACCACCGCCTCGAGCTGCTCAAGGGCGTAGCGCTCCTCGCGCTCCACCAGCGCGTGTAGCAACCGCCCGAGATTGGGGAAGTGGTCATACACGACAGGGCGCGTCACGCCCGCGGTCCGCGCAACGGCCTCGATCGAAACGCCGCTGTATCCCTGCTCCAGAATTACGCTGAGCGCGGCGTCGATCAGCTGCTCCCGGCGCTGGGCCGGGGGCATTCGCGGCGCGTAGCGACGGCGGGGAGTGTCCGTCGTATCGCTGGACGGTGAGGCCGGTCGGCTCGACATCGGCGTCTGAAGAGGCTATCTGCTGTCTCGGCTCTCAGGGCAGCGACAGAGGAGTGCGTAGCACCACCGGGCCGGGAGAGGCGGGCTGCGAACTCCGCTCGAGCGTGACGAGCAGCGAGTGGAATCGCGAAGCGTCAGAGGGCAGCTGAGCCCCCGACGAGAACGCCCCGCTCGCTCCGACCGCCGGTTTGACGAACCCGAGCAGGTTGGCGTCGCCGGGCGAGTTGACGAGCCACACCGCGTAGGCATTGTGCTGCGAGTTCGGGATCAGACCGCGGGCCTGGACCAGCAGCAGCAGGGTTCCGTCCTTCTGCTGAACCACCGCGCCGGCGCCCAGAGCTCGGCGGTTCGAGCCGACCGGCTGAAGTACCAGCTTCTCGATCGTCCGAGCCCGGCGAGTGGGCGTTCCGGTGCCGGTGCTGGTGCCGGGACCGGTGCCGGTTGCGCCGGTGGTGGTCGCCACGGTCGAAAGGCGCGCCGAGCGGTTGGCCCCGCCACCGCTGCTCGCCAACACGATCACGAGCGCGATGATCGCGATCACCGCAACGGCCCCGGCGACGGTCAGCTGTCCGAGCGGAAGCCCGCGGTCGCGCGGCCCGAGCGGCCCCCGAGGTGATGGGGCGACCCCGGGCGTTATCCGCGCCCGTTGGCTCGGCGCGGCTGGGCGCGGCCGCTTGGGCGGATCGGCGGGGGCCGCCGGTTTTCGCGGCATAGCCGGCGTCGTCGATCCGGCTGAGGGCTTCGGTGGGGCGGCGGGCTTGACGGGCTCGGCCGGTGGCGCGGCTACCACCGGCGGATCCGGGATCGACGGCAGCGGCGACTTCGCCAATGGCGCGAGTCCCTCGGCGAGTTGCAGCGCCCATGTCCGTGCCACATCGGACGACTCGAGCTCTGATCGGGTCTGTGCCCGTGCCGACACGGTCTGCTCGCCGAGCATGTAGTCGATGATCCGCGCCCGCGTTTCTGCCTCAGGACCGCTCTCGGCCCGAACCAGCTGGCCGGCGGCGGCGTGGGCCCGCTCCCGCACATCACTCTCGCCCAGCCGCAGCAGCGACGCGATATCGCCGTAGCTCCGCGATTGGAGCAGTACCAGGGACAGCACGGCGCGGCTCTCGGGGGAAAGCTGGTCTAGCGGTCTCGAGGCCAAGGGATTGCAAGTTAACCGTGGCGGCCCCGCGCGCGCGTGGCGCCGGACATGGCGAACCGTGGCGCGATAGCGTGTCCGCCGCAGTCAAGCGAGCGCGCGAGGAGGCGTGATGGCGAGTTTCACCCTGCAGGGCGAAGTGGCGGCGCCGGTCGAGTTGGTGTTCGACGTGCTCACTGACCACCGCGGCTACGACAAGATCACGCCGCTGCGGTCCTCGACGCTCGAGCGCGAAGGAGAGCCCGCGCCGAACGGAGTCGGCGCCGTCCGCGCGCTCAAGCTCGCGGGACCGCCGATCCGCGAGGAGGTGACTGAGTTCGAACGGCCCTCTCGGTTTGCCTACAAGATGTTGTCCGGAGCGCCGGTCCGCAACCACACCGGCACGGTCGACACCGAGGCCTCCGGAACCGGTACCAGGCTCGTTTGGCGAGTCGACTCGACCCCTTCTATCCCAATTCCAGATGCCGTCTGGGGCGGAATCATGCGCCAGGTTGTCGGCCAGCTGTTTCGCGGCGTGATCAAGGAGTCCGAGCGCCGCGCCCGCGCGGGCGCTTAGCGCCGACGACCTCAGCTGCGGGTACTCGGCTCCAGACGGTGTCCGGTTACCCGTTTGGCGGCCGACTGGGTCATTCGCGAGGCCGCCGTCAGCGGCTTCGCGATCCCTTCCAGACTCCGGCGCTCGGCCTTGACACCGAAGACGATCTCGACCACGCCGCCAAGGATCATCAGTCCGGCCCCGAGGGCCAGGGCTTCGAACACGGGGCCGGTGCTGTTCTTGGCCACCAATGGCCCGAACAGTTGCGGCCCGATGATCCCGCCCACTCCCGTGCCCACGGCGTAGAACAGGGCGATGGCCAAGGCCCGGGTCTCCATCGGGAAGACCTCGGACACCGTCAGGTAGGCGGCGCTCACCCCCGCCGAGGCGAAGAAGAACACGATGCACCAGCCCAGCGTCAGCGTCGACGCGCTCAGCTGATGCTGGTCGAACAGGTAGCCGGTAATCAGCAGCAGGATCCCGGACAGGATGTAGGTGCCGGCGATCATCGGCCTGCGGCCCACGGTGTCGAACAGGGGTCCGAGGATGATCGGGCCTAAGAGGTTCCCGGCGGCGAAGGCGACAAGGTAATACGGAGCGTCGGCTGTAGAGACGTGGAAGAAGGTGGTCAGCAGCGTCGCATAGCCGAACAGGATCGAGTTGTAGAGAAACGCCTGGCCGATGAACAGCGCCAGCCCCAGCACGGTGCGCTTGGGGTAGGCCTGCACGATTCCCCGCGCGGTCTCGATCAGCCCGATCGACTTGCGCTGATTGATCGTGATCGTGTCGTCGGGCTCCTCCAGTTCGGCGCCGGTCGACTCGACGACTTGGCGCTCGATGTCCCGGGTCACCTCTTCGGCTTCCTGCTCACGGCCGTGAATGAAGAGCCAGCGGGGGCTCTCCGGCACGTGGCGGCGGACGATCAAGATCGCCGTTCCCAGGATGACCCCCAGTCCGAAGCACACGCGCCAGTCCAGGAGCGGTGAGAAAATATGCAGGGCGGCAACCGAGAGCAACGCCCCCGCTGCGGCTCCCGCCCAATAGGTGCCGTTGATCAGGATGTCGATCCGGCCACGGTGACGAGCAGGGATCAGCTCGTCGATGGCCGAGTTGATCGCGCTGTACTCACCGCCGATGCCCATACCGGTGAAAAAGCGACAGGCGAAGAAGAAGACGGGCGTCCACGCGAACGCTGTGGCGGCCGTTGCAACCAGGTAGACGCCGAGGGTGATCATGAACAGCCGCTTACGCCCGAACAGGTCAGTCAAGCGGCCGAACACGAGCGCCCCGAAGCAGGCTCCGGCGACGTACATCGAGGCCGCGAGTCCGGCGATATCGGCCGCGGAGATATTGATCCCGCTGCCTTTGGCCGAGATCGCGCCGGCGATCGAGCCGACGATCGTCACCTCGAGCCCGTCGAGGATCCATACCGTTCCCAGGCCGATCAGGATCCGCCAATGCCAGCGTGACCACGGCAGCCGGTCAAGCCGGGCGGGAATGTTCGTTTCGATCGTCCCAAGCTGATTGTCAGCGCCCATCACTCCTCCTCGTGGGTCCGTCACATGCGAGTTCTTCTTCCCCGAGTCGACGTAGCTGAGACAGCCCGGTTCGCGGCGTGCTCAAGGAGTGCGCGCGCCCCGCCCCCGCCGCCGCTTAGGTCCGAGGGCCTGAATCACGCGCGCCAGCACCTCTTCGTCCCAGCGGTGCGTGCGCAACAGCCGGTAGCGCTCCGCCGCCACCGCCAGGTACGCCTCGGTTTCGGTTCGGTTCCCGATCAGGTCCGCTTCGCGGAGCATCTCGACGACCGGGCGGTACTCGGTCTCGAGCCACAGCCGGGCGGTCTCGCGCCGGTCGAGTGGCTCACCGCGCGATTGGATCGTCCGGAACCCCCAGGCTTCGACGCCTTCGGCCAGTAGCGCGTAGTCCCATGGGTCCGAAAGCTGGATCTGAGCGCGCGCATCCTCGGGCAGCGGCACCCGCTCCCAGAACAAGCGCTCGTGGCTCATCAATGGCAAGTCGGCGAGCGTGATCGTCCGCTCAGCGCCGACCTTCGTGTGCACGTCGGTCACGTAAGCGTCGATCTCTCCGAGCCCGAGCGCGCTCGCCACCGACACACGGTGGTGGCCGTCGCGGACGAAGTAGATCTCGCCGATTCGCACCAGGTCGACCGGCGGTAGTGCGTCACCGCGCCGGACCGCCGTAGCGATTTGCTCCCAGCGGCTCCGCATCCGCCCGCTCGTTGGCCGGAACCGGCGGTCGAAATCCCGCCCGCGGTCGACGGTCCCGACGATCGCGTCGAGCGGTACGACCGCGAGCCCGGCGCTGCGCTCCGATTCGTATCCGAGCGCGGCGATCACCTCCTCGTAGGGGAGCACGACGCCGACGTCGTCGGGCTCGCGGCGCAGCCGCTCAGCTAGCCGCGCGAGGATCGCCCGTCGGCGCGAGCGCAGGAAATCATGCTGGGCGTCGAGGCCGGGCAGCCCGGTCGACCGTGGTGCCGGCATCTACCCCATCGGCGCGGTGGCCGCGGCAGGCGCCTCGCGGCCCGCGGTACCCCGTCCAGGTTCTGACCCGATTCGGCATCGAACAGGTGCAGCTGCCGCGCGTCGAACCACAGCTCGGTGTCCTCGCCCTGCCGGGCCTTGCTGGCCACATCGAGGCGGGCAACGATCTGCGAGGCATCGCTGCTTGGGAGATCGGCCGCGCCGGCATCCCGCGCGAGCTCCTCGAGCTCGGCCGACGACACCCGCTCGCCCTCGAGCTCGAAGTACGCGTAGTACTCGGAGCCCATCGACTCGAGCACGTCGATGTGCGCCTTGAACGAGACGCCCGGTGCGCGATCGGAGACGACCGCAGCGTCCTCGAAGTGCTCCGGGCGCAGTCCGGCGATCACGTGCTGCCCCCCGGCTGTGCCTTGCCGCGGAGTTCCTCACGGAGCGGCAACGTGCCGATGGGTAGCTTGACGCTGTCGCCCTCGATCTCGCCGGGAAGGAAGTTCATCGACGGCGAGCCGATGAAGCCCGCTACGAACAGGTTGGCCGGGTGTCCGTACAGCTCGGCCGGCGGACCGACCTGCTGCAGCATGCCGGCTCGCATCACGGCGATCCGGTCGCCGAGCGTCATCGCCTCGGTCTGGTCGTGGGTGACGTAGATCGTCGTCGTCTTCAGTCGTTGCTGGATCCGGGCGATCTCCGTGCGCATCTGCACGCGCAGCTTCGCGTCGAGGTTCGAGAGCGGTTCGTCCATCAGGAACACGCTCGGGTTGCGGACGATCGCGCGGCCCATTGCGACCCGTTGGCGCTGCCCGCCGGATAGGTTGGCCGGCTTGCGATCGAGGTGCGCCTCGAGGTCGAGGATCTTCGCGGCCTCGGTGACCTTCTTGTCGATCTCCTCCTTCGGCGTCTTCGCCAGCTTCAGCGCGAACCCCATGTTCTCTCGCACGGTCATGTGCGGGTACAGCGCGTAGTTCTGGAACACCATCGCGATGTCTCGGTCCTTCGGAGCCTTGTCGTTGACCACCTCGCTGCCGATCTTGAGCTCGCCTTCGGAGATGTCCTCGAGCCCCGCGACCATCCGCAGCGCCGTCGACTTCCCGCACCCGGACGGCCCGACGAGGATCATCAGCTCTCCGTCGTTGACGTCTAGGTCGAGATGCTTGACCGCCTCGTACCCGTCGCCGTACCGTTTGGTCACATCCTGGAATTGGATCTCTGACATGTCGGTCTGTCACCCCTTGACTGCGCCGGCAGTCAATCCGGCGACGATTCGGCGTTGGAAGAGTAAGACGAGCAGCATCACCGGCACCGTCACGACAACGGCCGCGGCGGCAATGTCACCGATCGGCGTGGTGAACTGGGACGCTCCTGGGAACTGCGCGATCGCGGCGGGCACCGTCTGCGCGGCATTGGTTGACGTGAGTGAAATCGCAAACACGAAGTCGTTCCAGCAGATGATGAACACGATGAGGAACGTGGTCACGATCCCTGGGATGGCGAGCGGTGCGATCACCTTGGTGAAGGCCTGGAACGGCGTTGCCCCGTCGACCTGTGCCGCCTGTTCAAGCTCCCAGGGGATCTCTCGGAAGAATGCGGATAACACCCAGATCGACAGCGGCAGCGCGAACGTCATGTACGGGATGATCAACCCGGGCCACGTGTCATACAGGCCGATCTGCCGCCACAGGTTGTAAAGCGGTCCGACGAGGCTGATCTGCGGGAACATCGCCACCGCGAGCGCGATCGCCAGGATGGCCCGCTTGCCCGGGAATTCGAGCCGAGCGATCGCGTAGGCCGCCGCGCAGGCGAGGATCACCGCGAGCGCGGTGGCGATCAGGCCGATCCCGATCGAGTTGCGAAGCGCGCTCGTGAAGATGCCGGCGTTGAAGATGTCCTTGAAGTTCGACAGCGTCCAATGGTTGGGGATGAAGCTGCCGTCGGTGACGGAGGCCGGGGTCTTCAGCGACAGGGAGAGGATCCACAGGACGGGAACCAGTGAGGCCACCACGACGACGAGGAACGCCGCGGACCAACCCGTGAGTTGCGTGGCACGCTTGCTCATCGTCCGCTCGCTCCCAGGGGCGGCCGCCGCGCCGAAGCCTTTGATGAACACGAACGCGATCAGCGCTACGAGCAGGAACAGCAGCACCGATACCGCCGATCCCAGTCCTAGGTTGAGGCGGTTGAGCAGGGTCGAGTAGTTCAGCATCGAGATCGACTCCGTTCCTTGGGCTCCCTGGCCGAAGATGTAGATCACGTCGAAGATCCGGAACTCGTCCAGCGTGCGGAACAGGAGCGCGACGAGGATCGCCGGCTTCATCAGCGGGAGCGTGATCCGCACGAACCGCTGCCAGGTGGTCGCCCCATCGACCTTCGCCGCTTCGTGCAGCTCGTCGGGGACCAGTGCTAGGCCGGCGAGCAGCAGCAGGGCCATGAATGGCGTGTTCTTCCAGATCTCGGTGAGGATGATCGCGACGTAGAGTCCGAACTGATGGCTCAGCGGATCGCTGCTCGATCCGAACAGGTGCGGGATCCAGCCACCGTTCGACAACGACCACGCGTAGTTCCACGAGTACGCCGCCACGACCGCGACGATCGCGTAGGGGACCAGCGCGACCGAGCGCAGGAGGCCGCGGGCGACGAGCGTGCGGTGCATGGCCAGCGCCAGCAGCATCCCGAGCACGAACTGGATGCTCACCGCGATCACGGTGATGATCGCCGTGTGCGCCACGTCGGCCCACCACACGGAGGAGCTCAGCACCGAGCCGTAGTTGTCGAGCCCGACCCACGTGTTCGCCCCGGGGAACCGTAGGTCGGCGCGCTGTAGGGACAGCACGATCGTGTCGATGATCGGATACGCGGTGACCGCGAGCATCACGATCGCCGCGGGGCCGACGAGCAGGGCCGCGAGTCGGCGCTCGGCCTTGGCCCGGTCGGTCAGGTGCGTCTTCTGCGGCTCCCCGGCCGCCTGGGCACCGGCGTCTGCTGTGGTGATCGCGCTCACAGCAGGGCCTGTGAGGTCAGCGAGGACTTGATCTCACTGCGCAGCGCGCTGACCACGGTCGACGGGTTGATATTCGATGTCGGTGACAGTGCCTTCTGGATCGCCAGCGTGACGTCCGCGTACGACGGCGTCTGTGGCCGGATCCCGTAGGTCGAGAGCTGTTGGCGAATCAGCTCGTGGAACGGATAAGCCGCGTCGAACGAGGGGTTCTGGTAGATCGCCGTCCGTACGGGGGCAAGACCGCCCTTGGTGGCGTAGATCTCCTCGTACTGCTGTTCGGTCAGGCACCGAATCGCGTCGAACGCGAGCTGTGGGTGCTGAGCGTGAGCCGATACGGCGAGGTTGTAACCACCGATCGATACGTGCGGCTTGATCCCCTGGGTCACCTGGGGGAACAGCGCATACCCCATCTGCTTGGCCACCGAGGGGTCGATCTTCTTGGCCGAATCCCACGTGAAGGGGTAGTTGATCTCGAACGCCGCTCCTCCCTGATCGAAGGTCGTGTCGCTCGACCCTTCCATCGCAACATTCAGCGACGGGTCCGCCGCCGGGGAGGTCGCGAGCTCGTGCATGATCGAGGCGGCTACCGCGGTCGAGTGGCCGACCACGACCTTGTTGCCGCCCGTGATGATCTGACCCCCGGCGGAGTCGACCAGCGAGTTGAACCACACCGTCAGCCCCTCGTACTGGGCCCCCTGCTCCTCGACGTAATGGGGCTTTCCGAGCTTCGCAAGCTGCCTGGCGTCGTTGATCATCTGCTGCCACGTCGTGGGCACCGGCTGATGGATGGCCGCCAACAGGTCCTTGCGATACCAGAGCAGCTCGGTGTTCGAGTTGATCGGCACGGCCCACAGCTGGTGGTTGTACGTGGCGGTCTGAACCGGCCCGGGAAGGTCCACCGACCTGATTTCGGATTGCAGCGCGGACGGGACTTGGCGAATCCACTTCGCGTTCGCGAACTCCGCGGTCCAGTCGACGTCCATGGCGAGGATGTCGATCGAGGGGTCGCCCGCCCCCAGCCGTCGCACGAGCGAGACCCGCTGTTGGTCCGACGCGTTGGAGAGGAAGTTGATGGCGATCTTGTACCGGCCGCCCGAGGCGCTGCTGCACGCGGCCGCTGCCTTGGCGAACGAACCGGACGGCTCAGGGAACACGTACCAGTTGAGTGTCACCGGACCCTTTCCCGAGGATCCGCAGCCGGCCAATCCCACCGTTAATCCGACTATCAGGACGACCCAGCGAACTCCGCGTGCCACGTCTGCCTCTCTCTCCTCTGAGGTTCCGCGTACCCAGGACGCCTAACGGCTAAACGCTTTCGTCCGGCCGCGGGTCGGGCTCACAAAAAGAGCAGCGGTTCCAGTCGAACGGCTGCGCGATCCCGCGCAGGCGGCGGTCGTTCTCGTGCCACTCCCGGTTCAGGTGACGCCCAATCACGACCGCCGCGACCGTTCCAGCGCCCGCCAGCTTGAGCGCGGCGGCGGCTGACTGCGCGCTCGCCCCCGTAGTCCAGGTGTCATCGATGAGCAGAACCGCTTCCCCATTCAGCGGTTTGACCGCCGTGAACTTCCCGCGGTCGAAGCGCCGCGACGCGGTCTCGATCTCGGTGCGCGCGAGAAGCCGCTCGTAGCGATCCCTCGTCGGCCCCACGAGCTCGCCGGCGATCTGGCGGAGCGGATGAGTCTCGTCGCGCTGCCGGTCGCCCGACGGCACGGTCGTGACGACCTCGAATCGGGCGACGTTGGCCCTGTCTGCGATGCACCGTTCGTGCTCTGAGAGGTGGCGCCAAACGACCGCCGCGAGCTCGACCGTCAACCGGCGCGCCGCCCGTGTCCGTGACCGTTTGTATTGAGCGAGCGCGTGATGGAGCTGCTCGTGCGCGACGCTGTAGGAGATCGGGGCCACCACGGCGAGCTGCGGCTCGTTCTGGGTGCACGCGTAGCACCGGTCGAATCCGTTGGTGAAGTTGAAGCATGTGCTGCAGACGTCCGGTCCGGCGCGTGGCGCGAGCATGAAGTTCCCGTAGCCCGCGGTCAGCTCGGCGACGCTCGGCATCTCCGCCTACTCGACGAGCGCGCTGTCGGCGGTGAGACGCTCGGTTATTTCGATGATCTCGTCCGGGCGCGCGACGATATGCGTGCCCGGGCGCGTGGCGAACTCGGCCGCCCACGACTCGCGTTCGATCAGCCGGTCGTGCAGGAACACCAGCCGGCCATGGGCGAGCGCGATCCGCGCCTGCAGGCGAGCGCCACTCGTGTGCGATGCCTCGACGACCACCGATCCGAGCGTGAACCCGGACATCACCGCGTTTCGCATCGGAAAGCTGCGGCGGCTGGGGCCGGCATCGGGCCAGAACTGGGAAATCACCGCCCCACTGGCGGAAATCTGCCGTTGCAGTTCTTCGTTCTCGGGCGGGTACACGCGCTCCAGGCCGGTGCCGATTACGGCGATCGTTCGGCCGCCCCGTTGGAGGGCGGCGGTGTGCGCGGCGGTGTCGATCCCAGCCGCGAGTCCGGATGCGACTGTGAATTCGGCATCGACAAGGTGCCTGGCAATCTCGGCCGCGGTCTCCACGCCGGCAGGGCTCGCGTCGCGCGACCCGATGACGGCCAGAGACCGCGCATCGGCGGGCAGCAGGCGGCCTGCGGCGAACAGCAGTGGCGGCCGGTCGTAGACCGCGCGAAGGTTGTCCGGATAGCCATCGTCGAGCACAGTCAGCAACTCCATGCCGGTCGCTTCCCAGCCGTCGATCTCGGCCTGCGCTTGACTGAGGAGTCGGTCGACATCCGGTGCGAACAGCGTCGTCTGATTGTCGACCCGCGCCGCCTCTTCGGTGAGCACGCGCAGCGCGCTTCCAGCTTCCTCGACGAGGTCCGCATACCGCTGCCAGGGCAGTGCGCCGCTGCGCAGCAGCGCCACCACAGCGGCGGTTTCGGTTGGTTGGCTCACGGTGGGCGCGAGCCTAGCGCGTCGAACAGACGTTCGACCGGGGTCAGTCGCGCAGGTCGAGCCGCTCGGTCGGCGGGTCGGCTGGCGCCGGCGGGATCGCCGTCGCGCCGGGTGCCTGGGCCGCCGCGGCCGTCGCTGCAGGAACCGGGGCCTCGGGGGCCGGGACCGTCGCGGTCGGGCCGTTGGCCTCAGGCGCCGGAACCGTCACCGCCGGCATTGTCGCCGTCGCCGGTGCCGCTGAGTCTGGCGGCGTCGGCTGGACGGGAGTCGCCGTGTAGTGCTGAGCATCGAGCGTCGGCATGGCGAACGCCTCGCGCTCGCTGTCATCGACGCTGATCGCCTGCCGGAAGTCACGCAACCCCTTGCCGAGCATCCGCCCTACCTCGGGCAGCCGCTTAGGCCCAAGCACCAGCAGCGCCACGAGCAGGATCAGAAGCAGATGGGTCGGCTGGAGAATGTCTCCGATCACTTGGTCAAGGTTACTCCGATGAGTATCCGGCGTTCGCCGGGTCATCAAGTGTCGACCGTTCCCGAGCTGAGGAGGAATCCCGGATGTCGAAACTGATCTATTCGATGGGCGGCGTCTCCGCCGACGGCTACATCGTCGGGCCGGACGGGAAGTTCGACTGGACGGAGCCCGACGAGGAGCTGCACCGCTTTCACGGTGAGCGGGTGGAGTCGCTCGGCGGCCACCTCTTGGGGCGCCGTCTGTACGAGACGATGGTCTATTGGGAGACCGCCGACCAGGACCCGGCCGCCCCCGAGTTCGTCCGCGATTTCGCCGTGACCTGGCGGGCGTTGCCGAAGGTGGTGTTCTCCCGGACCCTGGAGTCGGTCGAGGGTTCGAACACGACCCTCGCCCGCGATGACCTGCCCGCGGAGTTGGCCTCGCTCCGGGAATCCGTCGAGGGCGATATCGAGGTGGGAGGCGCCGGGCTCGCCGCCGAGGCGGCCCGCCTCGGCCTGATCGACGAGTACAGGGTGTTCGTGTGCCCCGTCGCGGTCGGCGGCGGTATCCCGTTCTTCCCGCGTGACCTCCGCATCGACATGAAGCTGATGGAAACGCGCAGGTTCGCCTCGGACGTCGTGTACCTGCGATACCGCGCCGCAGGCCGATGAATCTGCGGTCGCTCACCGGTCCCAGTGACATGAGCATGCATCCCGAAGAACCCGAGATGACGTTCCAGGCAACGATCCAGCTCGATGGCAAGACTGCGACCGGTGTCTCTGTGCCAGAGGAGATTGTTGCGGCACTCGGCGGCGGAAACCGGCCGCGGGTGCGTGTGTCGGTCGGTGGCTATGAGTACCAGACATCCGTTGCGCGCATGGGCGGCCAGTTCAAGTTCCCGGTCAGCGCAGCGGTCCGCGAGGCGGCCGGGGTTGCCGCGGGCGACGAGGTCGACGTCTCGATCGAGCTTGATACCGCACCGCGATCGGTGGAAGTGCCCGCCGAGCTCGCGGCCGCCCTCGAGACCCACCCGGATGCCCGTACGGCGTTCGAGTCGCTGTCGTACAGCAATCAGAAGCGTCACGCGCTGCTGGTCGAGGGCGCCAAGACGAGCGAGACCCGCGAGCGGCGGATCGCCAAGATACTTGAGGAGCTGAGCGCCTGATGCCCGCCATGACGACAGATCCGTCGGTCACCGAGCGGATCGAGGGGGCCGGGGTCGGCGCGACCGTTTCGCTGATCCTCGCCCGCGTCGAGCCGGGCGATGGTCCAAAGCTCCACCGCCACCCGTACGACGAGACGTTCGTCGTCGAGGCGGGAACCATCGTCTTCCAGGTGGGAGATGAGCTGGTGACCGCAGCACCAGGCGACGTGATCGTCGCGCCGAGTGGCATGGCGCACAAGTTCACCAATCAGGGCCCCGGACGTTCGAACATCGTTTGCATCCACGCCGCCGCGAAGATCGCCTCGGAATGGCTCGAGTAGGCCCACGCCGGAATTAGTCCGCGCCGGGCGTCCGAACGAAGCAGGGGCCGGCGCCGCCGGACGTTAGTACGCCATCTCCGCCGAGAGGGCGTCGCTGTTGTTCATTTTCGCGGGCGTCCACCCACGACTACGAACTGACGGCCGGACGCTCCCGGCGCATAGGGATAGTCCCCCATCGGCAACGTCGCGACCTGGAACCAGAACCTTCTGAGGGCCGCAGCAGCGCCGGCACCGAAGGTGTACGTCGTGGTGAACCGGCCGTTGCCCGTCACGTGGGTCTCCACGCCGTAGGTCTGATAGCTCGAGCCCTGCCCGATACGCAGCCGCACCAGCGCTCCACCGGAGGGAAGGTACCCACCCTCGAGCCGCGCGGCGATGCGCACCGTCCCGCCCCAGGCGATCCGGTTCGGCGAGATGCTCAGCAGGCTGACCTTGGCCGGAACGACTACGTCCACCTCCCGCGAGAGCGCGCCCTCTGTAGTCGGGTCGCCGTCGTACACGGCCTCCACGAGCCGCGACGGACCGGCCCGCAGCCTCGCGGTCCAGGTGCCGTTCGATGCGGTCCTCACGGTGGCAGCTTCAGTGAAACGGTGAGTTCCGTTGTCAGGTGCGGTGAGCACGCGCACGGTTCGCCCACCAAGCGCGACCCCAGCAGTGGTTCCGAGATAGCCATCCACCGTTGTCCTGCGCCCGAACCCGACCCGGAGCGAGGCACGGCCGACCACCTTTCGTGGATGGCAACGCAACACGCGCTTCTTCTTTACATGCGAGCGCGTCTTGATGCGCACTCGCTTGCCATGCCTGCGCACGGTGATCCAATGCCCGGGCACCGTGACGCGCACCCAGGCTCGGTGGCAACGCAGCCCGACAAACTTGTCGAAGGCCAGACCCAACTGCGCCGGCTGCCCGATCTTCAACGACCAGCCTGCCGGCGCCGAAGTGCCGGGCGCGCCGGACGGGTCGACCGCGTTGTCCTGTGCGTAACAGCTGACGTGATGGATGCCGATCCCGGTCACTGCCACGCGCGCACTCGCCCCCGAGTACACCTGTGCCGAACCGCCGTCAACACTGCACACGATGTCCGCAATCCCCGATGGGCTACCTCCGGCGTCGGCGGTGACGTACTGCGCACCCGCCGTCGACGCCGCATCCAGCGGACCCGATAGAGAGATGGTCGGCGTACTGTTGTCCACGTACACGGTCTTCGCCGGGCTGGCCGTGACGTCAGCCGTGTTCGTCGCCGTAAACCGCAGCTCCATCGCACCCTCACCCCGCCCGAGAGTGCCCTCCGACGCGTTGCTGTCGACCCATCCCGCCACGTTCTGCTGCGGGCACTGCTGCCACGTATGCCGGTTCGGCGCGGTATCCGGGGTCGGCGTCACGATCGCCGGCAGGGTTCCGAACACGACCGCCGCGCCGCACACTCCGGATGGGTCAGTCGCACTGAACGTCACCGGCCACGAGCCCCGTACCCATCCGTCGTGGTACCAAAGGTTGTTGGTGCCGTCGGCGACGATTGCCGGCGCTTGGTTCTCCTCGGCCGTCAGATCGAGCTCGCCGACGTCTGCATGTCCACGCCGACTCGAGCCGGTCGGACAACTGGACTGGTTGCACGCGAGGAACCAACCGATGGTCTGGCTCTGAAGGTTGGTCTGCGAGCAGCAGCCGCCGGCACCGAAACCGGTATCGGTCAGAGGTCCGCTGCTTCCGGCGGGCCCAGGACCGCCGTTCCAATAGAACTCCCCCCACCAGCCCGTCGGCGCCGTATTTGTCGCCTCCCATGGCCGGTCGAGCATGCGCCGACCGACGTGGATGCTGTAGACGGTAATGCCCGGCGGTGCCGTGACCGCGAATGCGCCGGTCGCGTTACGACTCGCCGTCTTGTCTCTTCTGAGCGTAGATGCTCAGTCCCAGTCCTCCGGCAGGACAGGTCGGGTCGGCGCTGAGAGGAGCGTTGCTGGACCAGCTCAGCCCGTCTCCCGCGGCCCGCGCGCTGGTCCCGCAGATGGTCACCGGGAACGTTCCTGCCGCGGCGACGGTCGCGCTCGCAAGCGCTCGCAGCGATCGACGCGAGCGCCACCAGGACTCTCGTCAGCTGCGTCATCCACTGCGCTACTCAGCTCACGGGCAGACGATCATCACGTACGCAGGCTGCGGCCTGCCGACCTTGTCGGGCCCAAAGCCCTGAAGGGTCAGGGTGCCGTGGCGCACGGTCGAACTGGGTGCTGACCGAGCCATAACCGCCCGTCGTGACCGGCTGCCGATCGGGGTCGCCATCGGCATGCAGGTCCGGCGCGAATCGACGATGTGTCCAGGTGATCGACTCGCCAACTCCGTATGTCCGCACGCGGACCCGACTGCTCGCCGGGCCCGCGGTGCACTCCGCTGGTGTCGCCGTAGATGATCGCCCAGGCCCGAATCGAACCGGCGATCGACTTCGGATCGAGCTTCACCGCATCGATCGTGTGATTGCGGATCTCGGCTCCCGTTGATGCTGACGGCGGCGTACGACGCTCCGCCGAGCGCGACGAATAAAGCCAGCAAGGCGATTGCGTTCTGGCGGATGAAGGGGAGGATCTTGAGCACTGGACGGGTGTCTCCTTATTGGGTATTGGCGGCGCCGCGACCTGGGCCGAGGCTCCCGTTCTGCCCGAACGCGGGCTGGCTCGACTGTGCGCTGGCGGCTTGCGCCCCGCCGCTGCTCACGGGCTGCGAGCCCGTCGATGAAGCCGAGCTGGACGGCCCGTATGCGGTCGACGAATTCGGGCTGTATGAACTCGGGCTGTATGAGCTCGCGACTAAGGTCGATGTCCCTGATGGCGCCACGGTCGTGCTCCTGCCCTTCGACGGATGTCGACGCGGGACACGAGAGCGGCGACGGGGAGCAACGGGCCCCCGGCGGATGCGAGCCGCCTTCCGAGAGAAGTGGCGTGAGGCGATCTGCAGCAGGCCGCTGTCCGCGGCCGTGTCGCTCGGGTGCGAGAGCCCAGCGAGCCGTGGGTGCGGCGATCCTGTCCGCTGGCCGCCGAGGATGGAGAGCACGACTACGGCCAGGATCACCAACGCGCTCGCAGCGGCGCCGACCGCGATCGTCCGCGCCGGCCACCGCCGGAGGCGGCGACCAACCCGAGCTGGATACCCGAGCGCCGCGGCGCGAGCGTCGACGGGCGGGGGAGGACTTGGGGTTCCGACGACGGCGGACTGGAGTTCGGACGATCCCTCGCCCCAGAAATCCTCGGGGGCGGGTGGCGCCGCGACGACATCATCCGGGCCGTCGAACTGCACCAGATCCTCCCGCGGACCAAGCCATTCACGGGGGAGACGGACGACGTTGTCGTCCGTCTGAGTGGCTTCCCCGCCTCCGGCTGGCTGATGGCTATCGGTTTTCACGCCGTTTGCAGACATTCTTTGCCCGGCCGTGGGCGACGCTGTCTTCCTAGGGCGCTATTATAACGGCTTAATTGATTCCAATTTGTCTCAGTTAGACTCAAAATTGTGGCAAACAACGACCTAGATCAAAGTTTTTTGACCGTCGCTGAGGTGGCGGAAATCCTCAAGCTGAACCAGCAGACGGTCCGGAACTGGATCGATCAGGGGTCGCTGCCGGCGCTTCGGATCGGTCGGCGGGTGCGGATCCGGCAGTCGGACTTTGACCGGGTGCTCGCCGACGGGCTCACCCACGCCCAGGCCGCCGACGGAGCCGACAGCGGTCCCAGCGCGGCCGACTTCTGGGGCGGAGAACCGGTCGGCCGGGCCGAGCCGGACCCGGACCTCGGCGGCGATCCAAGTCCTGAACCCGCCGCCACAGCCGGTGGCGGCGACTCCGACCACAAGCCACTCCATCCCCGGTGACCAGCGGACTAGACCCAGACCAGGCTCGGATCATGCGCGCGGTGCGCGAGGCCGGCGAAGGCTGGGCGTCGGCGATGCGTACGCACAAGCTCGCTCCCCCCGATGCCGGATTTGCTTCGCGGCTGCGGGCGCTGGCGCAGGCAGCCGAGACCGAGCAGGTCACGTGGGAGCACGCCCACGCCGCCGGGCTGATGTGGCGCCCGGTCCCGGGCGCCGAAAACGCTCAGCCGCCGTATGAGCTGAGGCCGGGGACCGGCCGGCGTGGACCCGAAGAGCTGTGGGCGAGGTTCGATGCTGCCGTCGCCGACCTCAACAAAGCGATTACGGGCTCGAGCGCGGCGGTAGTCGCGGACGCCTTCGGCGAGATCGCCCAGTCGGCGAATGCCCTGGCGGACGCCGTGGCGGTCGAGGATTCCGCGGAGCCCGAACCCTCCCGCGTTCGCGGTGCTGCATAAGTTCTGTCGCCCGTATCGCCCCTAACGCCCGGCCGGCGGATTACAAACCCGAGCTTCGCCGTCGCGCCGGGACTCGCTGCGGGGTTAGCGATCGTGACGATCAATAACTCCGCCGTGGTGTTGAGGCTCGTGGCGAGCCCCGGGTTTCTATCCCGAGCAGGCCTCGACCACCCGCCACCCCGCGGCCGACCGCGGGATGAACGTCGGCGCCCGCCCCCATGAGGCCGCGGCGCCCCGGCGGCCGACCAACCTCCGCGCCACCACGCAACCACGGCCACGGGTACGCTCGCTCGGCCGTGCCACCCGTCCAGCGACGATCGATCCATCTCCCCGCGCCGGGCACCAAACGCGCCGTGGTGATCGGGGCCGGCTCGTTCGGGACCGCGGTCGCCGTGCTCCTGGCCCGCGGCGGCCTCAGGACCACCCTGCAGACCCGGACCAAACAGCAGTGCGAGCTGCTCGCAGGCGACCGGGAGAACCGGATCTACCTGCCGAACGTCGAGCTCCCCCGAGAGCTCAGGATCGAGCCGGTCGACGCGGGCCTGGCCCGCGCGGACTACGTCTTTCTCGGGGTGCCGTCGACCAGGCTCGACGACGTCATCAAGAACCTCGAGCGCCACCAGCTCTCCGACCGGGCGGCGGTGATCAGCCTCGCCAAGGGACTTGTCCCCCCCGACGGCAGTCCGCCGACGAAGCTCCTGGCCGCCAGATTCGGCCCGGCCCGCACCGCCTGCGTGGGGGGGCCGGCACACGCCCGCGAGATGGTGTCCGACGGCGCCGGCTTGGTCGCGGCGTCGACGGAAGAGGCGCTCGCCACGGCGATCGCCGGCGTGTTCATCCGTGCCGGCGTCGTCTGCGAGGAGTCAAACGATCCGATCGGAGTCGAGCTCGCCGGTGCAGCCAAGAACGCCGCTGCGCTCGCATCCGGTGCCACCGAAAAACAAGGGCTGAACGCCGCCGGCGCCGCGGCCGGCCACATCTTCGCGGAGGTCTACCGGTGGGCCGATCAGCAGGGCGCGCGTCCCGAGTCGCTGATCGGTCTGGCGGGAACCGGAGACCTCGTGGCCACGGCGCTAGCGCCCCAATCCCGCAACCGGCGCGCGGGCGAGCTGCTGGCCGAGGGCGTGCCGGCGGCGGAGATCCCGCAGCGGGTGGGCCAAGCGGTCGAGGCGCTCGAAACGGTGCCGCTCCTCGCCAAGGCTCTCCACACCGCGGGGATCGAAGCTCCAGTTACCACCGCGCTGGCCCGGCTGATCGACAACGAGCTGCCACTCGATGAGTGGGTGGCGGTGGTCAGGACCACAGTCCCGCCGCCCGCGCGCTGGCGGCCACAGGTCCGCCCTGGATTTTGGCGCCGGCTGGGCGACCGAATCAGGACCTGGTTCACGAAACTTAGAAGTACCGAAGAGAACCGCCACCAAATGTTTACGAACGTCAAACCCGGGGATGCCACTGTGAGGTCCGCAAACGACCAACAGGAGGTGGAGAGTGCCTCAGATCATCGTGAGGACAGACCGGTCGGATGATCGCGGAGAGGCAGCCGTGATGCTCCGCGAGCGCGTGAACGTGGCGGATTTCGAGAGCGATCACTTCGCCGCCCAGCTCGTGGAACGCCTTGGTTGGGCGGTGAGTGATGCCGACGAGGTAGAGCAGGAGGCAGCGCCCGCCGACCAGGCGTAGACCCTCGGGTCAGCGCTCAGCCAGGGTAGTGACGACGGCCTCGTAGACGCCGGCGCCGTATCCGTCTGACGCGACCCGGACCCCAGCGCGCCCCGCGGCCTCCGCCTCGAGCGAGGGGTCGCGGGTAAGCGCGTTGGCAACGAGCCAGAAGGCACCGACGACGGGGCCGACGTCCATGTCCTCGCGCGAGTCGCCGACGGCGATCACGTCCTCCCGCGAATAACCCCGCGCCTGCATGTGCCGCGCGACGCCTCGGGCCTTCGATGCCCCCGCCGGGATCAGGTGGTAGGCCCGCACGATCTCCAAGCCGGGCATCTGCTCGGCGGCGGCGACCACGACGCCGTTGTCGACTAGCCGCAGCCAACCGAGGCCGCCCTCCTCTAACACTCGCGTCGCCTCCGCGAGATCCACCGAACCACGAAACAGATGCGACACCTCGCGCCCGCGCGACCACGGCGTGTGGTACTCGAGCCGTCCCGCAAACCGATCCAGCAGCAAGGAAGGCGCTCCGGACGCCTCGATCTGGTCGTAGATCGAGCCGGCCGACTCCGATGGCACCACGCCGTCGGTGAGCCACTCGAGCTCGCCGTCGATCACCAGCCCGCACCCCAGTTCGAACACGAAGGCGGAGGCGCCGATCAGCCGCGAGGCTTCGAAAACGCTGCTCTGGCGGCGCCCCGAGTACAGGCACACCTCGATGCCGGCTCGCGCGCAGGCTTCGAGCGCCCGCGCCCCCAGCAACGACCAGCCGCCGTCGGCCCCCGAGAACAGCGAGGCCCGCGGCCCGAGCAGGGTGCCGTCGAGATCGGCGTACAGACAGCGCATCGGGGGGCGACCATACTGGGCGTATGGCGGTCACCGATCCGTGGCAGACCCTGCTCGACGACGAGCGGCTGGAGCATGAGCAGATTTATGAGGCGCGCTCCGCGCGCCTGGTTGATGTTCCGGCTGACTTGACCGGCGCCCTGGCTGCGGCGCTGGCGGACGCTGGTGTCGAACAGCTGTACACCCACCAGGTGCAAGCGCTCGAGGCGGCATTCGAGGCGCCGACGATCGTCACTACCGGCACCGCTTCCGGCAAGTCGCTGTGCTTCCAGCTGCCGACGCTGAACACGCTCGTGGCCGACAGGACGGCGCGCGCGCTGTACCTGTACCCGACCAAGGCCCTGGCGCAGGACCAGGCCCGCGCGATCAACCGGTTCGGCCTCCAGCGCCACGTCCGGCCGGCGATCTACGACGGCGACACGCCGCGCCAGGAGCGCGCCGCGATCCGCAAGCGGGCGAACCTGGTGATCACAAACCCGGACATGCTCCACGTCGGGATCCTGCCCAACCACCCGGCGTGGGGTGATCTGTTCGCGAATCTAGCCTTCGTCGTCGTCGACGAGGCGCACGTCTATCGCGGGGTGTTCGGCTCCCACGTCGCCAACGTGCTCAGACGGCTCAGGCGGATCGCGGGGATCTATGGCGTCGAGCCCCGCTTCCTGCTTGCCAGCGCGACGATCGCCAACCCGGTCGAGCTCGCCGAGACTTTGACCGGCCTGCAGCCGTTCACGCTGATCGACGACGACGGCGCGCCGCGAGCCGAGCGGCAGGTCGCAATCTGGAATCCGCCGCTGCTCGACGAGAAGCTGGGCATCCGCGCTTCGGCGCTGTACGAGGCCGCCGAGCTGCTCTCCGACCTCATCACCAACGGCTCGCGGACGATCTGCTTCATGAAGTCGCGCAAGGGGGTCGAGCTGATCCTCCGGCACACGCGCGACCGGCTGCCGTCCGAGCTGAAGGAGCGGATCGCCCCCTACCGGGGCGGCTACACCCCGGCCCAGCGCCACGAGATCGAGCGCGCGCTGATCGCCGGCGAGCTGCTCGGCGTAGTCGCGACGGACGCGCTCGAGCTGGGGATCGACATTGGCGAGCTCGACGCCGCGATCTGCGTGACATTCCCGGGAACCGTCGCGAGCTTGCGCCAGATGTGGGGCCGTGCCGGCCGCCGCGGCCGCGGGCTGGCGATGTACGTCGCCGGCGAGGACGCGCTCGACCAGTTCTTCTGCCGCCACCCCGATGAGTTCCTCGAGCGGCCGGTGGAGGCGGCGATCCTCGACCCGCACAACCCGCAGATCTACGCCGAGCACCTGCTGTGCGCGGCCCACGAGGCGCCGCTCAACGAGGACGACGCGCCGATCCTGGGTGAGGAGTGGGAGGCGGCAGCGCAGGCGCTGGCCGGACGCGGGTACCTGCGCGAGCGCGCGACGGGCTTCGTCCCCAAGCGAGCCGACGACTACCCGGCCGCCCGTGTGGCGCTGCGC
Organism: uncultured Solirubrobacterales bacterium; assembly: GCA_963794825.1. GTDB lineage: Bacteria > Actinomycetota > Thermoleophilia > Solirubrobacterales > Solirubrobacteraceae > Palsa-465. The sequence goes on from CAWCFB010000003.1 coordinate 1,126,033, forward strand.
TCCTCCTCGCCGGACAGCTTCGTGCTGCTGGACGTCACCTCAGGCGAGGTGCTCGGGACGATCGAGGCCGGGCGCGCCTACAACACGGTCCATCCAGGCGCCGTCTACCTGCACCTCGGTCGCTCCTACCACGTCCTCGACCTCGACCTCGGGGCGCGCCGCGCGGTGCTCGAGCCATTCGACGGGGACTACTTCACCCAGGCCAAACGGGAGTCGATGACGTATGTCGAGAGACTCGAGGAGCGGCGCGACGCGCTCGGCGTCACCCTTTCCTACGGCGAGGTCGTATACGAGGAGACCGTCCTCGGCTACCAGCGCAAGCGGATTACCGACCAGCAGGTGATCGACTTCCAGTCGCTCGACGAGTTGCCCACAGTCCAGTTCGGGACCCGGGCGCTGTGGTACGAGTTGGACGAGCTGATTGCCGCCGAGCCGTTCCCGCCCGATCACCTTCTGGGGGCGCTGCACGCGCTCGAGCACGGCCAGATCGCCGTGCTGCCGCTGATCGCGATGTGCGATCGCTGGGACATCGGCGGCCTGTCCACGAACGCTCACCCGCAGACCGGCGGTCCAACGATCTTCATCTATGACGGCCATCCCGGCGGCGTCGGAATCACGCGCCGCGGCTTCGACGAGTTCGAACGTTTGGCCGCCGACGCGCGACGGCTGATCGGCGAGTGCAAGTGCGAGCACGGATGCCCGTCCTGCGTGCAGTCTCCGAAGTGCGGCAACCTCAACGAGCCGCTCTCCAAGCGCGGGGCGCTCGAGTTGCTGCGCCGGATGACCACCTGATCGCTACTCGTGGGCGATCGCGGCGAGCACGTCCAGTCGCGCCGCCCGCGCCGCCGGCGCGATCGCCGCCAGAGCCCCCGCCAGTAGACCGACCACCAGCACCAGCCCGACCTGCGCCCACGGGACCGAGAAGGCGATCCCCTCGTCGCTCAGCGCGCGCGTGACGATCCACGCGAGCACGAGTCCCAGCACGATTCCCACCACCGTCCCCACCGCCGCGGTGAGCAGGCTCTCGTCGCGGATCAGCCCGCGCGTCTGGCGCCGGGTCATGCCGATCGCGCGGAGGATGCCGAGCTCGCGCGTCCGCTCGTGGATCGACAGCGTCAGTGTGTTGATGATCCCCAGCAGTGCCATCAGCACGCTCATCGCCAGCAGCGCGTAGAACAGCACGAGGATGCTGTTGACCCGGCCTCCAACCTGGTCGCGGAGCTGCTTCTGCGAGCGCGCGACAACGCCCGGGAACGCGGCCAGCGACTGCCGCAGTGCGGCGCCGGCGGCGGCCCTATCGGCGTCCGGGCCAAGCTTTACGAACACGCCGGCGAGCTGCGATTGGTGAAACAGGGTGTCGAACTGGGAGAGCGGGAGCGCGACGCCACGCAGCAGCGCCTGATCCTTGTAGATCCCGACGATCGTCACCGGCGTTCGCAGCCCCGTCTCGGTGGTCAGCGTCGTCCGCTCACCGGCGTGGAGATCCGCCGCGCGCGCCGTATCGCGCTCGACGATCACCTGACCTTGAGCGAGGTTGGTCAGGGTCGAGGGGGAGCCGTCGATCCAGTCGAACCGGTAAACGTCGCCGAACGTCGTCGGGTCAAGCCCGATCGCAGTCAGCGGCCCGCTCGACCCCAGTCGCGCCACTGCCTCCTTCAGGCTCGAGGCGGCAACCACACCGGGCGTGATCGCCGCCGCGCGCGCGCTCGCTGCCGGGATCAGACTGGTCCCGTTCTGGCTCTCGATTGTGAAATCGCCGACCAGCGTGTGGTCGATGATCTGGTTGGTCGACGCCCGCAGGCCATGGGCGTACACGGTCACGAACAGGACGAGCGCGAGCCCGATCATCAGCCCGGACGCACTGACCGCCGTCCGGCCCGGATTACGCGCGGCGTTCTCCCGGGCGAGGCGCGGCAGCATCCGTCCCCGCTCGAACGGCCACGCGAGGATCCGCGCCACCCGCGGGATCAGCGCCGGCACGATCGCAACAATCGCGATCACGAGCATCACCGCGCCGATGGCGCTCGCGGTCAGCCGCGAACTGATCGAGCCACTGCTCGTGAACACGAGCGCCAGCCCTCCGGCGGCGAGCACCGCCACCGGCAGCAGACCGACCAACCGGCGCCGGCCAGTGCGCGGGCGGGCGGGAGTCTGCGCATCGCGTAGCGCCTCGAGCGGAGCGGTGCGCGTCGCGCGCCAGGCCGGCAGCACCCCTGCGGCGAGCGTCACGAGCACGCCGACAGCCAGCCCGACCAGCACGGTTCGGGCGCTGAGCACAAGCCCCGCGGATGGCAGGTTGAAGCCGGCCCCCGAGAACAGCGCGCGGATGACCGCGGCGGCCCCGACTCCTCCCGCCAGGCCCGTCACTGATGCGACGAGTCCGATCGCCCCTGCCTCCGCCAGCACAGCTCCGAGCACCTGTCCGCGGACCGCTCCGAGCGCTCGCAGCAACGCGAACTCCCCGGCCCGTTGGGCGACCGTGATCGAGAAGGTGTTGAAGATCACGAACGCTCCGACGAACACCGCGATGAAGCCGAAGGCGAGCAGGCCCCCGGTGAGGATCGAGAGCTGGCTGGTGACCCGCTGCAGGTCGGTGTTCACCTGTCCCTGCGCGGTCCGCGCGATCAGCTCGGGTCCGAGCAGCGGCTGGATCTCCCGGACGATCGTTGCGGCGGCCGTTCCCTTGCCGGCCGCGACGTAGATCAGGTCGACCTTGTCCGCCTTGCCATACAGGCTGCGGGCGGTGCCGAGGTCGAACACCGCGAACCGCGCCCCGCCGAGTGACGCAGCTCCCGTAGCGGACGATCCCGGAGATCTGGAAGCGCCGGACGGGCTGAGCGGTGACGATCGGGACAAGGTCACCGATCCGGTAGTGCTGGCTGAGCGCCGTCCCTTCGTCGACCGCAACTTGGTCGGGGCCGCGGGGCCGCGTGCCGGCGACGAACGTCAGCCCGTTGAACGGCCGGGGGACGTACGACAGCGCGAGGGTCGGTGCCCCGAGGCTGGTCAGGGCCTTTCCGTTACGTCCGACGATCGTGGCGGAGTCCTGCACCTGTCCGTACGCGGCGGCTACGCCAGGGAGCCCGCGAATCCGACGGACGAGACTCGAGGAGATCGAAGCGGGTGCGGTGAACGGCGAGGAGATGTCCTGGCGGCTGGCCACGATCACGTCAGCGCCCGTGGCCGCGCTTGTGAACAGCTGACGGAAGGATGCGTTGATCGTGTCGGTGAACACGAAGGTTCCGCAGATCATCGACACGCCGACGAACACGGCAACCGCCGTGAGCACGGCCCGACGGCGCCGCGCGACCAGGCTGCGCAGAACGAACCGGGTCAAGACTTGAGCGCGTCGAGGATCTCGACGGCGGACAGCCGCGGCGCCTCGCGAACGATGCGGCCGTCGCCGAGAAAGATGATCCGGTCGGCGTGCGAGGCGGCGACCGGGTCGTGGGTGACGATGGCGATCGTCTGCGCGAACTCGTCGACCGCGAGCCGCAGCAGCGACAGCACCCGCTCGCTCGCCTGCGAGTCGAGGTTGCCGGTCGGCTCGTCGGCGAAGATCACCATCGGGCGAACCATCAAAGCGCGGGCGATCGCCACCCGCTGCTGCTCGCCGCCGGACAGCTCGGACGGCCGGTGGCCCCGGCGCTCCTGCAGACCCACCGCGACGAGCAGCCGCTCGAGCCACGCGCGGTCGATCTCATCGCCGGCGATCCGCGGCGGCAGCAGGATGTTCTCCTCGACCGTAAGCGTCGGTAGCAGGTTGAAGGCCTGGAACACGAACCCGGCCCGCGTCCGTCGCAAACGCGTCAGCTCCCCGTCGTCGAGATCGTTGAGGCGGGTGCCGCCGAGGAGCACCTCGCCCTCGGTCGGCACGTCCAGTCCGGCGAGCAGGTGCATCAGCGTCGACTTGCCCGAGCCTGAGGGACCCATGATCGCTGTGAAGCTCGTCGGTGCAAGCTCGATCGTCACCCCACGGAGGGCATCGACGGCAGTGGCGCCTTCGCCGTAGCGCTTGTGCAGATCACGTCCTGCGACGACAGGTCCGTCTGCCTCGGTTCCGAACCAACCCACGGACGCGGAGGCTACTTATGCCCTGGGCGCGAGGTAGAGGTCCTTCGGCCGCGCGAGCGCGGTGAGGGTCGCGGCATCGGGTGCGAGCTCGGTCCAAGCGCACTCAAACGTCAGCGTCGCCAGCGCGCCGGTCGGAAACTTGCGCTGGACGGTGGCGAGGTCGTCATCGCCGCTCGGGGTCCCGGCGGCGAGTCGCATCACGAGGATCTGCATCGCCGGGTTGTGGCCGATCACCATCGCCGAGCCCGTCTCGGACGGAAGCTGGCGAAGCCGTTCGATGATCGCCGCCGCGTTTGCGCCGTACAGCCCGGGCTCGATTACGTGCTCGCCTGAGGGAGCGATTCCCTGGAGCGTTTCACGCGTGCGGCGCGAGGTCGAGCACAGCACGAGCGAGGGCTCGATCTCGTGGGTGCGGATGTAGCCGTGGAGCAGCTTGACCGCGCGCCGCCCCCGGGGCGCTAGCGGCCGGTCGTGATCGTCGAGCCCCGGGTCGTCCCAGCTCGACTTCGCGTGGCGCAGCACGAACAGCTGTCTCATCGAGCGGATTGTTGCGCGGCGGACGGCGGCGCGTTCCTACGTTGCTCTTACGGCGAAAGCCGTGAGGTCTTGCGCCGCCACTCAACGCAGCTCCCTGGCCGCCGCCGTGCTCTTCTGACTCGCTAGCATCGCCCCGCCAAGGGCGAGATAGCTCAGTTGGTAGAGCACGCGACTGAAAATCGCGGTGTCCCCGGTTCAAGTCCGGGTCTCGCCATCGCCGACTTAAGCCCAGCAAATCGGGTGGCGGTTGGGTCGGCCGTTCATGCTCCGCTGCCCTTCGGCCGAGTTCGTGGCGGCGCAGCTGCTCGACCACGACCGAGGCCACGACAAAGTTGAGGGTGTTACCCCCATGTACGCGATGCCGGGTTGACCTAGCGTCGTTGCCGTCATCGCTACGTTCATCCTCGCCCACGCTCACGACCAGGCCGAATGTCAGGTCGCCTACGCCGCGTGGCGCGGCTACGACAGTCCTCTACGCGGCCTCGACGCGATGGCCTCCTGCGCCAGCGGCGACCACCGCATCTACTGGACGGTCGACGCCGACAACAGCCGGCGAAGCCCTCCGGCAGCTCCCGCCCTACCTCGCCAAGCGGACCCACGCCAGCGAAGTGCGCAGGGTCGGCATCCGATGATGCTGCGACGCTGTGCACTCGCTGTCGCGGTTGTGCTCGGGTTGTTGGTGTTCGTTCCGGGGGCGGGCGCGGCGCCGGCGGGTGTGGATATCACTGCGGTGGAGGGGCAGTCGTTCAGCGGTGATGTTGTCGGCGGGTTGGTCTGTTCGCTGTCGAGCGCGACGATCAGTTGGGGGGATGGCACGAGCTCGGCGGGGGCCTCGGACGGCGCTGGCGGGATCCAGGGCACCCACACCTATGCCGAGGAGGGCAGCTACAGCGGGTCGGTGTCGTTCACCTACGTGGTTTCGCGCATCTGTCCGGCCGACACCCAGACCGCCACCTTCCAAGCCACCGTTCAGGACGCGACGCTCACAGGCGCCGGCCAGGGCATCTCCGGGAGCGCCGGACAATCGCTGACGGCGGTGGTCGCGCACATCACGGACGCGAACCCGGCAGCCAGTGCGAGTGACTTCTCCGCCCAGATCGCCTGGGGTGACGGCTTGAGCTCACCCGGATCGGTGACTCCTGCGGCTGGTGGCGGCTTTGATGTCACCGGCACGCACACGTATGCCACCGCCGGCAACTACCCGGTCAACACCAGCATCACCGATGCCGGCGGCGCCAGCACCAACGCCACCTCCACCGCCCAGATCGCCGCCCCGGCCCCCCAGCCACCGCGGAACATCGAGGTGCCGGTCGTCTCCGGGCTGTCGCACGAAACCAACACGCTGGTGACCACCAATGGGGTCTGGAGCGGCTCGCCGACTGCTTATCAGTACCAGTGGCTGCGCTGCGCCACACCAACCGGCGGCAGCTGCGCCGTCATCGCAGGTGCCACCGCGAGCACCTACACCGTCGTGCACGCCGACGTCGGCTCCACGCTGCGCTCGCGAGTGCGTGCCACGAACGCGGTCGGCACCTCGGTGCCCGCCGACTCCGCCTCCACCGCGGCGGTGACTCCGCTGGTCCTGACCGCGCGCTTCACGATCACGCCGAACCCGACCTGCACCGGCGTCAGGATCACCTTCGACGCCAGCGCCACGGAGACTCCCAACCCACCGATCGAGCGTTATCGGTTCACAGAGCACGTCGACGTTTCCGGCATTTTCGACTTTAGGCGATACACGACATCGCCTCCCGGCGACTGGGTCATCGCGGATGGCACGAACCCACGCGCAGCCGAGGTTCCCACCTACGACAGCCGGTTCATTGCGGACGTCCCCTTCGGCCAGAAGCTCGCCATCGGATCCGGGGCTTGGATTGCCAACGAGCGGGACATCACGCTCACGGTCCGCGACCGGGCGGGCGCGAACGCCAGCTACACCACCACGCTTGGATTCGCCCCGTTCCTCAGCGATGTCCCGGGACCACCCTTCACCAGTTCGCGCGCGAATTGTCCGCCTGTGGCTCGCGGCGTCAGGGGAGACCTCGCTCGTGCACGACGTCAACTTCAAGGCGACCAACAAGGCGCTCACCGCAAGGATCCGGTGTCCGACGGTGACGGACTGCCTGGGCTCGCTGCAGCTCGACCGAACCTTCTCCCGGGGCCGTCGGCACCTCAAGCCGGTCGTGATCGCGAGCAGCGCTTTTAACGTCACCGGACATCGCACCGCGACGATCGCCGCCAAGCTCACAGCTGCGGGCCGCTCTCTGCTCAGGCATGGCAAGGCGCTCGTGGTGGTCGAGCACCTCATCACCGTGAGCCCGACCGGCCGGACGATCAAGCAGTCCCTCAAGGTGACGTTGTTCGGAAAACAGACCAGGAGGTAATCCATGGGCCACGCAAACTCCCCCCATACCCCGGCCGCTCAGAGACTCCGCCGGATCCTCCTGGGCTGCGTGTTCGCGGTTGTGCTCGGGTTGTTGGTGTTCGTTCCGGGGGCGGGCGCGGCGCCGGCGGGTGTGGATATCACTGCGGTGGAGGGGCAGTCGTTCAGCGGTGATGTTGTCGGCGGGTTGGTCTGTTCGCTGGCGAGCGCGACGATCAGTTGGGGGGATGGCACGAGCTCGGCGGGGGCCTCGGACGGCGCGGCGGGATCCAGGGCACCCACACCTATGCCGAGGAGGGCAGCTACAGCGGGTCGGTGTCGTTCACCTACGTGGTATCGCGCTTCTGTCCGGCCGGCACCCAGACCGCCACCTTCCAAGCCACCGTCCAGGACGCCACGCTCACAGGCGCCGGCCAGGGCATCTCCGGGAGCGCCGGACAATCGCTGACGGCGGCGGTCGCGCACATCACGGACGCGAACCCGGCAGCCAGCGCGAGTGACTTCTCCGCCCAGATCGCCTGGGGTGACGGCTCGAGCTCACCCGGATCGGTGACTCCTGCGGCTGGTGGCGGCTTTGATGTCACCGGCACGCACACGTATGCCACCGCCGGCAACTACCCGGTCAACACCAGCATCACCGATGCCGGCGGCGCCAGCACCAACGCCACCTCCACCGCCCAGATCGCCGCCCCGGCGGCGGCCGCACCACGCAACGTGACGCCGCCCTCGATCGTGCAGGCGGTCCGGTGCATCGTCGGCCACCCGGCGTGCGTGGCGATCCCGTACACCTACACGTGCGACCCCGGCACGTGGGCGGGGCGCGACGCGGCGATCCCTTACCGGTTCGTGTGGATCCGGCTCACGCTCGACAAGGTCACCGGCCGCTACGTCCGCACGCAAGTGGCCACGGGCCAAACCTTCAGCCCTCCGGCCGGGCTGACCGTGCGCGGCGGGCAGGGCAACTTGTACGAGTGCATCGTTGTCGCGTCGAACTCCGCCGGCTCGACGAGCGCTGCCAGCCCCCAGCGGGGCCTTATCGGGCCACCACTTCATATCGTGCAGCCGCAGGTCGACATTCACGTGACCGGCATCGAGGTCACCCAGGGGATTCAGACCAGCAGCTGCACCGGGCTGCCTCGGGACGCTGCCCGAACGCGGCGGGGGATCGCCGTTCGCGCCGCAGTTCGCTCGCTACCAGGGCGTGAGGATGGCGGCCGGGCATTTCACGGTCGTGCGCGTGTATGCCAGCGTGTTGAACCATCTCACCGGGCCGGCGATGCTGACGCGCCTGTCGGGCGCCTCGGCCACGCTCGAGGTCCTCGACTCGCAGGGGCACCGGGTCTCCGTGCTGACTCCCGATAGTGCTCCGGCGGCGCTGACCGTTCCGGACTGCGTGTTGTGCGTCACCCTGAACGACCGCGCCAACCCGCGCGTGTCGTACAACTTCCTGGTTCCGTGGCAGGAGACCGAGCACCGCCAGCTCGAGCTTCCACGCGGTTGTCATCCCGCCGACGGGGCTCGGGCTGCGCACAGTCGTTCAGTGCGCATCGTGCAAGGCGAACTCGTTCACGCTCTCCGGCGTTCCGTTCGTGCAGACCGCGGTCGTGCCGATCCACCCGATCCCGCTGACGGTCGGGAACGTCCAGACCGCCTACAGCGAGACTGACGTGTTCGGGGACGCGCAGACGGTGCTCCCCGTCAACGTGCGGATCTTCCCCTACGAAGCGCCGTTGGCGCTCGACCAGGTGTTGAACCTCCCGTTCGGCCTGAAGTACGCGCTTCCGGTGAACAAGAGCACGGCTCTCGCCCTGGTCGCCCAGCGAGCGAGCGACGATCACCTCGACAGCTCCCAGTACGCGGTCGGCGTGTTCATCGACGGGACCGCGGGTCTCGGTGGCGTCACGCCCGGCAACAGAGTTCTCTACGGCAGCGCGCCACCGATCTCGCTGGTACGGGACGATCGGCCGCTGACCAGCGCGATGCACGAGATCGGACACGGCCTGGGGCTGGTGCACGCCAGCAACGAGTGCGGCGGGGGCCAGGACGGCGATGACGACGACAACGTCAAGGACGCCAGCGGCAACGACGTGCTCGTCAACGGCGTGCCCGTAAACAACAAGCAAGTAGGAGAGCCCTGGCCCAAGGACGAGACCGGCCAGATCCAAGGGGTTGGGCTCGACCGTCGCAACTGGAACATCTTCGCGACCGGGTCACTGCCGCGGCCCGTCATCGCCGGATACCCCGCGGCGAGCCAGTACTTCGACTTCATGTCCTACTGCCTGGCCACGGACAGCGCTGCCCAGCTCGAGGCGGACCACTGGATCTCGGTGCGCAATTGGGAGCGGCTGATCGACTTCCACGCCCCTGCGCAGGCGCTCCCCGCCGCCGCCCACCCCAGCGCCCGGGCCGCGAGCGGCACCCCGCTGCGCGTGATCGCGACGGTCGACGCGGCGGGCAGGGCGACGATCGTCGATGTCGCGCCTGGGCAGGAAGCCGGTACGCCGCCGACCCCTGGAAGCCCGTATCGGATCGAGCTGCGCGCCGCGACCGGGGCGACCCTGGCGAGCGTCGTTCCCGCTACGAGCACGGTGGCGGACGGGGGCCTCCCCGCCACGCTGCTCGAGGCGACGCTGCCGCTCACCTCCTCCACCGCCGATGTCGTCGTCAGCAGCGGCGGCGTCGAGCTTGCGCACCGCCTTCGCAGCATGCACGCCCCCACCGCGAAGGATCCTCAGCCCGGGGACCAAGGCGCGCGTCGGTAAGGCGAGGACGACGCTGGTTCGTTGGAGTGCGCACGACGCCGACGGCGACGTCCTGGCCGCGACCATCGACTACTCGGCCGACGGCGGCGCCCACTGGAAGGTGGTGGCGGACCACGCAACCGGCGAGTCCATCCGTCTCTCCAGCCGGCTCCTTAGCGGATCGACCAACGGGCGGCTGCGTGTACGGGTCAGCGACGGCTTCGACGTCGCGACGGCGATCTCCGGGCGACTGACGAGTCGCCGGCAGGCCACCGCTCGTGCACATCACGACCAGCGGCCGGGGCGGCAGCGTGAGAGCCGACGAGACGCTGCTGCTGCAGGGCACCGCGTTCGACGACGCGGGGCAGCCGCTGACCGGACGCCACCTGAAGTGGTACGCCGGCCGGCGTCTGCTCGCACGCGGCGAGCTGTTGACCGTGAGTGGTCTACCGGCCGGGACGACGGCGATCCGGCTCATTGCCACCGACACCCACGGTCGCTCATCGCAGGCTCAGTTGCGTTTCAAGGTGAAGGCCATCCGGGCCACCTTCTTGCTCGCCCGCGCTTCGATGCGCGTGTCACCCCACACCCGCCAAGTGCGGATCATGGTGGCGGCAACGACCGCGGCCGTGCTCAAGATCGGGGGGGCCCGTTACCGGGTCGACCGCAGACGGCGAACCATCACGATCGCGGTCCGCCCCGGACGCTCGACGCTGCAGCTCAAATACTCCCTCAGCTCGCCGGGCGGCGTGATCCGAGGGACGTATGTCGCGACGCGCTGAGGTAGCCGGCGCTCACCGCGCCTAGTGAGCTGGGGCCGCTTCTGGTGAGTGGTCGGCGTCGGTACCAGGACGCACGGTCGGCGGAGCCGAGTTCGAGTGTCGCCGGTTCAGCAGGCGCACCTATGCAATTGCGTCGCGGCTGGCCGCAGCTGACCAGCCGCTTTCGCGTCAGTCTGAGCGGCGCTTCTGGCCCACGGCGCGGATCAGCTGAGCTTTGCCCATTTTCGAGCGGCCCTCGATCCCCAGCCGCGCGGCCTCCTTGCGCAGCTCGGTCACGGTCATCGCCCCGGCGCCGGTGCCAGTCCCCTTCGAGGCGCCCCGCTTGCGGGCCGCGGCCTTGGCGCCCTCCCGGCCCATCGCGCTGCGCGTGCTGCTCGACAGGTTGGCGAGTGTCCGCTTCTCACGGGCTCCCGACTGCGCCTGCTTGACGTTCTTGCGCGCCGCGGCGCGCTGCTTCTCGGTGGCCATCACCCGCGTTTTACCCGCGGCAGCTCTGACCGACACGGCTGCCTCACTCCTTGCATCGAAGCCGTGCCTGCGCTAACACGCCCACCGCCAGCACTCCCCACAGCGCCACGCCGAACCAGACCCACACCCGTGCGAAGGACGCGGCCGGCGCGAACCCGCTGACGCGGCCCACCTCCAGCCCCGAGGCGGCGTACATGCCGACCGGGAACAGGGTCGACCAGCGGCGGAGGTGGTAAGACGGCCGCAGCCATCGGAGCTCAGCCGCCAGCAGCACGACAAGCCAGATGAAGGCGGCGATCCACACGGCGAGGGCGAGGTCGCCTACTGTCCCCGCGATCGACCGCAGCGCCGGGTCCGCCGAACAGGTGCGGCTGATCTGGGCGAGCGACAGCGCGGTGATCGCGAGCGCCCCGCCGGCCACCCAGTGGTCGCCGAGCCCGTCGCGCAGCTGCTCGAAGTCGAACTTGTGCAGCGCCTCGGCGTAGAGCGCCAGGCCGCAAGCGGCAAGCGCCAGCGCTGGGAACACCAGCCAGGTTGCGCGGTCCTGATGGGCCAGAAGGGCCGCCACTCCGGCCAGCGACTCGGGCGCCACCGTCACCATGAACGTACTTCCTGTGCGCGGCAGGGGCCTCATGATCAGGATCCGGGAAAGGGCCACCCAGACCACGGCGGCGAGGCCCAGCAGCACGGCGGGCAGCGTGGTGAGGCCGGCGAGACGCAGATCGACCGCGATCACGCCGGTCGCCGCGACCACCGTCAGGCTGGCCGGCGACCGGGCCGCGTGGAGGGTGCCGGCGCGGGCGAGCACGAGCCCGACCAGCCGCACCGCGAGCACGACCCACGCCGCGGCCGCACCGACCAGCCAGAGCTTGGAGAGAACTCGATGGTGATCGAGCGATAACCCGAGCGAGACGATCCCGGTGGCCATGACGACCGCGCCGGCGCCTGGATCGCCGAGGGCGATCCGCCGAGCTGCGCGACGGAGGCTCGCGCGAGCGTGGCTCCCGCGGCTACGCGTCGTCACCGGCTGGTTCGAGTGCCTCCCAGGGGGTTCGGACCGTGGGGGATTTGCTCAGCTCCATGGGAGAGGAAAACGTATCGTCTCACGACACGCCGGCCGGCCCGACTCCCGCCGGAAACCTCCCATGGGGCGCGCACTTCGCAAACCGGGGAGCCGTAGAATCACGCGACTTGACCGACCGACTCGGGGTAGTGGCCGACGCGCGGGCGCGGGAGCACGAGACGCTGGCGCTGGCCACGCGTCACCTTGACCCGTCGCTGGTGGACGTCCTCGGAATCCTCGGGTTCGACAAGGAGTACGTCTCGGCAAAGGGCTCATGCCTGTATGACGCGGACGGACGCGAGTACCTCGACTTTCACAGCGGCGAGGGGTTCGCCAGCCTCGGCCACAACCATCCCGACGTGCGGGACGTACTCGAAGCGACGCTGCGGTCCGACCTCGTCGACGGCGTCCAGCTCCACTACTCGGTGCTCGCCGGGATGCTCGCCGAGGCCCTCTCGCAGCGGCTGCCCCGTGGGCTCGACTCGGTGTTCTTTTGCAGCACCGGCGCGGAGGCGGTCGACTCGGCGATGAAGTTCGCGCGCGCGGCGACCGGACGGCCGCGGCTGATCTCGTGTGACTCGAGCTTCCACGGTGTCACGCTCGGCCCCCTGTCGCTCGTCGGCGACGAGTTCTTCAAGGCGGGCTTCGGGCCGCTGCTGCCCGGCTGCAAGCGCGTCCCGTTCGGCGACCTCGACCGGCTCGAGGCCGAGCTGCGCAAGGGCGATGTCGCTGCGTTCTTCGTCGAGCCGATCCAGGGACGGGAGGTCACGCTTCCCCCCGACGGCTACCTCAAGCAGGCGCAGGAGCTGTGCCGCGCCCACGGCACGTTGTTTGTCGCCGATGAGATCCAGACCGGACTCGGACGGACCGGCAACTGGTTCGCGCTCGAGCGCGACCAGCTCGAGCCCGACTGTCGTGCTGGTCGGCAAGGCGCTGAGCGGCGGCTACATGCCCGTCGCGGCGATGGTGACCACGCGCGAGATCTACCAGCGCGCCGTCGGGACGCTGGAGCGCTGCTACGTGCACCAGTCGACGTACGGGCGTAACCGGCTGTCGATGGCGGCGGGCTTGGCGGCGATGCGGATCATCGAGCGTGACCGTCTCGTCGAGCGCGCCACCACGACCGGCGCACTACTGCACGATGGCCTCGAGCGGCTGAAGGCCGAGCACGAGTTGATCAAGGAGATCCGCGGCCGCGGGCTGATGATCGGGATCGAGCTCGGCGTGCCGAGCGGCGCGTGTCGCGCGGCTCAACTGGCGGCTGATCCATCTGGCCAGCGAGGGGCTGTTCCCTCAGCTGGTGGTGATCCCGCTGCACCGCGATCACGGCGTGATCACGATGGCGGCCGGCAAGAACGACGTGATCAAGTTGCTGCCGCCGCTGACGCTGTCCGAAGCCGAGGTGACGCGGTTCCTCGAAGCCCTCGATGCGGTGCTCGCGGACTGCCAAGGCGGGAAGAACTGGTCGGTGGTCCGCGAGATCGCGACCTCGACGCTCTCCCGCCGGGCGACGCGGAAGCTCCGCGTCGTCGCCGACGCGCCGTTCCGAGGTACCCCGGTCGACCGCTCGCGCGACGACGTCTGTCTGGTCACCGGCGCGAGCGGCTTCATCGGCGGACATCTCGCGCAGCGGCTGCTCGACGAGGGAATGCAGGTCCGCGGCCTGGTGCGCCACACCAGCGACACCTCGCAGCTCGAGCAGCTCAACGTCGAGATCGCGGTCGGCGACCTGACCAGTGCGAGGTCACTCGCGCGCGCGACCGACGGCTGCCGGTACGTGTTTCATTGCGGCGCGCTCGTCTCGGACTGGGCGACGACCCAGGAGATCACGCGGACGAACGTCGAGGGCACGCGCAATCTGCTCGATGCGGCGGCCGCCGCGTCGGTGGCCCGGTTCATCCACTTCAGCTCGACCGACGTCTACGGGTACCCCGGGGGCGCCGGGATCGACGAGACCTTTTCGCCGCAGGGGTTCGCGAACTGGTACTCGCAGAGCAAGCGGGTGGCTGAGTCCCACGTGCGCCGCGCACAGGAGGAGCGCGGCCTCGACACCGTCGTGCTGCGCCCGGCGACGGTGTACGGCCCACGGTCCGTGGACGTGGTCGGCGAGATCGCCAAGGGGATCTACACCGGCAAGATGCTGCTCGTGGACCGCGGACGTGCCGTCGCGGGGCTCGTGTACATCGACAACCTGATCGACGCCGCGGTGCTCGCGCTGCGCCACGACGGGGCGTCCGGCCACGCGTTCAATGTCAGCGACGGGCTCGACGTCACCTGGCGCGAGTTCACGGACGGCCTCGCCCGGGGGCTCGGCCGGCCACAGGTGCGGTGGAGCATCCCCTACCACGTGGCGAACGGGATCGGCTTCGCGCTCGAGCACGGTTATCGCGCGGTGCGCCGGACCACCGGGATCACCTCGCCGCCGCTCCTCTCCCGGCAGGCGGTCCACGTGATGGGCCGACCCCAGGACTTCAGCGCCCGCAAGGCTCGCGAGCTGCTCGGCTGGGAGCCGCAGGTCGGCTACGAGGCCGGCCTGGAGAAGACGCTAGCCTGGCTAAAAGAGGAGCATCTCGCGCCCTGATCACCGGAAGGCGGTGTCTGTGCGGCGGCGTCCGCTTCGAGATGTCAGCAGCCGCCGATGGGGGCCGGTTACTGCCACTGCACGCGGTGCCAGAGGCGGACCGGCACGGCGTCGTCGGCGAGCGCGTCCGTGATCGATGGCCGTACCTTCGCGATCACCCAGGGCGAGCGAGCTTGTGAAGAGCTGGCGGCGCCCGGACGGCGGCTGGGAGAAGGCGTTCTGCTCTGAGTGCGGTGCGCACCTGTTCAGCCGCGACCCGGACGACCACGCGCGAGATGGGGATCCGGATGGCGGCCTTCGACGGCGACCCGGGAGTGCGCCCGACAAGCGCGGCAGTTCGTCGCTTATGCGGCGGTCTGGGAGCCGATCCCGGACGACGGGCTGCCGCGCTACGACGAGGGGCGCCCCCAGTGGGGGATGGACGGCGGTCCGGCTCAGTAGGAGCGCGGCAGGCCGAGCGAGTGCTGGGCCACGTAGTTCAGGATCATCTCCGCGCTGACCGGGGCGATCCGCGCTAGCCGCGCGCCCCACCACATGTCGGAGATCCCGTACTCGAGCGTCACGCCGTTGCCGCCGTGGGTCTGGATCGCCTGATCGACGCAGTGGACCGCCGCCTCCGCGGCTGAGTACTTGGCCATGTTCGAGGCCTCGCCGGCCCCTGGCGCGCCGGCGTCGAACAGCGCCGCCGCCTTCTGCATCATCAGCCGTGCGAGCTCGAGCTCGATCTTCGCCTTCGCCAGCGGGTGGGCGAGCGCCTGGTGGGTGCCGATCGGGACGCCCCACACCTCGCGCTCGCGCGCGTACGCGCACGCCTTGTCCAGCGCGCGGCGGCCGGCGCCGACGGAGATCGCCGCGGCGATGATCCGCTCGGGGTTGAGCCCGTCGAACACGGCGCCGAGGCCGCCGGTCTCACCTCCGATCAGGCGGTCTGGCTCCAGCACCACGTCCTCGAAGAACAGCGTCCACTGCTTGTCGGCGCCGAGGTAGGGCATCGGGATCACCTCGCGGCGTGAAGCCGGGCGCGTCGACGTCCATCACCGCCAGCACCGGCATCCCCAGGACGCCGTCGTCGCCGCGCATCCGCGCGATCACGAGCACGTACTCGGCGTCCTCGACCGCCGAGATGAACACCTTCTGGCCGTTCAGCAGGTAGCGGTCGCCGTCGCGCTTGACCTCGGTGCGGAGGTTGTGCGTGTTCGTGCCGGCGTCGGGCTCGGTGATCGCGAACGCGAACTTCGTCGTCCCGGCGGCGATCCCCCGCAGCCACTTCTCGTTCTGCTCTTCGGTGCCGTGCCGCGCGAGGATCGAGCCGCCGATCGCCGCTCGAGACGACGAGCATCAGCGTCGGCACGCCCGCGGCCGCGACCTCCTCGCCGACGATGGCCAGGCCGGTCATCCCCATGCCGCCGCCACCCCACTCGCGCGGGATGTTGATCCCGACGAAGCCCTTCTCGGCGAGCCGCCTGCCAGGCCTCCGTCGGGGGCTCGCCCGCCTCGTAGCTCTCGCGCGCGTAGCGCTTGCCGAGGCTCTCGCAGATCCCGCGCACCGAGGCGCGGATGGCGAGCTCCTCGTCGACGGGATCAGCGGTAGCGCAGGGCGGTCAGCGGCGGTCAGAGCTCCTTCGATTGCGGCCAACAGTGTCCCGGCGTCGACCTGGTCGCCGACGCTGACCGGCAGCGCGGTCAGTACGCCGGCGGCCGGGGCGACGATCTCGTGCTCCATTTTCATCGCTTCGAGCACCAGCAGCGGCTGGCCGGCGGTGACCTCGTCGCCCCGGTGCGGCGTCGACTCGGATCACCTTGCCCGGCATCGGCGCGAGCAGCGAGCCGGCCGCTGCCGCTGCCGTGCCGCGTCAGGGAAGCGCGACGAGCTCGCGCAGCGAGCACTGCCCGGCAGGGCAGGTTGACCTCGACCCGGTCGCCGTCTCGTGCCGCACGCGATAGCGACGGCGGACGCCGGCGATCGAGAGGTCGACCGCCGTCGCAGGCGACCGCGTGCGCGACGACCTCGGGCAGCGGGTTGCCGTCGACCGAGAGCGAGCCCGAGCGCCGCCGCGATTGAGGCGGTAGCCGACCGTCAGCTGGCTGCTCGCCGCCGGCGTCGTACTCGACCGTCTGGTCCTGCGACGGGTTGTTTCGCCACCCGCTCGGGATCGTCGCCTGCACTTGTGCCGCCGCGCGCCGGCCGCGCCTGGCCGGCGAGCGCGGCCGCGGCGGCGCGCACGCCTGCGCGCTCGGGCTCGCCGAGCAGCGGCTGCGTTCAGGTCGTGATGGTCGAGGAAGCCGGTGTCGAACTCGCCGGCCAGGAACGACGGATGCTCGAGCAGCCGCACGAGGAAGTCGCGGTTCGTCTTCAGTCCGTCGATCTCGGCCTCGCGCAGCGCGCGGCCAGCACGCCGGCGGCCTCAGTGCGCGTCGGTGCATACGCGATCACCTTGGCGATCATCGGGTCGTAGTGGATCGAGATCTCCGAGCCGCTCTCGACGCCGGCGTCGACCCGCACGCCGCCCGGCAGATCGCAGGTGCGAGAGCACGCCGGTCTGGGGCAGGAAGTCCGCCGCCGGGTCTTCGGCATACAGCCGCACCTCGATCGCGTGGCCGCGCGGCGGCCCGGCACGGCCGGGACGTGGCCGCCGGCGGCGATCTCGAGCTGCGCCCGCACCAGATCGATGCCCAGCACCTCCTCGGTGACCGGGTGCTCGACCTGGAGCCGGGTGTTGACCTCGAGGAAGTAGAACTGTCCGGTCGTCGCCGAGCAGAGAACTCGACCGTGCCCGCGCCGACGTAGCCGATCGCGCGGCCGGCGGCGACCGCCGCATCGCCCATCCGCGCGCGCAGCGCCTCGTCGACTGCGACCGACGGCGACTCCTCGAGGATCTTCTGATGGCGGCGCTGGATCGAGCACTCGCGCTCGCCGAGATGGATCACCTCGCCGTGCGTGTCGCCGAGGATCTGGATCTCGACGTGGCGGCCGGACTCGACGTAGCGCTCGAGCAGCAGCGTGTCGTCGCCGAACGCGCCGGCCGCCTCCCGCCGCGATGCGGCGACCGCGCCATCGAGCTCCGAAGCCGCTCGCACGATCCGCATCCCCTTGCCACCACCGCCCGCCGATGGCTTGACGAGCAGCGGGAAGCCCGACCTCCTCGGCGGCGCGCGCCGGCTCCTCGACATCGGGCAGCACCGGCACGCCGGCGTCGGCCAGCATCCGCTTGGCGGCGAGCTTCGAGCCCATCGCGTCGATCGCCTCGGGCGTCGGCCCGACGAAGGTCACGCCTGCGTCCGCGCACGCGCGCGCGAAGGCTGCGTTCTCGGCCAGGAACCCGTACCCGGGGTGGATCGCGTCGGCGCCGGTGCGCGCGGCCGCGCCGATGATCGCGTCGATCCGCAGGTAGGACTCGGACGGCGCGGCGCCGCCGATCCGGACCGCCTCGTCGGCGTCGCGCACGAACGGCGCGTCGGCGTCGGCGTCGGAGTAGACGGCAACGGTCTGCAGACCCATCGCGCGCGCGGTCCGGAACACGCGCCGCGCGATCTCGCCCCGGTTGGCTACAAGCAGCTTTCGCAGATCACATCCGGAACACGCCGTAGCCCTCGGCTCCCGGCGATCACGTTGGAATGGCAGGCCGACAACGCGATCCCCAGCACGGCGCGCGTGTCGCGCGGGATCGATGATCCCGTCGTCGAACACGCGCCCCGACATCGGCAGGGCCAGCGACTCGGACTCGATCTGGTTCTCGACCGCCTCGCGCATCTTCGCGTCGGCCTCCTCGTCGTACTCCTGGCCCCGCGACTTCGCCGCCGCCCGCGCGACGATCGACAGCACGCCGGCGAGCTGCTGCGGCCCCATCACGGCGATCTTCGCGTTCGGCCAGGTGAACACGAACCGCGGCTCGTAGGCGAGCCCGCTCATCCCGTAGTTGCCGGCGCCGTACGAGCCGCCGGCGATCAGCGCGATGTGCGGGACGGTCGAGTTCGACACCGCGTTGATCATCTGCGCGCCGTGCTTGATGATCCCGCGCTGTTCGTACTCGCGGCCGACCATGTAGCCGGTGACGTTGTGGATGAACAGCAGCGGCACGTCGATCTGGTTGCACAGCTGGATGAACTGGGTCGCCTTCTGCGCCTCCTCGGAGAACAGCACGCCCTGGACGTTGGCGATGATCCCGATCGGGAAGCCATGGATCGCCGCCCACCCGGTGGTCAGCGACGTCCCGTACAGCGGCTTGAACTCGTCGTACTCCGAGCCGTCGACGATCCGGGCGATCACCTCGCGCATGTCGAATGGCTCGCGCAGGTCGATCGAGGCGATCCCGGCGAGTTCATCGGCGTCGTACAGCGGCTCGCGCACGGGCAACAGCGACGGACCGGGCCCGAGCTTGCGCCAGTTCAGCCGCCGCACGACCTGCCGGCAGAGCCGCAGCGCGTCGGGCTCGTCCTCGGCGAAGTAGTCGGCGAGCCCCGAGACCCGCGCGTGCATCTCGGCGCCGCCCAGCGACTCGTCGTCGGACTCCTCGCCGGTCGCCATCTTGACCAGCGGCGGGCCGCCGAGGAAGACCTTCGAACGCTCGCGGATGAAGATGTTGTAGTCGGACATCCCGGGTGTGTAGGCGCCGCCCGCGGTCGCGTTGCCGAACACGACGCTGACCACCGGGACACGCGGCGTGCGAGAGCTGCGTCTCGCGGCGGAAGCCGGCGCCCCCGGGGACGAAGATCTCGCCCTGCGTCGGCAGGTCGGCGCCGCCTGACTCCACGAGCTGAATCAACGGGAGGCGGTTCTGCCGGGCGATCTCCATCGCGCGGCCGGTCTTCGCCGCCGTCTTCGGGTTGGCGGTGCCCCCGCGGACCGTCGCGTCGCTCGCGGTGATCATGCACTCGACGCCCTCGATCACCCCGATGCCGGTGACGATCGAGGCGCCGACCTGGAACTGCGTCCCGTACGCCGCGAACGGCGACAGCTCGAGGAAGGCCGAGTCACGATCGATCAGTAGCTCGATCCGCTCGCGCGGGAGCAGCTTGCCGCGGTCGCGATGGCGCTGGACGTAGCGCTCGCCGCCGCCGGCGCGAATCTGCTCGAGCAGCTCGTCGAGCTGGGCGACCAGCTCCAGCATGCCTTCGCGCTTGCGCGAGAAGTCAGACGTCGTCCGATCGATCCCACTAACGAGTTGCATGAACGTTCATATAATACGCCACGATGGCTGTGAAGGGCGCCGAGCTGACGGCCGAGAAGCTGCTGCAGGCCACGCACGAGCTGATGCTCGAGCACGGTGGCGTCGAGCCGTCGGTGAGCCAGCTGTGCGAGCGGGCCGGCGTCCAGGTGGCGATGGTCAGCTACTGCTTCGGCGGTAAGACCCAGCTCTTGCAAGTACTGCTCGAGCGGGCGGTGGAGGACGTCGTGGCCCAGCTCGACCGCCTGGCCGCCGCCGACCTGGCCCCCGACGAGAAGCTGCGGCGCCACGTGGCCGGCGTCATCGGCAACTTCGTCCGCTACCCCTACGCGCAGCGCCTCGGTCAGACGCTGGCTGCCGGCGAACCAACCATCGCCGGGCTGAGCCGCCGCTTCGCCCGGCCGTTGCTCGAGTTCCATACCGAGCTGCTGCAGGCCGGGGTCGATGCCGGCTTGTTCCGTCCGGTCGATCCGACGTTGTTCTTCTTCTCGCTCGTGGGGGCGTGCGAGTTCCTGTTCGCGGCCCAGGGCTGGCTCGACGAAGGCATCGACGAAGCACTGATCGACCGCTTCACCGAGCACACCACGGAGCTCGTCCTCCGTGGCATCGGGGCCTAGCCGGTCTCCCTGGAGATATCGCCCGGACTCCGGGCAAGACGACCGACGGTCGCTCGCTGGGCCGGCGAGAGGTGGCCCAGGAGCTCACGTCCCTGTTCTTCGAGGCCGCTGCTCTCGGCCACCGCGGCGAGACGCGCGAGGCGGGCCGAGCCAAGGAGCTCGGCGAGCTCGTCGAGCCGTTCGCGCTCCTCGAGCACGAACGCCGTCCGCAGCACGTCCTCGTCGCTCAGCCGCTCGAGCGCCGCGGTCAGCGCGTCAGGCGTGATGTGCCCGACGAACCTACCGAGCGTCACGTACTCGCCGCGCGCGGCGAGCTCGGCCGCAACCTCGCCCACGCGTTCGGAGGGCATTCCGCCGATGACCTCGTAGGCGCGCCGCGGATCGAGCTCGACCGCCACGTCGGCCAGAAACGGCGTCGGCAGCTTCGCCGCCACCTCCACGGCCCGCGAGGGGTCGAGCAGCCCGGCCACGCGCGCGCACAGCAGCGGGCCGAAGGTGCGCTGCCCGATGGTTGCGACGAGTCCCGTCGGCAGCAGCTTGCTGGCGCCGGCCAGCCGGGACAACGCCGGGCCCTGCGCCGAGAACAGCCGGTCGGTGACGAGCTCGCGCAGCGCGCGGAGATCGGATTCGGACACGCCCTCCAGGTACGCCAGCGTGTCCGGCTCGCGCTGCAGCAACCGGGCCAGCTTCAGGACCTCCGGGCGGCCGCTCAGGAGAACATCTTTCGGATCGGACCCCGCACGAGCCGCGGCAGCTGCCCGAAGGCGTTCTCGCCCGCCTCGGCGAGCGCGGCGGCCTGTCGGTGCCGGGCATCCCTGATCGCCTGGGCCAGATCCTGGCGCTGTTCTTCGGTCAACCCGCGGATCCCGGCCGGTAGCGGTCCGGGCAGCTCATCCTCAAGCGACATGGCCGCAACCACGCACCCGGCGGGTGACCACGCGGACCAGGCGCTGCCCGCGGTACTCCCAGACGCGAATCGTGTGGCGCTTACGGCCCGTCAGCCCATCCAGGACGACCGATCGAAGACCGCGACCCTGGCGCCGCAGCACGACGCGGCGGTCGACGGTCACCCGCACGCGCGAGACAGCCCGGGGCAGCCGGAACTTGATGCGCGCCGAGGCGGGGCATGCGGACAACCCGCTCCGGCGCCGCAGTGACGAACCCGCTCCGGTGACCGCGTCGGGCGAGGTGTCGATCGTCATGTACGAGTACACGCCGTGGTAGCCGTCGTTCGCCTCGGGGACCATGTCCGGGCAGCCGTCGCGTAAGTCCTCGCAGTCCCACGGCTGGCCGTTCGCCAGGTGGATCGCGAGCCGCGAGTAGTAGTAGAACGAGAACGCGTTGCCGTCGTGGTTGGGATCGACCCGTTGCTCGATCGGGTCGTCCAGCCATCGCGTCGAACGCAGCCGCGCGTCGGCGCCGGACGCGTGCTTGAGGTACTTGTCGAACCACGCGGTCGTGTACCAGTCGATCAGGTCCGGCCCCCGCAGCGAAGCGCCGAAAGCGGGATTGGGTATGAAGCTGAAGTCGAGGTGCGACCCGCCACGGATGACGATCTGGCCGCTGTCGACGCCGTCCTGGGAGTAGGCGTGCGACCACACTGACTTGCCGTTCGGGTCCGGCAGCGACAGGTTCGGCAGTGGCGGCAGCCCGTAGTCAGCCGAGATGCCGAGTCCCGGCTTCGTGATCGGCACCGTCGTGCGGTCCGCCGGGTCCGCGGGACACGCCGCCTCCCCAATTCCGGAGCTGGCTTTGGTGCCGGGCACCGAGCCGTCCTTCGGCCCGGGACCGCCGAGGTTGTCCCATGCGACGACCGCCTTGACGCGGGGATCCCACTGGGCGATGTACGACACGCCGGCGGCGCCGTAGGAGTGTCC
This sequence comes from uncultured Solirubrobacterales bacterium, assembly GCA_963794825.1. Taxonomy (GTDB): domain Bacteria; phylum Actinomycetota; class Thermoleophilia; order Solirubrobacterales; family Solirubrobacteraceae; genus Palsa-465. The sequence continues at coordinate 1,148,321 of CAWCFB010000003.1, forward strand.
GGCCAGTCCGATCTGCTTCGGGTTCAGCATTTGCCAGAACGGGTTGTACGCCGCATCGAGCCCGGCCGCCACGCGCGCGTTCTGCTTCGCCGCGTGACTGGTCCCCGTCGAGCACGAAGGCACCGGCTCGAACGGGTGCGAGGGGGTCGAGAGGAGGAAATCGATCGCGTCCTCAGTGCCGTCGTAGAACGGCCGGCCGTCGGTCTGCGCGGGGAAGCCCTCTTGGGTGTCGGGGGCCTGACCGAAGGTGTCGCTCTGCCCCTGCCCCTGCGGGTCGAACGTCAGCACCACGTAGCCGTCCTTGGCGAGTGCCTGCGCCGCGTACCAGTACATCTGCTCGTCAGCTTGGACCGAGCCGTCCGTGATCACGATTCCCGGCCGCTTGGCCGGCCCCGCGACCGTCGCCCAAACATGGCCCGAGATCGTTGCGCCGTCGCGCGCGGTGAACAGCACCGGTCGCACGAGTCCATAGCCGTTGGCCCCCCAGTTGTAGAGCCGGATGTCGCCGGCGCAGCCGTTGGTCAGGCTCCAGCACAAATCGGCGGTGAAGAACCGTTGCGGGTCGGCGGCCTGGGCCGCCAGCGCGTCGGCGCCGCTCTTCAGCCCGTCGGCGAGCAGCTGCGCCTGGTAGGTGGGGGTGTCGTAGATCGCCTGGCGCTGTTGGGTGATCAGGAAGTTCTGCGCTTCGACCACCGGGTTGAACGTGGTCGGTGGCTTCGCCAGTGCGTCTGGCGCGGCAGCCAGCGCGACGGCCGCGATCGCCGTCGCGACTAGCTTCCAGATGCGCAATCCCCTGGCCATGGCGGGGGGAACCCTACCCACTTCTTAGCGGAGCAATGCGGGTGAGAGCTGCGGTCAAACGCGGGCGCCGCAGGTAAGGGGTGGGCGGCTCAGAAGTAAGGGGTGCGGGGTCCAAACCGGCTGCAAATGCCCGATGTAAGGGGTGAGGTCTCAGTTCATCCTGCTTGATGCATGAAACGACCGACGGGAGATCAAGATGAACCCCAAACTCATTCAAGCCATCGGCAGTCTGCAGGACGTTGAGCTCCGGCGCGCCGCACTGGAGTCACAGGCCGCCCGGCGCCAACGGCGCTCGGCCGTGGCCACGTTCAGGGGATACTTTGGACATGCGCGGCAGGCTGACCAGCAGTCACTTTGTGGGTCGAGCCGGGGAGCTGGCGGAACTCGAGCTCGCGTCGCGTGAAGCCGACGCCGGCAGCCCCGTCGTGGTGCTGCTCGGCGGTGAGTCCGGAGTCGGTAAGACGCGGCTCGTCGGCGAGCTCGAGCAGCGCCTGAGCGGCGCGCTCGTCCTCCGCGGCGAGAGCGTCGAGCAATCCGACCGCGGCGACGGAGAGCTGCCCTACGCCCCGCTGCTCAGCGCGCTCCGTCCGTTGATCCGCGAGCGGCACGAGGTCTTCGATCAGTTGAACGGGGCCAGTCGCTCCCAGCTCGCGGCGTTGATCCCGGGCCTCGGCGACGCCTCTGCGTCCGTCGTCGGGAAGGTTGGACGCGCCGGGCCAGCTGCGGATGTTCGAAGCGCTGCTGGATCTGCTCGACCTCCTCTCCAGCTCCGAGCCAGTGGTGCTCGTGCTGGAGGACATGCACTGGGCGGACCGCTCGACGCGGATGTTCACGACCTTCCTGGCTCGCAGCCTGCGGGGGGAGCGGCTGATGTTGCTGCTGACCTATCGCACCGACGAGCTGCACCGCCGCCATCCGTTGCGGCCATTGCTCTCAGAGCTCGAGCGGCTCGGTCGCGTCCAGCGGATCGAGCTGGCGCCGTTTGACCGCCACGAGCTCGTCGAGGCGCTGACCGACATCCTCGGCGAGCCGCCGGCGCAGGATCTCGTGCGCCGGCTCTACGACCGCAGCGAAGGAAACCCGCTTTACACCGAGGAGCTGCTCGCCGCCGGCCTCGACGGGCGCGGAGCCGCTCCGCAGAGCCTGCGCGACGCATTCCTGTTGCGGATCGAGCGTCTGCCCGAGGACGCCCAGCGAATCGCGCGCGTGGTCGCCGTCGGCCGCCGGCTTGACTACTCCACGATCGCGGCGATCGTCGACTGCGACGGCGAGCAGCTGAACGTCGGGCTGCGGGAGGCCGTCGCCGAACAGGTGCTCGTCACCGGCGACGACGACCGTTTCCTGTTCCGCCACGCCCTACTCCGCGAGGCGCTTTACGACGACCTGCTCCCGGGCGAGCGGACCGAGCTGCACCTCGCGCTGGCGCGGGCGATGGAGCGCCAGTGCGCGCCCGACGACGAGCGGGAGGCGATCCTCGCTACCACGATCGCCAACCACTATGCCTCCGCGGGCGATCAGCCGGCGGCGCTGAAGGCCGCCGTCCGCGCGGTACAGGCCGCCGAGTGCGTCCAGGCATTCGGCGAGGCCGCCCACCTGGCCGAGCGCGCGCTCGAGCTGTGGCCTCGCGTCGACGGGGCGCAGGAGCTGGCCGGGATGGACCAGGTGGAGCTGCTGAGGACCACCGCGCGAGCGCACGCGATCGGGGGCGACTGGGCCCGCGGCGAGGTGCTGCTCGAGAAGGCGCTCGAGCAGGTCGACCCCGAGCGCGACCGCGTCCGCTACTCCGCGTTGCTGGCTCGGCTCGGGCGGGCCCAGTGGCGGCTCAACCGAGGCCGCGAGGGGCTCGATACCTCCGAGCGCGCTCTGGCGATGCTGGTCGCCGGGGAGGAGGTAGCCGAGCGGGCGGTACAGCTTTCGTGGCTGGCTCGGACCCGCGTCCTCCGGGGTCGCTTCCGGGACGCGGTGAGCGCGGCCGAGGAGGCGCTCGAGGCGGCGGTCCAGGCTGGCGACACTGACTCCGAGGGCGAGGTGCTGAACACGCTCGGGATGGCGAAGATCGCGCTGGGAGAGGTCGATCTCGGGATCGGCCATCTCCGCCGTGCGATCGAGCTCGGGCGCCAGGGCGACGACCTCGACGCGACCGCTACCGCCTACGCCAATCTCGCAGATCTGCTCAGCCTGGCCGGTCGCACCGGCGAGGCGCTGGAGGTGGCCAAGGAAGGGCTGGCCCTGATGCCGCGCCGGCTGATGGGGCGCCGCGATTGGATGGAGTTGACGGTGGCTGAGACCGCCTTCGAGGCGGGGGACTGGGAACTGGCGCGCGCGAACCTCGGCCACGGGCCCGAGCAGTCCGTCGGGCTGATGCTGCTGTTCCGGCTCGTGATGGAGGCCCAGCTGGCGCTGGGCGAAGGAGACCACGACCGGGCCGCCGCGCTGCTCGATGAGGTGAGGCCGCTGGTGGAGGTGTCGACCGAACCCCAGTGGCACGCCGCGTTCGGCTCGTTCCTGGCGGAGCTGCGCCGCCGCCAGGGCGATCTGGACGGTGCCCGCGCCGCGGTGGCAAAGGCGCTCGACGAGCTGGAGGTGTGCACCGACGACGTGATGCGCATCGCCCGCGTGACCGTCGTCGGGCTCGCCGTCGAGGCCGACCGGGCGATCCGCGCCCGCGACCTCCGCGAGGCGGCCGAGGCCAAGGACGCGCTCACCCGCGCCAAGATCCACGCCGACCGCCTGCGGGCGGCGGCGCAGGAGGGTGGCCCGGTGGAGCGGGCATGCCGCGCGCAGGGCGAGGCCGAGCTCACTCGCGCCCGCGGGCGCAACGACCCCAAGCTGTGGCACAAGGCGGCGGCCGCCTGGGAGGACCTCGGGCTGCCCTACCGCGCGGCCATGGCCCGCTGGCGCGAGGCCGAGGCGCAGGTCGAGGCCGGTGATCGTGCGGCGGCGGGAGTTGCCGCCGGCTCAGCCCTGCGCGTGGCGCAGGGGATGGGCGCGGGGTGGCTCGAGGGGGAGCTGAGCGCGCTGATCGGCCGCGCCCGGTTGCGGCCGGCCGCCGAGGACGGGCCGCCCGTGCCGGAGGCGCCCGGAGATCCGTTCGGTCTCACCGCGCGCGAGCGTCAGGTGCTCGCGCTGCTGGCCGAGGGAGCGACCAACCGCCAGATCGGCGCGGCGCTGTTCATGGCCGAGAAGACGGCTTCGGTTCACGTGTCTCGGATCCTGGCCAAGCTCGGCGTGCAGAGCCGGACGCAGGCCGCCGCGCTGGCCCACCGCCAGCACCTGGCCTAGCCCTTACGCCGGTGCTTCGCCGGCCGCGGCGACGAGCGGTCCGGTTCTCGGGGGAACCTGGCGTGAGAGCACGATGTAGCTCGTACACCGGCGGATCGCGGGCGTGCGCAGGAGCGCGTTGACGACCTCCTGTAGGTGCTCGGTGTCGCGGGCGACTACGCGGCAGATCAGGTCCTGGGGCCCTGACACGCCGTCGGCCTCCAGCACCTCGGGGATCGCCTCCATCGTCTGCACCGCCTCCGGGAGCCGGCCCTGCGCGAGCTCGATCAGCACGAAGGCGCTGATCGGGTAGCCGAGCTTGCCCGGGTCGACCTCGGGGCCGTGGCCCGTGATCACGCCGTTGCGTTCGAGCCGCTGCAGCCGCGCCTGCACAGTGCCGCGAGCGACCTTCAACTGACGCGCGACCTCGAGCAGTCCGACCCGCGGGTTGGCACGCAGCGTGGCGATCAGGCGGGCGTCAAGGTGATCGAAACTGGTCAATCTGACCAGCATTCTACGCTCAAAGTCGACAGAACGAGGCAAATTGCCCCTTCGTACTGTGCAGACTTGCATCGGCTGGCCCCGAGTGGGATACATGTTGTCCGAGAGATGTACGAGGAAGCCCAGCTTTACTCGCCGGTCACGACGGACGACTCGGGCGAGGTAACCGTTCACCTCGCCCACGACCATCCGGGCGCTAACGACCCGGAGTACCGCCGCCGGCGAAACGAGATCGCCGCCGCGGCCCTGGCCTGGGAGCCCGGCGCAGCCGCTCCCACGATCGCCTACACCGAGGCCGAGCAGAACGTGTGGCGGACCGTGTGCGCTGAGCTCGCAGCCAAGCACGAGCGCTACGCCGTGCGTGAATTTCTGGAGGCGAAGGAGCGAGTCGCGCTTCCACCCGACCACGTCCCCGGGCTCGATGAGGTCTCGGCCCGGGTGCAGCCGATCTCCGGTTGGAGCTACGTGCCGGCCGCCGGCCTGGTCCCGCTCGAGGAGTTCTACCGCTCGCTGGCGGACCGGCGTTTTCACTCGACCCAGTACGTGCGCCACGCCGACGTGCCGCTGTACACCCCAGAGCCGGACATCATCCACGAGGTCATCGGTCACGGGCATCTGCTGGCCACACCGACGTTCGGCGAGCTCCACCGCCTGGCCGGCCTCGCCGCCCGCCGCCTGACCGACCGCGACAACCTGCTGTTCCTCTCCAAGGTGTTCTGGTTCTCGCTCGAGTTCGGCGTCGTCGAGGAGGCCGGCGAGCTGCGTGCCTGCGGCGCAGGGATCCTTTCGAGCTACGGCGAGATCGAGGAGTTCCGCGGGATGTCCCACCGCCCCATCGACATCGTCGAGATGGGCACCGCCGACTACGACATCACCGCGTACCAGCCGGTGCTCTATCGGGCCGAGTCGGTCGAGGAGCTGGTCGGCGTGGTCGGCTGGTTCTTCGCCACGTGCGACGACGAGTCGATCGCCGAGCTGCGCGCCGCGCACGAACCGGTGGCCGGACGATGAGCGCGACCGCCGAGCACCAGGTCCTGCAGGCCGATTACGAGGACGTCCGTGTTCGGCGAGGTCCGCGTTCCGGCCTGACGATGGCCGTCGCGGTGCACCGCACCGTCGGCGGACGGTCGCTCGGAGGCTGCCGCATGCGCGCCTACGCGACGGCCGACGAAGCGGTCCGCGACGCCGAGCGGCTGGCGCGCGCGATGACTCTCAAGGCGGCCGTCGCGGGGCTGCCGCTGGGCGGGGCCAAGGGCGTGATCGCGGTCAACGCCGGCGCGCGGCTGGTCAACAGCCGCCGCTCGGACGCACTGCGCGACTTCGCCGAGCTGGTCGAGTCGTTCGACGGCCGCTACATCACCGCCCAGGACGCCGGCACGTGCGAGGCGGACATCGCCTACATGGCGCGCTTCACCGACCACGTGGGCGGCCGCCCCGTGGCCGAGGGAGGCTGCGGGGATCCGAGCTCGTACACCGCGCATGGCGTCGAGGTCGCTATCCGCGCCTCGCTGGGCGGCGAGTCGCTCACCGGTCGTCACATCGTCGTGGTCGGACTCGGTCACGTGGGCGGTGATCTCGCGCGCCGGCTGCATCACGGTGGGGCCCAGCTGACGGTCTCCGACGTCGACTGCGCCAAGCGCCGGCTGGCCAAGCAGCTGGGAGCGCGGTGGGTCTCGCCGGACGAGGCGCTGGAAGTGGAGGCCGACCTGCTTGCGCCGTGCGCGCTCGGCGGCGTACTCGACCGGCGGGTCGTCGAGCGGTTGCAGGTTCCGATCGTGGCCGGCGCGGCCAACAACCAGCTTGCGCACGATTCGGTCGCCGATCAGCTGGCCGAACGGGGGATCGTGTGGGCGCCGGACTTCGTCGTCAACGCCGGGGGTCTGATCGCCGTCGCCGAGGAGCTGCACGGGTTCGACCGCCTGCACGTCGAGCGCGCGATCGCCGGGATCGGCGACACGCTGAAAGAGATCTACGCCCGGGCGGAACGGAGCCAGAACACACTGATCGCCGCGCAGGAGCTGGCGGCGGAGCGAACGGACACAGGAGGTACCGATGGCGACGACGTCTGAAGCGCTGGGCGCCCGCGAGCAGGCTGACTTCATGCCGCTGCACGGGATCGACCACGTCGAGCTGTGGGTCGGTAACGCGGCCCAGGCCGCGTTCTACTTCCGCAACGCGTTCGGGTTCGCCGAGGTCGCCTACGCGGGCCTCGAGACCGGGACCCGCGACCATGTCTCGCACGTGCTCGGACAGGGCGAGCTGCGGTTGGTACTGACCGGCACGTTGCGTGCCGGAACCGAGATCGCCGCGCACCATGCCCGTCATGGCGATGGGGTGAAGGTGATCGCGCTGTCCGTGCCGGACGTCGATAGCGCCTATCGCGAGGCTGTCGCCCGCGGCGCCCGCGGCGTCGCGGAGCCACGCGATCTGCAGGACGAGCACGGCAAGGTGCGGATCGCCGACGTCGCGACCTACGGGGAGACCCTGCATCGGTTCGTCGACCGCTCGGGCTACGACGGCCCGTTCCTGCCGGGCTATCGATCGGTCGAGGACACCGTTGAGCGCGGCGCCATCAACTTCACCGGCATCGATCACATCGTCGGAAACGTGGAGCTCGGCGCGATGGACGAGTGGGTTCACTACTACGAGAATGTGTTCGGGATGACCGAGATGCTCCACTTCTCCGACGAGGCGATCTCAACCGAGTACTCGGCGCTGATGTCGAAGGTTGTCACGAACGGCGACGGTCGGGTCAAGTTCCCGATCAACGAGCCCGCCGAAGGGCGCAAGAAGTCCCAGATCGATGAGTACCTCGAGTTTTACGAGGGGCCGGGCGCACAGCACATCGCGCTGACCACCGACAACATCGTCAAGACGATCGAGGAGCTCCAGAAGCGCGGCGTGAAGACGCTGCGCACACCGGCCAGCTACTACGCCGAGGTCCCCGAGCGGATCGGGAAGATCGACGAGCAACTGTCGGATCTCGAGCGGCTGGGGATCCTGGTCGATCGCGACGATGAGGGCTACCTGTTGCAGGTGTTCACCGCGCCGATCGGGGACCGGCCGACGGTCTTCTTCGAGATCATCGAGCGCCATGGGGCCCGCGGCTTCGGCGAGGGCAACTTCAAGGCTCTCTTCGAGGCGATCGAGCGCGAGCAGGAGCTCCGCGGGAACCTCTGATGCGGTACATGTCGCTCGGGCAGGTCCCCGCCAAGCGCCACGTTCAGGTGCGGGACAACGGTCGCTTGCTCGTGGAGGAGGTAATGGGCTACGAGGGTTTCTCGGGCAACGAGTCAATCCTCTACCACCTGGGGTCGCCGTGCCGGATCTCGGCCGCAGGCTCGTTCGAGCCGTTTGCGCGCGAGGAGTGGATACCGGACGCGCACGTCCACCGGCTCGCGGATGTCGCCGCGGTCGAGCCGGGCGGCGACCCCATCTCAGGGCGACAGCTGCTGATGTTCAACGGCGACCTTGAGGTGTCGGTCTGCAAGCCGGTCGAGACGTTCGAGGGCTTCTACCGCAACGGCGAGGGCGACGAGGTGATCTACGTCCACCGCGGAGGCGGTGTCCTGCGGACCGTGTTCGGATCGGTGCCGTTCCGCGAGAAGGACTACCTGGTGATCCCCCGCGGCGTCACCGTCACGTGGGAGTTCGAGGGTGAGCAGTTCTGGCTCTGCTTTCACACGCCGGGAGAGCTCGAGACCCCGCAGCGCTACCGCAACCGCTACGGGCAGCTGCTCGAGCACGCCCCTTACTACGCGCGCGACTTTCACGGCCCGGTGTCGCTCGAGACGTTCGACGAGTCCGGTTCGTGGCGGCTCGTCGTCCGCGTCCGCGACGGGCTGCAGGAGTACGAGCTCGACCGCCACCCGTTCGACCTCGTCGGCTGGGACGGCTACGTGTGGCCGTACACGTTCAACGCCGCCGACTTCGAGCCCCGGGCCGGACGGCTGCACCTGCCGCCGCCCTCGCACCAGACCTTCCAGGGGCCGGGGTTCGTCCTCTGCACGTTCGCGCCGCGCATGCTCGATTGGGATCCGGAGGCCGTCCCGCTCCCGTACCACCACTCGAACATCCAGTCAGAAGAGGTGATGTTCTACGCCGACGGCGACTACGCCGCCCGCAAGGGGGTCTCGGTCGGCTGCATCACCCTGCACCCGTCGGGTCTGCCGCACGGCCCGCAGCCGGGCGCCGTCGAGCAGGCGCTGGGGAAGACGCGAACCGACGAGCTCGCGGTGATGTGGGACACCTTCCGGCCGCTGCGGCTGACGCCGCTGTGGCGCGCGTGCGACAAGCCCGAGTACGCGTACTCCTGGAACCCTGATCGAGAAGGCGTGACCGCGTAGGCTGCGGGCGTGACGAGCGTCCGCCTGCCCGCCGAGTCCGAGCGGCACGAGCGCACCCTGATGGGGTGGCCGTGCCGAGTCGAGCTGTGGGGCGAGACGCTCGCCCAAGCGAAGGCCGAGTACGCGGGGGTCGCGAACGCGATCGCCGCGATGGAGCCGGTCACGATGATCGCCAACCCCGGGGCCGACGCGGCCGAGGCCCGCGCTGCCTGCACGGCGGCGGTCGAGGTCGTCGAGCTGCCGCTCGATGACTCGTGGTTGCGCGACTGCGGTCCGATCTACGTCCGCGAAGGCGCCGGCCGGGTGGCCGTGCACTTCGGCTTCAACGCTTGGGGCGAGAGGTTCCCCCCGTGGGATCGCGATGCCGCGGTCGGCGGGCTCATCGCCGCGCGGCTCGGCGATCGGATCGTCGAGGGCGGGATCGTGCTCGAGGGGGGATCGATCTTGAGTGACGGCGCGGGCACGCTGCTCACCACCGAGCAGTGCCTGCTGAATCCCAACCGCAATCCTGAGCTCTCACGCGCCGAGATCGAGGATGTGCTCCGCCAGCGGCTGGGGGTGGAGCGGTTTGTGTGGCTCGGCCACGGCCTGATCGAAGACCGCGATACCGACGGGCACGTGGATCTGATCGCCGCGGTGATCGCGCCCGGCCGGGTGCTGCTGCAAACGGTGGCCAACGGCAACCCCAACCACGACCATTGTGAGGAGAACCGCGCCCGGCTGCAGAACGCCGGCATCGAGGTCGTCGCCTTGCCGTACCTCCCGTACCTGGACGTCGCCGGAGAGCGAATCGCCGCCAGCTACCTGAATCTGTACATCTGCAACGGGGCGGTGATCGTGCCGGTCACCGGCGCGGCCTCCGATCCCGAGGCGCTGTCGATCATCGCGGCCGCGTTCGAGGATCGCGAGCTGGTCCCAGTTCCCGGTGCGGTGCTGGCGTATGGTGGCGGCGGACCGCACTGCATCACCCAACAGGTACCGGCGGTCAACGATGACTGAGCCCGAACTGTTCACGGCCTATTCGATCCCCCAGTCGCCGGCGCGGACGCGGCCGCCGACGCGCGAGCCGTTCCGGCTCGGCCTCGTCCAGGAGCGCTGGCACCCCGATCCCGCCGAGCACCAGGCCGCGCTCGGCGAAGGTATCCGTGCGGCCGCCAGGGAGGGCGCGCGGATCGTGTGCCTGCAAGAGCTGACGCTGTCGCGCTACTTCGCGCTGACCGCCGAAGGCCCGGACGCCGTCGGCGCGCAACCGGAGGAGCTCGAGCACGGGCCGACGTACGAGTTCGCGCGGAAGCTCGCCACAGAGTGCGGGGTCTTTGTGCACGCGTCGCTGTACGAACGCGCGGACGGCTCCGACGGCCTCGGCTACAACACCGCGATCATCGTCGGGCCGGACGGGTCGCTGGCGGCGCGGACCCGCAAGCTTCACATCCCCGTCACCGCGGGCTATTACGAGGACAAGTACTTCCGCCCGGGCCCAGCGGATGGCGATCCGTTTCCGGTGGTCTCTCTCGGAGGCGCCCGGCTGGGGGCCCCGACCTGCTGGGACCAGTGGTTTCCCGAGCTCGCGCGGGCCTACTCGCTGGCCGGCGCCGAGGTGCTGATCTACCCCACGGCGATCGGCTCTGAGCCGGACCACCCCGAGTTCGACACCGAACCGCTCTGGCAGCAGGTGATCGTCGCCAACGGGATCGCCAACGGCACGTTCATGGTCGCGGTCAACCGGATCGGGGTCGAGGGGCCGATCACCTTCTACGGTTCGAGCTTCATCTCCGACCCGTACGGGCGCGTGCTCGTGCAGGCGCCGCGCGACCGCCCAGCGGTACTGGTCGCCGACCTCGACCTCGATCAGCGCGAGGACTGGCTCGAGCTGTTCCCGTTCCTGACCACGCGCCGGCCGGACGCGTACGGGTCGCTGGCTACTTGACCTCTTGGCCGGCGGCGTTCAGCGCCGGCCAGCGGCCCTTGAACTGAAGGATGTTGACGTAAGAAGTCTGCGCCGGGTGCGTGTCGGCGACGTAGGTGTAGAGCGGATGCCCGGCGTAGGTGACCTGTGTCTTGTGGCCGAGCTTGATCGTGCCGAGCAGCGACTGCTTGACCCCCGGGCCGGCGACCGGTTTGCCGGTTGTGGTGACCGGCGGCCACGCGGTCAGGCACTGGGGTGCGATCGACACGCACTTGTCCTTGTTGGTCTTGTCCGCGGTGAACGCGTAGACGGTGAAGCCACGGTTGTTGACGAGAATCTTGCCGAGTTTCGTCGAGCGCAGGAACAGCTTCGCCCCGCTGCTGTGAGCCCCGGCGAGCGCGGCCGGGAGGGCGGCGATGGCCGCGAGCGCGAGCGTGATTGCAGTGATCCGTTTCATCTACCGACGGATTCAAGCACGCGACCTGCTTGAATGCGCCAGGCGGGAGTCCGCACCGGAGGAGAGACTTGAGACGGATAATCATGATGGGGGTGGTCGTGGCGGTGGCTGCGCTGTGCGCGCTGCCCTCGCTCGCGAGCGCCTCAGTGCCGGGGCTGGTCTCCACCTCAGCCAACGGGATCCAGACGTTCCACTTCGCCGCCGGGCCCTACACGGTCACCCCGGGCGCGAATCTGATCCTGACTCAGGCCAACAAGGTCCCGAAGCCCGACGAAAACGGCTTCATGATCAGGTTCGCTCCGAACATCCACTACGTACTGCCGAATGGCAAGTGCTGCGGCAAGATCCCGCTGACGAATGTCGTCCACCTGCACCACGGGGTGTGGCTGAGCGACGGCGCTGCGGGGCGCGGAGAGGGCAACGGGTACGGGCCGGTCTACCCGTTCATGGCCTCGGGCGAGGAGAAGACGGTCTACTCGTTCCCGGCCGGGTACGGCTATCCGGTCGCGGCGAGCGACCTCTGGGTCTTCAACTACATGCTTCACAACCTCACGAACATCACGAGACACGTCTACGTCACGTACGACATGGAGTTCGTTCCCGAGAGCTCGCCGCTGGCCGCGCACATCACGCCCGTCCATCCGATCTGGATGGACGTCCAGGACCACCACATCTATCCGGTGTTCAACGTGCTCCACCATTCGGGCGTGAACGGCCAATTCACGTATCCGGACATGGCCAAGAACCCGTATGGCTCGGGGGCGCCGCTGAACGAGTTCACGATCGATCACCCGGGGGTGCTCGTCGGGACCGCCGGCCATCTCCACCCCGGTGGTCTTTACGACGACCTTGATCTGATCCGCGCCGGAGCGACACCCGATAAGCAGGCGGTCATGGGGACGGCGGGACCAAACTCGGTCCGGCTGTTCCGTTCCTCTGCCCATTACTTCGCCCACCGGGCGCCGAACTCGTGGAACTTCGCGATGACGGCGACCGCGGCAGATTGGCGCCCCCAGGTCAGAGCCGGCGACGTGCTGAGGGTCAGCGCCACCTACAACTCGACGCTCGGCTCGTGGTACGAGGTGATGGGGATCATGGTCGTGTGGGAGGCGTACGACGCCACGGGCGGGACGAACCCGTTCGGCGGCAAGCTCGATGAGGTCGGCCACATCACCCACGGCCACGACCCCGCCAACAGCTTCTTCGGCGGCACCGCCTATGTCGGCACGAACCCTTTCTCGCTGCCGACCTGCCACCCCAAGGAGATCACGATCGTTGCCTTCCGGTACCTCCCCGGAGACATCTCCTCAAAGTCCGACAAGAACCAGTGCGTGCCGACGATCCGCAAGGGGCAGTCGCTCGCGTTCGTCAACGAAGACGCGAATGCACAGGGGACCTTCGGCGGAGGCATCCTCGGAGCGCTGACGCCGAACCAGGCCTATCTCCAGTCGATCTTCCACACGGTCACGTCGTGTAAGAGCCCGTGCACGTTGAACTACGGGCTCGCGTACCCGCTCGCGAACGGGCCCCGCATATTCGACTCGGGCGAGCTCGGCGCCGGCACCCCCGGCATCGGACGATTGACCTGGAACACGCCCAAGAACCTGGCGGCCGGGACGTACACGTTCTACTGCCGCATCCATCCGTGGATGCGGGGCGTGTTCCGAGTGATCGGGTAGCCGAGCTGGACGGGCGGGATCGCACCCCGCCCATCGGGAAGCTCAGCTCAGGGGAGGTGCGGCTCGATCAGCGCAGCGAACTCGGCTTGCCCTTGGACGTTCGGGTGGAACGACTCGCTGGTCGGGTTCGACAGCCCGTTGAGCCACTCCGACGAGGAGCAGACCTCGTGGCTGTTGAACGCGCTGCGCGGGTCGACGTAGGTGAACCCATGCGAGGACGAGGCCGAGGAGATCACGCCGTCGAGTAGGTCGGCGGTCTGGTTCAGCTCGATCTCGTGACTCGAGGTCAGCGCATCGAAGTTGCATGTAGCGCCTTCTACACGGCAGCGCCGTGACCAGTCAAGCGTGGCTTAGGCCGAGATCTCGAGCGGATCGAGCAGGCGGTGCGGGCTAGCCAGCGCTAGCGCGACGGGATCCGTGCGCTGCAACTTGCGCCCCACGCGGGGCACAATCGTGATCTCATCCGGCTGGGGAGTGAGCCCGCATTTCGGGCAGCTGCCGTCGGACCCGAGCTCGGTGTCGCACCTGCTGTGCCTGAACTGGCGGGTGTAGCCGGCGCGGTGTCGCGCGCCCCATGTGAGCAGCGCGTGCAACGCCGGCCACAGCTCACGGCCGCTGTCGCTGACGTCGTACAGGTGGCGTCCGGCGTGGTGGGGATCAGGCGTGCGCTCGAGCACGCCGCTCTGCACCAGGCCGTTGAGCCGATCGGAGAGGACCGCTTTGGGAATGTCGAGGTGGACCTGGAAATCGCTGAAGCGGCGCACGCCGTAGAACGCGTCGCGAAGGATCAGCAGCGTCCAGCGTTCGCCGACCACCTCGAGCGCTCGCGCAAGTGCGCAATCCTGACCTTCGTAGTCCTTTCCCAGCACGGCACCAGTCTAGCGCCAGCGGTTCGATAATTGAACCGCTGCGTGATAGGGTAGGGTTCAATGACCGAACTCATGGTCAGGCTACGAGCACAGAGAGCCACGGCGACGCCGAGCTGGATCCCGGTGGCCGGGGTTTTGTTGGCGGCGGGTTGGGGCTCAAACCAGTTCACGCCGATGCTGCTGATCTACCACGCGCGCCTCGGCCTCTCGACCTCGACCCTTGAGGCGCTTTTCGGGGCCTACGCCGCGGGTCTGATTCCAGGTCTCCTCGTCGCCGGCTGGTGGTCTGACCGGCACGGCCGACGGCCGGTCGCGCTCGCCGCGGCGGCACTCTCCCTGCTGGCCACGGTGACCTTGGCGGCCGGTGCCCACTCGGACGTCCCGCTGTTCGTCGGTCGGCTGCTCGCGGGCCTCGCGAGCGGGGCCGCGTTCGGCGCCGGCACCGCTTGGCTGCGCGAGACCTCGCTCCCCCCGGTCGGTTCCGCGACGCTCGCGGGCGCGGGGCGGCGCGCCGCCGTGGCGATGACGCTCGGGTTCGCGCTCGGGCCGCTGATCACCGGCGTCCTCGCGCAGTGGGGGCCCGACCCCCTCGTAGTGCCCTATCTCCCGCATATCCTGTTTACGGCAGTGGTTCTGCTGGCGCTGCTCCCCGTGCCCGAGACGCTCGATCGGGCTGAGCCCGGCTCCGATGGCCGATCTCGGTCTCGCCTTTCGTTTCCTGGCGCGGGGACGCCGCGCTTCAGGCGGGTCGTTGCCCCGATGGCGCCGTGGGTGTTCGCCGCCCCGGCGATCGCCTTTGCGCTGCTGCCGAGCATCGTCGGAGCCGGGCATGCCGCCGACGGGATCGCGGTGACCGCGGCGATCACCGCATTGACCGCGATCGCGGGCGTGGCGATCCAACCGTTCGCGCAACGGCTTCACACACGCGCGCAACCGCCATCGGCGGGCGTCGCCGGTCTGCTTGCGGTGACCGCCGGACTCGCACTCGGCGCGCTTACGGCCGACGTCAAGCACACCTGGCTGCTCGTGCCCTCCGCCATCGTCCTCGGCGCGGGCTACGGACTCTGCCTGATCGCCGGGCTGACGGAGGTCCAGCGGCTGGCGCCGCCTGGAGCCTCCGCTGGGCTGACGGCAATCTTCTACGCGCTCACCTACGTTGGTTTCGCCGCCCCCTACCTGCTCGCCCTCGGATCAGGGATCGCCGGCTACCCGACGCTCCTGTTGATCGTCGGAGGGCTGGCACTCCTAACCGCGGCACGCGTGCATCGCGCCTCGGCTGATTAGTTCTCCGGGGGCGCGGAGAGCACTCCGCCCCCCTGGGCGATCGGCGTCGCGTAGTAGATGGCGATGGCGCCGCAGATCGCGAGCGTGACGTACGGCGAAACCGCGGCCAGGGCGGTCGCGAGCACGTACGGAATGAGCCCTCTGATGGCCCTCGTCAAGATCTGGCGGCGCTGTGCCTCGGGCAGCGGGGTCCGCAGCAGATGCGCCCGGTTGAGCAGGATGTGGCGGTTCATCACCGAGAACGCGATCGACATGACCAGGAACGCACCTCCGTACACCGCGGCAGCGAGGTTCTCGCCGGCGGAGGCGCGCAGGTATTGCGCCATCAGCGCAGTCGCGAAGGGCAGCAGCCCGATTGTCAGCAGCACCAACGTGTTGAGCACGAGGATCGTGTGATCGGCCTCGCGCAGCCGGCCCACCATCGCATGGTGGTTGATCCAGATGATCCCGATCGTGGCAAACGAGATCGCGTAGGCGACGTAGTTGGGCCAGTTGTGCCCGAGCTGGTGCGCCAGGTCGCGGGTGTGGGCCGGATCGGGAACCGTGATGTTGAGGACGAGCAACGTGATCGCCACCGCGATCACGCCATCCGAGAACGCCTCAAGCCGGCTCGTGCTCATCCCATAGGGTTCGGCGCTACGACGGGCGATCCTGTGGCTCGCGCTCACCCTCGATCAGTCGCAGGAGCAGTTCATGGAGCTGGTGGCGCTCCTCAGGCTCGAGTGGCTCGAGGAAGCGGCGCTCGCAGCCAAGCAGGAGCTTCAGTGCCTGCGCGCGCACCTCGTGGCCGGCCGGGGTCAGCGCCATGGCGTAGGCGCGGCGGTCGCTGTCGTCGCGGGCGCGGACGACCAGGCCGTGGTGCTCGAGCGATGCTGCGACCTTGAGGATGGTCGTGCGATCGAGGCCGAGGATCTCGGCGACCCGCGTCTGGGAGAGGGGCGAGTGCTCGGCCAGCACCGCGAGCACCGAGTACTCCCGCGGGGTGATCTCGAGCGGCGCAAGGTCGCTCTCGCCCAGTGCCTTGACCTCCTCAGCCGCACGTCCGAGCAGATACGCGGTGCGCGCGGAGAGGGTCTCAGGCAGATCCATCATGTTCACATCGTTCGACAGTAATGCTGTACATTCCTGCTGTAGATATGGCTGAGCCCAAAGTCGTCGTTGCCCATCGCGAAGATCTCTGGTGGCTGCTGGCGGAAGCTTCGCAGCTGGAGCACATGATCATGTGCCAGTACCTGTTCGCGGAGTGGACGCTCAAGGACGAGGACGAAGGCCTGACTCCAGAGCAATCCGAAGCGATCGGGCGCTGGCGCAAGCTGTTGCGCGGGATCGCGGTCGAGGAGATGCTGCACCTGTCGCTGGTGGCGAACGTGATGTCGTCGATCGGCGCCGCGCCGGTGTTCGGCCGCCCCAACTTCCCGCAGCGGTCCGGGTACTTCCCGGCCAGCGTCCAACTCGACCTGATGCCGTTCGGCGAGCGCGCGCTGAAGCACTTCCTCTATCTCGAACGTCCGGAAGGGATGGAGCGCCATGATGCCGAGGGGTTCGTGCCGCGCGCGCCCGCGCGCGAACCGCTGAGCGAGACCGAGGCGATGCCGCGAGGCCAGGAGTTCATGACCGTCGGGCACCTCTACCGGGGGGTCGAGGACGGGCTCCGGTCACTCACCGCCAGGCTCGGCGAGGAGCGGCTATTCGTGGGCGCGCCGCGAGCGCAGGCCACTCCGGAGCTGCTGCAATGGCCGCAGGTCGTCGCGGTAACCGACCTCGACTCCGCGCTGCGGGCGGTGAGCGAGATCATCGAGCAGGGAGAGGGCGCGCGCGGCCATTGGGAGGACTCTCACTACGGTCGCTTCCTGCGGATCTGGGACGAGTATCACGCGCTGCGGGAGGCGGATCCCGGCTTCGAGCCGGCCCGCCCTGTGCTGCCGGCATTCACCCGCCAGCCGTTCGACGCCGTCCAGCCGGTGACGGTGATCACGGACCCCAGGACGCACCGCGTGGCGGAGGTCGGCGGGGTCGCCTACGAGCTCGTGCTGCATCTGCTGACTCGCTTCTTCACGCACACAGACGAGACCGACGAGCAGCTCGGCCTGCTCATCGGGTCGGCGATCGAGCTGATGGCGGACGTCGTCCGGCCACTCGGCCAAGCTCTGACGAAGCTGCCGATCGGCCCGCCGGACCAGGGGCACAGCGCCGGGCTGGCGTTCGAGATGCACTACCTGATGGGCAACTTCGTCTCCTGGCGCGAGCCGGCGTGGGCGCTGCTCCACGAGCGGATGCAGTTCCTCGTCGACCGTTGCACCGACGATCAGCCCGTCGTTCGCGCGGTGGGCGAGCGGGCTGCGGAGATCGCGGAAAAGCTCGCCGCCCACGTGCCGGCGGCGCTGCGCTAGCTACGCGCCAGCCTCGAGCCTGGCCTTCAGCTGCTGTTGGTTTTCGATCACGACCTTGCGTGCCTGCATCCGCGCCAAGGGCGCGATCAGCTTGCCGAACCCGTATCCGACCAGGTCGAACGAGACCGTGACCCGTGAGCGCGTGCCGTCATCGATCGGCTCGACTTCGACGGTTCCGACTGGCCGCACCGGACCCACCACGCCGCGGAACGAGCTTTTACGGGGTGGCTCGTGCTCGGTGATCTCATAGCTCGCGTCCTGCTCGCGGCCGCCCAGCTTGCGGATCTCTAGGACCCGGGTACCGACGCCCACCGGTCCAGCCGACTCGACCTTCGTACTGACGATCTGGCTCTGCCACTCGCCGTGGCGCTCGACGTCGTCGAGGTAGGCGAATACCTCCTGGGGACGCCGGCTGATGTCGATGCTGTGTGTGATCACGTTCTGATCAGACGCCCGTGGCCAGGCATTCCTTCCCGGGGATAGGCGCTGCCAGAGTGGCAACAGCGCGAACAACCGCGCCGGGTTCGCGCAAGCTCAAGCGCCAGCGGTGAGCGTCGAGCAGCCGGCTGAGGCGAGCGCGTCCAGCACCCGCCGGCGGTGGGCCTCATCGGTGCAGACCGCGACGACGGCGCCGCCCGAGCCGGTGTAGTTGGCGGCGGCACCGGCCCCGCGCGCGCATTCGACCAGCGCAACGTGGCGGGGATCGAGCGGCATCAACTGCGCTCGCAGGTCGAACGTCCGGTCAACGGCACGCGCGAATGCCTCACGGTCACCGGCGGTCAAAGCGTCGCGGGCGGCGAACGTGAGCGGCGTCAGCTGCTCCAGGCACGCCCGTACCTGCTGGTCCCCGGCCGTGTAGCGGGCACGCAGATCGGCGTGCGGGAGGCCTGAGGGCTCAGCCAGGTCGGTGCGCCAGGCGACGACCAGCGGCGGCAGCAGCGCCGAGTCGAGCCGCTCGTGGCGCTCGCGGGCGAAGTCCATCAGCGTGAGCCCTCCGTACGCCTCGGCAATCTGATCCTGACGGCCGCCCGCGATCTGCAGGTCCTCGCGTTCGACCGCGAGCGCTAGGGCCGCCACCTGATCGGGATCGAGTTCGACGCCGTGCAACCCGCACAGGGCACGGAGCACGGCGATCGCGATCGCGCTCGAGCCGCCGAGCCCAACGCCGGGAGGGACCGTCGTGGCCCACTTGACCTCGGCCGGTCCCGCGCCGAAGCGGCGGATCGTGGCTTCAACCAGGAGGCTCGGCGGCGTGATCCGGGTCGCGGTGGCTTCCGCGGCGGTGGCGCGAGCGCCGAGCTCGGGGAGGGCAACCGACAGGACCGCGCCGCCATACCCGTCCGACGGGTTGCCGACGAGCGCAGTGCGCGCCGGGGCCGCGCCGTCAGCCGAACTGGGCACGCAGGGCTGGCCCAATGCGAGGCTCGGCGAGCGCGTACTCGAGGAACGCCGCGCAATAGCTCTCCACGGTGCCGATGTCGTGGCGGCGCTCATCCTCCGCCAGCGGGAGCGCGACCACCCGACCCCCGGTGGCGATCACGCGGTTGAGCGCGTCGGCGAGCTGGACCTCGCCGGTGTCGTCGGGCGGCGTTGCCGTGAGCGCGTCGAACACCTCCGGCCCGAGCACGTACCGGGCGGCCACCGCGCGGCGGCTGACCACCTGATCCGGCGATGGCTTCTCCAGCACGCGCTCGACCTCGATGATCCCGTCGCGCTCCTGGCCGACCACGATCCCATATCGCCTCACCGCGTCGTCGGCGACCGTCTCGACCCCGATCGCGGCGGCGACGTCGCCCGTGTAAGCCTCGATCAGGCGGCGCGTGATCGTCGCGTTGCGGATGATCGAATCCCCGAGCGCCACCACGACCGGGTTACCGTCGCCGAATGTCGCGCCGTAGCGGAGCGCGTCGCCGAGCCCGGCCGGGCGCGGCTGGCGGGTGTAGAACAGCTCGACCGACCCGATCAGCTGCTCCGAGCCGACCTCGGGGTCGGCGTCGAAGTGGTCTTCGATCGCCCGCTTGCGCCGGCCGGTCACGAACAGCACCCGCTGGATGCCGGCCTCGACGAGCTCCTCGACGACGTACTGGACGACCGGCTTGTCGAGCACCGGCAGCATCTCCTTCGGCTGCGAGCGGGTGGCCGGCAGCAGCCTCGTCCCCAGTCCGGCGACCGGAATAACCGCGTCGGTTATCTCCACATGGAGATCCTAGGCGGCTGCGCGGGCGGCGTCGCCGCTGGTCGGTATCAGCGGAGCGAGATGTCCGCTTCAGTGAGGTCGGCTAGCTCCCCGGACCGATCAATAAGTCCGCGGAATCGGGTTTGCCCGCCGATCGCGTCGGGTTCGTGATGGTGACGGAGAGCAACCCCGCATCCTTCTGCCGCGTTGCGGCGAGTGCGGACTTATTGGTGCAGCTTCCGCCCGGACGCGCGGTGACGCCCGGGCGGAATTGCCGAGTTGGCTAGTAGCCCTGGGGGGCTGGCGCGCTCGTGCTCTTGGTGAACGTGTGGGCGAGCACCATCGAACGGGTGGCACACGCCTTGGTGTCGCTGACCTTCTTGAAGGTGAGCTTGTTGCCCTTGATCGTGAACGTGTACTTGCCGGTGCCGGGGCACTTGCCGCCGCCAGTGTCTTTCAGCGTGATCGTGGAGCCCTTGATCGTGTACTTGCCGTTGACCGCCGCGTGGCCGTTGACGGACACGTTGTACGTGCCCTGCTTGATGACGATCTTCCAAGTGCCGTCGAGCCCGCCGTTGCCGGTGTTCGCGCCCTTCCCGCTGATCTTGGTCGTGTAGGTGCCGCCCAGCTTGGCAGTGCTGGCGACCGCGACCGCGGTGATGGCCAGCGCCGCCAACAGCGCGATCGCCGTTGCGATGCGTTTCATAGTTTGCTGCGCCCCTTTCGGGAGGGTCGTTGACTTCCGGCCGTCCGTCACGTGATATTAGGGGCGACCAGGCCGTTGGGGCGTGGCGGCGCAGGCGGCGCCTGGGCCGGCTCGTGCCAGCCGAAGCGCGCATGCAGTCGCCGCAGCGGCGCCGGCGCCCACCAGTTCCAGCGGCCGAGCAGCTCCATCAGGGACGGGACGAGCAGGGCGCGGACCAGCGATGCGTCGATCAGCACGGCCAGCGCAGTGCCGAGGCCGAGCTCCTTGATGAAGATCAGCTTCGAGGTGGTGAACGCGCCGATCGCGACGGCGAACAGCAGCGCGGCGGCGGTCACGATGCGACCGGTCCGCTCTAGCCCGACGGCGACTGCCTGGCTATTCGGAATGCCTCCGTCGTGCGCCTCCTTGATCCGGGAGAGCAGGAACACGCCGTAGTCGGTGGCCAGCCCGAAACCGATCACGAACAGGAGGATCGGCTGCGTGGCATCCAGCGCTCCGTTGCTCCTATAGGACAGCAACCCCTGGAGGTTCCCGTGCTGGAAGACCAGGACCAGGATCCCGAAGACGGCGCTGAGGCTGAGGGCGTTCATCACCACCGCCTTGACCGGCAGCACCACCGACCCGGTCATCAGGAACAGCACGATCAGCGTCGAGAGGACGACCGCCAGCAGCACCAGCGGCAGGTGCGTACCGAGGCTGTGCTCGAGGTCGACGAACCCGGCCGTCAGGCCGGAGACCCCCACGTAGAAGGGGGCATGCAGCCCGCGGATCACGCGGACCAGGTGCTGGGTGGCCGAGCTATAGGTCGGGGCGACAGGGGCGAGGTCGACCATCGACAGGCGGCCGCCGGCGGGGATCACCGGCGCGACCGCGGAGACGCCGGGGAGCCCGCGGAGCCGGGCCGCGAACGCGGCTGCCTGAGGCGACGAGGCGGGCGCGCCGATGACCACCTCGATCGGGCTCGTGCGGCCGGGCGCGAACTGCGTCCGCAGCGCGGAGTCGACCTGACGTGCGCTGGCGCCGGCCGGGAGCACACTGGCGCTGACGGGGAGGAACTTGATCGACGCGAACGGGATCCCGAGCGCGATCAGCGTCGCGGCAGTGACGATCGCGACCCGGGCGGGACGGCGCATCACGAACTGCGACAGCCGGTACCAGAACCCCGACTCGGCCGGTCGTGCGTCTCGGTCGGCGGCGCGCTCCAGCCACTTCGGCGCGAGCGCGTTCACGCGCGGCCCGAGCACGGCGAGCAGGGCGGGTAGGACGACCAGGGCCAGGGCGGCCGCGATCAGGGTGACGAAGGCCCCGGCGATCCCCATCGAATACAGGAATCGCTGGGGGAAGATCGTCAGCGATGCCACCGCCGCAGCGACGGTCAACGAGCTGTAGAGGATCGTGCGGCCCGAGGTCTCCATGGCTCGGCGAAGTGACGCGGCGCCGAACCCGGAGACCGCCGACTCCTCGCGGTAGCGGGAGACCATGAACAGGCTGTAGTCGATCGCGAGTCCGAGCCCGAGGCCGGTCGTGAGGTTCAGCGCGAACACCGAGAGATCGGCGAAGCTCGTGACGATTCGCAAGGCCAGGAACGTAAACAGGATCGCCAGCCCACCGAGCAGCGGCGGCAGCAACGAGGCCACCAGCGAGCGGAAGAACAGCAGCGACAGCAGGAAGATGAGCGGGAACGCGAACAGCTCCGCTCGCGCGAGGTCGTTGCCGACCTGAGTGTTGGCTTGTGCGTTCGCGACCGCGTCGCCACCGAGCTTGACATCGTGCTGGGAGGCGAACCGGTCCATGAGCGTCTGCGCGTCGTCTTTGATGCGTGTGTCCGACAACGGCTTGAAGTAGGCGACGACGTATTGGGAATGGCCATCGCGCGAGACCATCCCGGGGTTCACGTCGACGACGTCGGGCCCGGAGCGCAGCGTCGACTCGACTTGGCCGACGCGCGCCCGCGTGGCGGGCGAGACGAGCGCGACGATGCCGGGGTCGATCTGGCGGCCGGCGGCGGACTGGAAGCGGTTCATGGCCTGGACGGACTGCGTCGCCGGGTCGTTCGCGCCATACGGGCTCATGTGCTTTGAGACAGAGATCCCGAATACGCCCGCGACGGCGGCGCCGAGGACCGCAGCGAAGAGAATCCGGCGTCGGTGGCGGTGGGTGAACGCGGCTAGCTTGGTGAACATCAGGTCCCCTCCTCGGCGAGGCGACGCTCGGTCTCCTCGCACCAGTTGATGACGAACTCGGTAACTCCGATTCCCAGCTGCAAAGTCAGGTATGGCCCCGCACGACCCTCGCGAGCATGCGGCTCGATCGCCCGTAGCGCCGCGAGCTTGCCCTCATGCAGCGCGCGCATCGCGCGGATGTTCTCGATCCGCCGCTCGGGCAGCACATCCGAGAAGAACAGCTTGAGCATCCCCTCGTCGCGGCTCTCGTCGAGTAGAGCCCCGCCGGAGGAGAGCCACGCCTGGAGCGCACTGCGGCCGTCGGCGGTCAGGTCGTAGACCTTGCGCGCGCGCTCGCCGGTCGGCTCTTCGCGCCCTTTGACCAAGCCGCGCTGCTCGAGCCGCTTGAGCTCCGGGTAGATCTGGCCGTAGCTCGCGGCCCAGAAGTTCCGCGTTGTCTTGTCTACGAACTGCTTGATGTCGTAGCCGGTCTGCCGGCCCAGAGCGAGCATTCCCAGGACCACGCGACCGGTGGGGGTTAGATCTGCCATATGCCGGGAAGATATATCATCCCGTTATATACCTGATCTGTGATAGAGGACACAGATCTCACGACGTATGCTGCGGCCGTGCACTTCGGCGAGCTCACCGCACCGGAGCAGCGCGTCCTCGGCTGTCTGCTCGAGAAGCGGTGGACGACGCCCGATCAGTACCCGCTGTCGCTGAACGCCTTGCGGCTCGCCTGCAACCAGTCGACGAACCGCGACCCGGTGACGCACTACGACGAGGAGACCGTGCGCGAGGCAGCTCAGCGGCTGGCGCGCTACGGCTTGGCGCGGCTGGCCAGCTATCACGGGAGCCGCGCGGTCAAGTACCGCCACCTGGCAGAGGAGGCGCTCGGCCTGGATCGACCTCAGCTCGCCGTCCTGGCCGTGCTCCTGCTACGAGGCCCCCAGACGCCAGGCGAGCTGAAGGGGCGCACCGAGCGGATGCACCCGTTCGCGGCGCTGGAGGAGATCGAGGCGGTGCTGAGCGCGCTGGGCGAGCGCGGCTACGCGCGGCGGATCGGACGCCGGCCCGGGCAGAAGGAGGACCGCTTCGGCCACCTGCTCGGCGGTGCGGACGGGGAGGTCGCGCCGTCAGAGTCGCTGTCGAGCGCCTCCACTCCCGAGGCGCCACCGCCACCACCCTCGGCGCTGCCGCGGCCGCGGCCGCCGGTGGACTCGCCCGGTCTCGAGGAGCGCGTGGCCGCGCTCGAGGCCGAGGTCGCGGCGCTGCGCGAGCAGCTCAGATCTCAGGCGCTGGGGTAGCCGGCTTCGTCGGCTCGGACGCCGACGGCGCTACGACGACGATCTCGGGAGCCATCAGCGGCCCGGCCTCCATCCGCTTCCGGTCGCGACGCTCGGGGCGCGGGAGGCGGGGAGTGAAACGCCGCTGCCAGAGCCCGACAAGACCGAGTCGCCAGAACACGTAGCCGGTCCATCCGGGGAAGATCGAGAAGTCCATCCGGCTGAAGTGGGCGAGCGCCCGTCGGCCCAGGTAGAGCGTCCGCAGGACCAGCCCCAGCCGGGGATACAGCGGCTGTGGCTCGGTCGACGCGCGCACGCGCTTGAGTAGCCGCTTCCACAGCCAGCGCGGCGGCTTCCAGATGCACAGGACGTACAGCAGCAGGTTCCCCACGCGCGGTGGGATCACGAAGAAGCTGGAGTCGATCTCGTCGAGGTCGATCCCCCGCTCCTTCATGGCGGCCTCGAGCTGCGTGTTCGGGATCACCTTGAGTGAATAGATGAACAACGTGTAGGGCCGCGGCATGTC
Source organism: uncultured Solirubrobacterales bacterium (assembly GCA_963794825.1). Classification (GTDB taxonomy): domain Bacteria; phylum Actinomycetota; class Thermoleophilia; order Solirubrobacterales; family Solirubrobacteraceae; genus Palsa-465. The sequence continues at coordinate 1,172,674 of CAWCFB010000003.1, forward strand.
GTAGATCAGCTCGAGCGTGTCGACCACGTCCTGGCGGGTCTCGATCGGGTTGTCAACGATCAGGTCGAACGCCGGCGGCAGGTGATACTGAGGCCGCCCGCCCTCGCGGCTGGCGAACTTGCCGATCACCTCACCGGCGGCCTTGATCTTGGCCGGCGGCGAGGGCCGCTTGTAGAACTCGAGGATGTGCTCGGAGCCGGACTGGATCCCCATCCGGATCCGGTTCATCCCGGCCCACGTGAGCAGCTCGAACTTGTCCTCCTTGACGTAGTTCGGGATCACGCCGTAGACCGCGAAGGGGAGCCGGTCGAGCTCGTTGTGCCACAGCTCGGCAAACTCCTCGAGCTGGTCGTAGCCGATCGCCATGAAGCTGTCGTCGTGAAAGCTGACCTGACTGAGGTGGGGGAAGCGGGCGCGGGCGTCCTTGATCTGATCGACGACGTACCGCGCGCTCGGGTGGCGGATCCGCTTGTACTTCGGATCGTTGGCGATGAACTTGGTGTTGCCGCAGTAGGTGCAGTGGAACGGGCACCCGATCGACCACAGAGTCGTGTAGGAGAGACCGTCGTTGGTCACGTAGTCGCTGAGCGCGATGTCGTCGAAGCCCTGGCCGGCGCGGTAGATCTTCTCGTGCTCCCGGTACAGCGGGAACGGCAGCGTCTCCATCTCCTGCGAGGTCATCAGCGGCAGGAAGTGATTGCGCTTGATCTCACCGTCGGCGTTCTTGAACCAGAAGTTCTTTGTGCCGGTGTAGTCGCGGCCATCGCGGAAGGCGTCGTAGAACGTCTCGAAGGCGAACTCCCCCTCGCCGGTGCAGATCGCGTCGAGATCCCCCGTGATCGCATCCTCCGGGTGGATGATCGGGTGAATCCCGCCCCAGACGATGAACGTCGACGGGTCGATCTGCTTGACGCGGCGGATGATCCGGTGGGTGAGGTCGGCATAGCCCGTCATCGAGCTGAATCCGAGCAGGTCGGCTGCGGCCAGCTCGTGGGCGATTTCGTCTACCTCGACCTCGCCGAGGTCGCCACCGGAGCCGAGTCCGCCGAACAGCGCGTTGCGGATCCCTCTATACCGGTTTGTGGTGACATAGCAGGCCTCGGTGTCCTCGTTGAGCCGCGCGACGTACGCGGCCATCTTGCGGAAACCGCAGGACGTAATCCCGTCCTCCAGGCACACCATCTTCACCTGCACTATCCAGCTCCCCTCCGCCGACGTTGTCCTCGCGGAGAGTACTCCGTCGCTGGGGCGAAGGCCGTGCAGCGCCGCGCTGCGCACGCCATGCGTCCCGGCTAGAGAACGCCGATCTCCGAGTTGTCGCCGACCATGAACCGGTAGGCCCGCGGCTGGCGGCCGTCGCGGGAGATCTTGACGTTGCGGCCCAGGAGCGAGGACTCGACGCGGCCCGCCAAATCGCAAATCGACGAGCCGGCGAGCAGGATCGAATGCTCGACCTCGGCGTTCTTGATCAGGCATCCCTCGCCGATCGCGGTGTAGGGACCGACGTAGCAATCGGTCAGCTGCGCCCCGGCGCCGATGATCGCGGGTCCGCGGACCGAGGTCCGCTCGAGCCGTGCGCCGGCGTCGATGATCACGCGTCCGTCGACCTGGGAGTCGATCAGCTCGCCTTCGACGCGGGTCGAGATCGTGTCGAGGACCAGCCGGTTGGCCGCCAGCATGTCCTCGAGCTGGCCGGTGTCCTTCCACCAGCCCTTGACGATGTGCGGGTCGACCCGGCGGCCCTGATCGACGAGGTGCTGGATCGCGTCGGTGATTTCGAGCTCGCCCCGGCCGGATGGCCGGATCGCCTTGGCCGCCTCGTGGACGATCGGGGTGAACATGTAGACGCCGACCAGCGCAAGATCGGTCTCGGGCTGCTGGGGCTTCTCGACCAGTCGCACGACTGAGCCGTGGCTCAGCTCGGCCACGCCATAGTTCTCCGGGTCCCGGACCGGCGTGAGCAGGATCAGCGCGTCCGGGTTGCCGGTGCGGAAGGCCTGCACCAGGTCGGAGATGCCGCCCTGGAGCAGGTTGTCCCCGAGGTACATCACGAACGGCGAGTCGCCGAGGAACGGTTCGGCGGTGAGGACCGCGTGGGCCAGACCGAGCGGCTCGTCCTGGAGGATGTACGTGAGCTGCACTCCGAAGCGCGAGCCGTCGCCGGCGGCCGCCTTGATCTCATCGCCGGTCTCGGGCGCGATGATGATCCCCACCCGCTCGATGCCTGCCGCCGCCATCGCCTCGATCCCATAGAACAGCACCGGTTTGTTCGCGACGGGGACGAGCTGCTTGGCGCTCGTGTGAGTGATCGGCCGCAGCCTCGTGCCCTTGCCTCCCGAGAGGATCAGGCCCTTCAGGTCTTCCATGGCGCGGCGGAGGCTACCGCCCGCCGCGTGAACTAGTAGACGCCGCCGAGCTTGCGGTGGTCCCAGGAGACGATGCGGTGGGGGACGAACTGCATCGCCGCCCGCTTCGCCGCCTGCTTGCGGACCGTCTCGACGAACTCGGGTCCGGTAGCCCCCGCGCCGTAGCGCTCGAACAGCTTCAGGCCGAACTCGAGCACGTCGTCGGTGACCGTGTGGAGCTTGGTCTCGGCCTCGATCATCACGCCACGCAGCTCGGCGTACTCCTCTCCGTCCTCGACCTGCAGGGTCGCCCGCGGGTCGCGTTCGAGGTTCCGGACCTTCTGTGACTTCGCGTAGGTCCACGCCCAGATCTCGCCGTCGCGGACCAGGTACCAAAGCGGCATCAAATGGGGCCAGCCGTGGACGCCGTTGGTGGCGCAGATCACGGTCCGCTGATCGTCGAGGAACTGGGCGATCTCCGCGTCGCTCATCTTGATTTGGTCGCGGCGGCTCATCGGTGCGCGGGCTCGGCTGCGGCGAGCTCGGTGGCCGCCTCGAGCACCGCGGCTCGGGCGTCCGGGGGCTCGAGCACCGCGGCGTCGCCGGCCTCCTTGAGCACCTCCCGGACGAGCCAGTCGACGCCTGCGAAGCCGAGTTCGACGATCAGGGAGCCGTCGGCCAGCTCGCCGACCACGCTCCGCTCCTCGCGCGCCCACCGCGCGCGCTCGGGGGAGATCCACACCCGCGCGCGGCGCGACGCCGGGACCTCCCCGGTCCGCGGCCAGCCGTCGACGTCGGCCGCCGGGTCGACGTCGGGCCGCGGCGTGAAGCGCTCTTCGCACACGGTGGCGGACTTGATCCGGTCAAGCCGGAAGTGGCGGACGCTGTCGCGCGTAGGGTCGAAGCTGGCCACGTACCAGCCCTCGCGGCCGTTGATCAGCGCGTAGGGCTCGACGCGGCGCTCGGAGAATTCGTCCTCGTTCTCCTTGTAGTACTCGAACGCCAGCAGTCGGCGGCCGGCGATCGCCCGCGACACGTCGGCTGCGATCTCGTCGTCGTCGCCGCCCGCGGAAGCCATCTGCAGCCCCTCGTGGACGGGATCCTCGCCGAGCGCCGCGACCACCTTGCGGCGGACCGAGGAGAGCGATCCCTCGGGTATGTGCTCGCCGATCAGGTCGATCGCGGCGATCAACGCCTTCGCCTCGACCGGGAGCAGCCGCGCGGGGCGGGCGAACGAATCGCCGTACGGCTCGGGGTCGACCTGGATCATCCCGTCGTCGCCGATCTCCGCATAGAGCACGTACGTTCCGGCGCCGAAGTTGACGACGTTGAGCACGGAGATGTCCTCGCGGAGCTCGGACTCAGAGACCTTCAGCTCGCGGCACAGGGTCTGCCCGTTGAGGCGGCGGTCGGCGCGACCGGCGGCGATCAGGATGCTCGCGAGCGTCACCAGCCGGGCGAACCGCTCGGGGCGGATCGCCGCTTCGGCGTGGCCGTTCTCGCTCTCGACGCCGACCGTCTCCGTGGAGTCGGCGACAGGAGCGCTCGCCGCGTCCGCCGTCGTCGCGGGCTCCCCTTGGTGGCGCTCGACGAGCAGCGCGACCCGCTCGTGGAGCTCGGCCACCAGCTCTGGCGGCCCGAGGATCCGGGCGTTCTCCTGAAGCCCGAGGACCCAGGCGATCAGTTGGCGGGCGTTCGCGTACGGGGTCCTGAACACCCGGCCGCCGTCCTCGCCGTCGGCCATCTCGCCGTAGCGGCCGAAGTGCCGCTCGATCTGCCAGGCGATCCGGTCGGAGATCCAAACCTCCGCGGTGCCGGTGGGCTCCCCGAACTGCCAGTCGATCCGTTGGGCGTAGGCGCGGGGGTCGAAGTCGCGCGGGCGCTGGAAGTCGTGCTCGGCCTTGGTCGCGTACCCGACCTTGCCCCGGATCCGGGACAGCCGGAACACCCGGATCGCGTCGCGCTCGTGGGAGCGCCCGACGACGTAGAACTGACCCCCCTGGTAGAGCAGCTGGTAGGGATCGACCTTGCGGGTGCCGACGTCGTCGCGCTCCATCGTGTAGTAGTCGAAGACGATCGTCTTGCGGCGGAAGATTGCCGTCTCGATCTTGGCCAGACGCTGCGAGACATCGTGACCCCCGGCCGACCCGGTGATCCCGAGGCCGACCGTGTTCTGTTCAGGCGAGTTCAGCGGGGACGGGCGTCCCCAGCTGATCTGCTGAAGGGCCAGGCGCAGCGGCTCCGCGTACGCGAACTCACCGTCGAGCAGCTGCAGCGCGGTGTGCAGCGCCGCCAGCTCCTTGTCGGTGAACTCGATCGGCGGCAGGTGGAAGTTCTCCGGCGGCAGCGAGTAGTTCTCCTGCTCGACCAGTCCGTCGACCGGCTTCTCGACCGCGAGCATGATCCCGAGCGCCTCGAGCTCCGAGCGGTCGGCGTAGAAGCGCCGCGCGAACGCGTCCTCGTTCATGACGCTGTAGCCCTCGACGTCGCGCCGGATCTCCGGCGCGGTGACCGGGCGCCGCTCGGCCATCAGGTAGGAGATCAGCGACAACTGCCTGATCAGCTTCTCGGTGTCTTTAGCCATGCCCCCAGCAATCGTAATTCGCGGGCGGGCCAGACTGCACCGGTGGCTCCGCTATTTGCGGATTTCGTGAGGACTGCGTTACGCCGCTTTGCGCTGCTGTTGCAAAGTCGCGCCGAAATAGGCGCTGGCGCCGATCCCCTTGTCCCACTGCGACCACGGCTCGGCCTCGTCGAGGTGGTGCTCGATGCGATCGAAGCTCCCGAGGCGACTGCCGAGGTTGTCGACCATGTGGACGAGCGTCGCCTCGCGAGTACAGGGGACGACTGGGCTGCCGTGCGCGAGCGAACCGTGGTGGCTGAGGATGATGTGGAGCAGCGAGCGCTCGAGGTCCTCGGGGAACGCCCCGAGCCGTTCGATCAGGGCTCGCACGCGATAGAAGCCGAGCGCGATCTCTCCGTACAGCCGCCCGAGGTCCGACATCTGCAGGGCGTCATCGGTGAGCTCGTAGGCGTCCAGCTTGCCGATGTCGTGGAGCAGCGCACCGGTGACCGCGAGGTCGCGGTCGACCCCGGGGAAGATCGCGGAAGTCGCGCTGACCGCTTGAGCCACCGTCAGGCAGTGCTCCAGGAGTCCATGGCCGTAGGCGTGGTGGTAGTGCTTGGCGGCGGGGACCTCGCGGAACGCCGGCCACGTCGACGATCCCTCGCCGAACACGGCCATCAGCAGCCGGTGCAGGTGGGGGTTGCGGATCGTCGCGATCAGCTCGCGGAGATCGGCCTCCATCTGCGTGGGTGCTCGCGCCGGACCCTGGGTTGGCTGGTCGCTCATTTGCGCCACGAAGATAGAGTGGGCTGCGGACAGCAGATATGCCAAATACCGCGATTGTCACGGGTGGAACGGGTGGGCTGGGCGCGGCCGTAGTCGCGCGACTGCTCGACGACGGCTGGCGCGTGGTCGCGCCCTGGATCGTCGAATCCGAGCGCGAGCGGATGGAGGCCAGAGACGGCCTGTGCTTCGTAAAAGCCGATCTGTTTGCACCCGAGCAGGTCGCCGAGGTCGTCGCCGAGGCGGTCAAGGAGGACGGGGCGCCGCTGCGCGGGCTGGTCAATCTGGTCGGCGGGTTCGCCGCGGGCGACCGGGTCGACGCCACGCCGCTCGAGCAGTTCGAGCAGCAGTTCAAGCTCAACCTCCGTCCCACTTACCTGATGACGCAGGCCTCGCTCCCGCACATGGTGCAGGCGGGCGGAGGCTCGATCGTCTGCGTCGGGACGCGCGCCGTCTACCAGCCGTTCAAGGGTGCCGCCGGCTACATCTCGTCGAAGGCGGCAGTGATCGCCTTCGCCGCCGCGGTGGCGGCCGAGTACAAGGACGACTTCGTGCGCTGCAACGCGATCGTCCCGAGCGTGATCGACACGCCCGGCAATCGGGCCTCGATGCCCAACGCGCAGCACGACAAATGGGTCCAGCCGGCGGAGATCGCGGGAGTCGTCACGCACCTGCTCTCGGACGACTCGGTGCCGACGAGCGGCGCCGCGATCCCGGTTTACGGCCGCGCCTGAGCGGGGAGCCGCCGGCCGTGGGGCAAGGCGTGCGGTCGACCCAATAGGATCAAGTCGCTTATGGAGCGTAAGTGGTGGACGCTGATCGTCGTCTGCGTCGCGACGTTCATGTTGTTGCTCGACATCACGATCGTGAACGTCGCGCTGCCGAAGATCGCGTCGTCGCTGAAGGCGAGCTTCTCCGACATCCAGTGGGTGATCGACGCCTACGCGCTGACCCTCGCCTCCGTGCTGCTGACCATGGGCTCGCTGGCCGATCTGCTGGGGCGGCGGCTCGTGTTCACGGTCGGGTTGGCGCTGTTCTCCCTGGCGTCGCTGCTCTGCGCTCTGTCGCCGAGTGCGCTGTTCCTGATCCTCGCCCGTGGCGCCCAGGGGATAGGCGGGTCGATCATGTTCGCCACCTCGCTGTCGCTGCTCGCGCAGGAGTTCCAGGGGCGCGACCGGGGCACGGCGTTCGGCGCGTGGGGCGCGACGATTGCCGCCTCAGCCGCCGTGGGACCGTTACTGGGCGGTCTTCTCACCGAGGACCTCGGCTGGTCCTCGATCTTCTACATCAACGTCCCGATCGGGTTCGCCTGCATCGCGTTGGCGCTGGCCAAAGTCGGCGAGTCGCGCAACCCGGGCAACGCCAGGCTCGACTGGATCGGGACGGTTACGTTCACCGTGGCGCTGTTCCTGCTCGTGTTCGCGATCATCCGTGGCAACACGCTTGGCTGGAGCAGCGGAACGATCATCGGGCTGTTCGCCGGCGGCGGCGTCCTGCTGGTTGCGTTCATCGTGTCCCAGTTCCGGTTGCCGAACGCGATGTTCGACGTGACGCTGTTCCGCAAGCCCGCCTTCGCGGGCGCCTCGATCGTCGCCTTCACGGTCTCGGCCGGGATGTTCGCGATGTTCCTGTACATCGTCCTCTACATCCAGACGATTCTCAATTTCTCGCCGCTGCAGACGGGCCTGCGGTTCCTGCCGTTCACGGTCATCTCGTTCTTTGTCGCGGCCGTATCGGGCAACCTGACCGAGCGTGTTCCAGTCCGGCTGTTACTGGGGGTCGGCCTGACCATGACCGGAGTCGGGCTGTTGCTGATGCGCGGGCTGACGGTTTCCTCGCATTGGACTGCGCTGCTGGCCGGGTTCCTGGTCGCCGGCGCCGGGGTGGGGCTGGTCAACCCGGCGCTGGCATCGACGGCGATCGGGGTGGTGCCGCCGCAGCGCAGCGGGATGGCCAGCGGCATCAACAACACCTTTCGCCAGGTCGGGATCGCCACCGGGATTGCGGCGCTCGGGGCGATCTTCGAGAGCACTTTGACGAACAAGATCGCGCCGGCCCTCGCCCATACGCCGGCGGCCGGGCACGCGGCGAGCATCGCCCATGCCGTCGCGGCCGGAGGAGCGCAGCAAGTCCTGCGCGGCATCCCGGCGCACGAGCGGGCGACGGCCGCGCTCGCGATTCACGGTGCGTTCGCCAGTGCGATGAACGACGTGCTCCTCGTCGGCGGGATTGTCGCGCTGGCCGGCGCCGTGCTCGCCCTGGCGCTGGTTCGGAGCGCGGACTTTGTCGCCCACGGAGCTCCCGCCCAGGCGCCTGACCCCGCTCCGGCAGCGTGATCCAGCCGCTGTTCGAACACCGACAGACGCTCGCCGGGTACAAGACGCGCGTGCTCGAGCTCGAGGGCGACGGCATCCCGATCGTGCTGTTTCACGGCTACGCCGACAGTGCCGACACCTGGCGCCAGATGCTCGCCACGCTCGCGCGCGAGCAACAACGTGCGGTCGCCTTCGACCTGCCCGGGTTCGGCGCCGCCGACCGCCTGACTCGGGATCCGGTGCTGCCACAGCTCGATGAGTTCGCGCTCGCCGCGGTCCGCTATGCGACTGGCGGCCGCCGCGCGCCGGTGATCGCGGTCGGTAACTCACTGGGGGGCTGCGTCTCGCTGCGGCTCGCCGAACGCCGTCCGGAGCGGGTCGCGGGGATCGTCGGGATCGCGCCCGCCGGCCTCGAGATGACTCGCCTGCTGTCGCTCGTCCAGCGAGATCCGGTGCTCCACTCCCTGCTCGCGCTGCCAAGCCCGGTGCCGGGTGTAGTGCTCCGCGCCGCGGTCGCGCGCCTGTACCGCCGGCTCGCTTTCGCGGATCCGGGAGCGGTCGACAAGCGCGTGGTCGACGCGTTCACGTGGCACCACCGCTCGCGGTCGCGCGTCGCCCACTACCTCGATACCGCCCACCGCCTGCTGCCCGAGATCCGGTCGCCATTCGACCTCGAGCGGATTGCCGCCCCGGTGATGCTCGTGTGGGGCGACCGGGACCGGCTCGTCTTTCACCGCGGCGCGCAGCGAGTCCTCGACGCCGTACCGGGCTCGCGGCTTGAGCTGCTGCCCGGGGTGGGGCACTGCCCGCAGGTGGAGGCGCCGGCCCGGGTGTGCGAGCTGTTGCTGGAGTTCGCGGAGCGGCTAGAGGCCGACGGGGTGGCGGGCGACGAAGCCGCCCCCCTCCGTCGCTGAGCGGTTCGACCACCGCGACCCGGTCTGCGCCAGCGCGACCGTGTCGAACCGCAGCCCGTCGACGTACATGAACGTGTGCCCCTGGTCGGCGTAGATCGTCACCCACTTGCCCGGCCCCGGAGCCCCGTAGGACATCAGCTCGCCCGAGGTCTCGGTCCCCTTCAACAACCCGGCGGCTGCGAGGACGAAGCTGATCGAGCCCGAGCAGTCATAGCCGTTGTCGACGTAACGCATATGCCCTCCGCCCCAGATGTAGGGGAGATGGGCGATCTCATTGCCGGCGTTGATGATCTGCTGGACCTGGGGAGGCGCGCCGATCGGGGCGATCGCGAGCTGGTCGGGGGTCAGCGTCGATTGGCCCGTGTTCGCCGTCAGCCCGCTCTGGCTCAGCTCCTGCTTGACCTGGCTGAGGCTGACCGGCTGGGCCAGCGTGGAACCCGAGCCCGACCCCGCGCCGGCCACCGGGCCGACGCTGACCGAGCCGGGAGCGGCGGCGCTGGGCGACGCGCCCGCACCGGCCACGGGCTCCACCGCCTGCGGATGGGGCTGGCCAGCGGTTTGGGGGGCGGCCGAGATCGATCGGCCGTGGGTGGCGGTCGCGGACGAGCCGCACGCCGCGCACACCGCTGCTACCGCTAGGCCGGCGAGTGAAAGCGCGCTCCGTCGCACGCGCTCAGTATGCCTGGATCAGTCGTCGAAGCGACCCGCATATAGGGCGAAGAACCCGCCCTGTGGATCCTGCGCGACCGCGACCTGGTTTCCCTCGCCGATCTCGAAGGGCGGCTGCACGAGGGTGCCTCCGAGCTCGTCGAGCTTTGCGACCGTCAGATTGATGTCGTCGGTGCCGAAGTACACGAGCCAGTGCGGCGGGGCGCCGGGAGGCATCATGTCCGTCATACCGCCGTTGCCGTGATCGCCGACTCCAATCAGCCGGTACGGACCGCCACCCATGTCCATGTCCTGGGTCGTCCACCCGAACAGGTCCGTGTAGAAGCTCGTCGCGCCCGCGAGGTCGGTCGTATGCAGCTCGTTCCAGCACATGAGGCCGGGGCCGTTGACCAGGTTTGCGCCGATGTGCCGGTTTGGCTGCCAGATCGCGAAGAAGGCGCCCTGCGGGTCCGCGATCACCGCCATCCGGCCGGCATCCATCACATCGAACGGCGCCGCGTGCACGGTGGCCCCGAGTTCGCCCGCCCGGGCCGCGGCGTGATCGGCGTTCTCGACCGTGATGTAGGAGTTCCACACGGGCGGGATCCCGAGGTCGCGCTGCTGCTGGGGCTGGGGCGAGATCGCGGCGACCGGCTTGCCGTCGACGTTCATCATCGAGTAGACCATCTCCTCGCCCACGGGCTGGTCGTCCGCCTCCCAGCCGAACAGCTGGGTATAGAAGGCCTTCGCGCCGTCCTGATCCGTCGTGGTCAGGTCGGTCCAGCTGAAAGTGCCTGCTGTGTATTGGGTGCGTTCTGGCATGGCCCCAACCCTAATACGCTTGCGGCCATGGCTGACTACAAACGTGTGAACCTCAAGGAAGTCGACAACGCTGCCGCCGATCGCGGACCGGGCCTCGAAGCACGGTTCGGGCGCAAGCACCTCGACTCACAGCATCTGGGCGTCTCATATTTCCGCTACTCCCCCGGGCACCGGGCTCCCTACGGGCATCGCCACTCCGAGCAGGAGGAGGCGTACGTCGTCGTCAGCGGATCCGGCCGGATGCGCCTCGACGACGAGATCATCGACCTCGCGCAGTGGGACGTCGTCCGCGTCGCGCCAACCGTGGTGCGCGGATTCGAGGCCGGGCCCGACGGACTCGAGCTGGTTATCGCCGGCAGCGACCGCCCTGAGGAGGGCGACGGCGAGCTGGTCGAGGATTTCTGGACCGACTGACCGGCGATGGGGATCCTGATCACCGGTGCCGCCGGGATGCTCGGCTTTGACCTCGCCGCGATCGCTCCCGCCGGAACGGCCGCGCTGCCGCGGGCCGAGCTCGACATCACCGATCCCGACGCGGTGCGCGCCGTACTCGAACACGTCCGGCCTGAGGTGGTGATCAACTGCGCGGCGTGGACCGACGTCGACGGCGCGGAGAGCGCATTCGACCAAGCGCTCGCCGTCAACGGGGCGGGCGCGGGGGTCGTGGCGGGCGTCGCCGCGGCGGTCGGCGCGTGGACGATCCACGTGTCGAGCGACTACGTATTCGATGGGAGCAAGCAGTCGCCCTACGTCGAATCCGACCCGGTGGGTCCGCTCTCGGCCTATGGCCGCTCGAAGCTGGCCGGTGAGGAAGCCGTGGCCGAGGCGGCGCCCGACCGGTTCACGATCGTCCGCTCCTCATGGCTGTTCGGCGTCGGCGGTCCGTGTTTCCCGAAGACGATCCTGCGGCTGGCTTCCGAGCGGCCGGTCCTGCGCGTCGTCGATGACCAGGTCGGGTGCCCCACCTATACCGGGCATCTGGCGGGCGCACTGCTGGAGCTGGCCGAGCGGCGGCTCCCCGGCATCGTCCACCTCGCCGGCGGCGGTTCGTGCTCCTGGTTCGAGTTCGCGGCCGCGACCGTCAACGCGGCCGGCTCGCCGTGCACGGTCGAGCCCTGCACGACGGCGGAGTTCCCGCGGCCGGCCCCGCGACCCGCGAACAGCGTGCTCCGTTCCGAGCGTGGCGCGGACGTGCCCGAGCTGCCGCCGTGGCGGGAGGGCCTCGAGGAATTCATGGCCACCGGCGTGGTAACGGCGTGAAGCTGCTCGTCTGTGGAGGCGCCGGGTTCATCGGCTCGACGTTCGTGCGGTTGCGGCTCGATGAGGGCGATGAAGTCGTCGTGCTCGACAAGCTGACCTACGCGGGGCGGCGTGAGAACCTCGCGGGCGTGATCGACGACGTCCGGTTCGTGCACGGCGCGATCGAGGACCCGGCCTCGGTGGCCGAGGCGACAACCGGCTGCGACGCGATCGTCAATTTCGCCGCCGAGACCCACGTCGACCGATCGATCAGCGGCCCTGAGGAGTTCATCGTCACGAACATGCAGGGGACGCACGTGCTGCTGGAGGCGGCGCGCTCGGCGGGGTTGCGCTACGTCCAGGTGTCGACCGACGAGGTGTACGGGTCGATCGAGTCGGGGTCGTTCACCGAGGAGTCGCCGCTGCAGCCGTCCTCGCCCTACAGCGCGACGAAGACCGGAGCCGACCTGCTCGTCGCCTCCTACTTTCACACGTATGGACTGCCCGCATCGATCTGCCGCGGGTCAAACAACTACGGCCCGCGCCAATACCCCGAGAAGCTGATCCCGCTGATGATCCTGAACGCGTTCGCCGGCGATCCGCTGCCGGTCTACGGCGACGGTCTGAACGTGCGGAACTGGCTGTACGTCGAAGACTTCGGGCGCGGGATCGGGCGGGTGCTCGAGGATGGTCTGCCGGGTGAGGCGTACAACTGCGGTGGCCCCGACGAGCTGCCGAACATCGATGTGGTGCGCGCGATTCTTTCGTTGTGCGGCGCGGACGAGTCGCTGATCGAGTATGTCGTCGACCGCCCCGGCCACGACCGGCGCTACTCGCTCTCGTCCGACAAGCTGACGGCGCTCGGATGGTCGGCGCGGATGCGGTTCGACGACGGGCTCGCGGCGACCGTCGAGTGGTATCGATCGAACCCGTGGTGGTGGGAGCCGATCCGCTCGGGCGCCTATCGCGAGTACTACGAACGCCACTACGGTCGCGCCCTGAAGGCGTAGTCTCTTTTCCGGTTGGTTGATCACGCTCCACCCGCGCGGGGGCGGCACGCCCCACCGCCGGAAGTCCGGCTACCGCGCCAGCGCCAGCGCCTGCTGCGCGCCGCAGCGCTCGAGTTCGCCGAGCACGGCTACGCCGGGGCCTCTTCGGAGTCGATCAGCCGCCGCGCCGGGATGTCGAAGGCCACCTTCTACGAGCACTTCTCGAACAAGGAGGAGTGCATCATCGCGCTGTTCGACCGCGCTTCGGAGGTCGTGGCGGGCGGGATCGCTGAGGCCGCGCGCCGGGCGGGGCGGCGTGATGCCGCCGCCCGGATGCATGCCGCCACGCGCACGTATCTGAGCACCGTGGCCGAGTATCCCGAGTTCTCGCAGACGCTGCTCGTGGAGATCATCGGCGCCGGTCCCGCGGTCGCCGCTCGGCGCGACGAGATGCTGCGGGTGTTCGCCGGAGTCGTCGATGCCGAGAACGCCGCCGCGGCGCAGCGCGATCTGAGTCCGCGCTTCGCCTCGCCCCACGACGCCTACGCGATCGTCGGCGCGATCTTCGAGCTCGTCTCGCGGCACGTGCGCCTCGGGGTGCCGGATGATGTGATGGAGCTCGCCCCGGTGATCGACCGGATGATCGACGGTCTCCTCGCCCAGTCGTGAGTAGCTTGGACTCGCTCGAGGCGCGGGTCGTCGAGTGCCGCCGCTGCCCTCGGCTCGTCGCGTGGCGCGAGGAGGTAGCGCGGGTCAAGCGGGCCTCGTTTGCCGACTGGGAGTATTGGGGGCGGCCGCTCCCGGGGTTCGGCGACCCGGACGCACGGGTGATCGTGCTCGGGCTCGCGCCCGCGGCCCACGGGGGCAACCGCACCGGGAGGATCTTCACCGGCGACCGCTCCGGTGATTGGCTGTTCGCTGCCTTGTGGCGGGCGGGGTTCGCGTCCCAGCCGGAGTCGGTGGCGCGTGGTGACGGGCTGACGCTGAGCGACTGCTGGGTGACAGCGGCGGTCCGATGCGCGCCGCCGGCGAACCGGCCCACGCCGGCCGAGCGGGACAACTGCTCCTCATGGCTGATTTCCGAGCTGGAGCTGCTGGCGCAAAAGCGGGTGATCGTCTGCCTCGGCGGGTTCGCGTGGGATGTCGCGATGCGGGTGCTCGATGCCCCGCGCCCGCGGCCGCGGTTCGCCCACGGGGGTGAGCTGCGGGTCGGCGAGCTCGCACTGCTGGGTTGCTACCACGTGAGTCAGCAGAACACGTTCACCGGCCGGCTGACCGAGCCGATGCTCGATTCTGTGTTCACACGCGCGCGGGAGCTGGCCGGTGGCGCCTGAGCTGCGATCGGTGACGCTCGTCGATCCGCCCGCGGCTTGGGAGGCGCTCGGATTCGCGGTGACGGACGGTGTGGTGGCATTCGACGGTGTCTGCCTGCGGCTGGGCGCCGGCGCCCCGAGCCCACGAGGCAGGAGGGGAAATTCGACATCCGCCGATCCGCCAGCTGATTTGGATGAAAAGCCGTTCGTTACGAGCGGAAAGTCGTCCGGATCCGGCGCACCGGTGACGAATGCCGACTTTCCGCTCTCCGCAGGGGTGGGGATCTCAGAGCTGGCGGTCGCCGAGCTCGATGGTGTCCCGCTGGTGGCGGCCGACGCGCCCCCGGATGCCTCGCATCATCCGAACGGGGTGGTCGGGATCGACCACTTCGTGCTCGTCACGCCCGACTTCGACCGCACGGCGGCTGCGGCCGATGCCGCCGGGATCCCGTTCCGCCGCGTCCGCGACGCCGGCGGCTTCCGCCAGGGGTTCCGCCGGCTCGGGCCGGCGATTCTCGAGGTCGTAGAGGCGAAGCAGATGCCGCCGGGGCCGGCGCGGTTCTGGGGGGTCACGTTTGTGGCCTCCGACCTCGATGAGCTGGGGGCGCTGCTCGGCGACCGGCTCCACGCGGCAAAGGACGCCGTCCAGCCGAGCCGGCGGATTGCCACGCTCGACCGCTCGGCGGGGCTTTCGGTTCCGGTCGCGTTCATGACGCCCGAGACCGTTACCTCTTGATGATCGTGGACGGCGTAGCCGTCGATTGACCCCGCCATGCCAGGAAAATCGACGGCCGCATTGGAGCGTCGGGCCCCCGTCGGGTCGCCGGCCGTCTTGCGGTCAATCCCGGTCCTGAATGGCCGCTACGCTCGGGGCAATGGACGCATTCAGCCCACGTGTACGTGATTGGTTCAACGCTGCCTTTGAGGCACCGACGCCGGCGCAGGAGCAGGCCTGGCCGGCGATCGCCTCCGGTGAGCATGTCCTGATCTCCGCCCCCACCGGGTCGGGTAAGACGCTGGCCGCATTCCTGTGGGCCATCGACGAGCTCGAGGCGACGCCCGACCGAGACGGCATCGGACTGGTCTACGTCTCGCCGTTGAAGGCTCTGTCCTATGACATCGAGCGGAACCTCCGGGCGCCGCTGCGCGGGATCAAGAGCGAACTGACGGTGGCCGTGCGAACGGGGGACACGCCGCAGAAGGAGCGCGCGCAGATGCTCCGCCATCCGCCAGACATCCTCATCACCACGCCGGAGTCGCTCTACCTGATGCTCACCGGCCGCGCCCAGGAGCTGTTCGCGAATACCCGGTGGTGCATCGTCGACGAGATCCACGCGGTCGCGTCGACCAAGCGCGGCTCGCACCTGGCGCTGACGCTCGAGCGGTTGTCGCGGGCCGCCGGCCGCGACGTGCAGCGGATCGGCCTGTCCGCCACCCAGAACCCGCTCGAGGAGGTTGGCCGGTTCATGGTCGGGCCGGGCCGCTCGTGTCGGATCGTCGACACCGGAGTGCGCAAGGAACTCGATCTGGAGATTCGGGTGCCGGTTGAGTCGATGGTCGAGCCGGACGCGACGCCCGCCCCGAACCTCGACCCGCTCGAGGGCGGCACCGAGGCGACCCGCAAGTCGATCTGGCCGGCGATCTATCCGGAGCTGCTCGAGCTGATCGAGTCGCACCGCTCGACGATCCTGTTCGTAAATGCCCGCCGTGCGGCCGAGCGGATCGCTTTGCGGTTGAACGAGATGGCGGGACGAGAAGTGGCCCGCTCGCACCACGGCTCGCTCGCACGCGAGGAGCGGACGGTGGTCGAGGAGATGCTCAAGGCCGGCGAGCTGCCGTGCCTGGTCGCGACCTCGTCGCTGGAGCTCGGCATCGACATGGGCGCGGTCGACCTCGTGATCCAGGTCGAGTCACCGAAGTCGGTCGCGCGCGGACTCCAGCGGATCGGTCGCGCCGGCCACAACGTCGGCGACGTCAGCCGCGGGCGGATCTTTCCGAAGTTCCGCGCCGACCTGCTCGAGTGCGCCGTCGTCGCCTCGCGGATGCGTGCCGGGCTGATCGAGACGACCGTCGTCCCGCACAACGCCCTCGACGTGCTGGCACAGCAGATCGTGGCCATCGCCGCCGCCGTCCCGGACGAGGGCAGCGTGAACATCGACGAGCTGTATGCGCTGGTCACCAGCACGTACAGCTATGCCGAGCTGAGCCGCGCCCAGCTCGAGAACGTGCTCGACATGCTCGACGGTCGCTACCCGTCCTCCGAGTTCTCAGAGCTCCGCCCGCGGATCATCTGGGATCGCGTGACCGGAGCCATCCGGGCACGGCGCGGCGCCCGTCAGCTCGCGGTGACGAACGCGGGCACGATCCCCGACCGGGGCCTGTACGCAGTGACCCTTCCGGACGGCCGCCGGGTCGGCGAGCTCGACGAGGAGATGGTCTACGAGGCGCGGCCCGGCCAAACTTTCCTGCTCGGCGCGACCACCTGGCGGATCGAGGAGATCGGCCGCGACCGGGTGATCGTCACACCGGCGCCGGGACTGCCGGGCGCGGTTCCGTTCTGGAAGGGCGATGGGATCGGGCGGCCCAAGGAGCTCGGCGAGGCGATCGGCGCGTTCGCGCGCGAGGCGGCCGAAGCGACGGCCGAGGAGCTGCGGGCGGGCTACGACCTGGACGAGAATGCGGCCACGAATTTGATCGAATTCGTGCGCGAACAGCAGCAGGCCACCCGCGTCGTGCCGTCTGACCGCGCGATCGTGGTCGAGCGGTTCCGCGACGAGATCGGCGACTGGCGGCTGTGCGTGCTGTCTCCGTTCGGCGGCCGGGTGCACGCCGCCTGGAGCCTCGCGCTGTCGGCGCGGATCCGCGACGAGCTGGGCCTCGAAGCCGACGCGATCTACTCCGATGACGGAATCATCGTCCACCTACCCGACGCCGAGGAGCCACCCGGGGCCGAGCTGGCGCTGATCGAGCCTGACGAGGTCGAGGACATCGTGGTCGGCGAACTGGGCGGGTCCGCGCTGTTCGGCGCACGCTTCCGCGAGAACGCCGCCCGCGCGCTGCTGATCCCCCGCGCCCGGCCAGGCAAGCGCACGCCGCTGTGGCAGCAGCGGCTGAAGTCACAGTCGCTGCTCGAGGTGGCCCGCAAGTACGGCGAGTTCCCCATCGTGCTCGAGACCTACCGCGAGTGCCTGCGCGACGTGCTCGACGTCCCCGGTCTGGTCGAGCTGCTCCACCGGCTGCACCGGCGCGAGATCTCGCTGGTCGAGGTGGAGACCTCGACGGCCTCGCCGTTCGCCTCCTCGCTGCTCTTCGACTACGTCGCCACATACATGTACGAGGGCGACACCCCGAACGCCGAGCGGCGCGCGGCGGCCCTGTCGCTGGACCGCGACCTGCTGCGGGAGCTGCTCGGCCAGGAGGAGCTCCGCGACCTGATCGACCCGACCGCGCTCGCGCGCGTGGAGGACGAGCTCCAGGGCCTGTCCGACATGACCCGCGCGGCCAACCGCGACGGCCTCCACGACTTGCTGCGCCGCGTTGGCGATCTCACGCTGGCCGAGGCCTCAGCTCGGACGATCGGCGACGCCGCCGCGATGCTCGGGAAGCTGGAGGACGAGCGCCGCGCCACGCGGGTACGGATCGCCGGCGAAGAGCGGTTCATCGATGCCGCCGACTCCGGCCTCTACCGTGACGCGCTCGGAACCGTGCCGGCGGGTGGACTACCGGCCGCCTTTTTGACCGACGTCGAGGACGCGCTGCAGCGGGTGGCCCGGCGCTACGCCGCCACTCATGGCCCGTTCACCGACGCGGACTTCCGCGCCCGCTACGCCGTCGACGCTGGAGCCGCTTTGCGCGAGCTCGAACGTGAGGGTGTGCTGGTCCAGGGCGAGCTCCGGCCGGGCGGCACCGAGCGCGAGTGGTGCGACGCCGAGGTGTTGCGCCGGCTCCGTCGCGCGTCACTGGCCGTGCTGCGGGCCGAGATCGAGCCCGCCGAGCAGCGGAACCTGGCGCGGGTGCTGCCCTCGTGGCAGGGCGTCGACCGCCACCCGGCATCCGGCGCCGGGGTCGACCGCCTGCGCGAGGCGCTGGTTCCGCTCCAGGGTCTGGCCCTGCCCGCGGCGGTGTGGGAGGGCGACGTGCTGCCCCGCCGCGTGGGCGCGTATTCCCCGTCGTGGATCGACCAGCTGTGCGCGAGCGGTGAGCTCGTGTGGGTCGGCGCGGGAGCGCTGGGCCGGAACTCCGGGCGCGTGGGCTTGTACTTCCGCGAGGACGCCGCCCTGCTGGGGCCACCGGGCCGGGGCTCACCCGAGCCCCTCGACGGTCCAGGGCACATGGCGGTGCGCGACCGCCTGGCTGCCGGAGCCTGCTTCTTCACCGATCTGCTCGTGGACGTGGCGCTCGCGCCGGACGAACTCCAGGACGCGCTGTGGGATCTCGTCTGGGCCGGGGCGGTCACGAACGACGCCTTCGCGCCGCTGCGCGCACCGCGGCTGACCCTGGCCCGCGCCCAGCGTGATGTGGCTCGCGCCGCCCGGCCCGGACGGTTCGCAGCCCGTCGCCGCGGTGCCGGTGCCGGTGCCGCCGCCCAGGTCCAGGGCCGTTGGTCGCTTACGGGGCCGCTGTTCGCGGCCGACGTCGATCCCTCCGCCCGGCGGCGGGCGCGCGCCGAGCTGATGCTCGAGCGGTACGGGATCCTCACCCGCGAGCAGGTGCTCGCCGAGGGCGTCCCCGGCGGATTCAGCGCCGTCTATCCGGAGCTGTCGCAGCTCGAGACGCTCGGCATCGCGAGACGCGGATATTTCGTCGAAGGTCTGGGCGGGGCGCAATTCGCGCTGCCCGGCGCAGTCGAGCGGCTCCGAGCGCTGCGCGAGGATGACGGCGCGCCGGTGGTGCTCGCCGCCGTCGACCCCGCGCAGCCGTACGGAGCGGCCCTGCGGTGGCCGGCTCGAGAAGGCCGGACTCCCACCCGGGTGCCCGGCGCCTACGTCGTGCTCACCGGTGGCGAGCCGGTCCTGTATGTCGAACGCGGCGGGCGCGGCCTGCAGACGTTCGTGGGCGCGGACGACGCACGGCTGGCGCCGGCGCTCGACGCACTGGTGGCGCACGTCCGCGCGGGCCGGAGCTCGATCAAGCGGCTCGCGCTGGAGCGGGTCGACGGCGAGACCGCGCTTACCTCGCCGCTCGGACCCGCGCTGGTCGAGCTTGGATTCCAAGAGGGTCCGCGCCGGCTGACGCTCAGCGCGTAGATGCCCGAGGGCGACACGATCATGTGGGCGGCCAACCGGATCCGCCCGGTGCTCGAGGGCCGCGTCCCGGATTCGATCGAGACGCCCCATCCGCGGTTCGGCCAGGACCGCTGGCCCGAGCGCCTGGGCGGGCGGACCGTAGAGCGCGTGGACACTCACGGCAAGCACCTGTTCATCCGATTCGGCGGCGACCTCGTGATCCACTCGCACCTGGCAATGACCGGGACCTGGGGCGTCTACCGGGACGGCCGCCGGTGGGGCCGCTCCCCGCGGCGAGCGTGGCTGGTGATGCGCGCCGGCAGCACCGAGGTCGTGCAGTTCGACGGCCCGACGCTTGAGCTGATGACGACCGGCCGGTCGCGGTTCGATCAGCGGCTGGCCGCGCTCGGTCCGGATGTGCTCGCTCCCGAGTTCGATGCGCAGCGGTTCCTCCACCGCCTCCGCGCCGACGACCCCGGGCGGACGCTCGGCGACGTGCTGCTGGACCAGACGGTCGTGGCCGGGATCGGGAATGTGTGGAAGGCCGAGGGGTGCTGGGAGGCGGCGATCGATCCGTGGCGCGCGCTGCGCGAGCTATCCAACGAGGAGGCGTTGTCGGTGATCGAGGCGACACGGCCGCGGATGTTGGAATCCGGTGTGCACGGCCCGCGGGTGATCAAACCACGCGTCTACAAGCACGCCGGCGAGCCGTGCCCGCGGTGCCGCGGGCTCATCCGCGCGCGCGGTCAGGGCGACGCCAACCGCACGACATACTGGTGCCCGTCGTGTCAAAGGTGATCAGGGTCGGACACAAGGGCGCGGATCTGATCGCGCCCGGGAACACGTTCGCGTCGTTCGACGCGGCGCTGGACGCTGGCGTCGACATGATCGAGTTCGACGTGCTGCCTGAGCGCGTCGACGGCAGCGGCGGGCTGTTCCTCGCCCACGACTACACCGATCTCAAAGCCCGCATGGCGGCGACCCTAGACGAGGGCCTGCGCTTCCTTTCCTCGGAGCGATTCCGAGGCATCGATTTCCTTGTCGATCTGAAGTTGCCGGGCTATGAGTTGCGGGTCGTCGAGGGGCTGGAAGCGTTCGGGCTGACTGGCCGCGCGCTGATCTCCACTCAGTACGTCGAGAGCCTCGCGGCGATCCGCTCCGCGGGCTCGGCGGTCCGGCTCAGCTGGACGGTGCCGAAGCTTCGGCGCGACCCGTTCCGCTCGCCCCTCACCGTGCCCTTCGCCTACGCGGGGCTCGTAGTCGCGCGCGCGGTTCTACCGGCGCGCGCCGCGGCGGCATTCCGCGCCGGGCGGTGCGATGTACTGACCGCCCACTGGCGGCTGGTCACCCCCCAGCTGGTGCGAGCGGTGGCCGGCGCCGGCGGCGAGCTGTTCGTCTGGACCGTCGACGAGCTGCCCCGGCTTCGCGCGCTGCAAGCGCTTGGCGTGAACGGTCTGATCACCAACGATCCCCGGCTGTTCGCGGCGGCGGCCGCCTAGAACATCCGGCAGGTGGCGGTGCTGTAACCGGCGGGATCGGCGCCCACGACGCCCTTGTAGCCGTGACCGGTGAGACGCGTGGCGCGGCCGATCACCTTGCCGGCGAGCTTCCACTCGAACTCGATCGTGCCGCTGAGGATGACGGGCGGGCGGAACGTGAAGTTGGCGCCGTTCTGGATGACTTCTCCGGCGGGATCGCGGAGGTCGACGTGCTTGGTGGCGTACGGGTCGGGAACGAACTTGCGGCCGTTCCAGTAGTCGACCTGAATCCGCATCGAGATGCTCGTCGCGAAGGGAAGGCTCGGCGCCTGACCGCGGATGCCGATCATGTTCCGGTGGCGGGCGGTGTTGCAGATGTTGACCGTCGCCCACAGCAGCTTCGAGTGCTGGGCGGCCTGGACCGCTGCGCGGATCTGCTTCGCGCCCGGAGGATGGCTGGCCAGCGCCGAAGCGGGCATCGCCAGTGCCACCAACGCCGCTGCTGTCCTTGCCTGCGACTTCACAACCGGGAAGATATCGGCACCGTGACGGATCGCCTGAAGCGACGTAGTGTGGGCGTGATCGAGACATTGCCTGCGGCGGCGCCACGCAATCCCGAATCGGCGTGGACCAGATTCGAGGAGCTGTACCGCTCGAGCCGCGCGGATGTGTACGCCTACGTCGCGACGCTGTTGCGGGATCACGCCGCCGCCGAGGATGTGACGGCGCTCGCGTTCGAGCGCGCGTACCGCCGCCGGCGGACGTTCGATCGCCGGCGCGGCGAGGAGCGCGCGTGGCTGTTCGGGATCGCCCGCAACGCAGCGCTCGACGAACTGCGCCGCCGGCGCCGGCAGGCGACGCTGGCCGTCGACCCAGTCGACACCATCAGCGCGCAGGAGGGCGCGGCCGAGGACCACGCCAACATCGCGCTTCGCCGCACGGCCGTCCGCAGCGCCCTGGCGGCGCTGCCTCCGCGCGACCGGGAGATCATCGCGTTGAAGTTCCACGGCGGGCTGAGCAACGATGAGCTTGCGCGGGTGCTCGGGGTCACCCCATCAAACGCCGGGACGCTGCTGCACCGGGCGATGGAGAAACTGAGGAAGGCCTGCAATGAAACGTCTTGACGACACCCCGATCGATCCCGAGGTGGCCGCGTCGCTCGACGCGATCGATGCCACGCTGGCCGGCGAGCCGGTGGATCCGCGGCACGCCGAGGTGGCTGAGCTCGCGTTGCTGCTGAGCGCCGAGCGCCCCGTGTGCCGCGAGCAGTTCGCGCAGGCGATGGACGCGCGGGTGGCGCGGCGGTTTGCGCCCGCCGCGCAGGGCGCCCCGCCGGCCCGACCGAGCCGTCGGCGGCAGATCTGGACCTGGGCGCCGGTGTGGGGGGGCGGAGCGGTGGCGGCGGCTATTGCGATCGCCGTCGTGCTCTCGTCGGGAGGCTCGGGTACCCCGAACACCGAGTTCTCTCGGTTGGCGGCCGGTGCCGCCAGCTCGACCGCGTCAGCGGCTACGCCGGCCCCGTCGCACGGCGCGGTCGCATCATCGGCAGCGGCGTCGGCACCGGCGGCGGCGCCGGCCCCGCCGAACAGCGGCCGCAAGATCATCCAATCGTCGCAACTGGCTCTGTCGACGCCGGCCAGCCGGATCGACGCCGTGGCGCAGGAGGTGTTCAACGTCGTCGGCGCCCAGAACGGGTTCGTGCAGCGCTCAAGCGTCACCGCCGGCAACAGCCCGACCGCGTACGCGGAGTTTCAGCTCAGCATCCCGTCGGGGAACCTGCCCCAGGCGATGGCGCAGCTCTCGCGGCTGCGGTACGCATCGGTGGCCTCCCGGACCGACAACACGCGGGATGTCAACAATCAATACGTCGGCGATCAGCGGGCGCTCGCTCAGGCCAAGGCGCTGCGCACCGCCCTGCTCAAGCAGCTCGCCAACGCCGCCACCCAGCAGCAGATCGACTCGCTGCAGGCGCAGCTCCGCGACGCCAACCGCCAGATCGCCGGCGATGAGGCCACCGTCGGATCGCTCAACCACGCGATCAACTACAGCCAGGTCGACGTCACGATCAACCCTGCGACACCGGTCCCGGTCAGCCACAAGGGGTTCACGATCGGCAGGGCGGCGCACGATGCCGGGCACGTGCTGACCGTGGCCGCCGGTGTGGCGCTGATCGTGCTTGCGGTGCTGGTGCCATTGGCGCTGCTGGCCGCGCTTCTCTGGTGGGTGACAGCCGCGGTGCGGCGCCGCCGGCGCGAGCAGGCGCTCGACCTCGCCTAGCCCGCCGCGGCCAATACCATCTCGTCCATGGCGACGAGCGCAGCGGACACGGTCGAGCTGCTCCATCGGGTCCCGGTGTTCTCGGCGCTCGGCGAGGACGAGCTGGGGCGCGTCGCCGAGGTCACCGTGCCGCGCCGCTTCGAGGCCGGCGAGGCGGTGTTCCGCGAGGGCGATCAGAGCGATACGTGTTACGTCGTTCGCTCCGGGCACGCCCGGGCGGTGCGCGAGCACCCCGACGGCCGCTCGATCACGCTGGCGCGGTTCGGGCCGGGGGACATCTTCGGCGAGCTCGCGATGTTCGACGACGAGCGCCGCTCGGCGACGGTCGAGGCGATCGAGCGGACCGAGGCGATCGCGATTCTCGGCGGCGACATGCGGCGGCTGCTCCGCGAGCATCCGGACATCGCAGTGAAGCTGCTCGGAGCGCTCGGGCGCCGGCTGCGGGAGACCAACGAGCGGCTGGCCCGGCAGTCGTTCCAAACCGTGCAGAGCAGGGTCGCAGCGGTACTGGCGCAGCTCGTGGCCGCCGAACGGGCGGAGGGCGCGGGCGAGGGCGACGTGCTGATCACCTCGACGCAGGCCGATCTGGCCCAGCTGGCCGGCTCCTCGCGCGAGTCCGCGAGCCGCTTTCTCGCCGTGCTCGAGCGCGCGGGAATCATCAGCCAGGGCCGCGGCAAGCTCGTCGTCCACGACCCCGCGGCGCTCGAGCGCTACGTGTATTGACCAGCCGGGAAGAGTTCTCAGCCGGCGGCGTCGTCGTCCGCGGCGGCGACGTGGCGGTGATCGTCCCGGTCAAGCGGGACGCCGACGGGCGCCGGGTGCTCGGGCTGCCGAAGGGCCACCCAGACGGCGACGAGACCCCCGAGCAGGCGGCGATCCGCGAGGTCCGCGAAGAGACCGGGCTCGATGCGGAGCTGCTCGAGCCGCTCGGCGAGGTCACCTACCGCTACGCACGCCGGCACCGCAGCATTGCCAAGCGCGTGGCTTTCTTCCTCTTCCGGTACGTGTCCGGGAGCCTCGACGATCATGACCAGGAGATCGAGGAGGCAAGATGGATGCCCCTCGAGCAAGCGGCGCGGGAGCTGAGCTACGCCGGCGAGCGGGAGATGGTGCAGCGCGCTCTATCGCGAAATCTCGCGGATCGATAGGCTGGCGCCCGTGCGAGTACTGAATTTCTACTCCTCGGTGTTTGCCGACCAGCTCCGTCGCGGCCGCAAGACCGCGACGATCCGGCTCGGCGACAAATCGCACAAGTACCGCAAGAACGACTGCGTGCTCGTGACCATCGGTTACCAGCACTCGCCGCGCGAGAAGATCTTCCACGCGGTGATCGATCAGGTCGAGGTCAAGCGCGTCAAGGACCTCTCGCCGCGGGAGATCGAGCACGACAATCCGGAGTTCAGACGCGTCGACGAGATGGTGCACTTCCTCGAGCAGATCTACGGGCGCAAGGTGTCGATGGACGACACCGTGACGGTCGTCCGGTTCTCCCAGATCATCGAGAATCCGCCCGAGGGACTTCGCGACCGCATCCACGGGCTGGGCGGGGCGCGCAACTAGGTTTGCGGTTCGGGGGCGCGCATGCGCGCCCCCGCCGGGGCCGCATGCGGCCCCGGGCCCGCGGCGCATGCGCCGCGGGCAGGAATCCTGGCACTCTTCACACGAGAGTGCCAATCGGGACCTTGAAACCCGTTATCTACAAGCTATAGTGGAGATCGTTGGCACTCTGCAGCTACGAGTGCCAAACCAACGTAGACACCCCCAACGGAGGTTGCATCGATGAAGCTCAAGCCACTTGGCGATCGGCTGATCGTCCGGGCGATCGAGGAGGAGGAGACCACCGCCAGTGGCATCGTCCTGCCCGACACCGCCAAGGAAAAGCCGCAGAAGGGCAAGGTCCTGGCCGTCGGTGACGGCAAGGTCAATGAGGACACTGGCAAGCGCACCCCGCTTGACGTCGCCGAGGGCGACGAGGTCCTCTACAGCAAGTACGGCGGCACCGAGATCAAGGTGGATGGCGAGGATCTCCTCGTCCTCCGCGAGTCCGACGTGCTGGCAAAGGTCCAGTCGTAACCCCCCAGGAGAAGCGAAAGAGAAATGGCACACAAGGAACTTAAGTACGACGCGGAGGCACGCAAGGCGCTCGAGCAGGGCGTCGACGCGGTGGCCAACGCCGTCAAGGTAACGCTCGGCCCCAAGGGCCGCTACGTCGTCCTTGACAAGAAGTTCGGCGCCCCGACGATCACCAACGACGGCGTCACGATCGCGCGTGAGATCGAGGTCGAGGACGTCTTCCAGAACCAGGGCGCGCAGCTCGTCCGCGAGGTCGCCACGGCCACCAACGACGTGGCCGGCGACGGCACGACGACGGCAACCGTTCTGGCCCAGGCGATCGTCCGACAGGGCCTGAAGAACGTGGCTGCGGGCGCGAACCCGCTGGCGCTGAAGCGCGGCATCGAGACGGCGGTCAACCAGGTCGTCGACAACATCGCGTCTCAGTCGAAGGAGATCTCCGGCAAGGATCAGATCGCCCGCGTGGCGACGATCTCCGCCGGCGACGAGGAGATCGGCGATGTGATCGCCGACGCGATCGACAAGGTCGGTAAGGACGGCGTGGTCAACGTCGAGGAGGGCCAGACGTTCGGCATGGACCTCGAGTTCACCGAGGGCATGCAGTTCGACAAGGGCTACATCTCGCCCTACATGGTCACCGACCAGGACCGGATGGAGGCGACCCTCGAGGATCCCTACATCCTGATCGCCAACCAGAAGATCGGCTCGGTCCGGGACATCCTCCCGGTGCTCGAGCAGGTGATCCAGTCGGGCAAGCCGCTGCTGATCATCGCCGAGGACGTCGAGGGCGAGTCGCTCGCGACGCTGGTCGTCAACAAGCTCCGTGGCACGTTCACGGGCGTTGCGGTCAAGGCGCCTGGCTTCGGCGATCGCCGCAAGCGGATGCTCGAGGACATCGCGATCCTGTCCGGCGGTGAGGTAATCACCGAGGAGATGGGTCTGAAGCTCGAGAACACCCAGCTCTCGCAGCTCGGCCGCGCTCGTCGCGTGGTCGTCGCCAAGGACACGACGACGATCGTGGACGGCAACGGCGATAGCGATGCGATCAAGGGCCGCATCAACCAGATCAAGACCGAGATCGACAACACCGACTCGGACTTCGACCGCGAGAAGCTCCAGGAGCGCCTGGCCAAGCTCTCGGGCGGTGTCGCCGTGGTCAAGGTCGGCGCAGCCACCGAGACCGAGATGAAGGAAAAGAAGCACCGCGTTGAGGACGCTCTGCAGGCCACCCGCGCCGCCCTCGAGGAGGGCATCGTGCCGGGCGGCGGCGTCGCGTTGCTCGAGGCCCAGGGCGCGATCAAGCTCGACAAGATCGAGGAGCCAGACGAGCAGACGGGCGCCAAGATCGTCATCCGTGCGCTCGAGGAGCCGCTCCGTCAGATCGCGGATAACGCGGGTCTAGAGGGCTCGGTCGTCGTCAACGACGTCCGTAAGGCGAAGAAGGGTCACGGCCTCAACGCTGCCACGAACGAGATCGTCGATCTCGTCGCGGCCGGCGTGATCGATCCCGCGATGGTGACGCGCTCGGCGCTGCAGAACGCGGCCTCGATCGCCAAGAACATCCTCACCACCGAGGCGATCGTCGCCGAGGTGCCCGAGAAGGATGGCGGCGGCATGGGCGGCGGCGGTGGCATGCCGGACATGTCGGGGATGATGTAATCCATCGCAACAGGCGAGTGTTTTGCGAGGGCCCGGCGCGTCGAGCGCCGGGCCCTCGGCCTTTAAGCCGATCGGTGATCGCGGGCAGGGTCGCCGAACCACCGGCCAAGCGCGTCGGTGAGCCCGCTGTCGGCGCCGTCTCCGACCCAGGCTACGTACCCGTCTGGGCGGACGAGCACCGAGCCCGGCGGGCTGACCAAGCCGAGCACCGGGAGCTTCCAGTCCCCGTCGTATCGGGCATCGACCAGTTGGACGCGGTCGAGCCAGGGTGTGATGTCGAGCGCACCGGGCCGGGCGAAGTTGAGCAGCACAGGCCGCGCGGCGCGCAGCAGCCCGAAGACCCGAACCGGGCCGCCGGCGGTGGTCAGCTCGAGGTCGGGCACGCGGCGCCCGAGCAGCGGGTGTCCCTCGCCAAGTTCGTAGTGGACGTCCAAGCCGGAGATCAGGCCGGCGAGCCATCGGCGCGGCTCGTCCATCCTCGCCAGCTCCGCCACTATCTCTGACACCGCCGCCAGCCGGTCATCGCGCCGCTGCAGCCCGGTCTGCGCCATCGTGTACCTGAGCGTGCGAGCGGTGGCCGGATGACGCTCGGCCTGATAGGTGTCGAGCAGGGTCTCCGGCGAGGTCCCGCTGACCACCTGCGCCAGCTTCCATCCCAGGTTCACCGCGTCCTGGATGCCCAGGCTGATCCCCTGTCCCCCGGCGGGGTAGTGGATGTGAGCCGCGTCGCCGGCCAATAGGACTCGCCGCTCGCGATAGGTGGCGGCGTGCCGGGTCATATCGGTGAACCGGGAGATCCAGGTGGGACTGTGGCTTCCGAAGTCGGTGCCGAACACGGCCACGAGCGCCTGCCTAAGATCGTCCAGCGTCGGCTCGTAGCCCGCTCGGAGCTGCCGCTCGGTTACGACCACGCGTACCGTCCGCCCATCTTCCATCCGGTGCAGGCCGTGCACGCCCGTGGCGTCGTGGCGGGCGCCGTGGGGTATCTCCTCGGTCACCTCGACCTCGGCAATCAGGTTGCTCCGAGTCGCGTCCCAGCCCGGGAACTCGATGCCGGCCGCCTTGCGGATCGCGCTGCGCCCGCCGTCGCAGCCGACCAGGTAGCTCGCCCGTAGCGGCC
The DNA here is from genome assembly GCA_963794825.1 of uncultured Solirubrobacterales bacterium. Lineage (GTDB taxonomy): Bacteria > Actinomycetota > Thermoleophilia > Solirubrobacterales > Solirubrobacteraceae > Palsa-465. The sequence continues at coordinate 1,200,440 of CAWCFB010000003.1, forward strand.
CGCCGGCGGACAGCCGGACGTCGACCCCCGCCTCGTCCTGGCCGAACCCCGTCACCTCGCAGCCGTTGTAGAGGCGCACCGGGAGCTCGGCGATCCAGTCGGCCATGATCCGCTCGATCCGGTTCTGGAACAGCGCGAGGGAGTACGGGTGCCGAGTCGGGAAGTCGCCCATGTCCAGCACGGTGGTGCCGAAGCTGGCGACCTGCGCCGTCTGACCTTCGGCGAGGAACCGCTCGACGACCCCGCGCTGATCGAGCAGCTCAAGCGTGCGCGAATGCAGACCTCCCCCGCGCGAGCCGGCGAGCACGTGATCCGGGCGCCGCTCGACGACCCCGACGTCGACCCCGGCCAGCGCCAGCTCGGCGCTCAGCATCATCCCCGCCGGGCCGGCGCCGGCGATCACCACTGCGTGCTCAGTCGTTGACATTGGCTGCTCCCATCTCCTCGGTTCGGGCGTGCGGGCGGGCGATTATGGGGCAAGACTTGAGCCCTCATGAGAGGCTTGGCTGCGGTATAAAGTGGAGGTGGGGGAGCGCGCTCGAGTGGACGCTTATCTGCAGGCTCTGGAGGAGCCAAAGCGCGGCACGCTCGATGCTTTGCGCCGCACGATCCTGGAGATCGTCCCCTCAGCGGAAGAGGTGATCTCCTACAACGTCCCGGCCTTCCGGGTGGACGGTCACACCGTCGCCGGGTTCGCCGCGTTCAAACACCACGTCAGCTACCTGCCGTTCAGCGGCTCCGTGCTCGGACAGCTCGCCGACGAGCTCGCGGGCTACACGACGACCAAGAGCTCGCTGCACTTCCCGGTCGATCGCCCGCTCCCGAAGGCTCTGGTCAAGCAACTGATCGCCGTTCGCCTAGCCGAGATCGAGCGGCGGGCTTAGGGCTTCCCGACCCGGGCGCGTCGGTCTATTCCGCACCGATGACGTGTACATTGTGCGCCTTGCCGCCGCGGACCTCTCAAATCGCCGGATGCTGCGCGGCCATGCTCGTGGCGGTGTCGCTTTCGGCCTGCGGTAGCCCGAAGAAGACGAGCAGCGCATCCGCGTCCACCGGCGCCAATGCGTGCGCGAAGTCAAGTCTGCCGCTGCACACGCCCGGCGTCCTGACAGTGGCTACGGACTCGCCGGCCTACCCGCCCTACTTCGAGAACAACAAGCCGGCCAACGGCAAAGGGTTCGAGAGCGCCGTCGCGTACGCGGTCGCGGGGAGGCTCGGCTTCAGCTCGAGTCAGGTCAAGTGGGTGGTGGAGCCGTTTGACAACTCCTACGCCCCCGGGCCGAAGAGCTTCGATTTCGACATCAACGAGATCTCGATCACGCCGGCGCGGTCGCAGGCGGTCGACTTCTCGACGCCGTACTACACGAATCCGCAGGGGATCATCGTCGCGGCCAACGGCCCGTACGCGCACGCGAGCTCGCTGGCGGCGTTCAAGAACGCCAAGATCGGCGTCCAGATCGGAACCACCAGCCTCTCGGCGGTCACCTCGCAGATCAAGCCGACAACGCAACCGGACGTGTTCAACACCTCCAACGACGTGGTCAGCGCGTTCAAGATCCACCGCGTCAACGCGATCGTCGTGGATCTGGCAACCGCATTCACCCTGACCTCGACCGCGCTCTCGCACACGACGATCGCCGGTCAGTTCCAGGCGCCCGGCGGCGACAACTGGGGCCTGCTGCTGAGCAAGGGCTCCGGCCTCACCCCGTGCGTCGACCGGGCGGTCGGCGCGCTCCGCGCGAACGGCACCCTGGCCGCGCTGAACAAGCGCTGGATCGCCTCCGAGGCGAGCGTGCCCGTCCTGCGCTGAGCGGGCGCTCGGAGGGTCCCGTGAGCACGGTTCCGCCTTTGACCACGCGGGAGGACCGCCGGCGCGCACGCCGGCGTCGGGCGCGACGCTCGATCGCGATCGCCACGGTTTCCACCGTCGTGGTGGTCGGCGGCCTGCTCACCTTCGTGCTGACCAGTCCCGGTTGGCCGACCGTTCACCGGTTCTTCCTCAACGGGCACTGGTTCAACAAGTCGTTCGCGTCGGTGCTCAGTGGCTTCTGGCTCGACGTGCGACTGTTCTTGATCGTCGAGGTCGGGGCCCTGCTTCTGGGCCTGGTGATCGCGCTGATCAGGACCGTGCGGACCCCGGCGCTGTTCCCGCTGCGGGTCCTGGCGATCGTGTACGTCGACGTGATGCGCGGGGTTCCCACCCTCCTGTGGGTGTACCTGATCGGATTCGGCGTGCCTGCGCTGAACCTGTCGGGACTGCCCACCAACGCGGCCGTGCTCGGCGGCATCGCGCTCGGGATGTGCTACTCGGCCTACATCGCCGAGGTGCTCCGCGCCGGGATCGAGTCGATCCATCCCAGCCAGGCCGGCGCGGCCCTGGCGCTCGGTCTGACCCCCGCGCAAGCCCTCCGCCGGGTGATCGTGCCGCAGGCCGTCAGACGGGTGATTCCTCCGCTCCTCAACGACTTCATCTCGCTTCAGAAGGATGTCGCTCTGATCTCGATCATCGGCCCGCAGGAGGCATTCCGCGTAGCCCAGATCTTCGAGGCGCAGTACTTCAACTACACGCCGCTGCTGGCAGCTGCGGCGCTGTATCTGTGCGTGACGATCCCGATGACGCGCATCACCGACCACCTCCAGGCCCGTAGCCTTCGCGAGCGGGGAGCGCTGCTGGCGCTAGGGCCACGATGAACGCCGTCCTCGAGCTCCGCGGGGTGACCAAGAGCTACGGCGACCACCAGGTGCTGAAGGGGATCGATCTGGTGGTTGGCGAGCACGAGGCGGTGGCGCTGATCGGCGCCTCCGGATCAGGCAAGTCGACGCTGCTCAGATGCATCGACCGGCTCGAGGAGATCGACGATGGCGACATCTACCTCGACGGCGACCCGATCACGGTGCCCGGCCAGGACCCCGTGCCGATCCGCCGTCGGCTCGGGCTGGTGTTTCAGGCCTTCAACCTGTTTCCGCACATGCGCGTGATCGACAACGTCACGTTGGGTGCCCGGCGCGCGCAGAAGATGCCGGCCGAGGAGGCGCGCGCCGCCGGCCAGGCGATGCTCGAGCGCTTCGGCCTCGGCGATCGCGGACGGGACTACCCGGACAAGCTCTCCGGGGGCCAGCAGCAGCGGGTGGCGATCGCGCGCGCCTTGATGACCCGCCCGCGTGCGCTGCTTCTCGACGAGGTCACGAGCGCGCTCGACCCAGAGCTCGTGGGCGAGGTGCTCGAGCTGATCCGCGAACTCAAGACCGAGGGCATGACGATGCTGATCGCGACGCACGAGATGGGCTTTGCCCGGGATTTCGCCAACCAGGTCTGCTTCCTCGCGGACGGGCGGATCGTCGAGCGCGGCCCGCCCGAGCAGATCTTCACCGCGCCGGCTGAGCCAGAGACGCAGCGATTCCTGGCTCGGCTGCTCGCGGCGAACCGCGTCTAACCTCGTTCAGCGCCTGGTTCAGATCTGCCACCAGGTCGCTCGGATCCTCGACCCCGCAGCTCAGGCGGATCAGGTCCGGGGGAACTGCCGCGGCCGAACCCTCCACCGATTGGTGGGTCATGACCTGTGGCAGCTCGATCAGCGACTCGACCCCGCCGAGCGATTCGGCGAGCGTGAACAGGCGGGTGCGGGAGGCGACTGCGGCCGCCTCCGGGTGGCGGAAGCTCGACCATGCCGCTGAATCCTGGCCAGCGGACCTCGCTCACCTCCGGCGTCGAGCGCAGCAGCTCGACAACCGCGGCGGCGCTCCGTGCGTGTGCCTCCATGCGCAGGTGCAGGGTGCGCAGCCCGCGGTGCACCAGGAAGCAATCCATCGGGCCGGGCACTGAGCCGATCGCGTTCTGGACGAAGCGCAGCCGCTCGTACCACTCCTGGTGACGGGTTATCACGGCGCCGCCGACGACGTCTGAGTGGCCGCCGAGGTACTTGGTCGTGGAGTGGACGACGAAGTCAGCGCCGAGGTCGAGCGGGCGCTGATTGAACGGGGTGGCAAAGGTGTTGTCCACGGCCACGAGCGCGCCGCCCCGGGCGGCCACGACCGCCTCGATGTCGATGACACCGAGCAGCGGATTGGTCGGGCTCTCGACCCAGATCAGCCGGGTGTCGTCCCGGACCGCACGCGTCAGCGCGTCGAGGTTCGACTGGTCGACCAGGTCATAGGCCAGGCCCCACCGGGCGAGCACCTTGTCGACCAGCCGGTAGGTGCCGCCGTACAGATCGCCGGGCAGCACGATGTGGGAGCCGGCTTCACATACGGCCGTGATCAGCGCGTGCTCGGCGGCCAGCCCGGAGGCGAACGTCACCGCCAATCCGCCCTCGAGCTCACCCAGCGCCTGCTCGAGGGCGCTCCGGGTGGGGTTCGCCGAGCGGGCATAGTCGTAGTCCGCGACGAACTCACCGGGGCGGCGCTGCGCATAAGTGCTCGTCTGATGGATGGCCGGGATCACCGAACCGTAGGTCGGATCCGGGGTCAGCCCCGCGTGAACCGCCCGGGTGCCGAAGCCGTCGTCGGTCATGAAGCCAATGCTTCCAGCAGATCCGCGCGAGTGACGATTCCGGCCGGACGGCCGTCGTCGATCACGAGCAGGGCCTGCTGATCGCCGACCAGCAGCGCGACCGCTTCGCGCACGGGGTCCTCGGTCGAGACCGCCGCGAACGGCGGCTCCATCACCTCGAGGATCTCCGCCTCGAGGTGGGAGGGGTCCTCGGCGGCCCGCTTGAGCAGGCCGCGCTCCGAGATCGCGCCGACGACGGTCTTCGGGTCGTGCGGGCTGACCACGGGCAGCTGCGAAACGCGATGCTCGTGCAGCCGGGAGATCGCGTCCCGAACCCGCTGATGGGTCTCGACCGTCACGAGCGACGGGACCTCGCCGGCGTCGCGTTTGCGCCGCAGCACTTCGCCCACAACCAGTTCACGGTCCTGCTCGAGAAAGCCGTACTGACGCATCCAGCCGTCCGAGTAGATCTTCGACAGGTACGAGCGCCCCCCGTCGGGAAGGATGACGACGATCATCGCGTCGGGATCCTCCACCTGGGCGGCGACCTGAAGGGCCGCGTGTACGGCAAGTCCGCCGGAGCCCCCCGCGAGGATGCCCTCGGTGAGGGCGAGCCTGCGGGTGGTGAGGAAGGCGTCACGGTCCGAGACGGTGATCCACCGATCGACGAGCGATCGGTCGAAGGTCTCCGGCCAGAAGTCCTCGCCCACGCCCTCGACCAGATACGGCCGAACGTTCTCGGCGCCGCCGGAGTAGATCGATCCCGCCGGGTCCGCGCCGATCACGACGAGCTCGGGCCGCTGCTCGCGCAGGTACCGGACAGTGCCCGTGACGGTCCCGCCGGTGCCGACGCCGCACACCAAATGCGTGATCCGGCCCGCCGTCTGCTCCCACAGCTCCGGGCCCGTCGATTCGTAGTGGGCCTGCGGATTGGCCTGATTGAAGTACTGGTTGGGCTGGAACGCCCCCGGGATCTCCTCGGTCAGGCGATCGGCCACGCGGTAGTAGGACTGCGGTGAATCGGGAGGAACGTCGGTCGGAGCGACGACCACCTGGGCGCCGTAGGCGCGCAGCAGGTCGATCTTCTCCTTGGACATCTTGTCCGGCATCACCGCGATCACCCGATAGCCCTTCAGCCGTGCGGCGATCGCCAATCCCGTGCCGGTGTTCCCGGAAGTCGGCTCGACGATCGTGCCGCCGGGGGCCAGCCGGCCGTCCCGCTCGGCCGCCTCGATCAGCGCGACCGCGATCCGGTCCTTGATCGAGCCGCCGGGATTGAACACCTCCAGCTTGGCGACCAGCTGGGAACGTACGCCGGGTGCGATCCGGGTCAGGCGTACGAGCGGCGTACCACCGATCGTCTCCAGGATCGAATCGTTGATGAGGGGTGCGACAGCGGTCTCGGTCATGGAGTTAGTCTGATGATAATGCGGTCCACGGGCAAGCGCTCGAAGATTCAGCGATGTAATCCTGCAGAATCGAATATAGTTCGCTCAGATGCCGCGGAGCCGACTGGTCTCGAATCATCCGCAGCCCCCGGTCGACGCGATCGACCGCGCGATCCTCGAACTGGTCGCGGCGAACGCCCGGATCACCAATCAGCGCCTAGCCGAGCGGGTCGGGGTGGCGCCGTCAACGGCGCTGGGACGGCTGCGGTCGCTGCGTGACCGGGGAGTGATCCGCGGCTACCACGCTGAGGTCGATCTGGCGACGCTCGGCCGTCCGCTCCAGGCGCTGATCGCCGTCCGGCTCGCCGTCCACGCGCGCGAGCAGATCGACGCCTTCACGGAGGCCGTGCGCGGGCTGCCCGGCGTGCTGATGGTCTTCCACCTGACCGGTGTGACCGACTACCTGGTGTGGGTGGCCGCCACCGACGCGCAGGATCTCCGCGAGTTCGTGGTCGACCATCTCGCCACACATCCGTCCGTCGCCCACGCCGAGACCTCGCTGATCTACGAGCACCACCGGGGGCCGGGGATCTGGGGCGCCGCGGACGCCGCATAGATGCGTCCGGTGGCTGAGCGTCTGACCGGACTCGGAACGACGGTGTTCACCGAGATGACGGCGCTCGCGCAGCGAACCGGCGCACTCAACCTGGGACAGGGCTTTCCGGACAGCGACGGTCCGAGCGAGGCGATCGACGCGGCGGTGGCGGCATTGCGCGGGGGCGAGAACCAGTACGCCCCACTGGGCGGTGTACCTCCGTTGCGCGACGCGGTGCGCGAGCACCAGCGCGTGTCCTACGGTCTCGACCCCGAGGACGTGCTGGTCACCTTCGGCGCCACCGAGGCGATCGCGGCCGCGCTCCTGGGCCTGCTGAACCCCGGTGACGAGGTCGTCGTGCTCGAGCCGTATTACGACTCGTACGCGGCGTGCATCGCGTTCGCCGGCGCAGGCCGACGACCGGTCACGCTCACCCCGCCCGACTTCGCACTCGACGCCGATGCGCTGAGCGCCGCGGCCGGCCCGAAGGCGCGCGTGATGCTGCTGAACACCCCGCACAATCCCACGGGGCGGGTGCTGGATCGCGCCGAGCTCGAGACGATCGCCGCCGTCTGCATCGACCACGATCTCGTGTGCATCACAGACGAGGTCTACGAGCACCTCGTGTATGACGGCCACCACATCCCGATCGCCACGCTCCCCGGGATGGAGGAGCGGACGTTGACGATCTCGAGCGTCGGCAAGTCGTTCTCGTTCACCGGCTGGAAGGTTGGCTGGTGCTCGGGACCGGCGAAGCTCGTCGCTGCGGTGCGCGGCATCAAGCAGTACCTGACGTTCGCAGGCGGCACCCCGCTCCAGCACGCGGCGGCCGCGGCGCTGTCTCTCCCGTCAACGCACCTCATCGCGCTGCGAGACGGTCTCCGCGTCAAGCGAGACCTCCTGTGCGCCGGATTGACCGGCGCCGGGCTCCAGCCGTTGATCCCCGCGGGGACTTACTTTGTCAACGCGGACGTCGGCGCGGATGCGGTCGGCTTCTGCCGGATGCTCCCCGAACGCTGCGGCGTGGTCGCGATCCCGACGTCGGCGTTCTACGACAACAAGGACGCTGCTCGGACGCTCGTGCGATTCGCGTTCTGCAAGCAGGAGGAGGTGATTGCCGAGGCGGCCCGCCGGCTGAGCGGGCTATGGGCCGGCGACCCGGGGTGAGTTGCGTGGTCGCCGATCAGGAGCGCGTGCGGGCGGGGCGTCGCCTGCGCCGCGTTCCCCGCGCGCGCACCAGCTCCCCGTACACGTCGGTCGTACGGCGCGCGACCTCGGCCCAGTCGAACTGCAGCACGTGCTCGCGCGCCGCGGCGACCGCTCGGGCGCGAGCATCGTCGTCGCCCAGTACCTGCTCGACGACACCCCGCAGCGCCACCACGTCACGGGCGCGGAACCGGTGCCCGACGGTGCCGTCGGCGGGGACGACCTCGCGCAGGCCGCCGGTGTCGGCGACGATGCACAGGCAGCCGGCGGCCATGGCCTCGAGTGCGACCAAGCCGAACGGCTCGTAGATCGAGGGGACGATGCACAGGTCGGCGACGTGGTAAAGCGAGTGGAGCATGTCGTCACCGACCCAGCCCAGGAATGTCCCGCTGCGCACCAGACGTAGCCGGCGGACCTGCGACTTGAGCTCGCTCTCGGCGGTGCCGGTCCCGGCGATCACGTACTTGATGTCGCGGCGGCGCTTGATCACCGGCGCGAGCGCGTCAAGCGCGATGTGGAAGCCCTTCTCGTAGACCAGCCGGCCGACCATCAGCACGAGCCGCTCGGACGGCGCGGCGAACCGCGCGCGCAGCGCCTCGAGATCGTCGACGGCGGGCCGCACATCCTCAGGGTCAATCCCGTTTGGGATCACGGTGATGCGGTCCTCGGGCACCCCGAACACAGTCGATACGTGGCCCTGCATGAAATGTGAGCAGGTGATCACGTGGTCGGCTCGCCGGACCATCGACCGCTCGACCGAGTGGATGTGGGACTGCGGGTGGTTCTGCACCCACCCCTGGTGGCGGCCGAACTCGGTGGCGTGGACCGTGGTGAGCCACGGCAGGCCGAAGTGGCGTGCCGTCTGCTCCGCGCCGCGAGCCACCAGCCAGTCGTGAGAGTGGACGATGTCGTAGTCGAACGCGTCGCACAGTTCGGCCGCTCGCGCGCGCATGTCGTCGTTCATCGCGCGCACCCATTTCACAAACGCGCTTGGGTCCTTGGGGAAGGGCGGCTCCCTGAGGCGATGGACGATCACCCCGTGCCGCTCCTCGACACTGGTGCCGCCACGGGTCAGGACATGAACCTCGATCCCGGCCGCGACGAGCTGCTCGGAGAGCTTGCGCACGTGACGCGCCAGCCCGCCCTCGATCACGGGTGGGTACTCCCACGAGATCAGCAACACGCGCATGGGCGGGCAGGGACCCTATCGACCGGCGCGCTCGAGCACTGTGACGCCGTGCGCGTCGTCGCGCACGAGAACGTCCCAGTCACCCGGTGGCGGCGTGGCCGACGCCGCTCCCTCACGGAGCTGCACGGACACGAACACCTCGTCGCCGCGGACGAACGCGACTGCGTCTTCGCCGGCGTCGACTGGCTCGTAGGCGCCGGTGAATGACTCCGGCCGGCGGGCCCGGAGCGCGAGGAGCTCCGAGGTCAGCCATAGCTTCGGCTCGGCGCCGAAATCGCGGGCGCGCAGCAGCGCGGCGCGGCGCTCGAAGTCGACCGGCCGGCGGTTGTCGGGGTCGACCAGCGACCGGTTCCACAGTTCGTCGCCCTGGTAGATGTCCGGCACGCCGGGGACGGTCAGCTTCAACGCGAGCTGGCCGAGCGCGATCCGGCGGCCGAGCTCGCTGATCCGCGCGACGATCGGTGAGAACTCGGTCAGGAACCCGGGATCCGAGTGCAGCGCGCGACAGAAGCGCAGGACCGCGTCTTCCCACTCGGTATTCGGCGAGATCCAGTTCGTGTTGCGCTTCGCCTCGCGCAGCGCCTTGCGCATGTACTCGGTTAGCCGCTCGGACTCGATCGGCCAGGCGCCGGCGAGCGACTGAAAGATGAAGTAGCGCTCGGCGTCGTCGGGCGCGCCGTCGGAGCGAAACTGCTCGGTCAGCTCCATCCACCGTTCCACCGCCGCGGCCCACTCCGGAACGATCGACGAGATCGCCGCGATCCGCGCGCGCACGTCTCCGGACCGCTTCGTGTCGTGGGTCATGCTCGTCACCATCGCGAACGGAAACCGCTGGGCGCGCTCTAGGTTCGCTTGGTGGAAGGTCTCGACGTCGATCGAGAAACGCGACGGATCGCCGCCGACGTCGTTCAAAGCGAGCAGCCGTCCGTACCGGTAGAACGCCGTGTCCTCGACGCCCTTGGCCATGATCGCCGGAGTCGTCTGCTGAAAGCGGGTGACGAACTCCTCGGGGGAGGGCCGGTCCAGGAGCAGGCGCCCGCGCACCGAGTCTGGCAGCCCCGCGGCGGCGGCGCGGTCCGCGTCGGTGACCAGACGCTCGCCGGGGTCGACGTACGTGCGGTACACGGGCAGCGACGCCAGCGCATCTTCGAGCTCAGCGGGCGGAACCGCGGAATCAAGCCGCCCGACGCGATCGCGCTCGGGGGCGAACGGACCTTGGATCTGCTCGACCTTGGCCGCGTGCGCGACCTCGCCGAAGCTCCGCCGGTCGCCGGCGATCCGCTCCCACAGGGCCGTGAGCTCCGGCTCGCCGGCGGGATCGACGAACAGCGCGCAGACGTCGTTGAGGAACTCGTACCCCGTGGTGCCTGATACCGGCCAGTCGCGTAGCCGCTCGCCCGGATCGAGGATCTTCTCGACCCACGCACGCTCGACGCCACCCTCGCGCAGACGCCGGAGGTAGCCGGCGGGATCGGTCAAGCCGTCGGGATGATCGATCCGCACGCCATCGACGAGCCCCTCGCGCACGAGCGAAAGCACCAGTCCGTGCGTCTGCTCGAACACCGCCGGGTCCTCCTGCCGCACCCCGGCCAGATCATCGATGTCGAAGAAGCGGCGGTGCCGGCCGGTGGCCGGATCGAGATCGAAGAACCGCTCGCGGAGAGCGGGATCCGCCCAGAACGGGTTGTCCTCGACCGCGGCCATGTGGTTCGGGACGATGTCCAGCACGATTCCCATCCCGGCCTCGTGGGCCGCCGCGGCGAGCGAGCGGAACGCCTCCTCGCCGCCAAGCTCGTCCGAGATCCGCCGCGGGTCGATGACGTCGTAGCCGTGCGTCGAGCCGGCTCGGGCCTGCAGTGAGGGCGACAGATACAGGTGCGAGATCCCGAGCGTGCGCAGGTAGGGCACGACCGCGCGGGCGTCGTCGAATCCGAACGACGGCGTCAGCTGCAGCCGATACGTCGCCCGCAGCGGCGCGGTCACGCCGCCCGCTTCAGCACGACGGTCGAGCGGGACATCACGGGTACCTGCCCGCGGGCGCCGTACTCCAGGCTGTTCGGAGCGGCGCCCGGGTCGGCGGTCGTGAGCTCGAGGCACCATCGCTTGCCAAACCGGGCCGGCGGCAGCGTGAACTCGCGGTCCTCGCTGTGGGCGTTGAAGAGCAGGATGAACGAGTCGTCAGCGATGTCCTCGCCGTGCGGCCCGGGCGACGGGATCTCCTTGCCGTTGAGAAACATCCCCAGCACGTGCTCTCCGTCCTGCCAGTCGCGGTTGGTCATCTTGCGCCCGTCGGAGCGGAACCACCACACGTCGGGGGCGCCGGTGCCCTTGATCTGCCGGCCGCGCAGGAAATCCTTGCGGCGGAACACGGGGTGGCGGCGGCGCAGCGCGATCAGCCGGCGGGTGAACTCCCGGAGCTCGTCCTTGTCGGAACTCTCTGACCAGTCGTACCAGGAGATCTCGGTGTCCTGGCACCAGGCGTTGTTGTTGCCGCCCTGGGAGCGGCCGACCTCATCGCCGCCGAGGACCATCGGCGTGCCCTGCGACAGCAGCAGCGTGGTGAGGAAGTTGCGCTGCTGGCGGCGGCGCAGCGCGATTACCTCGGGGTCGTCGGTCGGGCCCTCGGCGCCGCAGTTCCACGAACGGTTGTCGTCGGTGCCATCACGGTTGTCCTCGAGGTTCGCCTCGTTGTGCTTGTCGTTGTAGGAGACGAGGTCGGCGAGCGTGAAGCCGTCGTGCGCGGTGATGAAGTTGATCGAGGCGAACGGGTCGCGGCCGTCGGCTTCGTAGAGGTCCGACGACCCTGACAGCCGCCCGGCGAAGTCCCCGTCCGCGGCATAGCCACGCCAGTAGTCGCGCATCGTGTCGCGGTATTGCCCGTTCCACTCTGACCACAGCACAGGGAAGTTGCCTACCTGATAGCCGCCAGGCCCGACGTCCCACGGCTCGGCGATTAGCTTCACCTGCGAGAGCACGGGATCCTGGTGGATCACGTCGAAGAAGGCTGAGAGCCGGTCGACTTCGAAGAACTCGCGCGCGAGCGCGGAGGCCAGATCGAAACGGAAGCCGTCGACGTGGCACTCAGTGACCCAGTAGCGGAGCGAGTCCATGATCAGCCGCAGCACGCTTGGGTCGACCGGGTTCAGTGAATTCCCGGTGCCGGTGAAGTCGACGTAATAGCGCGGGTTGTCCGCGTCGAGCCGGTAGTACGCCTCGTTGTCGACTCCCTTGAAGGACAACATCGGCCCCAGGTGGTTCCCCTCGGCGGTGTGGTTGTAGACGACGTCGAGGATCACCTCGATCCCGGCGCGGTGCAACGCCTTGACCATCCCCTTGAACTCGCGCACCTGCTCGCCTCGGCAACCGGTGGCGGCGTACTCGCAGTAGGGCGCGAAGTACCCGATCGTGCTGTAGCCCCAGTAGTTGCGCAGCCCCCGTTCGAACAGGAAGGACTCGTCGGAGATGTGGTGGACGGGCAGGAGCTCGACTGCGGTCACGCCGAGGTTGCTCAGGTACTCGACGGCCGCATCGGAAGCCAGGCCCGCGTAAGTGCCACGGAGGTCCTCACGCACGCCGGGATGGAGCTTGGTGAAGCCCTTCACGTGGGTCTCGTAGATGACGGTGTCGGCGAACGGGATCCGGGGCGGACGGTCGCCCTCCCAGAAGAACGCGTCGTCGATCACCACCGCCTTGGGCACCGCCTCGGCGTCGTCCTCGTCGTCGATCTCGAGGTCGGCGTCGTCTTCGCCGGTGGGGACATAGGGCAGCACGTTGGCCCCGTGCGAGAAGTCGACGACGCCGTCGATGGCCTTGGCGTAGGGGTCGATCAGCAGTTTCGCCGGGTTGAAGCGCTTGCCTTCGAGCGGCGCGTACGGACCGTGGAAGCGGTATCCGTAGCGCTGCCCGGCACCGATGTCCGGGATGTAGCAGTGCCAGTTGTGGGCGGTGCGCTCGCGCACCTCGAGGCGCAGCTCTGAGCCCTCCTCGTCGAACAGGCACAGCTCAACGCGCTCGGCGTGCTCGGAGAAGACCGAAAAGTTCGTGCCCCCTCCATCCCACGTGGCGCCGAGCGGGAACGGCTCGCCCGGCCACACCACGATCTGCAGCGGGTCGGCGATGGTCACCGGAGCAGCGCTCCCGCGAGTGGCGGCAGCGTCACCGCACCGTCGCTCACCGCGACGCCGGGGTGGGTTGCCAGCTCGACCTCGGAAGTTTCGACGGGCACCGAGGCGGGCCGGGTCGAGAAGTTGCAGACCATCTCGTATTCGCCACGGTTGGCGATCAGCCAGCCGTCCTCCGCGCTGCCCCGGACGGATGGATTCTCGGCCGGCAGCCGGTGGCGCACATCCAACAGCCGGGCGTACAACTGGGCGAGCTCTGGGTCGCGCTCGCGCGTCAGCTTGGACCGCTCGAAGGTCGCGAGCGCCTGCGGATCGGGGATCTCCTCCGCGGCAAAACCCGTGAACGCGGCGAACTCCTGGCGGCGGCCCTCACGCGTAGCCTCAGCGATCTCAGGGTCGATGTGGTCGGAGAAGAACTGGAACGGCGCGTCCTCGCCGTACTCCTCGCCCATGAACAGCAGCGGCACGAAGGGGGAGAGGAGCGTGGTGAACGCCGCCAGCGGACGGAGCTCGGGGGCGAGCCGGTCACCGAAGGCACGGTTGCCGACTTGGTCGTGGTTCTGGTCGAACACGACGACGGTTTCTACTGGGCCGAGCGAAAGCGCGTCGGCCAGGTCAGAGGTCCGCCCGTAGGGCTCGTAGTAGCCCTCGCGCTCGCCGGTAAGCAGGACGTGCAGGGCATGGTGGAACTGATCGCGCCACAGGGCATCGCAGGCCGGGGCGCCGTAGGACTCCGGATCCTCGAGGCCGAGCTCGCCGATCACGAAGGCTCCGTCTCGCACCGCGCGCACTCGCCGCGCGACCGCCGCGACGATGTGCTCGGGGCTCGAGTCGTAGATCGAGTGGATCGCGTCGAGCCGCAGCCCGTCGATGCCGAAGTCGCGGATCCAGCCCTCGGCGCTCTGGAGCACCCATTCGCGGACGCCCTCGGAGCCAACATCGTCGTAGTTGATCGCGCGCCCCCACGGCGTCTCGTGCTTCTCGGTGAAGTACGGGCCGAACGCCTCCAGCGGCTTGACGCCCGACGCTCCGACGTGGTTGTAGATGACGTCGAGGATCACGGCGAGGCCGGCCTCGTGCGCGGCGGCGACCAATCGCTGCAGCCCGTGGGGACCGCCATACGACGACTGCGCCGCGGAGATGTACACGCCGTCGTAGCCCCAGCCGCGAGCGCCGGGAAACTCCCCGACGGGCATGATCTCGATCGCGTTGATCCCGAGCTCGGCGAGCTCGTGCAGGTACGGGATCGCCCCGTCGAACGTCCCCTCATCGCTGAACGTGCCGATGTGGAGCTCGTAGATCACGAGGTCGCGCACGGCAGGCGGCCGGAACGGCGTGACCTCTCCGAGCTCGACCACCCGGGAGGGGCCCCGAAGCCCGTCGGGCTGCCATCGCGACGCCGGGTCGGGAAGTGAGGCGCCGTCGACCACAAAGGTGTAGTCATCGCCGGCGGCCGCCGGAAGGGTGGCCGCGTGGTGGCCCGAGCCCTCCGATCGCAGCGGTGTCTCCGAGCCGCCGACCACGACGGCTACCGAGCTCGCGCTGGGTGCCCAGACGCGGAATGAGACCTCTCCCTGGCCGACCGAACGGGCGCCTAGCGGCGCGAGCTCAGACGCCATCGGGCACAAGCCAGAGCGCAGACAGCGGTGGGAGTGTGACCTCGGCCGATACGGGCTGGCCGTGCCACGGGATCGGCTCCGCCGTCACCGTGCCAAGGTTGCCGACGTTGCCGCCGCCATATACCTCGGCATCGGTGTTGAGCAGCTCACGCCAGGCTCCGGAACGCGGCAAGCCGAGCCGGTATCCGTATCGCGGCACCGGGGAGAGATTGGCCACGAACACGAGCACGCGCTCGGCGCCCGCCGAGGCGCGCGCGAATGCCACCACGTTGGCGTCGGCGTCGTTGGGCTCGAGCCACCAGAAGCCAGCCGCGTCGGAGTCGAGCTCCCACAGCGCCGGCTCGTCGAGATACCGGAGGTTGAGATCGCGGACCAGCGTCTGGATGCCGGCGTGCTCGGACGTTTCGAGCAGATGCCAGTCGAGCGAGGCCCGGTAATTCCACTCCTGCTCTTGACCGAACTCCGAACCCATGAACAGCAGCTTCTTCCCCGGATGGGCCCACATTAAGCCGAACAGCGCCCGCAGGTTGGCGAACTTCTGCCAGCGGTCGCCGGGCATCTTCTGGAGCAGCGAGCCCTTGCCGTGGACGACCTCGTCGTGGGAAAGCGGGAGGATGAAGTTCTCGCTGAACGCGTAGAGCAGGCTGAACGTCAGCTCGTGGTGGTGGTAGCGGCGATAGATCGGGTCCTGCTGGAAGTAGGCCAGCGTGTCGTGCATCCAGCCCATGTTCCACTTGAAGCCGAACCCCAGCCCGCCCAGGTACGTGGGACGTGAGACGCCCGGCCACGACGTAGATTCCTCGGCGGCGGAGATCGTCCCCGGCTCGTAGGCAAACAGGACCTCATTGAGTTCTTTGAGGAAATCGATCGCCTCCAGATCCTCTCGCCCGCCGTACTGGTTGGGCACCCACTGGCCCTCCGTGCGGGAGTAGTCGAGGTACAGCATCGAGGCCACAGCGTCGACGCGTATTCCATCGGCGTGGTACTCGCGCAGCCAGAACAGCGCGTTGGCGATCAAGAAGTTGCGGACCTCGTGGCGACCGAAGTTGAACACCAGCGTGCCCCAGTCCGGGTGGGCGCCGCGGCGGGGGTCCGCGTGCTCGTACAGCGCGGTGCCGTCGAAGCGCGCGAGCGCGAACTCGTCGCGGGGGAAATGGGCGGGGACCCAGTCGAGGAGGACCCCGAGTCCGTTGCAGTGCAGCCGGTCGACGAACTCTCGGAACTCATCGGGCGACCCGTAGAACGGAGTGGGCGCGTAGTAGCCGGTGACTTGGTAGCCCCACGAGCCCTCGAACGGATGCGCCATCACCGGCAGCAGCTCGACGTGGGTGAAGCCCATCTGCTTGGCGTAGGCGGACAGCTCGTCGGCGAGCTCGCGGTACGTCAGCTTGCGGTTGTCCTCGAGCGAGTTGCGCCGCCAGGATCCGAGGTGGACCTCGTAGATCGACATCGGCTGCCCGAGTGGCTGTGCCTCGCGGTGCCGAGAGAGGTATTCACTGTCCTTCCACTCGTACTCCGACTTGAACACCACGGATGCGTTCTTGGGCGGGACCTCGGTGGCGAGGGCATACGGATCGGCCTTCAGCACCAGCTCTCCGGTCTGGGTGAGAAGCTCGAACTTGTACCGAGCTCCCGGCTGGCACTCGGGCAGGAACAGCTCCCAGATGCCGCTCGCGCCGAGCGAGCGCATGGCATGCAGCCGTCCGTCCCACGAGTTGAAGTCGCCCACGACGCTGACCGCGCGAGCGGCCGGCGCCCACACCGCGAAGGCGGTTCCCGTGACCCCCTCGTGCTCGCGGATCCGGGCGCCGAGGCGGTCGTACAGCTCCTCGTGGCGTCCCTCGCCGATCAGGTGGAGATCAAGCTCACCGAGCGTCGGCCCGAAGGCGTACGGGTCGCGCACGGTGAACACGCGGCCGCCGCCGTAGTCGACCTCGAGCTTGTATTTCAACGGCAGGTTCGCGCCCTCGATCACGCCCTCGAACAGGCCGCCGGCGTGAACCTGGCTGAGCGGAACGGAGGTGTCGTCGCCGTCGAGCACGACGGTGATCGACTCGGCCGCGGGCCGCAGCACCCGGACCACCACGCCGTCCGGCGCCGGGTGTGCGCCGAGCACCGAATGCGGGTCGCCATGCTCGCGCCGGACGATCGCCTCGAAGTCGCCTGTGGCCTGCGGTGTCATTCGTCGTCCTCCAGCAGCCGCCTGATCCCGGCGACCGGGATGGCGACCCAGTCGGGGCGGTTGTCAAGCTCGTAGCGCAGCTCGTAGATCGCCTTCTCGAGCTCGTAGATCGACAGCAGGTTCGCGATCGCCGCCTCGCCCGGTGGCAGCAGCGCGCGGTCGACGGCGGCCAGGTACTCGCCCAGGAACACCTTGCGCGCACGCTGTTCGAATCCCTCAGGCGCCGGCTGACCGCGTAGAATCTCGACGGCGGAGGTGACGTAGGCGAACGAGCGGAGCATGCTCGCGACGTCCCGAAGCGGAGATCGCTTCTGGCGGCGCTCGGGAAGCGGACGCGCAGGCTCGCCCTCGAAGTCGATGATCACCCAGCCGCTCGCGCGGTAGAGGGTCTGGCCCAGGTGGTAGTCGCCGTGGAGCCGGATCGCCCGGCCGCCCTCGCCAACCTGAGCGCGGGTGGCCAGCCGTTCGCGCACGTCCTGGCCGCGGCCTGCGATCGGGGCCAGACGGTCGTCGTCGGGCAGGTTGACGAAGATCTTCTCGATGTCCTCGTCGACCGTTGCCGTTAGCAGCGCCAGCGCCTCCTGACTCGGCTGCTCGGGCGAGAACGCCGGATCGCTGGCATCGGTGGCGAGGACGTTGTGGAGCTCGGCGGTCACCTTGCCCAGCAGCGCGAGCCGCGCGAGCAGTTCGTCCGCATCGGACTGAAGCAGGTCGAGCGCCATGTCCCAGCCGTCGCGGGCGCCGGTGAGGAACGTCTGGCTGACGCCCAGCGTGGAGGTGAAGGCGTCACCCTCGTACTCGTACCACCCCTGCAGCGGAGCGATGTTCGGATATCCCTGCTTGGTAAGGAAGCGCAGCATCTCGAGTTCTGGATTGATGCCCGGTTCGAGCTTGCGGAACACCTTCAGCACGAACCGGTCGTCGAACACGATCGACGAGTTCGACTGCTCGGCGCCGACGCTGCGCGCGGTGGCGCCCTCGGCGAGCTCCGAGCGGCGCTCCGCGACGTGGAAGCTGACTTTGCCCCTGGCGGTCTCGATCGCCTGGCCTTCGTCGATCCGGCGCATCAGCTCGACCACCTCGCTCGGCTCGGCGAGCGCGTCGTACACCGTCCAATCGTCGCTGGAGGTGATGCACTCCGGTCCGCACTCGATGCCGCTGCGCACGAGCCCGAGCGGGAGCTGGTAGAGCTCGTGCGTGCCGGCGGCAAAACGCGTCTGCACGAGCGCCAGGTACAAGACCGGGTCGTCGTGGAGCGCGACCCCCTCAACGACCTCGATGCTGGCGATCGAGCGTCGCTTGGAGGCGAACCAGCGCTGCTGGGCGATCCACTCGCGGAGCGCCTCTTCGTCCAGGAGTTGGCGGATTTCCGCGGTTGCCGGCTCAGTCATCGCCGCCCTCCCCGTCCTCGGGCTGCGCCAGCTCGAACCAGTAGAAGCCACGCGGCGCCAGGGTCAGCAGATACGGCAGCTGCCCGATACGCGGGAACCGCGAGCGGCCGAACAGCTCCACCGGGTGGCGTCCCTCGTGGGCCCGCAGATCGAGCTCCACGGCCTGCGCGGAGCGGGCGAGGTTGTGCACACACAGGACGAGATCATCCTCGAAACGGCGAACGTGGGCGAAGATGCGGGGGTTGGAGGGGGCCAACGGCTCGTAGGTGCCGAACCCGAACACCGGGTGCTCCTTGCGCAGCGCGATGAACCGATGGACCCACCGCAGCAGCGAGGTCGCGGTGCGGAGCTGCGCCTCGACATTTACGGCCTGGAAGCCGTATACGGGGTCCATCAGCGGCGGCAGATACAGCTGGGCGAAGTCGGCGCGCGAGAAGCCTCCGTTGCGGTCGCCGGTCCACTGCATCGGCGTGCGCACGCCGTCGCGGTCGCCGAGAAACAGGTTGTCCCCCATCGCCACCTCGTCGCCGTAGTACAGGACCGGAGATCCCGGCAGCGAGAACATGATCGCGGTCATCAGTTCGATCTCGCCGCGGCCGTTGTCGAGCAGCGGCGCGAGTCGCCGGCGGATCCCGAGATTGAGCTTCATCCTCGGGTCCTTGGCGTACTCGGAGTACATGTAGTCACGCTCTTCGTCGGTGACCATCTCGAGCGTCAGCTCGTCGTGGTTGCGCAGGAACAGGCCCCACTGACAGCCCGGCGGGATCTCGGGCGTCTGGGCCAGGATCTCGTAGATCGGAGCAGCCTCCTCGCGACGGACGGCCATGAACATGCGCGGCATCACGGGGAAGTGGAACGCCATCTGGCATTCGTCGTCGTCGCCGAAATACTCGACGACGTCGGCCGGCCACTGATTCGCTTCGGCGAGCAGTACGCGGTCCGGGTAGTGCTCGTCGACGTACTTGCGCACCTGCTTGAGATAGGCGTGGGTCTCGGGCAGGTTCTCGCAGATCGTGCCCTCGCGCTCGAACAGGTACGGGACCGCGTCGAGGCGGAAGCCGTCGAGCCCGAGGTCGAGCCAGAACCTGAGCACGCCGAGCATTGCGTCCTGGACCTCGGGGTTGTCGTAGTTGAGGTCAGGCTGGTGGGAAAAGAAGCGGTGCCAGTAGTACGCCCCGGCCACCGGGTCCCAGGTCCAATTCGACGTCTCGGTGTCGATGAAGATGATCCGGGCGTCCTGGTAGCGGTCGTCGGTGTCCGACCACACGTACCAGTCACGTTTCGGGCTGTTCGGACTCGAGCGCGACTCCTGGAACCAGGGATGGTCGCTGGAGGTGTGGTTCATCACGAGGTCGGCGATCACGCGGATCCGCCGTGCGTGCGCCGCATCGATCAGCACCTTGACGTCGTCGACGGTGCCGTAGTCGGGATGGACGCTGGTGAAGTCGGAGATGTCGTAGCCGCCGTCGCGCAGGGGCGAGGGGTAGAACGGGAGTAGCCAGATGCAGTCGACCCCCAGCCACTGCAGGTAGTCGAGCTTCTCGGTCAGGCCGCGGAAATCGCCGGAACCGTCGCCGTCGCCGTCAAAGAACGACCGGATCGCGACCTCGTAGAAGACGGCGTGCTTGAACCACAGCGGCTCGGCTTCGAACCAGTTGTGCGTCTGAGCCGGCGAGGGCTCGGCGGGGTGAGCACCGTCGGATCCGGGCGTGGTCGCGCCGAGTTCGCGGGCGATCAGATGGGTCATCGTGGGCGGCCCGGTCACGAGGCTAGGGACCCTCTACCACGAGCACGTGAGCCTGGCGCTCTCCGGGTGTCAGGCGGACATAGTTGGGACCGATCCGCCAGCCGAACGACTCATCGGTGAGCTGGTCGCGGACCGTGAACGCCGGTGGCAGCCCGAGGTGGGCGGGGACGACGGCAAGGCCCTCCTGCGTGTTCACGGGGTCGATGTTCACCACCGTGAAGACGGTGTTGCCGTCGGTCTGCTTGGCGTAGCCGATCAGCGCGTCGTTGGCCGTGTCGATGAACGTCACGTCGTCGAACCGCTGCAGGGCGGGGTTGCTGCGGCGCGTGTGGTTGAGCCGGCCGATCATCGGCAGCAGCTCGCCATCGAGCGATCTCCGCTTGGCCTCGTATTTCTCGGAGTGCAGGTACTCCTCGGAGCCCTCGCGGACGGCAACGTGCTCGATGTGCTCGAACCCGGAGTAGATCCCGTAGGTCGGGCTCAGCGTCGCGGCGAGCACCAGCCGGGCCTCAAAGGCAGGCCGGCCCCCGTGCTGGAGGTAGGCGGGCAGGATGTCGGGGGTGTTGACGAAGAAGTTGGGGCGGAAGTACTCGTGCTCGTCGGTGTGGGCGAGCTGTGAGACGTATTCGGTCAGCTCGTGGCGGGAGTTCTTCCACGTGAAGTAGGTGTAGGACTGGGAGAAGCCGATCTTCGCGAGGTGGCGCATAACCGCCCGGCGCGTGAACGCCTCCGCGAGGAAGATCACATCGCGGTCGACGAGATGGATTTGTTCGATCAGCCACGACCAGAAGGGAAACGGCTTCGTATGGGGGTTGTCGACGCGGAACACCTTGACCCCGCAGTCGACCCAGTGCAGCGCCGCTTTCAGCAGCGCGTCCCACAGGCCGCGCCAGTCCTCTGACTCCCAGTTGACGTTGTAGATGTCCTGGTAGCGCTTGGGCGGGTTCTCCGCGTACTTCAGAGTCCCGTCGGGGCGCCGGTGAAACCACTCGGGATGCTCGGTCAGCCAGGGGTGGTCGGCCGAGGCCTGGATGGCAAAGTCGAGCGCGATGTCGATGTCGAGGGCTTTGGCGGCCGCGGTGAGACTCCGGAGGTCTTCCTCGGTGCCTAGCTCGGGGTGGACCGCATCGTGCCCACCGGTCTCGTCGCCGATCGCCCAGGGTGATCCGGGGTCGCCGGTCGCGGCGACGAGCGCGTTGTCGCGACCCTTCCGGTTCGTGTGGCCGATGGGGTGGATCGGCGGCAGGTAGATCACGTCGAACCCCAGCTCAGCCAGCTTCGGAAGCTCGCGCTCGACCCCTTTCAGCCCTCCCCACGAGCGCGGAAACAGCTCGTACCAGGAGCCGAAGCGGGCCCGGGGCCGGTCCACCTCGATCGCCACCGGCCGCTCGAGGCAGGTGGCGCCATGGCGCTCTTGGTTGCGCTCGACGACCTCGAGCAGCTCCTCGTCAAGCGCGGCGGTGGGATCTTTTTGCAGCGAGGCGAGTCCGCGTTCGATCACGGCGCGATCTCCGTCGTCGCCGGCGCGCTCCGTCGCGGCTTCGATCAGCACGACGCCCTCGGACAGCTCTCCATCCAGGTTTGGCTGGCCGGCTGCGAGCTTGCGGCGCAACTCGTCACGCCAGGTGCCGAACGAGTCCGACCACGCCTCGATCGTGTATTCCCAGCGCCCGATGGCGTCGACCTCGAACTCGCCACCCCACCGCACGCCCTCGAGGTGCGCATCGATCCGCCGGAGCTCGGCCTCGCGCCAGCGGCGGGTGCCCGCGGGGCGGTACTTGACGACCGCGCGCAGCAGTTCGTGGCCGTCGCGGAAGATGTCCGCCTCGACGTCGATGCGATCGCCGACCACGCGCTTGACCGGGTAACGGCCACCATCGACCGCGGGCGACGGTAGTTGGATGACGATCCGGCTGGGCGAGCGTGCTGACACGGCCCGGACAGTAGCCGCGCCGCTAGTTCGGGTAGACACCACCACGTGAACAGCCTTACCCGATCCGCAGGGATCCAAATGCACATCACCTCGCTGCCCGACGGAAAGCTGGGCGCGGACGCCTTCAGATTCGTCGATTGGCTCGTCGATGCCGGCCAGTCGTGGTGGCAGATGCTGCCGCTCGGTCCGCCTGATCGGTACCGCTCGCCCTACAAGTCGCGGTCGGCGTTCGCGGCCTGGCCGGGGCTGCTCTCCGACGCGGCCCGCCGATCACCCGTTTCGGCTGCTGAGCGGCTGGATTTCTGCGAGCGCAACAAGTTCTGGATCGACGACTGGGCCCGGTTGGGGGGCCGGGACGCGGTCGCGGACCAGGTCAGGTTCGATCGAGAATGGGCTGCGTTGCGCGCGCATGCCGCCGATGCGGGCGTGAGGCTGTTCGGCGATGTGGCGATCTACGTAGCGCCGGGGAGCGCCGACCACCGCGCTCATCCGGAGCTGTTCCAGGACGGCTTCGTCGCCGGCACACCACCGGACTCGTTCTCGGCCACCGGGCAGTTGTGGGGCAACCCGCTGTACGACTGGCCGGCGCTGCGGCGCCGGCGCTACCGCTGGTGGGTCGAACGGTTGCGGCGGACGCTGGACCTGTATGACCTGGTGCGGCTCGACCACTTTCGCGGGTTCGTCGCCTACTGGTCGGTGCCGGCGAATGACCGGACCGCGCTCGGGGGCCGGTGGGTGCGGGGACCCGGCCGCGCGCTGTTCGAGGCGTTGGCTTCGGAGCTCGGTGGGTTGCCGCTGGTGGCGGAGGATCTGGGGGTGATCACGCCGCCGGTGGAGCGGCTCCGGGACGAGCTCGGCCTGCCTGGGATGCTGGTCCTCCAGCTCGGATTCGAGCCGGGCGAACCTTCTAGCCCGCATCGACCCGCCAACCACGTCGAGGGGCGATTCGTCTACACGGGCACCCACGACAACGACACCGCGCGCGGCTGGTACGAGTCGCTCGACAGTGCGAGAAGGGAATTGGTCGCCGAGGCGCTGCGGCCCTTTGGGGCGCGTGAGCCGTGGTGGGGGTTGATCGAGCTCGCCTACGCGTCGCCGGCCCGGGTGGCGATGGCCCAGGTGCAGGATGTGCTGGGGCTGGGGAGCGAGGCGCGGATGAACGACCCCGCGCGGGCCGGTGGCAGCTGGCGCTGGCGGGTCGAGCGGGGCGCGCTGACCAAACGGCTCGCCCGCCGGCTCAAAGACGCAGCCGAGCGGACAGGGCGGCTTCCTTGACTGTCGTCTTGATGCGTCGGTAGACGTAGGTCAGATCGCCACGGAGCTGGCCGTACCAGGTCTTCTCGTAGAGGATCATCCAGCTGGGGAGCAGGCGCGGGGGCAGACCGTCGGCGGCGAGCGTTTCGAGCGCGCGCTGCGCGATCGCGATCTGCCCGAATGCCGTGGGGTGGACTTGGTCGGCCATGAGGTAGTTGCGGGCTCTGAAGTCGCTGAGGTCGGCCACGAGCGCGTTGTTGGCCGCCGCCGACCGCCTGATCGCGTCGTTCAGCTCTTGCACCTTGGCTCGGTCCCGGGGCCAGCCGAGGTCGAGCGGGGCGGTCAGGGTCAGCGTGCGATCGCAGCGCGCGGCCAGGAATTCAAGCGCCTGGCGGTGGCGCTGCTCGAACTCGTCAGCGTTCCACGCGAGCTGGCGGACATCGTTGACGCCGATGTACAGGCAGCCGAGGTCGTAGCGCGCCTCAGGGTGCGCGGTGTAGCGCGTGAAGCGTGGGACCTGCTTGTCGAGCACGTCGACCGCGAAGGCGCCGTCGAAGGCGTAGCCGGTATAGGCGAAACCGAGCGCTCGCGCGATCCACAGTGCCCACGAGTGCAGCGCCACGCCCCACTGGATCTCGCCGCCGGCGTTGGTGATCGAGTCCCCGAACGCGAGGACGCCGAGCCGGTGCAATTGTTGACCGTCAGCCAAAGCTTGCGAGAGTCAAGCAATATTCATGGTGATGCCCCTTTCCGACCAGGGACGCGGGGACGTTGCCCGCGCCGCCGAGGAACTTGCCGAGCGGCTGCCGCGTTCGTTGGAGCCGCTGGCCCGGCTCGCCTACAACTACCGCTGGTCGTGGCTGGAGGGCGCGTCTGAGCTGTTCGATGCGGTGGACGCTGAGCGATTCGACGCCTGCGCGGGCAACCCCGTCCGGCTTCTGCAGGAGACGTCGTTGCGGTCGCTGGCCCGCGCAGCCGCCGACGACCAGCTGGTCGAACGGGCCCGGGCGTTGCACGCGGAGGTGGTGGCCGAGCTGGAACGACCGGCCGACACCGAAGTGATCAGCGAGTCGAGGCCGGTCGCGTTCTTCTGCGCCGAGTACGGCGTTCACGCCTCGCTGCCGGTGTACTCGGGGGGCCTGGGTGCGCTGGCCGGTGATCTGCTCAAGGAGGCCTCGGACCGCGCGCTGCCGCTGGTCGCCGTCGGGCTGATGTACGGAAAGGGCTACTTTCGCCAGCGGATTGACGCCGGCGGCTGGCAGCACGAGTACTGGATCAGCACCGATCCGCAACGGCTGCCGGCGGCGCTCGTCACCGACGAGACCGGCGAGCCGGCGACGATCGAGGTGCCGCTCGCCGACGGGGTGAGCGCACGCGCCCGGATCTGGCGGGTCGAGGTCGGCCGGGTCCCGCTGTTCCTGCTCGACACCGATTTCGCGGCGAACGCGCCACTCGAGCGGTGGATCACAGCGCGTCTGTACGACGGCGACGCCGACACGCGGCTCTCGCAGTACGTCCTGCTCGGGGTCGGCGGCGCGCGGGCGCTCCGAGCGCTGGGGATCGATCCGGGCGTCGTCCACCTGAACGAGGGCCACGCGGCGCTGGCCCCGCTGCAGCTGGGGGTTGACGATGGCGGCATCGGGTCCGCCCGCCAGCGGGTCGTGTTCACGACCCACACGCCGGTGCCGGCGGGCAACGATGCCTATCCGAGCGAGCGGGTTCGCGCCGCGCTGGCGGGCGTGGTGGCCGAACTCGGCCTCGACGATGAAGAGCTGATCGCGCTTGGGCGGACCCATCCCGAGAACCCGGACGAGGATTTCGGGATGACGCAGGCGGCGCTGCGGCTGAGCCGGTCTGCCAACGGCGTCAGCGCCCGGCACGGCGGCGTTGCCCGCGCTATGTGGACCGAGCTCTGGCCGGGACGCGCTGCTGAGGAGATTCCAATCGGTCACGTCACCAATGGGGTTCACGTGCCGACCTGGATGGGGCCGGACATGCGCGAGCTGCTGGACGGCGCTCTGAGCCCCGGGTGGCGTTCAGAGACCGAGGCCTGGGCGGGCGTGGAAAAGATCGATGACGGCGACCTGTGGGCAGCGCGTTGCCGGCAACGGCGGCGGTTGATCGAGTTCATCCGTTCGCGCTCGACGCTCGATCGGCTCGCCCGCAGCGACGTGCGCGAGTACGTCGAGGCCGCCGCGCGGGTGTTCGATCCCGAGGCGCTGACGATTGGCTTCGCGCGCCGGGTGGCGACGTACAAGCGGCTCGATCTACTGACCCGCGACCCCGAATGGACCGAGACACTGCTCGGCGGCGACCGGCCCGTGCAGGTGGTGCTCGCCGGCAAGGCCCACCCCCGCGACGAGGACGCCAAGCACGTGCTTCAGCGGCTGTTCGGTCTGAAGTCGGCCCGCGTCATCGGCCAGCACGTGGTGTTCCTCGACGACTACGACCTCGCTGTCGCAGTCCGGTTGGTCCGCGGTTGCGATTTGTGGCTGAACCTGCCGCGGCCGCCACTAGAGGCGAGCGGGACGAGCGGCATGAAGTCTGTGCTCAACGGAGGACTGCAGCTCAGCGTGCTCGACGGATGGTGGGCCGAGGCGTTCGACGGGACGAACGGCTGGGCACTGCCGGGAGAGGTCGACGCCGATTCCCAGGCCCAGGACGATCGCGACGCCACGACCTTCCACCGGCTGTTGGCCGACGAGGTCGTACCGGCCTTCTATGAGCGCGACTCACGCGGCCTCCCGGACCGGTGGCTGACGATGATGAAGTCGTCGCTGCGGACACTCGGGCCCGGCTACTCGGCGACTCGGATGCTTCGCGACTACGTGCGGGGACCGTATACGGCTACGTTGGCCCTGTCGCGGTAATCCGCACCGAGCCGATCTGGAGCGGGGGCGCCGAGATGTCGCGCTCGATCTGCAGCTCGACGGGTCCGCGGTCCTCTCCGGCCCGGAAGGTCACCGCTCCGGTATCGCCGATGATCTCGTTCCACCGCCGCTTGACCGCATGGGGGTCGGGGTGCTCGATCGTGACGGCTTTTACTCGCCCCGGCACGCTCCGTTCCTGCCAGCCAGGACCGCCCCAACGCCAGGACTCTGGTGGAGTTGGGGCGCTGAGCGCGACGATCGCTCCTTCCATGTCGGCGGGATGCAGGTGGACTTCTGAGATGTCTTCGAGCTCGACGTCGAAGACCTGACGGACTTCCTGGCCGTTGGCACGCTCCGTGGCGGTTTTCAGGTCGGGCACCTGGAACATCACCATGTAGCCGCCGTCAGTCCCGCGGCGCTCGAGGAGGCGGGCCGCGGATGCGTCCTCGGTGGTCGGCGAGACGACCTCTAGGAACGTGTCGCCGATCGCGAAAACGGCGTTGCGCAGACCGAACAGCGCCACCGCGGGGTCGTGGAAAGGCTCGCCGAGTTGGAGGTGGTCGCGCAGCGCGGCCACGACCTGGTCGAGGTCTCGTGCGGCGAGGACCACCTGCCGAAGTCTGGGGGCGTCGGACACCGCCCTGCAGTATCGCCTGCGGGAAGGATTCGGGGGGCTGCGACGTCGGTACCCTTGAGACGATTCCTATGGCGAAAGACAGTCATCTAACCGAGCCGAACGCGGCGGATCTGGCCGACCTCTCGGCCCTGGCCGACGGGACGCTCGACCGTTCGCGGCGCCAGGAGGTCCGCGCGCGGATCTCCGGGTCGGCAGAGCTGAGCGAGCTCTACGAGCGCGAGCGCCAGGTCGTCAAGTCGCTGCATCAGATGCGCGCCACAGACCGGGCCCCAGAGCAGCTGCGGCAAAGGCTCGCGGCGGCCGCCCCGCCGCCGCGCAAGGATCGGCCGTGGCTGCGGACCCGCTGGCACGTGAACCTGCCGGGCCTGGTCGCCGGGATGGCCAGCGCCGCGGTGATCGTGCTGGCGGTCGTGCTGCTGGCTCCCGGCGGGACTCCCGGCGCCCCCTCAATCAGCCAAGCCGCCGCGCTCGCGACGCGCGGGTCGACCGCACCTGCGCCCGCCGCTGTCCCCGGTGCGCGGCTGAACGTGGACGTGCAGAACCTGTACTTCCCCGATTGGTCATCGAGTGGCTACCGCGCCATCGGCCAGCGGACCGATCGCATCGATGGCCGGTTCGCCTCGACCGTGTATTACAGCTGGCACGGCCACCGGGTCGCGTACACGATCCTCAGTGCTCCGGCCCTGCGGCAGCCCGCGGCGTCCGTCACCACGGTCAACGGAACCGTCTTCCGAACGCTTCGGATCGAGGGCCGTTACGTCGTCACGTGGCGCCGCTCGAACCACACGTGCGTCCTGTCGGTCGCGGGCACGCCGCCAGTGCAGCTCGCTGCGGAGTTGCACGAACTCGCCGCGGCTGCCTAGGTTTCGCGGACCCCAGGGACGTCCGGGTCCGACGCCGCGATGGCCTTGGCCACCCGCTGTCTAGCCCGATGCAGGCGGGTGGTGACCGTCGCCTCGCGCACCCGCAAGGCCTTTGCCGCCTCGCGGTAGGACAGTCCGACGACGTCGATCGCGACGATCGCGTCGCGGAAGTCGTCGGGCAGAGCCGCAATGGCCGCGTACACGTGCTCGTGTTCGAGGCGCGCTCCGGGAGCCGCTGACTTGGGGTCCTCGACCAGCTCGAGATCGTCGGGCAGCGCCGTCGTCTGGGGGCGGCGCGCCTGCGTTCGGCGACTCGACACGTACGTGTTGCGAAGCACGCGCAGCAGGTAACCGATGTCGTCCTCGTTGCGGATCAGCCTAGGCTTGCGCAGCACGCGGGCGAACGTCTCCTGCACGAGGTCCTCGGCCTCCTCGCGTGAGCCGGTCAGGCTTCGCGCGGCCCTGTAGAGCCGATCGATGTGATCGCCGAGCGCCTCGGGATCGAGTTGACGATCGCGGCTCACCGCAGGACTAGCTCTGCAAGTCTGAAAGCGGTCTGGGTGCCGGGCCCACGTACTTGGCGGTGGGGCGGATCAGACGGCCCTCGCGCTTCTGCTCGAGGATATGGGCCGACCAGCCCGCCGTCCGCGCGGAGGTGAACATCGGCGTGAACAGCGTCGGCGGAACCTCCGCGTAATCGAGCACGACGGCCGACCAGAACTCGACGTTCGTGGCCAGCACGCGATCAGGCCGTCGCGCCTGGAGCTCGGCCAGCGCGGCCGTCTCGAGCGCTTCGGCGACCTCGGCGCGGGGGGCGCCGAGCTCCTTGGAGGTCCGGCGCAGCACCGCGGCGCGCGGGTCCTCGGCGCGGTATACCCGGTGTCCGAAGCCCATCAGCCGCTCGCCGCGGTCGAGCGCATCCTTGACGTATTTCTCGGCGTCGCCGGATGCCGCCACCTCGTCGAGCATCTTCAGTACGCGCGACGGAGCGCCGCCGTGCAGGGGGCCGCTCAGCGCGCCGACGGCCGCGCTGAGTGCCGCCGCCACGTCGGCGCCCGTCGAGGCGACCACCCGCGCGGTGAATGTGGAGGCGTTCATCCCGTGCTCGGCAGCGGAGATCCAGTAGGCGTCGATCGCCTTGACGTGGTCGGGATTTGACTCGCCGCGCCAGCGGATCAGGAACCGTTCGGGGATCGAGGTCGCCTTGTCGATCTCGCGCTGGGGCACCGGCGGACGGCCGATCCCGCGCGCCGACTGGGCGACGAATGACAGCGCCATCACCGACGCGCGCGCGAGGTTGTCGCGCGCCTCCTCGTCGGAGATGTCGATCAACTCGCGGAACCCCCACTGCGGTCCGAGCATCGCCAGCGCCGACTGGACGTCAACCCGGGGATCGCCCGAATGGACGCTGAGCGGATGCGGCTCGGCGGCCGGCAGCCCGGGCTGCAGCGTGCCATCGACGAGCAGGCCCCAGACCTGCTCGAACGGCACCTGTCCGACGAGTTCCTCGATGTTGACGCCGCGATATCTGAGGGCGCCACCGGCGCGGTCGGGCTCCGCGATCTCGGTGGCGAACGCTACAACGCCTTCAAGGCCAGATTGAACTTCGCTGGTCGCGCTCATGGGGTTGGCTCCTGGAAGTTTCGAAAGAGAGAAGCGGAAAGGCTACGCTGTCGCGGCGTTGAAGGAACTTCTATTCCGGCCGGCCGGCGAGCTCGCCGCGATGGTGCGCTCCGGTGAGTTGAGCGCCAGCGAGCTGGTCTCGGCGTCGCTTGCGCGGATCGACGAGCTGCAGCCGGCCGTCAACGCGTTCACCTACGTCGCGCATGATTCGGCGCTCGCAGAGGCGGCGGCGGTGGCTCCGGGAGATCCTCGCCCATTTGCCGGTGTGCCGATCGCCATCAAGGACAACCGCCCGGTGGCGGGGATGCCTTTGACCGTCTGCAGCTCCCTGTTCTCGGATGTGACGCCGACCCACGATGCGTTCTTCGTGCGCCGGCTGCGCGAGGCGGGCTTCGTAATCGTCGGCAAGACGACGCTGCCCGAGATGGGGATCCTGCCGACCTGCGAGTCGCGGCGGTTTGGGCCGACCTCTAATCCGTGGGATTTGACGCGTACGCCGGGCGGCTCGAGCGGCGGCTCGGCGGCGGCCGTCGCGGCGGGGATGGTGCCTCTGGCTCACGGCAACGATGGTGGCGGCTCGACTCGGATTCCGGCGGCGTGCTGCGGTTTGGTCGGGCTGAAGGGCTCACGCGGCCGGGTCTCCGTGGGCCCCGACGCGGGGCAGAGCTTTCTCGTGATCGACGGTGTTTTGACGCGCACAGTGGCCGAGACGGCCTCGCTGCTCGATGTGATGGCCGGGTATGAGGCGGGCGACGCGACTTGGGCGCCGGTGCCCGACGATTCGTTCGCCTCGCTCGCCACGCGTTCACCCGCGCGGCTGCGAATTGGGCTCGCGTTCAACTCGCCTCTGGAGGGGGCGGTGCTCGATCCGGTGTGTGAGGCGGCGGCGCGGGACGCGGGGGTGCTGCTCGAGTCACTGGGCCATACGGTCGAGGAGATCACGCCGCCGTGGTCCGGCCTCGATCTGCTGCCTTCGTTCAGCCGCGCGTTCGGCCCTGGGATCGCCCTCACCGTGTTCATCGGCGGGCGGCTTCGCGGGCGCGAGCCCGTTGCCGACGACGTCGAACCGCTGACCTGGGAGATGTACGAGCGCGCGCGGGCGCAGGACACGATCACCTATCTGTCCGCGCTCGGGCGGCTCGAGTCGGTCGCGCGCTCTGTCGTTGATTTCTTGTCCCCGTACGACGCGGTGGTCACGCCGGCGCTGGCATCGCGGCCTTTGAAGACCGGCGAGGTCCACGGGCGCGGGCCTGATCACTGGGACCACTTTCGCCGCTCCGGGTTGTTCACGCCCTACACAGCGATCATCAATGTGTGCGGGCTTCCAGCTGTCTCGCTGCCTCTGTATCAGGGCGACGACGGGCTGCCGACCGGCGTCCAGTTGATCGGGCGCGCCGCAGGGGAGGGCGCATTACTGGCGCTGGCGGGCCAGCTCGAGGACGCGCTGCCGTGGGCCGAGCGTCGCCCTCCGGTGGCCGTGGGCCCGGTCAGCCCGCGGTAGCCGAGGTCTAGCGGTTAGCCGACGCCGAGCACGGCCCGCATCGGCTTGGGCACGACGCCGAGTCGTTCCGCGTCGGCGGTGCCGTGGCGCGAGGTCATCGGCACCTGGAGCAGCTCAGCCTCGTCCCACGTAGCGGGCGCCGCCGGCCCCATCAGCAGCTCGGCCAGCTTGAGCGTCCGCCTCACGACCCGCTCGGGGACGTGGACGATCGGCCGCCGGCGGTGATAGGACCTCAGTGCCGTCTCGACGACATCCTGGTGGGTTAGCGTCTCCGGGCCGGCCAGCTCGTAGCGTTCGGCGGGGCTCGGGGCTGCGAGCGCCGCCATCACGCACTCGGCGACATCCTCGGCCCAGATCGGCTGGAACGCGGCCTTGCCGTCGCCGGGGATTGGCATCACCGGCAGCAATGACATCCGCTGCAGCAGCGTCAGGTACGGGTCGCTCGGGGAGTAGATGATCGACGGCGCGAACACGGTGTGCTCGAGGCTCGACTCGATCAGCGCCCGTTCGGCGATGGCTTTCGCGCGGAGCAGCCGGGCACCGCTGCGGGTCGACGCGCCGAGGACGGAAAAGAAGACGAATCGTTTGACGCCTGCCCGCTCAGCGGCGCGTACGAGCCGCCAGGTGGCCACGCCGGCGAGCTCCTCGATCGATCCTCGGGGCTGGTCGCGGATCGTCGATGCCAGATGGACGACGGTCTCGACGTTTCGCAGGGCGTGCTTGAAGGAGAGGTGGTCGCTTAGGTCCCCCAGCGCGATCTGAACGCGGACGCGTTCGGCACCGAGGCGGCGGGGGTCTCTGACCAGGCAGCGCACCGGAGTGCCGGTGGCGGTCAGCCGTCTGAGCAGGGGCAGGCCGACCGTTCCCGTTGCGCCAGTGAGGAGGAGCACCGTTTCGGGAGGCTACCTGTACGATCCGCCGCCCTATGGCCTACGTAATCGCTGAACCCTGCATTGGGACCAAAGACAACTCGTGCGTCGAGGTATGTCCCGTCGACTGCATCCATCCGACCCCCGACGAACCGGGGTACGACGCCGTTGAGATGCTCTACATCGACCCCGATGAGTGCATCGACTGCGACGCCTGCGTCGAGGCGTGCCCCGTCGACGCCTGCTTCGCGGAGGACCAGCTCCCCGAGGAGTGGGTCAAGTACGCGGAGATAAACGCCGCGCACTACAAGAAGTAGTCACAACTCTGTGCCAATCCGGGCCGACATGGGGGTCTGGCCTGATTTGGGGTTGAAGATGGCGAGGTGTCCGTCGATCGACCCCGCCATACCAGGAAAATCGACGGCCGCGTTGAGCGCGAGCTGGTGGCGGCGGCGAGCGCTTGGGGAAATGTGACCCGGGCGGCGCTCGTGGAGCTGGGGCTCTCGAAGAGCGCGATCGATTGGAGGGTTGCGGCGGGCCGGTTGTTTCCTTCGTGGCCTGGCGTTTACGGGGTGGGGCGACCGGCTCGGGCGCCGATTGAGCGCGCCGACGCCGCGGTCCTGGCCTGCGGTCCTGGCGCCGCGTTGTTCGGATCGACCTCGATGTCGTTGTGGGAGTTCTGGAGACGGTGGCGGGAGCCCTTCGAAGTCGTGGCGCGAGGCAAGCGACGTCCGTCGGGGCTGGTCGTGCACGAGTCGAAGTTCCTCGGCCCTGCTGAGGTCGTAACGCATCGGGGGATCCGGGTGACCAAACCGGCCCGGACGATGTTCGACATGGAGTCCCGCTGGAACGACAGAGAACTGCACCGTTACGTGGACCGGGCGCTTCATTCCACCTATCTGAAGCGAGGCCACCTGGAAGAGCAGATCCTGCGCCACCCGCATCACAGGGCGGCGAAGCGGTTGCAGTGGTTCGTGGTCATAGAGGGTGGCCCGACACAGGCCGATTGGCAGCGGGCGTTGCCGGCATGGTGCGTCGAGTACGGGCTGCCGATGCCGGTGTTCGAGGTACCGATCGCCGGTTACCTGGCGGATGCCGTGTTCCTCGAGGAGCGAGTCGTGCTCGAGCTCGATGGTTGGGCCTACCACAACCAACGGGTCAATTTCGAGCACGACCGCGATCTCGATGTCGACCGGCTGGTCGAGGAGCACGTCACGATCCGTCTCACGTGGGATCGGATGTTCGGACGGCCCGCCCGGGAGGCGGACCGCCTGCACAAGATCCTGGC
Source organism: uncultured Solirubrobacterales bacterium (assembly GCA_963794825.1). Taxonomy (GTDB): domain Bacteria; phylum Actinomycetota; class Thermoleophilia; order Solirubrobacterales; family Solirubrobacteraceae; genus Palsa-465. Next base: position 1,233,205 of record CAWCFB010000003.1, read on the forward strand.
GCTGCGCCGGCGTGCCTAGGCCATCGGCAGCGACATGCCCGCCGGCTTCGGCGCCGCCGCCAGCGCGGGCTCCTGCATCACCGGCAGCTCGATCGGAGATATCGCCAGCACGCCCCGGGCCGCGGCGCGCAACGCCTGGGCCGCGGGGTCGTCTGGGTCGCTGAACACGATCGGCAGCCCGGCGTCAGACTGCTCGCGCAGCCCCATTGTCAGCGGAATCTTCGCCAGCAGAGGCACCTCGAGCTCCTCGGCGAGGAGCTGCCCGCCGCCCTCTCCGAACAGCTGGTAGCGCTCGCCGGAAGGCGTCACGAAGCCAGACATGTTCTCGATCACGCCCGCGATCTCGAGCTTGAGCTTCGTCGCCATCTCGGCGGAGCGCCGGGCTACCTTCTGCGCTACTGGCTGCGGCGTGGTGACGATCACGAACTTCGCCTGGGGAAGCAGCTGGGCGAGCGTCATCGAAACGTCACCGGTTCCCGGCGGCAGGTCGATCAGGAGAAAGTCGAGCTCGCCCCAGTCCACGTCCTCGAGGAACTGCTGCAGCGCCTTGTGAAGCATCGGACCGCGCCACACGACGGCGGCGTCCTGCTCGACGAAGAAGCCGATCGACATCACCTTGATCCCGTCGGCGGCCTCCAGCGGGACCAGCTGGCGCGAGGCGTTGACCGTAGGCCGCTGGGCGCCGAGGCCGAGCATGCGTGGCTGCGAGTAGCCCCACACGTCTGCGTCGAGCACGCCCACCTTCCGGCCCTCGGCGGCCAGCGCCGCGGCTAGGTTGGCCGTCACGCTCGACTTGCCGACGCCGCCCTTACCGGAGCCGATGCAGATCACGTTCGAGACCTGCGCGAGCGCGCCCTCGGGCAGCGTGCCGCGGCCGAGCTTGCGTCCGAGCGCCTGCTTTTCGGTGTCGGAGAGAACGTCGAAGGCGATGTTGACGCCGACGACGCCCTCGAGCTCGCCGATCGCGGTGTTGACGGCGTTTTGGAAGTGGTCGCGGATTGGGCAGCCGGGAGTCGTGAGCGAGACCATCACGTCGACGACGCCGTTCTCGTGGACGTCGATCGACCGGACCATCTCGAGCTCGACGATGTCGCGCCGCAGCTCGGGATCGATCACGGCCCGGAGCGCTTCGCGGACTTGATCAGTAGTTGGGGCCATAGGTTCCATTCTAGGAGGCTCGACGATTGAGGTTGTCGGGGCCGAACCAACGAGGCCTTCGGCCTCGCGGCCCGCTTAAAGACCGACGGGGCGCCACTTGCGTGACGCCCCGGCGGTTGAGGGAGGAGAGGGTGCTGCATTCGCCGGCGAGGTTATGAGGCCGGCGAACCTTTCCCGCTTCGGACCTCTCCTGGGGTCCGGCGGGGGAAACTGATCGTCAGGAAGCTGTGTTCAGCAGCTTCTCGACGCGCTGCGACATGACGCGAGACTGCTTGTCGAGGTCCTTGCGGACGTTGCGCACCTCGCGCTCGAGGCGGCGACGGTTCTGCTTGACCGTGCGCTCGACCCGAGTGCGGCGCTGACGCAGCTCACGCTCGAACCGGGTCCGGGTCTTGCGGACCTGGCGCTCGAAGCGGTTGCGGGCGGTGACGCCGCGACGCTCGTAGCGCTTCAGCTCGCGCCCGAGAGCCGTCCGCGTGCGGTACTTCGTCGCCAGACCCTTGACGGTCGAAACGACGTTGTCCCGCGCGAGCAGGCTCGCGCCGACCGGCACCAGGACGACGCGCTCGGCGAGCACCTGGGCCTGCTCGACGGCCGTCTTGGGCTGAGTCGAGCTCGTGGTCGCCGAAGTCGTGGTCTTGCGGGAAGCCGCGGTCTTGCGAGAAGGCGTGGTCTTGCGTGTGGTGGCGGGCTTGCGCGCGCCTGTAGTGCTGCTGGTAGCCATTTGCTTGCTCACTCCCAGTGGGGTTCTAAATCAGAATACCGAACATGTGTTTGTAACCCGCCGGAGCGTGTTCGTTACAGTCGAACAGACGTGAGCACGCCACGAACCCTGTACGCCCATAGCGGCGATGCGAGCATCGCCTACCAGGTCATCGGGGACGGTCCGATCGACCTCGTGGTGGCCAACGGCCCGAGCTCACACCTCGAGATCATCTGGGAAGAGCCGTCGACGGCCCGGGCGTTCCGCCGGCTCGCCTCGTTCTCGCGCCTCGTCCTGTTTGATCGCCGCGGGACTGGGTTGTCAGATCCGGTTTCGCGGCCGCCGACACTCGAGCAGCAGATGGACGACCTGCGGGCCGTGCTCGACGCGATCGGCATCGAGCAGACGGCGCTGTTCGGCGCCAACGACCTGGGACTGTGCGCACTGTATGCCGCCACCTATCCCGACCAGGTGACCGCGCTGGTGCTCTCCGGGGTGGCCGCGGTCGGGACGCGGACGATGACCCCGGAAGTGGACGCGCTGATGCTCGACGCGCTCGAGAACAGCTGGGGCGACGGCACCCTGATGCAACTGTGGGCGCCGAGCCAGATCGGCAACCGCGCGTTCGAAGAGTGGTGGGGCCGCATGCAACGCTCGGCCGTCAGTCCCGGGATGGCGCGCCAGCTGCTGCAGATGATCTCCCAGACAGATTTGCGCGCCGTCCTTCCGACGATCCGCGTTCCCACCCTGGTCACGCATCAGCGTGAGAACACCTACATCCCCATCGAGCTCGGTCGGGAGGTGGCCTCGCTGATCCCCGGCGCCCGGTTCGTCGAATGCGACGGGCAGGACACGTACGGGTGGTTGGACCCGGGGTACCTCGACGAGGTCGAGGAGTTCCTCACGGGACGGCGCACCGTCGAGGAGGCAGACCGAGTGCTCGCGACGGTGATGTTCACCGACATCGTCGGCTCGACGGAGACGGCATCGCGGCTCGGTGACGGCCGCTGGCGCCAGCTTCTGTCCGAGCACAACGCGGTCGTGCGGGCGGCACTGGCTCGCTGGCGCGGAACCGAGGTCAAGTCGATCGGCGACGGCTTCCTGGCCACGTTCGATGGCCCGGCGCGCGCGGTTCGCTGCGCGAAGGAGATCGTCACCGGGGTCGAGCCGCTCGGGCTCGATGTCCGGACCGGACTGCACACCGGCGAGTGTGAGCGGGTGGGCGACGACGTCGCCGGGATGGCGGTACACATCGGCGCGCGGGTGATGGCGGAGGCGAAGGCCGGCGAGGTGCTTGCGTCGAGCACCGTCAAGGATCTCGTCGTCGGATCGGAGCTGCGATTCGAGGACCGCGGCTCGCACGCGCTAAGAGGCGTGCCCGACGAGTGGCGGCTCTACGCGCTCGCGCCTTCCTGAATCGGCTGCGTCCGCCTGAGCCAGTCGCGCGGGCGCTCGATCTCCTCGAGCGTGGGCAGCGCCTCGGGGCCCGAGAACACTCGGTGGAGCGCCTCGACCCCGCCGTGGGAGACGACCTCGTCGCAGAACCGCTTGCCCTGCTCGTACTGACGCATCTTCAGCTCCAAGCCGAGCAGCTTTGCCACGAGCCGGTTGAAGCCCGACTGCGAGCGCCGCCGGCGGTCGATCGCGGCGCGCAGCTTCGGGAGCGAGGGCAGCAGGTCCGGCGCGACCGCATCCATCACGTGCTCCGCGTGGCCCTCGATCACCGCCATCACCGCCTGCACCCGGTCCATCGTTGCCCGCTCGCCGGGACTCGTGACGATCGAGATCAGATCTCCTCGCCGGAGCGCTCCGAACACGCGCGTGATCTCCTCACGGCTCGGTAGCCGCAGCTTGCGCTCTCGGTCGAGCCGTAGTTCGGCGCTCTTGAGCAGCTCCTTCATCAGGCCGGCGACGTAGCCGTGAAGCCACGGGACGCCCGCGAACTGGACTGCATGCGTGACCTCGTGAAGCGCTACCCAGGTCATGAACTCCCGCTCGTCGGCGTCGAACGCGCTCACGGCGGCGCCGAGGTTCGGGAGCACGAACAGGAGCCTCGGCGGCGACTGATCATTCGCCTCATCGAGCAGCACGAGCTCGTACTGGCCGAGCACGTGCTGGGCGAGGTAGCCGACGACGAGCGCCGACCTCGGCGCTGAGCGCGAATCCCATCGAAAGCTGCATCGCGGGTTTCAGCGGACCCATGCCGTTCCCGGCTCGCTCGAACACGGGGTCGAGCAGCGTGCGCATCGAGGAGAGGTTCGCGGCGATCCAGTCGCGCCGCTCGATCCCCTCCGGCGGGGGCAGCGGCTTGGAAGGTCGCAGTCCGGTGTACTGCACGACGCGCCGCTCGGACTCGATGGCCAGCGGCGCCAGATCGACGGTCGGGTGGCTTGGCGTTGCCGGTGCCGGCGACGTAGCGGGCGATCCGCTCGGCGATGATCCAGTCGACGATCACGCCGGGATCCGTTCGAGCTCGGCGGAGTGTCTCGACGGTGCGGGCGGCGATCACGGGAGCGTGAGGGGTCGCGTCGAGCGGTGCGCCGAGCGGGTCCTCGAAGCCGCGGAAGCAGACGTGGCCACCGGCTTCACGGACGATCAGCTGGCCCGCGGCGGCGTCGACCCCGCGGCAGTTGCGCAGCGACACCATCCCGTCGAATCGCGCGCCCGCGACCTGGCACAGCGACGAAGCGATCGTGCCCAGCGCGCGCAGACGGTAGGCGCTCGCCTCGAGCGCGTCGATCGACGCCTTCACCCAGCGTGGGTCGGCGGATTCGATGCCCAGCACCTCGAGCCGGCCGTCGCGCGCCCGTCGCTCGGACGTCTCGGTGTCGAGCCGGGCGCCGTTGAGCCAGGCGCCTTCGCCGCGCCGGGCCCACCACTCCTCGCGCGGGTCCGAAGTCGTGGACGAAGGCGAAGACCACGTCCGCCATCGTGTCGCCGGCGGCGACCGCAATCGACAGCGCGTGGTGGGGGAGGCCGCGCTTGGCGTTCACCGACCCATCGATCGGGTCGATGATCACGAGCACGCCGGCATCACCGAAGTCGACCTCGCCGCGTTCCTCGGAGAACGCACGGAAGCGGTACCCCTCGTCGTGCAAGCGTCTCGAGCTCGGACAGGACGGCGCTCTCCGCTGAGCTGTCGATCACCAACGTCCGATCGCCACCGCTGCCCTGGGTACCGGTCTCGACGGCGCGCTCGGCGGTCGTCGGGGCGTCGGCGAGGATCTGTTCGAGCCCGGTTACGGCTCGCCGGCAGGCGCCGAGCCAATCCGCGTCGAGGGCCGAGCGAGTGGAGGTCATCGTCGACCTATCCTGTCAGACGTGGTTTCACTGCTTGACGGGGTGGTCGGTGCGCAGCGGGAGGCGGTGACCCATCGAGGGGGTCCCCTCGTCATCACGGGCGGGCCCGGGACGGGCAAGACACGTACGCTCGAGGCGCGGTTTTTGTGGCTGGTGGGCGAGGCGGTCGAGCCGGGGAGAATCGCGGTCGTGAGCCCCTCGGCAGCGGGCGTCGAGCTGCTGCGGCGCCGCCTCGAGGTGGCACTGACGGAGGGCTATGACGAGCTCGCGGTCGAGACCCCGCAGTCGCTGTCGGCGCGGCTGCTCGGCGGCCCCGATGCGCTCGGAGCCGGCGATCGGCTCGCGATGCTGATCGAGCGGATCGACGAGCTCTCGATCCGTCACCACGACTTCGGCGGCAGCGCGACCGCGCTGATCGGAGGATTCGTGCGCAAGATCGACCGGCTGAAGGCGGAGCTGATCAGTGCCGAGGAGTACGCAGCGTGGGCGGCCGGGGCGGACCCGGTCGAGCAGGAGTTCGCCCAGGTCTACCGGACCCATGAACGGATGCTCGCCGAGGCAGGGGCTCGCGATGCCGGCGATCTGCTCCGCGACGCGCTGCGAACGATCGCCGGAAGGCCGTCGCTCGCCGAGCGGTTCGCCCATACGTTGGTCGACGATGGGCAGGAACTTGACCTGGCAGCAACGCGGCTGGTGCGCGAGCTCGCCGGCGCAGCGCTGACGGTGGCCTGCGACCCCGATCATGCCGTGCGCCGGTTCCGCGGCGCCGGCGCGGCGCGGACGGCCTCGTGGCTGGACGCCGGCGCGCGCGTGATCGACCTGCCGGACGGACGCCGCTGCCCGCCCGCGGTGACGATGGCGGCGAGCGTGATGCGCGCCAACGCCCCGGTCGCGGAGGTTGACTCGACCGTGGAGGTTGGCTCGACCGTGGAGGTTGACTTGACCGTGGAGGGCGGGCTGGTCGAGTTCTGGCGGTGCGCGAACGAGCGGGCCCAGGCCCAGTCGGTGGCGGCGGACGTGGAACGCCTGCTTTCACGCGAAGGCGTCTTGCCCGGCGCGGTGGCGGTGCTCGTCCCCTCCACGGCGCGCGAGGGCCAGGCAGTTGCGGTCGCCCTCGAGGAGAGAGCTGTCCCGCACCGCCTCGTCGGCGAGGCGGCGTTCTTCCAGCGCGCCGAGATCCGCGACGTGCTCGCCTGGCTGCGACTGCTCGCGGACCCGTCGGACGCGGGCGCCGTCGTCCGCGCGCTGGCCCGGGCACCGATCGAATTGCGCGCAGTCGACATCGCCCGTTGCACCCAGATCGCCCGCCGGCGGAAGCTCGACATGGTCGCCGCGCTCGCCGCCGCAACCGAATCTCCGCAGGTCCCGCCTGAGGCCCGCGAGCGGATCCGCGTGTTCTTGAAGCTCTACCGCTCCTCGCTGGCCGCGATCGACACGGCCCGCCCGGACCTGTACGTCCATCGTCTGATTGACCGCCTCGGTCTTCGCCGCAAGCAGTTGTTCGCGGCGCAGGCCGATGTCGTCGACCGGCTGCGCGCGCTGGCGCGGTTCGGGGAGCTGGCGGCGGCATACGTCCGACGGTCGCCTCAGGCGACCCCGCGCGAGTTCGCACGCTCGATCGCCGCGGTCGCCGACTCCGGGGTACGCGATGACGAGGAGCCCGAACTCGCGGAGGCCGCCGTCGTCCAGGTGCTGAGCCTGGCCGCGGCCGGAGGGCTGGAGGCCGAGCACGTGTACGTAGTCGGACTCCACGCCGGGGTGGCGCTGCCGGCGCCTGAGCAGGTTCCGGACGCCCTGCTGCACGAGCCGCTGCCGCCCGATGACGAGGACACGCGGCGCGCGGCGCTGCGTCAGGCGCTCGCGGTTGCGGTAACGCGATCCCGCCAGCGCGTGGTGGTGTCGTACCCGGCGGCCGGGGATCGCGGCGGTGCGCTGGCGCCGGTGCGGATGGCTGAGGATGCGCGCCTCGCGCTGGCGGCCGAATGGCAGGACAAGGAGGAGGAGCTGTTCGGTCCCGCCGAGACGCTCCACGCGACTTACCGTTTGCTGCGCGACGAGTTGCTCGAAGGAACGATGCGTGCCGGCGGGCGGCTCGGCGAGCTGCGGTTGGACACCGACCTCGACGTGACCCACGCCGTGGTCCGGTACCTCGAGTTGCTGAAGCTTGCCGGCTCTGATCGCGCGGCCGGAGGGTCAGTCGGTGGCGGACGCGCTGCGCGACGTCAACGTCCGGATCCTGCAGGCGGTGACCGCCGAACAGCGCGAGGTGTTCACGTCATCGTCGCTCGACGATTACCTGCTCGACGCCGAGCGCGACGCGCGCCGCCGGGCGCAGGTGATCGCGGCCCGCGACGAGCCGTCGCTCGAAGGGTTCCTCCCGCGTCGGGGCGACGGGGTCGTGCTATCGGCGTCGGACATCGACACGTACCGAACGTGCCCGCTGAAGTACAAGTTCGCGCGCGTGTTCCGGATCCCGCAGGAGATGACGGTCCACCAGCGGTTCGGGATCGTCGTCCACCAGGTGCTCGAGCGGTTCCATGCGTTGGAGGCACGATCGAGGACGCTGCCGGAGCTGCTCGGGCTGCTGGACGCCGGGTGGCGGCGGTCGGGGTTCTCGGACACCGAGGAGGAGCGGCAGCTGCGCGGCAAGGCGGTCGCCGCGCTCGAGCGCTACTACGACCGGTTCGAATCGTCCGACTCGGAGCCGCTGTGGTTCGAGCGTCCATTCGCGTTCCGGATCGGGCCACACCTGCTGCGCGGCCGCGTGGATCGGGTCGACCGGCTGCCGAGTGGCGAGTACGAGCTGATCGACTACAAGACCGGTCGCCCGAAGACCGAGGCCCAACTCGCCGACGACGTGCAGCTGTCGCTCTACGCGGTCGGCGCGCGCGAGGCGTGGCGACTCGACGCATCACGGCAGGCCTACTACTACGTGCTCGATGACCAGAAGGTCGAGGTGCCGATGGACTCGGGCGATCGATCGGAGTGGATCCGGGAGGTGACCACGGAGGTCGCCGACGGGATCCTGGCGCAGGGGTTCGAGCCCACCCCTTCGTTCGCGGCGTGCTCGATGTGCGACTACCGGCTCGTCTGCCCCGCCGCCGAGCGGTAGGTGTCAGCCTCGGCCGGCGACGTCTTCGCCGTCGTCGCCGCGCTGGCGCAGGAAGCGCTGGAGGTCTCGGGCGATCGACTCGCCCGAGGGGAGCGACGTCGGCTCGTCATCCGCCTCGGACTCGGCGGCTTGCTCGAGCCGCTCGACGAACGCCTGCACGTCTGGGTCGCTCTGGACCGCGACGTTGACCTGCCGCTCGTAGTCGGCGGCCCCGGTCTCCAGCTCGGATGCATCGACGGCGACGCCGACGAGACCCTCGAGCTTGCGGACCAATGCCAAGGCGGCCTTCGGGTTCGGCGCGGCGGCGATGTAATGGGGTACCGCGGCCCACAGGCTTGCCGAGGGGAGGCCGGCCTGCTGAAACGCCGCATGGAGCACGCCGACGATCCCGGTCGGGCCCTCGTACGAGGACTGCTGCAGGCCCAACCGCGCGACCAGCGCTGGGTCGGAGGCCAGGCCCGTGACGCTGACCGGGAGCGTGTGCGGAACGTCTGCGAGAAGCGCTCCGAGGGTCACCATCAGCTGGGCGCCCATCGCCTCGGCGAGCTCGACTACGAGCTGACCAAACGTGCGCCAGCGGAACGACGGTTCGGTCCCGACGAGCAGAATCAGGTCTCGCGGTGCGCGGGGGATCCGCGCCTCGTACAGCTCGACTTCGGGCCACACGATCTGACGCGCGCGACCGTCGACCAGCTTGATCCGTGGCCGGGTCGCCTGGAAGTCGTAGAACTCCTCTGGATCGATCGTCGCAAACCGTCGCGCGCTGAGCGCCTGGCCGACGAATGTCAGTGCTGAGGAGGCCGCGTCGGCGGCGTCATTCCAGCCTTTGAACGCGCAGATCAGCGCCGGCGCCCGGAGGCCGTCCGGTCTGTACTCCCACTGCAAAGGCTGCATCCGGTTCACCGTACATCATGGGCGGGTGGCTCCAGCCATCACGATCAGCGCGCTCCGGCCGGGCGTCGACGTCGACGCTGTGTTCGCGTGTACCCGTAAGGACCGCCTGCTTACGCGCTCGGGGTCGCCCTACCTCGCGCTCGAACTGCGCGACCGGACTGGAGCGATTCCCGCGCGCGTGTTTCGCGACGCCGACTCCGTGGCTTCTGGATTCGAGCGTGGCGAGTTGGTGCGCGTCGTCGGGCAGGTCGAGCGGTTTCGCGACGAGCTCGTGCTCGAGGCGGCATCTGTGGTTCGCGCGGGCGCTGAGGAATCGGAGCCGTCGCATTTCCTCCCGGCCGCCTACCGCGACCTCGACGAGCTCGACGGGTTCTTGGAGCACCTCGCGCGTGAAGTCCACGACCAGGGCTACGCGAGTCTGCTCGGATCGATGCTCTCGGACGGCGAGCTGCGAGCGGTATGGCGCCGAGCGCCGTGCACCCGCGCCGGCCATCATGCGTATCTCGGCGGGCTGCTGGAGCACACGGTCGCGGTCGCGACGCTCGCTGTCGAATCGTGCCAGCTGCATCCGCGGCTGAACTCCGACCTGCTGCTGACCGCGGCGATCGTCCACGACATCGGGTTGACAGAGACCTTCACCTACGGAGCCGAGTTTGGTCTGACCGACGAGGGCCGGCTGCTCGGCCACGTTTCGATCGGACAGCGGATGTTGCTCGCGCGCGCCGGGGGGTTGGATGCCTCGCGCCGTGTCGCGCTGCTCCACTGCGTGCAGTGCCACCACGGCCCCGTCGAGCGCCCCCGGCAGTCGCTTCGGCTCGCCCGAGGCGCTCGCCCTGTACCGGCTCAACGTGCTCGACGCGACCGTCAAGGACGCGCTCGAGCACGGTCTTCACCGCGGCGGCTGAAACTGCCGGCGGGCCTTGGCGGCCGCCTGGGCCGTGTCGCATCCCTGAAGGTGATCGTTGACCAGCCCCATTGCCTGCATGAACGCATAAACGGTGGTCGGTCCCACGAACCGCCAGCCGCGGCGCTTGAGGTCCTTGGCCAGGGCCTGCGACTCCGCGACCACCGCCGGAATCGTCTCGCGCGTGTGCGTCTCGGCCCGCGGCTTAGGCTCGAAGCCCCACACGTAGGCAGCGAGCGACCCCTCGGAGGCCTGCAACTCAAGCGTCCGCTGGGCGTTGTTGATCACGGCCTCGATCTTGCCTCGGTGCCGGACGATCGACACGTCTTGCAGAAGCCGCTCAACGTCCCGTTCTGTGAACCGCGCGACCTTCGTCGGGTCAAAACCCTTGAACGCCTTACGGAACCCCTCGCGCTTGCGCAGGATCGTGAGCCACGACAGACCCGCCTGAAATCCCTCGAGGCTGAGCTTCTCGAACAGCCGGATGTCGTCATCGACTGGGAAGCCCCACTCGGTGTCGTGGTAGCGCTGGTATTCAGGCGCCGAGCCGGCCCACCAGCACCGGTTGACGCCGTCATCGCCACGAACCACTCCAGAATCGTTCGCCACCCACCTAGGATCTCACGCGGCGCGGCACGGGCCTGGTGGCCCATCCGGTCTTCAAAACCGGCAGGGCGGGGCAGCCCCCCGCTTGGAAGGTTCGATTCCTTCGCCGCGTCGTCTCTGCAAATAAGCCACTTTGTGACCTCATCGGTCGGAGTCGTCAGATGCCGATTCCGAAATATGTCTCGAGTATGTCCCGGAGCTCGGGGTGAGCCGGCCGGTAACAATGGCTGGCTGCCGGACCTATAGCGGTGATGAGAGACATCGATGACGACGATCGCGAGGAACGTTTCGTGCGGCTCTATCGCGATCATCAACCGAAGATCTCGGCGTACGTCCGCCGCAGGCTCCCGGAGTCTGACGCGGCCGACGCGCTCGCCGACACGTTTCTGACCGCGTGGCGCACGCTGGAGAGTGTTCCCGAGGACGCGTTGCCGTGGCTGTATCGGATCGCTGCAAACTCGGTGGCCAATCAGCGGCGCAGCGTCCGGCGCTGGTCGCGGTTGCAGCACCGCGCGCACGCCTGGCGGGAGCTGGACAGCGTCCGCGATTCCGCGCTCGCGGCGGAGACCTCCGCGGTACTACGCACAGCATGGTCGCGGCTGACAGAACGCGATCGGGAGGTGCTGCGCCTTGTGGCCTGGGAAGGCCTTGGCGGCCAGCAGTTAGCCGCGGCGCTGGGCTGCTCCCACGACTCCGCGCGAGTTCGGGTGCATCGCGCCCGTCGACGGCTAGCCCAGCTGCTGAACGATGCCGCCGAACCTGCGACGTGCCACCCGCTCCTGTCCTCTCGACCGACGCAAGTCCCTTCGATCCTGGGTGATGCAAATGACTGAGAATCAGATCCTTCGCAACCTCGCGGCGCTGAACCCCGTTACCGACGAGCCCGACTACGACGAAGACGCCGAACGCGGGCTGGAGGCGCTGCTGCAAACGGTCAAACGCGAAGCGCCGCCGCCAGCGCGGGTACGCTCGATCCCACGCGGCAGGCCGGCGCGGTTGCCGGGGTGGGGCGCGGCGATCAGTATTGCCGTGGCCGTCGCGTTCGCGCTCGTGGTCGCCGCCGTGAGGGTCGGCGGTCGGCACGAGCCCGGCGGAAAGCCAGCGTCCCCACCGGTCGCCCACATTGACGCTCACGGCCTGGTTGCCGACCGAACGATCGCCGCTCTCACCGTGGCAGACGACTACATCGTTCGAGGCGACGAGCTCCAGACCGCTCCATCAGGCGCCGTATATCGATCGATCACCTCGACTGACGAGCAGAGTGCCGTCAACTTCGCCGATACGGAGTACTCCCCGAGCGGAGCTCCCGACGTCCAGGAAACCGACTTCGCAGTCGGCGGCGGCGTCGTCATTCTCAAACTCAACGACCAGACGCGCCAATACACCGAGACCAAACTCACGATGCTCCAATACGCCCACCAGTTCGGGTTCAGCTCAGTGACCGATCTGAAGAACTCCTCGCTCCCCACCTCGCGCGTGATCCGCCGTGACCTGTTGAAGGGCAGTGACCGGCTGCTCGGGCGCGCACGGCTGCACGGACGGTCCGTCCTCGTGCTGGCCAATACCGAGCCGGCGATGCATCGTCGCATCTGGGTCGATCCCGCGACCTACCTGCCGGTCCGAATGACCGCGCACGGTCCGGGGTTCTCCTACGTCATCAACTACACCTGGATCCGCCGCACCGAGCACGCAGTTACCGCAACGTTCGCACCGCACGTCCCTGCCGGCTTCACCAAGGTCAGCAAGCTCACAGGCAGCTGACCCCGCGGACGTTCACGATCCAGGTCCGCTAGGAAACGAGCGATGCCCTGCCGGACGCTCGATACCTCGCGGGCCCGGCGTTGATCGCTTAGTGGTCGATCCTGCATCGGACGACCAGCAGGAGCTGGCGCCATCGGCGGGTCAGGGGGACGCAGCGGCTCCGTCGGTGTCGGGACTCGCGGCGGCGGTGGCTGTCTCGCGCGCGCGAAATTCGGCCAGCGTTCCGCGTGCTTTCTTGCGCGCGGCGTCGTGGAACAGCGGATTCCAGCCCAGGGCCAGCCCGAGCGGGCCGAGCGCCTGGCGCGCCCAGCGCCACCAGTCGAAGTGATCATGGTGCTCGACGATCAGCCCGTCCGCGAAGCGAAACGATGCGTGGATGTCGTTGACCACCGGGCGGCCGGTCTGCGTGAACGTGTAGCGAGCGATCCACCTCGCGGAGCCTGCGCGGTCATCGGCGGTGATCTCCGAAACGGCGACGGTCAGGTCATCAGCGCGCGAGGTGAGCATCCGCCACATCGCACCCGCCTCGTCCGCGTCGAGCTTCCCGAAGGCGGGGTCCTCGAACGTTCCCTCGGACGCATAGCAGGCTGCCATCGCGTCGCCCTTCCTCGCGCCCAACGCGTCGTAGAAGCGCTCGATCAGGCCTGCGTTGGGATGCGGCACTGACACGACGCGGACGCTACCACTGACCGGCCGTCTTGGATCCTCGAGTGAGCAGGAGCACTGGGCCCGACGACGTTCGCTTAGCGTTGGCTTATGCGGGAACGGCCGAGGTCTGGCGGCATCGCCGGCTCGGCTCCTTCGCCGTGTCCGTCGGGTGCGCTCGGCGATCGATAAGTGTCGATCGTCACCGTCGGCGAGATCGGCGAGAGGTCGATCGCGGGACGGTCGCGTCAGCGGCGGGAACCGCGTCATGCCTCGCTGTCGTAGCTAGCGTCAGTGTGTTCGCAGGGCCTCAGGAACTGAGACGGCGTCTGATCGGGCCAGAGTTAAGGGCGGAGGGTTCCCGGGTCCGGCTATCGATCGCATCTGCGACGCGCTGTCCGCGCTCTGTCGGTCTTCGGAGGCCGTCCACGGCGGGCCCTCTCCTCGTAGGATGCACCGTCATGGTGAGCGCTACTAGCAGTTCGGCGAGCCGGCGGATCCGGATGACGCCCGGCCATCCATCCCTCGCGCGGACGTAATGGGCGACCACCTCATCGTCCTCCATTCTGCGGTGCGGGCCTGCGCGGGCTACAGCCGCCACGACGCTCCCTCGATTCTGTTGGATGGCTCATCGTTGGCGCGCGACACCGAGCACGGACGCGCGGTAACTGCCCAGCTGACTCGCCGCCACGAGACGCTCGAGGAGGCGATCGATGCGGGCGGCTTCGCGCTCGGCGCCGCGGGGTTATCGAAGGGCATCCGCCGCCAGGCGCGTGCGGCGTGCGAGGACTACTTCTACAGCCGGCTCGGCCTGGTACCGAGCCACGAGTTGGGCGGAGGGGGAGAGATCGTCGAATCGCTCGAGCTGATGCCCGAGGCGATGTACCGAGCATTGGAGGGGGTCGTCGAGCTGGTTGTGGACGGCGACTATGAGGAGCTCCACGTCGCGTCTGGCGGCCGGCTCAGGGTCGAGGACCTGCGGCGTCGCATCGAGGACGAGTGCCCCGAATCGCTGGTGCTCGCGCCGCGCGAGATGTACGTCGTCGAGGCGATCGCCAAGTCCGACGATCCGGACCTGCCCGGGTGGGGCTACTTCCTTGACCTATGGACCGAGACCGGCCCGGCGCGCCTGCACATCGAGGGCGAGCTTGAGGAGTCGGGCGAGCAGTTCACGGCGACCCTGACCGACGTCGTGCCCTGATCCGCGGCCCCTTGGCGCCGGTTCGCGCTCGTCGAGTTCGTGACGGACGGCTCCGACGGGCTGAAGCCTCGCGAGGCGCGCGCCGTCTTCCAGAGCACCGCGCGAGTGTCGATTGGCAAGCCTCAAGTCGCTTCCGAGGAGTATCGAGCTGGGCGGGCCGGCTCCGTGCGCCAGAGACGCGCCGAGCAACACACCGTCGACTGCGGACGTGGCCGCCGTGACGTGACGTCGGGTGTCGCGCCAGAGCGCGGTGCCTAGAGCCGGGTGCGCTACTCTGGGGAGCGTCAGATAGCGAGGGCAACCAGAGGGCGAGACCTTCATCTGAACGTCCCCTTCCCGCGAAAGCAGCCTGATCTTCTGATGGCCGAGAGTCCACCCACGGGTGGGCTTTCCGCGTTTAACGAGGTCGGCATCGCCGCCTCGCTGGTCGCGCCACCGTCACTCGACTGCCACATGGTCGTCGCATGCCGGGCGGCGTTCGTTGAGCGTTGCATATCTGCGATGCAGGCCGGGCCCGAGGAGGACGTCCAGTAGGCGGTCAAGAAACGTGCGGTGGTGGATCCCAACTGAGACGGCCTCGAGCGATCGAGCGGCGAGTGCGGCCCGTTGTAAGCCCGATGCGGAAGCGGGGTCGAAAGCAGGCGGGCTGCGAGCGAATCAAGGCCGCCAAACGATGCTCGCGAAGATCCGCCCTCGCAAGCGTCGCGGACACCGGTCGTGATGGCGCGCGAGCGCTCGATCCGGTCCTAACTGACCTGCGCGTATCGCCAGATTCCGTCGTGCGTCCAGGCCACCTCGATGGTGTTAGCTGAACAGCCTGCCGCGCACTGGTAGAGCTGCAAGTTGCCCAGCGATGGGGAGGAGAAGGCCGCTTCGCCAGGATCGCCGGAGTCGAGTGTGGCTGTCGATCCGGTCCGGAAGGAGAAAGCCTGCAGCGTCTCGGTGCGCTGCGGGTTCGGCTGATTGGCGAACGGGCACTGGTCGGAGGTGAGGATCCAGGCGGCTACTCCCGGGGGTGAGATGCCAGCGGCCGTGACGGCCCCTTCGCCGTGGCCAAGCGTCTCGATCTCTCCGGACACGGTGTTGACGGCATACATCACGGAGCTTCCTTCGGTGGCTTGCGGGCCGCCGCAGATAGGGCTGTCAAACGCCGTCACGGTGTCGTAGAGGATGTAGTCGAGGGCGACCCCATCTAGCTTCGAGCGGGTAACCACGGCTTGGATGTGGTCGTCGTTGGTGAACAGAGTCCGGAAGCCGCCACTCGCGTCCGCATAGCTGCAATAGCGATACTCTTCGGTGAGCCCGTCGGGTTGATACTCGATCACGACCAGGTCGGCATCTTCGGCGACAGCCTTCCAGCCGGCCGGAACGGCGCAGGGTGGCGCCGGTGCTGGCGGCGGCGGTGCGGGCGCGACCCCAGTGAACGAGTAGCTCCTATGCGCGCGGCGGTACAGCGTGCCGCCCGTGTAGTGCCCGTGGCCTAAAAGGTCGAAGCGGCCGTTACGCACGAGCGTCCCGGTTCCGATGACGTTGGCCTTGAGCGTCCCGTCGGTGTAGTAGGCCGTGCTCGTTCCGCTGAACTTAAAGGTCGAGGGGGTTCGGTGGGCGGTAATCCTGATCGTTTGGACGATCTGGCCTTGCCCTAACCGTTTGCTCCTGACGGTCCCGGCGTAGACGGCGTCCGACTTCGGGTTCGGAAAGTTGGCGCTGTGGCGCAGCGTCGTGTGCAGCGCGATGTTCGCCTGCGTTCCCGTTGCTGCCTGCGCGCTGGCGCCCGCTATCAGCAGAGCGAGCAACACGAACCCGGCTATGCCGTGTCTCAGGGTGCGCATGTCTGTAGAACGGTCTGCCCGGGTCGGAGTTGCGCGGGCACCGATCACCAGAACCCGGCGCTGGCGTGCCCTTATTCCTGCGCCCTCGGTCCTGATTCACGGCACCGGCGAGAGTGTCGCAACGATCGTCGACCGCCGCGCGGTCGGCCCCGCGCACCAGCTCAGCACGTTCGTTAGGTCTTAGTTCGCGGACACCCGCGACGCCGGCCGACAGGCCGGTGTCCAACCTCCGGAGCGTGCGATTAGCGATCCGTATCTGCCACGCAGACCTGCTGTCCGCGCTTTCCGGGACTCGAGACGGGGCGCCCGAGATGCTCGCCGCATCAATAGAGCAGGGCGCTTCCCGGTCAATCTTGGCCGTGGAATAAAGGGATGTGTGAGATCCCGACGATCGCGCCCTCGGGTGACTGCAGTCGGGCCACCGTTTGACCCCACGGCTCATGGCGCGGCGGGTGCAGCAGCTCGTAGCCAGCCTGCTTGAGCTCCTGTGCCGCTAAGCCGACGGCCGCGGCGTCCGCGACGTCGAACTCGATACTGACCTGCGGCACCGGCCGCCCGCCCGGCCACTGCGGCGTCCCGAAGCACGCCTCCGCGGCCTGGGACAGCGGCCAGATCCCGAAGGACTTACAACCAGCGACCTGCTCGCTGTGGAGATAGTCGCCGCCGCTGAGCGGCAGGCCGAGCGCGTCGACGTACAGCTTGCGGCTCGCGGGCGGATCCGGCGCGATCACCGCCACGGTCGAGAGGAACTCTATGTTCACGGCCACCTCCTCGTTGGTCTCTGCTCGCCAACGATCCAAGCACGTTTCCCAACTCGCGCAGGCCGAGGTAGCGCCGGTGCGAATGCATTTCCGCGCCGTGATCCAGCACCCCAGGGCGCGGGAACCGCGGTGAGGCCTCTGGTCATCTTCCCCGCGGTCGCGTTCGGACTGATCATCGACCTCGCGCTCGGCCCGCGGCGCATACGACGGTCCGGTCTAGAAGGAGATGTAGGCCTCGGACTCGAGCGGTACAGAGCCGGGGTCGCGCTCGTCTTCATCGGCGAGCTCGTCTTGACCGACGGGGGTGAGACGCTGTCGGGCACGCCGCCCGTAGCACTATGTCCTCGGGGCCGTAGACTCGTTTCATGCCTGCTAGGAGTGTCGATGTCCAGCCATAGCGCGACCATCCCGGAGAACGAGTCCGAGCGGCTGCGAGCAGTTCGGCGCTATGACGTGCTTGACACGCCGCCGGATGGGGCGTTTGATCGCGTCACGAAGTTGGCTGCGCGGCAGTTCAGGGTGCCGATCTCGATCGTTAGCATCGTCGACACCGACCGGATCTGGTTTAAATCCCATCACGGGGTCGATGTGGAGGAGATCGGCCGCGATCCGGGCCTGTGCGCGTCGGCGATCCTGGGTGATGAGCCGTGGGTTGTCGAGAACGCTGAGACTGATCCGCGCACGATGGCCAACCCGTTGGTGGCCGGCGAGCTGGGCCTTCGGTTCTATGCCGGCGCGCCGTTGACGACGCACGATGGGTTCAACCTCGGGACGCTTTGCGTGATCGACGACGCACCTCGGGAGTTCTCAGCAGAGGACGCGGAGATGCTCGAAGAGCTCGCGGGAGTGGTGATGGACGAGCTCGAGCTGCGCCTGCAGGCCCGCCGCACCGTGAGCCAGGAGCTTGCGCTGCGAGAGCAGGCCGAGCGCACGGCTCGTCAGCTGCAAGCCAGCCTGCTTCCGCCCGAGCTACCACAGGTCGATGGGGTGGAGCGGGCAGCGCTCTACGTTCCGGCCGACATGGCCGTCGTCGGCGGCGACTTCTACGACATGTTCCTCGTCGGCGAGACCTGCGTGCTCGCCGTTGGCGACGTCAGCGGCAAGGATGCCGCCGCCGCCGCGGTCACGGGGCTGGCGCGTCACGCGATCCGGTCCGCCGCGCAGTGGGCTCATGAGCCGGGCGAGGTGCTCGCGAATCTCAACCGCACGATGCTGCTCGACGTGGGCGATCGCGACATCGCGACCTTCTGCACCGTTCTCCTTGCGTTCGCAGAAGGAAAGGGCAGCGGGTTTCGGCTGCGATTGGCTTGCGCGGGACACCCCGCACCGCTGCTGATCGACGCCACCGGGCGTAGCACCGAGATCGCCGTCGAGGGCCCTCCCGCAGGGTGGTTTGAGGACGCGGTCTTCGGAGAGATCGAGCTCGAGCTCGAGCCGGGCGCGTCGCTCGTCATGTACACGGACGGGCTGAGCGAAGCCCGGAGGGATGGTCAGCTGCTCGGGATCGAGGCCGTCCGAGGAGCCCTCGCGGGTGCCGCCGGATCGGCTGACGGGATGCTCAAAATCCTGCGCGACCTCATCACCGCTCCGGAGGTCAGCGTCAGTGACGACGTCGCGGTGCTCGCGTTCCGGGCGCAACCTGATGGCTGAGTTTCACGTCGAGCGAATCGTTGCCGCCGAGGCGGTGCGCTTGGTGCTGTCCGGCGAGCTCGATCTTGCCGGCACCGACCGCCTGCTCCGCGCCGGTGAAAACGTTCCCGACGGCGGCACGCTCACATTGGACCTCGCCAGCCTGTCCTTCATGGACTCCTCGGGGGTGAAGGTGTTCATGAACCTCGACCGCCGCTCCAGGCGCGAAGGGTGGTCACTGGCGATCGAGAACCCCCGCGGCCAGGTGCTGCGACTGCTCCAACTCTGCGGCTTTGACCAGCGACTCCCGATCACACCGAGGTGACTTCTCCGAACGACCGGCTCTCGATGTCCGTCCCCGGCACACCGAAGGCGGTTGGCGAGATCCGCGCTGCCGTCTGCCAGTTTGCACAGATCGGCGGGTTTCTTGACGAGAAGCTCGAAGCAATCAAGCTGGCCGTCTCGGAGGCCGCCACCAACGCTGTGCTTCACGGCTACAGCGATCTCGCTGGACAGATCACCGTGGTCGCCGAACTCGAACATAGTGGCGCTCTGCGGGTTGTGATCGCCGACAGGGGACGGGGGATGCTGCCCCACCGAGACGGCGAAGGGCTCGGCCTCGGCGTGCCCATCATGACCACCATGGCCGACCACGTGGACATCACCTCGCCAACTAACCAAGGCGGTACCGAAGTCCACATGCACTTCCATTCTGGCTGACGCACCTCGTCGGGAGCGGCGTTGCTGCCGTCAACGCACTCCTACGATGTTGACGTCGCCGCTGCGGTCGACTTGCCAAATGCCTGCAGAGAGCCGAAAGCAGGCGTAAACCGATCAACCGACTGTTCCCTGATCCTCGCCAAAAGCGCGTCTCTTGATTGTGTTCGCTCAGCGTTCCTAAGCGGACGCGCTTCCGCAAGTAGCTGGTTTCAGGGTCCTCCGATCGCCCGGTCTGTCCACCCCTGACCCGACCGAGCGGCCAAACGCTCGGTCAGTCGGAAGCTCTCCCGCGCGACCGGCTCGCTTCAAACGGGTAGGGCTCGCATCGTGAACCAACCTTGAAAGGAACGAGGCTGCATGTCCGAGTCGGATACCTACAGGATCATCGAGATCGCCGGGACGTCTCCCGACGGAGTCACGGAAGCCATGCGGTCCGGCGTGGCCAGAGCGTCGAAGACGCTGCGAGGACTTAACTGGGTCGAGGTGCGCAGCATCCGCGGCCACGTAGAGGGCGATGAGATCGCCCATTTCCAGGTCGAGATGCGTGTGGGGTTCAAGCTCGAGCAGCAATAAAAGGGTGCCGGCCGTGATCCTTGGCTTGTGCAACGACCTAGGCAGCCCGCCAGCCACGTTGGCCGGCGACCTGCCGGCGGGGTCTGAAGCGTCCAGTTGTCCGTGCTCCTGCCCCGCGGCGCTGTCGGGCCTAGCCCGCACGTGGGATTGCGGCGACATCGATTGCGGCTCTGGGGTCATTGCAGGTCCCACCCGAAGTAGACCTCGGCGCCAGAAACCTGGTCACCATCGAATGTGAGGATCTCAGTATTGCGGCCTCTGCCACCGTCAGCCCTCGTCATCTCATAAGTAACGATCACCTCGTCGCCCGCCTCGACCAGCCGCACAAATGCGAACTGCTGCCCCTGGCCGGAACCAGGCCAGCAGCGCTCGAAATACCGCGAGCGGTCAAGGCCGACATCCACGGGACTAGAGAACGTGAATTCTTTGGCCAGCATGCTCTCGACGCGCTCGTGGTCACCGGCGGCAAACGCGAGATAGAGGTCGCGAGCGAGCTGTGTTCTGTCGGCTGAGGTCATCGGCCCATCCTCATAAATTCGAGCATGCGAGATAGGACCGACTAGCGTCGCGGAACTTATCGGTCGTGCCCGAGTACGACGATAAAGCGTGTGCGACGACGGTGCGGCTTCAGCTATGTAACGGTCCCTAGCGCGAGTGGAAAGACTCGCTGGGCGCCGGCGCGGCGCAGTTGGCCGCCCACCATCGCCAGCGTCCAGCCCGAGCTGCGGCGATCGTCGAGTAGGACGCCGGGACCGGGTGGCGGCGTGGCTATGACCGCGAACGCTCCACGCACGTTGGCGGCCTGCTGCACGGCGTTGGCCATTTCGCGCTGCGGCGGGCGATCCTCGGTGCGCCTTAGCAGCCGCACGTGCGGGACGCCGAGCTCGGCAGCGAGGCGCTCGGCCAGCCGTTCGATCACGTCGCCGAGGCCGGCGGACGGGACGGACGTGACCCAAGCTGCACGAGTGCCCCCGCCGCGCACGATGTCCGCGAGTCCGGCAACCACCTCAGCATCGAAGGACCCGGAACGCAACCCTCGCTCGACCGCCGGCCACCAGCCGCCGTCCCCGAAGCGCGCGAGCGCCCAACCCGGGTCGGTGCGGGCATCCTCTGGGATCTTGCGCATCGTGCCGACGGCGTCGGGCGCCATCTTCTTGGGCTCCAGCGCGACCGGTTTGGAGCGCAGGTGGCGGCCGGCCAATTCCACCAGCGCCGGGTCGGGCGGCCGAGCGAAGCGAGGCCCGGTGCAGACCGAGCAGCGACCGCAGTCCCGCGCGTCAGGGTCGTCGAGTTCCTCCTGGAGAGCGCGCATCAGGCAGCGGCCATCGGTTCCGAACGCGGCCATCGCCTGCTGCTCGGAACGGCGCAGAGCAGTGACCTGTGTGTACCGCTCGGCGTCATAGGCCCAATCCGCGCCGGGGGCCAGCCGCCAGCGCGCGCCGTCGCGATGCACCGCGCCCTCGACGTCGAGGATCTTCAGCATCGCCTCGATCCGACCCATCCCGAGGTTCACCATCGCCATCAGCTCACGCGTGGAGCGGCCTTGCTCGCCGGCGCCCTCCAGCTCCGCGAGAACCGCCGCGACCCGCTCGCGCGGTGGAAACGCCTGCTCGATGAAGAAATCCTGGATGCGGCGGTCCTCGCCGCCGCGCAGCAGGATGATGTCGGCGTGGTCAACACCGCGTCCGGCACGGCCGACCTGCTGGTAGTAGGAGACCACAGAGCCCGGCGCCTGATAATGAACGACGAACGTCAGGTCGGCCTTGTCGTAACCCATCCCCAGAGCGCTGGTCGAGACGATCGCTTTGACCTCGTTGCGCAGTAGCCGCTCCTCGGCGGCAATCCGATCGGCGGTCTCCTGCTCGCCGCTGTAGGCCAGCGCCGAGATCCCGTTGGCGCTCAAGAACGCGGCGACCTGCTCGGAGTCGCGCTTGGTCAGCGTGTACACGATGCCCGACCCCGGCAGCTCCGGCAGGTTCTCGACCAGCCACGCGAGCCGCTCAGCGGGCCGCGGCAACTCGAGCACCTCCAGACGCAGGCTGCTCCGGGCCAGCGGACCGCGATACGTGCGCAGCGGCTCGCCGTCGCGAACGGCTAGCTGCTCCAGGACGTCGTCGACGACCCGATCGTTCGCGGTCGCCGTCGTTCCCAGCACTGCCACCCCAGGCGCGAGCGCATCGAGCATGTCCTTCACGCGGCGGTAATCCGGACGGAAATCGTGCCCCCAGTCAGAGATGCAATGCGCCTCGTCGATAACCAGCAGCCCAACGGACGCGGCGAACAGCGGCAGCATGTCCGCTCGGAAGCGCGGGTTGTTCAACCGCTCCGGGCTGATCAGCAGCAGATCGATCTCGTTCCCGGCCAGCCGATCGCGAACCCCGTCCCACTCCTCGCGATTGGTGCTGTTGACCGTGTGCGCCCGCAGCCCCAGCCGCTCCGCCGCCGCGATCTGGTTGCGCATCAGCGCTAGCAGCGGGCTGACAATCAACGTCGGGCCCGCGCCTGCCTCCCGCAATAGGGCAGTCGCAACGAAATACACCGCCGACTTTCCCCACCCCGTGCGCTGCACGCACAACACCCGCGCCCGATCGACCACGACATCCCGGATCGCTTCGAGCTGCCCATCCCGAAACGTCGAACCATCATCAGCTGTGAGCGACCGCAACCGCTCAAGAGCAGCCGCGGCAAACGTTTCCGTGGTCGCGCTCGTCACGAGTCCATCCTCGCACCCGACCCGGAAGAAACCCTGCGCGCCAAAGCGAGCCGAACCGCGGCGCGACGACGTCCGTAGAGCGCTGCTGACTGGAACGTCCCCCGCGCAGAGTCGGATTGGATCGCGTGCTGGGCTGCACGACAGCCCGATTGCTGCTCGGGTCATCCTGACCCGTTCGCATCGAATTCGTCGGGTGGATTATTGAAGAAGCGACGCATTTTTGAAGCGCCGAACACGCCCTGCCGATGGGTGCCGGTGGCGGTGCTCCAGAGCATGTCGACTGGTCATCGGTTGTGATCCAGCACGCGCGGTCGTCGTTGAGCGGAACCGCGATCACGCGACGCTTGCGGTTGATGATGCGGAGATTGCTCGCGCCCGCGGTCAATACACCGGCGAAGTCGAGCGCCGATCCGTCGGCGGATCTGTCAGGAGCGCGCAAGCGGGCGTAAACGCGGGCAAAAGCCCTGCAAACAGCGCACTTCGAAACCGGCATGGCGGGGCAGCCCGCAGCTTGGAAGGTTCGATTCCTTCGCCGCGTCGTCGGCGCGATGGGCCGCCCGCTGCTACGTGTTCAGCCCGAGCCTGATGGCTTCGGCGCCCGCTTGGCCGCGGGTGCGGACGTCGAGCTTGCGCAGGATCGCAGACACGTGGTGGTCGACGGTTTTCTCCGACACGACGAGTCGCTCTGCGATCTCGGCGTTCCGTAGCCCGTCGGCCAGCAGCGGCAACACTTCGAGCTCCCGCCCAGTCAGACCCGCGGGGTTCTCACGCGTCTGCGGCCGAGGACCGCGCGGAACCTTCGCGCCCAGCTCCCGGAGTCTCCGGCCAGCGATCGCGGCCGCCGGTCGCGCGCCGAGCTCGCGCAACTCCACCAGCGCCCACTCGAGCAGCCCCCCATCGCCGCTGTCGATCGCTGCCAGCGCGGCGTCGTAGCGGCATCCGAGCGCCTGCCACTCCTCGACGGCGTCGGCCCACCGACCGGCGAGCATCGTCACGTACGGGCCTACGACGAGCCCGTCGTCGAGCGGTGTGTCGACGATTCCGGCACGACGGCGCCAGACCGCCAGCGCCGGCAGCTGCCAGCGCTGCTTCCCCTCGACGGCTCGCGCGAACCCCTCCGCCGTGGCCGTGTCGACCTCCGGGTCGCGACCCTCGAGCCACAGCGCCTCGGCCAAAGCGCCGGCGAGTGGTACGCGGGCATTGGGGCTGCTCATCTCCGGGCTACACAGCTCGACGGCCGCGTCGAGCGCGTTCCAGACCGCCGGATCACCGCGCCGGGCGCGCACGAGGCCGAGGATCGTGTGCGCCATCACCCGTTCTTCTGGTCCGGCGCGCCGGTCGCGCAAGACGCGCCCAATCGACTCGGCGGCAGCGTCCCATCGGCAGCGGTCGAGCTCGGCCTGCGCGCGATAGACGAGCAGGTAGTTGGTGTGCAGATCCAGGTCGCGAGCCGTGCAGTAGGTGATTCCGTCCTCGACGTAGCGGCCGAGGATGTCGTAGTCGCGCACCCGCGCCGCACAACCGCAGATGCCCATGTACGCAAGCCCTGCCTGGTCTTCCAGACCCGCCTCAAGGGCGATCCGCAGGGATCGCTCCACCTTCTCTGACTGGCTCGCGATCACGTATTCCAGATGGCCCTCGATCCCGAGAGCACGGCACTGAAGCAGCGGGTCCTTCGTCACGGCCGGAACGGCCATGGCGCGGCGCGTCCAGCGTGCGGCGGGCTCAAGGTCCTCCACGACCGTGCTGAACGACGCGATCGACATGTACGACATCGCCAGGTCAAGCCCAGGCTCGCCCGTCTCGAGCACCTCCACGGACTTGCGAATCATCGCGGCGCCCGCCTCGAGATCGCCGGTCCGGCACTCGGTCGCATGTCCAAGCAGCCGCCACGTGCGGCCCTCGCCGACAGGATCACCGAGCGTGCGGTAGCACTCGATCGCGGCCCGCAGCGATGACTCCTCCCCGGGAAAGTGATTGATGAAGTGGCACTCGTTGGAGTGGTGCTCGTACATCTCCGCCCGCGCCGCGAGATCCAGCTCTGCGGCGAAGCGGAGCGCGCGCTCGTATTGAGCAACCGACTCGCGGTGTGCACCGGCGGCCGCCGCCTCTCGCGCCGCCACGCTCGCGTAACGGAACAGAGCCGGACCGTCGTCAGCCGCCTCGGCGTGGTGAGCGAGCCGCGCGGCATCCACGTCCGGGCCTCCGTGCTCGATCAATGCGGCCAGCACCTGCCGGTGCAGCTTGACACGACGGTGCGGCGCGATCCGCTGCTCGATCGCGAGCCGTGCCAGCTCGTGCCGGAACTCAACGGCCGTCGCTGATGCGCTGACCATCCCTGAGGCGAGGCACTCGTCGAGCAACCCCAGCCGCTCCGCGAGCAGCGCCTCGAGCAGCCACACCTCGGCGCGCTGCGGGACCACCGCGATCGTCTCAAGCACCGCCTGGGCGTCGGCGGAGAGCCGCATCGCGCGGGACAGCACCGCATCCCGGGCGCTCGCCGGCAACCGGTGCCCGCCGGAGGCGAGCACTTCGCTGACGAAGAACGGGTTGCCCGCCGTCAGGCTGTGCAGCTCGCCCGGATCGAACCCCAGATCGGCGTCCTCGACCAGCGTGTCCACAGCCGCCTCTGATAGCGGCGCCAGATCGAGCCGTGTCACCGCCGCGCCTGTCTGCAACTCGCCGATCGCCTCCCGCAGCGGCTCCGAGGCCGCCAGCCCGTCCTCACGGAAGGTCGCGATCGTCAACGCCGGCACCTGGCCGATCCTTCGTCCAAGCATCGTCATCACATCCAGCGTTGCTTCATCAGCCCAATGAAGATCCTCGATCACCAGCACCGGCCGCTGGCGGCGCTCGAGCTCGCGCCGCAGCGCGTCGAAGCAGCCCGCCGGCTTGTCGCCGCCGTCGATCGCGGCCTGCAGTGCTCCGCCGGTGCTCCGGGCGACGTCGATCAGCGGCGACAGTGGGCGCGGCGTCCGTAGCCCGTCGCAGGCGCCCCACAACACGACCGACCCAGCCGCCGTGTCGCTCTGGCAGAAGTGATGGACGAGGGTCGTCTTGCCGATCCCCGCCTCGCCCGCGACGAGAATGAGGCGGCCGCGGCCGGCGCGGGCATCCCGAAGGCAGCGGTGCAGCGCCGTGAGCTGCTCCTCACGCTCCAGCAGGCGGCCACCTGTCAGCCGTTCGCTGCTTTGGTCCCGCACCACCACGACCGCCATCTTCCTCTGACGCCGCTCGACCGTCAACCGAGCAACACGCCACGATCCGTCGGTCGCCGTGAGCGGCCGACACCGATCGCACCGGCCGTCCCGAGACCGACTGCGATCGCGCCGACTCCGGCGCCGATCAGCGCGTCATCCCACGCGAACCCGACGGTCGCAGACGCGGGGGGTGACACCCGCACGGCCTGGGCAGCGCCCTGCGCATCACCCGGGGACGACCCAAGCCTGAACGCCGACGCCGAGGCCGGGGCCGCCGTAAGCACAACGGCAACAGCGGCAGCCAGCAGGCGCCCACAATGCATATGAGTACTCATCTCAGATCCTCCTTCGATCTCGATGAAGTTGTTGACCATGGGCACAACCTAGGTCGACACGCCGCAGCGCTCATCGGGAGCAATCCCCATCTTGGAATGAACGGGCCCCAGTTGGCGGCGGGCACGTTCCACAGCGGACGCTCAGACGAGTCGGAGCCGGCGCGCATCGGCGCCGCCTCCTGGCAGCAGCGGTAGCGGCGCTCAGGTATCGGTGCCACGGATGCCCAAGATGGGTGGTCCTCCCGATGTCCGTCGCAGGCGCTGGACATACCTTCGTGGCCTGTCATGTGGCAAACCAAAGAGGAGGCCAAAAGTGCCGCGATATCTGGTTGAGCGCACGTTCCGCGAAGGGCTGCGGATCCCGATCGACGACAAAGGGGCCACGGTGTGCGGCGGTGTCATCGCCCGCAACGCCGAGGAAGGCGTGACCTGGGTCCACTCGTACGTGAGCGAGGACAAGACCCAAACCTTCTGCATCTACGACGCGCCGAGCCCGGAGGCGATTCGCAAGACCGCTGTGCAGAACGAGCTGCCGGTCGAGCGGATCACCCAGGTGACGGTGCTCGACCCCTACTTCTACGTCTAATCGAGGAGGACCGATGCAGAGATCAGAAAAGTTCACGCCGGCATCTGTCGGCCCGTTGTTCGCAGCAAATTCCGCCCGGAGTGCCGACGCGACGCTTGCTCGCCAACGGCCTGCCCAGTGGGCACCGGGCAGACGATTGGAGGAAGTGATGACGACGCTGTTTCATCGGCTCGGGTGGCCTGTTAGTGGCCGTGCCATCGCTGCCTTGCTTAGCCTGGGCCTCGTTGGCGCAGGCCTTCTGTTCAGCTCGCCCGCGAGCGCCCAAACCAAGCTCTGTTCCGACGATGTGACCACTACCCCGAATGGTCCTGCGACCGTTTCGGTGGCGTCAACGCGGTCCTATGGCCCTGTCCTGGTCATCGGTTCGGGCGACTACGCCGGTTGCTCTCTGTACGTGCTCACGTCAGACCAGCTCCACGTGCTCTCTCCGAGTACGCCACCGTTCGGATGTAGCGACAACCCGAACCCGCTGGGTACGCCGTGCGATAGCGACCTCTGGCCCGCGTTGCTCACCAATGGTCCTCCGATCGCGGGGCCGGGGCTCAACCCGAGGCTGCTCGGGACGGTGACCCGCACCGAGATCGACTCGCCGGCGTTGTCGGCGGTCCAGCAGGTGACGTATGCCGGGCAACCGCTGTACCGGTTCTTCCTCGACAAGGCGGCGGGAGACACGCAGGGCGCCAACCTGGACGATCCAGTGACAAGTCCCTCGGGTATCTGGTATCTGGTTCATCCTCGTGTGGGCACTCCCGCGACTGGTCGCGCTCATTTGCAAATCGAGACCGCTCCCCGCGACGGCACCTCGCCCGACGAGACCGTGCTGGCCGCAAGGATGGACAACGACTTCAGCGTCTTCGCCGACGCGAGCTTCCCCGTCTACACGTTGAGCGGGGACCGCGGCCACGGACGAGATCACGAGAGCGTCTGTCAGGGGCTGTGCGCCGCCTTCTGGCCGCCGGTGCTTACCTCAGGGCGCGCTGCAGCAGGGGCGGGCGTTGATTCGCACGGCATTGGGACCATCGTCAGACCTGACGGCAGCCACCAGGTGACATACCATGGCCGGCCGCTGTACCTGTTCAACGAAGACGCCTACATCGCGTCGGTGCCGGCCGACGTGTTCGTCGGCAAGCAGGGCGTCTACGGGGCGAAGAGGGTCACCCCGTGGGGCGTGTTCAACACGATCCCGCCGCAGTCCTAGAGCTGTATCCGCCCAAGTACACCGAAAGCCCCGGCCGACCCGATCGACCGGGGCTTTCTCACCTCATGGCTCCCCACTTCACACACGAGGGTTGGCTTCGCGGCAGGTCAGCCCGGACCTTGTGACTGCGGCGGCCGTCTCCCCGCGGATCTGACGTCGACACTCGGAGGAGCCAAAACTGTCCCGAAACACGTCCCCACCTGAGCAATTCTGAGAGCGGCGGAGAGAACTCAGGAGCACATGGCCCTTCCGCCCGGCGGACATGTCTTGCGCGTCGAGCGAAAACGCGGGCCGGCGCTGGTGGATCGGTTACCGGCGGCTTCGGTAAACAGTCCGATGCGAACGATGGGATTTCAGCCTGACTGGGCCCAGGCGTGGTCCGCCTCGCGCAGCGCGTAGATGAGGATGACGATGGCGGAGAGGGGGTCGGCCCACCACCATCCGGCGGTCGCGTTGAGGATGACGCCGGCAAGCACGGCTGCGGCGAGAGCGCCGTCGATGACCGTCACGCGGGACTCTGTCTGCAGCACGGCGCTGCCGAGCCGCTCGCCGGTGTCCCGTTTCGCGGCCGCGAGAGCGAACATGGCAAGCACGGTGGCGGCGAGCCACACGATGCCCAGGGTCGAGTGACCAGGGTGCGACTGTGAGCCGAGCGTCACCGCGCTCTGAACCGAGATGTAAATCGCGAGCAGCACGAACGCGACCGCGATCACGCGCAGCGCCCGCCGCTCGCGGCCCGACCCCTCGTCACCTTTGAGTTGCCAGATAACGACGGCGGAGGCCACGATTTCGATCAGCGAGTCGACGCCGAACCCGCTGAGCGCCACCGATCGAGCCGCGACAGCGGCGATGATCAGGACGACGGTTCCGACAACGTTCCAAGACAGTGTCGCGTACTCGAGCACCAGCCCGCGCTGCAGCAACTCGTCACTGGACAGGCTGCGCGCGCGACTGCTCATCCGCCCTCCATGGCCTCAGCGTAGAGCGCCCTGCGAACGCCCGGCAGACTGGCTGAGACACCGGATCGGCAGGCGCCTTCCCTGGCCTGGACACGGGGGAAAGTCCCCTTTCGTGTGTGTCTTGTTATGGCGATCCAGGCCGTTTGCGTTCGCCGGAGGCTCGGACATAGGGTTTGAAGCACCCCGCCCAGGCCATAACCGATGGAGGTCGGTCGCATGAAGATTGGATCCAGCCAGCGCCGCTGGCTTGGCGTGGCAACGCTCGCGGCAGCGCTGATGATCTGCGCGGTCGCGGCCTCGAGCGCGTCGGCGGTGCTCAAGCGGCTGCCAGACGGCCAGGTCGTCTCTTACCAGCCGCTGCGCAGTGCGGCAAGCCACGTCAGCCCCGTTCGATTCGGTGTTCAACAACATGGACTACAACGGCGGTCCGGTGATGCCGTCGAACACCGACATCATGTTGTTCTGGAGTCCGAAGCGGCTACAAGGCCTACGGCTCGCCGGGATACCCGCACGAGTACGTGACCGGAATCGAGCAGTACTGGAAGGACCTGCAAGCCGACAGCGGGGGAAACCAGAACGTCGATTCGATTTCGGCCCAGTACGGCGATTCGACGGGTGCGTTCGCGCGATATCAGGTCACCTACGGCGGCGCGATCCTCGACACCGACCCGTACCCGACGAGCCAGTGTCCTGCAAGCGCTCCGGTGACCAACTGCCTCACCGACGCCCAAATCCAGGCCGAGGTGGAGAAGGTCGCCGCGGCCAACCACATCCCCGCCGACCTGAGCCACGAGATTTACGTGATTACCCCACCCAACGTGGCGGGTGCTTCACCAACGACGCGAGCCAGAGCTACGGCGGATGCTCGTGGGCGAGCCGGCGAACCTGGCGTTCTACTGCGCGTATCACCAGCAGACGGTCGCGTCGCCAATGCGGTTCTACGCGTTCGATCCCTACGTGTACAACTTCAAGTACAACGGGCAGCTGGCGTGCGATTCCGGCAACTACCCGAACGGTCCGTCTGACGGCGCGATCGACGGCGGAATGGCCCACGAGCACAACGAGTCGATCACCGACCCGATTCCGAACGATGCGTGGACCAACGGCACCGGTCCTGACCACGGCGAGGAGATCGGTGACCAGTGCGCCTACACCTACGGCGCCCTCGCTTGGCACCGTCAAGCGCCGACGGGTCACCTACCAGTACAACCAGGTGATCAACGGCCATTCTACTACTACCAGATGATGTGGAGCAACGACGGCCATCAGTGCCTACAGCGCTACACCCCGTCCGGGCCGCCGCCGACGGCGACGTTCACCGCCACCCCGGGTCGGGGCTTGCGATGAACTTCGACGCGACTGGGTCGGATCCGTCGATTGCCGACTTCAGCTGGCAGTTCAACGATTCGGACGCCAGGATGCACGACAACGTGCAATAACACGATCGAGACGACGGCCCCGACGATCTCGCACACATTCCCGGAGGCCGGCTTGTACGACGTCGGCCTGGCGGCGTTCCAGCCGAGCGGCTTGTCGGGCGGCTTTGGCGGGATCATCAACACCGGCCAGCCGGGTTCGTTCCGGGCTTCACGGACACGACCAATGCATCTGTCGGCGTCGTTCACAGGCCTGACGAACATCAGCCGCCAGCCCGTCACGAACTACCTCTGGGAGTTCGGCGATGGCTCGACTGGCACCGGCGCCACGCCAACGCACAGCTACGCGACGGCTGGGACCTACAAGGTCACAGTCGTCGAGTTCAGCGGCATCGGGTCGGCGTTCCCCGGATCCGGGGCCGCGCCGGTCTACAGCCAGACGATCAGCGTCCACTGAGCCTGAGCACACCGGACGGCGGCCGCCCCTCGGGGCGGCCGTCAACCGGTGAGGGCTCTGCCAACGCCATCGCAACGTCGTGGGGGCTGACGTCCCCGGGCAGTCGCTCGAGCGAGCTACGCCGACGGCTCGCGGTGGCCTAAGGGGCGGCGGGTTTGCGCGCGCGAATGATCGCCGCGGCCGCGTGCTCGTGCACGCGATGGGTCTCGCGGATCTCGACCTCCTCGAGTCCCGCGGCGGCGAGCGCGGTCCGGAACTCGTCCTCGGTGAGCGCACCGGCGATGCACCCGGTCCAGGCCGACATATCCGCTTTCGTCGCCTCATCCATGTCAGGGTCGGCGATCACGTCGGAGACTGCGAACCGCCCGCCGGGCCGCAGTACCCGCGCTGCCTCGGCGAGGACCTGCGGTTTGTCGCCGGAGAGGTTGATGACGCAGTTGGAGATGACCACGTCGACGCTGTCGTCCCCGAGTGGGAGTTGCTCGAGATACCCGAGGCGAAACTCGACGTTGTCAAGCCCGGCCTGGACGGCGTTTTGGCGCGCGAGCTCGAGCATCTCCTCGGTCATGTCGATCCCGATCGCCCGGCCCGTCGGTCCGACGCGCCTAGCGGAGATCAGGGCGTCGGCGCCGGCGCCCGAACCGAGGTCAAGCACCACCTCACCCTCGTGCAGATCGGCCACTGCGGTTGGTACGCCGCACCCGAGCGAGGCGCCAACGGCTGCCTCGGGCACCGCGGAGGCCTCGTCGGCATAGAGCGACGCCCCGAACGCTCCGGTCTGGTCGGCCGGGCTGCAGCACCCGCCGCTCCCTTCAGCGGCCGCCCGCGCGGCGGCGGCGTATTTCTCACGTACCGTCTCCCGGACCGCCGTCGCGGCCACGCTCGATGCCCGCCCGTCGCCCGCGGCGCAGCCGCAGCCCTCGCCGTGCTGCTCGCCGCAGCAGGACGCTTTCTCTGAGGACTCGCAGCAGCCGGTCTGATCCTCGGGCGGGCAACAGTTGCGTGGGTCTAGCTCAGCCATCCGGACAGCTCCTTCAGCGCATCGGTGATCACGAAGTAGTACGCCCACAGTCCGACTCGCTCTGAGCCGACGATCCCCGCGTCGCGCAGCACCTTCAGGTGATGGGACACGGTGGGCTGCGAGAGTTCGAACAGCGGCACGAGCTCGCACACGCACACCTTGCCCGCGTGCTTGCGCAACACGTCGACGAGCTGGAGGCGCACCGGGTCCCCGAGTGCCTTGGCCACGACCGCCATCCGCACCGCGTGATCGCGCTCGACATCGGGATAGACCACCGGCTCGCAGCACCGCTCCCCTGCCGGACGCTTCGTCTTCGGAGTCAGCTCAAGATCGACGGCCATCTATATACAGATACCGATTGAAGTGATGAATGTCAATCTTTAGACTGCGCGGCCTTGTGATGACAGCGCCGCCACCGCTTGCCCGCCGGCTGCTCGCCGAGTTCCTCGGCTCGGCGTTCCTCGCCGCGGTCGTGATCGGTGCGGGGATCGCCGCCCAGCAGTTCTCCCCGCACGACGTCGGCCTCGAGCTGCTCGAGGACGCTGCCGCGACCGCGGCCGGGCTGTTCGCGATCATCCTCATGTTCGGCCCGGTCTCGGGCGGACATTTCAACCCGGTCGTCTCGCTCGTGGACGCCGCGTTTGGTGGCCTGGCCCGCCGCGACGCGCTCGCCTACCTCCCGGCCCAGATCGCCGGCTGCGTGTGCGGCGCGATCCTCGCCAACGGCGATGTTCGCCAAAGCGGCGGTCAGCATTTCGACCCATCACCGCGCGACCCCGGCGCACCTGCTGGCCGAGATTGTCGCGACGTTCGGGTTGCTGCTCGTGATCTTCGCGCTGGCGCGCACCCGTCGCGGTGCCTCCGCTCCGGCCGCCGTTGGCGCGTACATCGGCGCCGCCTACTGGTTCACCAGCTCCACCAGCTTCGCCAACCCCGCGATCACCGTCGGCCGGATCTTCTCCAACACCTTCGCCGGGGTCGCCCCGGCTTCAGCCCCCGGGTTCATCATCGTTCAGCTGCTGGGGGGCGGCCTCGCGGTGGCCGCGATCCGAGCGCTGTACCCAGACGTCACCCCGGAAGCCGCCGCGGATGTGGTGATCCCACACCCCGACGACGCCGGCCGTACCGTCCTCACCGCGAGACAAGATCAGACCGTCCGGTGAGTACGGTCCTGTTCGTGTGCCTGCACAACGCGGGCCGATCGCAGATGAGCCAGGCGCTGTTCGAACGAGCCGCGGCCGGGCAGCACAGAGCCCTGTCTGCTGGCACCACCCCCGGCGAGCGCGTGCACCCCGAAGTCGTGCAAGTCATGCGCGAGCTCGACATCGACCTGGCCGACCGCACACCAAAACTCCTCACCCGTGGACTCGTCAGCCAGGCCGACCTCGTCGTCACGATGGGCTGCGGCGATCAATGCCCCTACATCCCCAGCAAGCGCTACCTCGACTGGGACCTTCCCGATCCCAAAGGCCGCCCTCTCGACGAGGTCCGCGCCATACGCGACGAGATCCTCACCCGCGTGACAGAGCTGGTCGCCGAGCTCGAGGCAACAGAGCAAAACGCCCGGCTCTAGTCAGCGCTGGGACCCGGCGGCCTCGCCACGCCTAGGCGCCGAGCCCGCCACGTCGATCAGAAACCCCCGGGGCTGGTGAGGCCCGCGGAAAACCGAGATCCTCTCGAGCGTTGCCGGACTTGGCGGTGAACTCCTCGTAGAAGGCTACGCCCAGCGCCGCAGCGCTCAGCCCCGCTCCAATCGCCGTCACCGCGAGTAGTCGAATGATCGTGCCCGGCAGGATCGCGAGCACGATCGGGTGAAGGAACACAGCCCCGTCGAGGAGCCCGATGGCGAGGCTGACGAGACCCATCCCGAGCGCTCCTGCGAGACGCAGGTTCTCCGGTCCCCGCACCATCGCCCACAGCCCGACGGCGAGGAACGCGATCGCGTCAAACCCCTCGATCCAAGTCCCCGGAGACGCGTACGAATCAAGCGCGAAGGCGAGCGCAAGTAAGACCGAGGCGCCGGCAGCGACAAGCGCGCAACCCCTCGCGGCTCTGCGCGCGAGATCGCGCCGCCGCGCGGCGAGTGGGAGGCCGCCCGCGACCAGGAGGCACGCGAGCACGCCTAGCCACAGCCACAGGTCCGGGGCGCCAAACCGCTGCAACTCTCCCTCCAGCCACGTGCGATGCCGATCGACGATCAGCGGCACTTTCCACACGCCTCGATCGACGCCGGCGGGCAGCCCTTGCGCGCGTCCGTCGTGCCACACGACAGAGTGCTTCCCGGCTTGCAGCCGCCATGCAGGCGTCGCCGAGTCCCCCTGCTGCGCCTTTGGCACCAGACGGGTAGCGGCCGCCGTGGGCGAGGCGGCATTGACCCACAGCCCCGCCCCATCAAGGCGGAATACCGGCTCGCCGAGATAGCCGAGCAACACCACCGTGTGGCCTGGCTTAAGGGTCAGGCTGAGGCCATGATCGCTTTGGTAGATCTGAGCCTCATAGGCGGCCGTAACCGGGCGCGCAACGGTAACCCGGTAGTCAACCGCGACGGTCCCCGAGCGCAAATGCGCCGAGGCTCGCCCCGGCGTCGCCAGCAGCCCGAGCGTGACGGCGATCAGGAACCACGGAGCGCAGCGACACGAGAACGCCCGAGCGCGGAGGCGCCGGACGGCGAAGCCCAGCTGCCGCTCGATGGTGCGTGTAGACCGCATCGCGGAGCACCTTTGATACACCCCGCACAGCCGCCCGCCCCCTTGGACGGCTACCAGACTGCTGGACTAAGTTCCGCTCGTCACCTTGCGGCGGAGCCACGCCTGGCGCGGTGGTGGCGATGGATGCGGAGGCGCCAATGCTTGTCGCGAGCGATCCCGTATCCGAGATGTCCGACGATGGCAGCGATTACGCCGATGCAGAACAGGATGCAGACGATGATTAGGACGGTCGTCACTAGGCCCTCCTTTTGAGACGGACGACAGCAGTGGCCGTCAGCTTCCCGCTCGCGTCACTGGCCAATCATCCCCGGCGCTACTCGTCGTTTTCGGACAAGGCAGCGATCAGCTCGTCGAGCTGCGGAACTTCGGCCCGGAGGCTCGGCAGATTGACGACGATCCCTTCCTGCGTGCTGCGCGCGAGCACCACGACGCACTCCTCTGCGGTCCGGTTCTCCTCGCGGTGGGGAACGTATGGCGGAACGTAGACGTAGTCGCCAGGGCCTGTCTCTATCTGTCGCTCCTCGCCGTGCTCGAGGAACACGAACACCGGGTGGCCTTTGACCACATAGATACCGGTCTCCGCTTCGCCGTGGTGATGATCGCCCGAGATCATTCCCGGATCGATGCGGCTCTCGCCCATCCAGATCTTCCGCGACCCGTTTCGCTTGCCCGAGATGGCCTCATACCTTCGCATCCCTGGCGTCTGCGCCGTGTCCGCGCTCAGATGGTCATGTCCGGTGTGGTGGAGTTGCCGGTGCCAGGCGGCATTGGCCTCGCTATTGCCCATTCACGCCACCATACGCCAGGCCGAACCGCGAGCGCGTGCCGCTGGAGCCGCGAACTACTCGGTGGTG
This sequence comes from uncultured Solirubrobacterales bacterium, assembly GCA_963794825.1. Lineage (GTDB taxonomy): Bacteria > Actinomycetota > Thermoleophilia > Solirubrobacterales > Solirubrobacteraceae > Palsa-465. Next base: position 1,268,411 of record CAWCFB010000003.1, read on the forward strand.
ATCGGGTGGCCGACGCGGATCTCGCCGTCGCTGAGCACGTCGGCGCGGAGGCCGCCCTTGTGGATCAAGGCGCGAAGCACGCCCGGTTTTCCGCCGGCAGCGGTCAGCCGTTCTAGGTGTGCGCATGGCTCGCACAGTCGCTGGCCGAAACACTCGATGTCGCCGATGCGGAAGCGCTGGCCGACGAGCGCGTTGAGATCGATGCCACGGGCCACGATGTTGCGACGAGCATCTTCCGGGCGCAAACCTCCGGCCGGGAGGTCGAGTTGCTCGAGCACCTCCGCCTCGATCAGCGTTAGATCGTGGCCACGGTCGTAGGCGTCCGAGAACGTGCCGCGACCGTCGAAGTAGCGGTCGCCTTTGAGACCGCGACCAGCGTGTGCCTGCGCGGAGTCGATCCGGACCGCCTCGGCCTCGGCTGCGGGCGCGACGACGATCGCCTCCACGGTGCCCTGAGAGCGCCCCGGCGGCCGAGCCGCTGGAGCCCACAGGGCCACGTCGGCCGGAGCCACCACGTAGCCCACCTGGACTGCGTCGAAGGTTTCCGCGCCGTCGAGCGGATTCCAGGCGATCCCCGGGGGCGAGCCGAACGCCACCACCGCGACCTCCCCGTTCCCGTCGGCGGCGCGCAACAGGGCGAGCCACGGCCCCGGCCAATTGAAACCGGCTGGCTCGGCGAGGCGGACAAGGCCGAGCCCTCGTTGCGCGAGCCAGTTGCGCCAGACGACCCACGGGTCCGGGTGCTGCTCGTCGGGGACTGGCACCTCATCGACCGGGACCTCGAGGATCGCCGCCAGACACGCGGCTACCGACCGCTGCACGGGCCCCCCGGACCGCGGAGAACTCACACTCTTCACGGCTTCATGGTGACATTCCGCCTCCGCGAGGGCGTGTGCCTAGACGGGCTCGGGCTCAGGACACCGCCGATAAACTGTTCGTGATCGGAGTGAGCAGGCAGGGGAAATGGAGTCGTCCGCGCATGCGGATCCGAACGGGCATCGCCGTGGCGACGGTGGTGCTGGCCCTGACGAGCGTCCTGGGCCTGCTGCTTGCCGGGCCTGCCGGCGCGATCAGCGCGTCTCAGGTGATCGCGCAGCTCAACGGTGAACGCGCCAAGAACGGGATTCCCGCGGGGATCACGGAGGACAAGGCGGCGTCCTCGGCGTGCGCGGCCCACAACCGCTACGAGCATCTCAATCACGCCTTGACCCACGACGAGGTGCCCGGCAAGCCGGGCTACACGAGGGCTGGTGCAGCCGCTGGGCGAACGGCGGACATCGCCAGCGGATCGACGTGGACGACGCGCGGCAACCCGTTCCAATCGGCGCCGTTGCACCTTGCCGACCTGCTCAACCCGAACCTCGAGTCGATTGGCTTCAACTCCTCGTACGGGTTCACCTGCGTGACTGTGCTCCAGCCGCTGGCCACCTTTCGGCTGAACCCCCCGGCAAAACCGATTGGCTACACCTATCCCGGCAATGGCCGGAGCAACTGGCCGGTAAGTGAGCGCGCCGGCGAGGGCCCGTTCACGCCTGGCGACGAACTTGGGCTCCCGCAACCGACTAAGACGGGTCCGTACCTGATCGCGTTCTTCGCGGGTCCGTGGGCCCCGATTCCAGGCGCCGCGCAGGTGTACGTACGCTCCGCCTCGCTAAGCAGCCGTCAGGGGAAGGTCAAGATCAAGACCGCCGACGCCTCCGTAAAGGTCCGGGTGGTGAGTGGCAAAGCTCCGAGCTTGGGCCTGTTTCTGGGCTCGTGCGCAATGCTGATCCCGGTCAAGCCGCTGTCCAAGAGCACCACTTACACCGCGCAGATCTCCGGCTACGTCAAGGCGACGAGTCTCGGGATCCAGGGCCCCCTGACCGGAAACAAGCTCCGGATCTATCCCGGCGGGACTTACCCGGTGAGCCTGCGCTGGTCGTTCAAGACCAAACGCTGAGGGTTGCCCCCGGCGTCGCGGTCACGCGCTGGAGCTTCGTGCGCGTTTCGCCACTTCCAGCAAGTCAGCCCGATAGCTGTCGAGCCCGGGAACGTCCAGCCCGGGGACCTTGCCTCGGTCGTCGATCTCGCGCAGTCGTACGGCTAGCCGGTGGTCGGCGTGTCCTTCGAACTCGCGCACCTCGGAGTCGATCATCGGTCCTCCTTGGGCGGACAACGTCCGGGCCGAGACATCGGTGAGCAGCGCACGGTAGGCCGGATCGGTCGCGACGAGGTAGCGCTTGGCGGCGACATGCTGCTCGGCCAGCCAGGCCACTCGCACCCCGACCCGGGGCGTCAGCCACCGTGCTGCAGCCTCGCCGTGGTGCTCGCGGGGGCCGTCGTAGGGAATTCCCGCCACGGCCGGCGCCCGTGCGATGTCATGCAGCAGCGCGGCCACCACGAACTCCGGATCTCCGACCTCGCGCCGGGCGATGTCCGCGCACTGGAGCGCGTGCTGGAGCTGGTCGACAGGCTCGCCGTCGTATGGGAGCCCCTCCATCGACTCGCAGGCGGCGATGATCTCCTGCACCGTCGCGGGCGGTGTCAGTCCCATGGCAGCGTGTACAGCTTGGTGAATGACATGGCGCGCATCGCCTCGCGGACGCCCTCCTTGACGCCCAGACCACTGTCGCCCAGGCCCCCGAACGGGGTCACCTCAGTCCGCCAGCCCGGAACCTCGCGGATGTTGACCGTGCCGGCGCGCAGCTCACGAATACACCTGGAGATCGCGCGCCAGTCAAACGTGCAAACGGCGCTGGAGAGTGCGTAGGGGGTGGCGTTGGCGGTGGCGATCGCGTCGTCGAGGTCGCGGACGCGGATGATCGGCGCCACGGGCCCGAATGTCTCCTCGGCGACCAGCGGGACCTCCGGCGCCACGTGGTCGAGCACTGCCGGAGTGAGCAGCGCCCCGTCGCGCTCGCCGCCGGAGAGAAGCCGGGCGCCGGCCGCGACAGCATCACGGATGCGAGCTTCGATCCTGATCGCCGCGGCCTCATCGATCACCGTGCCCACATCCGTCGCCGGGTCCATCGGATCTCCGCAACGGAGGGCGCCGGCGCCGGCCTCGATCCGCTCAGCCAACTCGTCGGCCACCGCTTCGACGGCGATGATCCGCTTGACCGCTGTGCAGCGCTGACCGGAGTTCTTGAACGCACCTTGCACGGCGAGCGTTGCCGCTTCCTCGAGGTCCGCGTCGGCGAGCACGAGCAATGGGTCGTTGCCGCCGAGCTCCAGCACCGCGCGTCGGTAGCCGAGCCGGTCGGCGATCGACTTGCCGACCGCCACGCCGCCCGTGAACGAGATCACGTCGAGGGCCGGGTGGTGCAGATACTGATCGAGGATCGCCGCCGGGTCGCCGCAGACGATCTGCGCGGCGGCGTCCGGTAGCCCGGCTTCCCGGATCACCGCAAGCAACTCGATCGCGCTGAGCGGGACCTTCTCCGACGGCTTACAGACGATCGGCGCCCCCGCGGCGATCGCCGGGGCGAGCTTGTGCGCGACCTGGTTCAGCGGGTGGTTAAACGGCGTAATCGCTCCGACCAGCCGGACCGGGACGCGCATGGTGTGCGCGCGCCGGTTACGTCCGTGGGCGGAGACGTCGCCCGCGAACGCTTCACCGTCATCGCGCAGCGCCTCAATCCCGGCAAACCGGAACACGTCGGCCGCGCGGCCAACCTCGTGGGTGCTGTCCTTCAGGCACAGCCCCGACTCGGAGGTGATGAGAAGCGCGAGCTGCTCGCGGCGATCCAGCAGCCGCGTGGCCACGCGCAGGAGGATCTCGGACCGTTCATAACGGGATAGCCCGTCGCGGTAATCAGCACCCGCATCGAGCGCCGCGCTCACCTGGTCGGCGGAGGAGATGGGTACCTCTCCGACGAGCTCTCCCGTGTAGGGAGAGTGGACGGGGATGGTCGCCAGCGCAGTCACCAGAGCTCAGGCGAGGTGGTTGAGCAGGAGATCGTGGAGATCTCGGTTGCGAAGATCGCGGCCACGCACCGAATCCTCCCGCAAACGATGGGTCACGATGATCGGCACGCTGCGTTCGTGCAGGCCGCCGTGGGAGCGCAGCGACCCGTGCAGCTTGGACAGGTCGTGCGCCGCGCGTGAGCGGCCGAGCACGGTACTGGCATCCGCGAGCACGATCAGGTCGCCGATCCGGTCGGCAGGCAAGTCGAATGCGTCGGCGGCGGCGAAGCGATCGAGCACCGCTTCGACCCCGGGCAGCGCGGCCACGGCGGCGCGGGCGCGGTCTAGCTCGCTCAGGTCATCGAGGTGGATCCAGGCCAGCGAGCCGAGCGCCGCATGATGGACCACGTAGGGATCGGTGATCGGGCACAGCGTGTGTGCGCCGGAGATCCCTGCTGATTCGAGCGCCTCGTCGAGAAAGCGGATGTTGGGTTGTCCGTCGGCATCCGTCTTGGCGCGCATGCCATGGTCGGCCGCGAGCCCGACGACGAACCCCGCGTCGAGCGCGCGCCCGATCGACTCGTCGACCGTGCGGTAGAAGTCGTCCGCCAGCGATTCGCCGGGAGCGGCCGAATGCTGCACGAAGTCGGTTAGCGACGCGTACACGAGCCGGGCATCCAAGCGGTCAGCCAGGGCGACAGCGAGGTCGATCGTGTAGGGCGACAGCCGCCAGTCGTAGATGTCAGGGTTGGGCCGGCCGATCGCGTCGGTCACGGGGGTCCCGTCGGGCAGCTGTTGCTCGTGCGCGAGCTCGGCGCTGAACGCCGGGACGCCTCCGGTCGCGAGCAGCGCCCGGAGCTTGTCCTTGGCCGTCACGCACAGAGTGCCGATCCCGGCGGCGCGGGCGGCGGCGTGGATGGTCGTCGCTCGAAGGAAACTCGGGTCGGTCACCTGGACCTCGTTGCCGAGCTCGTCCCGGTAATGGTTGCCGGCGATGCCGTTGACCGCGGCACCTACCCCGGTGACGATCGCAACGTTGTTGGGGTTCGTGAACGTCGGCACCTGGGCCCGGCCCAGCACGTAGGTACCGCCGCTGGCGAGCGCGCCGGCCAGTCGCGGCATCAGCGAGCGCTGGAGGGCGTCGTCGACGTACTCGGGATCCCACCCATCAGCGCAGATGGCCAGGACCGGTCGCTCAGGCGCGTGGTACGTGCGGCCGTTGGCTTCAAATACCGGGTCGATAGATCTGACTATACAAGTTGAGAATGTCGACTCGCGATCCCGCGGTGAAGTACCGGTATTCAGGAAAAAGCCCAGTTGGGACCGGTCGCTCGGACCGGGTAGAGTTATCTATACAAGATGAGGAGTCCGGGAACTTCGAGGCAAGTTATGGACGCCGATGTGTGCGTGATCGGCGCCGGCATCGTGGGGTTGGCCCACGCGCATGAAGCGCGCCGCCGGGGGATGAGCACCGTCGTGCTCGATCGCGACGGCCTCGCGGTGGGCGCGAGCGTACGCAACTTCGGGCACGTGTTCGTTGGCGCTTTGGCCGATGGGGACGATCTGGAATGCGGGCTGCGATCGCGGGAGCGGTGGCTCGAGCTCGGCGGCCGAGCCGGCCTCTCGATCGTCGAATCGGGCACGGTCCTGGTCGCGCGCAGCGAGGACGAGCTCGCGGTCCTGGCGGCGGGTGGCGCGAACCCGCGCCGTCGTGCCCGTCTGCTGACCGCGGCGGAGGCGGGTCGGTTGGTCCCGATCCCGACCGGCGGGCTCGCCGGCGCGCTGTACAGCACGCCAGACGTGCGGGTCGATCCCCGTTCGGCGGTCGGCGGTCTCGCGAGCCTGCTCGAGGACGATCCTCGGGCATCGGTCGTGTGGGGTGAGGCCGTCCATGAGATCGAGCCGGGGGCGGTCCACGGGCATCGGGTCACCGTACGGGCGCCGATGATCATCGCCTGTCCCGGACCGGACTATCGCGGGCTGCCACCAGAATTGCGGCCGGGCCTGTCGGAGCTGACCCTATGCAAGCTTCAGATGCTGCGCGTCGCGGCCCCCGGCGGGCGCCGGTACGGTCCCGCTCTCGCGACCGGTCTGAGCCTGATCCGGTATCCGGCGTTCGCCGGACTGCCGGAGACGGTTCCCCTGCGCGAGCGGCTGCTCGCAGAGCGACCGGAGCTGCTGGAGGCCGGGATCCACTTGCTCGTCACTCAGCTTCCCGATGGGGACCTGATCGTGGGCGACACGCACACCTACGGCGACACGTTAGAGCCGTTTCGTGACGAGCGGCTGGACGAGTTGCTCCTCGCCGAGGCCTCCCTGCTGCTCGGGTCCGATCGGCTGGAGGTGCGCGAGCGCTGGCAAGGAATCTACCCATCGTGCGCGGACGTGGGCCACTTCCTGACGACCGCCCCGCTGCCCGGAGTGCGGGTCGTCGAGGTGGTCTCCGGGCTCGGCATGACGATGTCGCTCGGCCACGCGGCCGTAACGCTCGACGCGCTCGTCGACGAGGCGAGCACCGTTGTGTAGGCGCCCGGGCACGATCAGCGACGCTCCGCGCGTGATCGCCCATCGCGGCTCGTGTGGCCAGGGAGCGATCGAGAACACGATCGCGGCGTTCGAGGCGGCCGCTTCGCTGGGGGCGGACATGATCGAGCTCGACGTTCGCCGCACGGCCGACGACGAGCTGGCGATTTTTCACGATCAGGTGGTGGGATCGGAGTCGGTCAGCTCGCTGACCCTTCCGGAGCTCCGCCACCGCACCGCGACCGATGTGCCGCGGCTGGCCGATGTGCTGGACTGGGCTCGCGGACGGATCGGACTGAACGTGGAGCTGAAGGAGGACGGCTACGTCGAGCGGGTCGGCGATGTGCTGGCGTCGTTTGCCCATGGTGGCGACGAGCTGCTGGTGACGTCCTTCCTAGACCCGGTCGTGGCCGAGCTCGGCCGGCGCTGGCCCGCGTCACGCCGGGGGCTGCTGATCGAGCGCGACGCCATCGACGCCGTCGGCCGTGCGCTCGAGTGCGGAGCGGCTTGCCTGGTGGTCGAGGCGAAGCTGGCCGCCGACGCGTTGATCGGCGAAGCGGTCGATGCAGGTCTGCGATTCATCGTGTGGGACTTCATTGCCACGGTGCCGGCTCACGCCGCGCTGCTGCGTGACGCGAGGGTCGCCGGCGTGATCACCGACGACGTGTCAAGCGCGCTGGCGGCGCGCTGACGAACCCGAGTTCCAAGCTCAGGTCAGGGCGCCGTCGCCGCCGGGCTAGATCCGTGCTCGGCCACTGCGACTCGGTCCGCGACGACGTTTAGCAGGACGCGGGCACCGAGTTGCAGCCCCGTGTCGTGGCTCGAAGTCTCGACCATGACCTCGGGGCCGCCGTCGAGGCTCACTCGGAGCCGCACCGACGAACCGAGGAACGTCCGCTCGAGAATCTCTCCGGGGCCACCGGAATCAAGCGTCGCCCGGAGGGCCTCCGGTCGGAGCAGCGCCTCGACGGCCGTGCCCGGTGGATACGCGTCGGGCTTGGTCACCGGCACGCGCTGGCCGAGCACGACGACCTCTCCGTTGTCGGCGATCCGGCCCGCGACGCGGTTCATCGCGCCGACGAACTCCGCCACGAACGGGGTCGCCGGGCTGCGGTAGACGTTCTCGGGAGTGTCGATCTGCTCGAGCTGACCGAAGTTCATCACGCCCACCCGGTCGGCCAGCGATAGCGCCTCGGACTGATCGTGGGTCACGAACAGAGTGGTGATCCCCAGCCGCTGCTGCACTTGTCGGATCTCGGCGCGAAGCTGCAGCCGGACCCGTGCGTCGAGCGCCGACAGCGGCTCGTCGAGCAACAGGACGGTCGGTTCGATGGCGAGCGCGCGGGCGATCGCGACCCGCTGCTGCTGTCCGCCGGACAGCTGGTACGGGTAGCGGTCACTGGCCTCAGTCAGCCCTACGAGCTCGAGCAAGTCCTCGGCGCGCTTCAGCCGGTCGGCCTTCGCCCGCCCGCGCATCCGCAGGCCGAAGGCGACGTTGTGGAGCACCGACATGTTCGGGAACAGGCTGTAGGCCTGGAAGACCATGCCCATGTCCCGCTTGTGGGCCGGGATCTTGGTCATGTTGCGACCACCGACGGTGATCGTCCCGGCGTCTGGGCGATCGAAGCCGGCCAGCAGCCGCAGCGCAGTGGTCTTGCCGCAACCCGAGGGGCCGAGCAGCGCGACCAGCTCGCCCGGGTGCAGCTCCAGGCTGAGACCCTTGAGCGCCGCAACGGAGCCGAAGTGACGTTCGACGCCGTTGAACTCGACGCCGACGGCGGCGGCGGAGCCCCCGTTAGCCGGCGAGAGGGACGGCGCCGTCTTGGCTGGGGCTGAGGTGCTTTCGGTTGTCATCAGATCACCCGTGCGGATTTTGCCCCGCGCCGTCGCGTGAGGAAAGTGAGCATGAACAGGAGCAGGAAGGTGAAGACCAGCGCCGTCAGCGTCAGCGCGACCGAGATGCCCGGTGCGTTGTCCTGCTGAGTGAACTGGATCATCTCAAGGGGGAAGGTGAGATTGCTCTGGTCGACGAGGTTCGAGATCACGACTTCGCCGAGCACCATCGCGATGGTCAGGAACATGCCACCCAGGACGGCCGTCTGGACGTTGGGGAGCACGACGCGCCACAGAGTGGCCGGCCAGCTCGCGCCGAGGCTGCGCGAGGCGTCGACCAGCGTGTGCAGGTCGATGGCCCGCAAGCCCGTGTCGACAGCGCGGTAGACCAGCGGCATGGCCAAGATCACATAGATCGGCGTCAGGATCGTCAGCGGATGGTTGAAGAAGGAGTTGACGATCCACAGCGGTGCCGTCTCCTTCATCTGCAGCAGCCCGGCGGCCAGCACGATCGGCGGGACCACAATGGGGAGGATCGTGATCGCCTCCATCATGATCGTCAGGCGGGGCAGCTTCAGTCGTACCAGCACGGCCGTGGGGAACACCAGGAAGACGACGAGCAGGGCGGTGAGGGCGGCGATCTCCAGAGACAGGAAGAGCGCGGAGCGAAGGTCGCCGTTGTTGACGATCGTCGTGTAGTTGCTAAAGCTGTAGTGGCCCTGCTGGTTGACCAGGCTGAACTTGATGCTGGCCAGCAATGGCGCCAGGTAGAAAATCCCCGCGAGCACCAGCACCACGACGCGCCAGGTACGTGGTCGCGAGCGCCTGACGCGCCCGGGCCGCGGCGCCCCCTGGCTCTCAGGCAGGGCGCCGTCGAGAGGGCCGGCCAGCGCGGTCATCGCAGCCACTTCCCGGCCCGGCGCTGCACGAACCAGTAGCCGCTCATCACGATTGCGACGACGATGATCATCTCGGCGCCGAGGGCCAGGCCGACGTTTGGCGAGGTGACGATCACGTTGTTCGACATCTCCGTGAAGATCTTGCAGGGCACGACTGGGTTGGAGCAGGTGTTGAGCGCCAGCATCGTCGCGAAGGCGGAGAAGGCGGACCCGAAGAGGATCAACTCGGCGGCGAAGAACGACGGCATCAGCACTGGGATGGCGACATGGCGCAGATAGGCGAAGCGGGTCGCGCCGAGGTTCGTAGCCGCTTCCTCCCATTCGGGCTTGAGGCCCTCTATGGCGGGGGTGATGAAGATCACCATGAGCGGGATCTGGAAGTAGAAGTAACAGAGGCCGACGCCGAACTGCGAAGTGATGTCGAAGTGGTTGACCAGGTGGAATCCGAACAGGTCCTTGAGCAGGACTGTGGCCACTCCAAGGTTGCCGAATGTGGCGATCCAGATAAAGGCCAGGGGCGCGCCGGCGAAGTAAGCAAGGACGCCCGAAGCGCTGGAAACGACGCGGCGCAGCAGGCCGTCCGGCTTGCCCGCCACCACCGCGGCGGCGATCGCGAAGCCAACCAAGGCCGGACCAAGTGACGCCCACAGCGACAGGATCAGGCTGTTCTTCAGCGGTGTCAGATACTGCGATTGGGAAAAGATCGCGCTGAAGTTGGACAGCGTGAAGTGGGACGGTGTGCCGGGGCCGTTGTTGGTGGTCACCGCGCCGTGGATGACCTCGTACAGCGGTCCGCCTAGGAACACCACCACGTACAGCAGGAACGGAAGTAGCCCCAAGTACAAGCGCTTCCCGACGGCCGCGCGAGCGGCCGGGGGGCGCGGACCGTCGGCGGAAGCACGACGGATCCCGCGGCGCCGGGGCGCCACGGGATCCGTTACGGCTTCCGATACCGACGTAGCGCCGATGGCTACGAGCTCCACCCGGAGGCAATCAGCTTGCCGGCCGCGGTCAGCTCACTGTTGGTGGGGTACGACGTCATCGTGGCGGTGACTGGGGGCAGCTTCGCCGCGGCCGCCTTATCAATCGTGCCGTTCTGCTGCATCGCCGCCTGCTCGACCGGGCGGGCGTAACCCTTGAGGAAGTTGTTCTGACCCTGGCTCGAGTACAGGAATTCCTCCCACAGCCGTGCCGCGGCTGGATCGGGGGCGGTCTTGGAGATCGCCTGGGCGTAGTAGGCGGCCCATGGCTTGCCGGTCGGCAGGACGACCTTCCACTTGGTCTTGGACGGAAGGCCCCAGGAGCCGGCGGCGTTGAGGTAGTCCCAGTTGATGATCAGCGGGCACTGACCGGCGGTGATCAGCGATCCGGAGTCGCAGTCGGTCTTGTTGAAGTTGCCGATGCTCTGCAGCTTCTTGAAGAACGTCAGGCCCGGCTGGGCATTCGCGAAGCTCCCGCCGTTGTTTAGCGCGGCCGCCTGCACAGCGTTCGTTGCCGCGCCGGCCTGTCCGGGGATGCCGTTCAGTGCGACGGCGTTCTTGTACGCGGGCTGGGTCAGCTGCGACCAACTGGTGGGGCAGCTCTTCAGCACGTTCAGGTCACATCCGAACGAAACATAGCCCCCGTAGTCGTTGAACCAGCGACCCTGCGGGTCCTTGTTAGCGGCCGGGATCATGCTCCAGGTTGACACCTGGTAAGGGGCAAACAGCGCGGCATCCTGAAGTGCGAAGCTCTGGCCGATATCGACGACGTCCGGAGCAGTCGAGCTGCCGCGGCCCGTCTCGATGGCCTGGATCTCCTGGGCGCTGGAGCCGGACGGGATCGCGTCGTGAATCTTGATCCCGTACATCTGGGTGAATTCCTTCATCTGGGTGCCGTAGTTGGCCCAGTTGGCGGGCAGCGTGATCACGTTCAGCTGCCCTTCCTTCTTGGCTGCGGCGACCAGCGCGCTCATGCCGGCGCCGGCTTTGGCGGAGGTCGCGGTCGACCAGTTCACGGAACTGCCGGAGCTGCTCGAGCTGCTGTTGCTCGAACTACTGCCGCAGGCGGCGATTGCGAGCGCGGTCCCGGCAGTGGCGGCAACCGCCGCATACCTCCGGACCGACTGCCCGAATCGTCCGCCCACGCGACGATTAATGGTGCTCAAGATTCCTCCTCGAGGAGATATGAGTGGGAGTGCGGAGCCCTACGCTCGTTCGCCAAGGTGAGCCCCCGAGGCCGCAAACGTATTGGGCCTCCATCGGACCCTGGTTACGGAATTGTTAATACAGGGTCGTCTAGGCATTTGCCAGCATTTGCCCTCAGGTCGTCTCAGCGCCCGCCTCCCTTGACCAGCGTGAGCCCGACGCCGGCCCGGGGGAGCGCGACCCGATTGTGGATCGTGACGGCGAAGGCGTCGCCGCGGTAAGTGTCGACGGACCACTCGAGCGGCGAGCCACCCGGGTCGAACACGCGCCGGCGGACCTCGAGCAGCGGGGCCCGGCGCGGCATGCCCAAGAGCGCGGCCTGCTCTGCGCCGGCAGCGATCGCGGCGATCGTCTGCTGAGCTTCGGCGAACGTGACGCCGCGCTCGGCGAGCTGGGCGTAGACGGAGGCGTGATCGAGATCGCAGTCGAACAGAAGCCGACCGACCGGCTCGGTGAATGTGCTCAACTCGATCATCGCCGGCATGCCGTCAAGCAGGCGCAGACGGCGGTACTGGACGACATTGATGCCCGGCTGGAGACCGAGCTGGCTTGCGATTTCACCGTCGGCCGGCCGGCGCGCAAGCTCGAGCGTCCGTGCCCCAGGTATCCGGCCGAGTTGCTCCGCCCAGGCCGAGAACGAGATCATCTCGTCGAAGCTCTGGGCCAGGGTTGGGGGGGTGACCACGGGCTGACGTCCGCGCCCACCGGTGATCAGTCCCTCGGCGCGCAGCGCGGCCAGCGCCTGGCGAACCGTGCCGCGCGAGACGGAAAAGCGGCTCGACAGATCCGCTTCTGAGGCCAACGCCGAACCGGGGGGGAGGGCCCCAGACTGGATCTCGCCGCGCAAGGTTGCAGCAATCGCGGCGTGGCGCGAGCTTGAGGTACCCAACGAGGGCGAACCTATCAACTGGTGCTACCCGTCCCCGTTTCCGAGGCGGTAGCGGTGCTCGGGACGGCCCGTCATCCCATAGTTGGGTCGGACCTCGACGCGACCATGCCGCGCCATCTCCGCGAGGTAGCGCTGGGCGGTGGAGCGGCTGATCCCGATCTGGGCCGCGATCTCAGTCGCGGACAGGTCTCCAGGCGATGATTGGAGCACCTCCCTGATCATCGTCTGAGTCTGAGGTGACTGCCCTTTCGGGGATGCCGCCGGTCCACGCAAGAGGTTGTAGAGAGCGTCGACTTCGTGTTGCTCCGCCTCTCGCTCCTCTGCGGCGCCGATCCGTTGCAGCCTCCGGTACATCGAGCGGTAGGCGATCAGACGCTCCTCGATCTGCGCGAAGTTGAACGGCTTCACGAGGTAGTGCACCGCTCCGAGCCGGATCGCGGACCGGACGCTCTTCATGTCACGTGCCGCTGTGATGACGATGAAGTCGGGTCGAGACTCCTCCAAGGCGTGCGGTCCTCCCAGCAGCTCCAGGCCGTGACCGTCGGGAAGGAAAAGATCGAGGAGCACCAGATCAGGCGCCACATGCTGAATCTCGCGCCGCGTGCCGGCGAGTGTGGAGGCGTGGCCAGCCACTTCGAACCCATCCACCTTGCGCACGTACGCAGCGTGGATGGTCGCCACGTGGTAGTCGTCCTCGACGATCAGGACCTTGATCATGCGCGCACGGTCGGCGGGGCGCTGGCGCGGACCGGCAGCACCACCGTGAATGTCGTCCCGTCCTCAGACTGGACGTCGATGTGTCCCCCAAACTGACGGACCAGCCGCTGTACGAGCGCCAGTCCGATGCCACGCTGCCGGTCCGCCGCCGCCGGCTTCGTCGTGAAGCCGTCGCTGAACAGCATGGGAACGAGGTGGGCAGGGACACCGTTGCCGGTATCGCTCACCTCGATGGTCACCGATTCTCCGCTGAGGAGCCGCACCGACACCTCCGCCGGAGACGGGCCGCTTGCGGCCGCGTCGATCGCATTATCGATCAGGTTCCCCGCGATCGTCAGCACGGCGCCGACGTCGAGGTCGTCGTCGGGAAGGTGGGAGTCGGTGGACAGGGCGAGCGTGACATTTCGCTCAGCGGCGATCGTCATCTTGGCCAGCAGCATCGCCGCTATCTCGGGCCGTTCCACCTGAGCTCGGATCGCCTCCGCCAAGCCGCCGCTGGCGCGAGAGACGTCGAGCACGTAGCGGGCCGCGGCGTCGTGATCACCAAGCTCGATCAGGCCGGCGACCGTGTGCATCCGGTTGGAAAATTCGTGTTGTTGGGCGCGCAGCGCGTCGGTCAGCGCGGCCACGCCGTCCAGCTCTCGAATCAGCGCCTCCAGTTCGGTTCGATCGCGAAGCGTGATGACCGCCCCAACCGATCGTCCATCTCGGGAAGCAGCCATCCGGTTGACCACCAGGACGTGTGCGTCGGTGAGGACCATCTGGTCCTCACCCGCGATCGTCCCCGTGAGCAGGTCCCGCAGCCGGCCTGGCGCGACGAGTTCGCCGACCGGTTCTCCCAGCGCCGTGTCACCGACGGAGAGCAGGCGTCGCGCCTCGTCGTTGATCAGGGTGACATGCCCGGTCTCTCCGACGGTGATCACCCCCTCGCGGATGTTGTGCAACATCGCCTCACGTTCCTGGACGAGTGCGGCGATCTCCTCGAGCTCCAAGCCGAATGTGCTCCGCTTGAGCTTGCGGGTCAGCAGCATTGAGGCGATCAACCCGATCAGGAGCGCGCACACGAAGTAGAGGAGTAGGCGGGGAAGGTCCTGCACCAGCTGGTCGGAGACGCGGGCCTCGGGGATGCCGGCTGAGACCTCGCCGATGATCTGCCCGTCGGGCGCGCGCAGCGGCGCCTTCGCGTTGGCCGAAACCCCAAGATTGCCGTGGTCGACGCCGAGATGATTGCGTCCATCGAGCGCCACCACCGGCTCCGTGACCCGTTTGCCGATCAGCTTGGGGTCGGGGTGCGAGTACCGCATCCCGTGGCGGTCGATCACGACGACATAGCTGGCGCCGGTCTCGCGCCGCACGTTCTGGGCGAGCGTTTGGATCAGCTGCCGGTCGGCGGGATCGTGCCGGTACAGGCCATCCCGGACCGACGGCATCGCAGCAAATGTCTGGGCGATCGCGAGTGCCCGCTCCTGGTACTCGTGCTCAAGCTCATGCCGCCGGTTGATTGCGTTGAGGCCGAAGCCGATCAGCCCCGTCGCGATCAGAATTACCCCGACGCTGGCCAGGATCCGGCTCGACAGCTTTCCACGGTGCCACACTTGGCGCTCCTCCACCCGCGAGTGTAGGCGCGCCCCACTGGTCCGCAAGGCCGGATGCGCAAAACGCGCAAAACACCCGGAAATGCAGAGTTATCGGGGAACGCGCAGAAACCTTGTCGCGCACCGGCTGGCATACCTAGCCTGACCGCACGGCGCGCTCCAATGGCGCCGAATTGGCGTTGTGAAGCAGTCGAGCGAGGAGGAGGACCATGGCGGCCTTTGCGGCCCACAACTCGGGCGAGCCCGGCGCGGTCGGCGCAATCCGAGCCCAGGCGGCCGGGATCGAATTGCGCGGAGTCACGAGGAGGTTCGTCAGCCCGGCCGGGGTCGCGCTGACCGCGCTCCAAGACTTCACGCTCACCGTCGATCCCGGACAATTCTGCGCGATCGTCGGGCCAACCGGCTGCGGCAAGTCGACCACCCTCGGGATGGTCTCGGGGCTGGACCGGCCAAGCGCCGGGATCGTCTCGGTCGGCGGGCGGCAGGTCGATGGGGTGACGCCCGGGACGGGATTCATTTTCCAGGCAGACGCCCTGATGCCATGGAAGACCGTCGTCCACAACGTGATGATGGGACCGCTGTTTCACGGCACCGGCAAGCGCGAGGCCCAGGCTCAGGCGCGTGATTGGCTGCGCCGCGTCGGGCTTTCCGGATTCGAGGATCACTATCCGCATCAGCTGTCCGGAGGTATGCGCAAGCGTGTCAGCTTGGCCGCCGCGTTGATCACCGAACCATCGGTGCTCCTGATGGACGAGCCGTTCGGCGCACTCGACGTGCAGACCAAGGCGATCATGGCGAACGAGCTGCTCACGATCTGGGAGCAGACGCGCCCGACAGTGATGTTCGTGACCCACGATCTCGAGGAGGCGATCGGGCTCGCGGACAAGGTCGTCGTCGTCACGGCGGGCCCAGGCACCGTCAAGGCCACCTTCAACGTGGACCTCCCGCGCCCGCGCGGCGCCGTTCAGGAGATCCGCTTTGGAGACCACTTTCGCGCGCTCCATCACCAGATCTGGGAGGCGCTGCGCGAGGAGGTCGAGCGTGCGTACGCCCGCACGGCGACCGCGGCGGAGACCACAGAGGCTCAGCCATGAGCTGGAACTCTTTGATGCGCAACAAGTCGGCCGCGGCGGTGGATGAGCTGGCACAGGCTCAGACAGCCGACCCCGATCGGTCCACTTCGGAGCTGGAGATCGCCGCCGCTGACCGCCGGCGCCGGCGCAAGCGGAGGGCGGTGGTCTGGGCCGCTCGTGTGCTGATGTTCGTGATCATCTTCGGCGGCTGGCAGCTGTTCACCGACGCCAAGATCGTCGATCCCTTCTTCTGGGGAAAGCCCAGCGGGATCATCAGCCAGCTCAAGGATTGGGTCAACAACGGCACCCAGTTCGGCTCGCTATGGCTGCAGATCTGGACCACGATGAAGGAGGCCCTGCTGGGCTTCCTCTACGGCGTTGTCGCCGGAGTGGTAATCGGCGTGCTGCTTGGCCAGAGCCGCTTCCTGTCCGACGTGTTCAGTCCATACATCAAGGTCCTGAATGCGATCCCCCGGATCGTGTTGGGTTCTCTGTTCACGGTCGCGCTCGGCATCGGCACCACCTCGAAGGTGACCCTGGCTGCCGTGCTCGTGTTCTTCGGCGTGTTCTTCAACGCCTTCCAGGGAGTGCGCGAGGTCGACAGCAACCTGCTGGCCAACGCTCGGGTCCTGGGGGCCAGCCGGATGCAGATCACTCGACACGTGGTGCTGCCCTCGGCGATGACCTGGATCATCGCGAGCCTGCACATCGCTTTTGGCTTCGCGATCATCGGCGCGATCGTCGGCGAGCTGCTGGGAGCCCAGCGCGGTCTGGGGCTGGTTATCACCTCTTCCATGAACAACTTCCAGCCCAACGGCGTCTTTGCCGGGATGTTCATCATCGCGGCGATCGCGCTCGCCGCTGAGGCGCTGATCGCGGCGTTGGAGAAACGCGTGCTCGGATGGCGTCCGGCCACACAAGCGGCGTCAGCCGGCACGTAGTCCGCATCCCTCAACTCATATCTCTCAGAACCACCCCACAGGGAGGAGCGACAATGAAGTTCAGACGAAATATCGGTGTGATCGTGGCTGCTGGAGCGCTGGCGATCTTCGTGGCCGCGTGTGGCAGTTCTTCCAGCAGCAGTTCAGCCAGCGGCGCTGCCAGCGCCGGCAGCAGCAGCGGTTCGAAGAACCTGCCGACGGTGACAATGATGGTCGGCGGCATCGACAAGCAGATCTATATGGAGTACCAGCTCGCGCAGGACCTGGGCTACTTCACCAAGTACGGGGTGCACATGGTTCTGTCCACCGAAGCGTCGGGGGGCGTCGGAGCTGAGACCGCGATGGTCAACGGCTCGGTCGACATGGCGGGAGCGTGGTATATCCACACCGCTGAGTTTCAGGTCCAGGGCAAGTCGGTGGTCGACCTGATCAACCTCGGCGGTGCTCCGGGCGAGCGGGAGATGTGCTCGATGAACAGCGGCATCCATTCGCCGTCACAGTGGAAGGGCAAGACGCTGGGAGTAACGGATCTCGGATCCGGTACCGATGGCCTCACCAAGTTCATGGCCGCCCGTGCCGGCCTGAATCCCAAGTCCGACATCAGCCGGCTGGCGGTAGGCGCTGGGCCGACCGCGGTGGCCGCCCTACAGCGCGGATCGGTGCAGTGCGTGATGACGACGCAGCCCACGGTGGCGCAGCTGGAGCAGCGACACATCGCCTACTCGATGGCCAATCTGGCGAGCGCGGCGGGTGCCAAGCAACTGCTCGGCGGCGTCTATCCCGCGGCCGGTGTGCTGGTGCAGACCAGCTGGCTCAACTCGCATCCCACCGAGGCGCAGGACGTCGTCGACGCGCTTGCGGCGACGCTGCACTATATGGCCACCCATTCGGCCGCGGACATCGCGGCCCACATGCCGCCGCAGTTCGTGACCGAAGGGGTCACGCGAGCGACCTACATCTCCTCGCTCGCAGCGGACAAGAGCCAGTTCATGCCGACCGGGATCATGCCTCCGGGAGCGCCTGCGCTGGCGGTGGCCATCGACCGCACCGCGGGGGTCCTCACCCCCTCCCAGCATGTGAATCTCGCGGCCACGTACACCAATAAGTACGTCGAGGCCGCAGACAAACTGGAGGGCATCACCCCCTAGCAGAGGTTGCGCAGGTGCGGCTGCGGGGGACCGCAGCCGCACCGCGCCTGTTCAACGGGACCCGCGCGCCAGCAGGCCGGGGCTCGCGGCGGGTCTCGTGAGCGGATCGGGGTAGCACCGGGAGATGACCAGCAGGGAGATCTGGCTGTTCGTGGTCCGGTACGGGATAGGTGGCGTGCTGGTGCTGGCCGGGATCGTGCTGCTCGTGATCAACCCGAGTGGCATCGGTGTCGACGGGTTCGCCATGGGCGCCGGCTCGGGCCTGTCGGTGATCATGATCAACGTGCTGTTCCGTCTAGGCGTCAGCGGGGATCGGGAACGGGAAGCCGAGGAGCAAGCGCGCCGCTACTTCGACGAGCACGGCCGCTGGCCCGACGACGGTTAGCCGTTCGATCCGCCGCGCTGCGAGATCTCCTGGACCGACCACCGGTTGCCGTCGGGATCCTCGAAGAACACGAAGCGGCCCCACGGGAACTCCTGGACATCGCTGACCTCGACGCCGCGCCTCGCCAGCTCGTCGTGGGCTGCGTCGGCGCTCTTGACGACAACCTGAAGGCCCTGGACCGAGCCGGGCTCGCCCTCGACGAGCCCCTTGCCGATCGCGATCGAGCACGCCGAGCCGGGCGGGGTCAGCTGCACAAACCGGATCTCGTCGCTGACCGTAAAGTCGTGGTCGGCGTTGAAACCGGCCTTGTCCACATAGAACGCCTTGGCGCGGTCGACATCGGAAACGGGGACGGCCACCAACTCGAGCTTCATCTCCATCAGCCTGGCTCCTCGATAGGGGAAACGGAACGATCCCCAGGCTAAGGGGCATTGAGGACTATCTCTGTCCGCGATCCGCGCGATGATCCAACCGAATGCTCGAGACCTCGACCCGGCTCCTGCAACTGCTCGAGCTGCTCCAGTCGCGGCCGTACTGGTCAGGGCAGGAGCTCTCGGACCGGCTGGAGGTCGGTGCGCGGACGGTCCGTCGCGACGTCGACCGGCTGCGGAGGCTCGGATACCCGGTCGACGCCAGCCCCGGCGTCGCCGGGGGCTATCGGCTGCGGGCCGGCGCGCAACTGCCGCCGCTGCTGCTCGACGACGAGGAGGCGGTGGCGATCGCGGTCGGTTTGCGCACGGCCGTCCACGACGGGATCGCGGGGATCGAGGAGACATCGGTCCGGGCACTGTCGAAGCTCGAGCAGCTGCTGCCGAGCCGCGTGCGCCGCCGCGTTCAGGCGATCGGCGCCGCCACGGTCCCGTACCGCGCCTCTGGTCCGGTGGTCGATGCCGAGGTGCTGTTGACGATTGCTACCGCCTGCCGAGACCACGCGCGGCTGCGGTTCGGCTACCAGGCGCACGACGATGCGCGCAGTACGCGCCAGATCGAGCCACAGTCGCTCGTCCACACCGGCCGCCGGTGGTACCTCGTAGCCTGGGATCTCGATCGCTCGGACTGGCGGACGTTTCGCGTCGACCGGATTGACGGCCCGAAGCCGACTGGCCATAGGTTCGCCCCGCGCCGGCCGCCGGCGGCGGACCTGGCCGAATTCGTCGCCCGCGGCGTATCCGCCGTCCGCGATCACTCGGTGCGCGTCATTCTGCACGGACCGCGGGACGAGTTGATGCCGCTGTCGAAGTACCGGTTCGGGACGCTCGAGCCGCGCGACGAGAGCAGCTGCAGGCTGGTCTGCCGCACCGACTGGCTCGATGGGGTCGCGCTGTACCTTGCCGGTCTCGGTGTGGACTTCGAGATCGAGGAGCCCCCGGAGCTGGTCGAGCGGATCGAGCGGCTGGCGGCGCGATTCGCGGCCGCTGCGCTGGGGAAAAGTCCTTAGCCAGATCTGACGCGTCTGCTCATAGTGTTAACGCCGCTATGAGGGGGAGACTCGCAGCGAGGCCGCACATCGGGCTGATCGCCGCGTTGGTGATCGTCGGCGCCGCGATCGTGTTCGTCGGTCTGACGAACACCCGGCCCAGCTACGACGCGTTCGGCTGGCTGGTCTGGGGCCGCCAAGCCCTCCATTGGAACCTCGACACGAACGGGGCTCCATCGTGGAAGCCGCTGCCGTTCCTGTTCACGTTCCCGTATGCGCTCGCGGGCCACAGCCAGATGTGGTTGTGGATGGTGACCGACGCGGCCGGCGCGCTGGGCGGGGCGTGGTTCGCCGCCAGGATCGCGTACCGGCTCACCGGAGACACCCCGGGGAGGTCCTACGCCCCGTTCCTCGCCGGCGGTATTCGCCGCGGTCGGCGTCCTGGCCCTGCAGGATTTCTACCAGCTGATCCTGATCGGCAACGTCGACCCGATGATCATGACGCTGACGCTGGCGGCGGTCGACGCACACCTCAGCCAGCGGCCCAAACTAGCCTTCGCAGTGCTCGTCCTCGCCGCGCTGGGCCGGCCCGAGGCGTGGCCCTTCGCGGGCGGGTACGCGATCTGGCTGTGGTGGCGCGCCGACACGAAGATGACGCGGGCCTACGCAGTTGCCGGGGTGGCGCTGATCCCGCTCCTGTGGTTCGGTGTGCCCGCGCTGACCGCGAAAAGCTGGTTCATCTCCGGAGATCTCGCGCTCAACTCCAAGAACCTCATCCATGGCGACAAGTTCACCGGAGTGCTGTCGCGGTTCTTCGGCCTGTTCGAGTGGCCGATGGACATCGCGGCGGCGCTCGGGCTCGTCCTGGCGGTTTTCCGCCGGGATCGGATCTCACTGCTGCTCACCGCTGCCGCCGCGCTCTGGGTGGCGATCGAGATCGTATTCGCTTACCACGGCTGGTCGGCCGTGCCGAGGTACATGCTCGAGCCGGCGGCGGTGATCGTGGCGGTCGCTGGCGCCGGCGTTGGTCGCGCCTTCGCGGCTCTGGTCAGCCCGCGCTTGATGATCCGGCTCGCGGGTCCTGTCGCGGCGGCTGCCCTGCTCGTCGGACTCGTGCCGCCGACGCAGGCCGGGGTGAGGGTGGCGCACAGCGCAATCGCCGACGCCCGCGCCCGGGCGAAGCAGGTCGATCGGCTCGAGGATGTGATCCGCCGCTTCGGCGGGAGCAAACGGATCCGTGAATGCGGCCAGCCCGTCACCTTCATCGGGCTTCAGAGCACGCTGGCCTGGGAACTGCGGATGAACGTCGGATTCGTCGGCTTCAAGCCCGGCAAGGAGATCGCCAGCGGCAAGCCG
This sequence comes from uncultured Solirubrobacterales bacterium, assembly GCA_963794825.1. Lineage (GTDB taxonomy): Bacteria > Actinomycetota > Thermoleophilia > Solirubrobacterales > Solirubrobacteraceae > Palsa-465. The sequence continues at coordinate 1,289,258 of CAWCFB010000003.1, forward strand.
ATCGTGTTGTTCAGGCCCCACCGGTTCGGCTGGGAGGTGCGCCCGATCCACATCCACGACCATCGTCACGCGTCCTGCGCCGCGCTCTGGGTCGACACCGCGTTTAGCTGAGCCCAACCTCCGTTTGAGTTCATTGCTCCGCCATGCGGGGAATACGCACGCGCCTGATGAGGGGCGGCCCAGCGGTAGCCACTGCCGCTGTCGTGATCGTGGTCGCTGTGATCTTCGTCTACGAGACGAACATGCGGCCGGCGTACGACGCCTTCGGCTGGCTGGTATGGGGCAAGCAGGCGCTGCACTGGAACCTGAACACGAACGGGGCGCCATCGTGGAAGCCGCTCACCTTCCTGTTCACCTACCCGTACGCGCTGGCCCACGGCGGTCAGATGCGGCTGTGGATGGTGACCGCGGTCGCGGCGGCATTCGCGGGCTGCGTGTTCGGGGCGCGGATCGCCTTCAGGCTCACCGCAACGCAGACGAACCGCAGCTACGCCCCGTACGTCGCCGCCGGGCTCGGGGCGGCGGCGGTGCTGGGACTCGGCGGCTACTGGCCGCTGATCCTGATCAGCAACTCCGATCCAATGGTCGTGACGCTGTGTCTCGCGGCCATTGACGCGCACCTCTCGGGGCATCCGAAGCCGGCCTTTGCCGCGCTCGTGCTCGCCTCGCTCGGGCGGCCGGAGGTGTGGCCGTTCACGTTCATCTACGCGATCTGGGCGTGGCGCGAACGGCCCCGGTGGGGTACGCGCATCTACCTGGTCGCCGGCCTCGCGCTGATCCCGTTGTTGTGGTTCGGGATTCCGGCCCTGACCGCGAAGAGCTGGTTCGCGGCGGGCGATGTCGCGCTCAACCCAAAACTAGAGCTGCACGGCGACCAGTGGATCGGGACATGGAAGCTGTTCTTCGGGCTTTACCCGACTGCGGTGTGGGTGGTGGCGCTGCTCGCGCTTGGCCTTGCGGTGGTTAGGCGAGACAAGCTGATGCTGCTGCTGCTCGGCGCGGCCGTCGTGTGGGTACTGATCGAGTTCGGGTTCATCCTGCACAAGTGGCCGGCCCAGAACCGCTACCTGACCGAGCCGGCTGCGGTTGTGGCGATCGTCGCTGCGGCTGCGCTGGGGCGCCTGCTCTTGATCGGCGCAACAACGAACCGGGCGCTGCGGATCGCCAGCCTCATGGCCGTCGCCGGCGTGATCGTGGCGGTGATCCCGACCGCGGAGAACCGGGTCAGCGCCGCGCGCGCGGCGGTCACGCAACGGCGCCATGACGCGACGCGGCTGGACCGCCTCGCAGCGGTAATCCGGCTGCTCGGCGGACCCCACCGGATCCGCTCGTGCGGACAGCCGACCGCCGTCGTCGGCCTCCAGACAGCGCTCGCGTACGACCTCGATATGAACGTCGGGTTCGTCGGCCACAAGCCCAGCCAGTTGATCCGCCGCCACAAGCCGATCGTGCTGTTCAAGCCGAACGGGCTCGGGTGGGTCGTGATTCCGGTCCACATTCGCTCGGCCGACGTGACGCGGTGCGCGACCTTGCTCTCCGAGACGAACTTCGGGCCCGGGGCCACGGAGGCGAGGCTGCTCCCCATCGAACCGCTGCCGGCGGCCCCACTGAGGCTGCGTCACCGCCACCACGCCCGGCACAGGCACCGCGTCCACCCCCATCGCCGACACCACCCGCGTCACCGGCGCCAGGTCCGCCGGCGACACCGCCGCCGCAGGCGGTAGGTACCCTCGCTCCGATGAGCACGAGCGAAGGCAGCATCACGCCCGAGGGCCTAGCGGCACTGAAGGCGGAGATCGGGGAGCTCGAGACGAAGGGTCGGCGCGAGATGGCGGCGCGGATCCTCGCGGCGCGCGAGCTCGGGGATCTCAAGGAGAACGCTGAGTATCACGCCGCCAAAGAGGACCAGTCGCACCTCGAGACGCGGATCAAGCGGCTGCGTCAGCGGCTGCGCGAGGCGGTGGTCGTCGAAACGACCGGCGATCAGAACGGAACCTTCGCCTTCGGTCGCACGGCCGAGATCCTCGATGAGAACACGGGCGAGGTGCAGCGCTGGACGATCGTTGGCTCGACCGAGGCCGACCGCTCCCAGGGCAAGCTCTCATCCGAGTCTCCAATCGCCAGGGCGCTCCTCGACCAGCCGGTCGGTGCGTCGGTCGAGGTGGCGACGCCCGGCGGCACGCGCCGGTTCAAGATTCAGAGCGTCGCGTAGCGAGCGACTATCGCCGCGAGCGCTTCGCCGTGCTGGTGGGGAAGCAGGTGGCCGGCGCCCTCGATCAGCTCGAGCTTCGCGCCCGGAATCTCGCGCGCGAGCCGCCGCGCAGCATCCGGCGGCACGACCTTGTCCGCGGTTCCGCTGATCACGGTCGTCGGCGCGACGATCTCGCCCAGGCGGGCCTCGAGCGACGGCAAGTCGCGGAACATGGCGCGCTGCTCGACGACGAACGAACGCCATGCACGTGGCCGGAGCAACATCCGGCTGCCGGCGCGCGTGAACGGTTGGCCGAGTCCGAGCCGGCGGTCGAGAAGACGACGGACGGTGGGCGACGCCAACGCTACACCGACGCTCGCGAGCAATATCGCGCTCAACACCGAGCCGGCGATCGGGGACGCCAGCACCCGGTCGAACTCGTTCAGCGCGCTTGTGTTCGCTCCTGGGGAGGCGAGTACGAGCGCGCGCACCCGCTCGGGGTGAAGGACGGCGATCCATGCCGCGACGCCGGCGCCAAGACTGTGCCCGACGATCACCGCGCGTTCCACCCCGTGTCGGTCGAGCTTGGCCAGTGCAGCTTCTGCGTTGCCGCGCAGATCGAGCGGCGAGTTGATCCCGTCCCACCCCGGCCGGTACTCGGCAATCGTGTGGATATCCGCCCCCAGTGCCGCGACCACGCGATCCCAGTCGCGTATCCCTCCCGGCTGGCCGTGGAGCAGGAGGACGGTCGTCAAGGGGCGCCGGGAGGTCCGTCGCCGGACCCTCCGACCGCCTGCCCGTCGCGGCCGACGTACCCGTCCTTGCCGCCGGCGACGATCACGATCGCGTCGACATCGCCGCAGTTCTTGAAGCCGCGGTGGGTGGCTGCGCTGACCCGGACGACCCCGCCGGGCCCGAGCTCGCGGGCGGTGCCGTCGCCGAAGCGGAACTCGACCTGTCCCTGATGGACGAAGTAGGTCTCCTCCTGCTCCTCGTGGTAGTGGACCCCCGACGCATAGCCGGGAGGGACCACGATCGCGTTGATCCCGAATGCGGTCACGCCGACCGCGGAGCGGATCTTGCGAAAGCCGTAGCCCTCGCCCATCTCGTCGAGGCTTGAGATCGCGTATCCGGAGTCTTCGGGCATCTGGTCGAGGATCTTAAACTCTTTGCCTGTGACATCAGCGCTCCTCACCGAGGCGCTCGCCCCCCTGCGCGCCGACCCCGCCCACGCCGCGATCCTGATGGACATCGACGGAACGCTGGCTCCGATCGTCGAGCACGCGGCCGACGCGCACGTGCCGGAGGGTACCCGGCAGCTGGTGATCGAGATCGCCAGGCGGTACGGCGTCGTCGCGTGCGTGTCCGGACGCCAGGCCTCAGAGGCTCGCGCGATGGTCTCGATCGGCTCGATCTCCTACCTCGGCTCGCACGGCGCCGAGCTTCTGCGGGCCGGCGGGACCGAGTCCGTGCTCGACCCGAGCGTCGAGCCGTGGGCGCGCCGGATCGAGGAGTTCGCGTGGGAGTCCGACACCGCGGATCTCCGTCGCAGCCGCGTGCGGATCGAGGACAAGGGCGTGATCGTCGCGTTCCACTGGCGCGGCGCCCGCGACGAGGAGACCGCGCGGTCGGCAGTCGACGCCATCGCGGCGCGCGCCCAAACGGCCGGCTTCACGACCCACTGGGGACGAAAGGTGCTCGAGGTCCGTCCGCCCGTCAAGTTCGACAAGGGTGTGGGAATCGCGTCGTTCCTCGGGGGCGTCGATGTGGATGCCGCGCTGTACGTCGGCGATGACACGACCGACGTCGACGCATTCGCGCGGGCTCGACCGGCTGGTCGAGGACGGAAGGCTGACGCGGGCTATCAAGGTTGGCGTCCGCTCCGAGGAAGCGCCGGACGCGGTCACCGCGCAGGCGGACATCGTGGTCGACGGAACGATGGGCGTGGCGGAGCTGCTCGCTGCGCTGGTGGCGGACGGTTGAGGTTCGTCGACTTTCTCCGGACCACGGTGCTGATCTGCGCCGCTGCCGCGAGCGCGCTCGGAGCGGCCACGCTCGCGGCGGCCGCGAACACCGATGACAACCTGCTGGTGCCGGTGTCGGCTGGATGGTGGGTGTTCGCCACGGTGATCGGGATCTATCTCGGGCGCCGTCCCGACACCTCGGGACCAATCGCGTCGCTGCTGGCCAGCGCTCGCACGCAGGCCTCGCTGCCCGAGATGGAGCCGGCGCGCACCTTGCTCAACCGCCTGTGGCCACTGGTGCTGTGCACCGTCGGGGCGGGCGCGCTCGCCTTCACACTGCCGCAGGTGCCAGCGATCGCGACGGGGTTCGCGATCATCTGGGCGCTGGCCTGGCGCCGGCAAGCGTCGGCGGTCCGGGCGATCGAGGATCGGGACGGGGCACGGTTCTATATCGAGCGGACCTCGCCGTGGCAACCGATCCGGCTCGTCCGGACGCCCGGGTTCAGATCGAACCTGTACGAGATGAACGGGCACGGGCGCGGGTCGGCGCGGGCGCGGCGAGGCGCGTGACGGACGTCCTGCTGGTCTCGATCGGGCGGACCAGCGGGGCGCGGACATCGGCGCGTTCGCTCGCCGAAGGGCTGACCCGAGCGGGCGCGGATGTACGGCACGCGCAGGCGGGTCCGGTACCCGACGTGCGGACGTTTGCCTTGACCGACTTCGTCCAGGCGCGCGCGGCACGGCAAGCGGCGGTGCGCGCGATCGCCGAGCGGTCGCCCGACGCGATCATCTACTCGTCGGTGACGGCCGCCTTGCTGTGGCCGGCCCCGGGAGCGATCTGGCTCGATGGGGTCGCGGCGCTCAACCGTCCCGGTCGCCACGGAGTGTGGCAGCGACCGGTCGAGCGGCGCCGGATCGCGGCGCCCCGCTGGTCATGGAGATGGCGCCGGGCGCCCTGTTCCCGCTCCGGGTGGGCCGTTCCTCGATCGTGCTGCCGACGCCGGTCGAACCGTCCGCACCGCCGGCGGTGGGCGGGCGTAACCTGGCCGCCGTCACCTACGCCGGCGATCCGGGCAAGCGACGGCTCGGCGTCGTGCTGGCGGCGTGGGACGCGGTGCGCCGCGAGGGCGAGGAGTTGGTGGTGGCAGGGGTCGAAGGGGCCCGAGCGCCGGGGGTGCGGTTCGTCGGCTTGGTCGCCCCGGCGGAGTTCCGGGCGCTGCTCCGCCGCGCGCGCGTGTACGTAGCAGCGCCGGTGCGGGAGGAGTTCGGGATCACGGCGCTCGAGGCGCTGGCGGACGGGTGCATGCTCGTGACGACCCCCGCCATCGGCGCCTACCCGGCCTTCGCCATCGCCCGCGAGCTCGATCCACGCCTCGTGGGCGAGGATGTTGGGAGCGGATTACGAGCGGCTCTGGACTCCCCGCTTCACCGCTACGCTGAACGGGCGGCCGAGCTGCTCGCCCCTTACGGCCGTGACGTGTTCGACCGCACGGTCGCGCAGGAGGTCCTTCCCCGGTTGATCTCTTGAGCTTCGCCTTCATCCCCAGTCCCTCGTCCAACGGGTTCCACATCGGCCCACTGTTCCTGCACGCGTACGGAATCGCGTACGTGTTCGCCGTTGCCGCGGCGATCCTGATCGCGCGCCGGCGCTGGGAGGCGCTCGGTGGGTCGAAGGAGATGGTCTACGAGTGCGCGATGTGGGGCTTCCCGGCGGGGGTGATCGGCGGCCGGATCTACTTCCTGATCACGACTCCGTCGCAGGTCCCGGACCACTGGTGGGGCCCGTTCGCGGTGTGGGACGGCGGGCTGGGGATCTGGGGCGGGATCGCCGGCGGTGTGGCGGCGGGACTGTGGCGGCTGAAACGGCGCGGCGTCGACATCCCCAAGTTCATGGACGCCGCGGCGCCCGGGCTGATCGTCGCGCAGGCGATCGGGCGAATCGGCAACTACTTCAACCAGGAGCTGTTCGGTAAGCCGTCGACGCTGCCCTGGGCGCTGAAGATCTCACCCGCGCACCGGCCGCCCGGCTACACCCAGTACGCAACCTTCCAGCCGACGTTTCTGTACGAGATCATCTGGAACCTGGGCGTGGCCGGCTTCCTCGTGTGGCTCGGACATCATCGGAAGATCAAGGCGCCGGGGCTGTTCGCGCTCTACGTCGCCGGCTACAGCGGCTTCCGGATCTTCGAGGAGACGATCCGGATCGACTACTCCGAGCACATCCTCGGGATGCGGCTCAACTTCTGGATCGCCACGGTGATCTGCCTCGCGGCCTTGGCCTGGTTCGCCCGGATCCAATGGGGCTCGCGGCTACGCGTGCGTCGGCTCAGCCTCGGGCGCGGGGACGCAGCTTCCTGAGCTGGGCCCACGAGCGCGTGTTCGCGACGTCGTCCTTGGTCAGCCACGCCCGCCGCGCCGTCGCGACCCCGTAGCGGGCGACCTCGAAGCCGCCGACTCGGTGCGCGTCGCAGTTGATGAGGATCGGGATTCCGTGCTGCGCGGCGGCGCGCGCGGTCACGTCGTTGACGTCGCGACGGTCGGGGCTGGCGTTGATCTCGAGCATCGTGCCGGTGTCGACGCACGCCTGGAGTACGGCTTCGATATCGAACTCGTAGGGCGCGCGGCGCTCGATCTTGCGTCCCGACAGGTGGCCGATGCAATCGACCAGCGGGTGTTCGATTGCCGTGGTGATCCGGGCGGTCATGTTTGGCGGACGTCATCCGGAACGACGTGTGGACCGACGCGACGACCCAGTCGAGCATTTGCAGGATCTCGTCGTCGTAATCGAGCGACCCGTCGGGGAGGATGTTGACCTCGGAGCCGGCGAGCAGCGTGATCCCGGGGACCGTTGTGCCGTGGATCACCTCGATCTGGCGTTTCAACGCGTCGGGGGAGACATCGGCGCCGAAGCCCATGCTCGCCGAGTGATCGGTGATCGCGAGGTACTTGTAGCCGGCCGCCTTCCCCGCCTGGGCCATCTGCTCGACCGTCGCCGTGCCGTCCGAGGCGACGGTGTGGCAGTGGAGGTCGCCCTTCAGGTCGGCGAGCGTGATCAGCTTCGGGAGGGCTTGTTTGGCCGCCGCGTCGAGCTCGCCCCGGTTCTCGCGCAGCTCGGGCTCGATGTACTGCAGGCCGAGCAGCTCGTACACCTCGTGCTCGGTTTCACAGCGGTGGGTGACGCCGTCGGCGTCGTCGAGGACTCCATACTCGGAGACGTGGAGGCCCTTGCGCACCGCGGCCTCGCGCAGCGCCATGTTGTGCTCCTTGGAGCCGGTGAAGTGCTGGAGCAGATTGCCGAACTGGTCCGGGGCGACGATCCGCAGGTCGACCTGGAGCCCCGAGTGGGTGGTGAGTCTGACGCCGGCGGGGCCGGGCGTGTTCGCCTTTTCGACGAGCTCGAGGCCGGCCGCGGCCTGCGCCAGCGCGAGCGGGTCGGAGGCCGTCGCGATGATGTCGAGGTCCTTGACGCTGTCGGTCCACCGCCGCGCGGAGCCGGCGATCTCGACCTTCTCCGAGGCGGGGTGAGCTCGCAGCGCATCGACCAGCTCCTCGCCGATGGTGAGCGCGCGGTTCAGCACGATGCGCTGGCGGCGCGCGCCGGCGCCGTCCTGCTGCGCGGCGGCCAGCAGGGTCTCCTCGGCCTTGGGGCCGAATCCCTTCAGGCCGCGGATCTTGTGTCCCTCGGCGGCAACCCGCAGTGTCTCGAGGCCGTCGATCCCCAGTTCGTCATACAGCCGGCGTGCCCGCTTGGGCCCGAGTCCCGGAAGGTGGGTGATCTGCACGAGCCCCGGCGGGAACTTGGCGCGGAGCTTCTCGGCGGCGGGGATCGTCCCGGTGTCGGCGAGCGCCAGCACCTTCTCCTGGATCGTCGCGCCGATCCCGGGCAGCTCGGTGGCCCGGCCCTGGCGCGCCAGCGCGGTCACCGACTGCGAGGCATCGCGGACGGCCTTGGCGGCGTTGCGGTAGGCGACGACGCGGTGGATGATCGCGCCGTCGAGCTCGTACAGGTCGCCGAGCTCGTCGAGCGCGGCAGCGATCTCGCTGTTGGTCGGGTCGGCCACTGGTATTTGTAGGCTACGACGGCCGACACGCGCAGCCGACCAGACCCCACGCTATACTTTTTGAAGTAATCCGACAAGGAGCCCCCATGGCAGGCACAGTCTCCGAAGTAACCGATACCAACTTCCAGGCCGAGGTCCTCGAGTCCGAGGTTCCGGTGCTGGTGGACTTCTGGGCTCCGTGGTGCGGGCCCTGCCGCATGGTCGCCCCGGTCGTGGAGGAGATCGCGAAGGAGCGCGGCGAGGCGATTAAGGTCGTCAAGCTGAACATCGACGAGAACAACCAGACCGCGATCAAATACAACGTGATGTCGATCCCGACGTTGATCGTGTTCAACCACGGCGAGCCGGCAAAGACCGTGATCGGCGCCTATCCCAAGGCGAAGCTCGAAGCCGAGCTCGAGCCGGCGCTGGCGTAGTTCACCCCGCGCGTTCGGCGGACGACAGACCGCGTCGGGAGAAGAACGCCATTACGGCCACCCCGGCGGCCAGGGCCGCGAAGGCAATCCCGACCTTGATCGGCGATCCGGCGAGCAGTCCGCGACCTGCCTCGAGCACCGCGGTCACCGGATTGATGTTGGCCACCGTGTGGATCCAGCCGGTCAGCAGCGACAGCGGCACGTAGACCGGCGCCAGAAACAAGAGCACGAACACCGGCATCTGAATCAGCGCGCCGGCCTGTTCGGTGCGCAGGAACATCGCCAGTCCGCACGCCCACAGCGCCGACACCAGATTCAAGATCACGCCGAGCCCCAGCAGGCCGGCGAGCTCGCCCGCGTTGCCGCTGACGTTCATCCCCGCAATCAGCGCCGCGACCGTGACGACTGTGCCCGTCAACGCCCAGCGCAGCAGCGCCCCGATGGTGTAACCGGCGATGATTCCGCTCCGCCGTGGCGCGCTCAGCAGCAGCCGCCGCGCGAACCCGGAGTCGAAGTCCCGCGCGACCCCGAACCCGGTGAACACGCCGCCGAACGCGGCCGACTGGAGGAACACGAACACGAATTGGAAGGCCGTGTACCCGGGCGGATAGTGGAAGTTGGGCACCTGGCTGATCCGCGACAGACCGCCGGCGAAAGCGATCAGGAAGAACAGCGGGAAGATGATCGAGGGGACGAGGAGCGCCGGGTTGACCAGCGTGTTGTGAATCGAGCGCCAGGCGACCCCCCGGGCGACATCGAAGAACCGCCTCATGCGCGGGCCAGCCTTGACCTCATCATGCGCTGGGACAACGCGAGCGAGATCAGCAGGATGGCCAGCGTGAACCCGAAGGCAAGTTCCAGCGCCTGGGCGTTCCATCCGGTGATCACCAAGCTGCGCAGCCCCTCGAGCAGGTAGGAAATCGGGTTGTACGTGGCGATGTCGCGGAACCAGGTCACGCTGATCAGGTTGCGGGGCAGGCTCGAGGAGCTGAGGAATAGCGTCACGAACAGCAAGGGGAAGATCCCCTGCACCGCCTCGCCAGTGCCGAAGCGAAGCGCGAGGAGACCCCCGAGACTCGCGAAGGCGAACGCGATCAGGATCGAGAGCACGAGCAGCACCAGCGCGCCCCCGACGCCGCTGGCGAAGGTCACGCCGGTGGCCAGCCCGACGAGCAGGTAGACGATCGCCTGCACGACTCCGAGCACGAGCGCTCCGCCGAGCTGGCCGACGAGCATCGCCTCACCACGCAGCGGCGTCAGCGCAAGCCGGTTGAGGAATCCCGACTCGATGTCCTTCGCGAGATCCACGCCGGCGCTGATCGAGACGAACATTGCTCCCTGGACGAACGGCATCGCGATCAGGAAGTCGCGGTAGTTGTGGGTGGGGAACCTCGGGATATGGGTGGCGGCGGTGAGCGCCGAGCCGTTGATCGCGAACAGGATCAACGGGAAGACCATCGGAAAGATCATCAGTGCGCGGTTGCGGGAGGTCCGCACGACGGCGCGGCGGGCTACGGCGAGCGTCTGCTCTGCGACCTGCTCGAGCGCGTGCGCCCGGCCGGTGCGCGGCGGGGGGAGGGTGAGCTCAACGGCCACGCCGCCTCCGCCCGCGCCGGGGGGTCGGGGCTACCGGTGCGCCTTCGTCCGCCGAACCTTCGAGCTTGCGGCCGGTCTGGGCCAGGAACACGTCGTCAAGCGATGGTTGGTGGAGCTGGAGGGTCTCGACCTTCAGGTCGGCTTGGTCGAGGATCCGGACGATCTCGGCCAGCTGCGACTCGCCGCCGGGAAGCTGCACGGTCACGCTGCCACCGCCGTTGCTGCGGCACTCGCCGAACCGCTGGAGCAGCTCGGCCAGCCGCTCGCGAGCGTCCGGGTCGGCCGGCGTCAGCTCGACGGTTGGGCTGCCGATCTGGGCTTTGAGCGCGGCGGGCGTGCCCTCGGCAACGATGTGCCCGTGGTCGATGATCCCGATCCGGTCGGCCAGCACGTCGGCTTCCTCGAGGTACTGGGTGGTGAGAAACACGGTCATCCCCTCGTCGCGCGCGAGTCGCTGCACCTCCTGCCACAGCGCGGCGCGGCTCTGGGGGTCAAGCCCGGTGGTTGGTTCGTCGAGGAAGAGGATCCGCGGTGAGTGGACGAGCGCCAGCGCCAGGTCGAGCCGCCGTTTCATCCCGCCCGAATAGCCGCCGACGCGGCGGTCGGCCGCCTCGGTCAGCCCCACCCGCTCGAGCAGCGCCTGGGCCCGCGATTTGCGCTCGGCGGCCGGAAGTCCTTGGAGCGTCGCCTGGAGCAGCAAGTGCTCGCGGCCGGTGAGGATCGCGTCGAGCGCCGCCTCCTGGAGCGCGGCGCCGATCGTCGAGCGGACCTGGGCGCCCTGGCGAACGATGTCGTAGCCGCCCACTCGTGCGGTGCCGCTGGTCGGCGGCAGCAGCGTCGTCAGCATCAGCACCGTGGTCGATTTGCCCGCGCCGTTCGGCCCCAGGAACCCATAGATCTCGCCGTTGGAGACGGTCAGGTCGATGCCGTCGACGGCTCGCGGCCCCTTGCGGAACTCGCGGACGAGCCCCTCTACCTCGATCGCTTTCCCCTCAGCCATGGGTGTGACCATAGCAGAAGGTTGGCGGGTCAAATCATTGTAAAAACAAATAAATCCACTGCGCGCGCGTTGCGCTCAGGGAATGTAGACCGAGGAGTGGCACGGGCGGCCGCGCGCAGACGTCGATCACCTGCCCGTTCGGCTCGAGGAAGGCTGACTTCTGCTGGCGGGCCAGCGGGGTGTCGCGCGGGTTCTCGTGCGGGTCATTGTTGTTGGTCGCCTTCGTCGGCGGGATGTCGGCGAGCGGGGGCGGCTGGACCCGGCCCGGCCCGCTGTCCCAGATCTCGACCGCCGAGCCGCTGAACGGATAGTGGGTGATCGCCGGGATTCCCCAGAACAGGTTCCTGTCCCTCGAGCGGACGGGGTCGAGCGCGGGGGCGACGAGCGATGCGCCGATCGTGCGGGCTTCGGCCGCTCCGGCGTACATGCTCACCTGGAAGTCGCCGTAGGCGATCTGCATCAGCACGACGTGCTTGGGGGTGTCGGGCAGCGGGTTCGAGGTCATGTGCGCCGCGTAGCCGTCGGGATCGCCGCGGTCCCACAGCTGATCCATCAGGTCGAGCAGGACGCGGTCCATCGACTTGTCGGTGTAGCTGGCGAACTCGATCGACCCGAACGGTGCGAAGTCAACCGAGCGGTCGACGAGCAGGTTGCCGTAGTCCATTCCGGTCACGCCGAGCGTGGCGCGGGTGAAGTCGGGCGCGACCGCAGTTGTGAGCCCGCCCTCGATCCCGCCCTGGCTGTTGCCGTCGTAGTACAGGTGGGAGGTATCGATCACCGGCTTGCCGGAGCTCTGGAACGCCGGGCTGGTGGCGAGTCCGGCCGAGTTGCGCATCGCCCGGCCCAGGAACAGCGCGTTGAGCACGCCCTGCTGGAGCCGGTCGACCGCGACCGGGAACCGGTTCAGGTCGGCGAGCGCGCTCGCGTCGTACGGGGTGTCGCCGGAAGCGAGGCCCCACCAGTCGGTGGCGCAGAAGACGATGTTGTGCTCGGTGGCCATGGCCTCGACGTTGCCGGCGGTCACCTCGCCGCGCGAGCCGAGCAGCCCGTGGCCGTACAGCGAGATCCGCGCCGGGTTCGACGGGGTGGCGCTGCTCGGGATCACGCATTCGAACTGCGCGGTCGCGACGTTGCCTGGGATCTGGGTCGGCGTCGCGTCGAGCTTGCGGCTCGAGTAATGGAAGCCCGTCGTTGCGGTCGGCCCGCAGGTGACCAGGTAGCACGGGACCTGGTAGGAGCCGTCGACGATCGTGATCTGGCTGTTGGACGGATCGGGCTTGGTGTCGGTGACGGTGAACGCCGGGCGCGTGACCCTGCGGGATGCCGTCGGCGAGGTTCGTGTCGCCGAGCTGCGCAAAGGCACTGTTGCGGATCGCGAGCAGGCGCCCGGTGAGGTTTTGGGTCGAGGCGACGGTGAAGTCCCATGCCTCGTACAGCGTCTGGTTCAGCTTGACCTTGGCGTGGTGCAGCAGCTTGAAGATCGTGTGCGTAGCGCTTGCGCTGCGACCGCTCGGCGCGCGGCAGCGTGCGGCCGTCGCGGAGCTTCTCGAACCAGCTCGGGGCCGTGATCAGGTGGCCCGCGGCGGTCTTCAGGTTGCGCAGCACGACCACGTAGGTGTCGCCGTTCGTCAGCGCGGCGGCGGGGTGGATCAGCAGGTTGATGTTCGGCGCGCCGGTGACGTTCGCGTCGAGCTCGGACCAGATCGCGACACGCTTGCCGGTGCGCTCGTCGATCAGCAGGATCGGCTGCTTGGAGCCGAGCGAGGCGCCGATGTTCGGGAGTGGAGCGGGGATCGGTCGCTCGCGAATGCGGCGGCGTTGTCGAGTCCCCTGACGTGGATGATGATCGCGCTGCCGGGGCTGAAGCCGTCGTTGCCGTCGTACGGGGCGACGCCGATCCGTGCGCCCTTGGTATTGGCCGGCATCGCGCTCTGGGGAAGGTGGACCCGCACGCCGGTTGCGGCGGCCCTGTCCTTGACCGTGAAGAGGTTGTTGGGGAACGGCAGCAGGCACGGCCGGCTCGAGAACGGCTGGCAGTCGGCGGCGGGGCTGGCGCTGGCCGAGCTTGCGGCGCCCGCGGTGATCACGGCAGTGATGACGGCGAGCAGGGTGACTGTGCGGCGGTTGAGCATTCCCTCTGTCTCCTCTCAGAATGGCTCGATCCGGCGGGCGGACCCTATCGGTCTCGAGGATGAGAGGCGCAGGCAGGTCGTTCGCGAGACGGATGTGCGCGGCGGCGCGGACCAGAACAATGGGGATGTGCGCACGCTCAACCGCCGCTTCCGCTGGCTCGCGTTCCTGATCCCACTGACCGCCGCAATCGTCGCCGTCGTGTTCGTGGCCCACGCGGGTCCGCAGTCGTTCGCCCCCCGGCTCGCGGTGGTGGTGCTCGCCGTGGTCCAGCTTGGGTCTCTGTCGACGATGCGGCGCCAGCCAGAACGGTCGATGGCCGTGGCGCTAGCGGCGGGGGTGGGGCTGCAGGCACTGTGGCCCTCTCTCGGCACCCTTGGGCTGGCCAATTTGTCGCTGTGCGCTCTGGCGGCCTTGCGACCGCCGCGAGTGTCGCTGTGGGCGCTCGGGTTCATGCTCGCGCTCGCGCCGTGGCCGGCAGCGACGCGCGGCGCGGTCGCCGGGCCTGATCGCCGCCGGTGGCCCCGTGATCTCGTGGTCTTGGGGGGAGCTGCTGCGGACCCGCGAGGCCCGCCGGCGCGGGGAAGCGAAGCGTGCGGTCGCCGAGGAGCGGGCTCGGATCGCGCGCGAGCTCCACGACGTCGTCGCCCACAATGTGTCGCTGATGGTGGTACAGGCAGTGGCGGCCGAAGACGTGTTCGACACCCGCCCGGAGCTCTCGCGCGAAGCGCTCCGGGCGATCGAGACCTCGGGCCGGGCCGCACTCGGCGAGCTAAGGCGGCTGCTCGGGACCGTCCGACCCGAGTCGGGAGACAACGGCAACGATCCCCAGCCGGGGCTCGCGCAGCTCGAGGCGCTGGCGGCCTCGATGCGCGCCGCCGGGCTGGACGTGTCGGTTCGCGTCTCGGGTGAGTCCGTACAGCTGCCGGCCGGGATCGACCTGTCCGCCTACCGGATCGTGCAGGAGGCGCTGACCAACACGCTGCGACACGCCCGCGCGAGCCGCGCTTGCGTGAACGTGCGATGGTCGCCGGACGCGGTCGAGCTGGAGGTCATCGATGACGGCCGCGGCGCTGCGGGCGGCGCTTTCGACGGGTCGGGTCACGGGATCGTCGGGATGCGGGAGCGGGTTGCCCTGCTGGAGGGGACCCTGACGTTGGGGCCAGGGCCTCAGGGAGGATTCCGGGTTTTCGCGGTGCTGCCGATCGAGGGGGCGCCGTGACGATCCGCGTGCTGCTCGCGGACGATCAGGAGCTCGTCCGCACGGGGTTCCGGATGATCATTGATGCGCGCGACGATCTGTCGGTTGTGGGGGAGGCGTCAGACGGACGCGAAGCGGTCGCGCTGGCGTCTTCGCTCGCCCCGGACGTGGTCCTGATGGACGTGCGGATGCCGGTGATGGACGGGATTGCGGCCACCCGCTCGCTGGTTGACTCCGGCCACCCGGCGCGGATCGTGATGCTGACCACATTCGACCTCGACGAGCACGTGTACGCAGCCCTGCGCGCCGGCGCAAGTGGGTTCATGCTCAAGGACATACGAGCCGTCGAGCTGGTCGAGGCGATCCGCCTGATCGCGCGGGGCGAGGCGCTGCTGGCGCCTTCCGTGACGCGGCGGCTGCTCGATCGGTTTGTGGCTTCGCTGCCGCCCGGGGACTCGCAGCCTTTGCCGTCGCTCGAGGAGCTGACGCCGCGCGAGGTGGAGGTGCTGCGACTGGTAGCGGAGGCGAAGTCGAACGCCGAGATCGCGGCACGGCTGGTGCTGACCGAGGCGACCGTCAAGTCGCACATCTCGGCGATCCTGCGCAAGCTCAATCTGCGTGACCGCGTGCAGGCGGTCGTCGTCGCCTACGACGCCGGGCTAGTTCGCCCGCGCTCGACTCCGACCTAGGTCGCATCCGAAGATCGATCTTGCGCCCGATGTGCGGCGGCCGTTGCGCCCGTAGCTTCGAGCGCATGCTCACGCACTCGACATATGACTCGCTCGCGGCGGTGGTTATCGCCGACGGGCTGACAAAGCGCTACGGGGAGCGGACAGTCGTTTCGGGACTGTCGTTCTCGATCACGCCCGGCCGCGTGACGGGCTTTTTGGGCCCGAACGGCGCCGGCAAGACGCAGACGCTGAAGATGATCCTGGGACTCGTACATCCCACGTGCGGAACGGCGACGATCGGGGGCCGGCCGCTGCTCGCGCATCGCGAGCCGGCCCGCATCGCCGGTGCCGTGCTCGACGGGGGCGCGTTCAACTACGGGCGGACCGCTCGCGCCACGCTGAGGATCAGCGCTTTGGTCGCGGGCGTCGGCGAGGCCCGGGTGGAGGAGCTGCTCGCGCGCGTGGGGCTCGAGGACGACGGCGACCGGCGCGTCGGCGAGTACTCGCTGGGGATGCGCCAGCGGCTCGCCCTCGCGCAGGCCCTGCTGGCCGATCCGGCGGTGCTGATCGCCGACGAGCCCGCCAACGGACTCGATCCCGGTGGCATCGTCTGGCTGCGGGGGCTGCTCGGGGAGCTCGCCGGCCGAGGCAAGACGGTGCTCGTCTCAAGCCACCTGCTGACTGAAGCCGAGCGGCTGGTCGACGACGTCGTGATCGTCGAGCGCGGCCGGCTCGTGGCGGCTGGGCCGCTGGATGAGTTCGCTGGCGCAGAGGGTGGCCTCGAACGGCGGTTCCTGGAGCTGACCGGCGGAGGTGCGCGATGAGGACGTTGATCGCCGCCGAGCTCCGCAAGCTGACGTCGCTGCGCAGCACCTGGGTCTGGCTGCTGTTCATCGTGATGCTGAGCCCCGGGATCGCTGCGCTCGCGCTCGGGACCTCCACGCATCTGCGCGACGGCCTGGCGCGCATCGGGACGTACGCGTTCGGGCTATCGGGCGTGTCCGCGGGGTTGCAGTGCGCGGTCGCGTTGGCCTCCGAGTATCAGGACCGCACGATCGCGACCACGTTCACCCTCGTCCCGGCGCGAGCACGGGTCGTGTTCGCGAAGGCGGGGGCTGCCTTCCTGCTGGGGACGTTCGTCGCCGTGGTGACGTTTGTGTCGAGCTACGGGCTCGCCGCGATCTGGCTCTCGAGCTCGGGCGTCGCGTGGCCGTGGTCCACCGGGACGCTGCTCCAGGCGGCGGCGGGCGTGCTCGCGGTCGGGATGACTACCGCGGTCGGAGGCGTCGGAATCGGGGGACTGACGCAGAATCCGCCTGTGGCGGGAGCGGTGATGGGGCTGGTCTGGTTCGGGATCAGCAACCTGCTCGCGTCGTTCGTGACGTTCTTCCACGACTACGGGATCCCGGCCGCGGCGGCGACGCTCACGCAGCCCACCGGGTCGCACCACTACGGCTTCGCCGGCGCGTTTGCAGTGATGCTCGGGCTGGCCGCCCTGCTGCTGCTGGCCGGGCTTCGACGTGTCCAACTCACCGACATCAACTAGGAGGAACGCTCTATGAATCCGTTCAACAACCACAGCTGGGAGCTCGACCCCGCCGAGTCGACGGCTGAATTTCGTGCTCGCACGTTTTGGGGCCTCGTAGGAGTGCGCGGCCACTTCGGCCGGCTCGCGGGCGCGGTTGAGCCTGACGGCCGTCTCGAACTGTTGATAGACGCAGCGAGCCTCGACACCGGCAATCACAAGCGCGACCGGCATCTGCGCTCGGGCGACTTCTTCGACGTCGAGCGGCACCCTCAGGTGCGGTTCTCAGCGGCCGGTGTCGAGGCAGAGAGCGATCGCGGCGCGCGCGTCACCGGGAAGCTCGAGGCGGCGGGGAAGGCGGTCCAGCTCGACCTCTCGCCGTCGGTCCGATCGGTCGCCGATGACGTGGTCGAGGTCGATGCCGAGACGACGATCGACCAGCGGCAACTCGGAATGACCTACCGCCGGTTCGGAGTCCAAGCCCCGGCGACCGTCGCCGTTCACGCTGTACTGCGGCGCCGTTAGGGCAGCGCCACAGCGATGCGGAGCTCGCGTCCGTCGATCATGACGGGCGCGGTTCCGTTGAGCGATTCGTAGGTGATGGTGAGCGACAGCGTCTCGCCGCGGAGGAAGTCCTCGTACCCGCGGGCGGTCGCGAGCAGGTCGGGGTCGCCGTCGAGGGTTAGTGCGATCCGGTCTGAAACGTCGAGGCCGGCCGCCTTGCGCGCGCCTTGGATCGCGTGGGCGATCTCGCGGGCCCAGCCCTCGATCCTCAGCTCGTCATCGATCAGCAGCTCGAGGGCGACGGCGTGCGAGCCCTCGCGCTCGACCTGGTAGCCCTCGATCGGCTTCATCCCGAGCAGCAGGTCGTCGCTGGTCAGCGTGTGGTCGTGACCGTCGACGCTGATTGCGACGGTGCCCCCTTCGCGCAGCCGGTCTGCGGCATGCACGGGATCGAGGCCGGCGATCGCCGCTGCGACCGTTGGCATGTGCTTCCCGAACCGCGGACCGAGCGTGCGGTAGTTCGGCTTGATCTCGATCTCACCGAGCTCGTCAGCGCGCTCAACGAAGCTCAGCTGCTTGACGTTCAGCTCATCCTGGACGATCTGCGCGAGCCGCTCGATCGCGGTGCGTTCGGTACCGGTCGCAACGACGACGGCCGCGTGCAGCGGCTGGCGGAGCTTGACCTTGGCCTGGGCGCGGGCGGCAAGGCCGAGCCGGACGGTCTCGCGCGCGGTAGCCATCGCCTGCTCGAGCTGTGGGTCCCGCCTGGCCGCGTCGGGGGTTGGGAAATCGCTGAGGTGGACGCTCGGCTCGGCGCCGTCGAGGTTGTCGTAGATCTCGTCGGCGATGAACGGTGTGAACGGTGCGAGCAGCTGCGCGGTCGTCACGAGCACCGTGCGTAGCGTCTCCAGGGCGGCCTGCGAGCCGTCCCAAAATGCGGGCCGCGAACGACGCACGTACCAGTTGGAGAGGTCGTCGACGAAGGCGGCGATCTCGCGGCCAGCGTTGGTCGCGTCGAAATCGTCCATCCGTTCGCTGACCGTCTCGACCGTGGCCTGCAGGCGCGAGAGGATCCAGCGGTCGAGCTCGGTCGGCTGGGACGGCTTGGGCTCGCCGGTCGCGTTCGCGTACAGGACATAGAACGCGTACGTGTTCCACAGCTGGAGCAGGAACAGCCGGACCGACTCCCCGACTGCGTCGAGACTGAACAGGTAGCCGTCCCACGGTTGCTTGGAAGTGAAGAAGTACCAGCGCAGCGCGTCCGCGCCGTACCGGTCGATCACCTCGTACGGCTCGATCGAGTTGCCCACCGACTTGGACATCTTGCGGCCTTCGGCGTCGAGGATCAGCCCGAGGCAGACGACGTTGCGATAACTGGACTTCCCGAACAACAACGTCGAGACCGCGATCAGCGAGTAGAACCAGCCGCGGGTCTGATCGACGGCCTCGCACACGAAGTCGGCGGGGAACCGCTCCTCGAAATGCTCCTGGTTCTCGAGTGGGGCGTGGTACTGGGCGAATGGCATCGAGCCCGAGTCGAACCACACGTCGATCACTTCGGGGGTGCGGGTCATCGGTTCGTCGCAGGTGGTGCAGTCGAACGTCGCCTCGTCGACGTAGGGGCGGTGGGGGTCGGTGATGCTGGTGCCGGCTTTCTCGTTTAGCTCTGCGAGCGACCCGATCGCCTGGAAGTGGTCGTTCTTGCACCGCCACACCGGCAGCGGCGTTCCCCAGTAGCGCTCGCGACTGAGCGCCCAATCGACATTGCCCTCGAGCCAGTTGCCGAAGCGGCCGTGCTTGACGTGCTCCGGGTACCAGTTGACGGTCTCGTTGGAGGCCAGCAGCTGGTCTTTGATCTGGCTCGTGGCGATGTACCACGAAGGCTTCGCGTAATAGAGCAGCGGCGTTCCGCAACGCCAGCAATGCGGGTAGGAGTGCTCGTACGTCTCGGCCCGGAGCAGCTTGCCCGACTTTCGTAGGTCTTCGATCAGGTCGGCGTCGGCGTCCTTGACCCAACGGTTCTCGTACGGCCCGATGCGCTGGTCGTAGGTGCCGTCGGGCTTGACCGGGTTGATCGGCTTGAGTCCCTGTTGCTCGCCGAGCCGGAAGTCGTCCTCGCCGAAGGCGATCGCGGTGTGGACGAGGCCCGTGCCGTCCTCCGCTGTGACGAAGTCGGCGGGGAGGACCGTGTGGCCCTTGGGGCCATACTCCTCGCCCTTGATGAAGTCAAACGGCGCCTCGTAGCGGACGCCCTCCAGGTCAGATCCGGGAAAGCGGTCCAGGACCTCCGCGTTCGGAACCACCTTTTCCAGGAGCGGCTCGGCCAGGATCACGGTGTGACCGTCTGCGGACGCGCGGACGTAGGTGAGATCGGGATTGACCGCGACGGCGGCGTTCGAGACGAGCGTCCAAGGCGTCGTCGTCCAGATCAGCAGCTCGTCGCCCGTGCGCGCCAGCCCGTGGTCGGCGGTGACCGGGAAGCGGACATACACCGAGGGGTCCTCGACGTCCTGGTAGACGTCTGGCTGCCCGAGCTCGTGACTCGACAGCGCGGTGCCGCACCGCGGGCAGTACGGCACGACCTTCAGCTTCTCGTAGAGCAGACCCTTGTCATAGATCGTCTTCAGCGCCCACCACACCGACTCGATGTAGTCGGGATCGAGCGTCCTGTAGGCATCCTTGAGGTCGATCCAGTGACCGATCCGCTCGGTCAACCGGTTCCAGTCCTCGACGTGGCTGAGCACCGAGGCGCGGCAGCGCTCGTTGAACTCGGCGATCCCGTATCGGTCGATGTCCTCCTTCGAGGTCATCCCGAGCTCCTTCTCGATCGCCAGCTCGACGGGCAGCCCGTGACAGTCCCAACCGCCTTTGCGCTCGACGTAGTAGCCGCGCATCGTCTTGTAGCGCGGGAAGATGTCCTTGAAGATCCTGGACAGAACGTGGTGTGTGCCGGGCGGCCCGTTCGCCGTTGGCGGCCCCTCGTAGAAGCCCCATGCCGGCGCACCGGCGCGACGGCGCACCGATTCGGCGAACACATCACGCTCGCGCCAGCGGTCGAGCACGCCCAACTCGAGGTCAGGGAAGGACGGGTTTCTCTCGACGGCGCGCGGCATGCGCGCCCGATTCTAGGAGGGTCCTGGTATCGCGCCGGTTAGCGCTGCGCGACGGCGACAGCGACCGGAGGCGCTTCGGTGACCGGTGCCGCGACCCCGTCGAGCCGCGCCAGCAGCAGGTCGCGAGCCGCGACCGGTGAGGAACCGAGGCGGGTGACGGTGCTGGCGCCAGTGTCGGGAACCGCGCCGCGGTAGTCGAACACCACGACTTGATTGACCACGCTGCGGACCGCGTAGACGAGCCGGCCGATGGAGTCGAGGGCAACGCCGCGGCCAGTCAATACGACCGCGTTCGGCTCGAGCGCGCGCAGGGCCCGGCCGAGCCGGGTCGGCTCGATCGCCGGCGTCAGCGAAAGGGTGCGGACGCCCGCACGGCGCAGCACGAGCTCCAGCGCCTGGGCGTGCAATGCGTCGAGGCTGCCCGGGGCAGAACCGTCGAAGAGCAAAACCGAGTCAGTGCGCGTTGCCGGCGGCGAGATCCGCTTCAGCGCCGACATCCAGCCGGTGCAGTGCCGCCACCCGAACTCGTACTCCGCACTCGTCTGCTCTGCGTCGGCGTGCGCGGCCATGGCCTCGAGCAGAAGCTCCTCAATCGTGCGCTCGACCGAGCGCAGCGTGAGGCTCTCCTCGAGCAGCCGGTTCGCCCGGTCTTCGTCGAAGGCCGCGAACGCGCCGGCGAGGCGCGAGGACGACGAGGGACCCTCGCCGCGTTCGCGGGCCAGCGAGATCGCGCTGGAGACATTGTGGGTCTCGGACAGCGTCAGCTTCAGCGCTTCGATCTGGGCCAGCCCGTACTGACGGTGGCCGCCCGGGGACCGTTGCGGTTGTGGGAAGCCATAGCGACGTTCCCAGCTACGCAGGGTGTTGGGGCTGACGCCCAGCATGCCCGCTGCAGCATTCGTCCGGATTCCGCTCATATGGGAGAGTTAACGAGGTATGCCCCCGGTTGCGCAAGGCCCGCAAGCGGGCATGCAGGGTGGGCAATTTCGTGCACGTGGAGGAGTCGGCGCGCTGCCGCCGGGTGGCCGGGGCCGCGCGAGCTGCCAGGGTGGCCCGGTCCGCCGAACTCGCTGATGGCCGGCCGCGGTCAGTCGAACACGAGCAGCGCCGCCCGCGGTGGGCTGCAGCTGCCGATCCGCGCCGTGAGACGCACCCCGAACGTGTTCGCGGGGCGGACCGTCACGGTGCGCGGAGTCTCGTCGCCACTCGCGGCCCAGGTGACCGCGGCGGCGAGGTTCGCGGGCCCCTGCGATTCCGCGTCGGCGGGGACGAGCAACTCGGTGATGTGCCGGTTGACCGCTTCGGTCTCACGGGTGGCCAGCAGGCGCTCGGCGGAGGCGGAGACAGCGCAGACCGACAGGGCGCGGTCCAGCACCATGAACGCGCCGCCGCTTGGCGGCGCGTTTTCGGCGCCGGTCTCCAGGAGCACACCGAGACCGCAGTCCTGGCACACGCGCGTGTGGCTTTCGGCCTCATACCCGGGCGGTTGAGCCCCGCAATGGCTGCAAAACCAGACGCTGGGTTCGTCTTCGCGGCTGCGCTGTGGTACTGGTACTACAGCCAGCGAGAGGCGCCCACCGTGACTTCTCGTGTTGCTCAAAACAATCCCTTCCGCCGTAAGGGTTCCAGAACTAAGCCGGCGGCGCTACCGCGGCTCTCGGGGAATCTGCCGTGCGGCTCGGCGCGACGGTCTGCTCGAATTCGACCAGCTCGAGCACCCGCCGAACCGCTTCGCCGGCGCCCTGAAGGAAGAACACTCGTACCGGTCGTCCGCATCCTCACCCGCTGGTCCCCGCGGCGATACACGGCGACGGGCATCGCACCGGCCGCGAGCCTGATCGAGTAAGCCCAGCGCGCGACGGTGTCGTCCGACAGATAGCCGCCGGCCAGCACGACCAGGTTCGGAGCGTGCACCGCGACCGCATCGCCGATGCCGGCCACGCCGCGGGCCGACAGGCTCAGCACCCTGATGCCGGCCCGGACGCAGAACAGCTCGAACGCGCGGATGTACGGCGAGTCCGAATCAAGCTCGTCTCTGGAGGCATCGCCGAGCACGATCGACACGGGGCGGACCGGTGGCGGCGCCAGGCGGGTGGCGCGGCGCAGCCATTCGGCGCCCCAGTGCGCCGCGAACGCCCACGGGGCCGACTCGACGCCGTTCCTCCGCGCAATCTCCTCGAGCGTTGGAAGCAGCACCTCCTCGACGGACCGCTCAACCGACCGCAGCGCGAGCGCCGCCTCGATCGCCTGAGTCAGCGCGTTCCCGCTCGAACGACACGAGCGCGCCGACCAGCGAGTTGGAATCGGCCGCCAAACCCTCGCGCGCGCGTGAAACAGCTGACGAGATCGAGAGCCCCTCCTGAAGCGCGTCGCGCAAAGCGGCGACTTCTCCATGTGTGAAGAGCCGGTGCTTTCCAGGCGAGCGCTGCGGTTTCGGAAACCCGAAGCGCCGCTCCCACGCGCGCAGCGTGTTGGGGCTCACGTTCAGCAACGCGGCCGCCTCGCTCGTCTTGAGATAGCGCATGCATAGGAAAGGTCGAGCTAAACGTTGCTAATTGGAGCCGTACCACCTAAAATTGCACAAGTTTTCGATCCAAAGTTGTGCAGAACCTCCTCGATAGAAGGGGTTCGAAGGCCAGGACCGACGCGGCGCTACGCGCCGGTTAGCGCAGATGCGGATCACGCGACGAACCAGATCATCGGGAGATGCGTAATGCCATTCCGCGGCGGTTGATCGGCTAACACAAATCGCTGCTAACCGCGCTACATTCTATCGACAACGTTCGGCCGGAGCTGGGCTTTGACCGCATGGTCGGCGCTGAGCCGGGCGATGAGTTCGGCGTCGTGTGCCTCGGCGAGCGGCGGCGGCTATCGCCGTTGGGATTGGTGTATGCGTATCGGGAGCCTCGCTCCAGGCGCACATCGATCACGCCGGCTCGCTGAGTGTTGTCCTTGGCATCTCGGCGTTGGTTGCCGGCTCGCTGTTGCGCGGGCCCATGGCCGGGCGTCGATCTCGGCATCGTTCGTCGTCGTCGCTGCTCGCGGCTGCGTTTCTCGGCCCTGCGTCAGCTTGCGTCGCTGCCTCGATTTCGGAACTCGCCGCTTCGTGGCGGCTGAAGACGCCTCCATTTGCCGTTGCCTTCAATCTGTTGGCTGCACTCGCGTCCGCGCTCGTCGCGGCGAACATAGTTCGCGCACTCGAACCAGCCCGCTCCCAGGTTGCCCTTTTCTGTCTCGTGGTGCTAGTCGCCGCGGTCGCGTACGTGATCGTGAGCTACGTGATCGTCGCGCCACTGCAACAGCTCTACCGTGGCGACCGGGCCTGGAGCGTCGATGCGCTTCGGGAGTACGTTCCGAGCCTCGTCCTGAACATCGCGCTCACCGTGGCTGGCGCCGGGATCTACGTGGAGGACGGTCTCAGTGGGATCGCGTTCGCGTTGCTGGCCGTTCTCGCGTTCTGCGTACATGACTCATCTGCTCGAGCAGTCGCGTCACCGCACTGAGCAGTACGTATCGCTCTCCTGGGGCGTCCTCGCGGGTTTGATGCGGTCGCTCGACATCCGGGACGGACGCGCCGCGCGCCACGCCGCGGCCGTGGCGCGGTTCGCGCGGGACATGGCGGAGTCGCTTGGGATGAACGAGCAGCAGCAGGAGCTGGCGCATACGGCGGGGCTGCTGCACGACCTCGGGCACTTTGCGCTGTCCGACCGGGTCGCGGAACGCGGGCGGACGTTGACGGAGGAGGATTGGGCTGGCGATCCAGCAGCACCCGGAGCTGGGGGCGGACATGCTCAAGGACCTGGGGATGTACGGGCCGGTCGCGGAGATCGTGCTCGCGCACCACGAGCGGATCGACGGGCGGGGTTATCCGCACGGGCTGGGCGAAGATGAGATTCCGGAGATCGCGAAGATCATCTCGGTGGCGGAGGTCTACGACACGCTCACCGCGAGCGACACCTATCGGACGCGCATGGGCTCTTTTGAGGCGCTGCGCGAGCTGCGGCGGGTGGCCGGCAGCCAGCTCGATGCGCGCTATGTCGAGGTCCTGGCCGGCCTGCTCACCGGAGAAGGCGTCGAGTACCGCCATGCGGACGCGGCGGACTTCGACACCGAGCTCGATATGGAGCGGCGGATCAAGGAGGCGGCCGCCGGCGCGTAGCGCGCTCCGGTCAGCGGCGGGCGGCCGTCGTGATCAGGATCACGATGACGAGGAGCGCGATCGCGCCGCCTAGGACATCCCACCCGCTCGCGGGTGGCGACACCGTGATCCCCCCGCGAGCCCCGCGAGCCCCCGCGCCGTGCGACGGCGACGCCGCGATCCCCCGCGACGCCGTGCCCCGTCGACTCCCTAAACGTCTACTTGGTCAGCTCGCCAGTCGCTCGCCGTGCTCCGCCGGCGCGGGCTGCAGCGACTTCAGGAAATGCTGGATCTGCTCGTGGCTGAACCGGCGCTGGCCACCGGGCGTTCGATACGACTCGAGATAGCCCATGTCGGACCAACGACGGATCGTGCCGAGCGACACCCCAAGGGCATGTGCGGCTTGCGACGTCGATAGGCCGAGGGGGCTGGTATTGGTGGATTCCATATCTGCCATTTCACGGTGTTTCGGCAGGGTTGGGGAGGCTCGTTCAGGATTTGCACAACATCCTGGACGGAAAGATCACTCCGATCCGGCCGAATGCGAGGATGAAGGCGTGCGCCTGCGTCTGTACCACCACCCCGACGGCGCGCGAATCGCCTACCGAGAGACAGGCACGGGACCCGCGATCGTGCTGCTGCACTCGCTGGGCCTCTCCCACCGGGAGTGGGAGCCGATCGTGGGTCCGCTGTCCGAGCGGTTCCGTGTCGTGCTCCCGGACCTGCCGCTGCACGGCGACTCCGAGGACCGGCCGCGCCACCCGTACACGCCCGATTGGCTCGCCGACGTGGTTGCCGGATTCTGCCGCGAGGTAGCCGGACCGAGACCGCGCCTGGCCGGCCACGACGTCGGCGCCGAGATCGCGCTGCTGATGGTGACCACGAGCCGGATCGAGCCGGCCCGCCTCGTGCTGATGCCGAGCCGGCTCCACCGCCGCGGCGAAGGGGGGCCGAAGCGGGCGATGTGGCGAGCGGCGACGCGCGCCGCGAGTCTTCCCGGACTGGATCGAATGCTCGCGCACGGCGCGACGCTGGTGTTCCGCCCGTCGATCGGGGAGAAGTTGACCGTTCAGTCCAACCCCGGCGCGCGTGACCTGATCCGCCACGCGTTCTCCGATGTCGGTGGCAACGGGAATCGTGCGCGCTCGTGGGCCAAGTTCGTGCGCCGATGGCCGGTGGAGGCCCAGCACCAGTTCCTCGACTCCTACCAGGCGATCCACTGCCCGGTGCTGTTGCTGTGGGCCGACGCGGATGACCTCCATCCGGTCGACGCAGCTCGGGAGGCCCTCGATCTGCTCCCCGAGGGGCAGCTTCGATCGCTTGCGCGGACTGGCTTCTTGATCGCCTATGACGATCCCGTCGGGGTGGCGCGCGAGCTGATCGCCTTCTGTGGGTAGTGGCCGCCGATATAGGACGGTGAGCGCTAGCGTTCAACTCACCGAAAGAGCGTGAAAGGACAGGCGATGAGCGTTCAGGAGCAGGAACAGTTGTGGGGTGGCGAGACCACCAAAGCGGTAGCCAACTTCCCGGTCTCCGGTGAGCGCGTCCCGGTGGCGGTCGTGCGGTGGCTGGGCCGGATCAAGGCAGCAGCCGCCCGCGTGAACGCCGAACTCGGGCTGCTCGATCCAGAGCTCGCAGAAAGGATCGCCGCGGCCGGCGACCAGATCGCCAACGGCGAGCACGACGACCAGTTCCCGATCGACGTGTTCCAGACGGGCTCCGGCACCTCGTCCAACATGAACGCGAACGAAGTGATGGCGAACCTCGCCGGGGAGGGCGCCCATCCCAACGACCACGTCAACATGGGCCAGTCCTCCAACGACGTGTTCCCGTCGGCCGTCCACCTGGCGGCGCTCGACGAGGCGACCAACCGGCTGCTGCCGGCGCTCGAGCAGCTGGAGGCCGCGTTCTCGGCCAAGGCGACCGAATTCCACGACATCGTCAAGTCGGGGCGTACCCACCTGATGGACGCGGTCCCCGTGACCCTCGGCCAGGAGTTCGGCGGCTACGCGGCGCAGGTCCGCCTGGGCGCGAGGCGGGTTCGCAACGCGCTACCCCAGGTCGGGCAGATCCCGCTGGGCGGAACCGCGACAGGCACCGGATTGAACACCCACAGGGAGTTCGCGGGGCGGGTCCGCGCGCGCCTCACCGAGGCCACCGGGCTGCCGATCGCGGCCCCCGAGGATCCGTTCGAGGCGCAGGGCAACCGCGACGCGCTGGTCGAGCTGTCCGGGGCGCTCAAGGTGATCGCGGTGTCGCTGACCAAGATCGCCAATGACCTGGCGCTAATGGGGTCGGGCCCGCGGGCGGGGATCGGCGAACTGTTTCTGCCCGAGCTCCAAAAGGGCTCCTCGATCATGCCCGGCAAGGTCAATCCGGTTATTCCCGAGGTCGTACTCCAAGTCTCCGCTCAGGTGATCGGCAACGACGCGGCAATCACGATCGGCGGCCTGGAGGGGAACTTCGAGTTGAACGTCCGCGTGCCGCTGATCGCGCGCAACCTGCTGCAGTCGATCGAGCTGCTGGCCAACACCGCCACGATCTTCGCCGAGAAGTGCGTGGAGGGGATCGAGGCCAATGCCGACGGCGCCAAGCGGTCGGCCGAGTCGACGCTCGCGGCCGCGACGGCGCTGAACCCGGTGATCGGCTACGACAAGGGCGCCGAAATCGTCAAGGAGGCGGCGAGCTCTGGCCGGATGCTCAAGGAGGTCGCACTCGAGATGGGCGTCGACGAGGAAACGTACGACAAGGCGATGGACCTGCGGGCTATGGCGCGCGGCAACACCGACTGATCAGGAGCGGCGGATGGTGAGGCCCGACACGATCCGCGGCACGGCATTCGGGCGGTACGCGCGCGAGTCGTCGAACTGCACCTTGTAGGTGCCGAAGCGCGGGTGACGGCGCGGGAACAGGCGGGCCCGCGTGGTCAGGAGTCCGCAGCTGCCGGCGCTGCGACCGAAGCTCTCAGTCGCGGCGACCTTGCCGCCGAGGACGTAGTGGCCGTAGATGGGTGTGGCCGGCTTGAACCCGGAAAAGGTGAACCGGACACGGGTGCCCGGTGCCGCGCTCGCGGGGTTCGTGCGAAACGCGAGGTTCGCCACCGAGAAGGCCACGCTGGCCGCCGCGGATCCGTTGGTGGCGTCGCGGGCGGTGATCCTGAACCGACTCGATCCCGGTCCGGGAAGGCGCAGGGTCGGGGCGGGGAGCGTGGCCGTAAAGGTGCCGCCCGCTGCCACGGGGCCCGAAACGGAGGCGCCGGTGGTCGTCACCGTCACCGTATCGTCGGGGGTAAAGTCCGAGCCGGTGACTTCGATCGGGGCGCCGACGGTCGGGCGTGCGTTGACAAAGCAGGCCCCGTTGAGCGTGATCGAAGGGGCGGCCGATGCCAGCGCCAGGCCGGTGGCTATCGTCGTCAGCAGCACCTCCTACGTTATGTATCAGCCGAACCCGATCGTCCGCTTTCCGGCAGGCGAATTGAAATCGCCCTCGTTGCTGCCGAAACCCACGGTCATGCGACTCGGTCCGCATCGACTGGCGCTGGCCCTTGCGGTCACTGTCGCGTGCGCGCTGATCCACGTGGCGGGCGCCGCAGCCGCGGGAACCTTCTTCATCCGCGGCGGTGGTGACGGGCACGGGATCGGAATGAGCCAGTACGGCGCCGACGGATACGCCGAGCACGGGAAGAGCTACCAGTTCATGCTCGGCCACTACTACCAGGGGACGGCGCTCGGCCACACCGATCCGAACCAGACCGTGCGGGTGTTGCTGGCGACTGGCTCGGCCGGCTTCGCCGGAGCGACCCGGATCGCCGGCGTCAAGCTCGACCCGTCGACCACGTACACAGTCAGGCCGTTGCCCGGCAGTCTGCTTGGTGTGTTCGGGCCCGACGGCAAACAGGTCGCGAAGGGCGCCGCGCCGCTGACGGCAACCGGACCAGGACCGCTGTCGGTCGCCGGGCTGGGGCAATACCGCGGGTCACTCGAGTTCCGACCGGACGGCTCGGGAGGCGTCGAGACGGTCGAGGCGGTGGGCCTTGATGACTACGTGCGCGGCGTGATCTCGAAGGAGGTGCCCGCGAGCTGGCCGGCCCAGGCCCTGGATGCGCAGGCCGTTGCGGCGCGCACATACGCGATCACCACCGACGTCGCCGGCGCCGACTACAACCTGTATGACGACACGCGCTCGCAGATGTACGGCGGGCTCGGAGCTGAGACGCCCGCCACGAATGCGGCGGTCACGGCAACCGCCGGCCAAGTCGTCACCTACAAAGGGGCGCCGGTCGTCACGTACTTCTTCAACAGCTCGGGCGGCCACACCGAGAGCATCCAGAATGTGTGGCCGGGAGCCCAGCCCGAGCCGTGGCTCGTGGGGGTTCCCGACCCCTACGACAAGTCGAGCGGAGACCCGTACTACAGCTGGGGCTCGCAGATGACGGTCACCGCCGCGCAAGCGAAGCTCGGCGCGTACCTCAAAGGGGGATTGGTCGGAATCCGGATCACCAAGCACGGCGTCTCGCCGCGGATCCTGACCGCACAGGTTGTGGGAACCCGTGGCACCACCACCGTCACCGGGATCCAGCTCCAGCAGACGTTCGGACTCCTGACGACGCTCGCCAGGTTCACGGCGATCACGAGCTCGCCAGGCACCCCTCGCGCACGCCTCGCGGTGCGGATGACCAGCGGCGCCCGCGCTCTGTCGGCGCTCGCACGCAGCCCTTTACTCGACGGGCAGGTGTTCCCGGCCGCGGCCGGCTCGTCGTTCACCCTAGAAATGCAGAGCAACCATCGTTGGCGGTCGATCGGGCACCACAGGCTCGGCCGTGACGGGAGGTTCACCGTCAAGCTGCCGTCGGCAGGCACTTACCGCGCTGTGTACGCGGGGCTGACCGGACCCGCCGTCGCGATCCCGTAGCTTTCCCGGGATGCCACCTCCGCTGGTCGTCGTCGACGGCCCGTTCCTGCTTTACCGCTCGTTCTTTGCGCTGCCGGACTCGATCAAGGGGAGCGATGGCCACTCGGTCAACGCGCTGCTCGGCGGGGCCAACGTGCTGCTCCGCCTCGCCGCCGACCGGTCACCGCGTGCGATCGTGATCTGCTTCGGGGCCGAGGCTGCCGCCTACCGGGTCGAGCTGTACGAGCCCTACCACGCCGCCCGTCCACCGGTGCCAGATCCGCTCCAGTGGCAGTTCGACCACGCGGTCGAGTTCTTCGCGGCGTTCGGATGGACGAGCGCCTCCGAACACCAACTCGAAGCCGACGATCTGCTCGGTTCGTACGCCGCCGTCGAGGCCGCGGCCGGCGGCCACACGCTGATCATGACCGGGGATCGCGATATGTACCAGTGCGCGAGCGCCGACACCACGGTGGTGTTTTTGAAGATGGGCGCCGCCGGATTCGATGACGTCGACCCAGCCGAGGTGCGCAAGCGCTACGGCGTGCCTCCGGAGCTCGTGCCTGACTTCATCGCGCTGCGCGGCGACCCCTCGGATGGCTTGCCCGGGGCGCCGGGGATCGGGCCTAAGACTGCGGCCGAGTTGCTGTCCGAGTACGGCTCGCTCGAGGGCGCGCTCGAAGTCGCGCCGAAGGGGCGGCTGCGGCCGCGGGTTGCCGGTGCGCTGATCGACCACGCGGACAACCTCCGTGCCTTCAAGGAGATCGCGACACTGCGGTTGGTTGAGGTCGAGCGTCCCGCGGATCGCGAGACCGACCTCGCCGGGGGCGCCGAGGCGGCCGAGCGCTACGGAATGCGTCGGCTGGCCGAGCGGTTGCGTGCCGCCGACAGCGTGACCGCGCTCTAGCGCCCCTTCCAGACGGGGTCGCGCTTCTCCGCGAACGCGACCGCGCCCTCGCGCGCGTCTTCGGAGCCCATCACCGGAGCGGTGATCTCGCCCTGGTGCGCGAAGAACTCGGAGTCCGGCCAGTCGGCCGCTTCGGTCAGGATCCGCTTCGAGGCGGCAAGCGCAAGGGGGCCGTTGGGCGTGATCTGGCCGGCGAGCTCGATTGCGTCCGTGACCGTTTCGCCGGGCTCAGCGAGCCGGTTGACGAGTCCGAGCTCGAAGCCACGCTCGGCCGTGATCGGGTCCCCGGTGAGGGCGAGCTCCATCGCGATGTTCCGCGGCAGTACGCGCGGCAGCCGCAGCAGCGCGCCGCCCGCGGCAACGAGCGAGCGCTTGACCTCGGGGATACCCAATCGCGCGCCGCGAGCGGCGACGATCAGGTCGCACGCGAGCGCGACCTCGAGGCCGCCGGCGACCGCGAACCCCTCGATCGCCGCGATCAGCGGCTTCTGCGAGGCGCGCTGCGTGATTCCGGCGAAGCCGCGGTCGTCCGCATACGGCACCTCGCCGGCCACGAATGCCTTCAGGTCCATGCCGGCGCAGAACCCCTTCCCGGCGCCGGTCAGGATCCCGAGGGTTAGCTCGCGATCGCCGTCCAGTTCGTCGAGCGCGTCCGCGATCCCGCGCGCCACGGCGGCGTTGACCGCGTTGCGCTGGTCGGGGCGGTTGATGGTGATCAGGAAGATGCGCTCGCGGCGCTCTGTGAGGACAGCTGGCTCATCGTTCATGCCGCGAACAATTTCAGGTCCGGCTCGCGCTCGCCTCGTAGCACCGCGAGATCGACCTCGACGCAGTCGAGGCCGCGAGCTCCGGCGAGCACCCGGGCCTGAGGCTTGATCGTCTGCGCGGCCAGTACGCCGCGGCACGAGGCGAACGCCGGATCGAGCCGGATCCGCTCGAGGTAGCGGGTCAGCTGCTCGACAGCCTCGATCCCGGCGACACGCTTGATCTCGACCGCGATCCAGTTGTCGTCGGCGTCGCGGCACATCAAATCGACCGGTCCGATGTCGGTCGCCCATTCACGCTTGACCAGCCGGAACCCCTCGCCGCACCAGCACGGCTGTTCGGCGAGCAGCTCCTGGAGGTGCGCCTCGACGCCGTCCTTGGCGAGCGCCGTGTCCTCGTGCGGTGATCCCATCTCGTGGCTCACGTCGGACACCGTCTCGGCGATCCGGATCTGCAGCCGGTCCTCGCTTGCCCCCGCGCGCTTGCGGACGACGATCTCGCCGGCCGATTCCTCGATCACGGTCGGCGGCGTCATCCAGTTCAGGGGCTTGTATCCGCCGGCGTCGGCATGGACGAGCACGCTGCCATCGGCCTTGATCATGATCAGCCGCAGCGCCTCGGGGAGGAGGGCATCGAGGCGTCCGGAGTAGCGGACCTCGCAGCGGGCGACGAGCAGGCGCATCGGGTACGGGACGCTACGAACTGCTCCGGACGGTTGCCGGGCTCGCCCGCACAGCCAGCGCACCTAGAAATGGGCGATTAGAGGTGCGCCCGCCCGGCAAGTATTCGCATCGCCGAAGACGAGATAACTCCGTTTCCCGTAAGTCCCGACTTATTTGGTCGTTTCTGAGGTATGAGAGTCCCTTGAGGGCTTTGCCGCAAGGCCGACGATCTTAGGCAGGGGCGCGTTCCGACCAAGGGCGCAGGGGCGCCGGCGACGACCAACAGCCGCCGGCGCCCCAAACCTAGAGTCGCTGTCCCACAGCGAGCAGCCAACGCGACGCCGCGGACGACCCAGCGGGGGACGCTCCTATAGTGCGCGAGTAGATGCGCCATCAACTTCGGCCGATGTTCGACCGCGTCGTGATCAAGGAGCTCGACCCCGACCGGGTCCGCCGCTCGGGGCTGCTCGTGCCTCCGGGCACGGACGAGCCGCCGCCGCAGCAGGGGATCGTGCTCTCCGTAGGCCCCGGCCTTGACTGGTGGGATCACGTCGGTGTGCAGATGCCGGTCAAGCCGGGCGACCACGTGGTGTTCCCGGCTTCGGCCGGGGCCTGGGTCGAGGTCGACGAGGAGCGGCTGCTCGTGTGCCGAGTCGGTGAGCTGCTGGGCGTACTTGAGCTGGTCAGCGAGGAGCTCGGCGCCCGCGCGTGACGCTACGCCGCGCTGCGCTCGGACAGGCCGCGCGGCTCCTGAGCCTGGAGCCAGGTGAGCAGCGCCGCCACCTCGGGCTCCTCGCGTAGCGCCAGCGCGCGGCGGCACGCCTCGATGCCCTCGGCGATTCGGTCGGTCCGCGCGAGCGCGTGGGCGTAGCTCGACCACGCAGCGACCGACTCGGGATCCACTCGCGTCGCCGCCTCTGCCGCCGAGACTTCCGCGCCGACGTCACCGGCGAGGTGGTAGGCGAGGGCGAGGTCGAGCAGACCGTCCACCGACGGTCCCACCGCTCGGGCCCGTTCGAGTGACTCGATCGCCCCCTGGCGGTCCATCAACCTCAGTCGCAGCCGGCCGAGCCGCTCCCATCCGGACGCGTCACTCGGCGCCCGTTCGACCGCTCTGAGCGCCGCATCGGCGGCGAGGTCGAGCGCGCCCATATCCTCGTAGATCCGGCTGGCGAACCGCTCGGGGGCGGGCCGGTCGGTCTCCGCCCGCGCCCAATCGCGCACGGCCCGCGCAGCCGCCGGGAGATTTCCCGCCTGCCAGAACGCGGCTGTCAATAGCCGCAGCACGTGCGGGTTGCTCGGGTCGGCGTCCCGTGCGTACACGAGCCGCCGCGCCGCGAGCCCGGGATCGCCCTCGGCGAGCGCGTGCTGAGCCGCGGTCATGAACCGCTCGACGCGGTCAGCGGCAAGGTCCGGCGTGGAGAAGTCGACGAACTGGAGCGATCCTGCCGGCACCGTGCGCACGCCGACGGCGAACGTCATGCGCGCCCACTGCTGGACGTCGTCGCCCTCGCCGGAGAAGTAGATCCCGGTGACGGTTCCGACGCCCCATTCGGGATAGGAGACGCAGCGGGCGTAGCGGTGGACCACGGAGTGGTCGGGCACGCGCGCGCCGAAGGGGTCGTGCTGGGCGCGGTCGGCGGCGTGGGCCCGGGCGCGTTGCTCGGCCTCGTAGGCCCGGCGCCCTTCCTCCTCGCGGGCCTTCCGGGTGGCCGCCGCGGAGACCTTGACGGCGCCGGCGCTGACCCGGCCGCCGCGCGATGTCTCGGCGAGCTGCTGGAGCTGGTCAGCCGCCTCGTTGATCGCCTGGAGATGGCGCTGGTGCTCGTGCTGGCGGCCGGCCGGCGCGATGTCAGGATGCCAGCGCTTGGCCATCTTGCGCCGGGCGAGCTGCACCTGGCGCTGATCGAACGGAGCCTCGAGCTCCAGCAGCAGCATGGCTTGTTCGACGTCGAGAATGCGTGGCATTGACCGCTCTACGTTAGCGGCGTCGCGCCAGGGATCGTGTTGCCCGCCCGGGTCTGTGCCAACTGTGTGAATTCTCAGGACAGGGCCGCCATCGGCGCCTAAGTTGGCGGCGATGGCGGCCAGACCTACACGCAACGGCGGCGCGATCGGCCTCGTGGCGTTGTGCGTGGGCGTAACCGTCCCCGGCGTTGCCGGGGCGCTGCTGTCGCTGCTGGTCGCCAACCCGTCAAATGGCTGCGGCTCTGCGCCAGGGGCCGCCATTTCGATCGTCGTCGGTCCTCCTGGGACCGGTGCCCGGGTTGGCGCGACCGAATACGGCGGCCCGGGCGACCCGAGCAGCGGCGACGTCGGGGCCTCGGGCGCCAATCTGCTGGCTCATCCCGACTCCTACGCGGAGCTTGGCGGGTACACGCTCCAGACCGCAACCGCGATGGGCGGGCTGCCGTACATGACGCCGCTGCGGATAACTTGGGCCGGGCGGTCGGCGATCGCCTACAAGCGTGACTTCGGTTTCGGGGGCCCGGCGATCGGCGGGCTTCCGCGAGTCATCGACCTGTGGTGGGAGCTCGCTTCGCGGCTGGGGATCCCGTACGAGAACGGGCTGTGGTCTGGACCGGTCCGGGTCGAGCGACCTCCGGGCACGGGCTCCGGGGTGGTGCTTGGACAGACAGCCGGGCCTGGACAGACAGCCGGCGTCGGACCGAATCCGCCCCCGGCGTGTTCGTCGAGCGCGGGTGCGGCAGGCGTGCCGCTCACGCCCGGTCCCCGCGCCACACTGCTGCCGAACGGGCTGGCGGCGGCGCCGGACGGGGCGCCCGGGGCGGTCAAGGGAATGATCGCCGCCGGCAACCAGATCGCCGGCAAGCCTTACGTCTACGGCGGCGGTCACGGGGTGCCCCTATCAGAGATCGCACCGTCATATGACTGCTCGAGCAGCGTCGACCACCTGCTTTATGGCGGCGGCGTGCTGCCGGCGAGCGCCGATGAGACGTCTGGGTCGCTGGAATCGCTCGGGGTACCGGGACCGGGGCGTTGGGTGACGATCTATGCGAGCTACAGCCACGTGTTCATGTACGTAGCCGGCCTGCGCTGGGACACCTGGAACGCAGCCGGTGCCGGCGATGGCGCCTCGGGGATCGGCTGGCACCCCTTGATCCGCAGCTCGGCGGGATTCGTCACGCGCCATCCGGCGGGGCTATGAGGACGCAGGCGGCGAGCGTCGTGACCGTGGCGGCGCTCCTGGCCGGGTGCGCGAGCCTCAGCCCGCCGACCCCTTCCTCGAAGGTGGCTCAAGCCCAGGCGACCCACGAGTACCCGGCGCCGCCGCCGGCGGCGGAGACGATCACCGGCGCCGGGTCCCCGGGCGCGGTCGCCGCGATCCGGGCGTTCGCAACCGTCTACATCAACTGGACCGCGGCCACGCTCACCCGGCGGATGCTGGCCTTGGCCGCAGGCAGCGTCGGGCAGGCGCGGTCCGTGGTCGCGCTGGCGGCCTCGGAGACGGCTGGAGATTACGAGCTCAAGCGCGGCGGGATCGCGAACACCGGCACCGTCGAGGCGGTGGCGCCGCTGTCCGGCCACCCGAACGAATACGTCGTCGTCACGCGCGAGCGCACCACCGCCACCAATTCGAGCGCATACCAGGGCCTGGCGGCGGCGTGGCACGTGACGCTCGCCACCGTGCGCGAGGTCACGCCAGGCGTATGGGCAGTCAGCGGCTGGGAGCCCCAGAGCTAGCCGGCGCCGGGCTACCCCGAATGCGCGGCGACGTTGAGGCCGACGGCCGCGCCGAAGGCGAGCAGCGCCGCGAGCCGGAGGAAGAATCCAGCCCGGTCGCTGGGGCGGCCGGTGACGAGACCGACGATCGCGGCGGTCATCAGCAGAACGGCGACCATGGCGGACAGGGCGGCGAGGGCGCGAAGCACAGTGGGTGTTCTACTCTGAGCCGGATGTCAGCGCAGTACATCTACACCACGTACAAGCTCTCGCGGCGGTATCCGCCGGACCGCCAGGTGCTGACGGACGTCTCGCTGTCGTTCTACCCGGGGGCGAAGATCGGCGTGCTCGGCTACAACGGCGCCGGCAAGTCGACGTTGCTGAAGATCATGGCCGGACTCGATACCGAGTTCGACGGGCAGGCGCAGCTGGCGCCGAACGCCACGGTCGGCCTACTCGAGCAGGAGCCGCAGCTGGACGAGGCCAAGGACGTCAAGGGCAACGTTGAGGAGGGCGTCGCGGAGACCCGGGCGCTGCTGGACCGCTTCAACGAACTGTCGATGAACTACTCGGACGAGACGGCAGACGAGTTCGCCCGGGTTCAGGAGCGGATCGACGCGATCGACGCCTGGAATCTCGACACGACGCTCGAGATCGCGATGGACGCTCTGCGTTGCCCGCCGCCGGACGCCGACGTCAGCCTGCTCAGCGGCGGTGAGCGCCGCCGGGTGGCTTTGTGCCGCCTGCTGCTCGGCCAGCCGGACCTGCTGTTGCTCGATGAGCCCACCAACCATCTCGATGCGGAATCAGTCGGGTGGCTCGAGCGCCACCTGCACGACTACCCGGGCACCGTCGTCGCCATCACCCACGACCGCTACTTCCTGGACAACGTCGCGGGCTGGATCCTCGAGCTCGACCGCGGCCGCGGGATCCCCTATCAGGGGAACTACAGCGGCTGGCTGGAGCAGAAGCGCGCGCGGCTCGAGCAGGAGGAGAAGCAGGAGAGCGCGCGCCGCCGAACGATCGACCAGGAGCTCGAGTGGGTGCGAATGAACGCCAGCGCCCGGCGTAACAAGCCGAAGGCGCGCCTGAACGCGTATGAGGCGCTGCTCGCGGAAGAGCGCAACGTCAAGCTGGACCAAGTCCAGATCCATGTTCCGGCCGGTCCCCGGCTCGGTGATGTGGTGGTTCAAGCCGAGGGGTTGCGCAAGGGGTACGGCGACCGGCTGCTGATCGACGACCTCAGCTTCGACCTGCCGCGCGGAGGGATCGTCGGCGTGATCGGCCCCAACGGCGCCGGCAAGACGACCCTGATCCGGATGATCACCGGGCAGGAGGAGCCCGACGCGGGCTCGCTGCGGCTCGGGGATACCGTCGAGCTGGCGTACGTCGACCAGTCGCGGGCGGACCTGGACCCGGAGAAGACGGTGTGGGAGGAGATCTCGGGGGGCGCCGACCAGATTCCGCTCGGCGATCGGACGGTCAACAGCCGGGCCTACGTCGCAGGCTTCAACTTCAAAGGGACCGACCAGCAGAAAAAGGTGGGCAAGCTGTCCGGCGGCGAGCGCAACCGGCTGCATCTGGCCAAGCTGCTGCGCTCGGGCGGCAACCTGCTGCTACTCGACGAGCCGACGAACGACCTCGACACCGACACGCTCCGGGCCCTCGAGGAGGCGCTGCTGTCATTCGCCGGCTGCGCCGTCGTCGTTTCCCACGATCGCTGGTTCCTCGACCGGATCGCCACCCACGTGCTCGCGTTCGAAGGTGACTCGTACGTCCGCTGGTTCGAGGGCAACTTCGAGGCGTATGAGAGCTTCCGCCGCGACCAGCTCGGCGCCGAGGCGGACCGGCCGCACCGGATCACGTACAAGAAGCTCGTCCGCGGCTAACCGCGTCGGCGGTGGTGGCGGTGGTGCCGGTGGCGCCGGCGGTGGACGCGCTGGACCCCGCCCACGGTGGCCGGTCCGGTCAAAGTGGTCGGCGGATGAACCGCGAGCAGCACGGGGCGGCGCGGGGGCTGGTTGAAGTTGAAGTCGCTGACGAGATCGCCGAGAATCGGATCGTCCTCGCGGATGTCCGGGCGCGGGTCGGGACGGCCGTCGGTCCGGGGGTTGAGCCGCTGGCCGCCGAGGAAGTCGTCCTCGATGAACTTGTTGTATGCGTCGAAGCTGAGGACCTGGTGATCGATATAGCCACGTTTCGCGTACGGGCTGATCACGATCCCCGGCACGCGGAGGCCGTAACCGTTGCGGTCCACGAGCGGCGGACGGACGTGGTCGTAGAAGCCGCCCCAGTCATCCCAGGTGACGAAGATCGCTGTCGAGCGCCAGTCGGGGCTGCGCATCACCGCGTTGATCACGCTCGTGACGTAGCTCTGGCCTGCGCTGACCGGCGCGGGCGGATGCTCGGAGACCTGGCCTGACGGGATCACCCACGAGACGGCCGGCAGATGGCCCTTCCGCGCGGCGGAGTAGAAGCGGTTGACAGCCTGCACGTCCCGTAGCTGGTTGTCGTGCTGGACGGTTTCGAACCACGGCAACGGGTTCCAGATGCCGTACGTCGATGAGCTCTGGGCGACCGGCGTGCAGCTCAGCTGCGCCGGGTTCTCGCAGTCCGGCTCGCTGCCGCTGACGATGTAGTAACCCCAGCTGATGTGGTGGCGATGGAGCAGGTAGGTGATGTCCGTCCACGCGTAGTTGGGTGTGGCCGAGGTCGCGCCGCCGTAGTACGCCGGATAGTCGGGTGGCCGCTCGACGTGCCGGGTAGTGAGCGCGTTGCGGCAGCTCGAAGCGCGACCGGGGACGTTGCAGTACGCCGACCATTCCGAGACGAGGAACAGATGCGCCGGCAGGCTCCACGAACTGTTCGGCTCGAACATGTGGTCCTGGAGCACGAAGTCCTTTGCGTACCGCCAGTAGTTCGGGATGTCGCTGCGCGTGTGGTAGCCCATCACGTCGGGCGTGGCCGTGAGCGTGCAGGCGGGGTCGGTCACGTCCAGACACCCCCGCCTGCCCGCCTCCGCCGCAGCGATGAAGCCGTTCATCCGCCCGCCGTTGACGTCCCGCCGGGAGGCGCGGTGTGAGTGCGGTCCGCCGCCGTTCACGTCGGCGTGGTCGACGTACGGACGCACGCAGCGGTGCTTGTGAGGATCGGGGACGCACACGGCCGGCCGGTGGCCCTTCATCGGGATCCCATCGGCGCCGGGGAAGGTGCCGAAGTAGGAGTCGAACGACCGGTTCTCCTGCATGATGATCACGACGTGCTTGATCTTGTGGATCCCGGTGGCCACGACGTAGTGGCCGTGTGGACCCCCCGCGACGACCTCGACACCGCCCGGGTGCGGAGGGATAGGTGGACCCAGGGCTAGCGGGCGGCGGTCGCTGCCGCAACCGCTCAAAGAGAGCAGGATTACGACGGCGACGACACCCAGCGCCCCCAGGCTGGACAGCAATCGGCGCACGCCGAGATGCTACGTCACCTCGTCGGATAGGCTCCGGGCCGTGGCTTCGAAGGCGGTGCTGATCACCGGCTGCTCGAGCGGGATCGGATATGCGACCGCGGAGCGGCTGGTCGCCGACGATTGGAAGGTGTACGCCACCGCCCGCCGTCCGGAGGTCCTCGCTGACCTCGCCGATCGGGGGTGCGAGACACTCGCCTTGGACGTCACCGACGAGAGTTCGATGCAGGCGGCTGTCGACGCGGTGACGGCGGCCGAGGGTGCGGTCGGCGTGCTGATCAACAACGCGGGCTACTCGCAGTCGGGCGCGGTCGAGACGGTGGCGCTGGACCAGATCCGCCGCCAGTTCGAGACGAACGTGTTCGGCTTGATCCGGATGTGCCAGCTGGTGCTCCCCGGGATGCGCGAGCAGCACCACGGAAAGATCGTCAACATCGGCTCGATGGGCGGCCGCTTGACGTTCCCGGGCGGCGGGGTCTACCACGCGACCAAATACGCAGTCGAGGCACTATCGGACGCGCTCAGGTTCGAGGTCCGCGGCTTCGGCATCGACGTGATCCTGATCGAGCCGGGGCTGATAACGACCAACTTCGCGCAAGCGGCCAATGCGACCGTCGAAACCCTCCCGGACGGCCCGTATGCGCGCTTCAACGAGCATGTCACGAAGCTGACGGCATCGGCGTACAGCGGCCCGCTGGCAAAGCTCGGTGCGGGCCCGGAAGCTGTAGCGGACACGATCGCGGCCGCGCTCAAGTCCGGCCGTCCCAAGGCGCGCTATCCGGTGACGCTGAGCGCGCACCTGTCGATCAACCAGCGCCGCTTCACCCCCGACCGCGTCTGGGATCTGATGATGCGCACGCAGTACCCGACGCCGAAGGCGTAATTCAGAGTTCCTGCAGGGCCTGGCGCAAGCCGGCGGCGTCGTCGACGACGATGTCGGCCTCGACGAGCTCGTCGGTGGTGAACGGGCCGGTTGCGACCGCGATGCAGCGCAGTTCGTCGGCGTGCGCGCAGGCGATGTCGCGCGGAGTGTCACCGATGACGATCGTGCGTGCGCGCGGGTGCGCATGGCCCGGCGTGCCCGCTCGACGTCGCGCGATCGGCGGCAGCGCGACGCGGTCCTCGGCGTCGGAGCCGAATGCTCCCTGACCGGAGGTAAACCAGTGCCCGATCCCTGCCCGCGCGAGCTTCAGTCGCGCCACCGGCTCATAGTTGCCCGTCACCAGCGCGAGCTTGACCTCGGCTTCCGACAGCGCCTCCAGGGTTTCCGGTACGCCGGGGAGCACGAACTCCGAGAGGTCCGGCGCCACCAGCTCCGCGTAGTGCCGGCAGCACGCCTCGCGGACGTCATCGAGGCGATCGTCGATCCGCCGGGCTGAGATCCCCGCGCCGAGCAGGATCGCGCGGGCGATCTCGCCATCGGTGCGACCGGCCGGCGACAGCGTCCATCGCACGCCGGCGGCGTCGATCCCGTGGACCTCGTGCAGCGCCGCGTGGAGCGCGTCGCGGTGAGCGTCGGTGGCGCCGCGGACCAGCGTCCCGTCGACGTCGAACAACAACAGCAAGGGCGCGTCGTTCACCGCTCGAACGACATCCCCGGCTCGAGCCGGGCGGCGAACGCGGCCAGCAGCCGTGCCGTCGCGTCGATGTCGTCGAGGCTGACGAGCTCGACCGGCGAATGCAGGTACCGCATCGGCACGTTCACCAGGCCGGTGGGGATACCGCCGCGAGCCGGATGGATCGCGTCCGCGTCGGTGCCCGAAGCACGGCTGGAGGTCGAGACGGTGAACGGGATCCCCTCCGCCTCCGCGGTCTCGTACAGCAGCTCGAACACCTTGGGGTGCAGCATCGCTCCCCGCTCGATCGCAGGCCCCGACCCGAGCGGGTGGTTCGTCATCTCGCCAAGCTCGATTCCGGGCTGATCGGTGGCGGGCATACCGTCGACAACGATCGCGATCTGGGGATCGAGCGAGAAGGCCGTCGTCCGGGCGCCGGCGAGGTTAGTCTCCTCCTGCGTGACCGCGAGGGCGATGACGTCGCCGGGCGCGCCGCCCGCTCCGGCCACCAGCCGTGCCGCCTCGGCGGCGACGTAGCAGCCGACGCGGTTGTCGAGCGCCCGTGCCACGACCCGCCGGTTGGGCATCTCAACCGGGTCGGCGTCGATCACCGCGACATCGCCGATCCGGACCTTTGCCCGCGCATCGTCGCCATCCTTGGCCCCGATGTCGATGTGCATCGACTTTGTCTCGGGCACCTGCTTGCGCTCGTCGTCTTTGAGCAGGTGGATGGGCTTGCGACCGACAACTCCGAGGATCGGCCCGTCACGCGTGAGGAGCCGTACGCGCTGGCCGACTAGAACGATCGGGTCCCAGC
This sequence comes from uncultured Solirubrobacterales bacterium, assembly GCA_963794825.1. Taxonomy (GTDB): domain Bacteria; phylum Actinomycetota; class Thermoleophilia; order Solirubrobacterales; family Solirubrobacteraceae; genus Palsa-465. The sequence continues at coordinate 1,330,506 of CAWCFB010000003.1, forward strand.
CACCGACCTGGAGGAAGCGCAAAAAGCCGCCGTCATCGATGTGCGAGACCATCAGGCCGATCTCGTCGATGTGGCCGACGATCGCGACCGCGGGGCCGCCGGCGATGCCGGCCACTCGCGCCCTCGAGGAGCCGACGTGGTCGACGGCGACCTCGGCGGCCCATTCCGAGCAGCTGTCGCGCCACACGCGCGCTGCCTCGGTCTCATGGCCCGAGGGGCCAGTGGCTGCGAGCAGGGCTCGCAACAGCTCAGGGATCGCCATCGCGCCTGAACCCTATTCGGCTCAGGCCGCCAGCAGCTCTCGCAGTACGAACTGGAGGATGCCGCCGTGCCGGTAGTAGTCCTGCTCCTTGGGCGTGTCGATCCGCACCGTGACCTCGAACTCCTTGTCATCGGCCTTGACCGTGACCGTGCGCGGGATCTCGTCCACATCGGCCAGACCCTCGATCGTGAACTTCTCGTGCCCGTTGAGGCCGAGCGACTCGACCGAGTCGCCGTCGGAGAACTGGAGCGGGAGGACGCCCATCCCGATGAGGTTCGAGCGGTGGATCCGCTCGAAGCTCTCGGCGATCACGGCCCGCACGCCGAGCAGGCGGGTGCCCTTCGCGGCCCAATCGCGACTCGATCCAGATCCGTACTCCTGGCCGGCGAGCACGACGAGTGGCGTCGAGTTTTCGGCGTACTTCATGGCCGCGTCGTAGATCGGCATCTCCTGCTCGTCGGAGTCGCCGAGGTAGAGCGTCACCCCTCCCTCCGTTCCCGGAGCCAGCTGGTTGCGGAGCCGGATGTTCGCGAAGGTGCCGCGCATCATCACCTCGTGGTTGCCGCGCCGCGACCCGTAGGAGTTGAAGTCCTTCGGTTCGACGCCGTGCTCGACCAGGTACTTGCCGGCCGGACTGTCCTTCTTGATCGATCCGGCCGGGGAGATGTGGTCGGTGGTGACACTGTCGCCGAGCACCGCCAGCACGCGGGCGTTCTCGATGTTGGCGATCGGCTCGGGCTCCTTCGGGACCTCGGTGAAGAAGGGCGGCTGGCGGACATACGTCGACTCGGCATCCCACTCGAACGAGTCGCCCGTCGGCACCTCGAGCGAGTTCCACCGCTCGTCGCCGTCGAACACCTCCGCGTAGGACTTGCGGAACATGTCCGATTGGACGGCGTCCTCGATCGTCTGCGCGACCTCCTGGCTTTCGGGCCAGATGTCCTTCAGGAACACGGGCTCCCCATGGTCATCCTCTCCCAGCGGTTCGTCGTAGAGGTCGATGTCCATCGTTCCGGCGAGCGCGTAGGCGACCACCAGCGGGGGAGAAGCGAGATAGTTCATCTTCACGTCGGGGTTGATCCGGCCCTCGAAGTTCCGGTTGCCGGACAGCACCGAGACCACCGCCAGGTCTTCGGCGTTGACGACCTCGGAGATCTCGTCAGGCAGCGGGCCGGAGTTCCCGATACAGGTCGTGCAGCCGTAGCCGACGAGGTTGAACCCGAGCTCCTCGAGGTACTCGGTCAGACCCGCGCGGTCGAGGTACTCGGTCACGACCTTGGAGCCCGGAGCGAGCGAGGTCTTGACCCACGGCTTGACCTTCAACCCCTTCTGCGACGCATTGCGAGCCACCAGCCCGGCACCGAGCATCACCGACGGGTTGGACGTGTTCGTGCAGCTGGTGATCGCGGCGATCACCACGTGGCCGTGGTCGAGCGTGGTGTCCGTGCCGTCCTCCAGCGTCACCGGCACTTCGACCGATACGCGGTCGGCGACCTGGGCGCCGCCCGTGCCGCCGCGGGGCTCGAAGCCGGCGCCGTTGGGGACGTGCGTCGAGACCGGGTCGCTGGCCGGGAACGAGTGCTCGAGGGCGTGGTCCTCGCCGTCCTCGTCATCGTCGGAGTCGACGTAGTTCTCGAGCGCCATCCGGAAGGCGGCCTTGGACTCGGTCAGGCTGACGCGGTCCTGGGGGCGCTTGGGTCCGGCGATGCTCGGGACGACTTCGCCCAGGTCCAGCTCGAGCTCGTCGCTGTAGGTCGGCTCCTCGGAGTTCTCGTCGTGCCACAGCCCCTGCTCCTTGGCGTATGCCTCGACGAGCGCGATCTGCTCTTTTGGACGGCCGCTGAACTCCAGGTAGCGCAGCGTCTCGGCGTCGATCGGGAAAATCGCGCACGTCGAACCGAACTCCGGCGACATGTTTCCGATCGTCGCGCGGTCGGCCAGCGGCAGGCGGGCCAGGCCATCGCCGTGGAACTCGACGAATTTGCCGACGACGCCGTGCTTGCGCAGCATCTCGGTGACCGTCAGCACCAGGTCGGTCGCCGTCGCGCCCTCTTGAAGCTCGCCGGTCAGCTTGAACCCGATCACCTGCGGGATCAGCATCGACATCGGCTGCCCGAGCATCGCCGCCTCCGCCTCGATCCCCCCGACGCCCCAGCCGAGCACGCCGAGTCCGTTGATCATCGTCGTGTGCGAGTCGGTTCCGACGAGCGTGTCGGGGTAGGCGAGCCCCCGCTCGTCGTCGACGAACACGACGCGTCCGAGGTACTCGAGGTTGACCTGGTGGACGATCCCGGTGTCAGGGGGGACTACTTGGAAGTTGTGGAAGGCGCCCTGGCCCCAGCGCAGGAACGCGTACCTCTCCTGGTTGCGCTCGAACTCGAACTCGGCGTTGCGCCGGAACGCATCGGCCGTCCCGAACACATCGACCTGCACGGAGTGGTCGATGACCAGCTCGGCGGGGACGAGCGGATTGATCTTGTTGGCATCGCCTCCCATTTCGACAATCGCGTCGCGCATTGCCGCGAGGTCGACGATGGCGGGGACGCCCGTGAAGTCCTGCATCACGACCCGCGCCGGGGTGAACGCGATCTCCTTGGACGGTTCGGCGTTGGCGTCCCAGGTGGCGAGCGCTTCGATGTCCTGGTCGCGGATCGTCTCGCCGTCCTCGTTGCGGAGCAGGTTCTCGAGCAGGATCTTGAGGCTGAACGGAAGTCGGGCGACGTCGTACTTGGACTGCAGCGCATCGAGCCTGTAGATCTCGTACGAGCGGCCGTCGACATCGAGCTTGCTCTTGGCGTCGAAGCTGTTGCCTTGCATTTCAGTTCTCCTGGTCTAAGTCAGAAATACCTACTCTAAGACCCTGCGTGCCCGGGCGGTCTCGCAGTCAAACGGGGACGGCCGGGGGTCGGCGCACAGCGGTCCTACGTCCGTCTTAGGGACGTCTTCAGCTCGGCTTCGACGGGTCCCGGATGCTGCCGGGCAATGAAGCTCCTGACCCGCACCCTCGCCGGCGCCGCACTCGGGTCATTTGCACTGCTCGCGGCCGCCGGCATCTACGCAGAAAGCCACCGGGTCCCCGACCAACCATGACCACTGAACCCGTCCACAACGAGCGCGCCACGCTCGAGGGATCGGTCCGCCGTCGTCAGCCGATGAGCGTCGACTCGTATCCCGCTTACTTCCCCGCGCGGCTGCGCGGCCGGATGCCGCGCGCGGCCGCCGCCCCACTCCGAAGGCTGGCGGCGCTGCCCGAGCTGATTGCCCTGCTCGGCTTGGCCGGCGGGCTGAACCTGTGGAACCTGTCAATCAACGGCTGGGCCAACACGTATTACGCGGCCGCCGTGAAGTCGATGAGCTCGAGCTGGCACGACTTCCTCTTCGCTTCGCTGGACAAGAGCGGTCTGATGACGGTCGACAAGCCGCCCCTCGCCCTGTGGGTGCAGGCGCTGACAGCGCGCGTGTTCGGGTTCAATTCGCTGAGCATCCTTGTCCCGCAGGCGCTGATGGGGATCGTCGCGGTCGGGCTCGTGTACGACATCGTGCGCCGCCGCTTCGGACGCGCGGCCGGGTTGGTCGGCGGGCTGGCGATGGCCACGACGCCGATCGCGGTCGCTGTCGCGCGCCACAACAACCCGGACGAGCTGCTCGTCCTGCTGTCCGTGGCTGCGATTTGGTTTGCCCTGCGCGCACTCGAGACGGGACGGACGAAGCATCTCGTGTGGTGCGGCGTGTTCGTTGGGCTGGGGTTCGAGACGAAGATGGGCGTAGCGCTGATGGTCGTGCCGGCGATCGCGCTCGCGTACCTCTGGATCGCCCCAGCGGGGCGTGGGCGGGCCGTGCGTCAGCTACTGGCCGGCGGGGTGTCGCTGGCCGTCGTGGGGCTCGCGTGGCCGATCTTGGTCACGCTAACGCCCGCGGCCGACCGGCCGTGGATCTCGGGGACGTCGGACAACAGCATCTGGTCGCTGATCTTCGGCTACAACGGGCTGGGCCGCGTCTCCGGGCAGTCGGGCGGGCCGCAGGCCTTCGGCGGCGGCGGTGGTGGTCCAGGTGGCGGTGGCGGGTCGCTGTTCGGCGGGGCCACCGGACCGTTCCGGCTGCTCCAGTCGGGGCTCGGAGATCAGGCCGGCTGGCTGCTCGGGTTCGCGCTGGTTACGGCGGTTGGGCTGATCGCCGTCTCGCGCCTGCGGCGCCGCGATCCGAACACCGGTTACGTGATCGTGATCGGCGGCTCGCTGCTAACCGCGGGGGTCGTGTTCAGCATGGCCTCGGGAATCTTCCACCCCTACTACGTCTCGTATCTGGCCCCGTTCATCGCCGCGCTCGTCGGCGCCGGCGCCGGGATGATGCTCTCCGGCGGTCGCACGGCCCGGATGGTTGGGCCGCTGGCCATCGCCGGCGGCGCGATCACCGAGCTGGTCGTGCTCAACGGGATCAGCGGTGACCTGACGTGGGCCGTCCCGCTCGTGATCGCGGCGAGCGTCGTGTGCGCGCTTGCACTTGCGTTCAACGTGCCACGACAGGCCCGCACGGTTGCCGTCGCGCTCGCGCTAGCGGCGCTGATGGCGGCGCCGGCCACGTGGGCCGCGGACACTGTCGGGCATGCCACCAGCAGCACGTTCCCGGCCGGCGGCCCAGCCGGCGCCTCGTCTGGCGGGCCCGGTGGCCCGGGCGCGGGCGGCGGCGGCGGTCCCGCGCTCACGGGCGGGTCGCACCGGTTTGGCGGCTTCCCCGGCGGTGGCGCCGGGGCGCGCGCCGGGTTCGCCGGCGGACCGCCCCCGGCCCCGTTCGGAGGCAGCGGTCCGCCTTCGGCGGGCGGGTTCGGCGGCGGCGGGCCCGGCGGATTCGGCGGCGATTCCAGCTCACTCAACGCGGTGATCCGGTACACACAGTCCCATGGCGGTGGCACGATCGGCGTCGAGAGCCAGAGCAGCGCGGCGACCGCGATCCTGTCCACGAAGGCAAGCATCGCCGGGCTCGGCGGCTTCTCTGGTCGCGAGAGCTCGGTCACGGCGAGCTGGATCGCGCAGGAGGTCAAGGCCGGCCATTTGCGCTGGATCATGGCCTCGAGCGTTGGCGGCGGCGCGCCCGGCGACACCCGCACGGGCAGCGCGACGGCGCTCTCCATTGTCGAGAAGGTGTGCCGGGCGGTGACCGTCGACGCAAATGGGACCAAGGTCACGATCTACGACTGCCTGGGCAACGCGGCGGCGATCCTCGCGGCCGCTCAAGCGGCCACCACCACGGCCCGATAGGTGAGCCAGGTGCGTGCCCGGCTGCTGTGTGTTCTGACGTTGGCGGCCGTTCTCGGCGGCGCCGCGCCGGCGTTGGCCGACTCGACCACGAGCTCGAACTGGTCTGGCTACGCGGCCCACCACGCGCACGTCACCTTCCGCAAGGTGTACGCCTCCTGGGTGCAGCCGTCGGTTCACTGCACGGCGGGCAGCTCGACCTATTCGGCCTTCTGGGTCGGGCTGGGCGGGTTCGGGCGTCAGCGCGCGGGCGCTGGAGCAGATCGGCACCGAGGCCGACTGCCGGGCTTCCGGCCGCACGACGGTCAGCGCCTGGTACGAGCTCGTGCCGTATCCCTCGCGGTCGCTCAGACTGCGGGTGGCCCCGGGCGACAAGCTCGCGGCGACAGTGACCGTCACGGGCCACAAGGTCGTCCTCGCACTCAGGAACCTCACTACCCGCAAGTCGGCCATCAAGACGGTCCACGCGTCGCAGATCGACACCAGCTCGGCCGAGTGGATCGCCGAGGCGCCATCGCAGTGCACGAGCATCAACTCCTGTCAGACGCTGCCGCTGGCCGACTTCGGCAGCGCCGGGTTTCAGTCCGCCGGGGCCCAGGCGGCGGGGGCGGCGAAGAGCGGCATGCGCAACCGTCGCTGGACGCTGACCAAGATCACGCTCGAGCCGAGCGGGCAGCGGTTCATCGGACTGCAGGGGTCCGGCAACCCGGTCGGCGCGGCCGCTCCCTCCGCGCTGAATGCCAACGGCACCGCGTTCACGGTCACGTACGTCCCGGTGAGCAGCCAGCCGCCGGTGGTAGCGGCCGACGCCGCCTCGGTGCCGCGGCTGTACCACGCCGGCCGCTCCAGATAACCCCTATTCAGTAGGGGCAATCTGGAGCACCCCCTGGGTGGGCAGCCTCATACGGGGCTCTTAGCGCGGGCCTACGCGGCTCTGCCGCGACTCCTCGATGCTGGTCTCCATGACCGACCCGACCACCTATCTGTTCTGGATCACCAGCCGCGCCGCCGGGTTCGCGGCGCTGATACTGGCCAGCCTGGCCGTCTCTCTCGGCCTGCTCATGAGCACGAAGCTGCTGCGGGGCCGCGGCGCCGACCTGAAGTCCGCGCACGAGGTGCTGGCGCTGTCGACGATCGCGGCGATCGTCGTGCACGGCGTCAGCCTGCTCGGCGACACCTACCTCCATCCCTCGCTGGCCGACATCTCGATCCCCTTCGTCAGCGGCTACAAGACCGTCTGGACCTCGTTCGGCATCGTCGCCGGCTGGGGCCTGATCCTGCTCGGCCTGTCGTACTACGCGCGCCGGCGGATCGGCGCCGGCCGCTGGCGCAAGCTCCACCGCTTCACCGCGCTCGCCTGGGTCCTCGGACTCGGTCACGCGCTCGGCGAGGGCACGGACGCCGGCCAGCTCTGGTTCCTGGCCATGGTCGGGGTCGTGGTGGCGCCGGCGCTGGTCCTGCTGATGGCGAAGTTCACGCGGGCGCCGCGCAAGCAGGTCGCACCGCCGAGGCGTCGGCGTCCGATGCCCGAACCCGTGACGGTCGCCTGATCGCTACAGGCCCGGCGGGTGGCGCTCGACGAAGCCGCCGAACTCGCCGCCCCCCCGGGCCCACCGGGTGCCCGACACCGCCAGGGCGACCGTGTCGAACCGCCAGCCTCCGACCTCCATCCACGCGTGGCCGGCGTTGGCGTAGACCGTGATCCACCTGCCCGGCCCGGGAAGACCCCAGCTCTCGAAGCCGGTCGAGTCGAGCGGCGAAGACAACAGGCCGGCCGCAGCGAGCGCGTAGCTGACTGAGCCCGAGCAGTCGTATCCGCTGGCCTGGAACGAGGCGTGGCCGCCTCCCCAGATGTACGGGAGCGTGGCGATCGCGTTACCGGCGGCGATCACCTGGGCGACTGCGGCGGGGGCGCCCGGTGGCGGTTGGGCCATTCCACCCGTGTTGACGGCGATCCCGCCCACGCCGGCGTTGCCGGTCGCGGCGGCGGCCTGGGCCTGCTCCGCTGCCTTCTTCTCCAGAGAGGAGAGCTGCGAGGTGAGCGTGTTCAGCTGCGAGGACTTGCCGTCACGGACGCTGACCTCATGGATCCGCTCGTTCAACAGCGCGGCCTGGATTGCCGCTACCTGGTTGCGCTGCGCCAGCACCTGCTCCGCGAGCCGGCGGTCGCGGGTCTCGAGCGCGCCTAGGACGGTGGCCTCGCGGGAGACGGCGGCGCGCGCCACCCGAGTGCTCCCGATGATCTGCGCGTCCTGGCGGCCGAGCCGGTCCATGAAGTTGATCTTGTTGAGCAGCTCGGTGAACCCGCGGGACTGGAGGATCACGGTCATGATGTTCGGCTGCGCGCCCTCGTAGCGGGCGACCAGGTTCGCCGCCAGCGCGATCGACGACAGCCGCAGCCGGTTCTCCAGCCGGAGCAGCCGCAGGCGAGCGGCGAGCAGCTGGGTTTGGACCGTCCGCAGCTCGGTCTCGCGCGCGCTGAGCTGTCCCTGGATCGCGTTCAGCCGGGCCTGGGCGTTGTTCAACCCATTGGTCGTGTTGCGAATCTGCGAGGTTTCGCCGGCGATGGCCTGCTTCAAGGAGCTGGCCGCGGACTGTTTGGCCGAGATCTGGCTGGCCAGGTCACCCGAGCTGGTCCCGGCGAGCGCGCCGAGCACCGCAAACGCCGCCGCAATCAGCGCGCAGAGGATCCACAGGTTTCGGCGGCGAACAGTCAAAACAGAGCCGCCGAGATGGCGGCGGAGGCGTAGGGCGCAGGCACCCTAACACGACCCGTCGCGACATCATCCGCTGATCCTGGCCTTGCAATAAATCCTGCAAAATCGCAGTTTGCGCGGCGGACGTCCAGGTCTAAATCGAAGCTAAATCCGCTTCGTCTCAGAGGTCGAAGAAGCGTCCCTCGGGGCCGAGGTTGACGACCGGGGATTCCCCGATCAAGGCCTCCTGGCCCCAGCACTGATGGATGTGCCCGCAGACCACCAGCCGGGGCCGCTTGGCCTGGATCGCGTCGAGGATCGCGCGGCTGCCGAGATGGCGGCCGAAGGCCCGATCCACATACCCGAGCGGGGGCGAATGGACGATCAGCACCGCGGCCTGCGGACACGGCGCGAGCAACTCGGCCGCCGCCGCATCGGTCAGGTCCCAACTCCACGGAAACGGCGTCGGCGGCACGCCGGCGCCGACGCCGTAGAACGAGACGCCGTCGATCGTTGCTCCGTCCCCGTGGAGCACGCGCGCGTCGGGCAGCGAGGCGGCCGCGCGCCACAGCGCTGAGTCGGTCTCGTTGTTCCCAGGCACGAGCAGCAGTCGGCTTCCCGATCCCGCTCAGCGCGTCCACGGCGCCGCCCAGGCCCAACCGCATCGAGGCGAAGTCGCCCGCGCCGACCACAACGTCGGCATCCGCGGAAAGCTCGACGAGCCGGCGGGCCGCGGCACGGTCGCGGTGGAGATCTGAGAAGGCGAGCAGGCGCATGCCGAGCTTGCAATACTCGCAAGGTGAGGTTCAGGCGCACACTGCTGATCGCGCTGGTCGCTGCGGTGATCGCGGGCCCCGCCGCGGCGATCGCGGTGGCAGGCAGTGGCCCGTCCGCCGGCGACAACCAGTACACCGATCCGCTCAGTACCTCGACGAACACACACACGGCTGCGCCGCCGCCGCCGGCGACGACCCCCGCGACGCGCCCGCTCCCGCGGCCCGACCACGGCGACGGGGCCGACGGCCACGATCGCGTCGGCGACGACGTCGACGAGCTCGGGCTCGAGCGCGAAGACGCTGCCGGTGACCGGGTACGACGGGTGGGCCGGCGCGCTGCTGGGCGCCGGGCTGCTGGGCGCCGGGTTCGCCGTGCGCCGCCGCGTCAGCACCCGTTGAAGCCGGCATTACGGCCGGTCGTGATCAACGCGCGCGCCGCGGTCCGCGCCGAGATCGGCGGCGTCGAGCGGTACGCGCGGGAGATGGCCCGGCGGCTTCCGGAGCACAACCCGGCGCGGTACAGCGTGGTCAGACCCCCGGCGACGCTCGCTCACAAATCGGGCCACGTGTGGGAGCAGCTCACCCTGCCCCTGATGAGCGACGCGCGAGCTGATCTACTCGCCGGCGAACCTCGCACCGCTGATGAGCCGACGCAACGTGGTCGTGATCCACGATGCCGCCGCGCTCCGGCACCCGGAGGCGTATTCGAGCGCGTACGTCGCCTACCAGCGCGCGATGCTGCCGGTGATCGCCGGGCCGCGCGCGCCTGGTCATCACCGTGTCCGAGTTCTCCCGCGCCGAGCTGGCCGAAGTGCTGCGAGTGCCGGAAGCACGCATCGCTGTGGTTCCCGAAGGCGTCGACGGACGGTTCCGTCCATCAATAGACGCATCGCACGCGCGGGCCGAATATGGCCTGCGGAACCCGTACGTGCTCGTGGTGGGGACCGTTTCGGCGCGGAAGAACCTCGCCGCGCTCACACCCGTCGCGCGGGCGCTCGACGCGAGCAAGGGATCGAGCCTCGTGCTGGCCGGTTCGGACCGCGGCTACCTGCGCGGCGCCACGCCCGCCGTCGATCAAACGGCTCGGGTACGTCGCCGAGGAGCTGCTGCCGGGTGTGTACGCGGGCGCGAGCGCGCTCGTGATGCCGTCGCTGCACGAGGGGTTCGGGCTTCCGTGCCTGGAGGCGATGGCCTGCGGGGTGCCGGTCGTCGCGGCAGCCGCCGGCGCGCTCCCGGAGACGACCGCGGGTGCCGCCCTGCTCGTCGAGCCCGGCGCCGACTTCACCGAGGCGACGGTCGCGGCGGCGACCGACGAGCGACTGCGCGGCGAGCTGATCGCCAAGGGGCTGCGCGTCGCGGCGGAGCGGCCGTGGACCCGCACGGCCGAGCTCACCGACGCGGCAATCGGGGAGCTCCTGTCCTAGGTCCGGTTAAACTTGCCCGCCGATGGCTCTCCGTCCGATGACGCTGGCCGTCGGGATTCTGTGCGGGTGCGCGCTCGCAGTGCCCGGCGCCGCGAGCGCCCAACCGTCCCCCGCGGTCCCGGCCGGGTTCGTGGGCGTCAACGTCGACGGCCCGTTGTTCCCGTTCACCGCACCAGGGGTTGATCTGAGCGCGCAGATGGACACGATGGTCGCCGCCGGCGTGGAGACCCTGCGCGTGGTGTTCGATTGGTCCTACGCGCAGCCGTACAAGCGGATGGCCGACGTGCCGGCGGACCAGCAGTCGGAGTTCGTCGACGAGGGCGGGATCCCGACGCGCTGGGGCAATCTGGACGAGTTCATGGCGCTCGCCGCCGCGCACGGTCTGAAGGTGATGCCGACCGTGCTCTACACCCCGAGCTGGGACGCCTCGCCCCACCCGTTCAGGTACTCCAACCCGCGGCAGGTCGGGCCGTACGCGAACTTCCTGACCGATCTGGTCAAGCGCTACGGCCCCCACGGCACGTTCTGGAAGACGACCTCGCCCGCGGTTCCGATCCGGGCGTGGCAGATCTGGAACGAGCCGAACATCAACGTGTACTGGACCAAGCAGCCGTTCCAGAAGAGCTATGCCCAGCTGCTGGGCGCGGCCCACACCGCGATCAAGCGACTCGATCCGGGCGCTCAGGTCGTGCTCGCCGGTCTGCCCAACGAGTCATGGACGCAGCTCGCGAAGCTCTACCAGGTGCGCGGGGCCAAGAAGCTGTTCGACGCCGTCGCCCTGCACCCGTACACCAAAGATCCGCAGGGCGTGATCACGATCCTGCAGAAGGCGCGCCAGGTGATGAACCTCAACGGCGATGCGCGCAAGCCGATCATCGCCGACGAGATCAGCTGGCCGTCCTCGCTCGGCCAGACGCCCTCACAACACGGGCTTCGACTTCGCCACGACGCAGGCCGGCCAGGCCCGGAAGATCGCCCAGGTGCTGCCGCTGCTGGTCAAGAACCGCGTGGCGTCTGAACCTCAGCGGGTTCTACTACTACACGTGGGCCGGTCCCGATGACCGCAACGGCCTCGCGTTCGACTTCGCGGGACTGCTCCACTTCAACGCCGCCACCCACACCTTCAAGGCGAAGCCGGCGTTCAGCGCGTTCCAGAAGGCGGCACTGGCGATGGAGCACTGCCGCAAGAAGGGCACCGTCGCGACGGTCTGCGCGACCTCGAGCTAGCCGCACCGAGGGGCCAGGTGCGCGCCCCCCGCGGCGCGGAGGGCCCGTGTGAATGCCGCGACGTCGGGGCTCGGCCCGCCGTCCGGCGGGTCGATGCCGAACCAGTCCTGCGCGTTGCGCGGCCGCCGCTCCGGCGTCGCCCAGGTGTAGAGCACGGTGGCGGCGATCCCGCAGCCGCTCCGCGCGAGCTCCTCGACCGTGCGCTGGATGTACGCGGGGCGGGCCGCCTCGGGGGCGCCGTCGGTCGCGCCGGCAGGGCTCGTCGTCCAGCCGAACTCGGTCACGTACAGCGGCACGGTCCCCAGACCGAGGCCTTGCAGGACCCGTCGCGCGGCGACGACGTTGGACAGGACCGCGGCGGGGGTCGGCCCGTACGGATGGATGGCCACGCCGTCGAGCTCGGCCGGCGAGCTGGGGCGCCGCGCTCACCATGCCGGGCAGGAACCTCGCCGGGAGCGTCAGGCCGCCGACGAGCACGTGGGCGGTGGGGTCAGCGGCGTGGATCGCGGCGCGGGCGGCCAGGTACAGCCGGGCGTAGCGGCGGGGGTCCGGCGAGGGGAACCAGAACACCGGATTGTCGGGCTCGTTCCAGATCTCGTACGCGCTGACGGGCAGCGGCTCGAGCTTGGGGTGCTGGCTCCAGAACGTGCCGCCGGGTCCGTACCGCTTGGCCAGCGCGCCGGCGTACGCGGCGTAGGCGGCGGCCGACGACGGCGGGGAGTGGTCGTGACCGGGGTCCGATTGCGCCCACCCGGCCGAGTAGTCGATGATCGGGAGCCAGGTGAGCCCGTGGCGCGCGAGCGAGCGCGCCTGGTAATCGTCGAACGCCCAGTGGTAGTGATGGACGCCACCGGCCGGTGGCGCCGGCTCGGTTGCCTCCCACAGCGCGTCGCCGCGGGCGAGCGTCGCGCCGGTGGCGCGGACCGCTGCAAGCTCTGCGTCGATCTGCGCCGGCGTGTAGGTCCGATCGTCGAACAGGCGGTTGACGTTGACCCCGAACTGCTCGGCTTCGGGCGTGGCCGGCGGGACCGTGACGTGCGGCGGGCTCCCATTGATGCCCGCGAGCAGGACGACCACGATCGTCACGACCAGCACGGCGACGATGGCGGCGATCCGGCGCCGCTCGTCGTTCCTCATCGCAGCGAGCGCAGCGCTCGGAGTTGCCGCCGCTCGCGGGCGGCGTCGCGCCCTAACGCGCGCTTGAGCGCGATTCGCGAGCCGAACGTCGCGGCCTGAAAGGCAAAGTCGACGGCGGCCCAGCGGGGGCCGAGCGTGCGCTCGATCGCATCGCGGCGAGCCCGGGCCAGCAGCTCGAAGGGCTCGCCGCCAAACGCGCGGGCGCTCGAGTGCGCGCGGTCGTGGACCACCCGCGCCGACGGCGCGAACATGACCTCGGCTCGGAGCCCCAGCTCGAGGTCCTCGCCGTACATGAAGATCTGCTCGTCGAACGGGCCGAGTTGCCGGAGGGTGTCGGTGCGCGGCGACCAGCGCGCATCCCACCGCCCAGCCGACGCGGCGGGCCGTCGTCGCCCGCCACGGCGCGAAGGCGTGACCGGGAATGACCGTCTCCGCGAGGTCGGCCAGCGAGGCCGGACGCGCGTGCACGGTGTCCTGGCGGGAGCCATCAGGCGAGAGCACGAGCGGCGCTTGAACGCGGTCCGGGTGGGCGGCGGCCTCCGCGGCGAGCGGCGAGCAGCGAATTGTCGATCAGCTCGACGTCGGGGTTGAGCAGCGCCGTGACCGGTTCGGAAACCGCCGCGACGCCGGCATTGCACGCGCGGCCGAAGCCCACGTTCTCCGGGAGCTCGATCACCGTGGCGCCGGCGGCGCGTGCGACCGCCGCGCTGTCGTCCGCGGACGCGTTGTCGACCACGGTCACGGCGGCGCCCGGAAGGTGGCGGGCCACCGATCCGAGCAGCCGGTCCAGCTCCGGGGCCGAGTTGTGCGCCACGGTGACGATCGCGAGCGAGCTGGCCTCGCCGCCACTGGCCGAACCGGACCGCGCCGTCATCACCGGTTCGATCGCGGCGGCGAACCGCTCGCGGGCCCCGCGCAGATCGAACCGCTCCCGCGCCACGGTCCGGCCGGCCGCGCCGAGCCGTCCCGCCAGCTCAGCGTCGGTGGCCAGCCTCACCAGCGCATCGGCAGCGGCGCGGGCGTCGCCAGGCGGATAGGTCAGCGCGCACGATGCATCGACGATCTCGGCCGGGCCGCCGGCGGCTGGCGCGATCACCGGTCGCCCCGAGGCGAGCGCCTCGAGCACCGCCAGGCCGAACGGCTCACGCGGCGCGCAATGGAGCAGGCAGGTCGCGCGGGCGAGTTCGCCCGCCACGTCCTGACTGGCGCCGACCAGGTCGACGGCGCCGGCCAGGTCGGGCGCAGCCACGCGCTCCTTCAGCCGCCGCTCGAGCAACCGTCCCCGGTCGCCCAGCGGGGCGCCCACGATCCGCAGTCGGAGGTCTGCCTCGGGCCGCGCGAGGCGCGCCGTGGCCAGCGCGTCGAGCGCCAGTTCCGGCCGTTTCCACGGCACGAGTGCGCCGAGGACGAGCGCCGTGGGCGGCTGCGCGGGCGGCCGATCGCCGTTGGCGAACCGGTCGACGTCGACGCCGGGATGGACGACGACACCGCGGCCCAGATCGGACGCGACGGTTTGCGAGGGCACGACCACAATCGCGGCCTGCGCCGCAGCGCGTCGCACGAGCCGTCCGAGCAGCGGCCCGGTGAGCAGATCGTGGTGCATGAACACCACGGTCCCGGCCGGCCGCGGCAGCAGCAGGGCCAGACCCGCCCGCGCTCCCGAGGCGATCGTGACGGCCGGCCGCAGGTCACGGGTCAGCCGCCGGACGGCGCGGCGGAAGGCCGCGAGATGGCGGAATGCCGCCACCGGGTCAGCCCGCATGTCCAGCGGCCGCTCGGGGAGCGGAAACACGTGGATCCCGATCGCGCGAGCCTGCTCGGCCAGCTCCCCCTCCGGGCAAGCCAGGCAGCGGTCGCCGGGGAGCGCTGGGGCGAACTCGATCAGCACCCGCTCGGCGCCGCCGAGCACCCCCGAGTAGCTGATCAGGAGCGCGTCACACATTGTTAGCAGTGCGTAGACTGCCACCGTGGGGCGTACAGCATCACCGTTGCACAGTCCAAAGGTCGCACTGATTCACGACTTTCTCGTCGACGTTCGGGGCGCCGAGCGAGTGTTCCTGTCGCTGTGCGATATCTGGCCTCGAGCCGACATCTTCACGGCGATCTACGACGAGGAGGGCACGGAGGGGCGGTTCGCCGGTCGCCAGATCCACACCTCATACCTTCAGCGTCTGCGCCCCTCGGCCAGGACCTTCCGGGCGCTGCTGCCGTTCTATCCCGCGGCGATCGAGTCTCTCGATCTCTCTGGCTACGACCTCGTCGTCTCGAGCTCGTCGGCGTGGGCCCACGCCGTCCTTTGTGATGAGCGCTCGGTCCACGTGTGCTACTGCTACAACCCGTTCCGATACGCCTGGAACGACCGCGAGCGAACGCTCGCCCGGGCCGGAAACCCCGTGTTCCGCGCGCTGCTGCGGGAGGCGTTCCGGCGCTGGCGCCAGTGGGATTGGATCGCCGCGCAGCGGCCGGACCGCTACGTCGCGATCTCGCGGACGACGCAGGACCGGCTGCGCGCCTACTTCGGCCGCGACTCCGAGGTCGTCCATCCGCCGGTCGAGATCGGGCGGTTCGCGCCCGGTCGCGTGGCCGATCACTACGCGCTCGTGTCCGAGCTGATGGCTCACAAGCAGATCGACGTCGCGGTGCACGCGTTCAACCAGCTTCGCCTGCCGCTGGTGATCGTCGGCGATGGCCCCGACGCGCGCCGCCTGCGGCGGATCGCCGGCCCGACGATCACGTTCGCCGGACGGCTGTCGGACGAAGGTGTCGCCCAGGTGATGCGGAGCGCCCGGGCGTTGGTCGTGACCTCGGTCGAGGAGTTCGGGATCGCCGCGGTCGAGAGCCAAGCGGCGGGACGGCCGGTGATCGCGCGGCGGGCCGGGGGAGCGCTCGAGACCGTTGTCGATGGGTTGACGGGCCGGTTCTGGTCCGGCGGTTCGGACGCGCTCGCGCGGACCATCGCCGAGTTCGACGACGGAGCGATCGATCCGCGGACGTGCATCGCGAATGCCGCCCGGTTCGCTCCGAACCACTTCGCGCGCAAGATGCTGGCTCAGGTCGATAACGCGCTTGCGGACCGCGCGGGGGCCGACCAGGAGCGCGTCGATCGCCGGCGGCCGGCGCCGCCGCGGCTCCTCCCGCGCGTGGTGCGCGACGCTCACCAGTAGTGGTCGCGATGCGACGGGTGCTGGTGACCGGCGCACGCGCCGCGCTGCTCGCGGGGCCGACCGCGCTCGCCTTCTTCACCGGCGGCTACTTCGACGGTCCGCGGGAGGTGGCCGGCCTACTGGCCTGGCTGCTGGTGGCGGTCGCACTGATCTTCGTTCCGCGGGCTCTGCCGCGCGGACGCGGCGGCCGGCTGGCGCTCGCCGGGTTGGCGCTGCTGGCGCTGTGGACGCTGTTTTCCTTCACCTGGGCGCCGATCGCGGGCACGGCCTACCACTACGGGCAGCGGGTCGTTGATGTACGCCGGCGTGCTCCTCGCCGCCAGCGCGCTGTTGCGGGGTCGGACCACGCTGCGGGCGGTCGTGCCGGCGCTGGCGGGTGGAGCTGTCATCGTGATCGGGTACGGGATCTCGGAGCGGCTGCTTCCGGGCCTGTTGCGCTTCAGCCATTCGGCGAGCGCGCAGGGCCGGCTCGAGCAACCGCTGACGTACTGGAACGCGATGGGGGAGATGGCGGCGCTCGGGTTCGTGATGTGCACTGCGCTGGCGGGCGACGGGTCCCGGCCCCGGTGGATGCGGGCCGGTGCGGCGGCAGCGGCGGCGCCGCTCGGGATGGGGCTGTACATCAGCTTCTCGCGCGGGGCGTTGTTTGCCTGCGTGGCCGGGCTGGTCGCGCTGGTCGTGCTCGTGCGTCGGCGCGAGCAGCTCGCGGCGCTCGCCGTGTGTCTGAGTGCGGGCGTGCTGGGGTCGATCGCGGCGGCGCCATTCAAGGGCGTGAGCTCGCTCTCCGGGGCGCTGTCGACTCGGGAAGGGCAGGGCGCCGTCGTATTCGCGTTGCTGGTCGTGATCGCGGCCGTGGCCGCGGCGGCGATGGTGCGGACCGGCGCGCGGGTCGCGGGCGGCGATCTGAAGCTCCACCGGCACGCGGGCTGGATCGCGCTCGCGGCGATCTGCGCCGGCCTGGCGCTGGCGATTGTGGTTGGCGCGAAAGAGGGCGCGGGCACGCCGAACGGCGTCGGCGCGGCGCGGCTGGCTTCGCTGCAGAGCAACCGGTACGCGTACTGGGGCGTCGCCTTCCGGGCGTTCGGCGATGAACCGTTACGCGGCGTCGGGGCGGGCGGCTGGTCGGTGTACTGGCTCCGCTACCGCCATATCTCTGAGTTCGCGCAGGACGCCCACTCGTTGCCGCTACAGACGCTGGCCGAGCTGGGCGTGGTCGGCTTCGCGTTCCTGCTGGCTTTGATCGGCGGCGTGGCGATGGCGGCGCGCGACGCGCGGAGGGTCGCGCCGGTGCTCGCCGGCGGCCCGATCGCGGGCCTGGTCACGTACCTGGCCCACGCACCGCTGGACTGGGACTGGGAGATGCCCGCGGTGACGCTGGTGGCGCTGGTGCTCGCCGGCTCGGTGCTTGGTCTGGCCGAGCTGGCTCGGGCCAACGGGCGCTGATGGTCGTCGGCGGCCGGTTCGTGTGGGCGCACCTGCCGAAGACCGGGGGCGACGCCACCGCGGCGATGCTCGCCACGGTTCCCGGCCTGGTCGAGTTCGCCGACCCGCCGGACAGCGAGGACAAGCATCTGCCGCTGTTCGCCGAGGGCCGCGATATCGCCGGCAAGCTGATCGTGATGAACATCCGCCGGCTCCCCGCCTGGGCGCTCAGTGCCGCCCATCACGAGGCCCGGTTCGGCGTCTACCCCAACTACCGGCCCGGTCCGCTGCGAAGCGCGGAGGAGATCACGAGCAGCAGCGATGCGGATGGGCTGCTGCGGTGGATGACCGACCAGGGGCGGATCGAGGTCGACCGGTGGCTGCGGACGGAGTCGCTGGAAACGGATGTGCTCGCGTTGCTCGACGAGCTGGGCGTGTTGACGGCGGAGGTCGAGGTGCGGGTGCGGGCGATCGGGAGGGTCAACGTTGGTGAGTACACGGCCTCGCCTTTCACCGATGCCCAGATCCGCCGGCTGTATGAGCGCAACCCGGTGTGGGCGGAGGTCGAAGGGCGCGCGTATGTCTAGAGCGCTTCGGCGATCCGGGGCGCCTCGCGCCGGAACACCCATACCGCCAGCCCGCACAGAGCAACGATGATCCCAGCGGCAATCGCCAGCTTCACCGGCCCGCCGGCCGAGTGGCTTCCCGGGTAGGGCGCGCTGGGCGAGATGATCCACTTGCGGGCGAGCCCGAGGATCGGCGCGAGCGGGTTGACCGCGATGAACTTGCCGAGCGTGTGCGAGCGGGCGCTCGCCGCCTGCACCGTGTAGAGCACCGGGGTCGCGTAGAACAGCGCGGTCGAGAAGACGGTCCAGATGATCCCGAGGTCCCGGAACCGGGGGTACAGCGAGGAGAGGATCATGGCGATCGCGAGCGACAGCAGGGCCAGCACGGCGATCACCACCGGCAGGAGCAGCCACGTCCAGGTCGGCGAGACGCCGAAGGCGAGGATGAAGATGAACACCACGACGAGGTTCAGCAGAAGGTTGAACAGGGCCGTGATAACGACCGCGAGCGGGATCGCGAGCCGGGGGAACTGCGTCTTGCGGACGATCCCCTCATGGCTGACGATCGAGGTGACCGAAAGCGCCGTCGCCTCCTGGAAGAAGCCGAAAAGCACGATGTTGAGCAGCAGAAACACCGGATAGTGCTGGATCTGGTTGCCGAGCCGGAAGATGTGGGTGAACACCTCGACGAGCACGGCGAACAGCAGCAGCGGCCGCGCGACCGACCACACGTAACCGAGCACCGTGCCGAAATACGTCCGCTTGAACTCGGTCGTGGCGAGCAGCAGCGTCAGCTCCCACAACCGGTGCCAGCCGCCGCTGAGCGCGCCGGGCCCGCTGACGTCTACAAGCTCGGGCTCGGAGGTGGTCATGGACGCTCCACGGTTGCGCTGACGGTTGGGTTGACGACGACCATCCCGGGGATCGGCTCGCGGCCCTTGACCAGGAAATCGGTGATCCGTACGTCGTGGAGCGCGTCGTCTCCCGGCGCGCCCGAGCGCGAGATCGAGCACAGGGCCGAGTAGCGCCCTGGGGTCAGCAGCGTGTCGACGTCGGCGGTGAGCGTGACGCGCTCGCCGGCGCGGAGCGGCTGAGCGGTGCCGTCGTCGCCCTCGAGCGCCTTGCCGAACCCGAACACCGCCACGTCGTCAACGTTCAGCAGCTCGATCCCAACGAGCGGACGGGGGAGGTCGGCGGTTGCCTGGATCTGGAGGCTAAGTCGGAACGGGTGACCCTGCTCGACATCAGTGATGCGGCTGCCGTCTGCGGCCTCGAGCCACGCGTCGAGCAGGCGCACGTCGGCTTCAGCGCCCGCCGCCGCGCCGGCCGCGCCTGCCGCGTCCGCCGCGTCGGCGGCGGAGGTGAAGTTCAGGCGGTAGTAGCGCAGCACGGCCTCGTCGGGGTCGCCCAGGAACCGCTGCTCGCCGTCGTGGATGAGCATGGCGCGGTCGCAGAAGGCTTGGACGGTGGCCATGTCGTGGGTGACCAGGACGATGGTTTTGCCGGCGTCGCGTTTGGCTCTGAATACGTCGATGCATTTTTGGCCGAAGGCGGCGTCGCCGACGGCGAGGACTTCGTCGACCAGCATTACGTCGGCGTCGGCTCCGACCATGACGGCGAACGCGAGGCGGACCATCATGCCGCTTGAGTAGTTCTTGAGTTTGAGGTCGACGAACTGTTGGAGTTCGGCGAATTCCAGGACGGCGTCCAGGCGGCGGCCGGCTTCGCGGCGGCTGAGGCCCATCATCACGCCGTTCAGCGTGACGTTTTCCCGCGCGGTGAGCTCGGGGTTGATCCCGACGCCGAGTTCGATGAATGGGGCGAGGCGTCCGGCGATCCGGATCCGGCCGCTGTCGGCTTTGTAGATGCTGGCCAGGATCTTCAGCAGCGTGCTCTTACCCGAGCCGTTGCGGCCCACGATCCCGAAGAACTCGCCGCTGTGCACATCGAACGAGATCCCCCGGAGCGCCCGGAGGTTGCGATAGACGGCGGGCTGGAGCTTGGTCAGCTCGGCGCTTTCGCTCCGGGACGCGGAAGCTCTTGTGGACATCCGTGACCTCGATCACGACCGGCTGTTCGAGCACCTGCGCCCGTGCCGAGGCGCGGCTTTCGAGCAGCCCATCGTCCTCCAGCCCAAAGGCGGCGCGCTGCAGGGAGTGCTGGACATTGCGCTCGGGCACGGGCGGATCGTAGTGTCGGAACCTCAGAGGCTCGCGCGCCAGCGGCGAAGCCGCTTCTGCGTGAAGGCCCCGGCCGGCGGTACGGAGGCGTCCGCGAACGGTCCGAGCCGCCCCACGGCCTTTCCCCGGGCCGCTGTCGCGAGTTGCTTCCACAGAGCGCCGTAGGCGAGCTCGGACTCGCTGCCCAGCGTCTCCGTACGGCCGGCCAGCGCGCGGGCGGGACGGGCCGCGAGCCACGCCAGCGCGGCCGGCGAGCTGTCGCAGGCGATGAACCGTTCGAGCGCGCGGCGCTTGCCGGGCTCGAGGTGGTCACGTGCGCGGGCGAGCACGGTCGCCGCCTGGACCTCACGGGCGAGGTAGCCGTGGAAGTAGGCGGCACGCGCGCGGCCCGGCGTGCGCCCCTGGCCTGCGGACCCGCGCCTCCCGTGGGTGACGTCGCCGAATACGGCTCCGGCGTGCTGGACGTAGTCGTACAGCGGCCGGTCGACGTAGGCGACCTCCCCGGCGGCCAGCGCGGCGATCCCCAGCCAGTGGTCGTGGAATTGGTAGCCGGGGGTGTCGGGGAAGGGCAGCAACAGCTCGAGCAGCTCGCGTCGGAACAGGGTCGCCGCGCCCGTGATCGTGTTCGCGACGATCATCGACACGAGGCTGTCGCAGTTGTTGCGCCGCCCGCGCCACAGCGTGTCGCGCAGCAGGGTCCCATCGTGTTCGACGAGCCGCATGTCGGAGTAGGCGAGGATCGCGCGGTGGTCTGCGGCTAGCGCCGCCCGCAGAGCCTCGAGCTTGTCCGGATGCCAGCGGTCGTCCTGATCGCACAGCGCGATCAGCTCCGCTCCGGCGGGGGCCATCGACAGGGCGCGCTCGAAGTTGCGGTAAAAGCCGAGGCGCACGTCTGAGCGGCTCAACGCGAAGCGAGGGTCCCCGCCGACAGCGCGCTCGATCTCGGCGTACCGCTCCGGCGCCGAACAGTCGTCGCTGATCACGCAGATCCAGTCCCGGTCCTGCTGGTCTCGGAGCGAGCCGAGCTGCGCCTCGAACAGCTCCGGGTCCGGTTCGAACGTCGCCATGCACACCGCAATCTGTGATCCACCGCCACCGCCACCGCCACCGCCGCCGCCACCGGTCGGTCGGGCGCCGGGGCGCGGGGTGGCCACGACCTCGATCTCACCCAGCGGAGCGCTGACCGTGGTGTGGTCGGAGAGTGTGGCCTGCGCGGTGAGCCGGATCGTCCCTGGGGTGGCGCGGGCCGGGATTGGAACCGTCCCCCAGAAGCCGCTGGGTTTGACCGGCTGGTCGGGACGGGGCATGGCAAACGCCGAGGGCGCGTGGGCGATTCCGTCGACCGCGATCCGCAGATCGGTCACGCGGAGCGTCGGGTGCGAGCAGACGCCGATGCAGAACACGGCGGTCGCCGCCCCGGCCGGCAGCGTCGCCGGGAGCGGTCGCTCGAGCGCCGCGACGAGCTCGGTCAAACCCCGACTGGAGGGTCGATCGTCGTGCGAACCTCGCCGGTCATCAGCACGTTGCCGCCACCGACCTTGGTCCCGTACACGAAGAAGTCGAGCAGCCGCACGATGTGGACGGCCATCGTCCCGTCACCCTTGCCGCGGGAGATCCAGCACTCGAGCGAGTACCGGCCCGGCACGAGCGGGTTCTCGAGCGCGGCGGAGATCCGGATCCGCTCGCCGGCCGCGATCGCGCGCGGCTCGCCGCGGTCGTCCTCGATCGCCTTGCTGAAGGTGAACACCCAGCTGCCGTCGACGTTCAGGCAATGGAAGTCGAACACGACGTCGGTCAGCGGCTGTCGGGCCTCCGCGAGCAGGTTGAAGCTGAACCTCGTCAGCTGCTCGAGGTTCTCGAGCCGTTGCCCGTGGTCATCCTCGAGCCATGTGTCGAGCAGCCGCACGTTGACGTCGGGGACGTTGACCGGCTCGGTGGGCTCATCGACGGCACCCTCGCGTGAGCCGGGGCCGAAGTTCAGTCGGTAGTACCCAAGTGCCGCTTCCTCAGGCTCTCCGAGCACGACCTGCTCGCCGTCGTGGATGAGCATGGCGCGGTCGCAGAAGGCTTGGACGGTGGCCATGTCGTGGGTGACGAGGACGATGGTTTTGCCGGCGTCGCGTTTGGCTCTGAATACGTCGATGCATTTTTGGCCGAAGGCGGCGTCGCCGACGGCGAGGACTTCGTCGACCAGCATTACGTCGGCGTCGGCTCCGACCATGACGGCGAACGCGAGGCGGACCATCATGCCGCTTGAGTAGTTCTTGAGTTTGAGGTCGACGAACTGTTGGAGTTCGGCGAATTCCAGGACGGCGTCCAGGCGGCGGCCGGCTTCGCGGCGGCTGAGGCCCATCATCACGCCGTTCAGCGTGACGTTTTCCCGCGCGGTGAGCTCGGGGTTGATCCCGACGCCGAGTTCGATGAATGGGGCGAGGCGTCCGGCGATCCGGATCCGGCCGCTGTCGGCTTTGTAGATGCTGGCCAGGATCTTCAGCAGCGTGCTCTTACCCGAGCCGTTGCGGCCCACGATCCCGAAGAACTCGCCGCTGTGCACATCGAACGAGATCCCCCGGAGCGCCCGTAGCTCCCGGTACTCGATCCGGCGGGCCGGGTGGACGATCCGCTCTTTCAGCGTGTCCACCTTTCGGTCGGGGAGCCGAAAGGTCTTGCTGATGTCGCGGACCTCGATCATGACCGGAGCGGTGCTCAGCCGCGATCGCCGCGAGGACTCAACCACGTCCGGCGCGAGTCTACATGCGCTCAACCATCTAGGGTTCGGCAGCCCGTGAGCCTCGGGAACTACATCGTCGGCGTGGTACTCGGGGTGATCGCGTTGGGCGCGATCGCGGTCGGCGCGCGGAGCCTGCGGGTCGCGCTGCTCCCCGGCGCCACCGGGCCGCCGGCGTGGGTCGGCGAGGCGGTGGCGGGGATCGCGTTGCTGGTCGTGGCGCTCGAGCTGGCCGGCGTGTTGACTCTGTTCGACCGGGCGGGAACGGTCGTCGCGTGCGTGCTGGTCGGCGGCGCCGCCGCGCTCGCCGGCCGTCGCCTGGGCCCTTCGGTTGGCGGGCCCGACCGGGCTCTCCGAGCCCCCGTGGCGATCGCCACCACGTGCATGGTGGTCGCCGGCAGCAGTCGTCGCGGCGCCCTGGCTGGGGTGGACGATCCACTCCTACCGATACGGGATGCAGACGATCGACACGCTCTGGTACCACCTGCCCCAGGCGGCGCGGTTCGTCCAGCTGGGCAGCATCCTCCACCTCCAGTACTTCGACCGCGACCCGGTCACGGTCTTCTATCCCGCCAACGCGGAGCTGCTGCACGGGTTCGGGCTACTGCTGTTTCGCAGCGACGTGATCTCGCCGCTGATCAACCTCGGCTGGGCAGCGCTCGCGCTGCTGGCGGCGTGGTCCATCGGCCGGCCGAGCGGCCGCGGACCCCACTGCGTGATCGGCGTGCTGCTCGTGCTCGGCACCCCCGGGCTCGTCGACACGCAGCCGGCCGGCGCCTACAACGACATCGCCTGCATGGCCTTGCTGCTGTCCGCCGGCGCGATCCTCGGGCACGACCGCTCGCCGCGCGCCGGCGCGCTGGCGGCTGCGGCCGCCGGCATCGCGCTGGGTACGAAGTTCACGATGATCGTCCCGACGATCGCGCTGGCGGCCGGCGTGGTGGCGATCGCGCCCTCGCGGGAGCGATTGCGCGTGGCGGGGACGTGGGTCGGCGGGCTCGTCGTCCTGGGCGGCTACTGGTACCTGCGCAACGCGATCACCGCCGGTAACCCGCTGCCGTCGCTCTCGGTCCACCTCGGACCGCTGTCACTGCCGGCGCCGCACGTGACCACCCCGACCTACACGGTCGCGCAGTACGTCACCAGTGCTCACATCTGGCGGCTGGTCTTCATCCCGGGGCTGCGGCAGTCGCTGGGGCTGGCGTGGTGGGCGCTGATCGCCGGCGCCGTTGCCGGCGCTTTCGGAGCCCTGGCCCGTGGTCCCAGCGCCGTGCACCGGGTCCTGGGGGTGGTCACGATCCTGAGCGGGGTGGCATTCATCTTCACGCCCCAGTTCCTGGGGATTCCCGGCCTCCCGATCTTCTTCAACGCCAACGTTCGCTACGGGGCATCCGGGCTGGCGCTCGGTCTGGTGCTGCTGCCGACGCTGCCGGTGCTGGCATCGGCGCGCCGGGGACTGGTCTACCTCGCTGTGGCGCTGGCCGCGCTGGTGGCCACCGAGCTCGACCCCGGGGTGTGGCCGAGCGGCATCCGAGTGACCCCTTTCGGGCCGCCGATCCGCGGTGCCACGGCGCTCGCCGGCGCGCTGATCGCGGCGGTGATTGCGGCCCTGGTGCTGGCGGTGCGCGGCGGAGTCCTGTCGGCGGCACGGAGATCCACCGCGCCCGCGGCGCTGGCCCGCACCGGCGCCGGCCTAGCCGCGGCGGCGATTGCGATCGGCGGCTGGTTCGTCGCCGACTCCTACGCCCACCGCCGGTACCGCGACACGCAGCCCCTGCCCCGCATCTACGCCTGGGCGCGGACGGTCCACCACGCGCGGATCGGCCTGGTCGGCGTCGACCTCCAGTACCCGCTGTACGGGATCGATGACTCCAACTACGTGCAGTACATCGGCGCCCCCGAGCCGCATGCCGGCTTGGAATCGATCGTGACCTGCCGGGCGTGGCGCGCCGCGGTCGACCGGGGGCACTACCAGTACGTCGTCGTGACCCCGTTCGGATACCCGCTGGGCAATGGGCAAACGACGACGCCGGAGTTCCGTTGGACGGCGTCCAGCCCGAACGCCCAGACCGTCCTGACCGAGCGGAGTCCGCACGGTGAGCCGGCGGCGCTGTACCGGCTCACCGGCCCACTCGATCCCGGCGCTTGCCCGTCATAGCCGACGGCCGAGGGCGGACTCCTGGTCGCCCCCGACGATGTCCGCCGCGGTGCCGCCCGCGCCTGACCCCTCAGCGGCCCGTCCTCGCCGGAACGCCTTGAACCGGCGCAGCGGCGCGGTCAGCCGCCAGCTGAGGCTGCCGGTCAGCTCGGCCAGCTCGGCCTCGTGACGCGCCTTGGCGGCGGCGATCTTCATCTCGATCGACCGGGCGTTGGCGCGGGTCACCGCGCCCTCGGCCTCCCCGCGGCGGGCCCGGTACTTCCAGTCCTGGGTCGCGATGACCGGCCCCGGCATCCGCCCCTCCCACTTCTCCGCGACCGCGATGTGCGCCGCGATCCAGTGGTCGAGATCGCTGGCCAGCTCCAGCGAATGGTTGTGGATCACCTTGAAGTCGGCCGTGACGACCTTCCGGCCCGCCTCGCGCACCTGCAGGCAGAAGTCGAAGTCATAGCCGTGCAGCAGCGACCCGAGCTGCTCATCGAAGCGGACGTTGCGGACCACCCAGGGCGACAAGCAGAGGACGAAGCCGTCGACCGTCTCGACCTCCCCCAGGCGGGCGTAGGGCGGCAGGTTGTCGTTGTCCCAGGTCAGCGACGCGATCCCCCCACCGCCAAGCTCGCTGTAGCGGTGGATGAACGAGGCCCAGGTCACCGACCCCTCCCACCAGGCGATGCTCCGAACGCCCACGGCGCCGACGCAGCCGACGACTCCGACCTCGGGATCGGTCATCGCCGCCCGCAGCTTGGGGATGAACTGGGGGTCGACGATCTCGGCGTCCTGGTGCAGCAGCACGAGCACCTCGAGGTCGTCGAGCTTTGCCGCCTCGTCCATGATCGCGTTGTAGTTGTGGAAGATCGAGCCGTCGGCGGGCCGCTCGATGGTCCGGGTGGCCGTGCCCGCCGCTCCGCCGGTGGCGCGAGCGATCCCCGGCGCGGCGTAGCGCTGGTACATCTCGTGGTCGGTGACGGATGAGCCGAAGACGATCATCCGCACACCGTGAGGGCACCGCTGGATCTGATCTGCACATGCCAAGGCTCCGGCGCCAGGTCGGGCTTGACCGCGAGGGTGGCCAAAGGCCCCGAGTTCAGCGACCCGACCGGCTGAAACCCGTCCCCGAACCGCCGGACGCTGACCGACGCGGCGCCGGCGAGCTCTTGCACGAGCAACCCGGCGCCGGGGGCAACCTCAGCGTGAGGCCACCGCTCGCGCCCGGCGCCGCCGGCTTCCAACTGAGACATGGTCCGCGAGGGCTCACGGTTCCTGATTGCACCATCTCAACCGTCGGGACGGGTCCCGGGGGTGTCCCACGGCGGCTGACGTGGCGCAGTGCCAGCCGCTGGATGGCGATCAGCTGCGAGTCGGCCAGCGCGCGGATGGGGGCCGGCTGGACCGCGATCTGCGCGGGGCTGAAGGCCACCGACCCGAGCGCACGCTCGGTGGGAAACCACACACGGGGTGTCACGAGGTTGAACACGAACCCGCCCGAGAGGAAGTTCGGATCGACGATCGGACGGCTGAGGTCGAGCGTCCCGAGTTCGGTCCGGGTCAGCGAGGCCTGCGCCCGCAGGAAGGCTGCGCCACCGCGCAGCGGCGAGAGGTTCGAGATCGTCGCCGCGGCCGCGAGCCCGGTGATCACCGCGCCCGCGCAGGAGCGACGGCCGGTAGCCCCGGGCGAGCTCCACGGCCAGCAGCAGGATCAACAGCGCGCTGACGTAGAGATACCGGCTCTCGCTGCCGGTCTCGGTGAGCACGAGCGGCCCGACCCGCACGTAGGCGCGGCCGATGCCGGTGAGCACCCAGAACGCGAGCGCGATCACGACCAGCGTCACCACGCGCGGCGCGATTCGCGGAAAGCCGCGCGCCCGCCAGAGCCAGAGGACCACGGCGAGCGCGACCACGAGCAACGGGATGCCCCAGGTCAGATACGTGCCGGTGTCGTGCTGGACGTCGATCTTCGCCAGCCCGGCCAGCCCGCTGAGCGCGCCGGCGATGGCGTGCAGCAGGAACTTCGGCACCAGCACAAACGCGTGCGCGTAGATGTGGTTCTGCTCGTAGCCGAGCCACCACACGCCGTAGAGGACGATCGGGATGGCAACGATCCACAGCTCGCGCCAGCGGCGCCGCTGCGCGACGTCCACGAGCGCACCCAGCCACAGCGCAATCCCGACGCCGGAGCTCGCGACCGATACGACCAGCGCCACGCACGCCCCGATGTCGCCGGCGCGGTCGCGGCGGTCGAGCAGCAGCAGCGCGGCGACGCCCGCGCCCACCGCGATCAGATAGCCGATCTGAAACGGCCACAACAGGTCCTGCCAGCCGGGGCCGAAGAACAGGATCATCGCCGTGGCGACCAGCGCCAGCCAGGAGCCCACACGCGCGCGGGCGTAGAGGAACACGAGCGTGGCGCAGCCCAGGTCGACGGCGATCAACACCGCCCTGTAGGGCCAGTAGTGGCGCAGTCCGACGATCGCGAACAGCAGCTTGTAGATGACCACCGGGACGAGCGACAGGTGCGAGTTGTGGGGATCGAGATAGGTCCCGGCGCCGCCGCCACGGCGGGTCAGGATCCAGTTCCACTCGTCCGCCCAGAACGTCGTCCCGCGGGTCTCATAGGCGAGCACCGCCGCCCCGATGGCCAGCAACGCGCCGACCGCGCACCACGCCCACCACGGGGCCCATTTGATCCTCTGCAAGGCCGGCGGATTATGATCGCGCGCCTCGATGATCGCCTTCGGCTGCTCAGTCCGGGTCCCCCAGATCTACCAGCGCCACGCCAGAGTCGGTATCGAACGGGTGGCCGAGCCCGACTCGGAGATCCTGGTGGACGCGGCGGCGGGATCGATCGCGCGCGGATACAACCTGCTGCTCGACTGCGTCGCCGACCGCGAGGATCTCGAGGCGCTGGTGATCCTCCACGCCGACGCCGAGATTGTCGACGCCGACTTCTGCGCCAAGCTCCGGGCGGCGCTCGCCGACCCCCAGGTGGCGGTGGTCGGCGCCGTCGGCACCGCCGACGCTCCCGACATGGCGTGGTGGGACGGCGCCCCGCGGGGGAGCGCCGCTCCGTACCACTATGGCGAGCTCGGTGGGGGTGTCCTGCACTGGACCGCGGGCGCCCCGACCTCGGAGTTCGGCCAGGTCGGCTCGCTGTACGGCGTGATGCTCGCCCTCTCACCGTGGGCGGTCCGCAACCTGCGGTTCGACGAGACGATCGGGATGGTCCACGGCTATGACTTCGACATCTGCCGCCAGGCGCGGGCCGCCGGACGCCAGGCGATCACCGCGGATCTGCGGATCGCCCACCACCACTCGCTCGACCTGGTCAAGGAAAGCGCGATCTGGGTCGACAGCCACATGCGCGCGGCCGACCGGTTCGAATCCGCCGACGGGCCCGAGCCCAGCGAGGCTGAGTGGAAGCGCCGGGCCCGCCGTGCGGAGGCCTCGGCCGCGGCGGCGCGGCTGCTCCACGCCTCGCGGATGCTGCAGGCCGAGGCGACCGCCCAGCATCACGCCCGGCAGCTCGAGGAGATCGTCGGCAGCCGCTACTGGCGGCTCACCGCGCCGCTGCGGCGGGGCAACCAGCTCGCCCAGGCCGCGCGCGAGCGTTTCGCCCAGCGCTGAGGCTCAGCGCTTGTCGAGCCGCTTTTCGGCCAGCGCCCGGCGCACCTCTTCGCGGGAGACGACGGCCGACCCGGGGGCGATCCCGACCCGCACGCGCAGCTTCGACATCCGTTCAGCGAGCGCGAAAGCGCTCGAGGTGAGCAGCCGCTTGAGCACGCCCTCCTGCCGCCAGATCCGCTCGCGCGCCGCCGCCAGCTCCATCATCAGATGGTGGACGGAGGCGAGGTGGAAGGCGCGGTTCATCTCCAGCCGACCGAGCAACGGGTTGCCATCGAGCGGGTCGAGCAGCTCGGCCAGGGCGTCCGAGTAGGACGCGTCGGTCGGCCACACCACCCCGAAGCCGAAGAACGACGGCACGACCGCCAGCCGCAGCTCGGGCCGCTCTGACACGAAGTCCTCGACCGCCGTCAGCACGCCGTTGCGCGGACCGCCCTCGTGGTCGGCCGGCCACTTGTAGGGCAGGCCGCCCGCCTTCAGCTCGGAGATCCCGGGGAAGACTCCGCCGCCTTCGACCGTCGGCTGGCGGTAGTCCTCGGGGATCAGCGCCGGGGCGTAGTAGTCGTCGCGGCGCGCGTGCGGCCAGGCGACGTCGTGGAGGATCAGCAGCGGCAGCTCGCCGTCGCCCGCCCCCTCGGCGATCAGCCGCAACTCCTCGGAGACGGTGTAGTAGTTGTGGTCCCCGTCGATCACGTAGGCGTCGGCGGGTTGCAGATCCTTCAGCGCTTCGAGGCTTGTCGCGCGCACGAGCTCCAGCTCCGGCCGCTCAGCGTCGAGCTGCTGCAGCTCGAGCTGCGGGGAGGGGTCGATCGCCACCACCCGCCCGCCGCTCGGCTCCGCCCAGCCGAGCAGGAAGCGGGTCAGGTCGCCCGCGAAGGCGCCGATCTCGACGACCGATCCCGCGCCCGCCGCGTCGAGGCAGGCCACCATCAGCTCGCCGTTGTTGATCAGCGATGCGCCCCACTGGCCGGGGTCGCTGGTGAACTCGCAGGCCGGGTGGAGCGTCCAGGGCACATCCCCCCGCTCCAGGGCACGTACCGCCTCTACAGTGCCCAGGTTCAGTTCCACGCGCTCCATGAAGCCGCATGAGTCTAGCTAGCCCTCTCGTCCCTGCCGCCGAGCCGGCCGACGGCGCGCCGTCGCCTGCGGTCGCACCGCCTCCGGGCAATCCCCGCTTTCCGCTCTTTGACTCGATCCGGGCCATCGCCGTCCTGATCGTCGTTCTGTACCACGTCGGGGCGGTCACCGGTGAGCTGAACAAGGCCGTGATCGGCGACCTGATCTCGGTCGCGGGGTCGATGGCCATCAGCCTCCTCTTCCTGACCTCGGGGTTCCTGCTCTACCGGCCGTTCGTGCGCGCCCGCGCCGCCGGCCGCCCGCTGCCCAGCGTCCGCAAGTACCTGCGGCGCCGGATGCTCCGGATCCTCCCCGCGTACTGGGTCTCGCTGACCATCCTGGCGATCTTCCCCGGCCTGGCCGGCGTGTTCAGCGGAGACTGGTGGCGCTACTACTTCTTCCTCCAGCTCTATTCGAACCGCACGCTGAACATCGGTAATCCCGTCGCTTGGACGCTGTGCGTGGAGATGACCTTCTACCTGATCCTGCCGCTGTGGGCGTTCGGGGTCAGACGGGTACGGATCGGCTCCGGCCGTGGCTCGTGGCTGGCTTCCGAGCTCGTGCCGCTGGCGATCATGTTCCTGTTCGGAGCGGCGATTCAGGTCGCGGCCGCTCGGCTGGCCGTGTCGCGCATCGTCGCCGACAGCGTGCTCGGCAGCTGCACCTGGATCTCGCTGGGTATGGCGCTCGCGGTG
The DNA here is from genome assembly GCA_963794825.1 of uncultured Solirubrobacterales bacterium. Classification (GTDB taxonomy): domain Bacteria; phylum Actinomycetota; class Thermoleophilia; order Solirubrobacterales; family Solirubrobacteraceae; genus Palsa-465. The sequence goes on from CAWCFB010000003.1 coordinate 1,360,927, forward strand.
ATCAGCACGGCCGTCGTCCAGGACGGCCGCTCGTGGCTCCCGCTGCAGCGGTGGTGACCAGACGTCCGGGGCTGGTCTGGGCCGGGGCCGCGGCGTGCCTGCTGGCCGCGACCGCGATCCTGCAACCCGGCGGGTTGCTGGGGATCCTGCTCTCACTGGAGCGCAAGCAGGCTTACCTGTCGGCGATCGCGGTGATCCTGCTCACGGCCGGGGCCTGCGTGCTGCTCGTCGCACCGGCGATCTTCGGGGACCACGCTGGGGGGTTCCCGCGCCGGGTGCTCGCTTTACGTCCGCTGCCGTGGATCGGCATGGTCGCCTACAGCTACTACCTCTGGCACCTGGCGGTGGTGTCGCTGCTCGGCGAGAGCCGCGATCCTGTGCACTTCTCGGCCACCGGACTGGGGCTGGCCGGCAAGATCCACCATGCCTCGACCCCGATCTTGTTCGTCCTGGCGATGGCCGGAACCTCGGTGGTGGCCGCGCTCAGCTACCGCTTCGTCGAGCTGCCGTTCCTGAGGCGCAAGGAGGGCTGAGGCGCTCAGCGCGCCGGCACCTTGGGCGCCAGCCGCGCGATGTTGTCCAGGGCCAGACGGATCAAACCGTGGTTGCTGCCGGCGGCGCGGACCAGCCCCGCCCAGGCATTCAGGTTCATTGGCTCCGCGTGGCCCACCTGCAGGAAGAGCCGCTGCGCGTCACCGCTCCGCCCGGCGGCCAGCGCGACTTGGCCGCGCAACAGCTGCACCTGGCGGTCGGGGTTCAGGGTCCCCGCCGACTGCAGCAGATCGTCGGCGCGCCTTACCTGTGGCGGGGTCAACCGCCCCGCGCTCGCGATCGACGTCACGGTGTTGATCTCGTGCGACTCGCGGATTCCGAGCGCGAACCAGGCGGCGAGAACCAGCGCGACCACGACCGAGACGATCCGAGCAACCACGGAGCGCCACTGTACGCTGCAGCGCCTCCGCCAGTGCTCCACCTGCACGCCAGCCTAGATTCCCCGCTGCCCACCGAGCTCGTCGTCGGGCGGGGTACCGCGCTGTTCGTCGCGGGCACCTGCTTCTGCCCCGAGGGTCAGCTGGCGGCCTTGTGGCTGTCCGTGGACGGCGAGGCCCAGCCGCTGATCGCCTACGGGATGCCGCGGATCGACTTCTTCGCCTCGTTGCATCCCGGGCTTGACCCGTATGCGACGGCCGATCTCGCCGGAGATCCCGCGTCCGCCGACGACCCGCACCTGCTCGCGTACCGCAGCGGCTTCTGGGGCCTGGTGAGGCTCGGCCCGGGGGTTGGGGAGCGGACGATCTCGCTCGAGGGCGTGCTCGTCGACGGCCGTCGCGCGATCGCCCCGCTGGCCACGATCCGCGCGCAGGCGCCACCACCGCGGCTGGAAGCGATCGCCTGGCCCGGCCCGGCGGGCGACCGCGTGGCGATCTGCATGGCGGCCTACAACCCGCCGGCGAAGCTGCTGGCGCGCCAGCTCGATTCGATCCGCCAGCAGACCCACGCCAACTGGGTGTGCGTGATAAGCGAAGACCGCTCCTCGCCTGAGGCCAGCGCCGCGCTGCGCGCCGCGGTGGGCGACGACCCGCGGTTTACCGTCGAGCCCGCCCCGCGACGGCTCGGCCACTACCGCAACTTCGAGCGAGCGATCGGACTGGCGCCCGTGGGCGCCGACTTCATCGCGCTCTCAGACCAGGACGACACCTGGCATCCCGACAAGCTCACCGCGCTTCTGCACGGCATCGGCGACGCCCAGCTCGTCTACAGCGACGCCCGGATCGTCAGCGCCGCCGGCACCGCTGTGGCCGACACGTACTGGTCGCGGCGGGCCAACAACCACTCTGATCTGCTGTCCCTGCTCGCCGCGAACTCCGTCACCGGCGCCGCCTCCCTGTTCCGCTCAGAGCTGCTGGAGTACGCGCTGCCGTTCCCGCCGGCGCAGTTCGCCCACTTCCACGACCACTGGCTGGCGCTGACGGCACTGGCGACCGGTGAGATCGCCTACGTCTCGCGACCCCTGTACGACTACGTCCAGCACGGTGGGGCCGCGCTCGGCCACGAGACCGCGACCCAGGTCGTGGGGCTCGGCGAGCGGCTCCGGCGCCGGCGGCCGTTGCGCGAGCGAGTGCGAATGTGGCGGCTGCACTACTTCGCCGACGTCTGCCGGCTGCTCCAGCTCGCCGCCGTGCTCGAGCTCCGCTGCGCGCGCCGCGATGACGCCGCGCAAGCGCCGCGCGCTGAGACGGTTCACCCGGGCCGACGGCAACCTCCTGGCGCTCGTGCCGCTCGCCGTCCGCGGCCTCCGGGACCTGCGACGCGACCGGCCCGAGACCCTCGGGGCCGAGTGGATGCTGGCCCTATCGCTCCTCTGGCGCCGGCTGCTGGCGTCCACGCGCGCGACCCCGCCCGCAGCGCCACCTCCGTCTCGATGCGGTCCCGCCGCCGTCGCTGGTGATGGCACCGACGCGGGGCGACCCGGGAGCCGCCGCGGCGCCCGTTCAGCGCGTGGCCGAGAAGATCGTCGCGCTCGACCTCGCCCCGTCAGAGGACGCGCCCGCGCGGGTCAACGTGCTGATCCCCACGATCGACCTCGACCATCTGTTCGGCGGGTACATCGCGAAGTTCAACCTCGCGCTGAGGCTGGCCGAGCGCGGCCGCCGCGTGCGGATCGTGACGGTCGACCCCGTGCCGCCGCTTCCGCCCTCCTGGCGCAGCCGGATCGAGTCCTACAGCGGCCTGCACGGCCTGTTCGACCGCGTCGAGGTGGAGTTCGCGCGGGGGGCGGCGTCCGGACTCGAGGTGAGCGCCGACGACGCATTCATCGCCAGCACGTGGTGGACGGCGCTGATCGCCGAGCAGGCAGCGCGCGCGATCGGCCGCGACCGGTTCCTGTACCTGATCCAGGAGTACGAGCCGTTCACCTTCCCGATGGGCACGTTCGCCGCGCTCGCTCAACAGTCCTACGCGGCGCCCCATTTCGCCTTGTTCTCCAGCGAGTTGCTGCGCGGCTACTTCCACGCCCACCGGATCGGCGTGTACGCCGAGGGCAAGCGGGCCGGTGATGCGGCATCGGCCTCGTTCCAGAACGCGATCACCGACGTCCCGGCGCCGACTGCCTCCGAGCTTGCCGCGCGCAGCGCGCGCAAGCTGCTGTTCTACGCCCGGCCCGAGGAGCACGCGGCGCGGAACATGTTCGAGCTCGGCGTGCTCGCTCTGTCTCGCGCGCTCGGCCAGGGCGCGCTGGACGGCTGGGAGCTGAACGGGATCGGGGCGCAGGGTGGCGCCCGTCGCGTACCGCTCGGCAGCGCCGGCGAGCTCAACCTGCTCCCGCGAGCAGGCCAGGGCGTGTATGCGAGCCTGCTCCGCGACCACGACCTCGGGCTCGCGCTGATGTACACCCCGCACCCGAGCCTCGTCCCGATCGAGATGGCGTCGGCCGGGATGGTGACCGTCACGAACTCGTTCGAGAACAAGACAGCCGAAGCGATGGCGGCGATCTCGGCCAACCTCGTCGCCGCCGAGCCCACGATCGACGCCCTGGCGGCGGCGATCGCCGATGCTGTCGCGTCGAGTGACGACTACGAAGCGCGCGTGGCCGGCAGCGAAGTGGCCTGGAGCCGCGATTGGGGCAGCTCGTTCGACGACGCGCTGCTCACGCGACTTGAGCGTTGGCTCTAGCCCGGGCGGTCTTCACTCGCGCGTTGCGGTCGAGCTCGACCTTGCGCAGCCTGACCGCGTTCGGCGTGACCTCGACGCACTCGTCGGCGCGCAGGAACTCGAGTGCCTGGTCGAGCGACAGCTCCCGTTTGGGCACGAGCCGGACCAGCACGTCGGCGGTCGAAGAGCGCATGTTGGTCAGGTGCTTCTCCTTGGTCGCGTTGACGTCGAGGTCCTCCTGGCGCGCGTTCTCGCCCACGATCATCCCCTCGTACACCTCGTCGCCCGGCTCGACGAACAGCGTCCCTCGCTCCTGCAGGTTGAACAGCGCGAAGGCGGCCACGGTGCCCCGCCGGTCGGCGACCAGCGATCCGGTGGGCCGGGTGCGGAGCTCCCCGTGCCATGGCTCCCAGCCGTCGAACACGTGGTGGAGGATCCCGGTGCCCCGAGTCTCGGTGAGGAACTCGGTCCGGAACCCGATCAGGCCGCGGGCCGGGACCAGGTACTCCATGCGAACCCACCCGGTGCCGTGGTTGACCATCTGCTCGAGCCGGCCCTTGCGCAGCGCCAGCAGCTGGGTGATCACACCGACGTACTCCTCGGGCGCGTCGACGCTCATCCGCTCGACCGGCTCGTGGATGCGCCCGTCGATCTCTCGCGTCACGACCTGCGGCTTGCCGACGGTCAGCTCGTAGCCCTCGCGCCGCATCAGCTCGACCAGGATGGCCAGCGCCAACTCGCCGCGACCCTGGACCTCCCACACCTCCGGCCGCTCGGTGGTCAGCACCCTTAGGGAAACGTTGCCCACCAGCTCTCGCTCGAGCCGCGCCTTGAGCTGCGATGCAGTCAGCTTGTCGCCGTCCTGACCTGAGAGCGGCGAGTCGTTGATCCCGATCGTCACGCTCAGCGACGGCTCGTCGACCGTGATCACGGGCAGCGGGCGGGGATTCTCGACGTCGGCGAGCGTCTCCCCGATCGTGATCTCGGGGATCCCCGCCACGGAGATGATCTCGCCTGCGCTGGCCCCGTCGGCCGGCACGCGCTCGAGCGCCTCGGTGACGTACAGCTCGGTGATCTTGACCGACTCGACCGTGCCGTCGGCTCGGCACCAGGCGACCGTATCGCCGCGGCCGACGGCGCCGTGGCGGATCCGGCAGATGGCGATCCGCCCCACGTAGGGAGAAGCGTCGAGGTTCGTCACGTGGGCCTGGAAGGGATGGCGCTCGTCGAACTCGGGGGCCGGGATGTGGCTGACCAGCAGCTCGAGCAGCGGCTGCAGGTCCTCCCCGAGCTCGTTCTGGTCCACGGAGGCCTGTCCGGCCTTGGCGTTGCAGTAGACGATCGGGAACTCGATCTGCGACTCGTCCGCATCGAGATCGAGGAACAGCTCGTACACCTCGTCGACGACCTCGTCGATTCGCGCGTCAGGGCGATCGACCTTGTTGATGACGAGGATCACCGGCAGGCGGGCCTCCAGGGCCTTGCGCAAGACGAACCGCGTCTGCGGCAGCGGCCCCTCGCTGGCATCGACGAGCAGCAGCACTCCGTCGACCATCGTCAACCCCCGCTCGACCTCGCCGCCGAAGTCGGCGTGCCCGGGGGTATCGACGATGTTCAGCTTGACCCCGCCGTAGCGGATCGCCGTGTTCTTGGCCAGGATCGTGATCCCCTTCTCGCGCTCGAGGTCCATCGAGTCGAGCACACGGTCGTCGACCGACTGGCCGGCGCGGAAGGCGCCCGACTGCCACAGCATGGCGTCGACCAGCGTCGTCTTGCCGTGGTCGACGTGGGCGACGATCGCGATGTTGCGGATGTCCTCGCGGATGGCCATTGCACGGTCCAGGGTAGTGGCGGCGCCCGCGGACGCCCCGGCCCCATAAGATTCCGAGCGTCCAAGAGGAAGGGAGCGCCGCCGTGAAACGTCCGCTGTTGCTTGTCTGTCTGCTCGCCCTGGGGCTGGCCATACCCGCGTCGGCTGGCGCGGCCATTCCCGGCGCTCCCGTTCGCCACGTCTTCACGATCGTGCTTGAGAACGAGAGCGAGTCGACCACGTTCGGCCCGGGCTCCCAGGCGCCGTATCTCGCGACCACGCTGCCCTCCGAGGGCGCGTTCGTGCCGAACTACTACGGCACCGGCCATTTCAGCAACGACAACTACATCGCGATGGTCTCGGGACAGCCGCCGAACACGAGCTCGCAGGACGACTGCGGGACCTTCTCGAACTTCCCGACATCCGCCACGGGCCCCTACGGGGCGCAGGAGGGCACGGGCTGCGTCTACCCGGCGGGTATCCAGACCATCGCCAACCAGCTCCAGTCGCACAGCTTCACGTGGCGCGACTACAACCAGGACATGGGCTTGGATCCGGTGCGCGACAACGGGACCACATGTGCGCACCCGCCCGTCGGGTCACCCGACCCCACCGAGGGGGCCGCGCCGACTGACCGGTACGCGACCAAGCACAACCCGTTCGTGTACTTCCACTCGATCATCGACAACGCGGCGAACTGTCAGTCGCACGTGGTCAACCTGGACGCGCTCCAGGGGGACCTGTCCTCGGAGAGCAAAACTCCCAACTACGTGTTCATCACGCCGAACCTGTGCGCCGATGGCCACAACCAGACGACCGGTGCCGGCTGTTCGGCGTCGAACCCCGGCGGCTACACCGGGATTCAGGCGTTCCTGCAGAAGTACGTACCGATGATCACCGGCTCGGCCGCGTTCAAGCACAACGGTCTATTGATCGTCACCTTCGACGAGGCGGCGACGTCGGACGCCAGCTCTTGCTGCGGTGAGATCCCGGGTCCGAACGGGCTGACCGTGCCGGGCGCGGAATCGGGTGACGGCGGTGGCAAGGTCGGCGCGGTGCTGCTGTCGCCGTGCATCAAGCCGGGGACCGTCACCCAGACCGCCTACAACCACTACACGATGCTCCGCAGCCTCGAAGACATCTTCGGGGTCCCGCACCTCGGTTACGCGCAGCTGCCCGGGGAGACGACGTTCGGCTCGGACATCTTCAACAAGGCCTGCGAGCCACCGCCCGTGGTCAAGGTCAAGACGAAGGTGCACGGGCTGAAGGTAAGCCTTTCCTGGAGCGCGACCGACACGCTCGGCCCGGGCGTGGCTCACTACACGGTCCAGGTCAAGGTCGGCCATAGCTGGAAGAACCTCCTCCGCTCGACGACCAAGCACTCGACCACGTACAAGGGAAAGCACCACAAGACCTACCAGTTCCGCGTGCTGGCGGTCGACAAGGCCCGGATCGCCAGCGCCTACGTGCTGTCCAAGCAGGTCAAGCTGAGGTAGGACGGTCTTGATGTTCGCGAGCGTCCGCCGGGCCTGCGTCTTGGCCCGGCGGGAGCTGGCTTGCCTTACCGGCGTCGAGTTCCTTGGTCTCCGTTGGCGGGCGGTTGAGCGCCTGCAGCGCGGGCCCGATCACGTCCATCGGTAGTGGGAACACGACCGTGGAGTTCTGGTTGCCCCCGATCTCGCGGAGCGTCTGCAGGTAGCGCAGCTGGATCGTGACCGGGTTTCTGGAGATCACGTCGGCGGCGTCGGCGAGCTTCGCCGCCGCCTGGAACTCGCCCTCGGCGTTGATCACCTTCGCGCGGCGGTCGCGCTCGGCCTCCGCCTGGCGGGCGATCGCGTGCTGCATCTGCTGCGGGATCTCGACGTCCTTGATCTCGACCGTGGTGACCTTGATCCCCCACGGCTCGGTCTGGAGGTCGATCACGTGCTGGAGCGCCTCGTTGAGGCGTTCGCGCTCGCCGAGCAGCGTGTCGAGGTCGGCGCCGCCCACCACCGAGCGCAGGGATGTCTGCGAGAGCTGCAGCGTGGCGGCATGGAAGTTCTCGACCTCCGTCACGGCCCGGTTGGCATCGATCACGCGGTAGTAACAGACGGCCGTGACGCGCGCGGGGATGTTGTCTCGCGTGATCACCTCCTGGGGCGGGACGGTCAGCGTCACCGTGCGCAGACTGATCCGCACCATCCGGTCGATCGTCGGGACCAGCATCACCAGTCCCGGACCGCGCTGGTTCATCAACCGCCCGAGCCGGAATACGACCGCGCGCTCGTACTCGCGCAACACCCGCACGGAGCTCGCGAGCCCGGTCAGGCCAAGCACCAGCAGCACGCAGACGACGATGATGATCGCGGTGATCACGGCGCCAGCTCCCACTCTTCGGCCGGGCGGACCGCGAGCGTCAGCCCATTGAGGCGCTCGACCACGACCTCGTCACCCGGGTGGATCTCGGTTGGCTCGTCCTCACCCCAGGACTGTCGTGCCCGCCACAGACCACCGTCAATCGCCACCTTGCCGGCCGGCCCCTCCCAGCTGCGGACCGTGGCGATCCGCCCGACCAGCCGCTCAGGCCCGCTGCGGATCCGAGCCCGCGTGGCCGCCGCGCCCTTTACGGCGCTCAGCCCGACGACCGCGACTCCGGTCACGGCCACGAGCGCCGCCGCCACCACCGCGACCGCGATCCCGCCACCGAGCCCCGCCACGGCGAGGACGGTGCCCACGGTGAGGGTCACCACCCCGGGACCGCCGAGCATTCCCAGCCGCGGCACGTGCGCCTCGATCACGACCAGGACGGCGCCGATCACGAGCAACGCGATACCGAGAGCCGTCATAGGAAAAATGGTACGCCTGTTAGCTCACCGCCTGGGCGGCTGCCAGGACGCCATCACCCGCTGGGCCGCTTCGGGCCCGACCGGCTCTACAGGCAGCGGCCCGCTGACATCGGCTCCGGCGCGGATCCCGGCGAGCACGATCGCCAGGTAGCGGCGCCACAGGTCCGGCTCGATGTCCCGAGCTGTATCGATCACGGTCCCGACCATCAGCTGGATCAACGGAATGTCGGTCGGACCTATCCCGGGCCGCAGCTGGCCGGCTTCGTGCGCGCGTCTAACCAGCTCCGCGGCCACCGGGTACATCTGCTGGCGGATCTGCCCGATCCGCTCAAGCGCGCCCGGGGCGCCGAGCACGACCTCTTTGAAGCCGCGGTCGTCTGCCTGTAGCTGCAGCGCGCGGGTCATGAACCCGGTGAGGCCGACCCAGGGATCCGGATCGTCGAGCGCCCCCTTGGCCAGCGCCACAATTTCCCCCACCCGTAGCTCGAACAGCTCCTCGATCAGCCTGTCCTTGTCCGGGAAGCGGCGGTAGACGGTCCCCACCCCGACCCCAGCATGGTGGGCGATGTCGTTGAGCGTGACGCCGAGCCCCCGCGTGGCAAACAGCTCCGCAGCGGCCTCGAGGATCCGCCGGCGGTTGCGCTCGGCGTCCTTCCGTAGGGGCTTCTCGGTCGCGCTCATGGGTCCATCTTACAAAAGTGGATTGACAGCATCCATTTTTCTGCTAAGGTCGTTGCAGAAACGGATACCTCGCATCCACTTGGAGACGGCATGACCGCACAAAACCCGCACTACTCGCACCGCTGGCGGATCCTCGCGATCCTCGCCATCGCCCAGCTGATGGTCGTGCTCGACGCGACCGTGGTGAACATCGCGCTGCCCTCGGCGCAGCATGCGCTCCACTTCACGAACTCCGATCGCCAGTGGATCGTGACCGCTTACGCGCTCGCCTTCGGCAGCCTGCTCCTGCTCGGCGGCCGGGTCAGCGACCTGTTCGGGCGCAAGTGGACGTTCGTGATCGGACTGTCCGGCTTCGCGATCGTCTCCGCCGTGGGCGGCGCGGCGACCTCGTTCGGGATGCTCGCGGTGGCCAGGGCGACGCAGGGCGCCTTCGGCGCGCTGCTCGCGCCCGCCGCGATGTCGCTGCTGACGACAACATTCACTGACCCGGGCGAGCGCAACAAGGCATTCGGGATCTACAGCGCGATCGCGGGCAGTGGCGCGTCGGTCGGGCTGCTGCTGGGGGGCGTGCTCACGCAGACGCTCAACTGGCGCTACTGCATGTACGTCAACCTCGTGTTCGCAGTGGCCGCCGTGATCGGCGCGCTGATCCTGCTCCACAACCAGCGTCCCGCCGTCCGCGCGAAGATCGATCTTCCGGGCACGCTCGCTGTCTCCGGCGGCCTGTTCGCGATCGTCTTCGGGTTCTCGCACGCGCAGACCACGAGCTGGACCAGCCACCTGACGATCGGCTCGCTGATCACCGGCGTGCTGCTGCTGGCGCTGTTCGTCGGGCTCGAGGCGCGCTCGGACCACCCGCTGCTACCGCTCCACGTCGTCCGTGACCGTAACCGCGGGGCGTCGTTCCTCTCGATCGGCATCTCAGGCGCGGCGCTGTTCGCGGTGTTCCTGTTCCTGACCTACTTCCTGCAGCAGAACCTGGGCTACTCACCCATCACCACTGGACTCGCGTTCATCCCCATGACCGCGACGATCATGGTCACGGCCGTGATCGGCAACACCCGCCTGCGCAGCCGGTTCGGATCGCGCCCGTTGGTCACCATCGGGATGCTGCTCAGCGGCGCCGGGATGCTCGGTCTGACCCGGTTGGGACTCGGCTCCAGCTACGCCGCCGACATCCTCCCATCGCTGATCGTCATGGGCATCGGTACGGGACTCGTGTTCTCGACCTCGATGAACAACGCCACGCTCGGCGTCGGACCGGCCGACGCCGGCGTCGCCTCGGCGATGGTTTCGGCCAGCCAGCAGGTCGGTGGCTCGCTCGGGACGGCGCTGTTGTCCTCGATCGCGGCCAGCGCGGCGACGAGCTTCGTTTCGAACGCACACGCGATTCCGACCCGGGGGCTGATCGCCCAAGCCGCCGTCCACGGCTACACGATCGGGTTCGCGGTGGCAGGCGGGATCTTCCTGGCCGGGGCGGTGATCGCCGGACTGCTGTTCGAGCGCGGCCGGGTCGCCGATGCGCCGCCCGCCGGCGAGCTGGTCGTCGCTCACTGAACCCCCGACCTTGGAGCGAAACGGCACGTATTTCATCGTTGCGCTCCAAGGTTGGCGCGCCTCCCGTCAGCCCGCGCCCAACACGGCGCGGGCGGCGTTATGGCCGGGGATCCCGCTGACCGCGCCGCCGCGGCGGGCGCCGGCGCCGCACACCCACACGTTCGGGTGCTCGGTCTCGACTCCCCATCGGCCGACGTCTTCCTCTGACTCGGCGAACGGCCAGCTCAGGTCGCGGTGGAAGATGTGTCCGCCGGGCATCCCGAGCTGCGCCTCGAGCTCGACCGGCGTGACCGCCTCGAGGCACGGCTCCCCGTGAGCGTCGCGGTACAGGCAATCCTCGAGCGGCTCAGCGAGGACGGAGTCGACCGACGCGAGCGTCGCGGCGACCGCGTCGCGCTTCGCCCCCGCGGGGTCCGCGCGGAACAGTCGCGCCGGCATGTGCAGCCCAAACAGGGTCAGAGTCTGCGCGCCCGAGGCCCGGAGCTCCGGCGAGAGGATCGATGGATCCGTGAGCGAGTGGCAGTACAGCTCACAAGGCGCCGGCGACGGAATCCGCCCCGCAGCAGCATCGGCGTAAGCGGCCTGTAGCTCGGAGTAGCTCTCGTGTACATGCAACGTCCCGGTGAAGGTCTCTTCCGTGCTGCCGTTGGGCAGCCGCTCGAGCAGCATGTTGATCTTCAGCTGAGACCCCTCCGGAGGTTCGGGCACAGAAGATCCCAGGAGCCGCGCGAGCACGGCCGGGGCGACGTTGGCGACGACGTGCCGCGTGGCGACCGTGTCGCTACCCGTGCGAACGGCGCCGCCTGGGTCGATCGAGGTGACCTCGACCCCGGTCCGGATCTCCGCACCGGCGACCTGGGCCGCGGTGGCGAGCTCGCCGGTCAGGGCTCCCATCCCGCCGACCGGGACGTTCCACGGTCCGCCGACCACGTGGTAGAGCCAGCACCGGTTCTGGCGCAGCTCGAGGTCGTCGGCCGGCGCGAACGTCCCGATCGTCGCGTCCGTCAGCTCGATCCCTCGCTGCCCGTCGTCATCGAATGCCCGCTCGAGCTCCACCGACAACGGCTGCTCGAGCAGCCACGCGTCCTCCCCGAGCAGCCCGGCGAAGTCCTCTCGACTACGCAGCGGCTCGAGCAACGTCGGCGCCACGCGCGCCGCCAGCCGCGCGCGCAGCTCGTCGAACGCATCGCCGGCGGGCGGAAACGACGCCACCGCGCGCGGCCGCAGCTCGGTCCGCAGCCCGAGCAGCGAGCGCAGGGCCGGCGGAAACAGGCTGACGAGGTAGGAGTACTTCGAGACGTTCGCCTCGACCCCGGGAAACACGCGTTCGGAGACCGCCGCGCCGCCAACCTGGCCGAGCCGCTCGAGCACGACCACCCGCTTCCCGGCCCGGGCGAGCAGCGTCGCCGCGACGAGGCCGTTGTGGCCGCCGCCGACGATGACGGCGTCGTACTGGCTCACGCGACAGGTAGGAACGCGCCGGTGCGCCGCATCGCGGCGAGCCGCTGGGAGTCCGGATACCCCGAGCGCTCCAGCGCGTGGACCTCGCGCTCGACGTCGTACTCGACGCGCACGATCTCCGGCTCGCCCTCATCGATCAGCGCATACCCCGCCCTGGGATCTTCGTCGAGTGGGTAGCCGACGCTGCCGCTGTTGACGACGGTGAGACCGTCGACGCGCCGCACGTACGGCCGGTGGATGTGACCGTAGACCGCGATCGCCGCCTCGAGCGGCCCGTATGTCTCGAGCAGCGCCTCGTCCTCGGCGTCCGGCCCCGGCGCTCGCCACAGGTCACCGGGACTGGCGTGGACGAGGGCCAGGTCGAGATCGTCGTCGCGGTGCTCGGCGGGGAGCTCGCGCAGCCAGTCGATCCGCTCCTCGCCGAGCTGCTCGCGCGATGCGAACACCATCGGCAGCAGCGGCTCGAGCTCGGGTTCCTCCGCCCGCCAGAGCAACTCGTCCGTGTTGCCCACGACGCCCGTCCATCCGAGCTCGCGGAGCAGATCGATGCACTCGGAGCCCTGGCAGCCGGCGAACGCGAGGTCGCCTCCAAGCACCACCCGCTCCGCGCCGCGGCTCTGCAGATCCGAGACGACCGCCTCGAGCGCGTTCAGGTTTCCGTGTACGTCGGAGACGATCGCCAGCGTCATCGCCGGCGCCGGCGGCGAATCAGCAGCAGCAGGGCGAGCAACCCAGCGACCAGCGGGATCGGGTTCGCCTTGGCTCGGTCAGCGAGCACGGAGGCGAAGTACCGCGTCGGCTCGCAGCGGCTCGGCGGGTTGCGTCGGGGGAAAGGCGGAGGTCGCCTGCTGCTCCGAGCCGGGGGGCGACCAATCGTGGCTGGTGCTCGGCGGCGGCGCACCGGGCGGGGCCCAGGGGGATACGGAGGGCTCGTCGGGTGTGCCGCTGGCGGCGCCCGCCGCTGGTTCAGCCGCCGGCGCGTCCGCTGGTTCTGCGGCCGACGGCGAGCCCGCCAGCGACTGCTGCAGCGAGCCGGCGAACTGCCTGAGCAGCTTCTCCGAGATGTCCTCGATCATCCCCCCGCGCCCGAACCGCGCCAGCCGTCCGGTGATGTGGTAATCGGTCAACGACCTGGACGCGGGTCTTGCCGTCGACCTCGGACAGCCGGGAGGTGATCGTCGCCTTGGCGCCGCCCTGGCCGCGCTTGTCGGTGCCGTTGGCCTGCATCACCGCGACGTGTGCCTCGTCGTCGACCTGCTCCATATGAAGCTTCCCGGCATACGACGCCGAGGTGGGGCCGATCTTGACCGAGAAGGTGCCGTTGTAGCTGCCGTCGTCATTGCGTCCGGTGACCGCGGCGCCCGGAAGGCTCGGGGCGACTCGTTCGACGTCGATCAGCGCCTGCCAAACCCGATCGATCGGTGCGGCGACTTCAAACTCCTGCTCCAGCTTCATTGCGGATCACCTCCAGGTCGGCCGTGGTGTCGACGTCGATACCCGAGCACAAATCGCCGCATTCCACAAGCAGGCCGCCGGCGAGGAGCTGGCGGGCGCCGTGGTCGCCGGTCAGCGAGGTGATCGCGTCGATCTGCTCGGGGCCTAGGACGACGGGGTGTCCTGGCCGCCGTTCGTAGGTCGCGCGCGCCCCCGCCGGCTGCTCGGCCATCAGCGCGATCGCCGCCGGCGAGACGAGCGGCTCGTCGCCCAGGGTCACGACGATCCGCTCGGCGCCGCGCAACGCCTCGACGCCGCACCGCAGCGACGCCGACTGGCCGGAACTCCAGTCGGCGCACACGACGCGCTCGGCGCGGCCAAAGTCGACTTCGTGCAGCGGATCCGCGCCGACGACGACGACGACGCGCTCGAGCTCCGGGACCGCGCACGCGCGCGGCGATCGCGTGCTCGACCAGCGGCCGGCCGTTCAGCGGGGCGAGCAGCTTGGGCCCGGGGCCCTCGAACCGCGACCCGGCCCCCGCGGCCAGCACGAGGCCCGCGATCAAGCGGGCACCTCGTGGATCCGGCCGCGAGCGTTCGCCAGCCGGCCGCCGTCACGGCCATGACGGGCCGCGACGATCTCGGCCAGGATCGAGAGCGCGGTCTCCTCGGTGCTGATCGCGCCGAGGTCGAGGCCGAGCGGTGCGGACAGGCGATCCATCTCCTCGTCGCCGAAGCCGGCGGCCAGCAGTCGCTCGCGACGCTTGGCCTGCGCCCGGCGCGACCCCATCGCCCCGACGAACCGGGCCGGCGAGCGCAGGGCCAGCGTCAGCGCGGCGTCGTCGAGCTTCGGGTCGTGGGTCAGCACCGCGATGTAGGTCGCCGGGTCGATCCCGCCGATCCGCGCCACCGCCTCCTCGGGCCAGGCGGCGACCACCTCGACCGCGTCGGGGAACCGCTCGGGCGCGGCGAACCGGGCGCGCGGGTCGATCACGAACGGCCGCCAGCCGGTGGCGCGGGCCAGCCGGCACAGCGACGCCGCCACGTCGACGGCGCCGAACAGGAGGAGCCGCGGCGCGGGCGCGATCACGTCGAAGAACATGGCGCCGCGGTGCTCGGAGGCTTCGGACCAGATCAGCTCGGCGGAGATCCGGACCGCCTCGTCGTCGAGCTCGGGCGAACCGAGCGTGCCTGACACGGCACCGTCGGCCTCGACCAGCAGCTTCGCTCCCGCCGAGGCGCCCTCGAGCAGCGTCACCTCGACGGCACGACCGTCGGCGCGCGCGAGCTGCTCGAACCGGCCGCTGGAGTACTCCTGCACCCACACGTCGATCTCGCCTCCGCAGGGCAGCCCCACGTCCCAGGCGTCCGAGTCGGCGATCCCGTAGTGCGTCAGGCGCGGCGGCTCGCCGGCCATCACCCGTTCAGCGATGTCGACGACGGCGCCCTCGACGCAGCCGCCGGAAACCGACCCGGCGATCTCGCCGGTGCCGGAGATGGCCATCTTCGCGCCCGGCGGGCGGGGCGCCGAGCGCGCGACGTCGGTGACCGTGGCCAGCGCGATCCGGTCCCCGCGCTCGCTCCAAGCCTTCAGCGCGCTAAGTACCTCTCTCATACGTCCTCCAAGATCGCAGCCAAACTTTCCAGTGACGCTATGGAGTTTCCCGCAAGCAGCTCGTCGGCATGCGGAACCGCCGCGCGCATCCCGCGCGTCAAGGGCTCGATACCGCGGGTCCGCGGCCAGCGGGTTGAGCCACACGAGCCGATAGGCGCTGCGCCGCAGGCGCGCGAGCTCGGCGCTCAGCACCTCCGGATCGCCGCGGTCCCAGCCGTCAGACAGGATCACCACGACCGCACCCCGGCCGATCCGCCGGCCGTGCTCGCGGTTCAGAGAACCGAGCGCGTCGCCGATCCGCGTGCCGCCGGCGTAATCGACCACGGCCGCGGTGGCGCGCGAGAGCGCCAGATCCTGGTCGCGTCCAGACAGCTCGATGGGTGATCCGGGTCAGCCGCGTGCCGAAGGCGAAAGCCTCCACCCGCCGGCGGGCGGCGACCGAGGCCTGCATGTACATGAGCAGCATCCGTGCGTAGGGCGCCATCGAGCCGGACACGTCGCACACGAGCACGACCTGGCGTGGCCGCGAGCTGGGCCCGCGCCAGCGGCGGTGCACCGGCTCACCGGCGGTCCGCAACGAGGCGCGGACCATCCGGCGCAGGTCCGGAGAGTGGCCCCGCCGCCGGGTGGGCCGCAGCCGGCGCGATGGCCGTCTCGGGCCGCGGCGCGCGAGCCGCTCGATCAGGCGTCCGCGCCGCCACAATCTCGGCTTCGGTGTAGGAGGCGAAGTCCTTTTCGCGCAACAGCTCGACCGCGCTCCACGCCGCCGGAACCGGCTCCCGGTCACCGGCCTGGGCCGCCTCGCCGCCACCGAAGCCGGCGCGAGGCAGCGCGGCCCGCTCGATCGCGCCGAGATCGTTCAGCGGGTCGACGAGCCCGCCGGCGCCGAACACCGTCTCGAAGGCCTCCTCGAACCGCTCCAGATCGGCGCGCTCCGAGCACAGCACCGTCCGCAACGTGAGCTTCAGGTCCGGCAGCTCGACGGCCGCGACCGCGTGATGCGCGGTGAGCAGCTCGCCGATCCCCACCTGGCTGCCGGCGGCGCGCAGCGAATAGACCAATTCCCTGAGCGCGTCAGACACCCTCGAGGACTCCGCGCTCGCGCACGCGCACGATGTCCTCGTGCACTTTCAGCGCCGCCCCGAGGCTGTCGTCGAGCGAGGCGCCGGCCAGCAGCGCCCGGGCCCAGACGATCGTCTCCCCGACGCCGGGCTGCTTGTACAGATCGCCCTGCTCGCGCAGGCGGCCGATCGCATCGACGACACGGGCGGCGATCGCCTCCTCGACGCCGGGGATCCGCGCCGCCACGATCGCCCGCTCGCGCTCGGCCGACGGGTAGTCGATCCAGTGGTACAGGCACCGCCGCTTCAAAGCATCGTGGAGCTCACGGGTCCGGTTCGAGGTCAGGATCACGAGTGGGCGGTGCTGGGCCTCGATCGTGCCGATCTCCGGGATCGTGACCGCGAAGTCGGCCAGGAACTCGAGCAGGAAGGCCTCGAACTCATCGTCGGCGCGGTCGATCTCGTCGATCAACAGGATCGTCGGCTCGATGGACTGCAGGGAGAGCAGCAGGGGCCGGCGGAGCAGGAACCGCTCGGAGAACAGCTCGTCCTCGGAGCCGCCGCGCAGCGCGAGCAACTGGCGGGGATAGTCCCAGTCGTACACGGCGTGGTGCTGGTCGATCCCCTCGTGGCACTGCAGCCGGATCAGCCGCGCGCCGGTGCCCGTGGCGAGCGCGCGGGCCACCTCGGTCTTGCCCACGCCCGCCTCGCCCTCGAGCAGCAGCGGCTGTTCGAGCACGGCGGCCAGGTACACCGCGAGCGCGAGCTCGCGATCGGCCAGGTAGCCCTGGGCGGCGAGCGCTTCGCCCGCCGCCTCCACGGACTCGATCACTTCAGCCCTGCTGCCTCCGTCAGCGCCCGTTTGGCCAGGACCTGCGCGAGGTGGCGCTTGTAGTCGGCGCTCGCGTTCAGGTCGGCCGGTGGGTCGGTGCCCTCGGCTGCCGCCGCGGCGGCGGCGGCGATGCGTCTCGGCGTTCAGCGGCTGGCCACGGAGCGCGTCCTCGACGGCGCGGGCGCGCAGCGGCGTGGAGGCCATGTTGGTCAGCCCGACGCGGACGTCCTCGCAGATGTCGCCCGTCCGCTTGACGAGCGCGCTGAGACCGCGACCATCGCCCAGTCCTCCGAGCGACGGTTGAACTTGTGGTACGAGTGGCCGTAGCCGTCCATCGCCGGTAGGTGGACCTCGGTCAGCACCTCGTCCTGGCTCGATGCTCGTCTCCAGGTAGTCCTCGAACAGGGCGGCCGCCTCGATCGTCCGTTGCCCGCCGGGGCCCTGCACGGTCACCGTGCCCTCGGTGATCAGCAGCACCGCCGGCAGGTCGGAGGCCGGGTCGCCGTGGGCGAGCGAGCCGCCGAGCGTCCCGCGGTTGCGGACCTGCGGGTCGGCGATCGTTCCCGGCTACGGTCGAGGCCAGCCCGAGCTCGTCCGTGCGCGCGACCATCGCGTGCGGGGTCATCGCGCCGATCCGCCAGCTGCCGTTCTCGCGCTGGATCCCATGCAGTCCGGGGATCCGGCGCAGATCGATCAGCAGCGCCGGCGCCGCCAGCCGAAGCTTCATCAGCGGCATCAGCGAGTGGCCGCCGGCGAGCAGCTTCGCCTCGTCGCCGTTCTCGTGCAGCATCCGGATCGCCTCCTCCAGCGTCTCCGGTGCCTGGTAGTCGAACTCAGCGGGGATCATGCGGGCACTCCCTCCTTCCGCGGCTTCGGAGATCGCCTCCCAGACCCGCATCGGGCTGAGCGGCATGTTGATGAACGACACGCCGAGCGGCTTGAGCGCGTCGATCACGGCGCAGGTCACGGCGGCCGAGGCGGCGATCGTGCCCGCCTCGCCCACGCCCTTGACGCCGAGCGAGTTGACCGGCGACGGCGTAACCGTGCGGTCGGTCTCGAAGCTCGGCAGCTCGGCCGCGGTCGGCAGCGCGTAGTCGACGAAGGTGCCGGTGACCAGCTGGCCGTCCTCGTCGTAGTGGATCCGTTCGTACAGCGCCTGGCCGATCCCGTGCGCGATCCCGCCGTGGACCTGGCCGTCGATCAGCAGCGGGTTGATCGGGTTGCCGCAATCGTCGACAGCGACGTAGCGAACGACGCTGGTCTTGCCGGTCTCCGCATCGACGTCGACCACGCAGGCGTGCGCGCCGAACGGGAAGACGAAGTTCTCCGGGTCGTAGAACGTCGTCTCCTCGAGGCCCGGCTCCATCCCCTCGGGGACCTCGTTGATGTAGACGACGCCCGCCACCTCGGCCAGCGTCATCCCCTTGTCCGGCGAGCCTCGGACCGAGAACTTGCCGTCGCGGACCTCGATGTCCTCGGGGGCCGCCTCGAGGTGGTGGGCGACCACCTGCTTGGCCTTCTCCGCGATCTTGTTGGCCGTGCGCGCGACCGCCTCGCCGCCGACCGCGAGCGAGCGCGAGCCGTAGGTGTTGCGGCCCTCGGGTCCGGTCCCCGTGTCGCCGTGGATCACCTCGACGTTGGCCGGGTCGACTCCGAGCCGGTCGGCGGTGATCTGAGCGAACCCGGTCTCATGGCCCTGGCCGTGCGGGGAGGTGCCCGTGTAGACGGTGACTGCGCCCGTGTTGTGGACGCGGACCATCGCCGACTCCCAGCCACCGGCCTGGACACCGACCCCGTTGGGGCCGGTGATCCTCGACGGCGCGAGTCCGCAGATCTCCGTGTAGGTCGAGAACCCGATCCCGCGGTAGACGCCCTTCTCGCGCAGCCTCGGCGCGTTCAGATTCGAACGCATTGAGATCGACGTGCTCGAGCAGCTTGTCGAGCGTCTTCTCATAGTCGCCCGAGTCGTAGACCACGCCGGTGGCCACGGCCGCGCGGGAAGTCCTCCTTGGGGATGAAGTTCTTCCGCCGGATCTCGAGCCGGTCCATTCCGAGCTCATCGGCCAGCTGATCGAGCATCACCTCGATCATGTGCGTCGCCTCGGGACGTCCGGCGCCGCGGATGGCGTCGGTCGGGCACTTGTTCGTGAACACGCCGACGATGTCCGTGGTGACCGCGGGGATCTTGTAACAGCCGCCCATCACGAACGCGCCGAGCGAAGGGATCAGCGGCGTCAGCAGCATGTTGTAGGCGCCGAAGTCGGCGATGATCTTGACGTGGTACGCGGTGACGGTGCCGTCGCGCTTGGCGCCGATCTTGACGTAGTCGATCTGGTCGCGGCCTTGGTGGGTGACGGCCATGTTCTCGGTGCGCGTCTCGATCCACTTGACCGGCCGGTCGAGTTTGCGCGAGCACCAGGCGAGCAGGACCTCCTCGCCGTACACCTGGAGCTTGGCGCCGAAGCCGCCGCCGACCTCGGGGGCGATCACGCGGACGCGCTCCTCTGACATGCCGAGCAGGATGGCCAGGAACAGCCGCACGAAGTGGGGGACCTGGGTCGCGGTCCACAAGGTCAGCGAGCCGGCCCGGTAGTCGGCGAGCACGCCACGCGGCTCGATCGGCGCTCCGGCGATGCGGTGGTTGACGATCCGCCGCTCGATGGTCACCTCGGCCTGCGCGAAGCCGGCCTCGAGGTCGCCTCCGGCCAGCGACCACTCGTGGACCTTGTTGGTGCCCAGCTGCTCGTGCACGAGCGGGCTGCCCTCTTCGAGAGCCTTCTCGGGATCGGTCACGGCGGGCAGCGACTCGTACTCGACGAGCACGTCCTCGGCCGCGTCGACGACCGCGTAGCGGTCCTCGCCGATGACGACCGCGACTGGGTCACCGACATGGTTGACGGTGTCGCGCGCGAGCGGCCAGTGCTCGGGGTTCTTGACCTCGACTCCGGGGGGGACCCAGGCCATCGGCAGCGGACCGCCGAGGTCGGAGAGGTCGTTGCCGGTGAACACGGCCTGGACGCCGTCACGGCCGGCCGCGGCCGACGTGTCGATGCTGACGATCTTCGCGTGCGCCTCGGGGGAGCGGACGAAGGCCGCCCACAGCATCCCGGGCAGCGCGATGTCGTCGACGTACCGGGCCCGGCCCGTGATCAGCCGTGGGTCCTCCTTGCGCCGCAGCGCCCGGCCTACGTGGTTGCCGTTGGTTTCGGTTGTCGCGCTCATGATGTGGGTGCCTGGAAGGTCGGAGTCTTGGACTTCGCGGCGTCGAGCACCGCTTTGACGATGTTGTGGTAGCCGGTGCAGCGGCACAGGTTGCCCTCGAGCGCGTGGCGGACCTCGTGCTCGGTCGGGTTCGGGTTCTCCTGGAGAAGGGCAACCGCGGCCATGATCATCCCCGGCGTGCAGTAGCCGCACTGCAGCCCGTGATCGTTCCAGAACGCCTCCTGCATGGGGTGCAGGTCGTCCTCGGAGCCGAGCCCCTCAATCGTGGTGATCTCGGCGCCGTCGGCCTGGACCGCGAGCACCGTGCAGGACTTCACCGCGTTGCCGTCCATGTGGACCGTGCAGGCGCCGCAGTTCGAGGTATCGCACCCGACGTGGGTGCCAGTCAGCGCGAGGTTTTCGCGCAGTGCGTGCACCAGCAACAGGCGTGGCTCCACATCGAGGTGGTGCTCGCCCCGTTGACGTTCAGGCGCACCGGAACGGTTCTGCTCATCCTCTCCTCCGGGTTCGGGTGGCTTGAGCGCAGCCTACTCCTCCGGGCCTGCGGGGTGGACGAGGTGGTCCGCGCGTCCACCGCGCCGGCGAACTTCCGCAAGAACGTCTCGCTGGGCGGGACACAATTGCGAAAGTTCGCCGGGGCCGGGGCCTACCTGTCGTATGTGGCGATCGCGCGGAGAGAGAGCGCGGTCAGGATCGCGCCGAGCGCGAAGATCACGCCGACGCACACCGCCAGCTGGCCTGCGACCCAACCGTTGATCACAAGCGAGCGGATCCCGACGATCACGTAGGAGACGGGGTTGATGTGCGCGAGCGTGTTCATCGCCGAGCTGAGCCGATCGAACGGCACGAAGTTCGGCGAGAGGAACAGCAGCGGGAAGAAGAGCAGGAAGCTCGACTGGGTCGCCTGGACGTTGCGCGTCTTCAGCGCGACCAGGATTCCGAAGCCGGCGTAGGCGACGCCGAAGCAGCCGCCGAGCAGCACGAGCACGATCGCGCCGGGCACGCCCGCCTTGATGTGGGCGCCGAACGCGAGCCCGGCGAGCAGCACGACGATCGACGCGCCGATCCCGCGGACGAAGTCGGACATGAGCCGGCCGAGGATGATCGAGCTGCGCCGAATCGGGGCGACCAGCAGCTTGTCGAAGTAGCCGAGGTCGATCTCGGTGACCAGCGCCAGCCCGGAGGTCGCGGTGGCGACGCCGAACATGATCGACACCGGCAACTGGAACGCGACGTAGCCCTGCCCGTGCAGGAACGGCGTCGAGCTCGGGAAGGTTCTCGAGACCTGGCCGATGTTGACGGCCAGGAAGAACAGCGGGATGAACAGCGTGGGGATCGTCGCCTCGGGGTAGCGCGCGACCTCGCGGACGGCACGGCGGCCGAGCAGCAGCACGGCCGACCCCGAGAACGAGCGCCTGGCCGGGATAGCCCGCGAAATTGCCTCCGTGGTCATTCGGTCACCTCCTCAGAATCGTCAACTCCTTCGATCCGCCGGCCGGTGGCCGACAGGAACACGTCGTCGAGCGTCGGCCGCGCGACGCTGATCGAGGAGACCCTGGATCTGGTCGCGCTCGAAGCGGCGCACGATCTCCGCGATCGAGCCGGCGCCGTCCTCGACGTATAGCGCCAGCGCGTGCTGCTCGATCACGATCCGCTCGAGCCCGGGCAGGCCGCTCAGCGACTCCTCGGCCTCGGCGATGTCGCCGTTCTCGAACGAGACGGTGACGACGTCGCGGCCCATCAGCGCCTTCAGCTGCTCCGGCGTGCCGTCGGCGACGATCTGGCCGCCGTCGATGATCGCGAGCCGGTTGCACAGCTTGTCGGCCTCCTCGAGGTACTGCGTCGTGAGGAACACGGTCGTACCGGAGTCGTTGATCCGGCGGACCTCCTCCCAGACGGTGAGCCGGGACGCGGGGTCGAGCCCGGTCGTCGGCTCGTCGAGGAACAGGACCTCGGGCTGGTGGACGAGCGCGCTGGCGAGGTCGAGGCGGCGCTTCATCCCGCCCGAGTAGGTCTTCGTGAAGCGGTCGGCCGCGTCGGTGAGTCCGACGAGCTCGAGCAGCTCCTCTGCGCGCGCCTTGGCGTGCTTGCCCGTGATTCCGTAGAGGCCACACTGGAGCTCGAGCAGCTCGCGGCCGGTCTGCACCGGGTCGAGCCCGATCTCCTGGAGCGCGACGCCGATCCGCCGGCGGACCTCCTTGGCGTCGTGCGCGACGTCGTAGCCGGCCACCGCCGCGCTGCCGTTCGTCGGCGGCAGCAGCGTGCACAGCATCCGCACGGTCGTGGTCTTGCCGGCGCCGTTCGGGCCGAGGAAGCCGAACACCTCGCCTCTGGCGACGGTCAGGTCGATGCCACGGACGGCCTCGATGCCGCCCTTGAAGGTGCGCGTCAGCGCACGCGTCGCGATCATCGCGTCCTGCGGCTCATCGGGGTCAGGCATCCGATCGAGCTCGTCGATCGGGATCTCTGACGGCAACGAATAACTCACTCTTTCCTCCGGGGACTCGTTGGTCGTTCGCAATAGAGACGTGGTCGGTGACTGGAACTAATCGGTCGACACCGTAGGTGGCGTCGGCGTGACTGTCTTCTTCAAACGTGCTGGCTTCCGTCACGGCCAACCTGCATGGATGCTCGGGGCAATAGCGGTCAGGATCTGTCCTGATCGTTCTGCGACCTCGCCGCCGAGTCCGGCCCACTCGCGCGCAGCCACGAACAGCGTCTTGCCATCGGATCCGCCGAGCGCGCACGAGAAGCAACCGCGGTCGAACTCGATCCGGTCGAGCACCTCGCCGCCTTCGCGCACGCGCACACACTGGTGGTGGGGGACGTCCGCGTACCAGACCGCGCCGTCGGCGTCGAGGCAAATCCCGTCCGGTGGGTCCTCGCCGAGGTCGGCCCACACCCGGCGGTTCTCGAGCGTGCCGTCGTCGTTGATGTCGAACGCGGTCAGGCGGCTCGCGTAGGACTCCGCGACGATCAGGGTGCGGTTGTCCGGCGTGACCGCCATCCCGTTGCCGAACTCGATCCCGTCGGCGACCTGTGAAGCGCGGCCGTCGGGGGTGACCAGCGCGATGATCCCCGGCGCCGGCGGTTCGCCGGCCATCATGTCGAAGCCGCCGCCGTCGACGTACGCGTTGCCGCGGCCGTCGACGACGATCTCGTTGTTGGGCGGGGACCCGGGCGAGGTGGCTGAGGTCGGCGTAGGTTTCGAGGCTGCCGTCGGCGGCGAGCCGCAGCACCTGCTTGTGGGCCGCCGAGTTGATCAACAGCTGATCGTCGGGGGTGAACGCGATACAGAACGGGAACGAAGGGACGTTCGCGATCAGCTCGCGGTGGCCGCGAGCGTCGAAGGCCAGCAGCTCCTGGGCTGCCCAGTCGCACACGTACAGGCGGCCTTTGTGCCACCTCGGAGACTCTGGGAAGCTCAGCCCGGTGGCCAGCACGCTCATCGGGTCTCGTACGTCGCGATTACGACGCCCTTCGGGGTGGTCAGCGAGTCGGTCAGGCGCAGCTGCGCCGACGCGCCCGGATCCGTGAACAGCCGCCGACCCGTGCCGAGTACGAGCGGATAGATCAGCAGCTTGAACTCGTCGATCAACTGCGCGCCCATCAGCGTCTGGATCAACTGGGCTGAGCCCATCATCAGCAGGTCCGGGCCGGAGGTCTGCTTGAGATCGGAGACGGCCTGCACGGCGTCGCCGCTGAGCAGGGTGGAGTTGGCCCACGGGAGTGGTTCGGCCAACGTCGTGGATACGACGTACTTCTCGCTCGCCTCGAACAACGCCGTGAACGGGTTGTCGGTGCGCCCGTGCCACGAGTCGTAGAGGTCCTCGTAGGTGACCCGGCCAAACAGCATGGCGCCGGTGCCAGGCTGCTGCGACGGTGCGCTCGCACCGAAGCCGAGCGCGGCACCCATCACGGGGTCGCCGTAGGGGACCGACCAGCCGCCGTGGCGGAAGTCGTCTCGCGGGTCCTCGTCGGGTCTGCCCGGAGCTTGGAGCACTCCGTCGAGGGTGATGTGGTTGAGGACTTTGATCTTGCGCATCGGGCCTCCTGAGTCGGGAACGAACGTATAGCAAGAACTAGACGGTCTAGTACTATGACTTCCGATGGTCGAAGAACTCATCGGTGAACGGAGCCAGCGGAAACGGAGAGCGATCCTGGACGCGGGGCGGGACGTGTTCCTGCGCAATGGCTACGTCGGCGCCAGCATGGACGAGATCGCCGCGCTGGCGAAGGTCTCCAAGCAGACCGTGTACAAGCACTTCGCCGACAAGGAGCGACTGTTCTCGGAGATCGTCACGGTCACGGTCGACCAGATCGCAGATCCGAACACGGACGCGCTGCTGAAGCTGAGCGCTACCGACGACGTGGCCGTGGCGCTGCACGCGTTCGCCCGCCGCCAGATCCACGCCGTCACGGACCGGCAGCTGCTCCAGCTCCGCCGGCTCGTGATCGGGGAGGCAGCACGTTTCCCGCAGCTCGGACGCCTGTACTACGACAAGGGGCCGGGGCGGACGATCGACGCACTGGCGACGATCTTCGAGCGGCTCAGGGAAAAGGGTGAGCTGGAGTTCGACGATGCCCGGATCGCTGCGGCTCACTTCAACTGGCTCGTGATGTCAATCCCGCTCAACACGTCTTCGCTACTGGGCGAGGACGATCCGGCCACACCGGAGCAGCTCGACGCGTATGCGGACGCGGGCGTCGACGCGTTCCTCGCCGCCTACCGGCGGCGGTAGGCTCTGCGGCTTGGGGACGCGAGGGACGAGAGTTGTGGTGCTGTGCGCGGCAGCGTTCGCGCTGCTCCCCGCAGCGGCCGCCGCGAAGCCGGCGTGCGGCCACTGGGGGCGCCCTGCGGTCGCCGCCGACCCGAGGGCGCATGCCCTGAGAGTGTTCGCGATCCAGTTCCTCCAGCAGCCTGCGGCGATGACGACGGCGGCGTCGTATCGCGACGCGATCGAGTGCGCGGTGCGGCGCGAGGTCCTGCCCCATCTGGCCCGCGGCCGGCCGAACCTGGTGGTGTTCGACGAGGACTCGGGGCTCGAGACGCTGGCCATCGGCCCGCGCGGTGCGGGGGCGCGGGCGCTGTTGCGCACGGGCGTGCCCTCCTGTAAGGGGCAATCGTTTCCGTGCGCGACGCTTGTGACGCTGACCGCCTTGAACGGGGGGTACGCCAAGGCGCTGCGCTACCTGGGAGGCCGCTTCCCGTCCCTGAACGGGACGCTCGGCCGGAGTTTCGTGGCGGCGACTGACACCTTCGTCCGCGTGTTCATGACGACGATGGCGCGCGTGGCCAGGCAGTACGGCGTGTACGTGATCGCGTCGAACACGCAGGCGCCGTTCAAGCTGACCCGAAGCCGCGCCGCGGTGGCCGCGCTGGGCGGCGGTGCCCTCAGCACGGTGTACGCGCCTACCGCGCCGGTCGCCTACGACCAGACCTTTCTATGGGGGCCGCGCGACGTGCGCCGAGGACCGACGCCGCTGGCCAACCTGTTGACGGTCAACCGCAAGGTGCCGCTGACGCCGTTCGAGCTGGCGCTCGGGTTCGCCCCTGGTCCCGCGAGGGGACCCGCCGCGGTCAAGAACCTGCGTCCGTTCGCGATCCCGGGCACGGGGGCGCGGCTGGGGTTCGCCACGAGCCTCCCGGCATTCACCTACGGCGCGCCGGGCCATCCCTGCGCGGATGTCGCGCTCACCTACATGCGGTGTCTGGATCACCTCGGCGCGAACGTGGTGATCCAGGCCGACGCCAACGACGGTCAGTGGACGGGCAACGACGGCAGCGAGCTGTGGCAGCCGCTGTCGTGGATGGGATCGGCGTACCGGGCGGTCAGCGACCCGACCGTGCATTTCGACTACGCGGTCAACCCCTTCCTCGTGGGCAACCTCGCGGACACGCCATTCGACGGCCAGAGCGCGATCCTGGAGCGCGGCCTGCACGGTCGAGGCTGCCATTACGTCGGCAACGGCTCGATCGTGGCCGGCGACGACGTGCCGCCGTATCTTGGCTACGCCGGGGCGAAGCCGCAGTTCCTGGCGCTAGCGCCGTGGGTCGTGCCCGACGGGCCGCGGCCGGCACTGCGCAAGGTGGGCGCAGCGCTCGCTTCGGGCTCCGGCCGGTACCGGTACGTGCAGACGGCGGTGGTCGCGGACCTGCCCTTCCCGCTTGACCGCAACCGGCGCTCGTGCGAGGTTGCGGGCCGATGAGTGGCATTTCCCGTCGAGAGGCGCTGGCCGGAGCAGCAGCGGCGGCCGTCGGAGGTGCGGTTGAGCCCGCTGCGGCGGCTGCGTCGCGTGGCGGTGCGGCCCGGCGCGTGGACGTGGTTGTCGTGGGCGCGGGCCTGGCCGGGCTGACCGCGGCCACTGAGCTCGCCGGCGCCGGGCGCTCGGTCGTAGTGCTCGAGGCCCGAGACCGGGTGGGCGGGCGCACGCTCAACCATTCGGTGGGCGGCGGTGAGGTGGTCGAGGTCGGCGGTCAGTGGGTCGGACCCGGCCAGGACCGAATCATCGCCCGCGCGAGGTCGCTGGGCATCCACACGTTCAAGACGTACACCAAGGGCGCGCAGATCCTGGAGTTTGCCGGCAAGCAGACCCACTTCACCGGCCTGATCCCGCCGCTGCCCGCGCCGGACGCAGCCGACTTCGGGACGCTGCTGGGCAAGGTGGTGGCGCTGGAGTCGACGGTCCCCACCGACAAGCCGTGGACGGCCCCGAACGCTCACGCGCTCGACAGTCAGACGCTCGAGACCTGGAAGCTGGCGAACTCTTCGACCCCGGGCGCGCGGTTTTTGCTGGACCTCGCGGTGAAGTCGATCTTCGCGACCGACCCCCGCGACCTGTCGCTGCTCCACGCCCTGTTCTACCTGAACTCCGGCCAGGGCATCATCAACCTGGCGAGCACCTCCGGCGGCGCGCAGGACTCGCGCTTCATCGGGGGCTCCCAGCTGGTCTCGTTGAAGATGGCCGCCCGGCTCGGCCGCCGCGTGGTGCTGAAGGCGCCGGTGCGCCGGATCGCGCAAAGCAGCGGCGGAGTAGTCGTGACGAGCGACGCGGGGACTTGGCACGCCGGCCGGGTGATCGTCGCGGTGGCGCCGACGCTGGCCGGGCGGATCGATTACGAGCCGGCGCTGCCGGCCCTGCGCGACGGGCTGACGCAGCGGATGCCGCAGGGCTCGGTGATCAAGTACGAGGCCGTCTACCCCAGGCCGTTCTGGCGGTCGGCCGGGCTGAGCGGGTACAGCAACAGCGATCAGCCGCCGGTTGTGCTGACGTACGACAATTCGCCACCCAGCGGGAAGCCGGGGGTGCTGCTGGGGTTCGTGGTCGGCGAAGATGCGCGCGCGCTCGGCGAGCTGAGCCCACGCGCGCGACGGGCCCGCGTGCTCCGATCGTTTGTGGGGCTGTTCGGCGCGCAGGCGGGACGCCCGCGCGAGCTGATCGAGCACAACTGGTCGGTCGAGCCGTGGACCCGCGGCTGCTACGCCGGGTACATGCCGCCGGGGGTGTGGACGGACTTCGGCTCGGCGCTCCGCGCGCCCGTCGGCCGGATCCACTGGGCGGGCACCGAGACCTCGGAGGTGTTCTGCGGCTACATGGACGGCGCCGTGCGCTCGGGGGAGCGCGCCGCCCAAGAAGTGGCGCGCGCGTAGGCCGATGTGGGTCTACGACTTCTCCGAGGGCTCGCGCGAGATGCGCGACCTTCTCGGGGGCAAGGGCGCTGGCGTCGCCGAGATGACGCGGCTGCTCGGGGCCGAGGTGGTGCCATCAGGATTCACCATCACGACCGAGGCGTGCGTCGCGTACATGCACGCCGAGCGGGCGTTTCCCGACGGGTTGGAAGACGAGGTCGGGGAGGCACTGGCGCGTTTGGAAGAACGGACCGGTAAGCGACTCGGCGATCCGTCTGACCCGCTGCTGGTATCCGTGCGCTCGGGGGCCCGCGTGTCGATGCCCGGGATGATGGACACGGTCCTCAACCTGGGACTGAACGACGAGTCGGTCGCCGGGCTGGCGGCGCGGACGGGCGACGAACGGTTCGCTTGGGACTGCTACCGCCGGTTCGTGCAGATGTTCGGCAACGTCGTCCGTGGCGTCGCAGGCGATCGGTTCCAGGACCTGATCGCGGGCGCCAAGCGGGAGCGAGGGGTGAAGCTGGACACGGAACTCGACGCGGATGCGCTGCGAGGGTTGACCGGGCAATTTCGTGAGCTGTTCTCGTTCCCGACCGAGCCGCGCGAGCAACTGGGCGATGCGATCCGGGCGGTGTTCGACTCGTGGATGGGGGAGCGTGCGGTTCAGTACCGGCGGATCAACCGCCTGCCGGACGACTGGGGGACGGCGGTCAACGTGCAGCAGATGGTGTACGGCAACAAGGGGGAGCAGTCATGCTCGGGGGTGGCGTTCAGTCGCGACGAGGTCACGGGTGCCCCTGAACCGTCCGGGGATTTCCTCGTCAACGCGCAGGGGGAGGACGTCGTTTCCGGGGTCCGTACCCCGCGCGACCTGAGTGAGCTCCGCGACTGGAACGCGCGATGTCGCGGA
The DNA here is from genome assembly GCA_963794825.1 of uncultured Solirubrobacterales bacterium. Classification (GTDB taxonomy): domain Bacteria; phylum Actinomycetota; class Thermoleophilia; order Solirubrobacterales; family Solirubrobacteraceae; genus Palsa-465. The sequence continues at coordinate 1,389,620 of CAWCFB010000003.1, forward strand.
TCAGCTCGAGGATGTCCTGCGACAGCTCGAGCGCCACTACAAGGACATGCAAGACACCGAGTTCACGGTCGAGGAAGGGCACCTGTTCATGCTCCAGACGCGCAACGCGAAGCGGCCCGCGCAGGCCGCCGTGCGGTTCGCGGTGGATGCGGTCGGCGAGGAGCTGCTGACGAAAGCGGAGGCGCTCGAGACGATCGACGCAGCGGCGCTCGATGCGCTGCTGCACCCGTCCTTCGATCCGGAGGCCGAGTTTTCGGTGGTGGCTCGCGGCGTGGCCGCCTCTCCGGGAGCGGCCAAAGGGGCGATCGTGTTCACCGCGGAGGATGCGGTGCGCGAGGCTGGCGCCGGACGCGACGTGATCCTCGTGCGGCCGTTCACCGAGGCCGACGATGTGGCGGGCTTTCACGCGGCGGCCGGGATCCTTACCTCCGAGGGCGGCAAGGCGTCGCACGCAGCGCTGGTGGCGCGCGGAATGGGGCGCCCGGCGGTGACGGGCGCCGGCGAGGTGGAGATCGACCTCGGCGCCGGCGAGGTGCGGATCGGCGAGCGGGTGCTCCGCGAGGGGGACCTGATCGCGATCGACGGGAGCGCCGGCACGCTCACGACGGACGACGTGCCGTTGGTGGAGGCGAACGTCGACGAGCGGTTTCAGACGGTGCTCCGCTGGGCGGACGAACTGCGGTCGTTAGGGATCCGCGCGAACGCCGACACCCCCGAGGACGCGGCGCGGGCGGTCCGCTTCGGCGCCGAGGGAATCGGGCTGTGTCGGACCGAGCACATGTTCATGGCGGCCGACCGCCAGCCGAAGATGCGGGCGATGATCATGGCGGCCGACGAGCAGGGCCGCCGGGCCGCGCTCGACGAGTTACTGCCGTTGCAGCAGGAGGACTTCGAGGGACTGTTCCGCGCGATGGATGGCCGGCCGGTCGTGATCCGGCTGCTCGATCCGCCGTTGCACGAGTTCATGCCGAACGCGCTCGAGCTGCAAGAGCAGGGGCTCGAGGAGGAATTGGCGCACGTCTTGTCCCTCCAGGAGACGAACCCGATGCTCGGCACGCGCGGCGTACGGCTCGGGATCGTGCACCCGGAGATCTATGAGATGCAGGTACGGGCGATCGCGCGCGCGGCGCGGGCCGTGGGCGACGGGCTTACCGTCGAGATCATGATCCCGCTGGTGGCCTACGAGGGCGAGCTGCGGATCGCGCGCGAGCGGGTCCTGGCGGTCGCCGAGGAGGAGGGGCTGCGCGAGTTCACCGTCGGGACGATGATCGAGCTGCCGCGGGCGTGCCTGATCGCCGAGCGGATCGCGCCGCTGGCGGACTTCTTCTCGTTCGGCACCAACGATCTGACCCAGGCCGGGATCGGCTTCTCGCGGGACGACGTCGAGAAGGCGATCATCCCTCGGTACATCGAGGAGAAGATCCTGACCGCGTCACCCTTCGCGACGCTGGACACCGTCGGGATCGGCGAGTTGGTGCGGATCGCCGTCGAACGGGGGCGGAGTGCGCGCCCCGAAATCGGGCTGGGTATCTGCGGCGAGCACGGCGGCGACCCAGAGTCGGTCCGCTTCTTCCACGAGGTGGGACTCGACTACGTCAGCTGCTCGCCGTTCAGGCTGGCGATCGCGCGGGTGGCGGCGGCGCAGGCGGCGATCGCCGCGCCACGCTCGGGTTAGCGCGTATCGCCGCGGCGCTCGCGCTGGCGGCGGAGCTCCTGGCGGGCCAACGACATCTTGTGAACCTCGTCGGGTCCGTCGGCGAGCCGCAGCGTCCGCAGTCCGGCGTACATCGCGGCGAGCGGGAAGTCGCTGGAGACACCGCCGCCCCCGTGGACCTGGATCGCCCGGTCGACGATCCGCAGGCAGATGTTGGGGACAGCGAACTTGATCCCGGAGATCTCGATTCGAGCATGGCGGTTGCCGACCGTGTCCATCAGCCACGCCGTCTTCATCACCAGCAGACGGGCCATCTCGAGCTCGATCCGGCTCTCGGCGATCCAGTCGCGGATGTTTCCGTAGTGCGAGACGGAGTGACCGAAGGCCTCGCGGTGGTCGGCCCGTTCGCACATCAGCTCGAGCGCCCGCTCGGCGACCCCGATGGCGCGCATGCAGTGGTGGATCCGGCCCGGCCCGAGCCGCGCCTGGGCGATCATGAAGCCCATCCCCTCGCCCGCGATGATGTTCTCTGCGGGCACGCGGACGTCTGAGAACTCGACCTCACCGTGGCCTTGGTGGTCGTCGTAGCCGAACACGGACAGGTTTCTCAGGACGGTGACTCCGGGCGTGTCCGAGGGGACCAGCACCATCGACTGCTGCTGGTAGGGGGGCGCGTCGGGATTGGTCTTGCCCATCACGATCAGGATCCGCAGGTTCGGGTGAAGCGCGTTGGTCGTCCACCACTTGCGGCCATTGAGCACGTACTCGTCGTCCTGCTTCTCGATCCGGAGCCCGATGTTCGTGGCGTCTGACGATGCGACCGCGGGTTCGGTCATCGCGAAGGCCGAGCGGATCTCGCCGTCTAGCAGCGGCATCAGCCAGCGGTCCTTCTGCTCGGGCGTGCCGAACTGGTGGAGCACCTCCATGTTGCCGGTGTCCGGGGCCGAGCAGTTGCAGGCCTCCGAGGCGATCCGGCTGCGACCCATCAGCTCGGCCAGCGGCGCGTAGTCCACGTTGCTGAGTCCAGCGCCGTGCTCTTCGTCGGGCAGGAACAGGTTCCACAGCCCGCGCCGGCGGGCTTCGGCCTTCAGCTCCTCGAGGATGGGCGGATGTACGTGGGGGCCGTCCGGACCGTTGATTGCCTCCAGCCACTCGGGTTCAGCCGGGGCGACACGTTCGTCGATAAAGGTTTGGAGCCGAGCGTGGAGGTCCTTCGCCCGGTCGGAGAGCTCGAAGTTCACGTCGCGTAGCCTACGGACACCCCGGTATGTGCACAGGCGCTGGGATGGTGGGGTGGCTGTCGCCGACGAATATCCGGGGGGTTTCGCTGCGTTCGCAGCGGAGGGTGAGCGCGGTGGCGGGAGTGGCGGAGTGGCTCGACGGCGCGTGCGCGACAACGATCGCGCCGACGGCCGCGATCAGGACGGCCGCGCCGAGCGTCAGGACCCGCCGGGGAGCGGCGAATCGCCGACCGTCCGAGTGCCACTCGACCGTGACCTCGACGCGGCGGGGCGGGAGGTCTCGTTGCTCGGCGGTCATCGCTTTCCAGTATCGCGCCTATGTGAGCGTCAGGATCCCCGTGCCGGGCACGGGCGCAGAAGCCCGCGGCGCCGCTCAGTGCTCGTAGGTTCCGATTACGCGCGCCTGCTCGATCACGTGATCCTCGATTTGCTCGAGCAGCGCGCGCCGGTCAAGCCCGGGTGGCAGATCGAGATCCTCGTCGAGCGCGTAGACCCAGAAGTAGTAGTGGTGCGGGCCGTGACCGGGCGGCGGTGCCGGGCCGTTGTAGCCGGCATTGCCGAGTGAGTTGGGGCCGGCGACGACGCCTTCGCCGCCTTCGGGAATGCCCGTGGCGTCGCCGGGAATCTTGTAAGCCACCCAGTGGGTGAAGCCGTCGACGAGTGGGGCGTCCGGGTCGTGCATGACGACCGCGAAGGCCTTCGTGCCCTCTGGTACCCCTCGGAACTCGAGGGCGGGTGCCACGTCCTCGCCGTCGCCGGTGTGGCGTTCGGGGATCCTGCCGTGGCCGTCGAACGCGGGTGACGAGATGCGCAGATCTGCGACGTTCAATTCTTGTGCCATGAGAACGCCGTACCCGTGCCGGCGGGTAGCGAATCAGTGGCCGACGGTTGCGCTGAGCGGCGGGAAGGCGGGTGGTCGCTTCTCCACGAAGCTTTGAACGCCCTCCGCGAAGTCCGGCTTCGAGAAGGATTCGAGCATCAGCTGGTTGGCGTGGTCCAAAGCGTCGGCGAGCGGGCTGGTCAGTGCCTCGTAGACCTGCCGTTTGATCGTCGCCATGCTCGCCGGAGAGACATTCGCGGCGAGATCACGCGCATAGGCGAGGGTTGTCTCAAGCACTTTCTCGTCGGCGACGGCCAGGTTGACGAGTCCGAGCTGGGCGGCCTCCGAGCCCAGGAGCACGCGCGCGGAGAGGAGCAGGTCGAGCGCACGGGCCGGGCCGACCAGGCGCGGCAGGATCCAGGAGGTTCCGTGCTCAGCGATCAGTCCGCGCCGCGAGAACGCCGTGGTCAGCTTCGCGTTCTCCGCGCAGAAGCGGACATCGCAGGTGAGCGCAAACGCGAGCCCCAGACCGGCGCAGGCACCGTTGATCGCTGCGATCACAGGCTTGGGGATCGACATCGCGAAGGTGATCGGCCTGGAGTCCGTGCGATTCGCCCTCGCCTCCGCCGCTTCGCCGCCGCTGGAGAGCGAGCTCAGGTCGTTCATGTCGGCGCCGGGGCAGAACCCGCGGCCCGCGCCGGTGACCACGATCACCCGGACGCGGTCGTCGTCCGCGCACGCCTGAAGCAGATCGAACAGCGCGATCTGCATCTCATACGTCCAAGCGTTGAGCCGGTCGGGGCGGTTCAGCGTCAGCAGGGCAACGCCGTCGTCGCCGATCTCGCAAAGCACGACCTCTTGCATCCTGTTCTCCTCTCCGTCCACCAGATGAAGATAGCTCGGCGTGGCCGGACACTCTTCGCCGTCGCCGGGAAGATCGCTCGGCCGGTAGTCGTCATAGGAAGGGAGCCGATGACTTTCCGAACCGAAAGCCGCATCACCATCGCCAGCAGCGTCCCGGAGGTGTGGGCGTATATGTGTGACGTCGAGCGATGGCCGGAGTGGGCGCCCACGGTTCTCGAGGGGTGGGTTCGCGGAGGAGGGCCGCTTGTACCCGGCGCGCGGGTGGAGCAGCGGGCCAAGGGGATGCTCGGATCAAGCCGCCGCCGCAGCCAGGGCGTCACCACCGTCGAGGAGCCCCGGTCCATGGCATTCGCCGGGCCCCTGGGTACCTCCCAGGCGCGCTGGGGCATGGAATTCGTGCCCGCAGGCGATATGCAGACCGAGGCGGAGATGTGGATTGAGGTCGATCTCGCGGGGATCATGCGCGCGATTCCCTGGCGGCTGCTCAAAGCCAGGATTCAGCGCGTAAGCGATCTCGAGATGGAGCTCATCAAGGCTGCGCTCGAATCCGCTTCGCCGAGTGTCGCCGGTGCGCAGAACGGGACGCATGCAGTTCTACGGTGACAGCGCCGAGATAGAGGAGCAGCCGTGAGCGAAATCGACCGCACGCGAGAGCACCTGATTGGGACGTACCGCAAGAAGGCGAAGCATTACGACATCACCTCCCGGTTGTATCCCGTGCCCGGTTACCCGCAGCTGACACAACGGCGCCGAGCCGTGCAGGCGCTCGGCCTTCGCCCGGGTGACTGCGTGGTCGACATGGCATGCGGCACAGGTCTGAACTTCGGGCTGATCGAGGAGGCGATCGGTCCGGCCGGCCGGCTCGTCGGGGTCGATCTGACCGACGCGATGCTCGCCCGGGCTCAGGATCGGATAGAGAGGCACGGTTGGAGCAATGTCAGCCTGGTACAGGCCGACGCAGCGAGCTTTGACTTCCCAGAAGACGTCGACGCGATCCTGTCCACCTATGCCCTTTCTCAGGTGCCCGAATGCGCCGAGGTCATCGCCAACGGCGCGGCCGGCCTGGCGGGAAAGGGACGCTGGGCGGTGCTGGATCTCAAGGTCCCCTCCAACACGCCGCGATGGCTGACGCACCTCGGTATGGCAACGCTGCGGCCTTTCGCCTCTATAGACGAGTGGACGATGCGCCGTCCGTGGGAGGCGATTCGCGCCGCCATGCACAGAGAACTGACGGATGTCTCGTGGACCGAACTGTGCTTCGGGACCGCGTTCCTGGCTGCCGGATTCGCGCCCGTGGAGCGAGCGGTGCGCCCGGCGCCTGATCGAATCCCCCAAACGGTGTGAGTTTAAAAGTCTGTCGCGCGAGCGTGACCTTTGCGACAGCGGCCGGTCTTCCTGTGCACATCCATCGACGCGGCCCACGGACGCCGCACAGGAGGTAGCTATGTACAGAACTTCCCTAACAGCTCTCGCGACCGCAGTGGCGCTGGCGATCGCCCCGGGGGCGCTCGCACATCAGCGTCACCATCACCCTCGCAAGCATCATGTGAAGACGCACTTCGAGCGCTTCGGAACCCAGTCCAGTGACCAGCCCGGCACGCCCGCGGCAGCGCCCGCCGGGACTATCTCAGGGTTTAGCAACGGCGAGCTGACAATCACGCTGGCTAGTGGCTCGGTGACCGGCTTGGTCACGAACCAGACCGAAATCGAGTGCCCGATGGCCGCCGACAACGACAACGACGACGGCGTCATGAACACCGAGGACCACGGCCCCGGTGGCGGGGACAACAGCGGCGATAACAGCGGCGACAACAGCGGCGACGACAACGGCGGCAACAACGACAACGGTGACCAGAACGACGGTGAGAACGGCAACATGTGCTCGACCACCGCGCTGACGATCGGCGCGATGGTTCAGGAGGCGCGCCTCGAGGTCTCGTCGGCCGGTGCCGTCTGGGAGCGGATCGAGCTTCAGTAGCTCGCTTAGTAGCTCAGGTTTCCGCGGAGCGTGAGTCGAGGCCCCTACTTCGACTCGCTTGCCCGCCGCGGGAAAGGAGAGCGGCGGCCCGGAAGGCCGTCGCTCTCCTGCTTCCGGGGAGGGTCAGGCCGTGCCGGCGGTGCTGGTGACGAGCGTCTCGAGCGGCGCGTCGGGGTCTTTGAGCGCCGCGGCGTCCACAGGCTGGCGGGAGCGAATCAGTGATTGGACGTGCTCGTTCACATCCCACACGTTCACGTTCATCCCGGCGATCACGCAGCCATCTTTGATCCAGAAGGCGATGAACTCGCCGCCCTCGGGGTCGCCCCGGAAGACCACCCGATCCCAATCGGTCGCGTATCCCGAATACTCCATCCCGACGTCGTATTGATCTGAGAAGAAGTAGGGAATCCGGTCATAGCTGACGCTCTCGTCCAGCATCGCTCGGGCAGCCGCTGGGCCTTGGTGGAGGGCGTTGGCCCAGTGCTCGACCCTGATACGACGCCGGTAAAACGGGTGGTAGGCGTTGGCGACGTCTCCAGCTGCAAAGACGTTGGGAGCGGTTGACCGGAGCTGTTGGTTGACGATGATCCCGTTGTCTACTTCCAGTCCGGCGGCCTCTGCGAGCTGCGTGCGCGGCGAGACGCCGACGCCGACAACCGCCAGATCGCATTCGACCACCCGCCCACTGCTCGTTCGCACGGCGCGGACGGCTTCGTCACCTTCGAAGCCGTCAACCCCGTCGCCGAGGGCCAGTTCGACGCCGTGCCGGGCATGGACATCGCGGTAAAACGATCCGATCTCCGGGCCGAAGATGCGTTCGTTGGGAAGCGCGAGCGGGTCGATGAGCGTCACATCGAGTCCCTTCTGGCGCGCGGAAGCCGCGACCTCCGATCCGATCCATCCCGCGCCGACGACGGCGACCCGGCTCGCGCTCTCCAAGCCTGCGCGAAGGGCATCGGAATCAGCCACCGTTCGGAGGTAGAGAATCCCGTCGAGATCCGCTCCGGGAACCTGTAGCCGGCGTGGTTCGGCGCCAGTCGTCAGCAAGAGCTTGTCGTAGGCAATCGAGCGGTCGTCGTCGAGATCTATCTGGCTTGCATCAGGGTCGACGGCGGTGACCTTCCGGCCGGTGATCAGCTCGATCGCTTGATCGCCGTAGAAGCCCTCGTCGTGCACGAACACCTTGCTCTGCTCAGACTCACCGCGCAGGTAGTCCTTGCTGAGCGGAGGACGCTCGTACGGCCGCTCTGGCTCGGCGCCGATGAGCACGATCTGGCCGTCGAAACCTCGACCGCGAAGCTCCTCGGCGGCCTTGGCTCCCGCCAGGCCGCCACCTACGATGACGAATGTCCGCTGGCTCATTTACCTCTCCTTCCGGTCAGGCTGAGGAATTCTTCGCGCGTCCGTGGGTCGTCGCGCACGAGCCCATGCAACGCTGAGGTGATCGTCACCGCGCCCGGCTTCTGCACACCTCGCAACGACATGCATAGGTGCTCGGCTTCGAGCACTACGCCGACGCCTTTGGGCTGTAACTGCCTCTGCAGCCACGCCGCGACTTGCGTGGTGAGCCGCTCCTGCAGCTGGAGGTCCCGGGAAAAGTGTTCGACCACACGGGCAAGCTTCGACAGACCGAGGATGCGCTCGGCAGGGAGATAGGCGACGTGGGCGACACCGTGGAAGGGCAGCAGGTGGTGCATGCACAGCGACTGGAACGGGATGTTGCGGACGAGCACGAGCTCGTCGTAGCCCTCCTCATTGGGAAACGTGGTCAGGTCGAACGGCTCCGGCGTGAGCAGCTCGGCGAAGGCGGAGGCCACCCGACGGGGCGTGTCCCGCAGGCCTTCTGACTGAAGATCGGCGCCCAGCGCGACGAGCAGGTCCGCCGCGGCTTGCTCGGCCGCCTTCACATCGACCCGGTTGAGCCGGATCGGTGCAGCCGGGGCGATCAGGGTTCGCGGACCGGTCGCAGCGCCGTCCCCGTTGGGTGTGTTGGTTATCGAACTCATGACTGTGTTAGCGACGTCGGCCCGGAGGTTCTTACGGCAGGCGCCGCCGCCGCTCAGGCTGGCTTGTCGCTGGCCAACAGCGCGAGCAAGCTGTCGTGCTCCTCGCGGCAAGCCGGACAGCCCTCCAGGTGTGCCCGCATGCCCGGAATCGCATCATCCGCGGCCGCGGCGGCCGTGCCGGTGGGCGCGGCTGGAGTCGCGGCGAGCTCTAGCTCTACGTACTCATCGAGCATCTCAAAGCATTGATCGCACGTGAGCTCGGGGCCGGCTGGGCCCAGGAGGCGCCGCAGAACCGACTCCGTCCGTGGTGGATTCTCTTGGCTATCAGTCACCGATTACTCCTAAGCGGCCCGGTCGGGGACGTGGCCGTCCAGCGCGAGTTGCCGGCGCAGGCGTTGTCGGGCGTCATGGATGGTCTTGTACAGCGCGCCGCGTGTGGTGGCGAGCCGCTCGGCGAGGACGTCGATTGGCACGCCGCCCACGGCCACTGCCACCAGCACCTCGCGCTGATGTGGGGTCAACTCGGTCTGGATGGCGCTCAGGACGGCAGCCAACATCTCTCCCTCCTCGACTCCTGTCTCGAGCGGCTGGCCTCGATCAGCCAGCCGCGTCCACTCGGCGGGCTCGACCGGAATCTCTCGCTCCTGCCAGGGGCGTCGACGCAGCTTCACAGCTGCCTCCAGCAGCGCGAACTTGTAGGCCCAGGTCGTGAAGCGGCTCTTGCCCTGAAACTCGTCGAGTTTCGCGAGCACGGCCAGCAGCGCATCGTCCGCGCTCTGGATCATCAGGTCGTCGAGTTCGGCACTGCTGAGCTCGGGCAACGAAGCTCGTCGACGAGCGGCCTCGAAGCACGCCGCGCGCAACAGGAGACGATGGAGGCGCGCGATGGCCTCTTCGCGGCCCGGCCCGTCCTCACGCAGCGACTCGAGCCACTCCCGTGATTCGGCGTCGAGCGCGGGCAGATCGGGCGACGAGAGGGAGTGCATGAGCCGAGGTCGGTACGCGCGACCTCGCCGCACGCTAACAGCCAGACGATTCAATGCGGCCGCTCTGATCGATCGTCGAGCGGGGCCAGGATCCGCGCCGCCAACGCTGGCGGGCAGCCGCGGTCGATCAGCTCGAGGACTGCGTGCAGGTCAAAGCGGCTGTCGGTCGCGAGTCGCTCGGCGAGACACGGGTCGAACCCGGCGCACTGGAGCCGCTGGCGCCGCCACGGAATCACTCCCGCGGCGAGATCACTTGCGTCTGGCTGCGAGGCCCGATACCTCATCGATTACTTAGCGACAGCGGGCACGCGCTTCTTACCTGTTCGGCTCGCGGTGGTCGACGCGAGCGGGTCCTGCCCCGTAGACGGCGTAAGCTCGTTGGGCGACGGGCACCCTTCCACGCGGGGTCCGATCCCATCGACGCGACCTCACGCCACCGTGCCCGCAGAAAGTTCGACGACCAATTCGCAGCGCAGCGGCGGGCCGGCACTGAGCGCTCAGGCGTGGACGGCGATGATCTCCATTGCCGCGGCGGCCGTCCTCGTAGTGCTGAAACTGGGGGCCGGAATCCTCACCGGCAGCCTGGGCCTCGTCTCGGCGGGGATCGAATCCTCGGGCGATGTCGTGGCAGCGGTGTTGACCTTTGGCGCGATTCGTCTCGGTGGGCGTCCCGCCGACGTGAACCACCCATACGGACACCGGCGGGCCGAGAATCTCGGCGCCCTCGGCGAGGCGGCGATTCTGCTCGGCGGCGGCATCTTCATCGTCGGCGAAGCGATCACCCAGCTGGGCGAGAGCCGGCACGCGGTCGATACGCACTGGTACGTGTTCGCGGTGATAGGCGTGGCCTTGCTCGTGGACCTGTCGCGCATCGGTGTGTCGGTACGGACGGCCCGGAAGTATCGGTCCGCAGCGTTGCGATCGAACGCGTTTCACTTCGCCGGCGACGCGGCCGGCTCGCTGGCCGTGCTCGCCGGGCTCTTGGTGGTGTCCGCCGGATTTGAGCGTGGTGACGCGGTTGCCGCGATCGTCGTCGCATGCATCATCTTCCTCGCAGCCGGCCGGTTGATCTACGAGAACGCCCGTGTGCTGATGGATACGGCGCCCGCTGACGCCCGCGCCCAAGCCGAGCAAGCGATTACGGCTCTGGGCGACGCCATTGAGCTTCGCCGGTTGCGCCTGCGGGAGTCGGGCGGCCGGTATTTCGCTGATGCCGTGGTCGGGGTGCTTCCCGGCCAAGCCGTCGTGGAGAGCCACGCCACCGCCGACGCAGTGGAGTCGGCGGTCAGAGACGCGCTCCCCGACGCCGACGTGGTGGTCCATCTGGAGCCGCGTCAAGAAGGGCTCGACCTTCGCGACCGGGCTCTGGCGACCGCGCTGGCTGAACCGCTGGTGCGGGAGGCGCACGACATCACCATCTACGAGCACGACGGGGGAGCGAGCATCTCGCTCCATCTCAAGCTGAGACCCGAGGTCACACTCCGCGAGGCGCACGAGGTCGCCGAGCGGGTGGAGGCGGCCCTGAGCCGGGATCCGTCCGTCCGCGACGTTCAGACGCATCTCGAACCGCTCGAACAACCGGTGGCAGCCGCACCCGACGAGCGCCGCGACGAGCGCGACGAGTTAGAACGCGCGCGCATCACTGAGTTGGTCGAGCAGGAAACCGGGCATCCGCCGCGCGAGCTGCGCCTGCTCCACGCTTCCGGAGGGTTCGTTGTGTTTATCACCGTCGTCGCGCCCGCGAACGCGAACCTGGCGGCCGCGCATGATCTCGCCAGCCGGCTGGAGGAGGAGATCCGCGACGGCCGGCCTCACATGCAGGACGTCGTGGTGCACACGGAGCCGTGACGTAGGCCGCCGTAACCAGTTTTAGTGAGTTCTGGTCGAGACCGCGTGTGAATTGAGCAGGTAAGTCCGTGCGAGCGGGAAGGACCGCGAGCCTGCCGGCGTCGTGAAGGCTATGAGCCCATGGCTTTCAGACCTGTTTCTGCGGTCGCAATCCGACGAGCGGCTGGTGTTTCTGGCCCGTCAGGGCAACGACCGAGCGTTCACGGTGATTGTCGAGCGGTACCGAGGCGCGCTGCTGGGGTGTGCACGCCGGTTCAGTGACCCGGAGCGAGCCGAAGACACGGTCCAGCAGACCTTCCTGAAGGCGTTGGCGGCGATCCGGTCCGGAACCGAGGTCCGACATCTCAGGGGCTGGCTCTACCAGATCCTCCGGAGCAGCGCGATCGACGAGGCGGCCAGGGCATCACAGGCCTCGGTGCTCGATGACCGGCCATCGCGCGACACGCTCGAGGACCGCGTTGAGCACACGCTGTTGTTGCGCACTACGTTCGAACACCTTGCACGGCTGCCGAGGCGGCAGCGGGAGGCGCTGGTCCGGACCGCCATCGACGGGCGAAGCCGGGAAGAGATTGCTTCCAGCATGGGCCTGTCCGAGGGTGCCGTGCGGCAGCTCGTGCACCGTGCTCGCAGCTCGTTGCGTACTGCTGTGACGGCGCTGACACCGCTGCCGGTGGTGCGCTGGCTGATGCTGCCTCGGTCGCATGGCTCGAGTGAATCGGTCGCCGAGACCGCGGCGGCGGTCGGGACTGCCTCGGGGGCCGGAGTGGTGCTCAAGATCGGCACCGTGGTCGCAACCGGTGTGGTCGCCGCAGGCGTCGTGGCGGGTCACAGCGGCCGACCGCACCACCCGGGAGGGGCCCAGCAGCAGATTGTCGCGGCTGCCCACCGCATTCACCTGCCAACCGCTTCCGCCGCGGGGGTCCGGGTGTCGGTATCGACTGGTCCCCACGCCGGCGCTGGCCCAGCAGAGTCCGGAAGGGAGCGTCACGGCGCCGCTGATGGCAGGTCCGGGCGCTCTAGGGGGTCGGACGGAGGATCAACCGGGAGCGGCTCGCAGGGTCGGCACGAGCAGGGAACGGGTGACTCCGGGTCCGGACGCTCAGGCCCGACGCCTTCGGCTGGGTCAAGCGGCACGGACGGCGGCCGAAGCGGGAACAGCGGAGCTACGTCTGGCTCGAGCGGAAGCTCTTCCGACGGTGGCGGTGGCGGTGGCGGCGGCGGTGGCCGTGACGGCGGCGGGAGTGGCCCCAGCCCGCAGCCGAGCTCAGCCTCGGGGTCCGACGGCTCTGGCGGCGGCTCGCGAAGCGGCCCCGATGCCGCTCCGGCAGGCTCGACCGGCGTGGCTCCGACCTCAGGTACCGACGGCTCGGGCTCGACACGATCGGGCTCTACTGGTTCGTCCTCGGGCGGTGGGGGATCGGGCGATGGCGGCCCTGTCCCAGACGGGTCATCCAGTGGCACTAGCGGTGGCTAAGGCCGGCGGGTTGCCGGCGGCAGGCCTCGGCGCGGTTGCGGATCGCGGCCTCGGCGTCGTTGCGGGTCCCGGTCTTTTACCTGGGTGACGACCGCCTGTGTGACAAGGTGACGCGGATGTCCGACGCGCGCGCGTTCTGGCTGCGCTCGCCCGGGTGCGGCGAGATCCGACCGGTGACCCTTCCGGAGCTGGGACCGAACGATGTGCTGGTGCACACCTTACGGTCCGGGGTCAGCCGCGGCACCGAGGCCTTGGTGTTCAGGGGCGGTGTTCCGCCCGACCAACACGCCGCCATGCGGGCGCCCTTCCAGGAGGGGGACTTCCCGGGCCCGGTCAAGTACGGCTACCTGAACGTCGGCGCCGTGCAGGACGGCCCTCCCGCGTTGCGGGGCCGCACCGTCTTCTGTCTTTACCCCCACCAGACGGCCTACGTCGTGCCGGCTAGTGCCGTGACGGTCGTGCCTGAGGATGTGCCACCCGCCCGGGCGGTGCTAGCGGGCACGGTGGAGACCGCCGTCAATGCTGTGTGGGACGCCCGCCCACTGCTCGGCGACCGGATCGCCGTCGTGGGGGCGGGCATGCTCGGCTGCTGCGTCGCCCGCCTACTCAGCCGGTTCCCGGCCACGGAGGTCACCCTCGTCGACGTGGATGTCGGCCGAGCAGAGGTCGCGGCCGCGCTGGGCGTCGACTTCGCGCTGCCGGCGGATGTCGCCGGCAGCCGGGACCTCGTCGTGCACGCGAGCGCGACCTCGTCCGGTCTCCAGCGGTCGCTCGAGCTGCTGGCACCAGAGGGGACGGTCGTCGACCTCAGCTGGTACGGGGACCGGGAGGTCCGGTTGTCGCTCGGGGGCGCATTTCACTCGGGGCGCCTCGGCATCCGCGCCAGTCAGGTGGGCACCCTGTCGCCGGAAAGCCGTGGCGGCCGCACAACCGCCGATCGGCTGGCGCTGGCACTCGATCTACTGCGTGACCCTGCCTTCGATGCGCTCATCACCGGTGAGTCCCGCTTCCGCGATCTACCTGACGTGATGCCGCGGCTGGCGGCAGGAAAGCTGCCGGCGCTTTGCCACACGATCAACTACGACGGAGACCACTAGCGCATGTTCAGCGTGACCGTCCGCGATCACATGATGATCGCGCACAGCTTCCGCGGCGAGGTGTTCGGGCCGGCTCAGCGTTTGCACGGCGCGACCTACGTCGTCGACGCCACGTTTCGACGAGCGGCGCTCGACGCCGACAACTTGGTCGTCGACATTGGACGCGCCGGCGACGCACTGCACGCCGTCCTCGCCGAGCTCACCTACCGCAACCTGGACGAGGAGCCTGACTTCGTGGGCATGAACACATCGACTGAGGCGATCGCCCGCGTCGTCGCCGACCGGCTTGCCGAGAGGGTTCACGCCGGTGATCTGGGGCCCGGTGCACAGGAGCTTGACGGGCTTGTGGTCACGCTGCACGAGTCCCACGTCGCCTGGGCGAGCTACGAGCGCGCGCTGTGAGCGTGCTGCATTTCGTCCTACCGGACGGAATCGAGGATCCCACCCGGCCGAGCGGGGGCAATAGGTACGACCGTCGTCTCTGCCAAGAGCTCGGCTCCCTCGGTTGGTCGGTCAACGCCCACCCCGTCCCCGGCTTCTGGGGACGCCCGGACGGGTCCTCGTTCGCTGCTTTGCGCGGAGAGCTCGAGGCGATGCGCGACGGGGCAGTCGTGCTGCTTGACGGTCTGATCGCCTCTGCCGCCCCCGACGTGCTCGTGCCGGAGGCGGGGCGCTTGCGCCTCGTCGTCCTAGTGCATGCACCGTTGGGTCACCGTGCTCCCGATGACGACACCGTGCAACGAGAACGCAGCACGCTGACCGCTGCCGCTGCCGTGATCACCACGAGCGCGTGGGCCCGCAGGCGACTGATCGAGCTCTACGAGCTGCCCGCTCCCCGAGTGCACGTTGCCCAGCCCGGCGTCGATCCCGCTGATCTGGCCAACGGCACTTCGACCGGCAGCGCCCTCCTATGCGTGGCCGCGGTGAAGTTCGACAAGGGCCATGACCTCCTGCTCGCCGCACTTGCGTCGGTAGCGGACCTGCCCTGGCGGTGCGTGTGCGTGGGCAGCCTGGACCGCGAGCCGGGATTCGTCGAGGCTCTCGACCTCGGCTCGCTGAACGGGCGAGTGTCCTTCCCCGGGGCCCGGACCGGGGCCGAGCTCGACCGCAGCTACGCATGTGCTGATCTGTTGGTCCTGGCCACACGCGCCGAGACCTACGGCTTGGTGGTCACCGAGGCCCTGGCCCGCGGTCTGCCCGTCGTTGCGCCCGCGGTGGGCGGCCTGCCCGAAGCGCTCGGCGAGGGAACCGGCGGCGCCCGGCCCGGGATCCTGGTCCCGCCAGAGGACGCCCTGTCACTGGCTGCGGCAATCCGGCAGTGGCTCACCGATGCCGACCTCAGGACCCGCCTGCGCCGGGTCGCCCGCGAGCGACGCGAGTCGCTGTCGAGCTGGTCGGCCACGGCGGAGGCGGTGGCGCGGGTGGTGGCGGAGGCGGCCCGGTGAGTGCCCTGGTCGTCCGCGTCAGCCCGAGCTGGCTCGCGCTGCG
This sequence comes from uncultured Solirubrobacterales bacterium, assembly GCA_963794825.1. Taxonomy (GTDB): domain Bacteria; phylum Actinomycetota; class Thermoleophilia; order Solirubrobacterales; family Solirubrobacteraceae; genus Palsa-465. The sequence goes on from CAWCFB010000003.1 coordinate 1,405,076, forward strand.
GGAGCCGGCCGATGCCGCGGCTCGGGCACAGGAGCTCGTACGAAGGGTCGAGGGAGCCCTCCCGCGGGGCGGCCCCCGGGTGATCCACGACCTCGGCTGTGGCACCGGCTCGATGGGACGGTGGCTAGCCCCGCTGCTCGCCGGCCCGCAGCACTGGGTCCTGCACGACCTCGACGAAAACCTCCTGGCGCAGGCCGCCGCCAGTCCGCCCGGGCCAGCTGCCCAAGGCGACGCGGTCACTGTCGAGACAAGGCGCTCAGACATCACCCGGTTGCAGCCCGGAGATCTAGCGGGGGCGACGCTGATCACCGCCTCGGCGCTGCTCGACATGCTGTCCGCGGACGAGTTGTCGCGGCTGGTCGGCACGTGCGCCGCCGCGCGATGCCCGATCCTGCTCACCTTGTCGGTGATCGGCCGGGTCGAGATCACCCCAGCGGATCCGCTGGACCCCCGCATCGCCACGGCGTTTGACTCACACCAACGCCGGGCGACCGAGCGCGGTCCGCTGCTTGGGCCCGACGCAGTCTCCCGTGCTGCCGGGGCATTCAGCCGGCTGGGGGCTGAAGTACTCACCCGGCCAAGCCCGTGGCGGCTTGGCTCTGCCCAGTCCGGCCTGATAGCTGAGTGGCTGGTTGGATGGGTGGCCGCCGCCTGTGAGCAGGAAACCGAGCTAACGATCGACGCCGAGCCGTATCTGCGCCACCGTCTGGCGGCGGCGGCAGCCGGACGGCTCTCGGTGACCGTTGATCACGCGGATCTGCTCGTGCTGCCCTAGCGGCGGGGCCTACCGGGCCGAGGTCGGGACGTCCAGCGTGTGTTCGCCGCTTTGCGCCTTGGTGGCGAGGTAGCGCGCGTTCGTCGGGGATAGGTGCAGACCGGTCGGCACTTGCTCGGCCACCGTCACGCCGAACCGGCCGAGCTGTCCGGCCTTGTCCGGATTGTTGCTGAGCAGCGCGATCCGCGAGGCTCCCAGGGCGTGCAGCATTTGGGCGGCGACGCGGTAGCTACGTTCGTCCTCGCCGTGGCCGAGCGCGACGTTCGCTTCATAGGTGTCCAGCCCGGCGTCCTGCAGGGCGTACGCATCGAGCTTCGCGTACAGGCCGATGCCGCGTCCCTCCTGCCGTAGGTACAGCAGGAAGCCACCTGTATCCGCGATGCGCTCTACCGCCTCGCGCAGTTGGGCGCCGCAGTCGCACCTCTGGCTGCCGAATACGTCGCCGGTGAGGCACTCGCTGTGCGGGCGGACCAGCGGCGTGCGCAGGCGCCCGGCGGACGCAAGTGCGGCGGCGCGATTACCAAGCCCGAAAGCCAGGTGCTCGCGGCCGTCGACCAGGCCCGTGAAGCTGAACACGCGGGCGGTGGTGGAGTACCCGTCGCTGAAGCGCAGCGGGACCGACAGCTGGGTGCGAATCGTCGCTCGGGGCAGCGGCATCGTGACCTCGCTCAGGCGGCTTGAAACCGTGGAGAGAGCGCATACCGCAGCAGGACGACATCGCCGAGCTGACGGACTTCCGCCAGCTCCGCGCGGCGGTTGGCGTTCCAGGGGAAATGGCCATCGGTAACAAACCGGGTCGCCCGCGAGTCCCCGACGAAGAACGGAGCGACGACGAGCTGCAGCTCATCGACTAGGTCTTCGGTCAGGAACTGGGTGTGAACGTTTCCGCCGCCCTCAACCATCAGCCGCTGGACTCCTCGCTGGCCAAGGTCCTCGGTGACGCGTTGCATCTTCACCCGCCGGCCGCCGTCAACTACCGTCGCGACTGCGCCCAGTCGCGAGCGTGCATCGGGCAAGCGTGGGCTGGCGCAGTACACCAGCTTCTCGATCTCGCCAGTGGTGAAGAAGTCCGCCCGCGGATCAAGCTCGACCCGTTCGGTCACTGTCACCTTGACTGGGGATGCCGAGAGCCCGCTCTCCCGGCGCTGCTGGCGGCGGTTCGGCGAGCGGACCAGAAGCCGCGGGTTGTCCATCCGGACCGTGGCCGCACCGACCAGGATGGCGTCGCAGGATGCGCGCACCTCGTCGACGCGATCGAAGTCGGCGTCGTTGGATAGCTCAAGACGCCGGGAGGTGGCGCTGCCCAGATAGCCGTCGATGGACAGAGCACAGCTCAGCAGGGTGTACGGGCGGTCACGCATGGGCAGCTCCCTCCCTCGGCCTCTCACGGAGACCCAATGGTCGTGGGTTGCGGACCAAACGCGGTCAGGAAGTGGTTACGGAATGCGCTCATCGGCCATACCGGCGCCTGCGGACTGGGTTTGAGGCCGTCGCTCCAGCCCCACCCGGATATTCGGTCTAGCACCGCCGGGTCACGGGCGATGATCGAGATCGGGACCTCGTGGCTCGGCTCGGCTCCGCTCACGATGGTCCAGGGCTGATGATCACCGAGGACGATCAAGACGGTGTTGCGGTTCCCGTAGTGCTGCACGTAGGAAATCAGCGCGTTCATCGTGTACCGGATCGACTCGCCGTAGGCGGCGCGCACGGTGGGGGAGCCATTTATATCCAGGTATGAGGTGAGCCCGCTGATGCGGAGATCGCCGATGCCCGCGTCCACTCGATTGGTCTTGAAGATCGAGCCGTTGCCGAGTTGGTTCCAGGGGACCATCCGGGGGATACGGGTCCACGGCTCGTGGCTCGACACCAGGTCGACCTCTGCGAACACGGGGCGGCGGTGGCGCTTGGCCAGCTCGAGCCGTTGTAGAGCCGCCATCACGTACTGGTCCGGCATCTCCGCGAAGGCGAAGCGCGGGCCGCGGTAACCGACGTTGGACCGGTCGTAGAGCTGGTCGAAGCCGAAGACGGTCTTACCCGGAGCCCAGAATTGGTCGTTGGACGGCACGTCGTCCACAGTCCGCCAGCCGGCGCGGTCGAACGCGTCGGTGAGGGTGAAGCGATGGGCGCTCAGCAGCTGGTTGTATCGCTGCGGGGTGTCGACCCACGCGCCCGTCTGGAAGGTGGAGTGAGCGAGCCAGCTGATGCCGCCGAAGGTGGGCGAGGTCATCCAGGCGCTTCGAGCCGAGAACCCGGCAGCCGCCAGCCGCTGGTCTCCGCTGGCCAGCACGGCGTCGTCCGCTGGGGCGATGGAAGTGCCCTGTACGGCGACCTTGCCGTAGCTCTCGACGAAGAGCAGGAGGACGTCCTTGCCGCGCAGGCCGGTCAGCAGTTGATTGGGCGCAGTGGCCGCGAACTGATCGTTTCTGATCTCGCGCGCGAAGATCGAGTGGTCCTGAAGGTCCGCCCGCACGGCGCTCACCTGACTGACGAGCAGGCCCGCTGCGCTGGCGGAGGCGATCGGCGTCTGGGATACGAGCTGGGCCCCGAACGCCCAGCACAAGATCCACGCTCCGCCCAGGCCGGCAACCGCCCTGAGCGTCCAATCCCGGTGTTCGGAGGCGATCCGGGTCACCCGACGGACCGCAAGCGCCATCAGGACCGGCACACCGGTGACGACCGCCCCCACCAGGACGAGGACCAGGATCCCGGTCGTCTGTCCGATCGAAGCCCGCAGCGTCTGGCTGGCGAAGCCCACGTACCTCAGATCCTGGTAGGGGTCAAACGGCCGGTCGAAGGCGGCGAAGAAACCGATGTTGAGCAGCTTCACGATGAGCACCAGGCCGAGGAGCAGTCCGAGGAGCCACACCAATAGCCCGCGAGCCCGAGGGGCCACCACGGCGGCCAGCGCGATGAAAACGAAGCCCTCGAGTGGGAGCCTCGCGAACGCGCCGAGCTTGAGGGCCACCGGCTGGTCGGGTCCGACCAAGGCGACCCACACGAGCAGGAGGGCGAGAATCGTGAGCGTTGTGGACAGAGCCATTCGCACGCGCTCTCGCCCGGGGCTGGGGCGTGGAGTGACGGGTGTCGGGCCGGTATCCACGACCGGTTCGCTGCGCGTGACGCTCCGCCGGCTCCGCAGCCACCGTATGTCCCGCCCGAAGGACTCGGCCAACAGGATGAGCGCACCAGCCAGCGCTGGGCGGGTCACTGCCGACGGCAGGACGTTCGCTGAAGCGGTGGCCAGCACGATTCCCTGTATGGCCGCCACAGACTTGCGCCAGTAGCGGGGCGGGAGGGGCGCGCGCAACCATGGAAAGGCCCAGCCCGCGGCCAGGAACGCGTAGCGGGCTACGCCGATCAGGAGCACCCACGGTCCCAGCATTGGGGCGACGTAGATGGAGAGGACGAGGATCAGGAACGCATCGACCTCCGCGTCGAACTTCGCGCCGAGGCCCCGCATCACGGTCCGCCGCGCCACCCAGCCATCGACCGCATCCAGCACCAGCGCGCCGGCCGCCAGTGACACCAGCATCGTGACCGGCACGGGCTCGACGAACGAGTCGGCTACGAGCGCCGCTACGACGGCCACGATCGTCGCGCGGGCAAGGGTCACCCAGTCGGCCGGCGTAAGACGGTTGGCGTGGAAATGCGACAGCGCGCGCGCGAGTCCCAGATTCGTCCCCACAACGCAGGCGATTCCGACCACCCAGCCAGCCGCGCCGGGTCCGATGCTTCTGCGCGACTCGATCCCCAAGAGCACTATGACCACCAGCAGCTGGGCGATCAGGGCGGGAACTAATCCGAGCTGAGCCGGTCGCGGCTCGCGTCGGTCCCAGCTCCGATCCAAGCTCTTGGGCACCGAGTTGCGGGCAGGGCTGGCGAATCCGGCCACGGCGGCCCACGCACGGTTGGACGTCATGGTGAGAAATGACGCCCGGCGGCCAACGATTCTTCCGGGCGCCCGCGCCTATGCTGTCGCCGTGGGACGGTCATGAAGCAGGACGACCGGATTCCGTTCGTCGACGCTCTGCAGGGAGCGCGCGTCTCGGCCTATCCGACGGGCGAGTTCGTCGAGCAGGAGAGCTTTATGCGCGCCAGCGAGATTCGGGCACTGGCGGAGGAGGCCGGCATCGCCCCCGGCGTGTCGGTGCTCGATCTGTGCTGCGGGATCGCCGGGCCAGGGCGCTTCATCACGCGCGCGCTGGGGTGTACCTACCTCGGGGTCGACTACAGCTCGAGTGCGATTGAACTGGCACGGCAGCGCGCAGCTCAGCTTCCGTGCCGATTCGAAGTTTCGCGCATCCCCCCGATCCCATCCGGGCCGTTCGACGTGGTGCTGCTACTGGAAACCATGCTGGCGTTCCCGGAAAAAGAACCGCTGCTCGAGGAAATAGCTCGAGCACTGAGAGCGGGTGGACGGTTCGCCTTCACCGTGGAAGAGGGTGCGCCGCTCACCGAGTCTGAGCGGGCGACCATGCCTGACGCGGATACCGTCTGGCTGATCCCGCTGCCCGAGATGCTCAGCAACCTGGAGCAGGTTGGGCTGGTGGTCCGATGGCAGGCGGACTGGAGTCGGGCCCACGGTGCCATGGCGAGCTCGTTGCGTGGTGCGTTCGCCGGCGCCGCCCCGGAGATTGCCGCGCAGATCGGCCACCGGGCACTGGAGGAGCTGCTCGTGGCCCACGGATTGTGGAGCGACTGGCTCAGGGAAGGTCGCGTTCGCAAGGTCGCTCTGGTGGCCGAGAAGACCTGACGCTGCCCGGCTCAGGGAAGGTTTTCGGTGCCGGCGCGGTCCTCAGTGCTCGTGAGGACCATTCTCCGATGGGCACGTCCGGTAGCGGCCGCGGCCGTGCTGGCGGCGGTGGTCTGGCGGCTCGGCAAGGGGCCATTCCTCGATGGCATCCGCGCCCTCGACGCCCGTGCCCTGCTCGCCGCATCGGGCATCTTCCTCCTCACCACCGTCTGCGCCGCCTGGCGGTGGAAGATCGTGGCCGGCGGCCTCGGCGTTCGTCTTTCCCTGCCCGCCGCCGTCGCGGCCTACTACCGGGGCCTGTTTCTCAACGTGACGCTCCCCGGCGGTATCGCCGGCGATATACATCGCGGGGTCAGGCACGGGCGCGACGTGCAGAACGTCAACCACGCCCTCCGAGCCGTCGCCTGGGAGCGGACGGCCGGGCAGGTGGTCCAGATAGTGCTGACGGTCTCGGTCCTGTTCGTGCTGCCATCACCCCTGCGCTCGGCGATGCCGCTCGTGGCAGCCGTGTTGGTCGCCACCGTGATCGTCGCCGCTCTCGTCGTCCGGGTGCACAGCCCAGGGCTAGTCCGGTGGGAGCGGGTGCGGAGCGCGGTGGTGGCCGACGTCCGTGCCGGTCTGCTTCGCAAGAACGGATGGCCCGCGATCGTGCTTCTGTCGATTGTCGCGGTGCTCGGCCATGCGCTCACTTTCCTGATCGCTGCTCGGGCCGTGGGGACCACGGCTCCGGTCTCCCGGCTGCTGCCACTGGCTTTTATCTCGATGATGGCCATGGTGCTGCCGAGCATCAGCGGCTGGGGTCCTCGCGAGGGCGTCACGGCATGGGTGTTCGCCGCGGCCGGCTTGGGCGCCGATCGCGGCGCTGCCACCGCCGTTGCCTACGGGGTCATGGTGCTCGCCGCCAGCCTCCCCGGCGGGCTCGTGCTGATTGCGGGGTGGCTCTCCCGCCGCCGCGCGTCGCGGCTCCGCGCGTCGGCCGCCCGGGCGTCGGCAGCCCGGGCGCGTAAGCCGCGCGATGTCCGCGCGATCACCATCAGCTCCTCGAGGTGGGGGCGAGGACCCGGCCGACCGTGGGAGATAGCGGCTCCGATCGAGCGAACCCTTGCTGGTCCCGTTCAGCGCACCCCTACCCGTCGTCGCCCCGACGGGCGCTGAGAGTTCCCCCAGTTGCGGGGTCAGGTCGCCGAGGGGCGGGCACGGGTGCCCGAAGGCGGATGCTCTGTGGCATCCGGGACCAGCTCGGCCAGCGTTCGGCGCAGACGGGTCCGTGCGGCAGGGTTGAGCTGCGCGAGAAATTCGTCTTCCATGGCCCGGATGTCTCGCCGCGCGGCGGCGTGGCGGGCTCGGCCGGATTTGGTCAGCGTGACGATGCGGGCGCGCCGGTCCCTCGGATCTGCCGTACGCGTGATGAGCCCGTCGCGCTCGAGCTTGTCCAGGAGTCCGATGAGCCGCGTCTTGTCGTAGCCGATCGCCTGGGCAAGCGCTAACTGCGTGCCGGCCGGTTCGCGAGCCAGGTGCGAGAGGACGATGTAGTCCCACATCGACAGCCCGTGGGTGTGGAGCAGCGGCCGCTCGGCGTCGATCAGCAAGCTGGTGAGGCGTGCGAACAGGGCGCCTAGGTCCTCATGCTCCATCGCGCCGATACTATACGCGTTGACAGATCATACGCCTATATATATGATCTATACATGCACACGAATTCCTTAGCCCATGCAGAGACGCGAACTATCTCGATCGCGGCTCCGCCAGAGACCGTCCTCGACCTCCTGACTGATCCGAGCAGGCTGCCCGACTGGGCCCCGGCCTTCGCCTCGGCCGTCCAGCGGGACGGCCACGATTGGCTCGTCGACTCCGGCGGGACCCAATTTCGGATTCAGGTACCGGTCTCTCGGGACCACGGCACCGTCGACCTGCTGCGCCCAGGAGACCCAAGCCGGGGGGCACGGATGCGCGTCCTGCCCAACGGCGGCGGCAGCGAGTTCGTATTCACGTTGATCTTCCCCGCTGGGATCAACGCTGACGTCATCGCGCGACAGATGTCGACCGTCGAAGGCGAGCTTCGCACGGTTCGCGAACTCTGCGAGAGATCCGCCGGCGGCGCCCACTGACCTTGAGTCCTCAATGCACCTGCCGGCGCAGGTAAGAGCGAAGATTTGCGAAGCTTGCGCTACCGGGTGTTGTGTTCGCCCAGGATCGAGGAGGAGGAGAGGCAATGCGGAGAATCAGTGCGAGCGCACGCAAGGGCGGGTTCTGGGTCGGCCTAGCCGGCGTATTGCTTCTGTGTTTGGCCGCGGTTCCGGCGGACGCCGCGAGGCATGGCCGTCGGCCGACGCTGTCGATCTCGGTCCTCTCGGGCCGTGCCGATCTCGTCAGCGGCGGCTCGGCGCTGGTGGCGATCAACCTGCCCCGCTCCGACACGCGGCAGGTCAAGGTCACGCTCGGCCGCAGGAACGTGACGAGGGATTTCGCCATCCGCCCGGACGGTCACTTCGAGGGCCTGGTGACCGGGCTCGCCCCGGGGCGAAACGTGCTGCAGGCGACGCTGCGCAGTGGTTGGGCCACGCGGATCACGCTGGTCAACCATCCGATCGGCGGACCGGTCTTCTCAGGGCCTCAGCTCGAGCCGTGGATCTGCGAACCGGCGTGCGGTCGACAAGAAGTGCGACCAGGCGCCGCAGCTTCACGTACGTCTACATGTCGACCAATCCGGCCAAGCATGGGTTCCAGCCCTACGACCCGTCCACCCGCCGTCCGACGTCGCGCAGACGAAGACGGACCAGGGAGTCACGGTGCCGTTCATCGTGCGGATCGAGACCGGCTACATGGATCGCGACCAGTACCAGATCTCTGTTCTCTACCAGCCCGGCAAGCCGTGGAGCGCGGTCGCGCCCCAGCCTCAGTTCGATCACAAGCTGCTGATCCTGCACGGGGCCTCGTGCGGGGTCGATGCATCAGACGGGCACCGCTCCGGCGACAACCGGCGACCCCGCGGGCGACTACGCGCTCGGCAAGGGATTCATGACGATGTCGACCGCGCTCGACAACAGCGGCCACAACTGCGACCTCCCACTTCAGGCCGAGTCGCTGGTCATGGCCAAGGAGCACGTCGATCAAGTCCTACGGCACGATTCGCTACACGATCGGCACCGGATGCTCGGGCGGCTCGCTGGCCCAGCAATGGATCGCGAACGCCTACCCGGGCGTCTACCAGGGAATCCTGCCGACCTGCTCGTTCCCCGATGCGTGGAGCACCGCATCGCAGTTCCTGGACTACCACCTCCTGCTGGCGTACTTCAACAACACTTCGAAGTGGGGGCTCGGCGTCGCATGGACCCCGACTCAGATGGGAGACGTCCTCGGGGGGCCCGACGGCGTCCAGAACGCCGAGGTCTCAGACGAGGCACAGTTCCACGTCGCCGTCCCCACCGACCCGTGCGCGGGCACGACCGACGCCGACCGCTACAACCCGAAGACGAACCCGGGAGGCGTCCGCTGCACGATCCAGGACGCCGCGATCAACGTCTTCGGGCCGGAACCGAAGGCGCTCTGGTCCGCCAACGAGAAGAAGCTCGGCCACGGCTTCGTGCGGCCACCGATCGACAACGTCGGCGTTCAGTACGGGCTCGCCGCGCTGGAGCAAGGTGAGATCACCCCGGCCGATTTCGTCGACCTCAACGCCAAGATCGGCGGGCTCGACATCGACGCCAACCCGATCGCGGCCCGCGGCCAACGGCGCCTCGCCGTCGCTGGCCAGGGCCTACCGGAGCGGGATGATCAACGAGGCCAACAACCTCAACCAGACGGCGATCATCGACTGCCGCGGCCCCAACCCGGGACTCTTCCACGACGCGTATCGCGCATTCGCCGTCCGTGCTCGCCTCGACCGCGCGCACGGCACCCACGCCAATCAGCTGATCTGGGAGGGCCCCGTCCCGCTGATCGCCGACCAAGAACTGCGAGCTGAACAGCTTCATCGCCATGGATCACTGGCTGACCGCGGTCGAGCGGGATCACAGCCGTACGTCGCTGCCGCAGAAGATCATTCGCGACAAGCCCTCCGGTCTCACCGACGAGTGCTGGGACGGAAACGGGAAACAAGCTCTCGAACAGCCTGTGCCCGGCCGGCGTGGTGAACGTCGAGGGCACGCCGCGCACCGTGGCGGGCGACGCGATCACCACCGACGCGAACAAGTGCCAGCTGAAGCCGCTGACCCGGTCCGACTATCCCGGCATCACGTTCACCGACGCTCGAGTGGACCCAGCTCCGAGAGACGTTCCCCGCAGGCGTGTGCGACTACTCAAAGCCAGGTGTCGACCAGCAGCCGACGGTCCCGTGGCTGACCTACCAGAACGCGAAGGGTCAGGTGATCTACGGCGGCAAGCCGCTCGGTACACCGCCCATCTCACGCGAGTTTCGCCTGAGCGGGCGGGGCGGTCGATAAAGCTGCGAATGCTTGGCCTGCCGGGGACGCGGAGCCTAATGGCACGATCACCGATCAGGCGACGACCGACAGCAACGGGAACTTCAGCGATGAGACGGCCGCGGTGAGCACCGGGACGTAGACGATTACGGCGAGCATGTCGGCGACGGCAGCCACGCGCCATCCGTGAACGGCTGGACACATGTCCGAACTCTGTCGACCAAGCGAGTGCCCAGGCGCATTTGGTTCGAAAACAGGTCGTATGCACGCACGACTTCTATCTCGAATCCTCGTCAGCGCCATCGCTCTGTCCGCTGGCGCCGCGATCCCGGCTTTGGCCAGCGCAGGTACCGGCTCGCCCGCGCACGGGAACCCTCACGGCAACGGCAACGGCAACGGCAACGGCAACGGCGGCAACGGCAATGGCAACGGCAACGGCCATGGCAATTCGGGCAACTCGCAGACAACGTCTTCCACAACGTCGTCCACAGACACCGGCACGACGAGCACGTCTACCAGCACGACGGCCGCGCTGCCGCCTGCGCCCAAGAACCTGCACGGGCTGTGCACGGCTGCGGCGAACGGCAAGAAGAACGGCTGGTCGCACCGGGCGAACGGCGCGCCCCCCGCGTTCGCAGGGCTGATCGCCGACGGCGAGGCGATCGAGGCGGCGGCCGCGTCAGGCACCACTACGACGTCGACGACTGCAACACCACCGCCGACCACAACGTCGGGCACGGATACGACAACCACCAGCACCACTACGACGAGCACCACGACGACAACCACCAGCACCACTACCACCACAACCTCGACCGAGAGCGATGAGGGCAGCGTGGCCGACGCTCGTGCGGACATTGGCGCCGCGTGCGCGGCCTACGGCGTGACCTCGAATGGGCACGCGACATCGAAAGGGAAAGGCCACCACAAGGGCTGACACCAACGATTGGAGGGGCGCCGCGGACGCCGGCGTCCCTCCAGATCGCTTCCGCGGGTGAGTTGACCCGTTTCTCGCCGTCGCGCTCAGCGTTGCGCGGTCGGCGTAGTACGGACCAAGAGAAAATCGTGGTCGGTGTGTGTGGCCGGCAACACGGTGACCGAGGGCGAGCGAAACGCACGCGTCCCGTACACCTGCTGAATGCCTGGAGCCTGTTCGGCGGAACTGTCGCTCTCGACCCAGAAGCCCCGCGGGGCGCATGGTGAGAGCCGATTCACATCACCTCCGAAGATCACGGCCCGTCTTGTCGCCTGTTCGGCCAGCACCGCTCTGAGCTCGGCGCACTGCGGGCCGTTCGCCCTGTCCTCAACGGCCTCCGCCGAGGCCAAGTGGGTCGTGCACACCTCGACGCCGCGGCGTGTGCGGACGCACAGCCATTTGCGCTGCTCAGGACCGGCCTGTGTCGCAAATGCCGCACCCTTGGAGCTCAGGATCGGGCTCTTGGTAAGCACGGCGTCACCGAACAAGCCCCGCCCCCCAGGGTCAATGCATGGCAGCAGCTTGCCTTGATAGATCACCTCAGAAAAGCGCGTGTGATAGCCGGTCCGCCGAGCGATCAACGCGATGTCACCACGGCAGGCCTCGTTGACGGTTACTGCGTCCGGGCGGGCTCCGCGGATTCGCGCGATCGCCTCCTGGACACCCGCGGGGTAGTCGACCCGGCTATAGCAGCCGCCGATGCCCGACAAGCACAGGTTCATCTGCATCAGTGAGTATCGGGGAGCGGTGTCTCGCGCGGTCGCGGCGGCCGTCGCCGACGATCGGCTGCAGCCGGTCAGCGCGGCCAAGAGCGAAAAGCCCAGAACTGCCGGCAAGATGAACTTCGGGGCGTCGATTGCTTCCTTTCGCCTAGGGCACTGTCAACGACTGCCGGTGCCCCACTCACCACCGCGCTCAGCGCGGGCCTTTCCCTAACCGACGCGGTGGGAGCGAGATTCTTCCCTGGTCGCGGCGTTGCCTTTGCGCTTGCGTGGCTGGCTACCGCGGCGGCGGCAGCAGCGCCAGCCATCGTCGAGGAGCTAGCTGACAATGTTTCGAGGCGGTTGGGAAGGCCAGCCGTCCGGCGGCGTCTTAAGCAGTAGAAGAGCTTGATGGCCGGCCGCGCGGTGTTGCCGGCCGTCAGCTGGTACGAGTGCGAGCACGCCCGCCAACAGATCGATGGTCCTTGCCCAGCGCCGCCCGCGGCGACGGTGCGGACATGCGCGCAGATCAGAGGAGAGTGAGATGAGCAGTCGATCATCGGAGCAGGCAACCAGCCGGCGTTCGTTCATCGCCGGCGCCGGTGCAGGGGTGCTCGGCGCCGGCGTCTTGGCCAGCGCGCCCGCGGCATTCGCCAAGGGCAGCCTCAGCCACGGCGACGCGGCCATCCTTCGGTTCCTCGCCGCCGCCGAGATCCTCGAGACCGACCTCTGGCAGCAGTACAACGAGCTGTGTGGGATTCAGGATCGCGAGGTCCGGGGCGGCAGCGGCAACAAGGAGTTCACCAAGGCCCTGGCGGTGCTCGACTCGGACATGGCGCAGTACGTCCATGACAACACCGAGGATGAGTTCACGCACTTCACGTTCATCAACGCCTACCTGAAGTCGCGCGGCGCCGCACCGGTCAATCTGGATCAGTTCCGCACGCTCCCGGGCAGCTCTGCGACGGGCTCTGCGAACACCAAGCGCCTGACCAACCTGATGGAGCTGACCGTCGATACGAGCTGGTGGACGCGCTACCGCTCGCGCCACGGGAATCCCGATCTGGGCGGCAGCTTTCCGCAGGCCGTGCCCGGGTTGATGCATGGTCGGTTCCCCGCCATTCCGCGCAGCGACGCCGATCTGAAGCCGGCCAAGCACCTGCAGGCAATCGCCAACACCGCCGGCTTTCACTTCGCCACCATCGAGCAGGGAGGCACCAGCCTATATCCGGCGGTCGCCCAGAGGGTCAATGATCCCGAGGTACTCCGGGTGGTGCTCAGCATCGGTCCAACCGAGGCGATGCACTTCCAGACCTGGAGCGACAAGGCCGGCAACGCGCCGCCGCTGACCGATCCGACGAACGGCCTCGTGTTCCCGGATCTCAACAAGAAACCCTTCGGCGGGGAGAACTTCCAAACCAACCTGATCATGCCCGAGCCGACGAACTTCCTCAGCCACATGCTCCCGGTCTGCTCGATCGTCCGACCGACCGAGACGAAGGGAATCGCCATGGCCGTGGTCCGGTTCCTCACCGCGATGGGCTTGTTCCGGGGACAGTCGTCGACGTTCTTCGGCACGTTGACCGCGCTGGCTCAGCAGGCCGACGCGGCCCAACGGCAGTAGGAAGCAGAAGGCCTCCATTTCGAGCACCGTCTCCGTTATCCGCACGAACCTCAGGCGAAACACGTCATGTCGGTGCAGCTCCTGGCCTTCGTGCGACATCCCTCCCGGCTAACCGAGCAGCTCCAGGACCTTCTCTGGCGGGCGCGCCAGAACCGCGCGGTCGCCTCGCTCGACGATCGGGCGTTGCAGGAGATCCGGTCGCTCCACCAACGCGCGAAGCGTGGCTTCGTCGTCGTCGAGCCGTAGCTCACGGGCACCGTTCTCCTTCATGCGCACGAGATCGCGCGGGCGCAAGCCCGTCTTGGCCAGCAGACGGCGCAGCTGCGCTTCGGTCAGGCGCTGGTTGAAGTAATCCACGCGGTCGAACTCGACCTCCCGCTCGCGCAGCAGCGCCAGCGTCCGCTGGCAGGTCGAGCACGTTGGTTTCTCGTACACGGTCAGCTCGCTCATGAGCCGGACGGTACTGCGCAAGACGCTGGCAAGCTGTCCGCTCGGCCGCAGGGCTGGGGTGCCGCGTCGTACGGCGGCACGGCAGGCCAGAGGGTCAGCGAACGGGTGAAATGGAGCTAGCCGGACTCGAACCGGCGACCTCCAGGGGGCGATCCAGATCGCTTGTCCCGCTTACGGCGGTTACGACGATGGCGCTGAAGCGCCACGGGCTCCAGCAAGGGGGACCATCCGTCCCTGGCGCTCGTCGTACAGCTTGAGCTTGACGGCGCGGAGACCGTCCATGAATGAGATCACGGGCACCTCGTGGAATATTGGATTCTCCGTGTGCGCCCGCTGGAGGTTGTAGTTCGGGATGCGGGCACTGAGATGGTGCACGTGATGGAGACCGATGTTGCCGGAGAAGAACTGGAGGACTCTCGGAAGCTTCAAGTAGGAGCTGCCGCGCAGAGCCGCGTCGGCGTAACTCCAGGTCTCACTGTTCTCCCAGTAGGCGTCCTCGAACTGGTGCTGGACGTAGAACAGCCAGATCCCCGCCGCTCCAGCGAGCATGATCGTCGGGAGCTCGACCAGCGCGAAGGCACCCCAGCCAAGCGCCTGGCCCAGCCCCCCGACGAGCAGGACGAGCGCGACGTTGGTTGCGATCACGCTGCGTTTGATACGCGGCCTGGCACTCCGCGGCACGATGCGCGGAGCGATCACCAAGGCGAAGATGGGACCGAGCCCGAACATCACCAGGGGGTGGCGAAACAGCCTGTAGGCCAGCCGTCCCCGCCACGGTCGTGCTTGGTACTCCGCCACCGTGAGCGTGGGGACGTCCCCGGCTCCGCGACGGTCGAGGTCCCCGGCAGACGCGTGATGCATTGCGTGGTTGTGCTTCCAGGACTGGAAGTCGGCGAACACAAGCAGCCCGAGCACCGTTCCCAGCCAGCGGTTCGCCCGCCTAGAGGGCAGGAACGAGCCGTGTGTGCAGTCGTGGAAGATGATGTACGTGCGGACCAGGAAGCCGGCTGCGGGAACGGCCAGGGCGAGCGTGAGCACCCAGGAGACATCGAGTGCGGCGTACATGAGCGCCGACAGAGCCAGATACGGCGCGACCGAGGTGAGCAGGCCGAGCACCCCACGCCAAAGGCTCGGGCGTACATAGGGGGCGAGTGCCTCGTTCCAGAACGGTCGCTCCGAGCGAGACCGTCCGCGCGCCCTAAGGTCCGGGCCAGCTAAAGGATCCACCGCTTTCGCGGCATCGTAAGAATCGACGGGGTCGCTGATCTGGGGCACTGAAACTCCCGGGGTCGTAACGAAGCGAACGCGGAAGTCAGATGACGCTGCCAGCGAACAAGCCGACCGCGTGAGAATGCCCTCCAGGGACAAGTGTACCCAGCTTGAGGAGGAGTTCCACGCAGGTTGTTCGGGGTTTACCGCCCGGGGTTGCGCACCCGTCCCGCCCAGGATCAGGGCTGCTGCGACGATTCGAGCTCGTGCTCGTCGATCAGGTCGGTTGGCGCGAGGATGAACACCTCGCACATGATGTCCGGATGCTGCTGGTTGCCGCTCATGTAGCCGATCACCCGCCGTCCGGTGGCGCCCTCGATCACCTTCTCGAAGCGCTCGCGCATCAGGTCTTGAAACGCCATCCGCTGCTGGATTACCGCCGCACCGCGGCCGCCCTCGAGCAGCGTCTGCTCCACTCGCGTGAATCCGCCGCGCAGCAAACACACCACCAGGTCATCCTCGAAGTAGGTCTTTGCGCGCGTCGGGCCGCGACCATAGAACTCCTTCAGCAGGGCCACCAACCCGTCGGAGATCGCCGTCAGCACGTCGCCGTGATTCTCGGGCCTGGACTTGGATCTGGAGGGGGCCACGGGGCGAGGCCAAGAGTACCGCTCCACCGGGCCGTTCGGCCGCGTCGACTATGGTTGTAGCGCTCGTCGGGTTCTCGCCCTTCTGCCTTACGCGCTATTCGATGCGGAGGGCGAGAGAGAAGGCCGGATGCCGGCCCCCGACCAGATTCTCACCGGCGGCGAGCTGCTCGCCGCAGTGACCGACGCGATGGTGGGCTTTCACGAGCGCTACCACCACCGTAAGCCCGTCACCGCCAAAACACTGATGCTTGGCGATGACCTGATCGCGTGCGTGATGGGCGGGGTATACACCGACGTCGAGAAGACGATGATCGAAATCCAGCACAGCACGATCGTCCAGGAGACGCGTAATGCGTTCCAGGACGCCATGCAGGACAAGTTCATCAATACGGTGCAGGACCTCACCGGCCGCCGGGTGCTGGCGTTCATCTCCAATCATCACGTCGGCCCCGACATCGAGATCGAGCTGTTCTTTCTCACCCCACAGCAGGCTCCAGACGATCGTCGACGCCGATAATCGCGCCCGGGCCCGCCGCGCCAAACTTGTGCTGATCCGCGGACCCGCGCAGATCGATCGGCTGGTCGGGGTGACCGGGCTTGCCGGGCGCTTCGAAATGGTCAGCCCGTGCGGCTAGGACTGATCGCGCGACCGGATCCCGGACAGGCGCTGCTCGGCCCGCAGGAGCTCGCGCTCGAGTTGTTCTAGGCGCGGACTTGAGCCCATTCCCCACCGGTAATGCTTGGCGCGCAGCAGGGCGACCCGATCACGGTAGTAGCGCACCTCGGCTCGCGCGAGCTCGAGTTCGCCAGCAGAGCTCACGGGTCGAACTCCTCTACCGAACACGAATGATTGGCGAGGATCTCCCGGATATTCGCCTGCGCGCCGCCGTCGGGACGCCACCAGACGACGAATGGCCGCTGGTGCCCCATGTCGAAGATCGCCAGCACGATGCCGCCGCGCAGCGGGTCGGGGACCCCCACCTCAGTGATGCAGTCGGTATTTCCGCGTCGCATCCACAGCTTCATGATCCGCCGGGGGCTCGGGCGTGTTCCCAGCTCGAGCTCCAGTGCTGCTCGCATCCGGAGGTAGGAGCGCTCGGCGAGCTGGTGGTCTTCGCCTACCCCGGGGATAAAGAATGTGCTCACGGTGTGGTCAGAGCCCGCGGTGACGAGCCTCTTCCGCTAGCGCGCCCCGGCGGATCCGCGCGATCAATCCCTCGCGGTCGCCGATGATCATCGGCCCGAGCTGGTTCAGCCGGAGGGCAGGCTGCAGGGCGAGTCGACAAGAGTTTCCTTCCATTCGCCGGCGCGGTCAGGCTGATCCGATGGAGATTCAGCTGCGTCGGCGCGTAGAACCTCACGGGTGGCAAAGTCGCCCGCTCATTCGACACTAGCACCTGTGTCCGCGACTTCAGGCGCGACGGATCTAACCCTCCGGCTGCCCAACCTCGGATTCGTGCCAACCACCTCATGGGAGTAGCCTCGCTCCTGTGCCAAGCCGGTTCACCCGGGCCGGGGTTCCCATCGCGGCCTGATGTCTCCGATCACCGAGATCACCCTGCTCGGCGGCGAGCTCCACCGCGTCGACGGTCACGTCAAAGAGGTCGAGCAGCTGATCCTGAACGCGGCCCGCGGCTCGATCATGCAGTTCGCTTGGTTCACTGACGCACAGACCGCGGAGCCCGTGGGCATAAATCCCGAGCATGTGATGACGCTCCGCGTGGCGGGCTCGGCTGGTCAGCCCGCGACGTCCCCAGGCGCAGATCTGCCTCGCTGATCCAACGCGGCAGCGCGGCTGCGTCACTGTCTCGTTTCAGGTCCGAGCGGTCCGCAGGCAGGCCGTGGTTCCGACCCCGACATCGCCATCGAGAGCTTCGTACTCGAGACCGACGAAACCACCCTGACGCCGACACTGCCCGCGACTAGCCCCCCGGCCGGCTGACCCGAGCTAAAGAATCAACTTGATCTTGTGGAGCCCCTTCGTCGGGGCGACTCGAGGACCGTGACCGCGGCCCCGGGTACGCCGCCACAACAGCCGAGGATCGAACAGGGCCGAGTTCTCGGCCACTCTCGCTTCGATGGAGCTAGCCGGGCTCGAACCGGCGACCTCCTGGGTGCGATCCAGGCGCTCTCCCAACTGAGCTATAGCCCCGTACGGCGGCCAGACGCCGCGCGGAACGAGAGAGTTTAGCCCCGGCTCGCGCGCGGGGCGTGAGAGCCAAAAGCCGATCCAGGCTTGTCGGAATCGGCCAGGATGCCGATACGCTCCGTGCGGGACGGAGCATTATGAGTTTTCGCACGCGCCTCACCGGGTTTTTTGTCCTGATCGTCGTCGTGCCGATGATCGCGGTCGGTTTCCTGGTTTTCCGGCTGATCAGCGACGCCGCGCATGGCAAGGCCGACGCCCGCGCGAGCGGCCTGGCGACCGCTGCCGCGAGCATCTACGACACGGAGATGGCGAACGCGCGAGTCGACGCTCAACAGGTGGCGCACGCTGCCGCGAACCTTCGCGGCGCCAGCCTCCGCCGCGAGATCGCGGCGCTGGCGTCCCAAGCCGGCCTCGCGCGTGTAACTGTGCGCCGGGGTTCCCGCACACTCGTTTCGCTCGGTTCGAGCGGCGCGATCGCGGCGGGCTCCGCGACGGTCACGGCCGGAGCCGGCCATCCACAGGTATCGGTGGTCGTCTCCGAGCTGACGGCGGCCGAGTTCGCCCGCGAACTGTCGGGCAGCGGCATGCAGTTGGTCGTCCGTCGAGGTGGTCGCACTCTGGCCTCGACCCTGGCCGTTGCCCCCCCACGCTCGCTGCCCAACGGCCGCGACGTCACGGTAGCCGGAGTCGGCTATCGCTCTGTGAGTCAGATATTCCCCGCGGTCGGCGGCGCTCCGGTTCGCGTCACGGTCCTGTCGGACCTCTCTTCAACCGCGAGCTCGGTCGCTTCGAGCCGGCTCGTCGCGGCGGTGTTCATCGCCGCCTTCCTGCTGCTCGCGTTCGCCTTCTCGGTGCTGGCGTCGAGAGCCCTGCAGGGTCAGCTCGGGCGATTCCTTAACGCGGCCCGGCGTCTGGGAAGCGGCGACTTTTCCTCGCCGGTGCCGACCGAGGGCCACGATGAGTTCGCCGCGCTCGGCCAGGAGTTCAACAGCATGTCGGCGCAACTAGCGGGCAAGCTGGAAGAGCTCAGTCAGGAGCGGGCCAAGCTGCGTGAGCTGCTGCGCCGCGTCGGGCGGACGTTCGCGTCGAACCTCGATCGACCGGCGCTACTCGAACTCGCGCTCAGCACGGCTGTCGACGCCACGGAAGCGAGCAGCGGCCGATTGACCGTCCGCTCGAGTGCCGAGGAGCCGCTGACCGAACGGGGATCGCACGGATCGCTCGAAGGGATCGGAGCGCAAGTTCACGAGGCCGAACGCCGAGCGCTCGGGTCAAACAGCCTCGGCGAGGCGCAGCTCAGACGACTTGTTCGTTGCCTCGGTCCCGCTCGGCCCGATCACGCACACCGATCGCACGCACGGACTGATCACCGTCGCCCGCCGGGAAAGGCCATTCGACGACGACGACCGCGAGATGCTCCGCTCGCTCGCGGCGCAGGCGACGCTGGCGCTTGAGAACATCGAGCTCCATCACCAGGTCCAGCGCCAGGCGGTGACCGACGAGTTGACGGGTCTCGCGAATCACGGCGCGTTCCAGGAGCTGCTCAGCACCGAGATCGAGCAGGTGCGTCGCTATGAGTACCCAGTCGGTCTGATCATGCTGGATATCGACGACTTCAAGTCGATCAACGACACGTTCGGCCACCAGCAGGGCGACGTGGTGTTGAAGCAGGTCGCACGCGTAGTTCGCGAGAGTTCCCGCGACGCGGACTCGCCCGCGCGCTACGGCGGGGAGGAGATGGCTCTGATCCTCCCGCACACCGATCTCGCCGGCGCGCACGCGATCGCTGAGCGCGTCCGCCTCGCGATCGAGGCGCTTCGGGTCCCGCGGCTTGACCGCCAGGGAGCCCTCCGGGTCACGGCGAGCCTCGGCGTCGCGGCCTCGGTCGACGGAAACAAGGATCAGCTGATCGCCGACGCCGATTCCGCCCTTTACGCCGCGAAACGGTCTGGTAAGAACAGGACTGCAACATCGGAGGCAGAGACCGCGAACGTGGCCGGGGGCGAGTAGGCTTAAGCCCGATGGGCCTGCTGGACGACGCAATTCGTGAGCACCTCGACCTGAAGCGACGGCGGGGAGCCGACCCGACCGAGGTGCAGCGTGCCGAGCAGGAGGCGCTCGGTCCGGTGCACCGTGCGCCGCATAGCTCCGAGGAGCCCGGGATCGAGTTCGCCCCCGACGGGAGCCAGCTCTACGAGTCCGAGTACCCGGCCGATGGCCCCCCGTTCGAGGACGACGACGGGCTCGGGGACCCCGACTGGCACGATCCGCTGGATTCGGAGGTCCAGCCCCCGGCCGTTGGAGCGGACTCGACGCAGGCTGAGCCAGAGCTCGAGCCATTGCCGCCGCCACCAGCTCCAGCCGAGCCTCCTCCCGGCGCCGCGGCGCCGCCGCCGGCCGCAGCGCCTCCCCCCGCGGCCGCACCCCCGGCTCCCGCTGAACGAGCCGAGGGCGACGAACGGATGGGCGTCCTCGAACACGGCGATGAGGAGACCGTGGAGTACGACGTCGAAGAGGCATTGGGGGCCGAGCCGGAGCGCGACGACGTGCTCGAGGAGACGCCGGAGTTCCTGCAGGACGCGCCGGAGCACGATCGGCTGTGGTTTGAGCAGAAGCCGCCGCGCGACTTCGATTTCGACGGCTGACACTCCAACGGCGCGCGGCCAGGCTGGCCGGTTTCACCGTCAACTCCGACCCATTTTTGAGCCATTGACGGGTCCGGAACCCTCGGCTATAAAGCAAAGTCGACTGGTTCAGTTGGGTTTGCGGTAAGGAGCTAAGTTGTTCTTCCGGCAGGTGCTCTACGGGGATCTCGGCTGCGCGTCCTACTTCATCGCCTGCGGCGGTGAGGCGGCGGTCGTCGATCCGCGCTGGGATATCGAGCCTTACCTGGAACTGGCCAGGCGAGAGCATTTTCGGATCACCCATGTAATCGACACGCACGACCACGCGGACCATCTGTCCGGGCGCGACCGGCTCGTGCGCGAAACCGGCGCTACCGCCCACCGCGCCGCGCGGCCGGCCGATGTGCGCGAGGGCGATCTGCGCGACGGCGACGAGATCGCGATCGGCAACGTCCGGATCAGGGCGATCTCGGTTCCCGGCCACCGTCCCGAGCATCTCGTCTTCACGGTCACCGACGGTGCACGAGGGGCGGATCCCTGGCTGGTGCTGACGGGTGACTCGCTGCTGGTGGGCGATCTCGCCCGGCCCGATCTCGTCGACGCGGCCGCCGACGGCGCAAAGTCAATGCACGCCAGTCTGAAGCGTGTGTTGGGGCTTGGCGACTACGTCGAGGTGTGGCCCGGCCACGTCGGCGGCTCGCTGTGCGGCGGTGCCGGCCTCAGCGGCAAGACGAGCTCGTCGGTTGGCTACGAACGCGATCACAACCCGCTGCTCCGGATGGGCGAGTCGGAGTTCGTCACGAAGCTGACCCAGAATCTGCCCGCACGACCGCCCAACGTCGACCGGATCGTCGCGATCAATCGCGACGGCGACGGGGGTGGGCCGGCGCCCGTCCGGGAGCTCTCCCGCGAGCGGCTCCAGGAGGCGCTGCGAGGCCCTGCGACAGTCCTGGACGCCCGCGGTCCCGAGGCGTTCGATGCCGGGCATCTCGCCGGTTCGGTGAACCTGCCGGTGATCGCCGCCGGGGTGGGTACCCGAGCAGGCTGGGCGTTGAGGCCAGACGAACCGATTCTGATCGTCGCGGACGGACCGGAGATGGCCGGCGAGATGACGAGTGCGCTCCATGCCGTCGGGCTTTGGCAGACGCTCGGCTGGACGCCCGCCGACTTGGCCGTGTGGAAGCGCGACGACGTGCCGGTCGCCGAGGCGAGCTCGTGGGACCTCGAGCGGCTGGCAGCCGCATTGCGTGAGCGCGCCGTCGACCTGGTCGACGTTCGCGAGGAGCTCGAGTGGGTCACCGGCCATGTGGTCGGGTCGCGTCACGTCCCGCTCCACCGCCTTAAAGACGGCCGCTCGGTCGACCTGCCGGAGAATGGCCACGTCACCGCGGTCGCCTGCGCCGCCGGAATGCGCGCTGCGTTCGCCGCCTCGCTGCTCCGACGCGCGGGGTGGGACAACGTTGTCCGAGTGGCCGGTGGGGGCGTCCCCGACCTCGACCGACTCGGGATCGAGCTCACCCCAGGCCCGTAGGGGCGCGCGGTCGGGTACTGGTGGCCCGACGTTAGACTCGATCAACGAAGGGGCCATAGCTCAGTTGGGAGAGCGCCTGCTTTGCAAGCAGGAGGTCGCCGGTTCGATCCCGGCTGGCTCCACTGACTAATCGCCAGCAAAGCCGGTAGATCCGAGCGCCCCGCGAACGTGCGTACCAGAAGCGATGTTCCCCAACGGTGTTCCCGGCGTCCTGGTAAGCGTCCCGGTCGGTTCCCCCTGGGCCGCTGACGACCGTTAAGTCGCCAACGCCATCGTCAGCGTGGTCGCCGACAGCGGTGAAAGCGATCACGCGCCCTGGTGTGTGGAGCGGGCTCCGGTCGGCGCGACTCAGGGGAGCGCCTGCACGCGAGAGCGATCGGGGTTCAGCGCTGCGCTGATCCGGCAAGCAGTGCTTCGCCATCTGACAGCGGCGCCCACCGCGCCGAGCGCTGCGTGCACACCCTCCCAGCGCGTCGCGGAACGCGCGGCCGGACTGAGAGTCTCCAACCTACGCT
The DNA here is from genome assembly GCA_963794825.1 of uncultured Solirubrobacterales bacterium. GTDB lineage: Bacteria > Actinomycetota > Thermoleophilia > Solirubrobacterales > Solirubrobacteraceae > Palsa-465. The sequence continues at coordinate 1,427,454 of CAWCFB010000003.1, forward strand.
GTTGACGAAGCACACCTCGTGGAGGCCGGGAATCACGCGGAGGGGTGGCTGGTGATCCTGGCTTCGAGCAGATCGACCTTGTCGAACGTGGGCGGCGACGTGAACATGTGCCTGAACTTCTCCGAAAGCTGAGGACCGCCCGCGGCCAGGAGGGCATCTCTGTCGCGGTCGTTGGCAAAGGCGGCGAACGCGCCGTACGTCGTGCTCGTTCAAGCGGAAGGCGAACCACACGGTGCTCGCAGGCTGAGACTCGACCAGCGGCAGGCCTTGCCTGAAGAACTCGGCTATCTCCGCTCCCGAGTTGCGCTTAACTTCAAACCGGGCGAGAACTCCGACGCTGACCACCACCGGATCATTGCATCGTCCGGCAATTGGTCCCTCAGCGGCGCGTTGCCCCGTCGAAGGCAGCCATTTCTATGAGCAGGGCCGGACTGTTGGATCACGCCTATGCCGGTCACGACGGCGTCGCTGGTGCCTTGCGATGAGAGCGGAAGTGAAGAATCTGATTAGCCATCGCGGATCACGATGGTCCCCGTTAGGCGGTCGTAGACCGTTCGCCCACCGCGAGTCGCAGCCGCAAGAATCAATTGCGAAAGCATGGGGCCGGCGACCGACCATCCGCACCCCGCGAGTGGGTTGATGCTGTTCGCCGTGTAGAACTCGATCACGGCTCGCTGGCGCGCCTGACTATCGTCGGCGTACTTGTGCTCGAGCTCCCTCAACTGCGGCGCCAATTCCTCCATTCGGTTTCGCTGACCGTGCACGTGAGATTGAAAGAGGTCCTTCGTGGCTGTTTCTCGCACCTGGACGAACAGGCCACCTATCAAAGCGCTGCGGACAGTGACGGGCCCGCCGCTGCGAGCATCAACGCGAGTTAGCCCCATCACGCGAAAGCCGGGGCTACGCCAGTTCCGGTTCGCGATAGCGAGTCCGGCTCCCGCGCCTCTGAGCGCCGCGCCTAGGAGTGGTGATCGGAGTGCAGCTCTGACTCGCCCAGGGACGCTCCGGTCGGGTCCGGAGCCATTGTGCTCGATCCCGCAAGACCGATCGTCCAGGTCCTCGACGCCCTCGCCGTCGGAGGGAGAACCCAAAGGAGCCTTCTCCCGCACTTCCGCTTCGGTTTCGTCTGCGTCATCCACCCGCTCGACACGCGAGTAGTCCGCAGCTGCTCCGATCCCCAGCCCAACTACAACCACCATGCCGAGGATGACAACAGCAGCATCAACTAGTCCCGCCAGGAACCTCTCTCGTATTGATGCGACTCCCATCCGGCAAGGGTTCCACATGGTGGCAGACCTGAGGGTGCCAGCGGTTCTCCTGAAGGCGAGAAGCAGCCGCGTGGCCGCAGCACGCATCCGGCTCTCTGCCACCTCGTTCCGAACGCGACGAGTCACGACGCCCAGGCCTAGCGACGGTCTGGGTTGTCACTCGACTGGCGTTGAGTACCGCCGCCGCACTCGGGCGGTGAACAGCGGCGAGAACGCAGTCGCGACCAACCCGATGAGTAACAGCGCGATACCTGCACCCCGCGTAGCACCCGAACCCAACGCGGTCATCTGAATCCCGGCGATCAACACCACGGGCACCAGCACCATCCAGAGCGCAAGCGCAACACGCTCGCCACGCGTAAGCTGCGACAGCGACACAGCCCGACCGACACTCGGCTCAGTGCGGGCGACACCTGAGCTCAGCTCGCCGCGACGCTGCAATCGGAGCGCCTCCTGGCGACGCTGACGTCCACCTGGAAGGCACCCGCAACCGGAGCGATCCAAACGCCCAGACCGAGTCCGCCGAAGCGAAGGTCAAGCTGCGACTCCGTCACCGCACGCGAGGATGCGAACAGGCGCAGGCTTGGAACCGCGGCACGCGCCAAAACGGGATCGGTGAGCGCGCCACCCACCCCTACCATCAGCAGACCCGCCACCACCCGAAACGTGCACGCGAGCTTCCACCGCATCAAACCCCTCCTAGCCCATCAAGCGGCCAACCAGAAACCATCCCCTCCCCAAGGGACCGCGAATCAAGCCTACCCCCGGCTGGCCACGGGCGCAGTGATCACCGGCAGGCGCACCGGGGAGTTCGCCGGCTACTGGGGCAGCGACCACCACCACGGCGTGCCGATCTTCGTTCCGACCCACCAGTCACCCGCTGAGAACCCCTTCGAGAACGTCCACTTTGTCACTGATGGCATCGCCGCCTGTGTGCAGCGGGCCAAAGCGGCCGCCGGTGACCGCGACGTCTTCATGCACGGCGCCTACACCGCCCAGCAGGCACTAAAGGCCGGCGTGCTCGATGCGATCGAGATCCAGTTGCGGCCGGTGCTGCTCGGCGAGGGCCGACGGCTCTTCGACGGCCTTGCCCCTGAGCACATCGAGCTCGAGCTGGTCCGCGCGCTTCAAGCGTCCGCGACCATGCACCTGCGCTACCGCGTGCGCCACTGCATGTGAGCTCGATGCCGGCAGCTCGACCTCAGAACCTGCGCGTACTCGACGGCCGTTTCGTCCTTGAGCGCATTACCGACGTGCGCACGATCGCCTTCCAGGCCGATCTACTCGCGCTCGTGCTCGGTCCGGACGGGGGCGCCACGATGCGGCGCGACGACACGGCCGAGGACGCGTGGGCCGCGCTATGGAACGGCGATGACGCGCACGATCCTGACGCGACCGGCATGCTCAGCGCCATCATCGCGCCGCTCGCAGCCAACGAGCTCCCCGTCTGGACCGCGGCAAGCTACGACGGCGACCTCGTCCTGGTCCCCGCCGGCCGGCTGAAGGAAGCCGTGGACGCCCTGCGCCAAGCTGGCCACAGGGTGACCACGTGAGATCTCCTGTGTCAGCCTTGACGATGAGAAGTTGTGCGAGAGGCGTGGTGGCAGTCGGGGGAGGCGGTCTTGCGAACACTTCCGGGGCACCGCGTGCTGCCGGGTCGGCCGGCGGGCCAAGCTGTGCGACGGCACGCTCGCCGCCTTCGAGCTGGGCGATGAGTTTCCCACCCACGACCGGTCGAATCACTCAGAACACCACCGAACGGAGGACCCATGAGCGAGCACAACGTCGGAACGCGCGAGGATTGGCAGGCCGCTCGCGACGAGCTGGCCAAGCTCGAGGCCGAGCACGCCGAGCTGACGCAGAAGGTCACCGAGCGGCGACGGCAGCTGCCGTGGGTCCCGGTGGAGAAGGAGTACGACTTCGACACCGAAGACGGCAAGAAGACGCTTGCTGAGCTGTTCGAGGGCCGCTCACAGCTGCTCGCCTACAACATCATGTACGGCCCCGACTACGAGCTCGGCGCCTGCCCCGGCTGCACGAGCCTGGGCGACGAGCTCGACGGGCCGCGGATCCACTTGAATCACCAGGACGTCACGCTCATCGCCTTCTCGCGCGCGCCGATCGACCGACTGGCCGCCTACAAGCAGCGAATGGGATGGAAGTTTCCCTACGTCTCGACCTACGGGACCGACTTCCCGTTCGACTTCGGTCTCGCGCTCACACCGGAACAGGCCAAGGAGATCCCGCAGGTCCAAGAGATGCTCCAGGACCCGCCGCCGTTCCTCCAGAAGTGGTCGAAGCAGGTCGGCGCGAAGCTCGAGGACGGCCTTCGCGAGGCGCCCAGCTGGATCGCCTTCGCGCAAGAGCACGGGACCGTCTACCACACCTACACCGTGACGGCACCCGACCCCTTCGTCGCGCCGTACGCCTCGTTTCTGCTCCGACGCGCGCCGAAGCCGCCGGACGAGTTCAGCGTGCAACGCAAGGACGAGTACCCCGAGGCGGCACGGTGACGACAGCGACCATCCAACGGTCAGGACGCGCCGAGCTCCGGCTCGGCGCCGTCCTGCTCGCGCTCACCGCAGCCGCGTGGGCGCTGAGCGCCGATCGCATGGCCGGCATGGACGCCGCCCCGAGCTTCCAGCTCGGCGGCGTTGACTGGTTCGGGCTCACCTGGTTGGTGATGATGGCTGCGATGATGCTTCCGGTGCTCGCGCCGATGGTGGTGGAGCTCGCACGGCGTGCGACGGACGCAGCCACCCCCCGCTTTTCGCCACCGGCTACCTGGCGAGCTGGGTGGCGTCGGGTCTGCTCGGCTACGCGGTCATCGAGGGCGTGCGCTCGCTGGACCCGCGCTTTCTGGGCTGGCGCGACGCCGGCCGCTACGTAGCCGCCGGCGCGATCGCTGCCGCCGGTCTCTACCAGCTCAGCGCGCCAAAGGACGCCTGCCTGCGCCACTGCCGCGAGCGTGCGGCGTTCCTGGGCGACCGCTGGCGCCGGGGGCGCCTCGGCGCCCTGCACATGGGCGTCGAGCACGGCGGCTGGTGCGTCGGCTGCAGCTGGGCGCTGATGGCGGCGCTATTCGCGCTCGGGTGGATGAGGCCTGATCTGGATGGCGCTGGTGGCCGTGCTAATCACGGCCGAGCGGGTGCTGCCACGCGCCGTGCGCCTGGGCGTAGCGCTCGTGCTCGTCGTGCTCGGGGCCTGGGTGGCGCTTGCACCCACAGACGTCCCAGGCCTGACCGTCCCGCACTCGGCTCCAGTGGGCAGGATGGAGACGCTGCGCTGACGTACAGCGTTCCACGTCTTCCCGTCATCGAGCCGACGCAAGAGCGTCCTTGCGATTGGCGGCTAGCGCGGGCGTCGTCCGCTGACGACCCACCGACGTGGCAGACGATCGGAGTCCTCGCAACGTGTGGCGATCATGAAAGCGGGGTCGGCCGATCTCGACAGTCTCAGCGACAAGGCTTCGTATGTCGAACCGGCAACGTCGGCTCCGACCATAGGAATGAAGACCACCAAACGGAGCGCAGTCAAGCGCTCTCGCAATCACACCGGAAAGGATCACAGATGCTGGACACCACCTGCCACATGTCGATCTCGCTCGACGGTTTCGTCGCCGGGCCGCACCAGAGTCGCGAGCACCCGCTCGGGAAGCGCGGTGGCGAGCTCCACGGCTGGCACATGGGCGACGAGCGCGCCAACGAGGCCGACGCGACCGCTATTGGCTGGCTGATGCGTCCGCGCGGCGCGTACCTCATGGGCCGCAACATGTTCGGGCCGATCCGCGGCGAGTGGGAGCAGGACTGGCGCGGCTGGTGGGGGCCCGAGCCGCCTTACCACGCACCGGTGCTTGTGCTCACCCATCACGCCCGCGAGCCGATCGAGATGGAGGGCGGGACGACCTTCCACTTCGTCACTGACGGCTTCGATGCCGCTTACGCACGGGCGCTTGAGACGGCCGGCGACGACGGCGTAGATATCGCGGGCGGCGCCTCCATCGTTCGGCAGGCGCTTGTCGCCGGGGTGGTCGACGAGCTGACGCTCGACATCGCGCCAGTCCTGCTCGGGTCGGGCGAGCGGATCTTCGACGGCGTCGAGTCTCTCGGGTTGGCGCCCGTGGAGGTGCTGCATTCGCCGCTGGCCACGCACATCCGCTACCGCCGGGCGAGCTGAAGGCCGGCTTCCGATACCTCTATCAGGCACCGCTCCGAGTCCCGACACGGACGGCCAGCGGCCCACTTCGGGCGTCCCGCACGGGATCGACAAGCAGACGGATCACCGGCCAACCGGGCCGACCGACATCGGCCGCTGAGTCTGACGCAATCGCCGAACGCTCAGTGCGACCAGCGCGGGCGCCGAGCTAAGCGCCGGGCACGCACCCCTGCATAGCCCTGCGGATCCTCGCGGTGGGTGGCCGCAACCATAAGATCGTCACCGCGCCGGCGCGCTCGACCTGGGAGTGCAGGCGGCGGGCATTGCCGAGCACCGCAGGTTCCAGCCGCTCCGCCTTCTCGATGCTGCGGTAGAAAGCGATCGGCGCGCCGGTGGGGAGATACCCCGCGATCAGCTCACCGTCGGGACTGTTCGGGCCAGCCATGGGTGGCAGGACAGCGCTGCCAATTGTCCGCACCTTATGCGCGGTCAGACACGCCTGCGCCGATTGCATCACGGCAGTTACCCGTCTCACAGCCAAGCTCGGGTGCAGCGGCGTGACCGACCGGCACGACTTTGAGCGCTCCAGCGAGTTTGCGGTCTACACCGCCCCGCGCGACGCGCGGGCGACAACTGAACCGCTGACCGTCTGCGAGCACGAACACGCACGACGACTTCATCAGCTTCCCACTTGTAACGGCGGTATCGCAGCTGGCGTTGACCGCCTGCGCGTAACTGACCGACGCAATCTGCGCCCCGCTTCCCCGCACCAGGGGCGCGGCAGTCTCGATGCCGGGGTTGGAACATGGGCGTTTCGTCAAGTCCCGTCAGGCTTCAGTGAGAGAGCACGCGGGAGTTGCTCCCGGGAGTTGATATCGAGCTTGAGATATACGTGGCCGAGATGGCTTTCAATCGTCTTGCGCGTGACGAATAGCGCCTGCGCGATCTCCGGGTTCGACATGCCGTTCGCCGCGAGCTCGGCAACTCTGCGCTCGCTGGCCGTCAATGAGTCAGCACCGGAGAGCATCGGGCGTCGCGGTCGGGCTCCGGTGGCGGCTAGCTCCTGCTCCGCGCGGTTCGCTATTGGGGTCGCGCCGGAGCGGTGCGCCATGTCGAGCGAAGCGCGTAGGTACTCGCGCGCTTCGGCGCGCCGGTTCACACGGCGCAGCACAGCTCCGAGCTCGAGTAATGCGTGGGCGTGCTCGACGCGGCACGCGGACGTTTCCAGCACGGCGACAGCTTGGCGCAAGAGCTCGATCCCGCGGCCCCCTTGCTCGACGGTCCCACCGGCGCGGAGCGCCATCCCTAGCGCCCACGGCTCACCGAATGCGCGAGCGCGTTGCAGGGCCGGCTCGATCAGCTCACGCGCTTCACTCGCGCGGCCGGTCGCAGAAAGCGCGGGTGCTGTGAGCGCACGCCAGGGGATGTAGGAGGGGTTCTCGAATCCCCGCGCCTCCAACCAGGCACCGGCTTCCAACAGCATCTCGATGCCGGCGGTGACCTCGCCCTTGGCGAGCGCCAGCTCGCCAAGCAGCACGCCCGGCCAGGGGTAGATCACGACCTCGAGGGGCTTCGTGCCCAAGCCAGTCGACGCGACCAGCTCGCTGGCCTCCTCCAGCGATCCGCGAGCGATCAGTACCTGGAGCAGCGCGGCCGCCGACCACCAGTAGATCGTTGCGGCCGCCTCCCCGAGCTGGCTGATCACCTCCCAACTGGTCCGCGCGTCTGCCTCTGCCTCGAGCAATTCCCCGTGACGGAAACGGATCAGAGCCCGCTGAAAGTAGCCGGCGCCGACGTTGATCGTCCACCCTTGGCGACTGACCTCACCGAGCCAGTCTGTGTACAGCCCGAGTGCGGATGGGTCGTCGCATATCGTCAGCGCGTTCCCGACCGCAGATGCTGTCTCGCTGCCATCCTCGAGATCAAGCCAGGTGAGTCCCGCGGCGCTGGCCCTGCGGGTGAGCTCAATCGCGCGGTCTGCTGACGCAGCGCCGGTGTGCGCGAGGTTTATGGCTGCGGCGGCCAGCACGCGCCGCTCGCCTGCACTTGCACCTTCGAGGCCCCCCGCAAGATCCTGCAAGCGCTGTTGCCGTCCGTCGCGGTCGGGATCGTCGGCCCACCAGGATGCGTAGAAGTCGCGCGTGCCGCACAGATGCACGGTGAGCTCGGTGCCGGATCCGGACAGCTCGATCGCCTCGTCGAAACTCGCGATCGACTCGCGCATCCGGCCGGTATACGCGAGCGAGTAGCCGCACCAGCGGTGAGCGAGAAGGGCAGACCGGCCGCTCGACCCACCGGCGGCCGACGCGAATGCAACCGCAGCCGCTGCGGTGTTCACTCCGATCAGCGCCTGCCCCAACTCAAACTGCACCTGAGCGCGTGACTCGGGCGATGGCGGTTCGATCAGCGCCCGGTTCAGATAGCTTGCGGCCGCATCTGGGGTACTGGACACGAGCGCATCCCGAGCCGCGCTGCGCAACCAATCGACGATCCGTGGATCACCCGACGGCTCACACGCGAGCGCGTGCATTGCGACCCGCCCTGGCGGCGCTCCGTCGTGGTCGAGCATCTCCGCCGCCGTCCAGTGGGCACGGGTGCGCTCGCCGATAGCGAGCTCGTTGTATACCGCGGTCCGTGCGATCGGATGGATGAACTCGAGCGGCTGGCTGCGCATGAGGACATCTGCGCTCGCCAACGTGTCCCATGCGTCCAACGCCTCCTGAATCGAGAGATTGCTCAGCGTCGCGGCGTGACGTAACTCGGAATCCGAGCCAAGGACCGCGACGGCATCGGCTAGGCGGCGGGCCAGCGGTCCCTGACGCGCCAAGCGCACCAAAATTGACCGCGCCACCTCGCGCGAGCCCAACTGCGGCACCCGCGCGGCCTGCTCGTCCGTCGGCTCTATCCCATCCGCAATGGCTGCTCGCACCAGCTCGCGTAAATAGAACGGATTACCCCCGGACGCCTCGTGGCACGATTTGACGAACCCAGCATCGCCGGCGCGAGCGAATTGAGACCGAATGACCTCAGCCACACTCTCGACCGCGAGCGGCTCGAGCGCGACCACGAGCTGGTCCCCGCTGAGTCCGGAGAGCGCCTCGGCGTTGGCTTCGGGCGGTCGGGTCGCCACGAGAAGCAATATGGGCATGTCGCGAATGCGTCCCGCCATGTATTTCAGCCACCGAACCGTTTGGGCATCTGCCCACTGCAGATCATCGATTGCTAGGAGCGCCGGGGCTTGATCGGTGAGGTTCGCCGCGAGCCAATACAGCCCATGAATAACGGCGAGCAGATCGGGACCCGCTCCCTCACTCGCCAGCCCTAGCAGCGTGCGCGCGTGCGTAGCGGCGCCACTCAGCACAGCGCGCCGTTCACGTTCGCCCAGGTCACGTACGGCGTTCTCGAACAACTGGCGCGCCACGCCGAAAGGCATCTCCTGCTCAAGCTCGCTGCCGCGGGCGGCGAGCACTTGCAGCTCGTGGCGGCGGGCCGACTCGACCACCCGGCCGAGCAACGCGGTCTTCCCAAGACCAGCGTTCGCGCGGATCAAGACCACACGCCCCGATCCAGCATGTGCCTCGGCGAGGCAACCGTCTATCGACGCCAGCGCCCATTCGCGCTCAAGCAGACGGACGTCGCCCGCGCTCTCTGGATGTCCACTCTGCATCATGCTCGCCTAGACCCTTCCAGATCGATTGTCGCGGTCCTAGACAGCGCGAGGTCGCAAATACCGGGGAAGCTCCCCGACGCGAAGCCACCGGCGAACCTGGATGCTTGCCACATGGCCTCTGCGCGCGACACGGGACCGATCCGACTCGTGATCGTCCTCGACAAGAACACAGAACCGATCGAGGGTGAACTGATCGAACCGAGCGCTTACGCGCAACGGTTCCGCGGCTGGCTGTCTCTCGCCACCCTGATCGAATCGACCCGCGCGCACCCAGGCACAGATAGAGACCCCCCAGGGGAGTGAACAGCCCCGCAGCGCGACCGCTGAAAGTTCGGGGAGGCTCCCTGATGCGAACACGTTCGATCGCGAGCAATCTGGTCTCGGCAACTACCCGAAATGAGGGATTCATGCATAGAACGTCGCCCCAAAGAACCGTGACAGCGCTGCGAGCAGGCGTCGCGATCGTCGGCGTGTCCGCAGCCGCGCTCGTAACGACGGCAGGAGCACCAGCCAAGGTCACTCACCCCAAAGCCACGCCGCTCACGTTCCTTGCCGAGACAACATCCCTAACCGCACCCGACCCCATGTTCCCAAAGGCTGGCGACACGATCGTCGTCACCCAGAAGAACGTCAGCAACGGGCACCCCATTGGAGGCGACCGCACGGCCTGTCTCGTCACCGACTCCTCCGGCTCGCTCCAGTGCAACACCACCGTTGGCCTCCCCGGCGGATTCCTCGAAGTCGCGTTCCCCGAAAACGTCGACTCTAAGAACGTCACTGCGCCGATCACGGGCGGCACCGGCCGATACGCCACTGCACGCGGCTACTTCACGCTGCACCGACTCAGCTCCACCGAATATCACGTCACACTCCATCTCCAGTAAGCGACGAAAGTCAGCTGTCTGAACCCGGGTGAGAGCACGAACTGATCTGTGCCCGTCGTAGGGGCCGTGAGAGGAGCTCGAAAGCCGGCGGCCGGGGCCCCATTGCGATCGGATCTTGGGGCGGCTCGCCGCGCTCGGCCGTCGGTGAGTACGCGCCGGCGGGCGCGATCAGGCGGGCGAGGTCGCGGTGGGCGGCATGGGGCGAGCACGAGCGCGGGTCGCGTCCCACGACGCTGGCCTGAGGCATTGATTCGTCCACACGTGCTCGCTCGCACGAGGGGCGCACGGGTGTCGGGACACCGCTCCGGTCGCGCTTGTAGGTCACGAGCAGCACTTGTGTGTGGCTGGCGAGGGCGTCGGATCCTGCCCTTTGCACGGGCATGTCGAGGATGCTCGCGGCCTGTGCGGAGCGCGAGCTGTCCATCGGACGCTTGCCGGCTTTGAGCAGTCTCTTAGCGATGCGGTCGGGTGCGCGAAGGGCCATCGATAGTTCCTCAGCCTGTCGGATTGGTGTTCGTGCGGGTCATCGCTGGTTCTTTGGCGGAGACGCGCATGGTGATCGCGGCTTTCATGACGGGCTGGTCGGAGGTGTCGAGGATCTTGACGCTGGCGATCACGTCGATGCCGTCGCCGGGCGGGGGGATCGGGTCGAGCGTCGCGATCGCGCGCAGGTTGCCGCGCGCTTTGCGCAGGTATTCGACGGTCATGCCGACCGGGATCCAGCGCGCGTCGGTGGGGACCGTGATTTCGGTGGCCATTCCGGCGGCGAGTTCGGCCATGTTGCACATCGCGATCGCGTGCACGGTCCCGAGATGGTTGTGCACACCGCGGCGATCCTTGATGTGCACCTCGCAGTAGCCGGGGCGCAGCTCCTGAACGTGCGGGTCGATGGTGCCGAAGTACGGGGCTTTGAGGCAGATCGCGCGTGTGAACAGCGTCTTGCCGCCCGGCACCCGGGAGAACGTTTTCCATAGTGATGGGACGCTGAGATCCGGCGGGCGGGTCGCGACCCGCGTCAGGGTCATGGGGATGTCGCTGAGTGATGGCATCTCGTTCTCTCTTCAGGTTTCCGGAGTTGTTGGCAGGGACTTTGGGGGTCAGCTGACCTGGTCGATCCGGGTGCCGTCGATCCAGGGTCTGGCGTGGGCGAGGAAGGGGGTGTCGCCGTGGTCGTCGAGGTCCTCGCGGAAGGCGGTGAGCGTCCGTTTCATCGCGCGGGTCGAGCCGGCGGCGAGGAACCCGGCTAGCTCGTAGTCGAGCCCGCGTCCGAGCGGCCGGCTGGTCGCGAAGTAGACGGACTCGCTTCAGGGCCGCGATCGCCGTGGGGGAGCGTTGCGCGAGCCGGGTGGCGGTGGCATGTGTCTCGGCCAGCAGCTGGTCGGGGTCGATCAGCTTGTGGACGAGCCCGAGCTCATGTGCCTGCCGGACGGTCATCGGCTTGCCTTCGAGCATGTGCTCGAGCGCGCGGGAAGTGCCGAGCATCCGCGGGAGGCGCTGGGTGCCGCCGCCGCCGGGGATCAGCCCGGCGAGGGTCTCGATCTGGCCGAGCAGGACGTGGTCGGCGTCGGCCGCGTAGCGCAGGTCGCAGGCGAGCGCGAGCTCGTGTCCGCCACCGAGCGTCGGGCCGTTGATTGCCGCGAGGTACACGGTCGAGGAGCGGTTCATCCGCAGGATCGTGCGCTTCCACCGGTAGCCCCAGACCAGCCCCTTGCCGACCGCGCCGCCGTGGCGCTCGACCGCCCGGGCGACGCCGGGCAGACGCAGGGCCATGTTCTGCAGGCGCACGCCCGGTTCGAGCAGCGCTGCCGGGAGCTGCGGGTGAGGAAGGTCGATCATCCCGCCGAGCTCGAGCGGGTCGGCGTGCGTCAGGAAACGGTTCTCGACGCCGCCGGTCAGCACGACTGCGCCGACCGATGTGTCGCGGTCGACCGCTCTGCTGAGCTGGTCGAGGTCGCGCAACAGCGCGCTCGTCGCGAAGTCCAGCGGCGGCGTGACGCAGCGTGCGGTCAGCACGCGGCCGTCCTGCTCCAGCTGCAGCGTCTGGGGGGTGAGATCGATGGTGCGGGTCATGCGACCACCTCCGTGGCGTCGATTCCGGCACGCCGCGGCTTGCGCGACATGCGCTTGGAGGCCAGCAGCGGATCCCAGCCGGCACCGCCACCCTTCAGCTTGGTGCTGTCACCGAGCACCACCCCGCCGCGGATCTCACGGGCGAGGTCGCGGTCGAGGACGGCGGCGGCGGCGTGCAGTCCGGACAGCATCGCGCCCTCGACCCCCGGGCCCCACGCCTGGCTCGCGCCGGCCAGGTACAGGCCGGCGATCTCGGTCGCCGGCTTGGGACGGAACGGGCCGAACTGGCCGATCGACATCTCGATCCCGTAGGCGGCGCCGCCGGTCGAGAGCGTGTAGCGCTCATGCGTGATCGGGGTCGCGGCCTCGCGGTAGACGACGTGCTCACGCAGCCCCGGGATCACCTCATCGGCCCGCTCGATCATGATCTCGGTGATCTCGTCCTTGGCCTCCAGATACGCCGGGCTGTCGCTGTAGTCCTCGCCAGCGCCGGGTCCGCGGTCGATCCCCCACGCGTCGTAGTCGGGGATGAACGGGACCATCACCTCGACCGCGGAATGGCCCGCCGGCGCGTAGTGCGTGCCGTCGGGGTCCTTGAGCGTCGAAGAGTGGACATAGGCGCCGAGTCGGTCGTGCATGTCCTGCAGCCACTCGCCCCGGGGGCGGGTTGTGCGGCCCTGGACGGCGTCGGTCCAGAGCATGTCGAGGCTGTCCCAGGTCGGCATGCTGAACAGGTTGGTGTTCGGCATCCGTTCGGCCAGGTCGATGTCCAGGCCCAAGTAGACGTTCACGAACGGGAGCGTCATCCGCCAGCCGTCGACCCGCCGCACGGTCCGGGGGCTGAGGTGCTCGCGGCCGACCATCTCCAGGTAGGTGCGCTTGATGTCGGCGTTGGACACCACGACCGGCGCGAGCAGCTCCTCGCCGTCGACCAGCCTGACCCCACGCACCCGCTTGCTGTCGAGCAGGATCTGCTCCACGCGGGCGCGGGTGCGTACCTCGCCGCCGTGCGTGCGGATCAGGTCGGTCATGTGCGCGGCGAACACCTGCCCGCCCCCGCGCGGGTAGTACGCGCCGTCCTTGATGTAGTTGTGCAGGAACGCTGCATGCAAGGCAACAGGCGTGCGCGACGGTGGGCAGACATAGCTTCCGCACTCGACCGACAGCGCCGCCCGGGCGCGCGCGCTGAGCCCGCACGCCTCGAGGAACCGGTTCAACGGCACCAGCGCCCACGCGGACGCCAGCCTCCCGCGCGCCGCGAACGCCGCGATCCCGCCCAGCGACGCCGGCGTCGCCGAACGGTCCATCGCCTCACCCAGCCGCCGCATCACCGCGAGGTAGCGGCGGATCGCGCGCTCCTCACCCGGGAACGCGTCGATCACGTTGGCGATGTAGTGGTTCCAGCCGTTCGGCACGCGCAAGGTCACGTCCGGGTAGCAGAGGGTGTCGAACCCGTCCGGGTCCATCGGCAGAAAGTCGATTCGGTCCTCGAGCCCGAGCCCGCGCAGCATCGTCGGGATCTGCCCCTCAGGCCCGCAGTCGCCGAGGTAGTGCACCCCGACCTCGAACTCCCACTCTCGCTTGCGACGGAACACATGGCTACAGCCGCCGACCACGTCGTACTGCTCCAACAGCAGCGTCCGCCGCCCAGCGGCAGTCAGATACGCCGCCGCGGTCAGGCCGCCAAGGCCCGAGCCAATCACGATCGCGTCGTAGTGTCCGGTGCTCGTCATCGTTGTCTCCATTGGATCCGGGGACGCTGGGCTTGCACCCGAAGCATCGTTCTATGCAGAAGTACATAGAACGACCGGAGAGGTTACTATGCTCTACGTCATATAACGATGCCCCGCCGATCAGACGCCCGAGACCGCATGATCCAGACCGCCGCGCTGCTGTTCCGCGAGCGCGGCGTCGAAGGCACCGCGGTCGCCGACGTACTCGAACGTTCAGGCGCGCCCCGCGGCTCCGTCTACCACCACTTCCCCGGCGGCAAGCAACAACTCGCCGAAGAAGCCACCCGCTGGGCCGGCGACTTCATGACCGCAGCCATCGCTGCCGGGATCGAGCACCAGGACCCGCGCACAGTGATCGAAACCTTCACCAACATCTGGATCGAGATCGTGCGCCAGAGCGACTTCGAGGCAGGCTGCCCGATCGTCGCCGCCACGCTCGAAGGAAACCGGTCCCCCGCCGCCCGCTCCGCCGCGGCCACTGCGTTCGGAAACTGGGAAGACCTCATCGCAAACGCGATCCACCGGCAGGACATCCCCGCCGACCGAGCACGATCACTCGCGACGCTCATCATCGCCTCGATCGAAGGCGCCGTCGTCCTCGCCCGCGCCCAACAAAGCACCCAGCCACTCGAACGCGTCGCCATCGAACTCCGCGCGCTCGTCGAAACCATCGCGCCACAGCCGTTCGGACCCGACGCGATAGCCGAAGCTGGCTGACGCTATCGGCTACCGTCGGGCCGAAGCGGCAATGTGGAGGGGCGGGATCTAGCCGCTTCAGATGGTCCCTCTGGAACGATCTCGATCGTCTCGCGACGCTCTGAGCTCAGTATCGCGACTGCACCGAAGCACGTGTCTTGGCCCAAGCCGGCAGACACCTCCTTCTCGCCAAACCTGCGCACGTCGGGCCAGAGGTGTCCGGCGACGCAGGCCTGCGGCCGCAGCCCTCGCTCTCGTGCGATGGGTCCAGCGACGCGGCCAGTTTGTCGTGGGCGTGGGCACGGTGCTAGTTGACGCGGCTGCGTCAGCTCGAGGATGCGGCCGCGGGCGGGCTCACTGGCGACTTACCTGCGAATGCGTCACTTGAGTCGGAGCCGGCTGAAGATCCCTATCGCCCTCGGGCCTGGTTTAGGTTCGACTGATGGGGGCCGGACAGCCAGTCCGCCGCCGCCAGACGCTCGTCGACCGGTTCCTCGCTTCGCCGCAGCGCGTCGATGTACGCCCGATCGGCGGCGAGGCGGGCCGCGACCTCGGAACCCTCGGCAACGGCGCCATGCCCGGGACTACGGCATCGACGTGCCTGGCCGCTTCTGCCAGCCGGTCGAGCGCCGTCTCGTAGGCGCCCAGCTGATCGTCTTGGCGGGAGTCGAAGAGCGGGATCAGGACATCGGAGAGCATGTCGCCGGCGAGCAGGACGCCGCGGTCGGCGAGGAGGATCGCGGCGTGGCCGATGGCGTGCGCCTGATGCTCGATGATCTCGCCCGGCACCAATGGGTCGTCCGCGGGCAGCGCGGTGACGAGTCCGATCAGCTCAAGCGGGATGCCCGCCGCGCTCTGCGCCGCCATGGCCTGCGCCCGCTCCCGGGCTTCACTGGCTGCGTGGGCGCCGGCGGTGGTGGCATAGCGCGGCACATCGCCGAACCGCGAGTGCCAGAGCAGATGGTCCCAGTGGGGATGGGTCGAGAACCCCGCGACCACCGGAATGCCGAGGCGGTCCACGTCGTCGGCGAGCTGGTCAAGCTCGGAACCATCGATCCCGGGATCGACCAGGATCAGACCAGCCTCCCCGCGCACCACGGTGGTATTCGTCCAGACCCACTCGCTCTGCCGGACCCAGACGCCGTCGGCCACCCGCGTCAGCATCGCTTCACTCTGTCAGAGATCTTTCCCCCGCCGCCCGCAGGCAAGCACGCTCCCGAACGCGGGCGGAGAATGTCCGCATGATCTGTCGCATTTGGCATGGCTACACCACCCACGGGAACGCGGACGCCTACGAGCGCGTTGTGCGGACCGTCGTAATCCCAGCGATCGAGGCCCGGTCGATCCCGGGCTTCATCTCCATCGATCTCCTGAAACGCCAGCTTGAGGACGAGGTCGAGTTCATGACCGTCATGTGGTTTGACTCCGAGCGAGCGATCGCAGCATTTGTCGGAGAGGACGTCACGGTCTCTCACGTTCCGCAGGAAGCCCGGGCAGTTCTCGCGCGCTTTGATGAGCGATCCCAGCACTACGTGGTGCTCGATCGTCGCCGGCAGCAGAGCGTCCCGCCCGAGCCTGACCCGTGATGCCCGGAGCCGCGCCGCCAAGGTGTGACTCTGGGTGATCTGCCGGACATAGGCGCTTTAGTGGACGACGTAGAGCGACGCCGCCGGTTCGAGCGGCTCTTCTTTGATCATGCGGCGGCAGTGCGGGCGTACGCGCTACGTCGGGTCCGCCCGTCGCTCGCCGACGATGTCGTGAGCGAAGTGTTTGCCGTCGCCTGGCGCAGGCTGGATCGCGTCCCTGACGCCAATGCGTTGCCCTGGTTGTTCGGGTGTGCACGGCGCCTCATCGCCAACCAGCGTCGGGCGGATCGCCGCCGTGAGGCGCTGATCGAGCGCCTCCACCACGAGCGTGTTCCGCAGCCGGGGCCCGACTTTGCGGTTGAATCGCCGCTTCGCGACGCGCTGTGGAGTCTCAACGAGCGCGATCGCGAGGTACTGATGTTGGTGGCGTGGGAGGGGCTCGAACCAGCCCGCGCGGCGGTCGTCCTGAACTGCTCGCAACGGGCGTTCGTAATGCGTCTGCACCGCGCGCGCCGACGCCTGGCCATCGCCATGCAGGCGGCCGCTGGGACGCGGCCAGACCCGATGGAGGCGTTGACATGATCGATTTGCTCGAGCGGCTCACCGCCGAGAACCCGGTTCGCGACTGCGACCCGCCGCCGATCGAGGGCGTTTGGCGCAAGGTCGCAGAGCTGGACGAGGGCGGTGGCGAAGGACGCTCCGGGCGGACGGCGCGTCGGTTCGGAATCGCGCGATCGATCGTGCCCACAGCCGCGGTCGTGATCCCGGCGCTCGTGGTGATCGCGGTGATCCTGCCCCTCCTTGGCGCGAGCCACCAACGATCTGGCCCCGCCGCCCCCGGGGTGAGGGGTGGCGGCACGCTGGACACAGCAGCGCAGGCGCTGGCGGCACGGGAGCTGGCGGGCCGGCCCGGCGCGATCGTGGCGATCGACCCCCGCACCGGCGCGGTCACCGCGCTCTACGGCAACCCGTCTCCCGGCACGCCCAACGCCGCCGGCTCTCCGGTAGTTGCGGCCGCCGGCGCCGAGTATCCCCCGGCGGACGTCTTCGACTTGGTCACGGCGACCGCGGGGCTTGACACCGGCGCCTACTCTCCTGCCGCTCGGATCGTCGGCCGATCGCCGATGATCGTGTCCGGGACGTCGATCGACAACAACGAAGGCGGCATCTACGGCCCGATCACGGTGGCTCAGGCCTTGGAGGCTTCGGTCAACACGGTCTTCGCGCAGGTCGGTCAGCATGTGGGGCGCCAGGCGATGGCCACCTACATGCAGCGCTTTGGCTTCTACGCGCCGTGGGCTCTGAGAGGTGCGCCCGTGCGGTCGCCAGCCAGCGGAGTCTGGCTTGGGGGCAGGCTCCTCCTGCCCACGGACCGCAGGGTCAACCTCGCGCGCGCGGCCATCGGACAGGGCGGACTGAGCGTGACGCCGGTGCAGATGGCGATGGTCGCCGCGGCGATAGCCAACGCTGGCCAGATGGTGTCGCCCCACCTCGACTCGGGCCGACTTTCAGCCTCGAGACAGGTAATGAGCCCTGCGACCGCCCACGTCCTGTCTGAGGCGATGTCCGACGTGGTGAAGCAGGGGACCGGCACGCCGGCCGCCCTCACGGGCGTCTCGGTGGCCGGCAAGACGGGGACCGCACACCCCGGTCATGGCCGCACCGTTGCTTGGTTCGTCGGGTTCGCGCCGGCCGACCACCCGACAGTCGCGATCGCTGTCGTTCTCGGAGACCTTCGCCAAGGCTTCGGCGGCGTCGACGCAGGGCCGATCGCCGGACGGATGATCCGTGCGCTCCTCGCGCATCGATGAGGAGTCCGGCCCGCGCCGCATTCAGCGTTGTCCGGTAGCCGCGCGGCGTGATCGTCGTGCTCGCTCGCGATGGACGCGCACGCCGTGCAGGTTTCCGCAGGACGCTGGATCGCACCAACGCCGGGAAGCGTTCCGCGATTCGTCGTAGAAGAGCCAGCTGCAATCCGGATTGGCGCATCGGCGCACTCGCTCAATCTGCCCGCCGCTTAGAAGCTCGGCGTACGACGCGAGGACGGCGGCGAGCACTGCTTCCCAGCCGCGCGGGCGCGACTCCTCGAGAGTAAAGCCTCCCCTCGTGCGGCTCAGCTGCAGAGTCCGAGGCGCGCCTGCGAGTGTTCGGTTGATCCGCCGTACCACTTTGTCGTCTGGCATTGCCTGAGACTCCAACAGCTCTCGCATGGTTCGGCGCACCCTGATCATCTCCCGCAACATCTCAGGCGGTGGTGCGCCGGCCGCGCTCACGCCCGACCGATCGGCAAACCACCGCTGCCATTGAGCCATTTCCAGGCGGTCATAGGTCTCACCCGATCCCGTGTGGTCCGAGAACAAGCTGTTGACGAAGTCGAGACACAGGACTGGCGCGAGGGTGTGCGGAATCGGCCTCGGGGGCACGTGGCCGGCCCGTCCGCCGTCTGAGGCGACCGAGGTCGAAGAGCGCGAGCCGCTTCGGGAGGATTCGCCACGTTTGCGAACGCCGTGCATGCTGTGTGTGTGACTAGTTCGTGTAAGGGCCGTGACGGCTTGGCGCCGCTTACGCATCGTATCCGTATTTGCCGATGACCTAATCGGCGTGGGCGAGGGTCCTCGGCAGATCGCTGAAAGGCGGAAGGGGACCGCTGTCACACTTGGTGGCCCGAGTATGCGTCCGCCCGTCCAGCAGCCGCACCAGGCAAGACAGATGGCCGAGTCCTTCGGCTCGGCTCCAGCGCGTGCCCTATGCGGCGGTCGTAGTCACCGCGACGCAGGTATGAGGCAGGTTGGAAAGGAGCTCGTGTGGAACTGACTGCTGAGGACCGCTGGGCGATCACCGAAACGATCGCATTACACGGCCACCTCTTTGATGACGGCGAGCTCGACCGCCTGGACGAGCTCTTCACTCCTGACGTCATCTACGACGTGAGCGATGTCGGCCTGGGGTCCTTGCGCGGCATCTCCGAGGTCCGGCGGGCGACGTTGGAAGCCGGCGATCGAAACCCGCTCGGACACCACGTGACTAACACCGTGATCATCGAGGTGGGCGACGACTATGTGCGGACCCGCTGCAAGGCGATCGCCGTCCTGGCTGGCGGCGGCTGCGGGACCGCGACCTACCTCGACACCCTGCGTCGGCACGGGGGCGGCTGGCGGATAAGCCAGCGCATCGTCAAACGGCAGCGTGCGCCGCTCGGCGGTGTTCACTCGTGATCCCGAGCGAGGAGCCGTCAGGCCAGCCGTCACTGCACGCGCTGCTGTCCAGTCGCTGGAGTCCCACCACCTTCGATCCGGTTCACAAGCTCACAACGGTTGAGATCGAGGTTCTGCTGGAGGCGGCACGGTGGGCGCCGTCGGCCGGCAACTCGCAACCCTGGGCGTTCATCGTCGGCTGCCGCGGCGATGAGATTCACACACGACTGGTCCGACATCTGGCAGGCAGTTCGATCCGTTGGGCGCCGACCGCCAGCCTCCTATTGGCGAACCTCACGCACCGCTATGTGGAGGACACGGACTGGGAGTACTCCGAGTTCGCGCTGTATGACCTTGGCCAGGCGATTGCTCACCTCACGTTTCAGGCGCGGGCTCTCGACCTTTTCGTTCGTCAATTCCGAGCCTTTGACCGGTCGGCCATCGCCACGGAATTCGATGTTCCGGATCATTGGGAGGTCACGACGATGGCGGCCGTCGGACGCCTCCCCGAGGGGGTCGAGCCAGCGTTGCACCGCGGGGTTCAGGACCGCCGTCCGCTCGAGGATCTGGTTCACGCCCCGAAGCAGCGAGCGAGATCCGGGCGCACAGAAACTCGCTGACGCGCGCGCGTGCCCGACGCGTCGCGGAGGACTGGTCCGGCGCATTGCGACGAGCTGGGCGTGGAGTTCAGCGCGTGCGCCAGAGTTCCGGGAATCGCTCGCGTACGCCCGTAATGAGCCGGTCGCGCGTCACCGGGCCACCGAAACGCTCACGGTCAAACTGGGCAAACTGACACTCCAGAGAATCCAGCGCGTCCACGCTCGCGCGCAGCGCAATCCGCCATCCGGTATCCGCGGGGTCCGCGCGCTCGAGCAGCGCGGTGATGCTCGCCACCAGCGCGCCTTTGGCGACGATGGCCTCCGGCGTCGTCGCGCGCAGGCAAATGCCGTACCCGCCGGACAGCCACGCCTCATGCTCCTCATCGGCCTGCGCCGGGTCGCCGCCCGCGGCGAGAAAGCGTTCCCGAAAGCGAGCCTCCACCGCGCCCGGGTCACCACCCGCGTCCTGGAGTAGTGCCTCGTGATCGAGCGGGACCATGGCGGTGCCATCCGGCATGACGTAGGTCGCCTGAGGAAGCACGCCCCTCTCCACCAGCGGGCGGGCGGCCACGCTCATCGGGCGAAAGTTCTGTCGGACGTACTCGAGATCACCGGCGGCATCGGGGGAGAGCTGCGCCTCCGGTGCGGCGATCGACATGGACCAAGTGTCGCAGCGGCGCAGCAACGGGACAAGCCTTGAGGTCCGAACGGACGTCTAAATCAAGGACCAAGCCCGCGAGCGCCGTCGGCGGTATCGCGGGAAGGTCGAGCATGGCCTCATGATTTCGTGCTCCATTGGACCTGTCCGACGCAAAGCCGGCTAGTCAGACTAGTCCGGTGCAAGTTGTGGAATTGCGGCAGTACACCTTGCTGCCGGGAAGACGTGACGAGCTGGTCGAGCTCTTCGAGGCTCACTTCACCGAAGCTCAAGAGCACTGCGGCATCACGATGATCGGGACGTTTCGCGACCTTGCCGACCCCCAGCGGTTCGTTTGGCTCCGGGGCTTTCCGAACATGATCCAGCGCAAGGAGGCGCTGCATGCCTTCTACGGCGGACCGGTGTGGCGCGAGCACCGCGATGCGGCGAACTCGACGATGGTCGATTCAGACAACGTTCTGCTTCTCAGACCGGCCACCGAGGACGGCGCGTTGCGACGGTTCCAGATCTCCGCGGCATCCGGGTGCAACGTCGTCCACGCGGGAATCATCGGGCTCGACGAGCGCGCCGCCGACGACGATGTCGCTTACTTCCGCGACGAAGTCACGCCGCTGATCGAGGCGACCGGAAGCCGAGTGCTGGCTTGTCTAGTCACCGAGCCCGCAACGAATACGTTCCCGGCCCTTCCGGTGCGTGAAGATGACACTGTCCTCGTGTGGTTCGCCGAGTCCGGGCATGTCCCCGATTCGGGAGCGGCCGTGGAGGCGGGCCGCGAGCTCGCCGAGGCTACTCAGCGCTGGCCGGGAGCCATCAGTATCGAGACT
This sequence comes from uncultured Solirubrobacterales bacterium, assembly GCA_963794825.1. Classification (GTDB taxonomy): domain Bacteria; phylum Actinomycetota; class Thermoleophilia; order Solirubrobacterales; family Solirubrobacteraceae; genus Palsa-465. The sequence goes on from CAWCFB010000003.1 coordinate 1,448,791, forward strand.
CTGACGCTCAGTCCGACCCCCAGCTTCCGACTTGAGAGAGCTGTCCATTAGCTCCGATAGCTCATCGGGGCACCGGGACTTCGACTTTCTCAGAGGTCGCTGGCGGGTCCGAAATTCGAAGCTTCAGAATCCACTGGATCCGGATGCGGCCGAGTGGCGGGAGTTCACGACCCACGTCGAGAGTCGAGAGCTCCTAGGCGGGCTGGGCAATCTCGACACCTACCGCTCAGAGGAGTTCCCCGGGTATGACTCGTGGGAGGCGATGGCTCTGAGGTTGTTCGAACCTGACGAGGCCGTCTGGCGCATCTGGTGGGCGTCGACGGCGAGCCCAGGAGAGCTTGATAACCCTGTCGTCGGCTCCTTCGACCACGGTCACGGGGTGTTCCAATGCGACGACGTGCTCGGCGGCCGGCCAGTCAAGGTGAGATACGAGTGGATGACGGAAGGTGCGCAGCCGCTTTGGAAGCAGTCGTTCTCGTTCGACGCGGGGGACACGTGGCGCGAGAACTGGCTGATGGAGTGGTTCAGGACCTAAGCCGCGGTCACAGGGCGGCGCGAATGATCTCGCCGAGCTCATCGGGGCGGTAGCCCAGCTCTCGAGAAAGCGCGACGAGTTCTCGGGCTTTGGTAACGAGCTCGGTCCTGCGCGAAGCCCCGTGACTGACCGTGACGCCTCGGCCACGGCGGAACTCGAGCAACCCTTCGTCCCGGAGGTCCCGGAGAGCGCGGAGCGCCGTATTCGTGTTGACCCCTAGGACCGCGGCGAGGTCCCGAGCCGGGGGGAGTCTCTCGCCGGGCACGGCCTCTCCGTCAGCGATCGCACGCCGGACCGCCGCGGCCACCTGCTCGTGCAGCGGAGCCGGGTTGGTCGGGTCGATCTGCAGGGGTGCGCCGCTTCTCATCCCCATCCGGACATCAGCGTTAGGTGCGAATGAGTGATCACGGCGTGTCCACGTCCCACGTCGATCAGCAGCCATACGTTCGCGCGCGTCAGGGGCTGAGGAGACGCTGGAGTACGAAGCTACCGGACGCTTTCCGACCTCGGCGGGCAGGAAGAACCCGTCGTATTCGTTCGTCGAGCGGCCATAGATGACCAGTCGATGGCTGACGCGAGTCATCGTGAATTCGCGGCCATCCACCGTCGCGCGTACGGAGCGCGCCGGGCGTTTCAACCAGATCGCGAGTCCAATGTCGCAGGCGTTCGCGAGCGCTGGGCGGCAGCGGATGCCCATTGCCGAGGGCCGCGAGAGCATCGCCGAGGGCGAGACGATGACCGTGCCCGGCGGTTGGGGCGCCGGGTTGGACAGCGGTGGTCTCTGGCCGCCACGGGCCGCCATGTAGACCACGGCGAGGGCGCCGAGACAGGCAAGCGCGCCGACCCACGCGATTCGGCGTTGCCGGCCGTGATGGCGCTCCCAGGCTTCATTGAAAAGCCGAGACACGTATTCCATAGACGCTAGCCTAACTAGCACCATTTGAATGTCAAGCCTATTGACCTCAAAAGTCTGTCGGCCGCGGAGGGGTCCGACCTACGCCCCCTTACGCTGTTGTCGCGATAGCGATGACAAAAACCATCACCAGCGCGCACACGCTCGAGCGCGCCGCCATGCACGAGCTATTCAACGAGGGGTTCTCGGGCTACCTGGTGCCGATGCGCCTCGACGACGCCGCATTCAGCACTTATCTCGAGCACAACGACATCGACCTCGACGTTTCACGGGTCATGGTTGATGAACGCCCCGCGTCATTCGCGCTGGTCGGTGTGCGCCGCGACGAGGTGTGGATCGGAGGCATGGGGACAGTGCCCGCCGCTCGCCGCCAAGGGTACGGTCAGCTGGTGCTGGAGTCGGCGCTCGATGCGGCGCGTGCGATCGGCGGTCGGCTTGCCTGGCTCGAGGTGATCGATGCCAACCGCGCGGCGCTGACCCTCTATGACAAGCTCGGTTTCGGCGTCACCCGTGAGCTGCTCGTGTGGGAGCTTCCGGCCTCGACGCAGACCGGGAACGGTGGTGAGGTGGATGTGCGGCAGGCGTGGTCGTGGATAGCGGCCAATCGGCAGGGCCGGGAGCCGTGGCAGCGCGCGGACGAAGTGTTGACAAAGCTCACTCATGGTGAGTTGCGGGCGGTGGGGATCGAGCAGGACGGCGAGCTGGCCGGAGCCGCGATTTTCCGATCCACCCGCGACCGCGTGAGCGTGATGCAGATCGCAGCCGCGGATGAGCAGGTGGCCGCGGGTCTGCTGTGCTCGGCGGCAAGCGGAGGACCCCTGAGGTTTGCCAACGTGCCGGCAAACGAGCCGTCATCGACAGCGATGCGAAAGCTCGGCGCCAAGGTTGTGGCCCGCCAGCACGAGATGCGGCTCGCACTCTAGATCTACCTCGGCGAGGATCCGGTCCCCCTCGGCCATCGATGACCTCAGCTCAGATGTCGGAGCGACGGCCAGAGCACGAGCCACGGCAGCCGGGGGCCGCTGCACACCGAGATCACTCGGCCGTTCTCCTCGTTGTCGATGCCAGCACGGTTGCCAATCCGTACCACCGGATGGCATCCCCGGAAGTACCTGGCCAGCGTGGGGGACCGGAAGCCAACGGCGACGACTGAAGCCTTGTCATTTGACGGGCGCCCCCATTCGCCGAACCCGTTATGCCCGCTGAACGCGCGCGGCAGTCCGAGGCGCCCGCCAAAGCGATCGACGGCACCGGCCTCGCCGTAGTTGGCGGTGAAGATGACGGCGGGACGGGGCACCCGGTCGTAGACGGCGGCTACGTCGCGGACCAGCTCGGGCCACCCGATCGTTTCGCCCACGTCTGAGTTCATGGCTACGGCCGGACCGGCGTCATGGGCGGGGAGAATCGGCAGAGAGATGAGAGCCGACACCGCGGCGCTGATCGCGGCCGCTCCGCTCAGCACATAGCGCCGCACGGTGCGCCGGCCCCGGTCTAGCCAGTCGTCGACTACGACCGCCCCGGCGGCGAACAGGACGGGCAGCAGACCGCAGAGGTAGTAGGGCTTACCGCCGCCGAGCTCGAAGATGCCGACCAGGACCAGCCAGGCGACGGCGAGCCAGCGGTACGGCCGGAGATCCGGTCGGCGTGCCAGCCCCACGAGTCCAGCCACCCACACCGGCGCGAGGGGTGGGCCGGCGAGCAGAAACTGGAACGGAAGCAAAGCCCATCGCGGTTGAGAGCTCGCCGAGCCGCCGTTTGCGATCGAGGAGGAGATGTGCAGCTGGGGCCAGCCGTGCCGAGCCTGCCAAACCAGCCACGGCACCCACATCACGGCAGCGAGCAGAGCGGCAATCCACGGCCACGGTCGCCGGAGGACCGCCCGCGGTCCGACGACGCCAATTCCGATCAGGATGCCCGCGAGCAGAAACGCGATAAGTGGCTTGTTGAGCAAAGCCGTGCCCGCGACCAAGCCAGCAGCAAGCCATGGGATTCGCGAGTCCATGCGAATCGCTCGGACGACCAGCCAGGTGACGACCGACCAGGCGAGCAGGTCGTAGGTGGACGTACTGAGCAGATGGCCGAGAGAGAGCACGATGGGGGCGGCCGCGGTGCATCCGGCGGCGATCAGGCGGGCCCGCCTCGACCCGCCGAACTCGGCGGCGAGCAGACCGCTCATCAGGACGCAGCCGCCGGCCATGAGCGCCGAAGGCGCGCGCAGCACCGTCAAGGACCTCGGTGCGAGACCGCTCATGAGGTGCGCGATCAGCGGCGTGAGCGGTCCCTGGTCCGGAAAGCTCCATGCGAGATGGTGGCCGGCCGCGAGGAAGTAGAGCTCGTCGCGGTGGTAGCCGTAGCCGTGCGCGAAGGCGAGCAGCAGCCCGGTCGTCGCGAGGGCCAGTCCGATGATCGGCGCCGTTGCGACGACCGACGGCGGTCGACCACTCGCCCTCGCGGTCCCCTGACGTTGCGTCGCGGGGTCGTATGTCTGTTCCACCGCCAATGCGCCTCTTCGAACAGGCTCTCCGGTCAAATGGGCGCCAACCTCGAAACGGGCACGACGGACCAAGCCGCGACTTCGCGACAGGACCAAACGGCGGCCATGCCCCTTACAATCCGCCGCGCCTCCCGGTCCGGTCGGATCCGGAGAAACGATGTCCACTGTGCGAATGCTGCGACCACACCTGAATCGGGCGGAGCTCGATCGCCCCGCCCATGCTCGCGGCGGGAACACGCGACGCGCCGTTGATGCGGCCTCGAGGTGGTCGGTCTCGAGGATGAAGTAGCCGCTTGAGCGTGGATCTGCACGTTGTGCTGGATCGCCGCGGGCCGCTCCGCGAGCAACTCGAGCAACAGCTGCGGCAAGGGGTTCGCACCGGGCGGCTGCGGCCCGGGGTCCGTTTGCCGGCCAGCCGGGTGCTCGCCTCCGAGCTGGGCGTCTCGCGTGGAGTCGTCGTCGAGGCCTATGCCCAGCTGACGGCCGAGGGATACCTGGACACGCGCGGGTCCGGCGGAACCCGGGTCTCCACCGCTGTCGTGCAACCCCCGCGCCGGTCGAAAACTCCGCGGCTCGAAGGAGTGAAGTTCGACTTACGTGCCGGGCTTCCGGACCCGTCTTTGTTTCCCCGGCGCAGGTGGGCAGCGGCGACATCAGCGGTCTTACGCGAGCTTCCCGATGCAGCGCTCCTATACGGGCCGGCCCAGGGACAGAGTCGGCTCCGGCACGCGATCGTTGAGTACCTAGGGCGCACGCGCGCGATCGCCGCCGACGAAGAGCAGACCTTCATCACCTCTGGATCAAGCCACGCCTGTGCGTTGTTGTGGAACGCGCTCCACGCGACGGGGATACGCCGCGTGGCGCACGAAGATCCGGCCTGGGAACGGATTCCGAAAACCATCGTCGCGAGCGGCCTCGAGCCGAGGCCGGTGCGAGTTGACGCGAGAGGAATCTCGGTCACCGATCTTTACGCATCGGATGCGCAGGCGGTTGTGGTCTCCCCCGCGCATCAATATCCAAGCGGGGTGATCATGGCGCCGGCGCGCCGCGCCGAACTGATCCGGTGGTCGCTCGAAACCGGTGGTCTGATCGTCGAGGACGACTATGACGCCGAATACCGATTTGGCTCGAGACCGATCGAGCCGCTGCGAAGTGCGGCCCCAGATTGTGTTGCCTACGCCGGAACCACGAGCAAGGTTCTGGCTCCGGCCGTCCGACTTGGATGGCTGATCGTGCCACCGCGCCTGGCCGACGCCGTGTCAGAAGCGCACGGCGTGTCGTACGCACAGCCCAGTGTGATCGATCAAGCAGCCCTGGCGACGATGTTCGAGACCGGAGCTCTCGACCGTCATCTGCGAAGAACTCGCAGCGTCTACCGCTCCCGCCGTGCGGCCGTAATCGGAGCGGCGCGTAATCTCGCTCCGTCGGTACGGGTGACGGGTGGGGCGGCTGGTCTCCACGTCATGGCTTGGCTGCCGACGCAGATCACCGAGACCGACGTCGCGGCCGAGGCACTGCGGCGCGGTGTTGCGGTTGACCCATTGCATTCGGCCTGCGCCGTCACGAGAGACCTCGGGCCGGCATTGGTGCTGGGTTACGGGGCCATCTCCGCCTCGGCGATTCCCACGGCCATGTCGCACCTGGCCGCGTGCGTGGCCCACCTCCTCGGAAGCCGCTAGATCTCAACCGGCTCAGCGGTGAGATCGCCGCCTGCATCCCCGGTGTTCACGGTCCCCCGTGGCTCGATGAGCAGGACGAGCGTCTCTTCATCGGCAGTCGGACAATGCTCAACACCGCGGGGCACAACGAACAGCTCGCCTGGCGCGAGCTCAACGTTTCGATCACGCAGCTGGATGGTCAGCCGACCTTCGATCACGAGGAAGAAGTCGTCGGTGTCATCGTGCTTGTGCCACACGAAGGGTCCGCTGACCTTGACGATCTGCAGCTTGTAGTCATTGATGTAGCCGACGATCCCCGGCGCATAGGGCCGCTCTAGGAGGGCGAACTTCTCGGCGAGGTTGACCTTGTCCTCCACAGACAAGGTTCTACAACATCTGAGGACGACCGCCGGCGCCGGAACTCGCCGTTCGGCGCTCAGCCGACTACTCGGTCAGGTACCGCTTTCCTCGGCCAAACCGATGCGGTGACGGAGTGAACCCAGGCCCGCATCCAGCACTGCTCCCTCAAGCTCGAAGATCTCCACGGAGCTCTCGCCAATGAGTAATCCTGATGCCTCGATGGCAGCGACCGTTGTCTGGTAGCTCTCAGAGTTGCTAAGTGCCTCAGCCGCGGTCCGATCCGCCCAGATGGTGATCACGGCTCGCTCGCCGTCGCGCGCTCCGAAGAGGACTCCCGCGAACCCGGGCTGGGAGCAAAACATCGGAACCGACCTGTCGCGAGCGAACTCTCGGTAATCGTCGGCTCGTGATTCATCGATTCTCGTCCGCCACACCCTCACGATCATCCGCAGTCCTCGCCGTTCACCGCGATGGCCAGGTGGTGGAAACGAACGGGCACGTAGCCCTCCCTGTCACGCATTTCCACAGCCGGGAAGCGCCGTGTGGCGCCGGGCACAACAGTGTGCCCGGCGCCACCGATTAGCGCCTACCGGAAGCTGCTCCCGGGCGGGGCGATCGAGCCACGCCTGATGTGCACCTTCTTGTGGGCCGCACGCTTGCGGGCCACATTCGTCTGCGTGCTGTTCTGGCCGGCCCACATCACGGACCGGTTGAACGCCATCTGAATCGCGCTGCTGGCGAATCCCCTGGACATGAACGTCATGACGTTCTTGTCGTTGTTGTCCAGGTTGTCGCACCACCGGAAGGGGTTGTCCACGCAACCACCGTCGGTGCTCGGGATATTGCCCTCGTAGTTACCAGTGAAGCCGCCGAACAGGTTGACCTCATCCTGCGTCTTGCAACAGTCCTGTCCGGTCAACACCCCGCTCGCGGGGACTCCCGCGAGGTTGAACGACTGGGCGTCTGTCCCGATGGGCGAGAAGAAGATGTGATTCTTCCCGATCGAGTTGAAGTAATCGACCATCTGGTCACGAGCCACCAATGAGGGCGCGTAGACGTTGGCCGGGAACTGCGTCGACACGGTACGGGTGAAGAAGTCCACGGCCGCTGGGTCAAGGACTCCGATGTCGTAGTTCGGCGACGCGGTGACGTCGGCGTCGAGGTCGTACTTGATGTCGCTGAGCTCGGATGGGCTCAGGCTGTTGACGTAATGAATCGAGCCGAACAGGCCCAGTTCCTCCCCGCCGAACCAGATGAACCGCACCTTGTTGAGCGGGTTCACCTTCCTCATCATCTGGGCGAGGTCCAGGATCGTCGCTGAGCCCGACGCGTTATCCAGCATCCCCGCGCCGTAGATCGCGTCAAGGTGCGCGTCCACAACCAGCACATGGTGCGGGTCGCCGCCGGGAGAATCAGCGATGACGTTCCAATCCAGGCGATTGGGGTCCTCGATCCCTCGCACGCTCAGCGACATGTGTGGCAGGGGGGTGCTAGCTGCCACTGCGTCCTGATACTGGTTGTAGAGGTCCTGGCCGGCGGCGAACGACGTGAACGCCACCGGTATCGGCGGGACGCTACTCAGAGAGCCGGAGAACACACCGGAGCGCGCGGGGGTATTCCCCTCGTTGAAGATGATCACGCCGGTCGCCCCCGCCGCCTGGGCGTTGTCAACCTTCTGCTGGAACGTGCACGTGCCGCGCTGGATCAGTGCGATCCGCCCGGTAACGAACCCGCTGAAGTCAGACGGGTCACACCCGCTCGCGGAGCCGCCAGTGGATGGGATCAGGATCCCCCCGGCCGGCTGCACATCAGCTGTTGTGCTGCCGTTGCTCCGCCCGGGGTTCCACTCGCTGACGAGGGCGTAGTCGTGAGCGGTGGGTGAGATCTCGCTCATCGAAGGAACGCCCTGATAAGCAAAGTAGTCAAACGTGTACGGCTGAATCGTCACGTGGTAGCCAGCCTGCTGCATGAGGTTGGCTACGTAGTCGACCGACGCGCGGTAGCCCGGCTCTCCCGAGTTGCGTGACGGGTGGCCGTCAGGGCCCGGATTGGCCTGGGCGATCTGCCAGAACGCCTGCATGTGAGCCCAGAGATCGTCGGTCTGAATGCACGGCACGAGCTTCTTCACCGTGTCGTTTGCCCGTGCGTTGCATGCCGCGGATGCCACGGCGCCCGCGCTTGCGGGCACCAGCAGGCAGGCGGCTGCGCAGACCGAAGCCAGCCATGCGGACAGAACTAAACGAGACCTTGTAGGTCCTCGCATGAACCCTCCCTCCCAAACTAGGTTGGAGCGAAATTTGGAAGCACGGACCCCTAATCCCGTCGCGCGAACGCTCCTATGGACGTGTGCCGCATCCTAATTCTCCGGGTGCGGCAAACGCAAGCCCGGGGCCCCGCCGTTGTAACCAAACGTCAATCTCTGGCTGCGAGCTAAGCTTGATCCGTGGCCAGGATCAGCTACTACCCGGTTGATCAGCTGGATGATCCGGAGCTTTTGGGCTACCTCGAATACGCCGCCCGGCACGGCGCGCCGCGGCCCGAGAGTCAGGCGATTCGGGCGCACGTACCCACCGTGCTTCGGTCGTTCTCACAGAATTGGCAGCGAACGTTTCGCACGGGGGTGGTGGAGCACTCTTTGAAGGAGCTCTGCCGCGTCTACGTGTCGAAGACCATCGACTGCCACTACTGAGGCTCGCAACGGGCTCTCCCGGGTGGAGAGCAGGCGCCGGTTGAGCAGGACTTCGACGATCTGCTCGAGTTCGAGCAGTCAGCGCGGTTCGATGACCGTCAAAAGACCGCGCTTCTGTACACGAGCCACCTCGTCTGGAATCCGGCAGGCGTCGACGACGGATTGATGGCACGGATGCGCTCGCACTTCACCGAAGAGCAGATCGTCGAGTTGGGCTACTTCGTTTCGCTGACCTTCGGCCAGCAGCGTTGGATCAAGACGCTAGCCCTGGGCCACGGCGAGGTCGTGGTCCCGACCGTCACCGACCCCGGCGCGGATCGCGCGGGCCTGGCTCCCGACCCAGGCCAATGACCGGGAGCAGCTCAGCGCACGCCGGCGACACGCTCCGCGCGATCGCACCCCACGTACTCGAGGTCTACACGGATACCCGTGAGACCGTGCTCGAGCACGGGATCGTCGAGCCGGAGCTCAAGGCGCTGTGCGCGCGGTACCTGGCCGGCGACGCCGAGGTCGTCAGGCGCGCCGGCGACCCGGAGCTTTACGACGAGCGGCAGCGAGCGGCGCTGGCGTGGACAGACGCGATCGCGTGGGATTCCGACCGCGCCGACGATGCTCTCTGGCGGCAGCTTCACGCAGCGTTCACCGAGCCCGAGCTCGTCGAGCTCGGGTACAGCATCGCGATCGTGCTCGGCCAGCAGCATTGGCTGGCCACACACGGCGTTATCGAGCGGCCGTAATCCGGCTTTAACCCGTTGCACACGTTTGCAGTTGACACGCGCAACCGAGCGCACTACGGTTCTGCAAACGATTGCAGCAGCCGACCTTGCTGGGCACCACCGGTACGTGCTGGGCTTTGCCGGCACGTCCAGCGCGAGGCGACGGACAAATCTGTAGCGAGGAGAGGCGATGAAGATCTTTCGCAGTTGCGCGACGGCGGGACTCGTTGTGGGCGTCTGCGCCCTGCTCGCGGCATGTGGCGGCTCGAACAGTTCGAGCTCCGGCGCCAGCTCGGGCGGGAGTAAGTCAGCGAGCCCGATCACGATCGGAACGTCGCTCTCGCTGTCGGGGGATTTCGCTGCCGACGGCCAGGCGTTTCAGAAGGGCTACCAGCTCTGGGTCCACGACCAGAACGCCAAGGGCGGGCTGCTTGGGCACCCGATCAAGCTGGCGGTTCTGTCCGACGCCTCGAGTCCCGCGCAGGTCGTCACCAACTACCAGCGGCTGATTGGCTCTGACCACGTCGCGCTCACCTTCGGTCCTTTCTCAACGCTGCTGACCGCGCCATCGGCGCGGGTCGCCGCCCGCTACGGCTACGCCTTCGTCGAAGGCGCCGGCGGAGCTCCCGCCGTGTTCACGGAGGGCCTGCACAACGTCTTCGACGTCTCGATCCCGGTCAAGCTCAACCTCGTGACGTGGGCGCAATGGATCGCCTCGCTGCCGGCGAGCCAGCGCCCGAAGACGGCCGCGTACGCGACGATCGACGATCCCTTCACGCAACCGCAGATCCCGACGGCGCAGTCGATCCTCCAGTCCGCCGGCGTCAAGACCGTCTACTCCAAGGTGTTCCCGGCCGAGGCGGCGGACTACACCCCGATCGCCAGCCAGGTTGCCTCGACGCATGCCGACGCGTTCGTGCTGGGGTCCGTCGACGTCCCGACCGTGTCCGCCTTCGTGCACGCCTTCATCCAACAGCACTACGAGCCGAAGGCGTTCATCGCCACGTCCGGCCCGGATCAGGGCTCGACGTTCGTCAAGGCCGTCGGCGCCGGCAACGAGAACGGCATCATGGTGCCCAACGGCTGGTACCCGGGCTTCAAGAAGGCCGACAGCGAGCAGATGGTCAAGGAGTACATCGCTAAGTACGGCGGCAACGCCTCAGGCGTGAATGCCGATGTCGCGGAGGCCTACTCGGTCGGCCAGGTCATCGCCGAGGCGGTGGCCGCCACTCACAGCCTTGACAACAGCAAGATCCTCGCCTACCTCCACAGCGGCGTGACACTCGACAGCGTGCAGGGACCGGTGAAGTTCGACTCACTCGGTGAGAACACAGCGCAGAAGACGCTGACCTTCCAGTGGCAGAACGGCGCGCTCGTCCAGTCGCTGCCTTCGACCGCGAGCGGCAGCACGGCGCCGACGTATCCGAAGCCGGCTTGGAAGGGATAGCTAGTCGCAGTGTCGGGCACCGCACTGCTGCAGGCGATCGTCGATGGTGTCCTGACGGGTGGCGTGTACGCCCTGATGGCCGCTGGCCTGACCCTGATCTTCGGGGTGATGGACATCATCAACATCGCCCAGGGGATTCTGGTCGTGCTGGGGTCGTACCTGAGCTACGAACTGTCCGCGCATGCCGGCATCGGTCTGCTGCCGGGGCTGCTGTTCACGGTGCCGGCGATGTTCCTGCTCGGAGTCGCGATCGAATTCCTGCTGATGCGACGGCTACGCGAAACGGATCGCACGGGCATGTCGATCCTGGTTACGTTCGCGATCGCGATCCTGATCGAAGGAATACTGAGCCGGTCGCTGGTGTCGACTACGTCCAGCTGCACGCGTCGTACGTCGACAAGTCCGTCCACGTGTTCGGGTTCTACCTGCCGTACATCTATCTGATCGGATTCGGCCTGGCGGTCGGACTGCTGGTCGCGCTGTACGCCGTCCTCTACCGCACCAAGTTCGGCCGCGCGGTCCGAGCGTCGCTGCAGAACCGGACCGCGGCCGATCTGATCGGGATCAATGTCAACCGGGTCCGCGCGGTCTCGGTCGGGATCGGAGTCGGGGTCACCGCGGTCGGTGGGATGGTGTTCGGCGCCACGACGCGTTCAACCCCAACAGCGGCTATGACCTGATCTCGCGGCTGCTGGCGATCGTGATCCTCGGGGGGATGGGCAGCATCGGCGGCGCGATGGCCGCCGCGATCTTCCTGCTCGTGATCAACGACGTGGTCGCGGTTGCGTGGTCGCCGACGTGGTCTCCGGTCGTGTTCTTTGCTGCGGTCGTGATCGTGCTCTCGATCAGGCCGCAGGGCCTGTTCGGGTCGACGGCAGTAAGGGCGCAATGAGCGCTCGCGGCTGGCGTGCGATCGGCCTCGCCGTGATTGCCGTCGCGCTGTTCATCTTCGCGACGTTCCCGGTCGCTGATCACCCACGATCCGACCGCGACCTCGATCGCCGTCTTCACGCTGATCTTCATGGTCGCGACGACTTCGTGGAACATCTTCAGCGGCTACTCGGGGTACCTTGCGCTCGGCCACGCGGTGTTCTTCGGCAGCGGCGGCTATGCGGTCGCGCTGGCCGCGCGCGACTGGCACTTCAAGGGCGGGTGGGATGTGTTCGCGCTGCTGCCGTTCGGCGGCCTGGTGGCGGCTGCGGTCGCGATCCCGGTCGGGCTCGTCGCGCTTCGCGACCCGCCGGCACACGTTCGTCGTCGTGACGATCGCGATCTTCTTCATCTTCCAGCTGGCCGCCTACAACCTCGGCTTCACGGGCGGGACGACCGGAATCCTGTTGCCGATCGCGCCGTTCTCGCCGGCCCACTACAACCAGCCGTTCTACTACGTCGCGCTGTTGATCCTGGTCCTCGCGGTGCTCCTGTCATGGTCGGTCCGCCGCTCGCGGTTCGGTCTCCAGCTGTTGGCGATCCGAGACGACGAGGACCGGGCCCGGGGCCTCGGCGTAAAGACCGGTCGCGTCAAGCTCGCCGCCTTCGTCCTGTCGGCGTTTCCGGTCGGGATGGTCGGCGGTCTGTACTTCTACTTCGTCGGCCAGATCTTTCCGCAGTTCGCCTACGACCCGCTGTTCGATATCTCGATGGCGCTGATGGGCTTCCTGGGCGGAATCGGCACCGTTGCCGGCCCGCTGCTGGGAGCGCTCGTGCTCGAGTCGACGCAGCAGTACCTGACCCAGACGGTCACCGGGACCGGCACCTACCTGATCGCGTACGGAGTCCTGTTCTTGGCGGTCATCCTGTTGCTGCCACGAGGTGTGGTCCCGACGATCACCCAGCTGATTCGCGATCGGCGGGGGCGCTCGGCGAGCAGCGCTGACGCCGCTGAAGGCGCGGCGATCGGAACCGGCGTGGCGGGAACGGCGCAGTGAGCGCGATGCTCGAAGCCGCCGGCGTCTGCAAAGCCTATGGCGGCGTGCAGGCTCTGACCGATTGCCACATTCAGGTGGAGGAAGGCGCGATCCACGGGCTGATCGGGCCCAACGGGTCGGGAAAGACGACGCTGTTCAACGTGATGACCGGCTATGAGCGGATCCAGCAGGGCACGGTCCACTACAACGGCAGCGAGATCACCAACATCAGCCCCGACCGCGTGTTCGGGCTCGGCGTGGGGCGGACGTTCCAGCTGACGAGGATCTTCGGACGGATCTCGGTGCTCGAGAACATGCTCGTCGCCACCCAACGCGACGAGGGATGGCTACGTGGGGTGCGGCGGCGTCGCGGGCTCTACGGCCGAGCGGCGCCGGGCGATGGAGTTGCTCGAGTTCGTGGGCATCGCCCGTCTGGCCGATGACCCCGCGGGAACGCTCTCATACGGTCAGCGCAAGCTTCTCGAGCTCGCGTCTCTGCTGGTCGCAGACCCCGACGTGCTGCTGCTCGACGAGCCCGCCGGCGGCGTTAACCCGACGTTGATCACGCACATCGCCGACCGGATCGCCGAGCTGAACAAGGCCGGCAAGACGTTCCTCGTGGTCGAGCACAACATGGAATTCGTGATGAAGCTGTGCCACCGGGTAACGGTGCTGAGCCAGGGGACGCCGCTGATCTCCGGAACGCCCGAGGAGGTTCGCTCCGACCCCGCGGTCCTCGATGCCTACCTCGGTGGCGAGGACGATCCCGCCACCCAGCGGGAGATCGCCGAGGAGGTGGAACATCCGCATCGAGCCGCGCCGGTAGCGCAGGCGCGCACCGCACCGCGGGCGACCTCTCCGGCTGCGGAGCCACTGCTCAACATCGAGGGCATCACCTCTGGCTACGGCGGCGGCGACATCCTCAAGCGGGTCACATTTGATGTGCCGCAAGGTGGCCTCACCTGCATCGTTGGGCCCAACGGCGCCGGGAAGTCGACGCTGCTCGCGACGATCAGCGGCCTGCTGCGCCCCCGCGAGGGCGAGATCCGCTTCAAGGGTCAGGTGATCTCGCGCTGCTCGCCCCGACACATCCTCGATCTCGGCATCGCGCACGTGCCGCAGGCACACAGCCTGTTCCCGCAAATGACTGTGCGCGAGAACGTCGAGATGGGCGCGTTCACGATTAACGACAGGCGGCTCGTCCGCGAGCGGCTCGCCGCCGTCGGGGAGCTCTACCCGATCGTTCGCGAGCGAGCGGACGAGAAGGCCGGGAGCCTGTCGGGCGGTCAACAGCGGCTGGTCGAGTTTGCTCGCTGCCTGATGCTCGATCCGTCCCTCATCATCCTCGACGAGCCATCGATGGGGCTCGATCCGCAGATCCGACAGATCGTGTTCGGGATGGTCGAGAAAATGCACGCGGAGGGCAAGACGATCCTGCTCGTGGAGCAGAACGCGCGAGCGGGGCTGAAGCTGAGCTCCGAAGGCGTGGTCCTGGAGAACGGAATGGTGCGGCTCGTCGGCTCAGGCCGTGAGGTGCTCGAGCATCCCGAGATCGGGGCGCTGTACCTCGGGGGCGCTGTCGATGCGGGCGTCCCGGCGTGAGCCCGGACGTCGTCGTCGCGGGCGCCGGCCACAACAGCCTGATCGCCGCGGCCTACCTCACCCGAGCCGGGTACCGCTGCCGCGTGCTGGACGCGCGTCCGGTCGCGGGTGGGGGGGTCGCCTCGGAGGAAACGCTGCTGCCCGGCTACCGGCTCGACTCTTGCTCGACCGGTCACACATTGATCCAGACGAACCCATTGCTGTCCCGAGACGAGCTGGGCTTGATCTCCGAGCGGGGGTTGACCTATCTCGAGCCCGACCCTGTGGCCCACGTCGTGTTTCCCGATGGAGAGTCACTGACGATGTGGCTCGATCCCGAGCGGACGTGCGAGGAAATCGCTCACTTCTCGACGGCCGATGCCGCCGCCTACACGCGCCTGCTCGCCGAATATGACGAGATCAAGGGCGTAATCACCCGCCATCGGTTCACGCCGGTCGGGTTCGGCCCGGGCTTGGAGGAGATGCTGTCGGAAGGCCCGAACGGTCTCAGGTGGTTGCGCCGTGTCGCGCTCAGCGCGTGGGATGTCGTCCGCCACGAGTTCTCGAGCCGTCACGTCCAGGCGTTCATGCTGTGGATGGCATTCCAGACCGCGCAGCCCGTCGACTCCGCCGGGTCGGGCCTGTTGGCGTACTCGATCGTGTTCGGACGCCAGCGCCGGAGCTGGACGATCCCCCGCGGCGGCTCGGGCGAGCTCGTGCGGGCGCTGGTGGAAGTGATCGAGGAGGGCGGTGGCGAGGTCATCTGTGGCCGCCGGGTGGTGTCGCTGGTGCTCGAGGATGGCCGCTGTGTGGGTGTCGGAACCGAAGACGGCGAGCAGCATCGAGCCAAGGAGGCGGTGCTCTCGACGATCCACGTCAAGGACCTCGTGAAGATGGCTCCGGCTGACGCGTGGGGCGGGGACTTCGTCTACGGGATCGCCACCTATGACCCAGGTGTCGCGGCATTCGCGGCGCACTATCTGACCACCGAGGCCCCGCGATACCGCTTGCGGGACGGCAGCGAGTTGGCCGCCGTCTCCGCCGGGGTGGCCGGGTGGCCTGAGCAGATTGTGCGAATGGGACGAGACGTCAAGGAGGGGCGGGTCGTGCGCGATGGTGGGTGGCTGTTGTTTCCGACGCCGACGGTCGAGGACCCATCTCGCGCGCCCGCCGGTCACCACACCGTCAAGCTTCTCGGCATGCAGCCATATGACCCGGGCGGCGGCCCAGCCGCGTGGGAGACGCTCGGAGGGGAGATCGCGGCGGTCCATCTGGAACATTTGCGCCGCGCCGCGCCGAACCTCACCGACGACAAAATCATCGCCGAGATGGTCGTGACACCCCCCGACCTCGAGCGCGCCAACCCCCACATGTGGCACGGCACGTTCCACGGCGGCGACCGGTCGCTCGCGTTCAGTGGTCGGCTGCGTCCGGCGCCAGGGTGGGCGCAGCACCGGATGCCGATTCCCGGCCTGTACCAGACCGGTGGTACGACACATCCGGGGGGCTCGGTCACCGGCGGCCCGGGACGGAATGCCGCGATCGTGATGCTCACCGACCTCGGCCGCGACCCGGATGCGGTGATGGCGGGGCCACGACAGGCAGGAGCGCGAAGCTGATGACTACTCCCGGACGCGCGGCTGTGACCATCCGCGAGGTCGCGCGGCGGGCCAACGTCCATCCGAGCACCGTTTCCCGGGCGCTGAACGAGGAGACGCGCCCGCTGGTCAATCCGGAGACCGCGGGGCGCGTCGTCCAAGCCGCGGCCGAACTCGGCTACCTCCCCAACCGGATTGCGCGCGGGTTGAAGACGAACCGCTCGCACACAATCGGCGTCCTGATCCCGGACATCACCAATCCGCTGTTCCCCCCAATCCTCCGAGGGATCGAGGATCGCCTCGACGAGGACGGCTACACGGCGTTGATCGTGAATACCGACAACGATCCCGAGCGGGAGCGCATCTACGTCGAGACCATGCGCGCGCGCCAGGTCGACGGCTTCATCTCCGCCACCGCGCGGCTCGATCGCGAGCTGCTGGTCGAACTCGCCGGCACGCCGCTCGTGCTCGTCAACCGCAGCGTCGAGGACCAGTCAGTCCCGGCGGTCACCGTCGACGACGAGAAGGGGATCGGGCTCGCCGTCGATCACGTAGTCGGTCTCGGGCACACGCGGATCGCGCATCTCGCCGGACCACAGGGCCTCTCCACTGGTCACCGCCGGCATCGCGGCTTCATCTCGGCGATGCGCGCGGCGGGACTCGAGGCGTCCACCGACCACATTCGCTTCAGCTCTCTGTTCACCGAGGAGGCAGGCGCGAGGGCTTGTGCAGAACTGCTCGACAGCGCTCCCGACGTGACCGCGATCGTGGCCGCGAACGACCTGCTCGCGCTCGGCTGCTACGACACGCTGGCGATCCGAGGTCTGAGCTGTCCCGATGACATCTCGATCGTTGGCTTCAACGACATGCCGTTCGTCGACCGGCTGCTCCCGCCGTTGACCTCGGTCCGGATCCCCCAGCGTGAGATCGGCCAGGTCGCGGCCGAGCTGCTGCTCGAGCGGTTGGCGGGCGGGGAGCCGACCGCGAGCGAGACACTGCTCGACCCGACGCTCGTGGTCAGGGGTTCGACTGCGCCGCCCCGCCGGTGATGCCGGCGATCATCGACGTCCATGCTCATGTGATCGTGCCCGAGCTGTTGCCCCATGTCGGCCGGGCAACGGACTGGCGCCCGCCCTCGGCGATCGACGAGTTCGCCGACATCGATCGGATCCTCGAGAACCGCGCTCGGGCGGGCGTGGACCGCGTCCTGCTTTCTCCGTGGGTGGGCTTGCTGTTCTACGACCTCGATCCCGACGAGGGCGTGCGGCGCTGTCGTCTGCACAACGAGGGACTGGCGGGCTTTGCGGTCAGAGCGCGTCAGCGTGCTCGGCACGGTGCCGCTGCAGGACCCAGCTCTGGCTGCCGCCGAGCTGTCGGCGCTGATGGGAAGCGGTGCGTTCGCCGGGGTCGAGGTCGCCGCGAGTGTGGGGGGTACATACCTGGGCGACCCGCGGTTCGAGCCGTTCTGGGCGGCGGCCGAGCGGACGGGCGCGCTGGTGTTCGTCCACCCTACGACGCGGGGATTTGCCGAACCGGTGCTCGACGACTACTACCTCCAGAACCTCGTCGGCAACCCGATGGAGACGACGCTCGTGGCCGCGCACATGGTGCTCGCGGGGGTGATGGAGCGCCACCCGGAGCTGAGGGTGCTGCTCGCGCATGGCGGGGGCGCGATCCTGGCTCTGCGCGGACGGCTACGCCGGGGCCATGAGGCCGTCGGCGCGGCGGGCGGCGGTTTGCGCGGGCCGCCCGATGCCTCGATCAGAAGGTTCCTGTTCGACACCGTGACGCATGACCCGGCGGTGTTGCGCACGCTGGTTGAGACGGTCGGCGCCGACCGCGTGATGCTCGGCTCCGACTACCCGTTCGCGATGGCCGATCCGCTACCGGTGGAGACAGTCCGAGCAGCGGCACTCTCAGATGACGAGCAGACCGCCGTGCTCGGCGGTAACGCTGAGCGATTCCTGTGAGTCTCGCCCCGGACCCGCGCGTGCAGGCGGCGATCAACAACTGGGGTCCCCGCCTGATCGCCAACGGCGTCGACTACAACGACTTCGTCCGCACCACGTCTTCGATCACCCGTTGGGAGGAGTGGCTCGACGCGTGGACGGCGACAGCCGACGAGCACCGATCGCTGGCGGTAGAAGCTAGGGACGCCGGCCATTTACGGAGCGCCGGCGAGGCGTTCCTGCGGGCCGCCGTCACCTACCACTTCGCGAAGTTCGTCTGGGTAGTGGATCCCGAACGCCACCGTCGCACCACCGAGGCAGCGGTGCAGGCCCTATACGACGCGCACGCGATCCTCGACCCCACGGCGCAGCGAATCGAGGCACTGCGTGTGGTGGCGAACCTTCGGCGGCCGCCAGAGGGGATCCAGGCGGCGCCCCTCGTCGTCCTGATCCCCGGCCTCGACTCGACCAAGGAGGAGTTCTATCTGTGGGAGTCGGCGTTCTTGAGCCGGGGCATGGCGACGCTGTCGCTCGACGGTCCGGGGCAGGGCGAGACCGGCTTCACGACGCCGATTCGCTTCGACTACGAAGTCGCAGTGGGGGCGGCGCTCGATGCAGTGGCCGGACTCGACGGTCTCGACCTGGAGCGGGTCGGAGCAGCCGGGGTGAGCCTCGGCGGGTACTACGTGGTGCGGGCGGCCGCGTTCGAGCCGCGCCTGCGGGCGGTGGCGGGCGTCAGCGGGCCGTTCGATATGGCGGCGAACTGGGACTCGCTGCCATCGTTGACGCGCGAAGCATTCAGGCACCACAGCGCCGCCGCCGACGAGGTCTCGGCACGTGAGCGGGCCGCGAAGCTGAATCTGGAGGGCGTGGCCGAGGCGGTCCAGCAACCCTGCCTGGTGGTAACCGGGATGCGCGACCGGGTGATCCCGTGGGAGCAGACCAAGCGGATCGCCGACGCCATCCCGGGCAGCGAGTGGGTTCTCTACGAGCACGGCACGCACGTCTGCAACAACATCCCCTTCAGGTACCGCCCGCTCGTCGCCGACTGGATGCGGGACCGGTTGGAGCGCGCGTGATCGGGGCGCCGCTGCGCAGGCGTGAGGACCTGCCGATGGTCCGCGGCCAGGCCCGCTATCTCGACGACATCCACCGCTCCGACATGGTCCACGCGGCGTTTGTGCGCTCGCACCACGCACACGCGTCGATCACCGGGCTCCGCGCCCCCGAGGTCGCGCCGGGCCTGCTGGCGGTGATCACCGCGCGCGAGCTGCGCGGCCGGGTGCGGCCGTTCCCGGTCAACGCCCCAGCGGGGGTCGAACTCGCCGATGAGCCACATCCGATCCTGGCCGACGGCGAGGTCCGGTACGTAGGCCAGCCGGTCGCCGCCGTGATCGCCGCTTCGGCGGCGGAGGCGAAGGATGCGGCGGAGCTGGTCGAGGTCGACTACGAGGAGCGGGAACCCGTGCTGGAGGTGGGCGCATCCTCGTTCGAGCTGATGCGCTGGTCTCGCGCCGGCGGCGATGTCGACGCCGCGTTCGCCGCTGCCTCCGACGTCGTCCGGGGGCGATACGCGCTGCCGCGTCTGGTGGCCGCCCCGATCGAGCCCCGGGGCTTGATCGCCGAGTACGAGGGCGGCGACGGCCGGCTGACGCTCTGGTGCTCGATGCAGGATCCCCACCGCCCCCGAGCCCAGCTCAGCCACATGCTCGGATGGACCGAGGAGCGGCTGCGGGTGATCGTCCCTGACGTGGGCGGTGCCTTTGGCAGCAAGGGGGTGATCCCGGCCGAGGCGGTTGTGGCCGCTGTCGCGGCGATCGACCTGGGCCGCCCCGTGAAGTGGGTCGAGGAGCGGATGGAGAATTTCCTCGGCGCCTACCAAGGGAGGGGCATCGAGGGTGATCTGGAGCTGGCCCTCGACGGCGACGGCCGGATGCTCGGGTTACGGGCCTCGCTGACCGCCGACCTCGGCGCGTATCTGCTGACGACGACCGCGATCCCGCCAGTGACCGCAGGGGAACTGATCACCGGTTGCTACGACATTCCCGCCGCCGCGGTGACGGTCGTCGGCAAGCGCACGAACAAGGTGCCGACCGGCCCGTACCGGGGTGCCGGGCGCCCCGATGCGGCTTACCTACTCGAGCGGCTCGTAGATGATGCCGCCGTCGCGCTCGGCGTCGACCGGATCGAGCTGCGCCGGCGCAACCTGATCCGCTCGTTCCCATATGAGACCCCACTCGGACTGAGCTACGACTCGGGTGACTACGAGCGGTGCCTCGACACCGCGCTTGACCTACTCAATGCGGCACCGGATTGCGCGGCAGGTCTGCGGGGCACGGGGATCGCGCTGTACGTCGAACGCGCCGCGGGCGGGTGGGAGAGCGCGACGGCGTCCCTGGAGCCCGACGGTCGGGTGTTGATCGCGAGCAGCGCCTCCCCCCACGGGCAGGGGCACGACACGACGTTCGCGCAGATCGCCGCCTCGCGCCTGGCCATAGGTGTCGACCAGATCGCTCTGCAATTCGGCGACAGCGATCATGTGCCGCCCGGTCTCGGGACGTTCGGCAGCCGGTCGACGGCCGTGGCCGGTTCCGCGATCGTGCTCGCGCTCGATCAGCTCATCGACGAGGCGATCAGGTTGGGGGCCGGGCCCGACGAACACAGCATCGACTGGGTGCAGCTTGCCGGTAGCCACGCCGGGCTGACCGTGACCGCGCGGTTCGACTCGGAGCGAGTCTTCTCGTCCGGCGCGTACGCGGCCGCGATCGAGATCGAACCAGAAACCGGAAAGCTCTCGGTTCAGCGGCTCGTCGCGGTAGATGACGCGGGCACCATCATCAACCCGCTGCTCGCCCAGGGCCAGGTCGTCGGGGGCGCCATCCAGGGTCTCGGGGAATGTCTGACCGAGGAGGTCGTCTACGACGAGGACGGCCAGCTCCGGACCGCCACGTTCGTGGACTACGGGCTGCTGACGTCCGGCGACGTTCCGGAGATCGTGATCGGCGAGGTGGCGACCCCTTCGCCGCGCAACCCGCTCGGCGCCAAGGGCGTCGGCGAGGGCGGCGCGATCGGGACGCTGGCCGCGATCGCCAACGCGGTGGCCGACGCCCTCGGTGGCCGGCACCTGGATCCGCCATACCACCCCGAGAAGGTGTGGCGGGCGCTGGCTGGTGATCCGGTGCCGCCGCCCGGATAACGCCACTCACTTCTTACCCCTGATCGAACCGTGTGCGTCTGCCCGGCTCTCAGCCGGGCTCATGCCCACGGTTCGCCCGCACGGCCGAAGTGAGTGACGTTATCGCTGGTTACGGCTCGCTTCCATCAGTACCGGATCGCGTCGCCCGTTGGCAGGCGCGGGGTCGCCTCCTGGAGGTCGGAGTCAAGCTCGGTGTTGCGGTTTGACTGGGGGTCGCGTTCAAGCGGCAGGCTGCCGCCGGTCGTGTAGTACGGCTTGCCGGCGATCACGAGGTCCTCCGCCGGGAAGCGCGTGATCACCTCGCAGCCGTCGGCGGTCACGACGAGCTGCTCCTCGATCCGCGCCGCCGACCATCCGTCGCTGGCGGGCCAGAACGTCTCGAGCGCGAACACCATCCCCTGCTTGATCTCCTCTGGGTGATCGAGCGAGACGAGTCGGCTGAAGATCGGTTTCTCCCAAATCGAGAGGCCGACGCCGTGGCCGAACTGGAGCGCGAACGCCGCCTCCTCGTCGGCAAATCCGAACTCCTGCGCCCGGGGCCAGACCGAGACCACCTCGCCGGTGGTGGCGCCCGGGCGGATCAGCTCGATCGCGGCGTCGAGGTAGTAGCGGCAGCGCTTGTAGGCGTCGAGGAGTGGGCGCGACGCACTCCCGACCGCGAACGTGCGGTAGTAGCACGTGCGATAGCCCATGTAGCTGTGGAGGATGTCGAAGTAAGCGGGATCGCCGGGCCGCAGCGCGCGATCGGTGAACACGTGCGGATGCGGGCTGCAGCGCTCACCGGAGATCGCGTTCACCCCCTCGACGAATTCGGAGCCCATCTCGTAGAGGACCTTGTTGACCAGGGCCACGCAGTCGTTCTCGCGGATCCCAGCCCGCATCGTTCGATACAGCTCCTCGTACGCGGCGTCGACCATCCCGCACGCCATGTTCAGGAGCGTGATCTCGTCGCGGGTCTTGATCACGCGCGCCTGCTGCATGAGCTGCTGGCCGTCGGCGACCTGGACGCCCTCGCGCTGAAGTGCGAACAGCACCTGAGGCTCGATCGCGTCGATTCCGACCGGTTCGCTCAGCAGGCCGCGCTGCTCGAGCTCGACGCGGATCTTTCGCGCGACGTCCTCGGCACGGCCCGACTCGGGGGACATCGCCCCGCGGAGCGTCGAGATGCCGGCGCGCGAACGCCCGTCGCCGAGCCAGGGGTTGTAGAGCTGGTGGTGGCGGGCGGCCGACCCGAAATCCCACATGATCGGGTCGTCGCCTTGGGGTAACAGGCAGAAACGGTTGAGCTTGTCGGCCGCCCAGGTCCCGATGTGGGTGGCCGTGATGTAGCGGATGTTGACCATGTCGAAGCACAGCAACGCGCCGAGCTCCGACGCCGCCAACAGCTCCTTGATGCGAGCCAGGCGCTCATCTCGCAGCCGGTCGAAGCGGACCCGCTCCTCCCAGTCCACGCCCATGGTCCCGTAGCTGTGTTGTCCCACTGGCACGACCCTCCTGCAAACGTTTGCAGAAGAATACTGCTGGGGCACGCCGGGTTCAACTGGGCCTCGGCCTTCACGCGCCATCTCGCCGGCGTGGCTTGACCCCCTACCCGGCGTCGGCTACGCTCCTGCAAACGATTGCAATGACGTGGGGACGGGCGATCACAGCGACATGAGCGGCGAGCAGCAGGTGCGAATCGGATGGCTGGGGGCGGGGCGGATGGGGATCGTCCTTGCCCGGCGCCTGCTTGACGCGGGCCACGAGCTCGCGGTCTACAACCGCACGCGCGAGAAGACCGAACCGCTCGCCGAACTCGGCGCGACGGTCGCGGCAACCCCGGCCGAGCTCGCCACCAGCGACATCGTCTTCACGATCGTCGCCGGCTCAGACGATTTCGAGCAGGTCGTAAGCGGACCGGATGGTCTGCTCTCAGGTGACGAGACCCCGGGGGTGATCGTCGACTTCACCACGATCTCGCCGGCCACCGCCGAGCGGGTCCGCGAGGCCGCCCAAGCGCGCGGCACCGCGATGCTCGCGGCGCCGGTCAGCGGCAACCCGAACGTGGCCAGAGCAGGGCGGCTCACGATCGTCGCCTCGGGTCCGCGCGAGGCCTGGCTACAGGCGCGGCCCTACCTCGAGGCGCTGGCGCGCCGTGTCACCTATGTCGGCGAGGGCGAGCGAGCGCGCCTGGTGAAGATCTGCCACAACCTCATGCTCGGCGTGGTCGCCCAATGCATGGCCGAGATCACGGTGCTGGCGGAGCGGGGCGGCGTTTCACGGGCTGACTTCCTGGAGTTCCTCAACGACAGCGTGATGGGGTCGACGTTCACGCGGTACAAGTCGCCGGCCTACGTCAACCTCGATTTCCGGCCAACGTTCACCCCGGCGCTGCTCCTAAAGGACTTCCGCCTCGGCGCCGACGCCGCGCGTGACCTGGAGGTCCCGATGCCACTCGCCGACGCCGCCGAGGAGATCGTTGAGCGTCTGGCTGAGAGCTTCGGAAACGACGTCGACTTCGCTGCGCTGTTGGCGCTCGAAGCTCGGGAAGCCGGGCTCGAGCTCGAGCCAGAGAACGTCGAGGTCGACGACGGGCTGAGTCCGATCGAGCCCAGCATCAACGGTGGCCCGGCCGGGGCGCGCGCGCCGGCCAAGCCGGAGAGCCCCTAAAGCATCAGCGCCTGCGGGTTTTCCAGGAGCTCGCGCACGCGGGCGAGGAACCTCGCGCCATCCGCGCCGTAGAGCACCCGGTGATCGCACGCCAGCGTGAGGATGATCGTCTGGCGGGCGACGACGTTGCCCTCATCGACGACGGCACGCGGCTTCAATGACCCGACGGCGAGGATCGCGGCCTGCGGTGGATTGATCACCGCGGTGAAGCTGTCGACGCCGTACATCCCAAGGTTCGAAACGGTGAAGGTTGCCCCGCCGAGCTCGGCCGGCCCGATCGTCTCGTCGCGCACCTTCGCGGCCAGTTCGCGGGACTGGCGGCTGATCTCACCGATCGACACCCGGTCTGCGTCGAAGATCGTCGGGACCACGAGCGACTCGTCCGCCGCGACGGCGACACCGACATTGATCCGGGCGTAGGTCTCGACGGCGTTGTCGCGGTAGGCGCCGTTCACGCGCGGGAACTCGCGCAACGCGAGCGCCGCGGCCTTGACCACGAAGTCGTTGTAGGAGGGCAAGGGCTCGGTCAGCCCTCGGAGCCGGTCGCGAAGCTCCACGATCGCGGTCATCTCGACATCGCAGCGGAGCTCGAAGTCGGGCACGGTGGCGCGCGACTCCGCCATTCGCCGCGCCACGGTCCGCTGGATCCTGCTCAGCTCGTGTACCTCCGCGTCGCCCTTGGCTGTCGTGACCCTCGCGTGAGTGGCCGCAGGCAGTGCGGCTCGCTCCACGTCAGCGCGGATCACCCTGCCGTTCGGCCCCGAGCCGGCGAGTCCCTGCAGATCTACGTCGAGCTCGGCAGCGAGACGACGCGCGAGCGGAGAAGCCATGGCGCGGCCGGGCCGCCCCGCGGTCCTCCTCCCCGGCGTCGAGCCGGGCGGCTCGGCCGTGCTGCGTGCGCTCGCGCCGGCCAGTACCGGCTCGGGCGCCGGCGCCGGCGCCGGCTGCGGGATCTCCTCGCCTCGCTCTCCGATCACCGCGATCGCCGCCCCGAGCGGGACGGTCGCCCCCGCAGCAGCGACGAGCGACAGGACCAGCCCCGCCGTGTCGGCCTCGTAGGTCACGGTCGCCTTGTCGGTTTCGATCTCGACGAGCGGCTGACCCGCCTCGACGCGATCTCCTTCAGCGACGAGCCACTCCAGGATCGTGCCTTCTTCCATGGAGTCCGACAGGCGCGGCATTTTGATTTCGTGAGCCACGGGATGCCCTTACAGATCGGGACTGCAAACGTTTGCGATACTATCGCCTGCAGGTGATCAGCGAGGGCGAGGAGCCGGTTTTGGCGGACCGTCCGACGGCGCAGCAAAGTAGAACCGACAGGGCAGACTCTGAGGCGTCGCAGGCCGCGATGTTCCTCGAGGGATACGGGCGGATGTACCTGATCCGTCAGTTTGAGGACGCCATCCATCGGCTGTTCCTGGCCGGCGAGGTTCACGGCACCACCCACCTCTACGCCGGGCAGGAGGCGGTCGCGGTCGGGGTTTGCATGGCGCTGCGCCCGGACGATTACGTCGCGGGCACATACCGCGGCCACGGGCACGCGCTGGCGAAGGGAACGCCACCGGGGCCCCTGGTGGCGGAGATGCTCGGCCGCGCCACCGGCGTTTGCGGGGGTCGGGCCGGCTCGATGAACATCGTCGACCTCGAGCACGGGCTGGTCGGGTGCTACGGCATCGTCGGCGGCTCGATCGCGGCGGCTCTCGGTGCATCGCTCTCGGCCCAGCGACAGGGCCGCGTCGCGGCGGCGTTCTTCGGCGATGGCGCGGTCAACCAGGCGTACTTCCACGAATGCCTGAACATGGCGAGCGTGTTCGCGCTTCCCGCCGTTTTCGTCTGCGAGAACAACCTGTACGGCGAGTTCACCCCGATGGCATCCGTGACGGCCGGCGCCGACATAGCCGAGCGGGGCAGGGCATACGACATGCCGTCCACCGTGGTCGACGGCAACGATCTGTGGGAGATGTATGCCGCCGCAACGGAAGCCGTTGAGCGGGCCCGAGGCGGAGGCGGCCCGACGCTGCTCGAGTGCCGCACCTACCGTTACTACGGCCACTCCAAGAGCGACCCGGGAACCTACCGGCCGGAGGGAGAGCTCGACCAGTGGCGCACACGCGATCCGCTCAAGCTCGCCCGTGAACGGTTACTGGAAGAGCTGAGCGAAGAGGAGCTGGTCTCGGCGGAGCAGGCAGCGAGCACCCTCATCGACCATGCGGTCGAGACCGCCCTCGCCTCACCGTACCCCGATCCAGCCGACGACCGAGCGACCGAGTTCCGCCCGTGAGCACGCTCGAGTTCCGTGACGCGATCCGCGACGCGCTCGCCGAGGAGCTCGAGCGCGATCCGTCAGTGATCTTCTTCGGCGAGGACGTCGCGGCGGGCGCGGGGGTGTTCAAGGTGACCACGGAACTGTTCGATCGGTTTGGTCCAGAGCGGGTGTTCGACACTCCGATCTCAGAGCTCGCCCTCACCGGTGCGGCTTACGGGGCGGCGGTCACCGGCTTGCGTCCGGTCATCGAGATCATGTTCGGCGACTTCATGGGATTGGCGATGGACAGCCTCGTCAATCAGGCCGCGAAGTTCTGGTACATCTCGTCGGAGCAAGGCAGCGTGCCATTGGTGGTCCGGTCCGCGGTCGGCGCCGGCGGCAGGTTCGGGGCGATGCACTCCCAGACCCACGGGACGTGGTTTCAAGGGGTTCCCGGGCTGAAGATCGCGTTCCCTTCCTCGCCCGCGGAGGCGAAGGGCCTGCTGAAGTCGGCCATCCGCGACGACAACCCCGTGCTGTTTCTCGAACACAAGCGGCTCTACTCAGTCAAAGGCCCGGAGCCCGAACAGGAGCTCGTCCCGCTGGGTCAGGCGGGCATTGCTCGAGGAGGCGGCGACCTGACGATCGTGTCGATCGGCAAGGGCGTTCCCGATGCGCTCGCGGCCGCCGCGGCCCTTGCCGACGAGGGGGTCTCGGCGGAGGTGATCGATCTCCGCACCCTGCGCCCGCTCGATCTGGACACCGTGCTCGAGTCGGTTGCGCGAACCAATCGACTGCTCGCGGTCGAGGAAGGTCCACGGACCGGCGGCTGGGCGGCCGGGCTTCTCGGACTGGTCGCCGAGCAGGGCCTGCATGACCTCGACGACGCCTGGATCATCGCGACCGAGGAGACGCCGATTCCGTACAGCCCGACCCTCGAGGACGCCTACGTCCCGGACACCGACGCGATCCTCGAGAGCGTTCGCTCCCGCGCCGGGGTGGCAGCCTCAGCGTCCCGCTAGGGCCCCCCGAGACCGCGCCGTGAGCTATCGCTCGGAGTGCGTCCCCGGTCCGCGGCCGCCGAGGAAGGACTCGACGAACTCCGGGCTCGCCGACAGCTCCTCCGGCGTTCCCTCCATTCGCAGCACACCGCCGGCCAACACGTAGGTGCGGTCGGAAATCTCCAGCGCCGCCTTCGCACGCTGCTCGACGATCAGCACCGAGGCTCCGGTCTGGGCCAGTTGGCGCACGTGGTCCTGAAGGACGGCGGAGGCAATTATCGGTGCCAGGTTGGCGGTGGGCTCATCCAGGACGACCAGGGGTGGCTCGAGCATCAGCGCCCGGCCCATAGCCAGCATCTTGCGCTCACCGCCGCTCAGCTTTCCCGCACGGCGAGTCAGCATGCGGCCTAGCTGCGGGAAGACCTCGACGACGTGCTCGACCCGAGCGCCGACCGCTCGCGGCTTGAGCAGGTAGCCGCCCATCTCGAGATTCTCGCGGACGGTCAGAGGCGAGAACACGTCATCGATCTGCGGTACGTAACCGACGCCTGCGCGCGCGATGTTCTCCGGGGGCCATCCGGTTATGTCCTGTCCGCCCAGCAGCACCTGGCCAGAGAGGATCTCCACGATCCCCACCGCCGCTTTGAGCAGCGTGCTCTTTCCCGATCCATTCGGGCCGACAATCGACACCACTTCCGCCGGCTGCACTTCGATCGAGATGCCGTGGATGACCGGGTTGCCGTCGTACCCCGCGACGAGCTCGACGGTTCGCAGCGCCACACCCTCAACCCTCCCTCCCGGCGGTGGGGGCGCCACCCCCGTAGCTGGGGCGCTGGCGTCATCCGACAAGGTAAG
The DNA here is from genome assembly GCA_963794825.1 of uncultured Solirubrobacterales bacterium. Lineage (GTDB taxonomy): Bacteria > Actinomycetota > Thermoleophilia > Solirubrobacterales > Solirubrobacteraceae > Palsa-465. The sequence continues at coordinate 1,476,584 of CAWCFB010000003.1, forward strand.
CCTCCATCACTTCCTGGCGCGAGCGCAGCGCATCCATCGTTCCCTCCGCCAACACCCGCCCTTCCGCCATCACGATCACCGGATCGGCGAACTCGTCCATGATCGAGAGCTCGTGCTCGACCATCACGACGGTCATCCCCGACTCGGCCAGCGCCACCAGGTGCATGCCGATTTCGTGAGCGAGCCGCGGGTGCACGCCCGCCATCGGCTCATCGAGCAACAGCACATCGGGGTCGGCCATCAGTGCGCGCATGATCTCCACCAGACGACGCTGCCCGCCGCTCAGTTCCCCGGCATAACGATCGGCGAGCTCGATCAGTCCGAATCGCTCGAGCATCGCCTGCGAGCGTTCAATCGCGTCCGTTTCCTGGGCGCCCCAATACCGTCGCCCGAGCATCGCTCCGCGGAACGATTCTCCGCGCTGGTCGGGAATCGCGGCGAGCAGGTTCTCGATCACGGTGAGCCGCTTGAACTCGCTTGCGAGCTGGAAGGTGCGCACCAGACCGGCTCGTGCGCGGCGGTAGGCCGGGAGCGAGGTGATGTCCTCATCCCGGTAGACGATCGTCCCGGCCGTCGGTGGCAGTGTCCCCGCGAGCATCGCCAGCATCGTGGACTTGCCGGCTCCGTTTGGGCCGATGATCCCCGTCAGTCGCCCGCGCTGAAACGACATCGATACATCGTCGACCGCCCGGACGCCCTCGAACGCCCGGCTGAGTCCAGAGCAGCGGAGGATCACCTCGCCGGTGAAGGGCTCTCGGCTGTGACGGACCGGCAGGGAGTCGGCATGCTCGAGCGCAGCCGCGGCTCGGGCGGCGACCGCCGACTCGGCTGCCGCGCCGCCGGTCGACTCAGTTGCGCCGCCGCCGGTCGACTCAGTTGCGGCACCGCCTGCCGACTCGGCCGCGGCGCCGCCCGCCCCGACACCTGACGCGCGCTGCTTGCCAAGGATGACTCGCCGACGCTCGGGCAAGATTCCCTGGGGCCGAAACCACAGGAAAAGCACGATCAGCAAGCCGATCACGACCCACTGGAGTGCGGGCACGAGTCCCGGGTTGCCCGGCACCGGGGGGATGTAGCGCGTGGCCTCCTCGAACGCCACCGGAACCACGATTGCGCCCAGCATCGCCCCCCGATGGTTCCCGAGCCCACCGATGATGACCGCGGCGAAGAGCACGACAGTCTCGGCGTAGCCCCAGGCCTGAGGATCCCAGAGATTGATGAAGCCCACGAGGACGCCCCCCGATAGCCCGGCCAGCGCACCGCCGACGACCAAGGACGACGTGCGCAGCGACCGGAGGTTCTTGCCGAGCGAGTCGGCAACGGCGTCGTTGTCGCGCATGGCGCGCAAGCTGCGTCCGTACGGGGAGTTGGTGAGCCGCGTCACCAAGGCGTACGCCACCAGCGCCAGCGCCAACGCCACCGCCCCATAACCCCACTGATAGCCAGACGACTGCGAACTGAACGCACTCAGTAGCGGCGATGGGATGAGCGAGAGGCCCGCTGCGCCGTTGACCAGCGGCTGGTAATTGGTCACCAGCAGGTTGAACATGACGGCGGTGACGAGCAGCCCGATCGCGGCAAAGTCGCCGCGCAGCCGTTTGCCGACGATCGCCGCGAACGGCACTGCGATCAGCCCGCCGACGATCGCCGCGCCGATCCACGGGAGCGGAAACGGCAGGCTCAACCCTCCGATGTAGGTCTGAAACGCACCGTTGGCGCTGTCGGACGGCAGCGACAGGACGCCCGCGGTATATGCGCCGGCGGCCTGAAAGATGATGAAGCCGAAGTTCGTCACGCCGGCGATTCCGAACTGCTGGCTCAGTCCGAGGCAGGCGATCGCGTCGACGCCGGCATACACGAGGATGGTCGTGATGTAGTAGGCCACGGCCGCGGTTCAGGCTCGGGCGCCGAGCAGTCCGGTGGGGCGCACCGCGAGCATCACCAGCAGGATCACGAACGCCACCACGTTCTTGTACTCCGGGACGATGATCGATGCGCTGACCTCAGTGGCGAGGCCAATGACCAGCGCGCCGAGCATTGCCCCATAAGGCTCGCCTGGTCCGCCGAGGAACACCGCGGCGAGGATCAGCACGAGGAATAGGTCCGTGCTCGTTGCCCCGAAGGTCCCCGAGTTGATCGCGAACACTACGCCCGCCAGGCCGCACAGACCGCCCGTGATCACCCACGTAAGCGCGACCACGCGGTCGGTCCTGATCCCGCAGTTGCGCGCCAGATTGCGGTTTGCGGCGGTCGCGCGCATGGCCTTTCCCAGCCGCGTGTAGCGGATCAGCGCATGCACGGCCAGCATCACGACGATGCTGAGCGCGATGATCACCACCTGAACCGCGGTCAGCACGATCGAGCCAGCGGTCAACGTCCCGCCCTGGCTCATCGAGTAGGACACATTCGTCGGACCGGCCGCCGCCTGCGTACCGAACACGAGGATCAGCGTCATCCCCAAGGACACGATCACCATGCCGATGGGCGACGTGCCACGCCGCTGGAACGGCGTGTACACGACCCTGTTGAGCAGTAAAGACAGCAGCGCGCCCGCGGCGATCCCCGCGAGCGCGCTAACCCACACATTCACACCGCCCTGATTGACCTCGTAGGTCACGTAGGCGGCCACAACCATGACACCGCCGAACGCGAGGTTGAGGACACCGGAGACCGCGAACTGCATGGTGAAGCCGACCGCGGCGAGCGCCAGCACCGCCGCAGTGACGAGGCCGAATCCGAACGACTCGACGACGATGCTGGTGGCGAACAGGCTCACCGCGGCGACTACTTACAGGCCGAGCGCTCGTAGCTGGGAGATCGGGATGTTCGCTGTGACTTTCACCTGTCCGCTGGGGCTGTAGGTGTTGACTTGGAACAGGCCAGCGGAATCGTGGTACGCGTCAAAGCTCGTCGGGCCGCCCGGACCAACGTAACGGATCGTCTTTCCCTGCTTGAGTGCCGCCACGCCCTGGGCAAACGAATACACGGTCGTCGCGCCCGGCGCCCCATTCCCAATCTTTTCGATGTCGGCCTTGAACGCGTTCGGGTCGGTGCTCTTCGATTCGATCATGGCCAAAGCCGCCAAGTTGATCCCGTCGTAGAGATGCACCGCGCCCGGGGCGGTCAGGTAGGTCGCGAAGTTGCCGGTGCTGCCGACCTTGCCCTTCTCGGCAAACATTGCCTTGGAGAACGCGTCATAGGCCGGGCCGGTGGTCTCGGTGACCAGGTTGTCCGCCAGGAAGTTCGACGTGAGCGTGCTCGCGCCGACAGCAGCCGAAACCGACTTGTACCAGTCCGGCGAGATCGTCGCCGAGGTTCCGATTACCGGCGGCAGCTTGCCGCCGTTCAGCTGCTTGACTTCGGAGAGGAATGCGGCCTCCGGCGGGCCGAGCGCCTCAGTGAAAATCACGTCGGGGTGCGCCGCGACGATCTTTGCGGCCTCGGTGCGGAACGTCGTCGCACTGAGATCGAGCGTCTCCTCCGCAACCAGCGACTGGCCTGCCCTCGCGATCGCGGCAATCGCGGGTTTGACAAACGTCTGTGAGCCGATGTCGTTGCCGAACGCGAGCGCGATCCGGTGGTAGTGGCGCAGGTCGTGGGCGATCCAGACCATCGCGTAAGACTCCGACAGATCCGGTGGCACCAGACGGTAGAAGTAGGGAAACTTCACGTGGTCGAACTCCGCCTGGCCGGTCATGCAGAACGACACCGTCTTGTTGCCGGAGAAGATCGGAACCACCGATGCCGCCTCGTCGGACGTGCAGCCGATGACAAGCGCGAGGTTCGACGTCGATGCGTACATCTGGCGTACCGCCGGAACGGCATCAGCCGGGTCACCCCGGGTGTCGACCGCTTTGCACGCGAGCTTGTGACCGAGCACCCCACCCGCGTTGTTGATCGCCGTGGTTGCCGCGTCACAGGAGACCAGGTACGTCGGGCCCAGCGCGGCGTCGGGTCCGGTGAACGGCGCCACGTCGGCGACCGTAAGTGTGCCGCCCTTGGCCGCGCTCCCGCCGTTGCTGCTGCTCCCGCACGCCGCAAGTGCAACCACAGATGACATAGCGAGCAGCAGGGTGAGCGCAGCCCGCAGCCCGCGTAGGGGTGTGGATCTTGCTCGGAACATGTGTCTCCTCTCCTGGCTGTGCAAGATGTTCGTCGCGTCTAGAAAGGGGCGCCGGCCTTTACCGGCGGATGCCACGGCCATGCCATTGCCCCCTCGGTGTCGTCGCCCACCACCCGGCTCTCGATCCTGCCCACGCCTTCGACCACGACCTCGAGCACGTCGCCGGGCCGCAGCCACACGGGGGGCTGTCGAGCGAAGCCGACGCCAGCGGGCGTACCCGTGGCGATCACGTCCCCCGGCCGGAGCGTGGTGAACGACGAGAGGAACTCGATCGTCCGGGGAACGTCGAAGATCATCTGCGCAGTCGATGCGGACTGCATGACCTCGCCGTTGAGACGAGTGGTCAACTGGAGGTCGGACACGTCGACCTCGTCAGTGGTCACGACCTCCGGTCCGATCGGCATCGTCCCGTCGAAGTTCTTCCCCGCCGTCCACTGCGTCGCTGCCCGCTGCCACTCACGCGCCGTGCCATCCATCACGACGACGTATCCCGCGATCGCCGCGAGCGCATCCTCGGCTGGGATGTAGCGGCCGCCGCGGCCGACGACAAGACCGAGCTCGCCCTCGTAGTCGAACATCGAGCTGAGCGCCGGCTTGACGAGATCTCCGTATGGGGGTGCGATCGAATCCGCTCCACGCACGAACACCTCCGGCCACGTCGTCGGCGGTCGGCCGCCCTCGGCCGCATGAGCGGCGTAGTTGACGCCAAGGCAGAGGATCCGCCGCGGTGCCGGAACCGCCGGGCCGAACTCCGACTCTGCGAGTTCCCGACCATCGTGCTCAGCCGCTCGTGCAGCGGCGGCGAGCGCCTCGTGACCGCCCGTCAGGATCGCTCCCAGATCGGCCAAACGCTCGTCTCCGGTGGCGCTGGCTAGATCTACGTAGCCGCTCTCACCGCGCACATGCAGTCGCGGACCGGCGGGTGTGATTACGGTGGCGAATCTCACTGGCGCGCGTTCTCCTTGTGGTGCAGCCGGGAACTTTTGGTTCGATCCGTTGGATTGGTCGCAACCGTACTCATTCCATATGAGCGGGGTCAACCTCGTGGTTTTAGACCTGATCGGGGCCACATTGGTAGGATTGGTCGCATGGCTTCGTCGTCATCCCTGGCTGGTGGGCCCGCCTACCGCGCGTCGCTGGCGGGATCGATCCTCGAGCTCTATTCGGAGGCGTTTGAGAAGCCCGGCGGGCGGCTGCCCACCGAGCGCCAGCTCGCGGAGGACTTCGGCGTTACGCGCACGATGGTGCGCCACGCGCTGGCGGCGCTGCAGGCGGACGGCCGCATCTCGCGCGAGGTGGGACGCGGAACCTTCATCCGAGAGCCGCACCCAACCGCGACCGGCGCCAACGACGTCTCCAAGAACGGTCACGATGTCGGCCCGGGACACGTCATGGCGGCCCGGCGCGTGATCGAGCCCCAAGTGCTGCCGCTCGTAGTCGCCTGGGCGTCCTCTCGGGACTTCGACGAGATGCGTCGATGCATCGACGGAGGCGCCGCGGCGCAGAGCTACGACGAGTTCGAGGTCTGGGACTTCGCGCTCCACCACGCGATCGTCACCGCCAGCGGCAACCCTCTGCTGGTCGCGATGTACGCCGACATCGAGCGCGCACGCAAGGGCCGGCTCTGGGGCAACCTCAAACGGCTGCGCGACACGCGCCAACGGCGAGCCGCTTACCAGTCCGATCACGTCGCGCTCGTTGACGCGTTATGCGCCCGCGACCTGCCGCGTGCAAATGAGATGATGGAGCTGCATCTCGCGCGGGTCGAGGCGAACCTGCTCGGGGCGGAGCATCAGCGGGGGGACACAGCTTGAGCCCCGGCGAGCAGGCGGCCCACGGCGCAGCGCGTCTGCGCGCCAAATGGGGCAGCGGCGAGCCGGTCTTCGGGCTGTGGGCGGCGATCCCCAGCTCGCTCACGGCGGAGCTCGGCGCCGTCGTCGGGTACGACTACGTGTGCATCGACTTGCAGCACGGACTGAGCGACGAAGCGACGATGGTGTCCATGCTCCAGGCGACCGTGGCGGCCGGCTCGACGCCGCTCGTGCGCGTCGCCTGGAACGAGCCAGGACTGATCATGCGGGCGCTCGACCTCGGCGCCGCCGGGGTGATCGTGCCGCTCGTCGGCAGCCGCGCCGAGGCCGATCGCGCCGTACAGGCCTGCAGGTACCCTCCTGACGGAACACGTTCCTACGGGCCGAGCCGAGCTGAGCTCGTGGTCGGTTCATCGATCCCGGCCGAGCTCGCCGCGGCCGCGCTGTGCTTCGTCATGGTCGAGACCAGGGATGGGCTCGAACGGGTGGAGGAAATCGCCGGCACACCCGGCTTGGACGGCATCTACATCGGGCCATCGGATCTCTCGCTCGCGCTCGGACTGTCCCCCGGCGTCGGCGGGCCGCCGCTCGAGGAGGCGATCGCAACCGTGCGCAAGGCTGCCCACGCACATGGCGTGATCGCGGGCATGCATTGCGGCAGTGGAAAGGCGGCGCGGGCACGCGCCAGCGAGGGTTTCCAGCTGATCACAGTCGCCGTTGACTCGCGGCTGTTCATGGCGACGATCGCACGCGAGCTGTCCGACACGCGTTCATAACCGGGATCGAGCCAGCCGAGATCGAGTGGCAGTGTCAGGGCCCGCCGGGCGTCTGCTCGGCCCGCCACGGCATCCGTTTAGGCCGGGGACTTCTCGTCCGCCGCCGACGATCTGTCGAGGGCCGCTTGGAGCTCGGTTCTCCGATTGATGTCGAGCTTCTGATAGGCATGAGTGAGGTGGGTTTCGACGGTCCTGAGAGTGACGTACAGCTCTTGCGCGATCTGCGTGTTGGTCTTTCCATCGGCTGCCAGCAGTGCCACGCGGAGTTCGCTGGCGGTCAGAACGTCGCGTCCGCGCAGCTCGTCGCGTCGCGGACGGGCGCCGGCTACGCGCAGCTCTTCGCTGGCCTGGCGGGCGACGCGCAGAGCGCCGCACGCGCGAGCCGACGCGTAGGCGCGACCGAGCGCCTTTCGCGCGTCTGCACGGCGGCCTGCTCGCCGTAGCGCTGCGCCTAGTTCGAACTGGGCACGAGCGTGCTCAAGCCTAAGGACCGACTGGGCCAGCACCGCCTCTGATTCGCGGAGGTAACGGAGTCCCGCCTCCCCCTCGGTGACTATGCCCATAGTGCGAAGTCCCACGCCAACGATTCCCTTCGCGCCGAGCCGCCGGGCTGCGTCCAAGTTCTCCGCAGCCAGATCCCGCGCCAGCTGGGCATGCCCTAGCGCATGGTGCGAAAGGGAAGCGGCGGCCTTCGATCTCAGGCACACGGGACTGGCGGCGAAATAGGTCGCGTTACAGGCGTCGAGCTCCTCGAGGGCGGCCGCGTGGTTTCCGAGCGCCTGAAGTGCGTGGGCTCGAACGGTGCGGCACTCGCACACCTGCCAGTTGCTCTTGACCGCCTCTGGTGCGGCGGGCGACCGATCGAGAAGCTCGAGCGCCTCGACGGCGCGATCACGTTCCATTAGCGGCTCCGCAAGCAAGGCCAACATCCAGGTCTGGAGAATCCCGTGCTGGTCGAGTTGGTCAATTGCCGATCTCGCGTCGGCCTCCGCCCCTGCGACATCTCCGCGTCGCAGGTTTAGACCTGATCTGCACCACAGGACGAACGCCGTGGCTAGCGGGCCGCCCCGGTCTTGTGCGTGCCGCATCGCCTCGTCGCAGAACCTCTCCGCGGCTGCAAATGCCTCAGCCCGGACCAAGGCGGACCCGACGTAGGTCACGTGCAGCATGGGTTGAAACTCGATCACACCTTCGCGGTGAGCGCGCTCCGCCAGCTCAGCCACCGTTTCGACCGGTTCGTCGCCCGCGCCAATCGTGGCGGTGGCCAGCGCAGCGAGCAGCAGCGGGCTATTCGTCTGCTCTCCGCGGCGTCCATAGAGCTCTCGGAGGCGTGCCACTGCGGCCTCGGCCTGCTCGGCCCACATCAGCGCGATCGCCAGGTGGAACCCCTCCACCATTGCGGCCGCCTCGGGATGATCCGCCAGCTCGGCCACCATCCGCTTGAGAAAGGGAGTCGCCTCGCCGGTACCGATGATCGCTAGCCGGCTTCCGAGCTCGACTGCGACCGCCGCCCGTAGCCATACGTCTGTCTCGGTTTCAGCCGCGCGGTAGAGAGCGGCGAACCCCTCCTCGAAGGATCCGGACCGTACGGCGGCGGTGCCTAGCCGATGGTGCAGACGTGCTGCCCCGGGGCGATCACCGATCTCCTCCACGGCTCGGCGCAGATACAACACGGCGGAACCGACGCCCCCGCTCCATTGCCGCTTCGGCGCCGCTGGCAAGGACCTCGGCGACCGCAACGTCGTTGGCGGGAGCGACGACAACAGATGAGTGGCCGCGGCCTCCGCGCGGCCGGTGCGTTGGAGCTGCCGCGAGGCGCGTAGGTGCAGCTCGCTTCGCAGGTGTGGCGGAATGTCGTCGTAGACCGCATCACGGACGATCGGATGTACGAACTCGACCGGAGCCCCGCGCGAGAAGATGCCGGCGGTGACGAGCGCGTCGGCGGCGGCTACAGCCGAGTGGTGGTCGAGCTCGAGAAGCTGGGAGATGTCAGCCAGTCGGGCACTGGTGCCCAGCACCGAGGCTCCAGCGGCCACCTGGCTCGCCTCGGGGGCAAGACGCCCGATTCGGACCAGTACCGACCGCGCGACGTCCGAGAGATCAAACGTCGACAGCGTCGCCGCGGTGGCTCGCGAAGGATCCAAGCCCTCAGCCTTCAGCGCTCGGACCAGCTGACGGAGGAGAAGCGGATTCCCTGCCGTGGCCGTAAAGCACGCCTCCACGAACTCGGGCTCGGCCCGCCGCTTGACCAGGCGGCGCGTCAGCTCGGCGGCGCCTTCAGCGCTCAGCGCGCGGGGACGTAAGACAAACCCGGGGACCGAAGAACCGATCAGAGCATCCCGGGCGGCAGCCGCTCCCTCATCGCCGTGGCGGATGGCCAGGGCGAGCAGCACGGGCAGACCCTCCAACCGCGGGGCCACATACGCCAGCCACCTGAGCGAGGCCTCATCGCTCCAATGCACATCGTCGACCACGAGGACGACCCCCCCGGTCGCCGTCAGGCCAACAAGAAGCCAATACAGCGCGTGGACAGCCACGGCGAGCGACCCCTCGGACGGAAGCACCTGGCCCGCGCCGGCGATACCGAGCACGGTCCCCGCGCGCGCCGCCGCACCGCCGAACAGCCGCTCCCGCGCACCCGCGTCCAAGTCGTTAACGGCCGGAACGAGAAGGTCGCGCGCCACCCCCCAACCCAGACCCCGTTCGACCTCGCCCCCTCGCGCGGTAAGTACGCGTAGTCCGGCGCGACCGCCCGCCTCCCTCACCGCAATCAGGAGCGCACTCTTTCCCACCCCGATAGGCCCATCGATCAGGAGCAGAGCGCCTTCGCCGCTTGACGCAATGCCAACCGCGTCCTTGATCTGCGCTAACTCGACACCCCGTTCGACTAGTCCCTTCGCCAACCGCGCCCCGATCGTACCGCGCGAACTGACCCGTCCCCGGAGGCCAACCGTGCGACCCCAAGCTGACGGACAGCGAGGGAAAGATCGTGGTCAAACCACGAGGCGAGCGGACTCGAGCCACTGCATCGTCTCCGCCATGCACGAGCCAGAGCAGCCACCACCTCGGCACCTGAGCATCGAGCTCGACCCCGATAGCCCACAGATCTGCGGGCGAGTGCTCACCGAGGGGGAGGAACGCCGCTTCTACGGCTGGATCCAGCTCACCGCGCTGCTCAACGAAATCAACAGTCTCACGCTCCCGAGCGCGCGTGACTCTAGGTAGCAGTCGACAAAAGGAGATAGAGGTGTCGCAGGCCCATCAACCCATTCGCTCAAAGACAATCATCAGCCGAACCGCGGTCACGCTCGGCGTTTTGGTTCTCGCGCTCGCCTCAGCTCTGGCTGCCAACGCGGCGAGCACGGGGGCGACAAAAACCGGCGGTCTGACTGTGAAGTTGACCCAGGACTTGTTCCAGACGTTCTCGACAGGGAACCCACCCGTTAGCGGCAGCAACTCCGCCGTAGGAACAAGTGACGGCCACATCGGCCAGACGACCGTCCACGGCACCGTGCGAGGGACCAACGTGTACCCCGCCTTCACTGGCAAGTGGATCATGTTCGACCCCAACGGCTCGGTTCGCTTTTCACTTACGGGCCATGCTCCGTCACGCCTGGGAAATTCGCCGGCACCGCAAAGGTCAGCGGAGGGACCGGAAAGTACAGGCACGCGAGCGGCACACTTGCCTTCACGGCGCACGTTCAGTCGCCGACCAATGGACAGTCCAGCCTTCTGGATAGTGCGCAGCTTGACCGGCACGCTCGTCGTGCACTGACGGCGACAACGCTGGGCGGAGAGTCCGCTGCTTAGGTCATCAGCAAACCGACAGGCGGGAGGAGCGCCGCAAAGCCTTTCCTGTCCTGCCGAGAAAAGGGGGTCGCTTCGATCGGGCTCAAACACACAAGGATCACTTCGAGCTACTCAGAGACGCCGATGTCCACTACTCATTCGCGTTCATCGAGAACTGCGAGTAACCGCCCTGCCACTGGGCGGTCAATTCGGCGCATGACCGGCTCGGCCACCGGCCGAGCCGGTCGCCGTGGCGTCCTCGCACGAGAAGCGCTGCTCGAACGCCGGCTGCAAGCGCCATGCCCGATTTCCTCGCCGCCGCTGCGCATGCGGGCTCACCGTTTTCGTTGGGACAACTCGTGCGCCGCTTTGCCCAGCGTCGCGGCCGTCGCTCAGCATGGGGGCGAGGCGCTGGCCGGGCTTGGCCGTGGCGTGGGCACCACATCCACCTCCGAAGTCCTGACCCCCGGGCTGGGTCTAAGCGTCGTCGGCCGGCGGCTCGGAGAGCGCGCGCCATACCCGCTCGGGAGTCATCGGGAGCCGCCACATCCGCCTGCCGGTTGCGGCGGCGACTGCGTTGGCCACCGCGGCCGCCACGCCAATCACGGGCGGCTCTCCGACGCCCTTGGCTCCGAACGGTCCGTCCGGGACGGGAACTTCGACGATCTCGGTGTCGATCGCGGGCACTGTGCTGGCCGTCGGTAGGGCATAGTCGACGAACGTGCCGGTCACCACTTGGCCATGGTCGTCGTGCACCATCTCCTCGAACAGGGCCCAGCCGAGGCCCTGGGCTACCCCGCCGTGCATCTGCCCCGCCACGAGCGCCGGGTTGAGCGCTCGTCCCACATCCTGCGCGATCACATGACCGAGCACCTGCACCGCCCCCGTGTCGCGGTCAACCTTGACGTGTGAGAGGTGCGCGGCCGCCTGCGGCGCCGGGTGGTTCTGCGCGACGCGTCCGTGCCCTTCGACCGGTGCGTAGGGGCTGCCGAAGGTGAGGATCTTGGCCGCCAGCTGTTCGAGTGGACGGCTGCTGCCCGGGTCGCCGATGGGCTGTACGGCGCCGTCGACGATTTCGAGATCTTCAGGGGCGATCTCGAGCTCCGAGGCAGTCACCTCGAGCAGCTGCTCTCGGGCTTGGCGCGCTGCCTCCTGTACGGCGCGACCGACCGTGTAGGTGATCTTGCTCCCGCCACTGGCCCCGGCATAGGGTGCGGTGGCCGTGTCTCCGGCCACCACCCGCACCCGTGACGGGTCGATGCCGAAGGTCTCCGCGGCTATCGAGGCAAACGCCGTCTCGACTCCGGTCATGTCGGCCGCCCCGGTGATGATCGTGAGGCCGCCGTCGGAGTCCATCCGGCAGACCGCGGCGGCGGGCTCATACCCACCCGGCCACCAGCCGATCGCCGCCCCGAGCCCCTCGTCCTCGGGCAACTCGCCGCGGCGGCCCCACAGCGGATGGTCCCGCAACCGCTCGAGGCACTCGCGGGCGCCGAAGACGGGAAACGGCCGCCCGGACACGGACGGGTCGCCTTCAGAGGCGACGTTGCTCAGTCGCAGATGCAGCGGGTCGATCCCCAGCCGACCGGCGAGCTCGTCGATCAACGATTCGACTGCGAAGGCGGCGGGGGCGGCCGTTGGGGCGCGGTAGGCGCCGAACGTGACTCGGTTCGTGGCCACGCCGTGACACGTGAGCTCGTGAGCCTCCCAGCGGTAGGGGCCGGCGGACAACATGGCCGCGATCGACTCGACCCCGAATTCATCTGTCGCGCCTCGGTCAAACAGCGTCCTGGAGCGGATGCCGGTCAGCGTGCCGTCCTTGCGCGCCCCGCATTCGAGCTCGATGATCTCGGCGCCGGCGGGGTTCGACGCGACCAGATCCTCACTTCGCGTCATGGCCAGACGGACCGGAGCCCGCAAGATCAGGGCGGCGGCGGCAACCAGCGGCTCGAGCAGGATCAGCTTGCCGCCGAAGCCCCCACCGATCGGCGCGGCCTGAACGCGTACGCGATCCACCGGCAGACCGAACGCCTCGGCAAGCCGATCTCGGGCGGCGAACGTGCCCTGGGTTGATGCGCTGACCACCAGGTCACCGTTGGGATCGAGCCACGCGGTCGCCGTTTGGGTCTCGAGGTAGCCCTGGTAGACCCACGGCGTCTGGAACCGGCCGTGCACGACCACATCGCTCGCGGCCAAGGCCGCGTCGATGTCGCCCGCGGCCAGGCGCGCTGATCCGAGAACGTTGTCGGACAGATCCTCGTCGCTGGTTTCCGAAGCCGACACCGAGGCGTGGGCATCGGCGATGCCCGATCCCTCGCCGTGCTCGTCGACGTGGATCCGAGCCCGGGGGGCGCCCGGCCGTACCGCCGCCTCCAGATCCATCACCGCCTCGAGGCTTTCGAGCTCGACCGCCACCAGCTCCGCGCCGTCGGCGGCGATCGCTTCGCTCTCGGCGACGACCATCGCCACGGGCTGGCCCGCGAACACGACCTCGTCGCGGGCGAGTGGCTCGAATGAGCGACCCGCACCCGAACCCTTGATCGGGAGGTCCGCAGCGGTCAGGACTGCGACGACGCCGGCCACCGCGCGGGCGGCCGACACATCGACGGCCCGGAGCTCGGCATGCGCTTCGTGGGCCAGTACGAGGCGGGCATGGAGGAGACCAGGGACCGGAATGTCGGCGGCAAAGCGCGTGACCCCGCGAACCTTCTCGACCGAATCCCGCCGCGGCTCCGGAATCCCTACTGCGCTCACCGGGAGAGCGTACTGGCGAGGCGCAGCGGGCCGCTTGGCAGCAGCCGACCGGGCGGACCCAGTTAGCGGAACCAGGCGATCAGATAGCCGCAAAGCGCCCCCGCGAGCCAGGCGGCGGCCGCCAGGGCGAGCGCGAGCGCGCCGCTCATGCGCTCGACGGTGAGCGCTACAACCGCCGCGAACACGACCATCGCGAGGCCGCCGACGACCGCGCCGCGGCAGTCCTCGCGCGCCTCCGCGCTGTCCTCCTGCTCCTCGATCAGCGTCAGGCTCGCCCCGAGGATCGCCGGGAAGGCGAGGAAGAACCCGCCCACCCGCGCAGTGAGCGCGAGCGACAGGATTCCGGCGATAACCGAAGTCGCGGCGCCCGCCAGGAAGCGCAGCCCAAGATCGCGCGGCCGAACATCTTTGAGCTTGGACAGATCGAGGCCGGGCCGCTCAGCGACACGCGCGGTGATCGGTCCCTCTTCGCTGGACTCGCTCATGCCAGCAGCACCGGCACGGCGAGCGCGCCGGCGACGATGAACCAGCCGGTCAGGGCAAGCGCCGCCGCACGTCCAGCTGGCACCCGCCGCAGCAACGGGATCGCCACCACGGCGTAGGCGGCCATCCCCGCGCCACCGGCGACCATGGCCACCGCGCTCTCGTGCGTCTCGTGCGGGCCCTTGTCGAGCAGCGAGACCGCCAACCCGACGAGCGCGACCGCGGGGGCGGCGCTGAATAGACCCGCGAACCGCTTCGGGGACAGGGTCTCGGAGAGCAGCGCGAAGAGCACCACCAGCACCCCGCCGGCCAGGCCCTTGATCGCGATGATGAGGATGTCGTGACCGATGGCAGCGGTTAGGTTTCCAGCCGCTGATCGCGGCTGTTACAGGGGATCAGCATCGCTTTCACATTTACCCCCGCCCACCGGCGCGCGAACGTCTCAGAGCGGGGGTCGACGCTGAGCCGAGCTTGCGTTTGACTGTCCCGGGGAAGAACCACGTCCACATGTCGAATCGCCCAGTCGTCATCACTCCGTATGAGGACGGCCCGTACCTGATCCGCGGACCAGCGGTGTTCCGCGACCAGGCCGGCAACCCGATTTCGGCCGGGCGCAAGACGGTCGCGCTGTGCCGCTGCGGCAAGTCGAGCACGCGCCCGTTCTGCGACGGCACGCACCGGGCGATCGGGTTCCGGGCCCCATCGGAGCCGGAGCGGCAGACGTAACGTGGCTGCCCTCTCCGAACCCACCCGCAGCTCTCGGGTCCTCACTGTCCCGGCGCCGAGAGGGCCGTGGACTGAGTCGCTGTACGCATTGCTGAATCAGGCGGACGAGCTCGTCCCGGAGGCACCTCCGATTTCCCAAGGGTCGGTGCTCCACGACGACGACCTCCAGATGGCGTTGTACCTGTGCTACGAGCTGCACTATGCGGGGTTGGTAGGAGTCGATGACCGGAACGAGTGGAGCCCGGCCATCCTCACCTTCCGTGCCGCCCTGGAGACGGCGTTCGAGGATGCGCTTCGAAGCGTGGCGCCGCCGATCGAGATCGGAGCCGTTCCTGTCGGCCAGGTGCTCCAGCAGCTCGTCCGCGAGGACGACGGTCCCCCGCTGTCGCGGTATCTCGAGACGCGCGGAACCGCGCAGCAGTTCCTCGAGCACGTCGTCCATCGGTCGGCGTACCAGCTCAAGGAGGCCGACCCCCACTCCTGGGCGATCCCCCGGCTGACCGGTCCCGCCAAAGCGGCGCTCGTGGAGATCCAGGCAGACGAGTACGGCGGCGGCGATCCCGAGCTGATGCACTCCGAGCTGTTCGCCAACACGATGTACGAGCTCGGGCTTGACCCCGGCTACGGGGCCTACATCAATCTGTTGCCTGGAATCACGCTGGCGACCGTCAACGCGATGTCGTTCTTCGGGCTGCACCGGCGTCTGCGGGGGGCGCTCGCCGGCCATCTGGCCGTCTTTGAGATGACCTCCTCCATCCCGAACCGGCGTTACGGGAACGGGCTGCGGCGACTCGGCTACGGGGCCGCGGTCACCCGCTTTTACGACGAGCACGTCGAGGCCGACGCGGTGCACGAGAGCATCGCCGCCTGGGACCTCGCGGATGGCCTGGCGCGGATCGAGCCTTCACTGGCGGACGACGTGGTGTTCGGGGCCCGGGCGCTGCTCGCGCTGGAGGCTCTGTGGGCGGA
Source organism: uncultured Solirubrobacterales bacterium (assembly GCA_963794825.1). Lineage (GTDB taxonomy): Bacteria > Actinomycetota > Thermoleophilia > Solirubrobacterales > Solirubrobacteraceae > Palsa-465. The sequence continues at coordinate 1,492,015 of CAWCFB010000003.1, forward strand.
GCACCTGCTCGACTCATGGGGCCGCGGCGAGACCTCGCTCGTCGCCCCGCTGGCATGAGGGCTGCCGGCACAGCGGCACCCACATCGGCCATCGAACAGGCATCTCCGGCCGCCACGCGGCAGGCGCACTTCTCCTACGTCCTGCCGCTGCGGATGGCCCGCGATGACGGCAGCCGGAGTGAGCTTGCCGACTATCTGGCCCGACTTTCGGGGTGGTGCGACGACGTTATCGTCGTCGACGGTTCGCCCATTGCAGTGTTCAACGAGAACCGGGAAGCCTGGACGCGCTGGGCGCGGCACGTGCCGCCGGACCCGCGGTATCGAGCCAAGATGGGAAAGGTCCCGGGCGTGCTCACGGGCGTCGCGCTGGCGGCTCACGAGGCGGTGGTGATCGCCGACGATGATGTCCGCTACGAGCTAGGAGAGCTGACGCGACTCGTCGGTTTACTTGGAACCCACGACCTCGTCCGCCCGCAGAACTACTTCGCGCCGATGCCCTGGCACGCCGTGTGGGATACATCCCGCACGCTGTTGAACCGAGCGGTCGGCGCGGACTTTCCCGGCACGCTCGGCGTCCGCCGCTCCACGTTTGCGGCGATCGGCGGGTACGACGGTGACGTGCTGTTCGAGAACCTGGAACTGATCAGGACCGTCCGCGCGCACGGTGGCCACGTGGCCTCCCCGCTGGACCTCTACGTCCGCCGTATCCCTCCGGCCGCATCGCACTTCATCGGTCAGCGGACGCGGCAGGCCTACGACGATTTTGCGATCCCGGCCCGCATGGCGGCTTGGCTCGCCACGGTCCCCGCGTTGGCCGCGTGCGCGGCCCGGGGCCGTCGGTTGCCGCCGTTGGCGCTTGCCGCCGCCAGCGTCGCGCTCGCCGAAAGGGGCCGCCGGCGCGCCGGCGGAACCGAGGTGTTTCCGCCTGCGGCGACTGCGACGGCGCCGATCTGGGTGCTCGAGCGTGGCATCTGCGCCTGGCTGGCGGTGGCTCAGCGCGTCCGGTTCGGCGGCGTGCGCTACGGCGACGGCGTGATCCGGGTCGCGGCCAACTCACCACGCACGCTCCGTCGGCGCGCGCGGGCTGCTGGTCGCGCCCCGCTTGACCGAGCGCCCTAGCGTCCAGCGGTGTAGAGCTGTTCCTCTCAGAGGTCGGTAGTAGTGTCGCCGGTGAGGCGATGACGTGATCGGGGACTTTGGCCGGGGCGTAAGCAACGAGAGGTCAGTGGTGGGCCGAGACTCGGAGCTCGCGCGCATGAATGAGCGTGTGTCTGAGCTGCGGGCCGGCAGCGCCACGGTCTTGATCGGCGGCCCGGGCTACGGGAAGACAACATTGTGGGAGGAGGCGGTCGAGTCGGCCCGCCGGCAGCACGCGCGCGTACTCACTGCCCGCCCCAGCCAGATGGTCAGCCACCTGCCGTTCGCCGGCCTGATCGATCTCGCCGACGGGCTCTCAGAGGCCGAGCTCGCGCCGCTGCCCGAGGCGCAACGTCGTGCTCTCGCGGCGGTGCTGATGCGGGCCGAGCCCTCAGCCGAGCCGCCACCACCCGCGGTGGTCGCGGTCGGGTTGCTCGGCGTTGTCCGGGCTCTCGCAGAGGGCGGCCCGGTGCTGGTGGCGATTGATGATCTGCACTGGCTCGATTCACCATCGGCTGAAGCGCTCACGTTCGTCGTGCACCGGCTCGCCGGCGCTCGGGTGGCGTTCGTCTTTGCGCGACGGCCGGGGCGAGCGGGCTCGCTGGAGGCTGTGCTGTCGAGAGGCTCGATCGAGCGGATCGAAGTTGGGGCGCTTTCGCTCGGGGCGGTCCGCCGGCTGCTGGCCGAGCGCCTCGGGTTGACCATCTCGCGTCACCGGTTGCGGAGGATCGTGGAAGCGACCGACGGGAACCCGTTGTTCGCGCTTGAGATCGGGCGGTCGCTGCTCGAGCGGGGGACTTCACTCGAGGATGAGCTTCCGCTCCCGGATTCGCTCGAGGAGCTGCTCGGCGAGCGGGTGGCAAGTCTGTCCGCCGCGGCGCAACGCGTGTTGCTGGCGGTGGCGCTGAGTGAGGATCCCAGGGTTGAGCAGCTGCTCACCGTCGTCAGCGGCGAGGCACTGGACGACGCGGTCGACGCGGGCGCCGTATTGATCGACGGCGGGAGAGTGAGGGCATCGCATCCGATGCTGGCCGCAGCGGCCGAGGGCCGCTCCAAGGCCGGGGAGTGTCGCGATCTGCATCTCGCCCTCGCCGCCGCGGCAATTGACGAGCCGGCGCGGACGATGCACCTGGCTTTGGCCGCGTACGGCCCGGACGCACGGTTGGCGACGAGGGCGGCGGCGGCGGCCGACGAGGCTCGCCGGCGCGGCGTTCGCCGCCAGGCGGCATTGCTGGCCGGGCATGCGCTGCGCCTCACACCGGCTGGAGCGGTTGAGCGGCCGGCGCGAGTGCTGGAGCTCGCCGAGCGACTCGACGATGCCGGCGAGCTGCGGCGGATGACAGCCCTGGTCCAGGACGAGCTCGGGACGCTGGCGCCGGGGCCGCTGCGTGCGCGGGCCTGGGTCCTTTTGAGCGAGAGCGACGCCGTGAGCAGCCGGGAGGACCAGGATCGCTATCTGGACCGCGCGCTGGCGGAGTGCCCCCAGGACCCCAATCTGCGCGCCCGGGCGCTGGCGAAGAAGGCGGGGCATGCGGCCGCGGCGGCCGTATCCGATCTCGATCAGGCCGAACAGTGGGGGCTGGAGGCGCTGGAGTGCGCATCGGACATGACGGTGCGCCGGTACGCGTTGTGGGCACTCGCTTGGTCGCGCGCCCTCGGCGGCCGCCCGCTGGATGACCTCTGCGACCAGTCATCCGTGGCCGCTGACCCCACGGCGTACATCTCGGCCGCGCCGGAGCGAGTGGCGGCTAAGCGGCTGTTCTGGCGCGGAGAGCTGGGGGGTGCGCGGACCGCGCTCAGGGAGTTGAGCGACCTTGCCGACGAGCGGGGTGATTTGACCTCGTACGCGATGATCCGGATGCACACGATCGAGGCAGAGCTGCGGTGCGGCAATCTGCCCGCGGTCAAGCGGTTGCTCGACGAGTGGGCTGAGTCCTCGGATTTCGAGACGCAGTTCCGCCCCCAATATCCCCGGTGTCGCGCGTTGCTCCACGCAGTCTCCGGCCATCACGACGACGCCATCCGATGGGCGACCGAGACCATCGAGCTTGCGCACGCCGCCGGCAGTAAATGGGACGAGCTCGAGGCGCGGCACGCGCTCGGCATCGCGGCCCTGCTCGGGGCGGCGCCCGACCAAGCGGCAGCGGAGATGTGGCCGGTTTGGGAGCACTGCGAGCGCCAAGGCGTGCGCGACCCGGGGGCCTTTCCGGTTGCCGCCGACCTCGTCGAGGCGCTGGTGGAACTTCGGCGGTTCGAGGACGCCGACGAGATCCTCGAGTGCCTGCACGTGCGAGCGGAGGCGCAAGAGCACCTCTGGGCGCGCGCGACGGTCCACCGCTGTGCGGCACTCCTGGCTCTGGCCCGCGATGGGTACGAGGAGACGAGCGCCCGCCGCCTGGGCGAAGCGGCAGCCGAGCTACATGGGCTAGAGGCGCACTTTGACGGAGCCCGATGCCTGCTCGCACTGGGCCGGGCGCAACGTCGCGCCAAGCAATGGCGCGACGCGCGCGAGACGCTGGAGCAGACAGTCGCGGCTTTCGGTGGCCTGGGCGCGGAGGGATGGGCGGATCGGGCCCAGGCGGAGCTCGACCGGGTGGGCGGCAGGCGGCGAGCGGACGGCGAGCTGACGCCCAGCGAGCGGCGTGTGATTGAGCTCGCTGGGCAGGGCATGTCCAACAAGGAGATCGCAGCGGCGCTGTACGTCGCGATCAACACCGTCGAGGTTCACCTCTCGCGGGCCTACGTGAAGCTCGGTGTTCGCTCTCGGGGACAGCTCGCCCAGCGCCGAGCGGCAGGCGCATAAAGAGTCAGGTTCTCCGTTATTTCATCTTCCCCTGGGGGCCCGTACTTTCTCCGCCATGCGCGAGTTCGTGGCCGAGCGGTATCTCCCCGCCGATGCGTACGCCGCCGCCGCGGGCGGCGCCCACGCGGCGCGCGCGGCGGCTGCGGAGCTGACGCGCGAGGGCATCGAGATCGAGTTCGTGCGCTCGATCTTCATCCCCGAGGACGAGACCTGCCTGCATCTCTTCCGGGCCGAGTCCGGCGATGTCGTGCGGGCTTTGGCCCGACGGGCCGCGTTGCGGGTCGAGCGAGTGACGGAAGCCGTCACCGACTCGGGCGCGCGCGAGTGACGCGTGATCAACTCCAACGAAAGGAACCAAATGTCACGCACCAGCAGAAAGACAACCAGCCTCTCCCAAATCACGGGGGCGCTCGTCAGCGTCCTCGGGGTCATCGCGCTCGCTCCGGCGACGGCCGCGGCTTCAACAACCTGGTTCGGCTCTAGCCTCGACCACAGCCCCGCCAACGCCGGGTCCACGTGTTCTCAGGACGGGGTGGGCCAGCCAGGCGACGTCTGCACCCACGTCGCCTCCGACTATCCCGGACTCTCCGGACGGGCGACGTCGCCGGTGACCGGGACGGTCATTGCGCTGAGGGTGGAGCCTCAGGGAGCGATGACATTCAAGGCGGAGATCGTCAACGTCAGGAAGCTTTCCTCGAACCTCAGGCACGGTCAGGCTCAGGCGACAGCTCGCAGCCGAAAGTTCACGCTCGCAGGCCCAACCCAGGATCAGTTGAGCCTCGGAGAGTTTCCGATCGACACGGTGCAGGTGACCCTCAAGGTGCGCAAGGGACAGGAGCTCGCGATCAACACCGCGAGTAACACCGCCGAGTACTGCTCGGACTCTACGCCCGGCCAGCTGCTGTTCGATCCGACGCTCAGCCCGACGGGCGGGTTCGCCTCCAGCGCCGGCGTCGACGGCTGCCTGATGCTCGTCCAGGCGAAAGTGCGGCACTGATTCGGACGGCTGGGGGTAGATCACCCTGGGGCGCGGCCGGGCGTCCCAGGGTGATCAGCAATGCCGACTGCGGTTGGCACGGCGGCGACATCGTGATACGGAGGCAGCACTCGCTCGAGGGCCTGCCAGCCCGAGTCGCGCGCCAGCTCGGCCGCTTCCGCCCGTCCGCCGCCCCGCAAGCCGAACAGACGCTTGGCGAACAGCAGATAGATGACCACGATGAGGTTGATGACCAGCGCCAGGATCTTGAACACCGTGACCTTGCCGGTCAGCTCGTAGATCTCCGGGGCGAGCAGGATCGTGGTGGCGATGAAGGTCAGGTACTCGGCCCAGCGCCGGCGCAGCCACAAGCCGACAGCCTCGACCCCCTCCAGCACGGCATACGCGGCGCAGAGCAGGCCGAGCGTGAACAGCGAGGAGTGCTTGAGCGAGAACAGTTTGCGCACGTCGTCGAGGATCGTGCCGTGGGAGTTGCTGGTCGGGCCGCCCAGCGAGCCGTGGATGGCGATCAGCACCCGGTAGAACTCTCCGCGCAGCTGGGTGCGGTGGGAGAGAAAGGCGAAGATCGCGATCGCGAGGATGGCCAGGATCAGGAAGTGCACCGCGCGATCGACCGCGATCAGCCGGAGCACGTACTTGTCGCGCAGCGGCCGCCCGCGCAGCGGCACCTCTATCTCGTCGCGCGTGGGCGGGTAGCGCCGCGACGGATGCTCCGGGACGGGCAGCATGACCCACGAGTCGCAGCGCAGGCACCGATACCAGCGGTAGCCGTCGCCGGCCGGGCGGGCGAAGATCGCGTCCTCGTCCCGCAGTTCCTCGGCGTCGGTGCCGGCGAGCTCATGGCCGCTCAGCCCGCACTCGATCAGCTCGTAGCTGCGGCGGTCTCGCCGGCGTCCGCGTGCCTGGGTCCCTGGGGGCGGATCGTGCGAGCGGGCTGCCGACTGCGCGGGCTGCGTGGGAGGTTCCGCCATCGTCTCAGTTTGCCCGGTCCGGGGGGAGACAAACTGATCAGCGCGTCTGGCGCAGGAGGCCGGGGGTGAGCCGGCGCACCTGGGCCAGCAGGCGCTCGTGGGTCGCGGACTCCGGGTCGCTGAGGCGCAGGCGCAACAGCTCGTCCCCGGCTGCGTTGAGGATCCGGGCCGTGTACTCGGGATCCGGGATCTCCGGGTTGATGCTCAGGAGCACGCTGACGAAGTACTGGCGGACGACGACCTGTGCCTGCGCGAGGCGCTCGTGCAGCTCGGGCGGCGCACCCTGCGGCGGGAAGAGAAACAGTCGCCAGGTCGCGGGGTGGGCGTCGGCGGCGCGCAGCACCCCGGCAAACGCGTGCCCGAAGGCCCCGTCCTCCTCGCTCGGCTCGGTGGCGGCGACGGCCTCGGCGAACTGCGCGCCGGCGCGCGCGGCCTCTCGATCCACGAGCGCGATGAACAACCCCTTGAGGCCGCCGAACTGCTGATAGATGACCGTGCGGGTGACACCCGCGCGGTCGGCGATCCGGTTCAGCGTGGCGGCGTGGAAACCCTCGGCGTCGACGATCTCGTGGGCGATGTCGAGGATCTGCTGATGGCGATCCTCGGCGGTCATCCGCCGACGTGCTTGGAGTGAGGGGTTCATTCTTGACGGCATAACTTATGGCATGTAAGTTGTACTTGCAACTTGTAAGTAGCGTCCAGGAACCACCATGCCCGAGCATTTTCCCGAGCTTGCCGAGCGCGTCCGACATCAGCGGCTGAGCCAGCCGGCGCTGTACGGAGAAGTCGACTTCGCGGCGCAGCCCTACCGGCTGGCCACCGCTCCCGACGACGCGTCCTCACTCCCCGCCTGGGCTGGTGACCGCGACGCGATTCTTGCCGACGACCGCGTCGTCGAGCTGATCAGCACGACGACGATGCTCGGCGACGTGGTCGCCGACCCCTACGCGGCGCTGATGGCCGAACAGAGCCTCAAGAGCCTGATCGACATGCTCAAGCAGGCCTGCCGCCACGGGATCGACGCCGTCCCGGCCCCACCCCCCGAGCTGGAGGCGCTCATCGCCGCGATGGAGGCCACTCCGGATTGGCTCGATATGGAGCTCGTCCACGAGGGCGCGCGGCATTCCCGGATCCCGGCGGCGTTCCTGGCACCGTTCATTACCCGCGGCGTGTTCGTGGCCACCTTCATGAACACCTACGCGGCATTGCCGATGGCGCTGACCGGAGCGCTGGGGGGCCAGCGCGCCGCCCGTCGAGTCAATGAGACGGCGAGCTTCTTTGCCGTCACCACGCTGCCCGGAGCGCTCGACCGCTACGGGCCGGGGTTCGAGGCGGTGGCCATGGTCCGGCTGATGCACTCGATGGTGCGCTTCAACGCGCTCAGACGGTCAGACCGCTGGGACGTCGGCGTCTACGGAATTCCCGTGCCCCAGGTCGACCAGATGCCCGCCGGCTTGATCAACATCTACCTGCTCGCGCTTCAGCTCCGTCGCAAGGGGCGCTCGGCATTCAACGATCGTGAACGAGCGATCGTCGAATTCGGCCGCTACCGGTGCTTCCTGCTCGGTCTGCCGGAGGAACTCTTGCCAGACACTCCGGACGAGATCCTGCACGTGATGAACGCGCGGGGGGCGCTCCTGCGTGACGGCTTCGACGACTCCACCTGCGGTGAGCTCGTCCGCGCGACGATGGCCGCCTACCTTCGCGCCGACGACACCCCGTTCGATCGCGCGGCCGAGGCGGTAGAGAAGAGCTACAGCAAGGCGTTCTTCATTCGCGCCTTCGCCGGCGGCGAGCAGGAGACGGCGGGCGACATGGGTGTGGAGTTCGGGGTCGGGGACGTCGCCCGCATCGCGGTGACCGCGCCGTTCGTGATCGGCCGCATGGTGGCCGTCACCGCGGCGAGCCGGATCCCGGGGCTCCGTGGGATCACGGACTCCTACGCGGTCCGGATGCTCAAGCGCCGGCTCGCCACATACGGCAAGCCCGAGTTCACGACGGACGCCGAGACGTACACGCCGGTGGCCTCGCCGGTCGCGGCTGCCGCCTGAGCGGCGTCGGGCATCGGCTACGACGGCGCCGCGCCGTACTCCTCGTCGGTGACGTGGCGGCCCCACGCGACGGCGTTGCCGGCTTCGTCCTGCTGCTGGATGGCGATGTGGACCATGATGCGGTCGGGTGCGGCGCCGTGCCAATGATTCTCGCCGGGGGCGAAGAAGACGCGGTCGCCCGGGCGGATCTCCTCGACGGGGCCGCCCTCGTGCTGGCAGCGTCCGACCCCCTCGACGACGAAGATCGTCTGACCGTGGGGATGGGTGTGCCACGCGGTCCGGGCGCCCGGCGTGAAGTGGACGAGTGCCGACGCGACCGTCGAGCTCCCGGCGGGTGCCGCGACCGTGTCGATGTACACGTTGCCGGTGAACCAATCATCCGGGCCCTTGGCGGTGGCGTTGCTGCTCCGGGTTATTTCCATCGTGACTCCTTTTCCAGTGACTGAGAAATGCGGCTAGCGGGCGGTCCAGCCCTGGTCCATCAGCACCGGGACGCCGGTGATGGCGCGGCCCCCGGGAAGTACTCGTTTCGATCCCCGGCAGGGTACGCCTCGCGATCCGCAGTCAGGCTGAGATAGCGTCTCGGATATGGCCGACGAACCAAACAAGGACGAGAAGGGCGCCGCCAAGGCCGACTACAAGCCGCCGGCGGGTGCGGAGATGACCGCCGGCTGGACGGCGGGGGACGTGTCGATCGACTACACCGCGAGCGCGGAGTGGATCGTGCTGCGCAAGAAGGAGAAGCCGGCGGCGGAGATCTTCTCTGTCTCCTACGTGGCCCATCGCGATGGCGACCGCCCGGTCACCTTCGTGTTCAACGGCGGCCCCGGCGCATCGTCGGCATTCCTCCACATGGGCGCGGTCGGACCGCTGCGGGTGGCCTTTCCCTCCGACGGGACGCTGCCGCGGATGCCGCCGCGGCTGGTCCCGAACGAGGAGTCGTGGCTCGCCTTCACTGATCTGGTGTTTGTCGATCCGGTGGGCACCGGTTTCAGTCGCGTGATCGAGGAAGACGGCAAAGACAGCGACGCCGCCAAAAAGGAGCGCGACAAAGAAGACAAGGAGTACTTCGGCTACAAGCGGGACCTCGAATCGCTGTCGGAGTTCATGGGCCGTTGGCTGTCGTCGCACCGGCGGTGGGGCTCGGCGGTGTTCATCGCCGGCGAGAGCTACGGGGGCTACCGGGTCGGCCGGCTCGTGCGGATGCTCCAGGAGACCTCGGGCATCGGCCTGAACGGCGCGATCCTGATCTCCCCGGCCCTGGAGCTCAACGGGCTCATCCCGAGTGACTACGACGTAACCGGATGGGTCGACCTGCTGCCGACCATGGCGCTGGCCGCCGCCCACCACGGCCGCTCACGGGCCTTCCCGGACGGCACCGAGCACGTGCTGCAGGAGGCGGAGGCATTCGCCACCGGCGAATACGCGACGCTCCTGACCCGCGGCGCCTCGATGCCGCCGGCGGAACGCGAGCGGATCTTCGGACGGGTCGCCGACCTGATCGGCCTGCCCGTCGATCTGGTGGCTCGCGCCGAGGGGCGGATCGGCGCCGAGGTGTTCGTGCGCGAACTGCTGCGCGACGAGCGAAAGGTGCTCGGGCTGTACGACGCGACGATCACCGCCACCGACCCATTCCCCAACCGCGACGTGTTCGCCGGGCCGGACCCGACGCTGGCCGGGATCAGCCCCGCGTACACGACCGCGATCAACCAGCAGCTGCGCTCGGAGATCGGCGTGGAGACCGATCGCGAGTACGAGCTGCTCAGCCTCGAGGTGAACGAGGCGTGGAGCAACGACGCCACAGAGCACTTCTTCCTGCCTCCAGTCGGGGCGACCGACGACTTCCGCTATGGGATGTCGCTCAACCCGCACATGAAGGCGTTCATCACCCATGGCCGATACGACCTGGTGACCCCGTACTACGCCTCCGATCGGTTGCGGAACCTGATGCGGCTCGACCCAGACACGGCCGGCCGGCTCACGGTTCGTCACTACGACGGCGGCCACATGTTCTACGCGTGGGAGCGGAGCCGGCACGACTTCACGGCGGCGATCGCGGCGTTCGTCGCCGACGCCATCGCGACCTAACCGACGATTCGGAGCTCGGTGGGCGGCATCTGAATGTCAGCCCGCCTCGCTGACCCACACCTGAGCCTCGGCGCCCGCTCGCCACACGCCGCGAGGCATTGCCTCGGTCGAGTAGGGGAGCGAGACAGTCCCGCGGGCATCGCATGCGATCACGCCGCCGGTGCCGCCGAGCGACGCCACGTCGTCGAGCGCGAGCCGGGTCGCGGCGGCGATCGGTGTCCCTTGCTCGACGCGCATCGCGATCGTCCGCGCCACCGCCGAGCGGATGAACAGCTCGCCGTCGCCGGTGCACGACACGGCCACGTAGTCGTCGGCCCAGGTTCCGGCGCCGATCAGGGGTGAGTCGCCGACTCGACCCGGAGGTTGCCCCATGATTCCCCCGGTCGACGTTGCCGCCGCAAGGATGCCGTGCGCGTCGAGGGCCACCGCCCCGACCGTGCCCGGGCTGTCGGCGGTGACCCTGGTTCGCAGGTTGCGCAGCTGGCGCTCGGTGATGAAGTAGTCGCCGTCAGTCTGTTCGGCGCCGTGGCCGGAGGCAAATTCGTCGGCGGGCTCGCCGATCAGCAGCACCTGCGGAGAGGAGAGCACCGCCGCAGCGGCGAGGATCGGATTCTTCGTGCGGGTCAGGCCCGCGACCGCGCCGGCCACGCGATCCTCGCCTCGCATCAGCGATGCGCTCAATTGCGCTGACCCGTCGGTGCACAGCGCCGCGCCGCGGCCGGCGTTGAACAGCTCGAAGTCCTCCATCACGGTGACCGCCGCCGTCACGGCGTCGACTGCGGCCGCGCCTCGCTCGAGCAGGTCGCGTCCAGCCGCAAGCGCCCGCTCGAGCGCGTCGCGGCACTCGTCATAGTGGTCGCGGAGCTTCGGTGAGCGCGGACCGGCGCCCGCATGGATGCCGATCACGGTCACGCGCGGAGTCTCGCAAGGTTCGGCCGATAGAGTCGGAACGCCTGTGGACGTTGCGATCCTGTCCGTCCCGTATCACCTCGACCGACACGCCGAAGGACCCGGTAACGGCCCCGCGCGGTTGCTCGAGGCAGGGGTCGAGGCGACGCTCACCGGCGCCGGACACACGGTGGCACCGGTGCAGTCGGTGGGGCTCGACCAATCGGTGGGGAACGAGACCGGGGACATCTTCGAGCTCGCGCGCCGGCTAGCGGCGGCCGTGCGCGACGCCCGTCAGGGCGGCGCGATCCCGCTCGTGCTCGCGGGCGACTGCAGCAACGTGATCGGCCTTGTCTCCGGGTCCAGCGAAGGAGCGGAGGACCTCGGGATCGTGTGGCTCGATGCGCACGGCGACGCTCACACGCCGGAGTCGAGCAGCAGCGGTTTCTTTGACGGCATGCCACTCGCGGTCGTGCTCGGCCGGTGCTGGAAGACGCTGGCGGCGTCGGTGCCCGGGTTTAGGCCATTGGAAGGCGGCGACGTCGTGCACCTCGGCGGCCGCGCGTTCGACGACAACGAGCGCGAGCCGATGGAGGCGGCGGGGATCGCGGTGATCGACGCCGTAGCGATGCAGGCGGACGGGGGAGAGGCCCGCGTCACCGAGGCGCTGGAGCAGCTAGCGGCCAGGAAGCAGCGGCTCCACGTCCACCTCGACCTCGATGTGATCGACCGGGCCGACGGCGTGGCCAACGGCCACGCGGTCGACGGCGGTCCGAGCCTGGCGCTGATCGAGGCGGCGCTAACGACGGTTGCCGTAACGGGCCAGATCAGCTCAGCGACTATCTGCTCGTATGACCCGTCATTCGACGCTGATGGTCGGGCGGCCGCTGCGGGGATCCGCTTGCTGGGAGCGCTCGCCGCGCGCTAGCCGGGCGCCGGCATCGCCCCAACCACCGTGACGCACCGGGCCGCGGCCTCGATCGCGCACTCCGGGCCCCCGACGAGATAGCCGGCCGCAAGCGCATCGCCGGCCCCTGTTGCGTCCACCGCCTCCACCGCCGGGGCGTCGAAAAACCCCTCGGGAAATTGGGCGCCGCGCGCACCGTGTTTGATCACCCAGGCAGTGTCGAAGTGCGGCACGGCGGCGCGCTCGGCCTCGGTGGCGAAGGCAAGCTCGGCGCCGAGCTCCTGCAGTCGAGCGGTGAACACGTCGGCACCGATCAGCTCGATGTCGTGCGCGGAGGCGAGATCGACGGTCACGCGGCGCGCGGCGCGCGCGGCGGTTGTCGCTGCCTTTGCCATTTGCTCGCGGAACAGGCAGTAGCCGGAGACGTGCAACGCGTCACAGCTCTGGATCCACGCCGGATCGATCTCGGAGGGATGGAGCAGCGCCGAGACGCCCCGGTCAGAAGCCATTGTTCGCTGACCATGGGCCTCCCGGGTCGAGACGACCACGCCTCCTCGGCCATCGGCGAGCGGACCGTGGACCTCCACCCTGTGCAGAGCCAGCTCGGCGGCGGCCAGATCACTGGCCGCGTCGTTCCCGAGCTTGCAGATCAGTACGCCGTCAGCGCCGAGCGCGCTCGCCCACGCCGCGACGTTCGCGGCCTGCCCGCCGGCAGCCAGCCGAATCGTCGCCGGCGTATCGGCGTCCGGCGCGAGCGGAGCCTCGGGCAGCACCACCACGTCGAGGATCAGATCGCCGATCGTGCAGATCCTCGGCCGGCTGTCGGTACCGTGTCGACCCTCCATGCCGGACATCATCACGTCTGAGCGCGTCGCTCGCGCGCTGCGCGACCGGTCCCCGGTGGTCGCGCTCGAGTCGACGATCATCACGCATGGGCTGCCGCGTCCGGACAACGTCCGCGCGGCACGGGAGTTCGAGCAGGCGGTCCTCGACGGAGGCGCCACGCCCGCGACCATCGCGGTGCTCGACGGCGTTCCCCACGTCGGGCTCGAACCTGATCAGCTCGAACGGCTCGCGTCCGCCGACGGCGCGCTGAAGCTGAGCGCCCGAGATCTACCGGTGGCGATGGCCCAGGGCGCAACGGGGGGAACCACCGTGGCCGCGACCTCACTGCTCGCCTCGCGGGTGGGGATCCGCGTGTTCGCGACCGGGGGGATCGGCGGCGTGCACCGCGGGGCGAACGCCACCTTCGACGAGTCGGCCGACCTGGGGATTCTCGCCAGCTGCCGGATCACGATCGTGTCTGCCGGGGTCAAGTCGATCCTCGACGTGGGCGCGACGCTCGAGCGGCTCGAGACGCTCGGGGTGACAGTGGTCGTGTTCGGATCCGAGCGATTCCCGGGGTTCTGGCTGACCGACAGCGGGCACACGGTGGAGTCAACCGTCAGCAGCGCGGAGGAGATCGCTGACGCGATGCGGGCATCCGATGCGCTCGGGCTCGACCGGGGGATTCTGGTCGCGAACCCGCTGCCCGAGTCCGCGCAGCTAGACCCCGAGGTGCACGATCGCTGGCTCGACGAGGCGCTCGCTGCGGCGCAGGCAGCGTCGGTCCGAGGAAAGGCGATCACCCCGTTCCTGCTCGACTACGTTCACGAACACACCGGCCGGGCGAGCGTCGAGGTCAATCTCGAGATCGTGCGGCGGAACTGCGCGCTGGGCGCCGAGATCGCGTACGCCTTCTCACCGCGCCGGCGATGACAGGACTGCCTTGATCGTCGCTTTGACGGTCGGCGCGAGCTGCTCGAGCGGATCGCCATTGGCCAGCGCGAGCTCGACGAGCTCGTTGACCCCGCCGATGAGCATGATCGCCGTGTGCCGGGAGACCGGCTTCAGGCCGGCGGCGCGCATCGCGTCGGAGGCGGTGACGGTCGTGATCAACTCGGCGTAGAGCTCGAGCCCGCGGCGGTGGAGCCGCTGGCCGGTGACGCCGAGTGTGGCCAGCTCGACCGCGAACGTGACCGCCAGCGCCGGGTCGGCGCTCAGCATCCCGAGATACGCGTCGACACCGCGGTCGACCTGCTCATCCCAGCTCGAAGCCTGGCCGACGGCCTCGGCGATCACCTTGAACAGCTCCTCGGACAGCTCCTCGGCGAGCGCCAGGAAGCACGCGTCCTTGTCGGCAAACTCGTTGTAGAACGTCCGCCGCGAAGCGCGCGCGTGACGGACTATGTCGCTCACCTGCGTGGCGACGAGGCCCTTCTCGCGGATCGACGCGGCCAGTCCGTCAAGCAGTCGCCGGCGATGCGCGGCGCCCAGCTCGGCAGTCGTGTGGGGGCTCGCCACCCGTCAAAAGATAGCCTTGAAATCGACGGTACTGGCGAGTACCATGGCGCGGATGGCGGGATCCAGCGCCAACACCGTGCCGCCCGGGCCGCCCGTGCCGAAACCGGCCGTGGCCGCCGGTTTTCTGTTGTGGCCGCACTGGGTGATCGACAAGGCGCGGCGCTGGTACGGCGACGCGTTCACCGTCACGCTGCCGATCTTCGGCCGCTCCGTGATCGTGTCGAGCCCGGAGCTCGTCAAGCAGGTGTTCCAGGCGCCGCCGGATGTGCTCGCGTTCGGCGTTCGCAGCCCGCTCGGAGAGGTCCTGGGTCCCGGCTCACTGTTCTCGATGGACGGCGACGAGCACCTGCGCGAGCGGCGGCTGATCCTGCCCGCGTTCCACGGCGAGCGGATGAAGGGCTACGAGGGGATCATCGAGCAGCAGGCCCGCCGCGAACTGGCGACGTGGCCGGAGGACGAGGAGTTCGAGACGCTCCCCTCGTTCATGCGGATCACCCTCGGCGCGATCCTCCGCGCCGTGTTCGGCGCCGAGGGCTCGGACATAGATCAGCTGGCGAGGCTGCTGCCTGGCCTCGTCACTCTCGGGTCGAAGCTGAGCCTGGTGACGCCGCTGCGGCGCGACCTCGGCCGGTTCAGCCCCGGGGGCCAGTTCCGCACGCTGCGCGCGCGGTACGACGCGATCATCGGGCGGATGATCGATGCGCGGCTGGCCGCCGGTGGCCTCGAGGAGCGCGACGACGTCATGTCGCTGCTGATGCAGGCGAACTACGACGATGGGTCCTCGATGTCGCGGACGGCGATCGCGGACGAGCTGCTGACGCTCCTCGCGGCCGGCCACGAAACGACAGCCACCTCACTCGCCTGGGCGGTCGAGCGGCTGCGCCGCCATCCGTGGATCGTCCGCCGGCTCGCCGAAGAGGCACTCGACGGCGACTCGAACCCGCTGCGGGTGGCGACGATCTATGAGCTCCAGCGAACCCGCCCGGTGATCCCCGGCACCGGTCGCCACGTGCTCAAGGACTTCCAGCTCGGTCAGTGGGTCATCCCGAAGGACCATCACGTGATCGTCGCCGCATCCTTGATCCACAATGACCCCCGTTTCTTCGAGCGGCCGCACCAATTCGAGCCGGACCGGTTCATCGATCGCAAGCCCGATTCGTACACCTGGATCCCGTTCGGTGGCGGGGCGCGGCGGTGTCCGGGCGCCGCGTTCGCGCACATGGAGATGGACATCGTGCTGCGCACGCTGCTGCGCGAGTTCGAGCTCGAGCCGACGAACGACTCCGGCGAGGGATGGCGCAATCGCGGAATCGCCTACGCCCCGAACCGCGGCGGCCGCGCGGTCGTCCGCCGGCGTCGGGCGAGGACCGGGGCTACGCCTCCCAGCCGAGCGCGAGCCGCGTCTTACGCGGGAGCGCGCTGACGACGAGGTCGTAGGAGTCCTCGATCATGTCGCGGACCATCTGGTCTGAGAGCGAGCCGTCGACCGCCACCGTGTTCCAGTGGCGCTTGTTCAAGTGGTACCCCGGGGTGACCGCTGCATGCGCCTCGCGGAGCTGCTCGGCGAGCTGGGGCTCGCACTTGAGACTGATCGACAGCGGCTCGCTGGCCAGGCGCGAAAGCGCGAACATCTTCCCGGCGACCTTGAACACCGACGTTTGGGGGCCGAACGGGAACGTCTCCTCCGCTCCCGGAAAGGTGAGGCAATGACTACGCAGACCGGCGGCTCGCATCCGCCCATAGAATCCCACGGGATGGGACCGGAGCCTGAAGTCCTGATCATCGGCGCCGGGTTCTCCGGGATCGGGGTGGCCAGCTCGCTCGACCGGGCCGGTTGGCACGACTACTTGATCGTCGAGCAGGGCGACGGGTTCGGCGGCACCTGGTACTGGAACCAATACCCGGGGATCGCGGTCGACATCCCGTCGTTCAGCTACCAGTACTCATACGCCAAGCGGACAAGCTGGAGCCGTGTGTACGCGCCCGGGGCGGAGCTGCGCGATTACGCGGAGGATTGCGCGGCGCGGTTCGGCCTGCACGACCGGGCGCGGTTCGGCACGAAGATCACCTCGGCGACGTTCGACGAGGCCACGCACCGGTGGGTGCTCGAGACCGATGGCGGGGACACGATCGCCGCCCGCTACGTGATCGACGCGACGGGCGTACTGACGCAGCCAAAGCGCCCAGACATCGAGGGCGTCGACAGCTTCGCCGGCGTCACGCTGCACACGGCCCGCTGGGACAAGTCCCAGAACCTGGCCGGCAAGCGGGTAGCGGTGATCGGGACGGGCGCCTCGGCGGTACAGCTGATCCCGGCGATCGCGCCGTCCGTGGAGCATCTGACCGTATTCCAGCGGACGCCGATCTGGTGCCTGCCAAAGCTCGACGGTCCGATCCCGCAGTCGGTCAAGTGGTTGATGGGCCGCGTACCCGGCGGCGCGTCAGCGGCCCGGCTGGTCAGCCAATCCGTCGTCGAGCTGATCTTCCCGATCGCGGCCCACTACCACGGGACGCTAAAGCTGGCGACGATCTTCGAGGGGACGGCGCGCAAGTACGTGCGCGACCAGGTCGAGGACCCAGAGTTGCAGGCGAAGCTGACGCCGAACTACTCGCTCGGGTGTAAGCGCCCAGGCTTCCACAACACGTATCTGGCCACGTTCAACCGCCCCAACGTGACGCTCGAGACCGACCGGATCGAGCGGATCACGCCCGACGGCGTCCTCACGCAGGGCGGCGCAGCGCACGATGTCGATGTGCTGATCCACGCCACCGGCTTCAAGGTGTTCGACCCGGGCAACTTCCCCAAGTACGCGGTGACCGGCCGGGGCGGGCGCGACCTCGAGCGGTTCTGGGCCGAGAACCGCTACCAGGCTTATGAGGGCGTCAGCGTCCCCGGATTCCCTAACTACTTCACGATGTTCGGGCCCTACGGCTACAACGGCTCGTCGTACTTCAACCTGGTGGAGACGCAGTCGCGTCACATTGTCCGCGCTCTGAGCCACGCCAAGCACCGCGGGGCGACGCTGATCGAGGTGACCGAGGAGGCCAACGCGCGTTACTTCGCGGAGATGCTGCGCCGGCGCGGCAAGCAGGTGTTCTGGCAGGGCGGCTGCGCGCTCTCCAACAGTTACTACTTCGATCCCCACGGCGACGTGCCGCTACGGCCGAGCCCGACGATCGAGACGATGTGGCGGGCGCGTCGCTTCCCGCTGGCCGACTACCGGCTCGAACCCGCGCCGGTTTGGAGACCTCCGGCTGCGGCCGAAGCCGTGGCGGCGTAGTCTCCGCAGTACATGGATCCCGAGGGGAAGATCGCGGTCGTCACCGGCGCCGCCGGCGGGATCGGCGGCGCGCTGGTACGGGAGCTGCTGGCCCGAGGAGCGCGACGTGTTGTCGCGACCGACATCAACGGGGAAGGCCTCGAAGCCCTCGCGAGCGAGCTTGAGGGGGTCCTCACCCGGACGCTCGACGTCGGCGACGAGCTGGCCACGGCGGCGCTGATCGACGAAATCGAAAGCTCGGAGGGCCCGATCGCGATTTTCTTCGCCAACGCCGGTGTCGCCACCGGCGGTGGCCCCGAGGCGGGCGACGAGATCTGGAACCTCCAGTGGCAGGTCAACGTGATGTCGCACGTCTACGCATCGCGGGCGCTGTTCCCGCGCTGGAGCGAACGCGGGGAGGGCCACCTGATCACGACCGCCTCGATGGCGGGGCTGCTGAGCTCGCTCGGCGACGGCGTCTACTCCGCCACCAAGCATGCCGCGCTCGGCCTGGCCGAGTGGCTGGCGGTGACCTACGCGGACAAGGGGATTCGCGTCTCCTGCGTCTGCCCGGGCGCGGTCGACACAGCGATGCTGCGGGCCGGGGGCGACGGCGACGCGGCCAAGGCGAGCGCGGTGATCGGCGGCGGCGACGTGCTCGCACCCGACCAAGCCGCCGCACGGATCCTCGACCAGCTGGCCGAGGACCGGTTCCTGATCCTCACCCATCCCGAGATGCACGAGTTCGTAGTTGGCAAAGCCGAGAACCCGGAGCGCTGGATCCGCGGGATGGCCCGGCTATGGCAGCGCGCGCTGACGCTGCTTCAGACATGACCGACGAGGATCCCGAGCACCGCAGCTTCGAGGAGCAGCTTCGAGCGTTCGCGCGGGAGTTCTCCGACTCGATTGAGCGGGCGGCGGAGCGGATCGACAAGGAGAGGCTCGCCGACGAAATCGACCGCAATGGGGAACGGTTCCGTGAGCTGGCGCAGCTGGCGGGCGAGTGGCTGATCGACCAGTTCGGATTGGAGGGACCGGGTGAGAGGCCTCCCCGGAGCGGCGGACCGCACCCCCTGGACGTCCCGACCGAGGAGCAAGGGCTCGCCTTGAGTGCGTTGCAGTCAGGCCGCTGGAAGGTCAAGCCGGGCACGCACGAGCTGGTCGCTGAGGAGGGAGCGCCCGATCCTCCCGACAGCGCGGACCTGGTGGGCGAGCTGCGGGCACGCGACTGGATCGCCGCCGGCGGAGAGCTGACCGAGCTCGGCCACCGCGCGCTGCGACGCTGGTCAGAGGCGCCTGAAACCTAAGCCTGCACGGCGTCGGGGGCGGCGTCGGGAATACTGCGATTGATGTCCGACGGATCCGCCCACGACGAGTCGCTGTCCGGTAAGGAGGTCGCCGGCGCCTTTGCTCGCGCCGTGGCGACGCTGGCCCGGTGGATCGCGCGCGTGGTCCGCGGGCAGGTCGTCAAGCGGGTGGGCGGGCCCGCGCGGGCCCGGGTGATCACGATCTTTGGCGCCGTGCTGGCGCTCAACGGGGCCGACAGCTCGACGGTCGGAGCGGTGGCGCCCCATCTCGAGGCGTCGATGCACATCGGAAATACGAAGATCGGTCTGCTCGCCTCCGTCACGCTCCTGGTCGGTGCCGTGTTCACGATCCCGGTCGGGCTGCTGGTGGACAAGGTCAAGCGGATCCCAATGCTCGCGGTCAGCATCGTGCTTTGGAGCATCGCCTCGCTGATCAGCGCCTTCGCCGGGAGCTACAGCTCGCTGCTGGTCTCCCGCCTGGTGCTCGGCGCCGTGGTGGCCACCGCCGGGCCGGCGATTGCGTCGCTGACTGGCGACTACTTCCCGGCCAGTGAGCGCGGCAACGTGTACGCGTACATCCTCGGTGGGGAGGTCGCTGGGACCGCGGTGGGGTTCATCGTTAGCGCGAACGCCGCGCTGATCACGTGGCGTCTGGCCTTCATCTTCCTGGCCATCCCGGGTTTCTTCCTCGCGCGCGAGTTGTGGCGCACGGTGCCCGAGCCGCTGCGTGGCGGCCAGAGCCGGCTGGCGCCTGGCGTGGTCGATCTCCATCAGGCGGCGGCGGAGGCGCAGGCGCGGGTCGACGAGGCCGAGGCGACCCCATTCGCCGAGCGCGTCACCGAGCCACACGGGCAGTCCGACAACCTGGCGTTTGAGGCGGCGCGCCGGCTCGGTGTGAAGCCAGATCCGGACCTCATCCTGAGGGAGGACCCGGGACGGATGGGGATCGTCGACGCGATCAAGTACATCCTGAAGATCCCCACCAACGTGCTGATGATCATCAGCTCGTCGCTCGGATATTTCTTCTTCTCCGGCCTGTCGACGTTCGCGCTGCTGTTCGTCAGCGGTCACTACCACGCCAGTCAGTTCACGTCAGAGATCGTGCTGGGGCTGCTGGTCGGCGGGTCGCTGGTCGGGACCCTCGTGTCTGGAAAGGTGACCGACGCGATGCTCAAGCGCGGCCAACTGGAGGTCCGCGTGTGGGTGCCCGCCGCCTGTTATCTGGCGGCAGCCGCGTGCCTGATTCCGGGGTTCCTGGCCACC
Organism: uncultured Solirubrobacterales bacterium; assembly: GCA_963794825.1. Lineage (GTDB taxonomy): Bacteria > Actinomycetota > Thermoleophilia > Solirubrobacterales > Solirubrobacteraceae > Palsa-465. The sequence goes on from CAWCFB010000003.1 coordinate 1,512,030, forward strand.
CACGTCACGCCCGCGGTGTGGTTCGACGTCGCCGGCGCGGGGTTCCTGGCGGCGGCCAACCCACCCCTTGATGCGGCGCGACTGGACATCATGCCGGCCGGGCTTTGGGGGAGGGCGGAGTCGACGCGGACCGTGCTGCGATCGCTGGCCCAGGCGCTCGCGCCGCTGGTGTTCGGCGGCCTGTCGCAATTGATCGCGGGCATCCTGCCCTCGCAGACGCCGATCGGTACCCACGTCAACCATGCGGTCTCGCACGGCGAGGCGCGCGGGCTCGAGATCACCTTCCTGGTGCTACTGGCGACACTGGTGGCGGCGGGGGTTTTCCTGATCCGTGCGCGCGCCACTTACCCCCGAGACGTGGCGACCGCGGCTGCTTCGCGCCAGAGCGCGGAGCGCTAGCTTTCCTTGGCGCTGATGATCAGCCGGGTTGCGTGTGCGGTGGTGGTGGCGCTCGGGGTCGCGGGTTGCGGAGGATCGGCCGCGGTCGGCGGCAGCTCCGGGGGAGCGGGCGGCGGCGTCGCCCAGCCCCATCCCCAAGTGATCGAGCCCGCTGCCGGGGCAAACGCCGGCGGGGTCCCGCTGGCCTCAGACGGGAGCGATCCGGTCGGCGATCCGACTGCCCATGCGCCGCCGCTGTCCGAGGTCCGCCACGAACTGAAGCTCGAGCTGGTGGCGGCGACGGTCAACACCGCCGGCTATATCGACCCCCTCCAGTTCGTCACGACGTGGGAGCGGACCGACCAGGGCGTCGACGCCGTGCTGCCGGTCGGAGCCCCGATCCTCGCCCCGGGGCCGATCAAGATCCTGGCCATCGAGCCCGACTGGTACGCCGGTCAGCCGCTCGTCTACTTCGAGCTGCTCAACGGTCCCGACGCGGGCAAGGTCCAGTTCGTGGCCGAGGAGATCACCGATATCGCGCGCCCCGGGAGCATCCTCACGCAGGGCCAGGTGATCGCGCGGTTCGCGAAATCCGGAACCGGGATCGAGTACGGCTGGTCGACCCCCAACGGGACCACGCTGGCCGTCGCCACGACGGGCTACGAAGAGGGACAGATCACTCCGGCCGGCCGATTGATGCGTGCCTGGCTCAATGCTCTCGGCGCCAACGCGGGCAAGGATTTCTAAAGACAGCCGGATAAGCCGCGCAGGCGATCCTTATCCACTCGGCCAATGTCCCGCGGGGACAGGTAGCAAAGGATTACCGGCGATATGACCGCCGATCTGATCATCTCCTATGACGGCACGCCGAACGACGACGACGCGCTCGCGCTCGGCCGGATGCTGTCCCGGGCCGGGGCGACGCTGGCTCTGGCCTACGTCCGTCACGCCCGGGAGTTCGACCCCAAGCGCGAGCAGCTCGCCCAGCACGACGCCGAACAGCGCCTGGAGCGCGGGGCGGCACAGCTCGGCCTGTCCGAGGTCGGCAAGCACGTGGTGATCTCGGCCTCGACCACCGAGGGCCTCGCGCAGCTGGCGCAGAGCGAGGGGGCGAAGGCGATCGTCTTCGGTTCGGATTACCGCACGCCGCCGGGTCATGCGGAGCCTGGCAACACTGCCCAGCAGCTGCTCGACGGCGGTGCGGTCGCGGTCGCGATCGCTACCGCGGGACTGCGCGCGGAGATCGACGGCTCGATCGCCACGATCGCAGTGCCGATCGCCGGGGCGATCAACGATGCCGCCCGCGCCACCGCGCACACCTTGGCGGACAAGCTCTCCTCGACCGTGGTAGATGACCCGGACGCCGGCCACATCGTCGATCTGATCGTGGTCGGTTCGCAGCCCGAGGCGCCCGCCGGCCAGATCGTGCTGGGCGGCGATGTCCGCGGCGAGTTAAGCCGCGTCCGCAGCTCGGTGCTCGTGCTGCCCGCCGAGAGCCCGCTGACCCTGTAGCTGCGCCCCGGTCATCCGCGCCGCGACGATGGCGGCCCGGCTCAGCTTCATCAGCGCCAGATCGCCGAACGGCGCACTGACCGGACAGATCTGGTTGGAGACGAAGGCCACGGCCAGACCCGTGGCCGGATCGCACCAGCCGCCGGAACCGGCGTAGCCGAAGTGGCCGAACGCGCGCGGCAGCCAGACCCGGGGAACGAACGCCTGGTGGTAGCCGAGCCGCCACACCATCGGGATCATCAGGTTGCGATCGGGCGCGCGCGTCTGTACCCGGCTGAGCGCCCGCGCCGTCTCGGCCGACAGCAGGCGGCGGCCGTCAGCCACGCCGAGGTTGCCCAGCGCGGCGTACATCGTGGCGAGCGACTCGGCGGTGAACAGGCCATTGGCGGCGGGCATCACGGTGCCGAGCACGGCGGGCTCGGGCCCGCTGAAGATCTCCGCCATGGCGGGGACGAAGATCGAGTGCAACAGCCGCCGACCGGGCGCCGGTCCAGGCAGCCGGGCCAGCGCGAAGCCACCGAAACGGACCAGCCCGCCCAACCCACCGACACAGGCCGACAACGCCGCCGTGTCTCCGTTCGCGGGCCGCCCGTAGTGAAGCCCGTCGATACCCAGTGGCTCGCAGACCTCAGAGCGGACGAGCTCTTCCATGCCCTGCCCGGTGACCGCGCGCGCCAGCCCAGCCAGCAGCCATCCGTAGGTGATGCTGTGGTAAGCGGGCGTGCCTGGCCTGTATTCGGGAGTGCGGGCCGCCAGCCGCTCCTCGGCGCCGAGGTGGTCGAGCAGGCCTTCGGCGTCGGGGGCGACGGGGCCGAGCGCGTCCAGACCCGCCTGGTGGGAGAGCAGTTGTCGGACGGTGATCCGGCCCTTGCCGCCGGCCGCGAACTCGGGCCAGTAGGCGGCGACCGGCTCGTCGTAGTCGAGCAGGCCACGGTCGGCGAGGCGGTGGATGATCGTCGCGGCGACGCCCTTGCTGGTCGAGAACGACAACCCCAGCGTTTCGCGCTGCCACGGCCGGCCGGTGGCCGGATCGGCAACCCCACCCCAGATGTCCACGACGGTGCGATCCCCGTAGCGCACGACGAACGAGCCGCCGCCGCGCTCGGGGGCGCCGATCAGCTTCGCGAACAGGCGAGCGACCGGCTCAAACCCGCGTTCGGCATAGCCGCGATACGCCATAAACCGGGACGATAAGGCACGGCGCGGCGGTCCGAGCCGCCTCGACTAGAGTGCCGCCGTGGCTGTGATTGAACTGACGTCGTCGGGGCTCGCCGCGGCAGACGTGGTGTTGGTCGCGCGCGGAGGTGCGCGCGTAGAGGTGACCGAGGAGGCGCGCGCGGCGATGGAGCGGAGCGCCGCTGTCGTCGCCTCGCTCGTGGAGGCAGAGGAACCCGCCTACGGCGTCTCGACCGGATTCGGCTCGCTGGCGAACGTTCGCATCCCGGCCGACCGTCGCGCCGAGTTGCAGCGCTCGCTGATCCGCTCGCACGCCGCCGGGATGGGGCCCCCGGTCGAACGCGAGGTCGTGCGGGCGATGTTGGTGCTGCGGGCGCGGACGCTGGCGATGGGCTATTCGGGAGCCCGGCCGGTGGTCGCCGAGACGATCGTCGCGCTGCTCAACGCGGGGATCACGCCGATCGTTCCCGAGCATGGATCGCTAGGCGCCAGCGGGGACCTCGCGCCGCTTGCCCACTGCGCGCTGGCGCTCACCGGGGAGGGCGAGGTTTCAGTCGACGGCGCCGCGGTGCCCGCCGCCGAGGCGCTGGCCCGGGCCGGCCTCGAGCCGGTCGTGCTGGAGGCCAAGGAGGGTCTCGCGCTGATCAACGGAACCGACGGGATCCTCGGGATGCTGGTGCTGGCGATCGCCGACCTGCGGAGGCTGCTGGCCACCGCGGACGTGAGCGCGGCCATGTCGGTCGAGGCGCTGCTCGGAACCGACCGGGCGTTCGCCTCGGATTTGCTCGCGTTACGGCCACAGCCGGGCCAGGCCGACAGCGCCGCGAACCTCCGCGCGCTGCTGAGCGCCTCGGAGATCGTCGCCAGCCATCGCCACGGGGACCCGCGGGTTCAGGACGCATACTCGCTGCGGTGCGCCCCGCAGGTCGCCGGCGCGGCGCGAGATGCGGTCGACTACGCGTCTGGTGTCGCAGCGGCGGAGCTCCGCTCGGCGATCGACAACCCGATGGTGCTCCCCGACGGGAGGGTGGAGTCGTGCGGGAACTTCCACGGTGCGCCGGTCGCGCTGGCCTGCGACCTGCTGGCGATGGGGATCGCGTCGGTTGGCGCGATCGCCGAACGGCGAACGGATCGGTTGCTCGACGCGACCCGCTCGCACGGCCTGCCGCCGTTCCTGGCGCAGGATGCCGGCGTCAACTCGGGAATGATGCTCGCGCAGTACGGGCAGGCGGCGATGGTGGCCGAGAACCGCCGGCTCGCCGTGCCGGCGAGCGTCGACTCAGTACCCACGAGCGCGATGCAGGAGGACCACGTGTCGATGGGGTGGGGCGCCGCGCGCAAGCTGCGGCACGCGGTCGCCAACCTCGGGCGGATCCTGGCCGTGGAGCTGACCTGCGCCGCGCGGGGGCTCGAACTGCGTGCGCCGTTGCGCCCGGCGCCCGGGACGGCCGCGGCACTGGCGGCGATCCGGGCTGTCGTGCCGGGCGCGGGACCCGACCGGTATCTGTCTCCCGAGCTCGCTGAGGTCGAGCGGCTGGTCGAATCCGGCTCGCTGCTCGACGCGGTCGAGCTCGCGACCGGAGCGCTTCGGTAGCGTGGGCCACAGATGACCCCAGCACCCTCGAGATGTCGCGGCTGGCAGCAGGAGGCCGCGCTGATGATGCTCGAGAACAACCTCCATCCCGACGTCGCCGAGAACCCGGCCGAGCTGATCGTCTATGGCGGGATCGGGAAGGCGGCCCGGAATCGGTCGTGCTACGAGACGATCCGGCGCGAGCTGACCCGGCTGGGCGACGAGGAGACGCTGCTCATCCAGTCCGGCAAGCCGGTCGGGGTGTTCGAGACCCACGAGGGTGCCCCGAGAGTGTTGATCGCCAACACGAACCTGGTGCCGGATTGGGCGACCTGGGAGCAGTTCCGCGAGCTCGATCGGGCTGGGCTGATCATGTACGGCCAGATGACCGCGGGCTCGTGGATCTACATCGGCTCGCAGGGGATTCTCCAGGGCACCTACGAGACATTTGCCGCCGCGGCGCGCAAGCGGTTCGGGGGCTCGCTGGCCGGCCGGCTCGTGGTGACCGCCGGGCTCGGCGGGATGGGCGGAGCCCAGCCGCTGGCGATCACGATGTGCGGGGGGATCGCCTTGTGCATCGAGGCCGACCTGCGCCGGATCGAGCGGCGAATCGCCACCGGATATCTGGACGAGAGGGCGGCCGATCTGGACGACGCGCTGGCGCGTCTAGGCGGGGCCGCCGCTGAGCGGCGACCGCTGTCTATCGGCTTGCTCGGAAACGCGGCCGAGGTGTTGCCCGAGCTGGTGCGGCGCGACATCCACGTCGACATCGTCACCGACCAGACCTCGGCGCACGATCCGCTGAACGGCTACATCCCGGCCGGGCTGACCATCGAGCAGGCGGAAACGCTGCGCCGGTCAGACCCCGACGAGTACCTGCGCCGAGTCGGAGAGTCGGTGCTCACCCATGTCGACGCGATCCGGTCGCTGGCGGCGCGGGGCGCCGAGGCCTTTGACTACGGGAATGCGCTCCGCGGACTCGCGTCCGAGCATGGCGACGAGGACGCGTTCTCATATCCCGGGTTCGTGCCCGCGTACATCCGGCCGCTGTTCTGCGAGGGGAAGGGCCCGTTCCGATGGGTCGCGCTGTCGGGCGACCCGGCCGACATCTACGCCACCGATCGGGCGATCCTCGATCTATTCGGCGATCAGGAGCACATCGCCCGGTGGATCCGCCTGGCGGGTGAGAAGGTCCAGTTCCAGGGGCTGCCGGCGCGGATCTGCTGGCTTGGATACGGCGAACGGCATGTGGCCGGGCTGCGGTTCAACGAAATGGTCGCCTCAGGCGAGCTGAAGGCTCCTATCGTGATCGGCCGTGACCATCTCGATTCGGGTTCGGTCGCTTCGCCGCAACGGGAGACCGAGGCGATGCGCGACGGCTCGGACGCGATCGCCGACTGGCCGCTGCTGAACGCGCTGCTCAACACCGCGTGCGGGGCTTCATGGGTGTCGATCCATCACGGCGGCGGCGTCGGGATGGGCAAGTCGATCCACGCTGGGCAGGTTGTGGTCGCCGACGGCTCGCAGCTCGCCTCCGAGCGGGTCCGGCGGGTGCTGACGGCCGACCCGGGGCTGGGGGTCGTGCGACACGCGGATGCCGGCTACGACCAGGCCGTCGCCTTCGCCGAGCAATCGGGGCTGCGGATGCCGATGCTCGACCCGGAGGCGTGAGCTCGATCGCCATCAACGGCGCAGCGGAGGTGCTGCGTCCGGGCCAGGACGGCCTGCCCTACATGCGCCGGCCCGAGTTCACGGCGGAGCCCGGCTCGGTGCTGATCGAGGACGACCGGATCACGGCGTTCGAACGGTCGGCTGACGCGGACGTGAGGATCGATGCCGGCGGGTGCGCCGTCGTGCCCGGGTTCGTCGACTGCCACACGCACCTCCCGTTCGCCGGCTGGCGAGAGCGCGAGTACGCGATGAAGATCGCCGGCGAGTCGTACGAGGCGATCGCCCGAGCGGGCGGCGGGATCCGTGCCTCGGCTCGGGCGTTGGCCAGCTCCTCGGATGATGATGTGCTGGCTCAGGCCGGTCGGCTCGCGGCGGAGATGCTCGCCCACGGGACGACGGCATTCGAATGCAAGAGCGGCTACGGGCTTTCCGTCGAGGGGGAGCTGCGGGCCCTGCGGCTGGCCCACACACTCTCGGTGCCACAGACGACGACCGTGACCGCACTGCTGGCGCATGCGGTGCCGGACGGCTTTGACCGCGCGGGGTGGATGGAGCAGGTGGCGGGTCTGGTTCCCGAGGTGCAGGCGAGCGCGCTCGACATCTACGTCGAGTCGATCGCGTTCGGCAACGACGACCTCATCCGGATGGCGGAGTTGGCGCACGCCCATGGGCTTGACCTCCGCGCCCATGTCGAGCAGTTCAATGCGAACGGCTCGGTCCCAGTGGCGGTGGACGCCGGTGCGCGGTCGGTTGATCACCTGGCGTGCGTCGACGACGTGGGGATCGAGGCGCTGGCCGGCGCCGAGACGGCGGCGGTACTGCTGCCGGGAGCGGAGTTCCTCGGCGACGAGCGTGTCGCCCCGGCCCGGGAGCTGGCGGATGCCGGTGCGATCTGCGCGCTCGGCACCGATCTCAATCCGGGGACCTCCCCGGTCGCCTCGCTGCCCGTGATCGTCGGTCTCGCGGTCCGCCGCTACCGGTGGTCGGCGGTCGAGGCACTGCTCGCCTGCACGTTGAACTCGGCGTGGGTGCTGCGGCTGTCGCATGAGCTGGGGTCGCTGGAGGCGGGCAAGCGGGCCGACGCGCTCGTACTCGATGGGCCAATCGAGCGGATCGCCTACCGCTTCGGCCACAACCCGGTGGTTGCGGTGATCGTCGGCGGAGCGCTCGTGCATGTGCGGCCGGACTTCGCTGAGCGGGTGTCCCGGTGAGCGTGGCCGAACGGCTCGCCGAGCTGGACGGGATCGGGGTGGGGCCCGAGGGCGTCGTGCGGCTCGCGTGGACGCCGGAGGACGCAGCGTGCCGGGAGTGGTTCCGCGCGCAGGCCTCGGCCGCCGGGCTTACCGTGCGTGTCGACGCGGCGGGCAACCTGTGGGCCGTCCCGGATTCGCCGCCACCGTGGTTCGGCTCCGGGTCTCACCTCGACAGTGTCCGCGGCGGTGGCCGCTTCGACGGTCCGCTCGGGGTGGCGTGTGCGTTCGAGCTGGCTTCCGTGTCGCCTTCCGCGGTCGCGGTCGTGTCGTTCGCCGACGAGGAGGGGGCGCGGTTCAACACCCCTACCTTCGGCAGCAAAGCCCTGGCCGGACGGCTCGAGCTGCCGGCGGTGCTCGACCGCCGCGACGGGCAGGGCATCGCGCTCGGCGAGGCGATGCGCGAGTTCGGCCTCGACCCGGGGCGGATCGCCGAGGCGCCGCCGTGGCTCGAACAGCTGTCTGGGTTTCTGGAAATCCACATCGACCAGAGCACCGATCTCGCCCGCGCGGACATGCCGGTGGGCGTCGTGAGCTCGCTGGCCAACCGGATGCGACTCGAAGTCGAGGTCGCCGGTCGCGCCGACCACGCCGGCACGACCCCGCCGGGCGAGCGCGAGGACGCGCTGCTCGCGGCGGCGCGGCTGATCGTCGCGGCCGATGAGTTGGGGGCCGAGCTCGGCGTGACGGTCACGACCTCGCGTCTGCTCGTCGAGCCGAACGCTCCGACCACGATCGCCTCGCGTGTGCGGCTGTGGATCGACGTGCGTTCGGTCGAGGACGGGCGGCTAGACGAGTTTCTGCAGGAGCTCGAGGTTGGTCCTCGCACCCAGCTTGGCGTCGCGTCACGCTCGCTCGGGCGCGAGTTCTCGACCGAGCTGCGCGAACGTTTGCGTGCGGCGGGCGCCGCGGTGCTGGGCGCCGAACCGCCGGAGGTCGTGTGCTTCGCCGGCCACGACGCCGGCGTGATCGCCGAGCAGGTGCCGGCGTCGATGCTGCTCGTTCGCAACGCCACAGGGATCAGTCACGCACCGGAGGAGCACGTCGAGATCTCTGATGCCGAGATTGCGGTGCGGATCGCGGCGAGAATGCTCGGATGACGCTCGTCCCGGCGATGATCAACGCCCACTCGCACGCCTTCCAGCGGGGCCTGCGGGGCCGGGCCGAACGGCTCGCGCCCGGCAGCGGCGACGACTTCTGGACGTGGCGGACCGAGATGTTCAAGCTGGCGGGCAGCCTCGATCCCGACGCCATGCACGCGCTGGCGGGCCAGTGCTTCGCCGAGATGCACGCGGCCGGCTACGGCGCCGTAGGAGAGTTCCATTACGTCCACCATCAGCCGGACGGGACGCCCTATCCGGACCCCAACGAGATGGCCAGCGCGGTGGCTCGCGCCGCCGTGGCGGCGCGGCTACCGATCGTGATGCTGCCGGCGGCGTACCACCGCAACGGCTGGGACGGCGGCGATGTGCCCCCGGTGGATGGGCAGCGGAGATTCTGCGACCCGGACGTGGAAACGTTTCTGGAGCGAGTCGACGGGCTGCGCCAGTGGTCGCGGACGGTCGACGGAGTGCAGGTCGGGGTCGCCGCGCACAGCATCCGGGCCGTGCCGGCAGCGTGGCTCCAGGAGATCGCCGCCTACGCGGCGGAGCACGGGCTGGTGCTCCACGTCCACGCCGCCGAGCAGCGGCGCGAGCTCGAGCAGTGCCGCGCCGAGCACGGCTGCTCCCCGATCGAGCTCCTCGAGCGGTGCGGGTTCCTGGGCGAGCGGACGAGTGTGATCCACGGGATCCATGTCTCCGGCACCGACATCGAGATCCTCGCGCGCGCGCGCGTAACGGTGGTGTCGTGCCCGACCACGGAGGGCAACCTGGGTGACGGCTACCTACCGGCGATGGCGTACCTGCGCGCCGGGGTGCCGCTGGCGATCGGCAGCGACTCACAGGTGCGGATCGACCCGTTCGAGGAGGCCCGCGAACTCGAGACCGGCTCGCGCCGCGAATCGGAGCTACGGGCCGGCCTGCTGGCCGGCGTCGGTGACCTGTGGACCGAGCTGTGCCGCAACGGGCGCAGGAGCTTGGACTTCGAAGCCGAGCCGCACATCGAGATCGACGTCGAGCACCACGAGCTGCGGGGCATCGAGCCGATCGACTTGCGGCTGGCGCTCGTCACCTCGGCTTCCTCGGGCGTCGTGATCCCGAGTTGATTTCAGCGGGGAACTACGGTTTCGGGCGTCGCGCCTCGGCGAGCGGGCGGCCCTCGGCGTCGGCGATCGCGGCGGGTGGCCACAGGCCGTTGTTGTTGTCGCGGGCGCCGTCGACAGTCAGCACGGTGCCTGAGATGAAATCGCCGGCGGGTGAGGCGAGGTAGGCGACGAGCCACGCGATCTCGTCGACCGTGCCGATCCGGCCGAGAGGAATTGTGGTCGCGACCGCGTCGACGACGGGCTGCGGGTACTTGGTCATGAACGTGTCGGTGCCGACCTGGCCGGAGGCGATCGCGTTCAGCACGATCCCGAACCGCGCCCACTCGATCGACAGGGTCCGCATCATGTTTTCGACGGCGGCGCGGGCCGCGGCGGAGTGCACCATCCCCGGCTGGCCATGGTGGGGGGACAGCGTGATCGAGACGACCTTTCCCCGTCCGGCCGGGATCATCGCCTTCGCCGCGACAGCGTGGGTCATCAGCCATGTGCCCTCGACGTTCAGCCGAATCACCGTGCGGAACCCCTTGGGGGTGATCGCCTCGGCGGGGGCGAGAAACTGGCCGCCGGCGTTGTTGACGAGCAGATCGATCCGGCCGTGGTGGTCGAACACCGTGTCAACCAGCGTCTGGACCTGATCCTCCTCACGGATGTCGCAGACCAGTGCCCTCACGCGTCCGGAGGGCTCGAGCGCGACGGTCTCCGCGAGCGGCTCGGAGCGCCGGCCGCACACCGTGACCGAGGCGCCGAGCGCCGCCAGCTCGAGCGCGATCGCCCGCCCGATCCCGGTGCCGCCGCCCGAGACGATCGCCACTTGGCCGTCGAGCAGGCCGTCGCGGAAGAGCTCGGATCCCATCAGGCGGCGAGTCTGTCACAGCATCAGCTGTTGATAGCTGCATTAATACCGTCCGGGTGTTCGACCCGCAAGCAGATGACAGCCTTGGACGGCCGCGCAACATGGCCACGCTGTCCGACCGCTACGAACTGGCCGAGGGCCGCATCTTCCTGACCGGGGTACAGGCGCTCGTCCGCGTCTTGCTCGACCAGCATCGCGCCGACGGGGCCGCCGGTCTGCGGACGGCGACGTTCGTGTCCGGCTATCAGGGTTCGCCCCTGGCTGGGTTCGACAAGGAGCTCGCCGGGCTCGGCGGGCTGATTCAGGCCAACGACATAGTCCACCGCCCCGCGGTCAACGAGGAGCTGGGGGCGACCGCGGTGTGGGGCTCGCAGCTGTCCCAGTCGCTCCCGGGGCCGCGCTACGACGGGGTGGTGGGGGTCTGGTACGGCAAGGCGCCCGGGGTCGACCGCGCCGCCGACGCGATCAGGCACGGCAACTACGTCGGGACTCACCCGCGCGGCGGCGTGCTCGCGCTGTGCGGCGACGACCCGGCGTGCAAGTCTTCGACGATTCCGAGCGCCTCGGAGGCGCTGCTGGCGGCGCTGAAGCTGCCGATCTTCGTGCCCGGCAGCGTGCAGGAGATCCTCGACATGGGCCGCCACGCGATCGCCTGCTCGCGCGCCAGCGGGCTGTGGTCGGCGTTCAAGGTCGTCACGAACGTCGCCGACGCGGCGGCCACCGCCGAGGTGGGGCTGCAGCGGGCGAACCCGGTGATGCCGGCGCTCGACTACAACGGTGCTCTCTACGTGCACGCCCCGAGCGCCGAGCTGTTGGCGCCGGCCTCGCTCGAGATGGAGCGGACGCTGGTGCAGGTCCGGCTCGCCCTGGCCAAACGCTACGCCCAGCTCAACGGGCTGAACCGGATCGTCCGAGACGCGCCGGGCGCGCGGATCGGGATCGTCGCCGCCGGCGCGACCGCCCACGACGTCGCCAGCGCGCTGGCCGGGCTGGGTCTGACCGCACCAGACGCTCCCGTGCGCGTGCTCGGAGTCGGGATGCTGTTTCCGCTCGACGAGGAGATCGTGCGGGAATTCGCCGAGGGCCTAGAAGAGATCGTCGTGGTCGAGGAGAAGGGGCCGTTCCTCGAGCGGCTGGTGCGCGACGCGCTATACGGCGGGCCGGCGACGCCGCCGGTGCTCGGGGAGTTCGACGACCATGGCGAGCCCCTCGTCGCGCAGCACGGAGTGCTGAACGGCGACTCGATCGCGCGGATCATCGGGCGCCGGCTGCTCGCCCGCGAGGACCTGCCCGCGGTACGGGAGCGGCTCGAGCGGCTCGACCTGGTCGCCGGCCGCGAGGCCATCGACCTCGGGGTTGCGCGGACACCGTTCTTCTGCGCCGGCTGCCCGCACAACACGAGCACCGTCGCCGACGCGGACACGATCGTCGGGGCGGGGATCGGTTGTCACACGATGGTGATGGTCGCGGGGAACCGCCACGGAAACGTCACGGGCGTGACCCAGATGGGCGGAGAGGGAGCGCAGTGGATCGGGCTGGCGCCTTTCGTCGACGTCCCCCATTTCATCCAGAACCTCGGTGACGGCACCTTCCACCACTCGGGCTCGCTGGCCATCCGCGCCGCGATTGGTGCGAACGTCAACGTCACCTACAAACTCCTGTTCAACGGCCATGTGGCGATGACCGGCGGCCAGCACGTTGAAGGGCAGCTCAGCGTGCCCGACGCGGCGCGCAGCCTCGCGGCGGAGGGCGTCAAGCGGATCGTGATTACGACCGATCAGCCCGAGCGGTACGCGGGGGTGGAGCTGCCGGCTATCGCGTCGGTGCGCGACCGCCGCGACGTGCTCAAGGTTCAGCGCGAACTCGCGCAGATCCAGGGCGTGACGGTGCTGCTCCACGACCAGGAGTGCGCGGCGGAACTGCGCCGAGCGCGCAAGCGTGGTCGCGCGCCGGAGCCGCGCGAGCAGGTGATCATCAACGAGCGCGTGTGCGAGGGGTGCGGCGATTGCGGCGCCAAGTCCGGGTGCCTCGCGGTCGAGCCCGTCGAGACCGAGTTCGGACGTAAGACGCGGGTCAACCAGACGGCGTGCAACAAGGACCTGTCGTGCCTGGAGGGGGACTGCCCGTCGTTCATCACGGTGATCGCGCCCGCGGCCGACGGCGCGACGGTCCGCCGGCCCGAGGTCGAGCTTCCGCCTGCGCCGCTCCGCGCTGACCGCGACGACCTCCGGGTGCGAGTCGTCGGTGTCGGCGGAGGCGGCGTGCTGACCGTCTCGCAGGTACTGCAGATGGCCTCGTTGCTCGAAGGTCTGCACACCAACGGGCTCGGTCAGACCGGGCTGTCGCAGAAAGCCGGCCCGGTCGTCTCCGATCTGCGGTTCACGTCGGCTCCGGATCAGGAGGGGGTCACGGTCCCGGACGGGAGCGTCGATGTCCTCCTCGGCTGCGACCTGGTGGGGACGGTGACCCCGGCGATGCTCCGCGGAGCGGATCCTGAAAAAACGGTGGCGGTCGTGTCCGACGGACTCGTGCCGACCGGGCAGATGATCGTCGACGTAAACGCGCAGCCGCCTTCGGTGTCGGCGGCCCGCGCGGCGATCGATCGCGTGACCCGTGAGGCCGAGAACGTCTACCTCGACGCGCAGCGGATCGCCGAGGAGCTGCTCGGCGATGCGACCCCGGCGAACGTCGTGGTGCTCGGTGCCGCCCTCCAGCGCGGCCTGTTGCCGGTGTCGCTCGAGTCGCTTGAGGATGCCTTCCGCCTCAACGCGGTTGGCGTCGAACGCAACCTTGCCGCGCTCGCGTGGGGCAGGGCGTCGGTGGCGGCCCCCGATGTCGTGGCGACGGCGTTGAGCGGGCAGACCGCGGCCCCCATGGCGGTCTCCGACCGCGCGCGCGAGCTGGTGAGGATCGAGGATCCCGGGCTCAGCGAGATTGTGGCGCGCCGCGCCGAGGACCTGATCGGCTGGGGCGGCTTGCGGGTGGCGCAGCGGTACGCCGAGACGGTGGCGCGGATCCACCGGCTCGAGGCCGAGCGACTGCCGGGGAGCACGGCGTTCACGTCAGCCGTCGCGCGCGGGCTGCACAAGCTGACGGCGTACAAGGACGAGTACGAGGTCGCTCGGCTCCACCTGGAGTGGCTCGCGACGATGCCGCGGGGCAGCAAGATCAAGTTCCAGCTGCATCCGCCGCTGCTGCGGGGGCTCGGCTTGAGGCGCAAGGTCGGATTTGGGCGATGGTTCGTCCCGATGCTGCGGCTCCTGCGGCGGCTCCGCGTGGTGCGGGGAACAGCGCTTGACCTATTCGGGCTGCCACAAGTGCGGCGCGTCGAGCGCCGGCTCCCCGGGGAGTACATGGAGTTGGTCGAGCGTGCGGGCGGCCGGCTGTCGCCCGAGACCGCGGAGCTCGCGGTCGAGCTGGCGTCGCTGCCCGATCTGGTCCGCGGCTACGAGCAGATCAAGCTCGACAACGTCGAACGGTTCCGCGCCCGCGGGGCCGAGCTGTCAGCTCGCCTCGATCAGCCGGATCCGGTCGCCGTCGCCGGCTGAGCGTCCCGGGAAGCGCTCACGACGCCAGCTCCCCGACGAGCTCGGCCGCCGGTCTGATCTCGTGGATCCGCGCGACCGTCTCGCCGGCGTACAACGGTCCCGCCTGCACCAGTGTGGCCGGGCCGTCGGCTGTCGCGGGGACCGGGCTGAACACGGGCCGCCGCGGCGATTGCAGCCCGGCGAAGCGAATCTGGGCGGCGACCGGGACTCGGGACAGCGCCGGCGCGGTCGCGCGGTGAACCGCGCGGAGCCAGCCCGGCCCCCGCTCGTCTCCGGAGAGCCAGCGCCTCGTCGCCTCGTTCGGGACCACCCGATGCGGCGCCGGCCATCCGGCCCCGAACAGCTCGGTCAGAACCGTCTCATCGGCTGCGAGGAGACGCGCCTTGTACTCGGGGTGGGCGGCACTCTCCTCGCTGAGGACGAACCGCGTGCCGCAGACGACGGCGGCGGCGCCCGCATCGACGCGCTCCCGGACATCGCTCGCCTCGGCAACTCCGCCGGCGGCGAGCAACGGGTACCCGTCGCCGAGCGCGCGGCGAACCCGCGCGAGGAGCTCAAGCCCGGGAGTATCCGAGCGGACATGCCCTCCGGCTTCGACGCCCTGAGCGATCACGGCATCCGCGCCGGCGGCGCGGGCCGCGAGCGCCTCCTCGACTGATCCGGATTGATGGATCCAGAGCTTCGACGTCCGGCGGACCGGCGTGCCCCAGAAGGTCACCACGACGTCGGCGTCACCGGCGACCTCGAACTCCGCCGCGCGGGCGAACGGCAGCAGGAGGTTGACGGCGAGCGGCTTGCCGGTGGCGGCTCGGGCCGCATCGAGCTCGCGGCGAAGCGACTTGGCCTCAAGGAAGCCCAGCGTGCCGAGGCCGCCGGACTCGGAGACGGCCGCGGCGAGCTCGTGGCGAGCGATCCCGCCGCCCATCCCGGCCTGAACGATCGGCAGTGGCACGCCAAGGCGCTCCAGAAAACCGGGCACGGCGGGATTATCGCCGTGCCCGGGTCAGGCAGGCCGCCGAGGTGTGGCTAGGACTCGTAGGAGGGGCGGCGAACGAACGAGCCGGTGGTCGCGGTGCGGCGGCTCGAGACGGTACGGCGTCGGACTTGGCGGTGCCGGCGCTCCTGCGCGGGCGAGGTGATGATCGCGCCGGCGCACAGCGAAACGATCGCGGCGACGATTCCGAACATCAGTACGGCGTTCAGGATGATGATGGCGGTTGTGGTGCTCATGTGTCGTGCTCCTTTCCTGCGAAAGAAGGATCGACCGAGCTCCGAAGCCGAACGTCGAATCAGCGTTGGAACAACGTAAGAAGGCCTTAAGCGGCGTCTTAGGTCACGGCGGCGTCGATGGCCACAAAGACGAACAGCAGCGCGAGATACAGCAGCGAGAAGTGGAACAGGAGCGCGGCGCGGGCGGCGCTGTAGGAGCGCCACAGGCGCCAGGCCAGCGTGCACAGCGCGCCGCCCAGCACCACGGCCGCGGCCAGGTAGGTGAGGCCGAACACGCCGGTCGCGGCCGGGACCAGAGTGAGCGCGAGTAGTAGCACCGAGTAGCCGAGTACGTTCGTCGCGGTGGCGTTCCGTCCGCGGACGACCGGCAGCATGGGAACGCGCGCCGCCTCGTAATGCGGCGCCAGCAACAGCGCGAGCGCCCAGAAGTGGGGCGGGGTCCAGAGCAACACGATCGTGAACAGGAACCACGCGCCGAGGCCGACGTGGCCGCTGGCGGCCGCCCAGCCCGAAAGCACGGGGATCGCTCCGGCGGCGCCGCCGATCACGATGTTCTGCGAGGTCGAGCGCTTGAGCAGGACCGTGTACACGAGCACGTAGTAGGCGCCACCGGATAGAGCGAGCACGGCGGCAAGCAGATTGGTCAGCGGCGCCATCACGACGAACGACAGCGATGAGAGGGCCAGCCCGAAGGCGACGGCACGGCGCGGGGAGATACGGCCGGCCGCGACCGGGCGCGACGCCGTCCGCGGTCCCATCAGGCGGTCGATGTCGCGGTCGAGCACGTGGTTCAGCGCGCTCGCGCCGCCACACGCCAGTGCGCCGCCGAGGACCACGGCGAGCAGGCGCACCGGGTCGGGATCACCACCGGCGGCGGCGATCATCGCGCACACCGCAGTGAGCACCAGCAGCGACATGATCCTCGGCTTGGTCAGCGTCAGGTAGTCACGCCACACCGCCGGCACGCCGACCGAGGGCGCTCCGAGCTGCGGGCTGAGGACTGCCTGCGCAGTGTCGTTCATTCGCGCCCCAACGCTTTGAGGTCGTGGGTCACGAACCGCTCCCCGAACGGGTACACGTACGCGGAGCGCTCAAAGCCGCGCTTGTCGATGAGGTAGACGGCCTCGGTGTGCTGGATGTCGCCGCCGATCGGTCGCGGCGCCACGTAGATGTGGTACGCCCTCCACACCACGGACAGGTTCCGGTGCGACCCCATCAGCCAGTACCACGGGGCAACCTTGGCCAGCCCCCAGTCCGAGACCGCGCGGCGGACGCTCGTACGGGTGTCGGCGCGGTTGACGCTGACGGCGACCAGGACCGGACGCTGGGCGGCGGGCAGCTCGCCCTCCGCGGCGGCGAGCAGGCGGCCCTCGAGCGGGCACTCCTGACGACAGTGCGAATCGAAGAAGACGAGCGCGACCGGGTGTCCGCGCAGTGAGCTCAGCGCGAAGCCGCGCCCGTTCTGGTCGGTCAGCCGGGCGATCGGTGGGGCGGGCTTCGTCCCTGCCGGCCAGGCTGCCATCCCGTCCATGCCGTAACGCTGGGTCACGATGGCCGGCTTGTAAGGGCGACCGGCCGTGAGCTGGTGCACGCCCAAGCCCACGCCGAGGCCGAGGATGCCGGCGATCAGCGCCAACCCTGCCACCCGCCCCGGGCGCAGGAGAGAGGACCGCCAGGGCCACAAGGCGCCCACGGCGGCCTTCATCAGGCCCCGGGGGCCGGCTGGTTGGGCTCCGGGGGGAACGCCGCCGGATCGGGAACGGGGGGTGCCGAACCTGGCTCCTTATCGTCCGCGTCGGGTTCGCGCGCTGAGTAGAGGAAGTACCACAGTGCGAGTGCGATCAGGAGCGCGGCCGGCAGCAGCAGCGAGAGCAGTGCGCCGGTTAGGAAGGCTGCGATTGGAACCACAGGCAAGTCCGTCTCCTCCTCAGGTCGTGTACGCCGTTGACACTCGGTTACCCGGACGGTCGGGATCCAGCCACCGATAGAAGCCGATGATGAACGTGATCACATAGGCGAGCGACCCGGGAACCCACATCACCCCGGCGGCGATCTGCTGATCGGTCAGCGCGCTGATCCCGCCGGGCCGGGTGGGGAGCCCGGCGTAGAAGCTGTAGAGCGCGTGCGGCCAGATCGTCAGCGTGATGGCCAGGATCCAGCCCACGACCATCGCCCCGGCCGCGTAGGCGATCCGCGCCAGCCAGACCAGGCGGGGGCGAAGCGGGCCGAGATCGATCACGCGCGCCCAGAACAGGACTCCCGCGAAGAAGAACGTCGCGTGCTCCGTTGCATGGAGCGCTCCCGAGGTCAGGGTGGCGTTGTAGGCGGCGGGGATGTGCCAGCCGAGCACCGTCGCGTTGAACAGGACCCACGCCGGCACCGGGCGCGCGAGAGCCCGCACCGGCGCCAGACGCGGGGACAGCGCGAGGGTCCGGGCGAAATTCGTCCGCTCCTGGAGCGGCAGCGCCCGCCACATTCGCGGCCACGGCTTGCCGAGCAGCAACAGCGGCGGGGCGACGGTGAGCAGCAGGATGTGCTGGAGCATGTGCACCCAGAACAGTTGGTCGGCGTAGTAGTCGATCGGTGAGTCGAGCGCGATCACGATTGTCAGCAGGCTCGCGGTGAACGACAGCGCCTGCAGCGGCGTCGGGCGGTGCCGCCCGCGACTCCCCAGCGCGTAGAGCATTGCGGCCACCCCGACGTAGGCCAGCGAGGGATCCAGCGACCACGGCGTCAGCGGCATCGTCAGCCGACGAGATACAGGAGGATGTAGGCGAGCACACCGATCCCGACGAAGAAGGCCCAGTAGAAGGAGCCTGCCTCGATCCCGGCGCTGAGCAGCGCGCTCTCACTTGTGGGCACGTCGGTCTCGCGCATCTTGCCCTCCCGCATCACCCGCCACAGGCTGGCGGCCTGCACCTGGATCCAGTACAGGCCCATCAAGGCCACGATCGAGTAAGTCGCCGTCCATCCGAAGAACACCGCGGCGTAGCCGCCGCTGGCCGCGCCGAAGTCGAGCACCGTGTACTCGAAGAACTGCAGGCCGACCGCGACGAGCCCCATCACGACGGCGATCATTCCCGCCGCCATGGCGTCGGTGGACGGGCGCCGGGCGGCGAGTCTGTAGATCACCGCGCTGAACAGGAACAGGGCTGCGATCGCGATGCCGATGCCCCCGTCGGGGACCACGTGGCCCAGCTTCCAGTTGTGGTTGACGTCGAGCGCCTTCAGGTAGAAGAACCCGAACAGGAACGAGGCGAAGAAGAAAGAGATCGCGCCGCACAACAGACGGCCGCCGAACCACAGGGCCCGGGGCTGCCACTGCGGGGGCTCGGGCTCAATGTGACTGGCGGTGGGGGCGGAGGCGGAGGCTTCCATCGCTATGCACCTCCTCCCGCGGGTGTGGCCGCCGGAGCGGTCACCGGAGCGCCCGGCTCGCCGTACGGATACGGGTCGGCGTCGAACCTGGGGATCTCATCGAAGTCGTGCAGGGGGACCGGCGTCGGCAGCTGCCACTCGATTGATTTCGAGTGCCACGGGTTGGCCTGCGCCGGCTCGCGCTTGACGGCCAGCGACCAGACGACGTTGAACAGGAACACCAGCATCGAGATCCCGATCACGTAGGCCGAGACCGAGACCCAATCATTCAGTCCCTGCCACGACGAGTTGTAGGTGACCACGCGGCGCGGCATACCCATGAAGCCGAGCGCGAACAGCGGCGCGAACGTCGAGTTGAAGGCGATGAACAGCGACCAGAAGTGAATCTTGCCCAGGCGCTCGCTGAGCTTCACCCCGTACATCTTCGGCACCCAGTAGTAGATCCCGGCGAAGAACGCGAAGATCAAGCCACCCATGATCGTGTAGTGGAAGTGGGCCATCACGAAGAAGCTGCCGTGGGTGGTGACGTCGCTCGGGACGTCGGAGTTGAACACGCCGGAGATCCCGCCCCACAGGAAGTTGAAGATCCAGCCGAGACAGAACAGCATCGGCACTGTCAACCGTATTCGGCCCCGCCACAGCGTCCCCAGCGCGCACACGAAGATGAATCCGGTGGGCAGCGAGATCAGCTCGGTGGAGAGCATGTAGAACGGCCGCAGGTCGGCGTTGATGCCCGACACGAACAGGTGGTGCTGCCAGACGAACCAGCTCAAGAAGGCGATCCCGAGCATCCCGGACACGGCCAGCCGGTAACCCCACAGCGGTTTACGGGAGAACACCGCGATCAGCTCCAGCACGATGCCCATTCCGGGCAGCGCGAGGATGTACACCTCCGGGTGCCCGAACACCCAGAACAGGTTCTGGAACAGGTAGGCGCTGCCGCCCTGCCCGGGGATGAAGAACGCGGTCTGGATCGTCCGGTCCATCGCTCCCATCAGCAGCGCGGCGATCAGCATCGGCGCGGCCAGGCACATCAGCCACGCGGTGGCGAACGCCCCCCACACGAAGATCGGCAGCCGCGACCAGGTCATGCCCGGCGCGCGCATCGTCACGATCGTGACGATCAGGTTGAAGCCGAAGAGCGTCATCGACAACCCGACCAGCGCGAAGAAGGCGATGTAGGCGTCGTAGCCAGCGGTTCCCTGGGCGCCCAGTGGCTGGTAGCCCGTCCAGCCGGTCTGGAAGCCGCCGAAGAAGATCGTCGTGATCAGGATCACCTCGCCGGCCATGAGGACCCAGAAGGTGAACGCTGAGAGCCGCGAGAACGCCATCCGCCGCGAGCCGATCATCAATGGCACCAGGTAGGTGGCAAACGGCCCCAGCAGCCCCGAGGTCATCGTCCCCATCATCATCGAACCGTGCATCCCGACCAGCGTCAGGTACTGGTTGGCCCCGAACACGTGCACATTGGGCTGCAGCAGCTCGGTGCGGATCAGCATCGCGTTCAGCCCGGCGACGAAGAAGAACGCCCCGATCCCGACCATGTACTGCTTGGCGACCACCTTGTGGTCGGTGGACATCGTGAAGTAGCGGTAGAGCCCCAGCGCTTCGGATTCGTTTTCGGCCAGCGATGGGGGATGGCCGATCAGCCGCTTCACCGGGTAGTTGGCGAAGCCCAGTCCGATCAGGAAGCCGACGACGCCGAGGGTGTAGCCGAGGAAGACCGAGATGTCGTTCTCGCCCGCAGACGCGGAGTAGTAGAGGACGTCCTGCCCGTGGAGGTTGTTGCCGATGAGCTGGCCGATGTACCAGCCGGCGATCCCGAGCAGGATCCCGGTGAACATGTTGAAGCCGATCAGCCGCTGCCAGCCGGTGCGACGGCCGGCCGGCGCCGAAACTGCAATCGCGCTCATCCGGCCCTCCTCAGGGGATCGGGGAAGTAGGTCTTCGAATACGGCGGCAGCGTCTTCGTGGCCGGCGCGAACTGCTGCTGCTTCTGGGCGATCCACGAAGCGAACTGCGTCTTGGGCACGACCTGTCCGGTGTCGAACATGTAGCCGTGCCAGACGCCGCACAGCTCAGCGCACCGCATGTGGAACGTGAGCGGTCCCTTGGTCGTCACATAAGCGATGTTGTTCTCGCCCGGGTTCGCGTCCGCCTTGACCCCGAGCTCGTAGGCCCAGAACGAGTGGATCACGTCGAGCGAGGTCACGTTGAACTGCACCAGCGTGTTCGCCGGCAGCTCGAGGTCGGGGGTCTCGACCCCGCCGTAGCTCGGCCAGCGGAAGGTGAAATGCCACTGCTGGCCGATCACCTGTACGACCAGCCTCTTGGCGCCCGCGTCGGCTGCGGGAGTGGCGATCGGGTTGGGACCCTGACCCCCACCGGAGCCATCGGCCAAGCAGCCTCACCGTTCCATAGCCGGCTAGGAAAAGGACCATCGTCGTGGTGACGACCAGCCACCAGAACTGCAGGCTCGAGTTGCCGCGGACCGGGGGCCCATCGAGCACGACCTCGGGGTTTCGCTCCCGGAAGGCCCAGATCACGTAGGCCATGAACACGATCACCCCAAGCGCCACCGGGGTGGCCAGGGCGAGCAGCACCGTGTTATCTGCGACCTGACCGGAGGCCTCGACCGTTCCGTTCCCGGGCGGCAGTCCTGGGCTGAGGACCCAGATGACGATCGGCAGCATGATCACGTTGGCCAGCACCCAGAGCAGGACGACGTTGCGCCAGTGCCGGGTCGTGTCCATGTTCAGCGTCCCACCTCGGTCATACGACCTTGATGTAGCCGTCCATATAGCCGACGGTCTGCATCGGCCCGCCGAACCCGGCGATGTATCCCGCCGCACAGGGCACGAAGCACTGCCACCGGTACAACCCCTTGCCGGGTGTGCGGAAGGTGAACGTGGTCGTGGTGTGGTCGTTGCTCAGCGAGCAGACCGCATTGCCGCACGGGTTCTTCGCACTGTCGGCAACTCCGTCGATCGGCACCGATAGACCGAGCTGCGGGATCGCGAAGACATGCGAGGCGTCGTCCGGATTGATCCCCTGCACCGGCTTGTTGTCGAGCGTGAACGTGCCGCCTTGCGTTCCGGTGGCCTGACCGAGGAAGTTGTTGCGCAGCGCAGAGGCACTGTCAAAGTTGTAGATCGTCACGTGCACGAGCGTGTTCGCCGGCAGCACGAACGTCGTGTCGTGGCGCCAGTTGTGGCCGTTGGCGTCGGTCGCGTAGTACGAAACCCAGTCGGGGTGCGGATCGGTCGGCTCGGACGCCGGCACCGTCGCGAGGTACAGATTCGTCCCCGAGGACGTCTGCGTCGCCGCGACCGAGCCGGGGACGTTGATCAGGTAGAGACCGATGTAGAGCCCGATGGCGGCGCAAACGATTGCCGTGATCACGGCTGCCAGCACGATCCGCTCTTCCGCCACCCGTCATATTCCCTCTCTCGTCTCCTCGGCGCGGTGTTATATCGCGAGCCGTGGCGGCGGTAGAGCAGATGACACCAATGTCATCCGGCTGTCATTTGTGGGTCATCTCTGGCCGGCAGGCGTCGGCCGACGCCCGTCAGTCCGAGCGGCTAAAAGTCGCGCCGAATCGCCTGAACGACGGTCGCGGTGTCCGAGACGTCCTCCCCGAACGCCTGGTAGCAGCCGGCATTGATCGCGTTGATGACGCCGGCGGGGGGAGGGCCCCAGCGTGGGGAGACACCACCGTGCTCGGTGACATACAGCCTGGCGTAGGCATCCTGCCGAGTCACATTGGCCGAACTCCACTGCGCGCAGGTGGTCCTGTCCGTCACAGCGCCGGCCTTCGGTCCGAGGGCGATCAGCGCGAGGTAAGCCACCATCACGACAATCAGGCCTGCGAATAGGAGTGACGCGCGCTTGTGGGAGGCGATCAGGCCGCGAAGCGTCGGCACATCGTTCGGAGCGGGATGGGTCGCCGAAGGGCTGGTGCTCACCATCAGAACGAATAGCCCATCGCTCACGGACCGTCAAGGTGGCCGTTCGGCCCCACCTTGGCCCCGAAACCCTTATCGTCTCTTTCTGAGGTTGGTCTGAGATGGTGCGATGCGAATCTTGATCGTCGAGGACGAGGCGCGGATCCGTTCCTTCCTCCGTCGCGCGTTCGAGGCGGAGGGATGTCTCGTCGACACAGCCGAGGACGGCGACCAAGGCCTGGCCCTGGCGCTGGCCGGCGACTACGACCTGGTGATCCTTGACCTGCTGCTGCCCGGCCGCGACGGGCTCGACCTGCTGGCGGAACTGCACCAGCGGCGGTCCAACCTACCGGTGCTGATCCTGTCCGCGCGCAGCGACCTGAGGACCAAACTCCGCGGTTTCGAGCTCGGCGCCGTCGACTACGTTCCCAAGCCGTTCGCGCTGGACGAGGTTCTGGCGCGGGCTCGGGTGCAGTTGCGCCGCCTGCGAGTGGCCGGGGACGGCAACGTCATCCGGGTCGGGCAAATGGAACTCGAGCTCACCAGCCGTCAGGCCCGAGTCGGCGAGACGGTTGCCGATCTCACCGACCGCGAGTTCCGCCTGCTCCATTTCCTGATGGCGCACGTGGGGGAGGTGATCAGCCGCGAGCGGCTCCTCTCTGAGGTGTGGGGGGTCGACTTCGACCCGCGCTCGAACGTGGTCGACGTGGCGATTCGCCGGCTCCGACGGCGCCTCGGGCCCGATGCGCCAATCGAGACGGTACGAAATGCCGGCTATCGCGCTGCCGCATAACCGGACCGAGCCGGCCCGGATCAAAGCGGTCCTCACGAGGTACCGGGTAGAGCTGCTGTGGCTCGCGTTTGCGGCTGCCAACTACGCCGCGATGATCGCGTTCCCGAGCTGGGAGACGATCCCGTTCCACTTCGTGTGGATCAGCCTCACGCTGTTGTACGGCTTCCGTGTCTGGCCGGGGCGGGCGACGCTGCTGGTGCTGGGCCTCGTGGTGGTGGCGACCGGCGCCTCGATCATGGCCGACGCGTTCCGCGGCATCCAGCTCTGGGGGGAGCTGTTCGAGGTACCGCTGATGGCGGCGATGTTTCTGGCCATGGTCTGGCACGCACGCCGGCGGGTCGAGGCGCTGGCGATCGCCGAGAGCGACGCCGAGCAGCGCCGCTCGCTGCTCGAGCGCCAGGAGCGGTTCATCCACGACGCCTCGCACGAACTCCGCACGCCGGTGACGATCGCCCGCGGCCATCTGGAGCTGCTGCGCCCGGCGGTGGCCGACAGCGCAGAATTGGAGATCGCGCTCGATGAGCTGGGGCGGATCGACGCCATCATCGGCCGCCTGCTGCTCCTTGCCGCGGCCGACCAGCCGGACTTCCTGGTCCCCTCGGAGGTGGAGCTGGAGGAGTTCCTGGAGGACGTCTTCATGCGCTGGTCGGAGATCGCGCCGCGAGCCTGGCACCTTGGCCCGCTGGCCGCTGGCCGGCTGCAGGGTGACCCGGAGCGGCTGCGGGCGGCGCTCGATGCGTTGATCGAAAACGCGGTCAAGTACACGAACGAACAGGCGGCGATCTCCCTCTCGGCGAAGCATCATGGGACCGACTGGGTGGTGATTGAGGTCGAGGACGAGGGGACCGGGATCCCCCCGTCGGCCTTGCAGAAGATCTTCGACCGGTTCGGCCGCGCCGACGCTGCCCGCACCCGGTCGGACGGCGGGGTCGGTCTCGGACTCGCGATCGTCGACGCGATCGCGAAGAGCCACGGCGGCCGGTGCACGGTCCGGAGCTCGCCGAACGGCTCCACGTTCGCACTGCACCTTCCCGGGTTCAGGGCGACGACGGCGCCGTCGGCGGTCCTCACGCGGCAAGGCTCGCCAACGCTGGGCTACGAGCCTTAGTTTTTCTGCTACTCTCCGTAGCTCGCTAAGGCCCCCAACCTTAAGGAGCTTTCAGATGGCGGAAATCACCCGGGTGTCGAAGTTCGGCTTCGTCAATTGCTACCTGGTTCCCGAGGACGACGGACTGACCCTCGTCGACACGATGCTTCCGCGCAGCGGCAAGCAGATCATCGCGGCCGCCGAGCGGCTGGGAGCGCCGATCAAGCGGATCGTCCTCACCCACGCGCACGGCGATCACATCGGCTCGCTCGACCAGCTGCACGAGATGCTGCCCGACGCCGAGGTCATCATCTCGCAGCGAGACGCCCGGCCGCTGGCCGGGGACAAGTCGCTCGACCCCGGGGAGCCGGGGGACAACATCGGTAAAGGCAGTTTCCCGGGGGCGAAGACCAAGCCAACGCGTACCGTCAACCCGGGCGACCGGATCGGCTCGCTCGAGGTGGTCGCGTCGCCGGGCCACACCCCGGGGCACGTGTCGCTGCTCGACACCCGCGACAACACGCTGATCTGCGGTGACGCATACGCGACGCTGGGCGGGGTCGCGACCTCGGCCAAGGGGAGCTGGCGGTTCCCGCTCCCGGCCTACGCCGCCTGGGACAAGCCGACGGCGCTCGAGAGCGCCCGCGCGCTCCGGTCGCTCGATCCCTCGCGGCTCGCCCCCGGACACGGCAAGATCGTGGACTCGCCCGGCGCGGCCATGGACCGCGCGATCGCGCGCGGGGCCTGACGTTTGCCCCGCCACGGTCTCGACCCCCGGCGGGTCGTCGACGAGGCGGTGTCGATCGCCGACGCGGACGGGCTCGCGGGGGTCACGCTCGCCCGCGTGGCGGCGGGGCTCGATGTTCGGGCGCCGTCGCTCTACAACCACGTCGCGGGCCGCGACGCGCTGCTGCGACTGGTGGCGCTCCGCGGGATGAGGGCGCTCGACGGCGTCCTGCGTGACGCGGCCGTGGGCCGGTCGGGGCGAGACGCGCTCGTGGCGATCGCGCACGCCTACCGCGCGTTCGCGCGCGAGAACCCGGGGCTCTACGCGGCGACCGTCCGCGCGCCGGCGGCAGACGACGCAGAGCTGCTGGCGGCGGCGGCCCGGCCGGTCGAGGTGCTGGTTACCGTGCTGGCGGCATGGGGGTTCGAGGGCGAACTCGCGGTCCACCATGTCCGCGTGGTTCGTTCGGCGCTGCACGGATTCGTGTCGATCGAGGCGGGCGGAGGCTTCGGGCTACCGCTTGACCTCGACGAATCGTTCGAGCGGCTGGTCGAGACGCTGGTCGCAGGCCTGGAGGGGCCTGTCCCGTGAAAGCGCTCAACGAAGGGTCCGCTTTCTTGGTTCGGGGTCGCGCTCGCGGTGGCGTTCCTGGCCAACCGGCTCGTGCTGTCGGGGCTCGGCGAGCCCTCGGTGTAGTTCCTGAGTAGGTTGGTCCGTCCGGGCCAGGGCATCAATAAGTCCGCCCTCGCCACGGCTGCATAGTGATGCGCGGGGTTATGCGCAGTGAGCGTCACTAACCCGGCGGACATCAGCATGTTCACGTCGCGCCTCGGGTTATGGGCACGCCGGCGGACCGCACGTCCCACCTGGGAAGGAGCGGCTCGACTGCCATCCCGCGCCCTCGGGACCTACACCTAGCGCTAGCCGTTTCTCGGGGCGGGGTCAGTAATTCCCGGAGAGCCTGTCCCAGGCGCGCGTCAGCTTCTGGTGCAGGCCGGAATCGCCGCCGACCGTGGGGTCGTCACGCATCACCGCCGGGTTCGCAGACGGCCGGGGGAGGGCGGAAGCATCCGCGGTGGCCAGCTTCAGCACAACGCCGCGCTCGTAGATCCTGTCGATCTGGTCGGCGTCGGCGAACACGTGCGGGTCGCGATGGCCGAGCAGGCGGTGGTGCTCGTCGCGGTGGGCGATCACGATCCCGTCGAACACATCCTCACGGTCGTCCTCGAGCACGTGACCGACGACCCCGATCTCGTCGCCGTCCGAGCTGTACACCGGCGTCCCGGGCTCGAGGCCAAGGTAAGCGATGGGGGCGCCGAGGTCGGCGGGCTCAGGCATCGCGGAGTCCGATCGGGGCGGCGAGGATCGCATCGGGGATCCCGAACGCGTCGACGAGCGCTCCGGCCTGCTGGCGCACTTCGTTACACAGCCGGTTGACCTCTCGCGTGACCGCCTTGGTGCGCGGTGAGGCGAGCCGGCCGTGCTCTTGGAAGAAGCCCTTGTCCTCCTCAACGTTGTGCAGCACGAACAGGTCGCAGAGCAAGTTGAGCGAGTCCTTGGTCGGCTCGTCCTCGCACGCGTCGATCGCCCGGACGAACGCTTCGAGCAGCGTCGTGTCGAGCCACGCGTTGGCGGCGGCGATCGCGTGGTCCTGGACGGCACGGAACACCTCGAACGGGTCATAGCCCTCGTCAAGCCCACGTCTGAACCGGTTCGCCACCGATGCCGTGATGTGGCCTTGGCGCCAGTTGAACAGCTCGAGCTGCTGATCGCGCTCGAGCAGCGCGCCGTGGTCGTCCGAGCGCGAGGGCACCGCGTCGGCGATGACCTGGACGATCTTGCGCGCGAACAGCCGCTCGACCACGGTTTCCACCGCCTGGCCGGCGACGAAGGTGACCATCTCGGCCGGGTTCAGGCCGCCGAAGTCGTGGGCGTAACCGGTGAGCAGGGCGCGGGCCGCGAGCATCGTCAGGACCGTGTTGTCGCCCTCGAAGGTGGTGAAGATGTCCGTATCCGCCTTCAGCGCCGCGAACCGGTTCACGGCCATGTAGCCGGCGCCGCCGCAGCACTCGCGGCAGCTCTGGATCGTCCGTGTGGCGTGCCAGCTCGACGCGGCCTTCATCGCCGCGGCGAGCGACTCGAGCTCGCGCCGCTCGCGGTCGGGCGCATCCTGCTGGCGCATCACGTGATCGAACTTCTCGGTCAGCTCGGCCTGGGCGAAGTGCAGCGCGTAGGTCCGCGCGAGCAGCGGCATCAGCCTGCGCTGATGGGTTCGGTAGTCGAGGATCGGCACCTCGTCGCCGTCTGGCGGCCCGAACTGCCGGCGGCGCAGCCCGTAGCGAACGGCGATCGTCAGCGCGGTCTTGGCGGCGCTGACCGACGCTCCCGAGATGCACACGCGGCCCTGCACGAGCGTCCCGAGCATGGTGAAGAACCGCTTGTTCGGGTTCTCGATCGGGCTCTCGTACTTGCCCTCCGCCGTGACGTCGGCATACCGGTTCAGAAGCGCCTCGCGCGGGACGCGGACGTGGTCGAACCAGATCTTGCCGTTGTCGACGCCGTTGAGCCCCATCTTCTCGCCGTCGTCTTCGATCCGGACACCGGGTAGGACCGAGCCATCCTCGTCTCGGAGGGGAACGACCAGCGCGTGCACGCCGTGCTCCTCGCCGTCGACGATCAGCTGCGCGAACACCGTGGCCATCCGGCCATGTTGCGCCGCGTTACCGATGTAGTCCTTGTGCGCCTCGTCGTTGGGCGTATCGATCACGAACTCGCCGGCGTCTGCGTCGTAGGTGGCCGTCGTCTGCACGTGCTGCACGTCTGACCCGTGGCCGCCCTCGCTCATCGCGAAGCAGCCCGGCAGCTCGAGCGACGCGATCGCCTTCAGGTACCGCTCGTGGTGGCGCGCCGTGCCGAGCTGGTGAACGGATCCGCCCCAGAGCCCGAATTGGACCCCGAACTTGACCAGCAGGGAAAGGTCGCCGTAGGCGAGGGACTCGAACGCGGCTACGTTCGCCCCCGGGTCGCCCTGGCCGCCGTACTCCTCGGGAAAGCCCGGTGCGGTCAGGCCCTCCTCGGCGAGCTGCTTGGCCCACTCGAGCACCTTCTCCCGGTACTCGGGAGTCGGCACCCCTATCACCGGCGCGAACTCCGGCCGGCAGAGCACGTCCCGCGTCTGGGCGCGAGCATCAGCGTAGGAGCCGTCGAGGATCCGCTGCAGCATTGCCGGGTCAAACGGCGCGGTCCCCGCACTCGTGATGGCCATCGCGGGCTAGCATAACTCGGTGACCGCGGCGGCTGTGGCCCAACGAGACCCGGCCGACGCCGGCAGCGACCGGCGCGCGATCTACGTCGTCTTTGCGGGGCTCGTGCTCGTGATGCTGATGGCGGCGCTCGACTCGACGATCGTGTCGACCGCGCTGCCGACGATCGTCGGCGACCTCGGCGGGCTGAACCACATCTCCTGGGTGGTCACGGCGTACCTGCTTGCGCAGACGGTGGTCACGCCGCTGTACGGCAAGCTCGGCGACCTGTACGGGCGCAAGGTCGTGCTCCAGGTCGCGATGGTCGTGTTCCTGGCCGGCTCGGCCCTGTGCGGCGCCGCCCAGAACCTGGACATGCTGATCGCGTTCCGGGCCATCCAAGGCCTCGGTGGCGGAGGGCTGATCGTCAGCGCCCAGGCTGCCGTCGGCGATGTCGTCCCACCGCGCGAACGCGGCCGCTACCAGGGGATCTTCGGCGCGGTGTTCGGGCTCGCGAGCGTGTTGGGACCGCTGCTCGGCGGGTTCTTCACCACCTCGCTGTCATGGCGCTGGATCTTCTACGTGAATCTGCCGATCGGCGTGCTGGCATTCGTCGTGATCCAGGCGACCTTCCAGTCGCGGACCGGCCGCGTTCACCACCAGATCGACTATCTCGGCGCCGGTTTGCTGGCCGCGGCGCTGAGCGCACTCGTGCTGATGTGCACGCTGGGTGGTACCTCCTACAAGTGGCTCTCGGCGGTGCCGATCGGACTCGGGATCGCCGCGATTGTGCTCACGGTCCTGTTCGTGGTGACCGAGCGGCGCGCCGCCGAGCCGGTGCTGCCACCGCGCCTGTTCAGCAACCGGGTGTTCGCCGTCACCAGCGGGGTGGGGCTGATCGTCGGCTTTGCGCTGTTCGGGTCGGTCACCTACCTGCCGCTGTTCCTCCAGGTCGTCAACGGCGCCAGTCCGACCGGCTCCGGTCTCCAGATCCTGCCGCTGATGGCCGGGCTGCTGCTCACCTCGATCGGGTCCGGCCAGATCATCACGCGCACGGGCCGTTACAAGGTGTTCCCGATCCTCGGCACGGCGGTGATGACGCTCGGGATGGTGCTGCTGTCGACGATGAGCGCGACCACCTCGGGTGCCTTGGCATCGGTGTTCATGTTCGTGCTCGGCCTGGGGCTCGGGTCGGTGATGCAGGTGCTCGTGCTCGCCGTCCAGAACGCGGTCGACTATCAGGACCTCGGGGTGGCCACGTCAGGGGCGACGCTGTTCCGCTCGATCGGCGGCTCGGTCGGGACGGCGATCCTCGGGTCGATCTTCTCGAGCCGGCTGAGTGCGAACCTCACCTCCACGCTCGGTCCGGCCGCCAGCAGCCCCGGCGTGGGCGGCCTGGCCCACGCCAACCCGGCGTCGCTGAAGCAGCTGCCGGCGCCGATCCATCACGCCTACATCCATGCGTTCACGAGCTCGCTGGACACGATCTTCGCTGTCGCGGCTGGGGTTGTCGGCGTCGCCTTCCTGCTGAGCTGGCTGATCCCGCAACGACAGCTGCGCGACACGGTCGCCGCCGGGGCCGGGATCGGGGAGTCCTTCGCGGTGCCCAAGCACACCGATTCGCAGGCGGAGATCGCGCGGGCATTGATGGCCCTGGTCGGGCGCGAGGGCCGCCGCCGGCTGGTGGAGCGGCTGGTCGAGCGGGCGGGAGTCGAGTTGACGCCGGCGGCGGCGTGGCTGCTGGTCCGGCTGCACGAGCGTCCAGATGCGGATCTGGTGGCGCTCGGGGAGCAGTACGAGATCCGCTCCGAGACGGTCGAGGCGGCGCTGCAGGAGCTCGCCGCCCGGGGGCTGGTGGCTGACGGCGGCGATCCCGCCCCATCGCGCATGCTCTCTCCCGCGGCAGAGGAGATCGTCACCCGCCTGGTCAACGAGCGCCGGGCGAGCCTTGAGCGGTTGATGGACGGCTGGTCTCCAGAGCGCAATGAGGAGCTGGCGCAACTCCTGACCCGGCTCGCGCGCGAGCTCGTCCGCGATCCCGCCGATGTCGGCGCGACGGCCGGCGCCGGGTCTAGGGGTGCAGTGGTAAGTGGCGCAGCAAGCGAGTGAGCCGGCCGTGCGGGCTGGCCAGCCACGTCACGCCAAGCAGGATCACGAATAGACCGGCGAGCAGCGCGAGCGAGGCGAGCAGCGCCGGCCACCGGGCGACGAGCCACGCGCGGATGGTGGTCAGGAGCTGTTGCGCGCGATCCGGCCTGAACGTGAGCAGCACCACGATCGCGAGCAAGGGCAGCACAAAGCAGACGTTGAACAGGACGATCAGAAAGACCTGGCGGGGAATGCCGTAGCCCGAGCCGACGATCGCGGCGATCGCGGCGAAGTAGGGGAACGCGGTGGGCAGCTCGATCGCCGTGATCGTCACGCCGAGCAGGGCACTCGACTTTCCCTGCGGGTTGATCGGCTTGGCCTCCCGGCTCGAGAGAGGGCCGCGGTGGCGCCACAAGAAGAACGATGCGACCAGCATCGCGCCGCCGGCGATGATCTCGATCACCGCGCGGTCCTCGTGGTCGGGATGGGGCACGATCGACAGCAGCAGCTGCCCCGGGCCGAGCGCGATCGCCAGACCGCCGACGAGGTAGACGAGGAAGACCCCGGCCGTGAAACGAAGCACGCGCTCGCGGGCGTGCGGTCCGCCGGCCATGTACAGCGCAGGGCCGATCGTCGACGGGTTGATCGAGTCGGCCAATCCGATCGAGATGCAGAGTCCGATCAAGCGCAGCACAGCGCCATTCTTCCCGCCCGCGCCAATCCTTGTGTTGAGATTCACTCAAAGACGGCGACGGGGGCCCGGCTCAGGCGAAGTGGAGCTCGTCGGCCTCGTCGTCTGAGACTGGCCGCTCGCACGTCGGGCACCACCAACGCGCCTCCATCGGTGTCCCGCAGACCGCGTGGCGTGGGGCCGCCGCCTCATCGCTGTTGCGCGCTCCCCAGCCCGCCAGCAGCCGCAGCGCGCCGGCGAGCTCTTGCCCGGAGGCGCTGAGCTCATATTCGAACCGCGGCGGCCGCTCGGAATAGGGGCGGGCGATCACGAGCGCGTTGCGCTCGAGCGCCCGCAATCGCTGGGTGAGGACGTTCGGAGCGATCCGCTCGACCTGCTCCTGAAGTTCTCCGAAGCGCCGCGGGCCGTCGAGCAGCGCGGCGACGATCAGCAGCGTCCACCGGTCGCCGACCGTGGCCAGCGCCCGGGCCAGCGCCGCGGTTTGGCCATCAGAGCTGGTCTCACCGTCGGGAAGTCCCACTGGCGGGGATCGTACGCGGCCCTGGTACGCTTGTGACTTGCACATTGCAAGTAAGTAGTTTAGGAGGCATTCCATGGCACCGGTGACTGAAATTGAGACCGCCATCGGCGAGGTCGCGGGGCGGGTGGGCCCCGCCGTCGTCGGCCTGGGTCGGGGCTGGGGCGGGTCGGGTGTGGTGGTGGCTCCCGGACGGGTGCTCACCAATGCCCACAACCTCCGCCACGACGAGGTGACGATCACGTTCGCCGATGGCCGACAGGCCACCGGCCGGGTGGCCGGGAGCGATGGCGACGTCGATGTCGCGGTCGTCGAGGTCGAGACCGGCGAGATCGAACCGGTCGAGTGGGCCAGCGGCGATGACGAGGTGTCGATTGGCCGGACCGTGTTCGCGCTGGCCAACCCCGCCGGTCGCGGACTACGCGTCACGCCCGGATTCGTGTCCTCCACCGCGCGCAGCTTCCGGGGCCCGCGGGGCCGGCGGATCGCCGGCGCGGTGGAGCACACCGCACCGCTTCCGCGCGGATCATCCGGCGGCCCGCTCGTCAATAGCGACGGGCGCCTGATCGGGATCAACTCGGTGCGGGTCGACGGCGGGCTGATCCTGGCCATCGGAGCGGACTCGAGCCTGCAGGAGCGAGTCGCTGCGCTGGGCCGCGGGGAGACGCCGAAGCGGTTGCGGCTCGGGGTCGCGATCGCGCCCCCGCGGGTGGCGCGCAAGCTCCGGAGCGCGGTCGGGCTGCCGGAGCGCGACGGCGTGCTCGTCCGTGCGGTGGAGGAGGGTGGCGCCGCCGATCGCGCCGGGATAGAGCGCGGCGATCTGATCGTCGCCGCAGCGGGCCTGGAGATAGACCGCGTGGACCGGCTGTACGAGGCGCTCGACACTGCCCGCGCCGGGAGCTCGCTGGAGCTCACGGTCGTCCGCGGGACGGACGAGCGGGCGATCACGGTCAGCTTCTGATCTCCGTGGTCGAGGATCAGTTCGAAACCGCCGCGGCCGAAGCCGCCGCGGCTGAGGCGCTCGACGCGTATTCGCGGGTCGTCGTCGAGATCGCCGACCGGCTGGCGCCGTCGGTGGCCAACCTGCGGGTGATGCGCCGCGGCCGGGGCGGCGGTCAGGTGGCCGCCGGCGCTGGCAGTGCGGTCGCCCTGACCCCGGACGGTTTCCTGCTCACCTCGGCGCACGTGGTGGCCGGACCGGGCCGGACCGGGAGAGCGTCATTCGTCGACGGCCGCGAGCTCAGCTTCCGGATCATCGGCAGCGACCCCCTGTCCGACCTCGCCGTGCTGCGGACAGAGGACGGCGATCTCCAGCCGGCGGAGCTCGGCGCGGCCGAGCGGCTGCGGGTCGGCCAGCTCGTGGTGGCGATCGGCAACCCGAACGGGTTCGCCGGCTCGGTGACCGCGGGCGTGGTCTCCGCGCTCGGGCGCTCGCTACCGGCGCGCTCGGGCCGGACCGTCCGCTACATCGACAACGTGATCCAGACCGATGCCGCTTTGAACCCGGGCAACTCGGGCGGGGCGCTGGTCGACAGCCGCGGGCGCGTGGTCGGCGTCAACACGGCAGTGGCCGGAGTCGGTCTAGGACTGGCTGTGCCGATCAACGTCGCCACCCGTCAGATCATCGGCGCGCTGATGCGCGACGGCCGCGTGCGCCGGGCCTACATCGGCATTGCCGGCGGCCCGCGACCACTTCCGCCTCGCGCGCGCGAGACACTAGGCCGGACAGGCGGGGTCGAGATCGTCGAGGTCGTCACCGGCAGCCCCGCCGAGCGCGCGGGTCTCCGGGCCGAAGACCTGATCGTCGCCCTTGACGGACACCCGGTCGAGCGCGTCGACGACGTACAGCGGGCGATGACCGAGGAGGCGATCGGCGGCCGGACCCCGATCGTCGTGCTGCGCGGCGACCGGACGCTCGAACTCGAGTTGCGCCCCGTCGAGCTCGGCGCCTGATCCCGGCTGCCCCCGGTGGCCGCTACACTCGCACCGGGCGCCGTTTGGCGTGCGTTTTCACGCCCGCGGACCGGTGCCGAGACCTTGAAAACCCCGTACGGGAAGCGCGTCGAAGATGGCCAGAGGAGACGTTCGGATCGCCGCAACCCTCGCCTGCGAGGAGTGCAAGCGCCGCAACTACCAGACGAATAAGAGCAAGCGGAACAACCCGGAGCGTCTGGCGCTCAAGAAGTACTGCCGTTGGTGCAAGCGCCACACTCCGCACCGCGAGACCCGCTGACATAGAGCGGATCGGTCGTGGCTCGCAACCGCAAACGTGCCAAGGAACGGCAGGCTCGCCAGCCGCAGCCCGTCCCGAGCGCCCGCTCGGCGCAGGACGACCAAGCGGCGCCCGAGCCGCTGGCTCACGCCGCCCCGGACGCTGAGCTCGTCGAGGCGCAGCTCGCGCTCGGCCGTCCCGAGCTGGCCGCGGAGTCCGAGCCGCGCGGCGTGGAGTTCGCGCAGGACGACGAGCTGCTCGATGACGAGGAGTTCGACGACGAGCCGACGAGCGGTGGTGGAGGGGGCGGCCGGCCCCCGTTCCGCGGACTGGGCGCGGGCGATGGCGATGGCGATCCCGGGCGCGGCGGTGCCGCGGGCGGCGCGGTGGCGGTCGGTGCCGGCGCGACACCCGCCCAGAGCGGCAACCGTTTGTTCAACTTCCTGCAAGGAAGCTGGCGCGAGCTCCAGCGAGTACAGTGGCCGGATCGTCGGCAGGTGATTCAGGCGACCGGAGTGGTGCTTGGGTTTGTGATCGTCGCCGGCGTGTTCCTCGGCGTGGCGGACTTTCTGGCGGGCCACGTCATGAACTACGTCCTTCAAGGACACTGGTAGACGACGCCCGCCGCAAGAGCGCGAAGGAAGACGAAGAATGTTTCGCTGGTACGTAGTCAACACATATTCCGGCCACGAGAACAAGGTCAAGCACAACCTCGAGCACCGCGTCGTGTCGCTCAATCAGCAGCGCGCGGTGAGGCAGATCGTGGTGCCGACCGAGACCGTGTCCGAGATGAAGGACAACCAGAAGGTCACGGTTGAGAAGCGCACGATGCCGGGCTACGTGCTGGTCAACATGGACCTCAACGAGGACTCGTGGTCGCTGGTCAAGGGCACTCCCGGGGTGACCGGGTTCGTCGGCGCGTCGAACGAGCCGGTGCCGCTGACCCAGGACGAGGTCAACCGGCTGCTGCACCGCGAGGTCGCCGAGCGGCGCCCGAGCCGCGCGCAGTTCTCGATCGGGGAGTCCGTCAAGGTCATTTCCGGCCCCCTGTCAGACTTCTCCGGCGAGATCTCCGAGGTCAACGAAGACGCGCAGCGGTTGAAGGTGCTCGTCTCTATCTTCGGTCGCGAGACCCCGGTGGAAGTCGGATTCGATCAAGTGAAAAAGATTTAGAGGGGCCGCCTTCGCGGCCCCCGTATTTGGGTTTATTCGAGGACAAATGGCAAAGAAAGTTCTGACAGAGATCAAGTTGCAAGCCGTCGGCGGCCAGGCGAGTCCCGCTCCGCCGGTCGGCCCCGCGCTCGGCCAGCACGGCGTCAACATCATGGAGTTCGTCAAGGCGTTCAACGCGCAGACGCAAGCCGACGCCGGGACCGTGATTCCGGTCGTGATCACGGTCTACGAGGACCGCTCGTTCACGTTCGTCACGAAGAGCCCGCCGGCGGCGGTGCTGATCAAGCAGGCGATCTCGCTCGAGAAGGGCTCGGCCGAACCCCATCGCGACAAGGTCGGCAAGATCACCCAGGATCAGCTGCGCCAGATCGCCGAGAAGAAGATGAAGGATCTGAACGCCAACGACGTCGACGCCGCCGCGAAGATCATCGCGGGCACGGCGCGGTCGATGGGAGTGGAGGTCGTCTGATGGCCCATCACGGCAAGACCTATCTCGACGCCAGGCAGCAGTTTGACCGCGAGCGCGAGTACGAGCCGGCTGAGGCGATCGCGTTGGTGAAGCGGCTCAAGCGTTCGAAGTTCAACGAGTCGGTCGAGGTCCACGTGCGCACCGGGCTCAACGTCCGCCACGCCGACGAGCAGCTGCGCGGGACGATCGCGCTGCCCAACGGACTTGGCAAGGAGGTCAAGGTGGCGGTGTTCGCACAGGGCGACAAGGCGCGCGAGGCCGAGGAGGCCGGGGCGGACGTCGTCGGCGCCGAGGACCTGGCCGAGAAGATCCAGAACGGGTTCGATGACTTCGACGTGGCGATCGCGACGCCGGACCTGATGCCGGTGGTCGGCCGCCTCGGGCGGATCCTCGGTCCGTCGGGGAAGATGCCCAACCCGAAAGTGGGCACGGTCACCGCCGACGTGGCCAAGGCGGTCGGCGAGTCGAAGGCGGGCAAGGTCGAGTACCGGACCGACCGCACGGCGATCGTCCACCTGGTGATCGGTAAGAGCGACTTCGACGAGCGCCAGCTGCTCGAGAACTACGCCGCGGTGATGGACGAGCTGGTCCGCGCCAAGCCCTCGGCCGCGAAGGGTCGCTACATCCGGTCGGTGACGTTCGCGTCGACGATGGGGCCCGGCATCAAGGTCGACCCGTCGCGCACCCGCGACATCGTCGAGGAGCCGGCCGCAGCGTAAACTCGCTCCGAGATATCTGCCGAAGACCCCCGGCGGCATCCGCATAAGCCCGGGTCAGGTGGAACGTTCGAATGCGAGCTAACGGTTCGCCTCTCGACGCCGCCTGCGTGACCATCGAGAGGAATATGAACCGAGAAGAAAAAGCAGCTGTAGTCGAGGAGATAGCGGGCCAGATCGGCGCCGCCGAGGCGGTCTACGCGGTCGACTACCGCGGGATCTCGGTTGCCCAGGTCGCCGACTTGCGCGCCAAGTTGCGCGACGCCGACGCGTCCTTCCGGATCGTCAAGAACTCGCTGACCGAGCGCGCGGCCGACCAGGCCGGGATGGCCGATCTGAAGCCGCTGCTCGAGGGGCCGACCGCGCTGACCCTGGTCCGCGGCGATGCGGCACTCGCGGCCAAGGCGCTCAGCGACACCGCGCGCCAGCTCCAGGGGATCCTGGACTTCAAGGGCGGCCTGCTCAACGGCAACGTCCTGACCGCCGACGAGATACGTTCGATCGCCCGGCTGCCGGCACGTGATGTGCTTTACGCGCAGCTGGTCGGGACGGTGGCGGCGCCGATCTCGGGTCTGGTTCGGACGCTGAACGCGCTGATCGCGGGGATCGCGATTCAGCTCCAGGCGATCGCAGACCAGGGATTGGTGAGCGGCGAGGCTCCGCCGGCCGAGGCCGAGGCCGAGGCCGAGCCCCGAGCCCGCGCCCGCAGAGCCGGAGGCCGCGGAGGCCGCTCCGGAACCTGAGGCGGAGGCCGAGCCCGAGTCCGCGGAGCCGGAAGCCGCGGAGGCGGCCCCGGAACCCGAGGCGCCCGCCGAGCCCGCGGCCGAGGCTGAGGCCGCCCCGGACGAACCCCAAGCTGAACAGACTGATGAACCCGAACAGGACGCCGCGCCGGACGCGGACGAGTCCGACGCATAAGGAGGAACCATGGCCACTAGTACCCAAGAGTGGATCGACGAGCTGAAGACGATTTCGGTGCTCGAGCTGTCCGAGCGCATCAAGGCGCTCGAGGAGGCGTTCGGCGTGTCCGCGGCTGCGGTCGCGGCTGCGGCTCCCGCTGCGGCTGCCGGCGGCGGCGATGGCGGCGCCGAGGCGGCCGAGGAGCAGAGCGCGTTCGACGTGATCCTGACGGCCGCAGGCGACAAGAAGATCCAGGTGATCAAGGTCGTTCGTGCCGCGACCGGCCTCGGCCTGAAGGAGGCCAAGGCGCTGGTCGACGAGGCTCCGAAGCCCGTCAAGGAGGGAGTTGACAAGGCCGAGGCGGACAAGCTCAAGGCTGATCTCGAGGAAGCCGGCGGGTCGGTCGAGCTCAAGTAGCTCATCGCTAACTGACGGTTGGTGGTCACGGGCGCCCTCGGGCGCTCGTGGCATTTAAGGTCGCGGCTCCGGGTACATAGTTCGCGTATCGGTGTGAGGGAGGAGTAGGTGGCTTCGCAGCCCCGTCGCAACGAAAGGGACCGATCGGGCACCGGCCGCAGCGTGCGCACGGTCGTGGCGTTCGTCTTGCTCCTCGGCGAGTGCGTCGTGATCCTCGTCCCGAGCATCTATGGACGGCTGACTCCGAAGCTCTTCGGGATCCCCTTCTTCTACTGGTTCCAGCTTCTGTGGATCATCGTGGGGATGGCGGTGACCGGGCTCGCCTACCTGCTGATGCAAAACCCGCGGTCTACGGCGATCCCGCCTGAGCCCGAGCGACGGACTGAGGGGCAATGAAGCACCACGTCATCGGGCTCGAGCTGGGTATCTTCATCGCGCTGTTCCTGCTCGTCGCGGTGCTCGGCTTCGGCGCGGCGCGGTGGCGGCGGGCGGAGAGGGCGCGGACGATCGACGAGTGGGGTCTGGGTGGCCGTCGGTTCGGGTCGTTCATCAGCTGGTTTTTGATCGGCGGTGACCTGTACACGGCCTACACGTTCATTGCCATCCCGGCGCTGCTCTACGGCACGGGGGCCCTCGGCTTCTTCGCCGTCCCGTACACGATCGTCGTGTATCCGCTCGTGTTCCTGATCATGCCCCGGCTGTGGTCGGTCTGCCACCGGCATGGGGCAGCGACGCCAGCCGACTTCATCCGCGTGCGGTTCGGTTCGCCGACGCTCGCGCTGGCCATCGCGCTGACGGGCATCGTGGCGACGATGCCCTACATCGCGCTCCAGCTGGTGGGGATCCAGTCGGTGCTGCAGAGCATGGGCTTGGCCGGAACCGGCTGGCAGAAGGACATTCCTCTGATCATCGCGTTCGCGATCCTCGCCGCCTACACCTACACCTCGGGACTGCGGGCGCCGGCGCTGATCGCATTCGTCAAGGACGCTCTGATCTACATCGTGGTGATCGTGGCGGTGATCTACATCCCGACGCGCCTGGGCGGCTACGGGCACATCTTCACGTGGCTCAGGCCCACTTCGCCACACCGAAGGCGAAGAAGGCGAAAGCCTCGTTCCTGCTTCGGCCAGGCAGCGGGCTGGCGTATTGGACGCTCGCGCTCGGGTCCGCCTTCGCCCTGTTCATGTACCCGCACTCGATCACGGCGGTGCTCTCGACCAAGGACCGTCACGTGATCCGCCGCAACTCGGTGCTCCTGTTCCCCTACAGCTTCCTGCTGGGGCTGATCGCGCTGCTCGGTTACATGGCGATCGCCGCGCACATCACCGTGACCAACACGAACCTGGCCGTCCCGGAGCTGTTCCAGAAGGAGTTCCCGCACTGGTTCGTGGGGATCGCGTTCTCGGCCATCGCGATCGGGGCGCTGGTGCCGGCGGCGATCATGTCGATCGCCGCGGCGAACCTGTTCACCCGCAACGTGTGGGTGGAGTTCTTCGACCGCAATGCCACCCCCGAGCGCGAGGCCGCCGTGGCCCGGATCGTGTCGCTGCTGGTGAAGGTCGGGGCGGTCGTGTTCGTGCTCACGCTGAGCGGCCAGTTCTCGGTCAACCTCCAGCTGCTCGGAGGCGTGTGGATCCTGCAGACCTTCCCGGCGATCCTCTCCGGGCTCTACACCCGCTTCTTTCACCGCTGGGCGCTACTGGCCGGTTGGCTGGCCGGAATGGTCACCGGCACTCTGATGGCCTACGCGGTGCCCAACCCGGTCAAGCACCAGCATCACTTCGGCGGGTCGGTCTACACGTGGCACTACTTCGGTCTTCACTTCAAGGCCTACCACGGCCTGATCGCGCTGGCCATCAACCTGATCGTCGTGGTGGTGG
Source organism: uncultured Solirubrobacterales bacterium (assembly GCA_963794825.1). GTDB lineage: Bacteria > Actinomycetota > Thermoleophilia > Solirubrobacterales > Solirubrobacteraceae > Palsa-465. The sequence goes on from CAWCFB010000003.1 coordinate 1,551,661, forward strand.
GCAGCCTCGTGCTGAACGCGCTGAAGGCGCCCAAGGGCGAGGATGCAACCGCACCCGATGACTTTGAGGAGGTCACCGGGCCGCCCCTGCCCCCCGTCGGCGTGGGCAAGCCGCAGCCGGTCTAGGCGGGCGCCGGCCCGTAACGCACCATCCCGAGGCGGCGCTCGACCTCGGCGACGCGCTCCGGCGGAACGCGGGGACCATCTGCCGGTGGCGGTAGCCACGGCCACTGGGCCGGCTCGGCCAGCGCCCGCACGTACTCGTCGATCCCGGCCGGCGTTGACAGGAACAGCATCCGCGCCGTGTCTGACTCGACCCGGAAGGTATGGGGGGCTCCGCCGGGGGCGAAGATGACCGCTCCCGGGCCGCAGCTGCGCGCGCAGCTGCTGATCCAGTCCTGATCCTCGGTCAGCTCCGGCTCGACCAGCCAGGCCGTCAGCGCTCCCTCGATCACGAAGAACGTCTCGTCCTGAGGATGTGAGTGCAGCGGCGGTGCTGCGCCGTGCGGCAGCACGCCCTCCCACAGGGCAAACCGGCCTCCCGTGTCACGACCCTCGAGCTTCATCCGCGCCAGCGTGCCGAGGAACCACAGCTGCTCTCCGTCGCGCACCACGCGGGGCTCGGCCGTTGACGTTGCCTCGCTCAGCTCGGCCGGCGAACTCACGCCTGCACCCGGACTTGGAAGTCCGCCGGACGCTCGTAGGGCCGATCGGCCGAGCAGCCGATCGCGAGGATCCGCACCCCGTCCGCCCCCGGAATCAGCTTCCGCCTCGCCTCCGGAGCGACCCGCGCCATCTGGCCGGCGGTCAGCGCCGCCCGCTCCCCGTCGATGGAGAACTCGGCCGAGCCGCGCAGGACCACGTACACCTCCTCGTGGGCGTCCGCCGCGTGGTCGTGCTCGGGGTAGTCGGCGAACCCGGCCGGAAAGTCGAGCACCTGCATTCCGAACGACTCCACCCCTAGCTCTGCGGCTGCGAGCTTGACCGCACCGTGATGAATCGCCGGCAGCGCGTCGATCGACTTGACCGTGTAACCACTCATCGGATACCTCCTGGTTGACTGGTCGAAGCCTCCATCACCGCCGGCTGCGCCACATCCGTCGCGGTGCCTATCTTGGGGCGAGGCGCGGCCTATGTTGGGGGCCGGCTCAGGAGGCCTTGGCTGCGGGCCAGATCGATCGCCAGGTGACGATTGTGCGCGCCGAGCTTGCTCAGAATCGCGGACACGTGATGGGCCACGGTTCGCTCGGAGAGGTGAAGGGACTGCCCGATCTCGGCGTTCGAGGCGCCGGTGGCGAGTGCCTCGAGCACCTCCTGCTCGCGACGGGTGAGCCCTGCCGGGTGGGCCAGCGTCGACCGTCTCGGTCCCCGGGCTGGCCGGGCCCCCCGCGCGGCGCGCTCGCGCCCGAACGCCCGCGCGGCCCCGTCCGCTCCGAGCCCGCGCAGCGTTCCCATCGCCTCGCGCGCCGCCCGGTCATCGCCGGGCAACGCCGCGAGCGCGGCTTCGTACGGCGCGTCGAGCTCTCGCCAGGCGGCGATTGCCCGGCGCCAGTCGCCGTCGAGCTCGAGCGCCACAGGAGCCGGCGCGCCGGCCGGAACGTCGAGCCGCACGCCAAGGCGAGAGCCCCACAGGGCGAGCTCCCCTCCGGAGCGGGCGAAGCGGATCGTGGCGGGCGAGTTGCTGGCCTCGGTGAGCTGTGCGCGCGCCGCCGCGTGCTCACCGCGCAGCCACGCCGCTTCGACCAGCGCGAGCCGAACCATCCCGTGCCGCGCGCTCTCCACATCGACGGCCCCCCGCAACCTGCTCCACGCTCGCTCGACCTCGCGGCCCGCTTCGGTGTCGCCTCGTCTGGCCCGGATCAGCGCATCGAACGCGCGGGCCACCGGCATCTCGCCCTCGAGCCGGCCGTCGATCAGCGCCAGCGCCGACAGCGCCTCGTCCCAGCGCCCGCGATCGAGCAGGCTCCGGCCGCGGAAGCTCGCGATGGCGAGCGCGGGGATCGGGGTGTGAAGCTCCTCGAGGATCGGCGCCGCCTCGGCCGCCACCGCATCGGCGAGGTTGTGATCGCGCAGCGCGACCGCGACGGTGACCAGGTTCACGTACGCGCGGACGATCCTGATCGTGAATCCGCCGGCTCGGGCTTGCGCCAGAGCATCCTCGAGTGCCGCGAGCGCCGCTCGCTCGCCGCGGTGGCCGCGGGCCAGTCCGACGCTGATCGCCAGATCGACGCGGACCTCGTCGACTGCCGCCGCTTGGGCCAGCGCCAACGCGCGAGGGGCGGTCTCGAGCGCGCCGGCCGGATCGAACGCGGTCGCGTCGAGCCTGATCCGCGCCGCGTACGCCCAGGCCAGTGACGCGATGTCCTCGCTGGCGGCAAACGCTGCGATCGCCCCGTCGGCAGCCGCCCGCGCGTCGCGGACGCGTTCGAGCGACCACAGCGCGGAGCAGAGCACCAGCAGCGCCCGCCCGCGCTTGGTTTGATCGGCGAGCCGGTCGGCTAGCGCCACCGCCTGTTCCGCTGCCTCGGCCGACTCATCCAGCTGGGGGTTGGCGAAGTTCGCCGCGCGGGCGTACTGGATAAGGAGCTCGAACCGGTCGGCGTCGCTGAGCCCGCGACCGACCCGGAGCGCCCGTTCGGCCTGCAGGTAGGTCTCTCGCAGCGCGCCGACGCGTTCGGCCTCGGCTGCGGCCTCGGCCGCGTACCGCGCCGCCTCGGCGGGAAGGCCACCGAGCTCGGCGTGGTGGGCGAGCCGAGCCGCGTCGGTACCGCCGGGCCGCTGGGCAAGTGCGGCGAACACTCTGGCGTGGAGCTCGGTGCGGCGCGGGGAGGAGATCGACTGCTCGAGCGACGCGCGGATCAGCTCGTGCCTGAACCCGAGTGCCGGCCCATCCGCCACCAGGACCCCTCGCGCGAGCGCCTCCTCGACCGCGGCCGTGCGGTCGCCGACCAGCGTGCTCATCAGCGCCAGCTCGACCCGCTGGCCGGCCACCGCCGCGACGTCGACCACCTCCCGCGCGGGCGCGGAGAGCCGGCCCGATCGGGCCAGCGCCGCGTCGCGGACCGAGGCCGGAAGCCGTCCCCCGGCCGCGATCGCCTCGACGACCAGGAACGGGTTGCCACCGGTCGCGTCGAGCAGGCGCGCCCGATCGAGCCCGCTGCCGGCCGCCAGCTCCCCGACCGCGCCACCCGAGAGCGGGCGAAGCAAGAGCCGGTGGACGATCGGACTCGAGGCCAGGTCGCCCAGCAGCAGCCTGAGGGGCGGATTGGCGTCGACCTCATCGTCGCGGTAGGTGACGATGATCGCGATGCCGGACCGCTCGATCCGCCGGGCCAGACTCCGGAGCAGGTCCAGGGTCAGCGGATCGGCCCAATGGGCATCCTCGATCACGGCAACCACCGGCCAGCGATCGGCCAGCGCCGCGAACACCGTCCGAGTCAGCGAGAACGGATCCTGGCCGCCGCTCCCTACCAGCTCGCCCGCTCCTGCCGCTTCGACGATCTCCCACCACGGCTGCAGCGGAACCGGCACCGACAGCGGCTCGCACGCACCGGGTAGAAACGCGACGCCCGCCGGAAGCGCGTCCCGTGCGGCGCGCACGAGCGAGGTCTTACCAATTCCCGCTTCGCCTCCCAGCAGCACCAGGCAACCGTCTCCACGGGCGGCGGCATCCGCCGCGGAGATCACCAAGCCCAGCTCTTCCTCGCGCTCGAGGAGCCGCGTCACAAATCGATCGTAACTGCGACGGCGAGGCTGATTCAGGCGGTGCGCGGCCGCGCCGCTAGGCGGCTACCGCCGCGAGTCAGCGCGAACAGCGCCCTGAGCTCAGCTGAGCTGCTGGATCCGGAGCAGGTTGCCCGCCGGGTCCCGGAACGCGCAATCGCGGATCCCGTAGGGCTGGTCGACCGGCTCCTGGACGACCTCGGCGTCGCCGGCCTGGAGGCGCTCGAACATGGCATCGAGGTCCCCGCTGGCCAGGTTGAGGCTCGAGAACGTGCCCTTGGCCATCATCTCGGTGATCGTGCGCCGCTCGTCGTCGGTGATGCCGGGAGTGGCCTCGACGGGATACAGGACGATCGAGGTGTCAGGCTGCTCGGGCGGCCCGACCGTGATCCAGCGCATGCCGCCGTAGCCGACGTCGTTGCGGACCTCGAAGCCGAGGGTGTCCCGATAGAAGTTCACGGCGGCGTCGGCGTCGTCGTGGGGGAGCATGCATGAGTGAATGGTGATGTCCATGGCGGGGACGCTAGCCGCGGCCCGCGAGGGGCGCTTCTCGATTCCTGACCGGTCTGGTCACCTGCTTGGCGACGCACGGCGGTATCCCGGCGGTAGCGGTTGCCCGCTCGCTGCGGTACACGCCGGGAGAGATGCCGACCAGCTCGGTGAATCGCGTGGTGAACGTGCCCAACGATGAGCAGCCGACCTCGAAGCAGACCTCGGTGACGCTGAGGTCGCCCCGGCGCAGCAGCGCCATCGCCCGCTCGACCCGTCGCGTCATCAAATAGGAGTACGGGGACTCACCGTAGGCCAGGCGGAACTGACGGCTGAGGTGCCCGGCAGACATATGGACGCCGCGGGCCAGCGCCTCCACGTCGAGCGGCTGCGCGTACTCACGGTCGATCCGGTCGCGGACGCGGCGCAATAGCGCCAGGTCGCGCAGGCGGTGGGGCGTGGCAGGTCGCGAGCTCACGCTCGAGATCCTGCCACGCCGCGCTGCGGTTGCAACCGCGAACGCCATCTTGTCCGCCGAGCACATCACGCTCATCACGACTGCCAGGCGAATCCGTCCGGGTCGGTGAAGGACCCCCCGCCTGCGTTGATGGCCAGCCGGTGTGACCCGGTGCCGTCCGCGGGGACCCCGGCGTCCTTGGCCAGAGCCCGGCGCTTGTAGAGCCCGAGCCCGACGCTGTCCGGTGGCGTCTCGAACTCGGCGTAGGAGCGGGCGAAGCTCTTGGCCACGGTCAGGCCGTGATCGACGTAGAACCGCTTGCTAGCTACGAAGTCACCGACCCCGAGGAGGAGGACCATGCGATCGATCTCCTTCGTGGCCGCCCCGGTGTTCTTTTTGGCTGACGTCGCCACCTTCCAGATCGCCCCATCCGGGGCCTGGAGGACGCCGCCGTATCCCCAGAACGACTTCGCGGCGGGCTTCAACGGCTTGGCCCCCGCCTCCAGGGCGGCGCCGACCAGGGCGTCCACCGTGCCCGGTCCGGACACCACGAGCGACACCGTGAAGCCGCGGAAACCGGTCGTCGGCGCCTCCGCGGCGCGGTAGCGCAGCCTCCCGTTCAACCCGAACGCAGCGCCATAGAACCGTTCGGCGGCGGCGGGGTCGGGAACTTCGAGGGTGAGAGCTTGGATCGAGGTCATGACCATTCCCCCCCTCAGCCCTGCACGAGCCCGAGGACGTTGCCGTCGGCGTCAGTGAAGCTGGCCACCAGCCGGCCGCCGCCGACGTCGTGGGCCGCTTCCTTCACCGTGGCGCCCGCGGCGGTCACCTCGCCCAGCTTCGCCTCGATGTCCGGCACGTGCCAGTAGGCGACCGGCGAGGTCATGCCCTGCGGGCCGCCGCCCGGCACCAGCCCGATGTGCTGGCCCTCGGCGTCGTAGCCGACGTAGTACGGGGAGTCGGTCTGGGGCTCGACCCCGATTAGCGCGGTGTACACCGTCTTGGCCGCTTCCAGATCGGAGACGGGGTGGAGCACGGTCTTGATTCCCTGCGTGGTGGCAGTCACTGCTGCTTCCTCCTGTGGTTGGATGTCCATGGCCGGCAACTTAGGAGGGGTTCCGGGTTTGCGCTTCTCGATTCCTGACCAGTCGCTGAACGCGGCCAGCGCGGTGACCGACAGGCAAGAATCCGCTGCTCTTGCCCTGCTCACGATTTCCCCCTAAACTGACCGCCGTCAGCCAATAGCCGTAGCCGCCCTACTAGGTACGGCGCCGCGCCACATACGCGGTCGCCGAGGGCGGGGTCCGTGAGAGCTGATCGCCCCTGCACAGGGCATCGATGCCCTGTGCTATCTTTGCTGGTCGCGCTTGATGGGAGTAATTGCCCTCTCAACAGCGCGGTCTCTGCTCTCCTTTCGACCGCCCGAGGAGTCGCCACCTTGGCAACCGCTCACGCACCGCGGACGCGCCGGAGCTTCGCGCGTCTGAACAAGGTCCTAGAAGTTCCCAACCTCATTGATATCCAGCGCAAGTCGTTCGCCTGGCTCACCGACCCCGATGGGGGTGGCCTGCGCGAAACGATCGACGACATTTCCCCGATCGAGGACTACACCGGCAACCTCGCCGTCCAGTTCGGGGAGTTCACCTTCGACGAGCCCGTCGCGAACCTCGAGCAGTGCCGTGAGAAGGACCTCACGTTCGCCCGCCCGCTGACCGTCACGGTCGCGTTCATCAACCGCGAGACCGGAGAGATCCGGGAGCAGTCGGTCTTCATGGGCGACTTCCCGTGGATGACCGAGCGCGGGACGTTCGTCATCAACGGCACCGAGCGCGTCGTGGTGACGCAGCTCGTCCGCTCCCCCGGCGCCTATCTGATGGAGCCGAAGGACCGGGAGAAGCAAGTCTTCATCGCGAACCTGATGCCGGCGCGTGGCTCGTGGCTCGAGCTCGAGATCGACAAGAAGGGCCGCGTCTACGTCCGCATCGACCGCAAGCGCAAGCTGCCCGTCACGGTGCTGCTGCGCGCGATGGGCTACGCGTCGGACGAAGAGATCATCAACATGTTCGACAACTCGCTGTACATCCGGAATACGGTCGACGCCGATCCGGAGGTCACCCGCAGCGAGGACGGTTCGCTGATCGAGCTGTTCAAGAAGCAGCGCCCCGGCGAGCCGCCGTCACTCGACGCCGCGAAGGCGCTGCTGCACCAGCTGTTCTTCGACCCCAAGCGCTACGACCTCACGCGCGTCGGCCGGTACAAGCTCAACAGCCGCCTCGGCCTGGACATCGATCTCGACACCCGCACCCTGACCCACGACGACATCATCGCCCTGGTCAAGGAGCTCGTGTCGTTGCCCAAGCTGCTCGGGATGCCCGAGGAGCCTGACGCCGAGATCAAGGACTACGCGGCCGAGGCCGCGACGATGAACCGCGAGCCGATCCAGGACCACCTCGACGAGTACGAGCACTTCGGCAATCGCCGGCTGCGCACCGTCGGGGAGCTGATCCAGGAGGCGTTCCGGATCGGTCTGTACCGGATGGAGCGCGTCGTGCGCGAGCGTCTGACGACCGAGGACGCCGACACGATCACCCCGCAGACGATCGTCAACATCCGCCCGGTCGTGGCCGCGCTGAAGGAGTTCTTCGGGAGCTCCCAGCTGAGCCAGTTCATGGACCAGACGAACAGCCTCGCGGGGCTGCGGCACCGCCGCCGCCTGAGTGCGCTGGGCGCCGGTGGCCTGACGCGTGAGCGCGCGCCGATCGAGGTCCGCGACGTGCACCCGACCCACTACGGCCGGATGTGCCCGATCGAGACCCCGGAGGGTCCGAACATCGGCCTGATCGGGTCGCTGTCGAGCTACGCCGAGATCTCCGAGCACGGGTTCGTCACCACGCCCTACCGCGTGGTCAGGAACGGCGTCGTCACCGACGAGGTCGTCCGCATCGACGCTACTCAGGAAGAGGAGCAGATCATCGCGCAGGCGAACACCCCGGTCGACGGCAGCGGGAAGCTTCAGGGCGACGAGATCCTGTGCCGGACCCAGGCGGGCCAGTACGTGACCGTCGGGCCCAAGGAGGTCGACCTGATCGACGTCTCGCCCGAGCAGATCTGGTCGGTCACGACGGCGATGATCCCGTTCCTCGAGCACGACGACGCGAACCGTGCGCTGATGGGCTCAAACATGCAGGCCCAGGCCGTGCCGCTGCTCGTCACCGACGCGCCGGTGATCGGCACCGGGATGGAGCGCCGCGCGGCGATCGACACCGGTGATCTGGTGATCTCGCAGGAGTCCGGGACGGTCAGCTACGTCGACGCCGAGCAGATCGTCGTCGAGCGCAAGGACGGCACCCAGGACGAGTACGAGCTGCAGAAGTTCATGCGCTCGAACCAGGGCACGCTGATCCACCAGAAGCCGATCGTCGACGTCGGAGTGCACGTCAAGTCGGGCGAGGTGCTCGCGGACGGGTCGGCGACCGACTCCGGCGAGATGGCGCTCGGCAAGAACCTGCTGGTCGCCTTCATGTCCTGGGAGGGTTACAACTTCGAGGACGCGATCATCCTGAGCAAGCGGCTGGTGTCCGACGACGAGCTCACCTCGATTCATATCGAGGAGTACGAGATCGACGCGCGCACCACGAAGCTGGGCGACGAGGAGATCACCCGCGACATTCCGAACCGCTCGGAGGAGAGCCTGCGCAACCTCGACGACCGCGGCATCGTCCGCATCGGTGCCGAGGTCGCGTCCGGCGACCTGCTCGTCGGCAAGGTCACGCCGAAGGGCGAGACCGAGCTGACGGCCGAGGAGAAGCTGATCCGCGCGATCTTCAAGGAGAAGGCGCGCGAGGTCCGCGACACCTCGCTGAAGGTCCCGCACGGTGAGGGCGGCGTCGTGATCGACGTCAAGACGTTCAGCCGCGACGAGGGCGACGACCTCCCGCCGGGGGTCAACGACCTGGTCCGCGTGTTCGTGGCCAAGAAGCGCAAGATCGCCGAGGGCGACAAGCTCGCCGGACGGCACGGCAACAAGGGCGTCATCTCGAAGATCGTCGACGAGCAGGACATGCCGTTCCTCGAGGACGGAACCCCGGTCGACGTGATCCTCAACCCGCTCGGCGTGCCAAGCCGGATGAACCTCGGGCAGATCCTCGAGACCCATCTCGGCTGGGCCGCAGCGCAGGGCTGGTACAGCGACGGCTCCGAGGCCCACAAGCAGGCCGGCAACGGCGGTAACGGCAAGGTCTACGTGGCCACTCCGGTGTTCGACGGCGCGACCGTGGAGGACGTCGATGAGGCGCTCGTCCGCTGGCAGGACGAGCACCAGGGCAGGATCCGGATGGACGTCGACAAGAACCGCCGCAAGGGTGAGCGGGCGTCGGGCAAGGTCACGCTGTTCAACGGCCGCACCGGGGAGCCCTTCGCCGAGCAGGTGACGGTCGGCTACATGTACATCCTGAAGCTGCTGCACCTGGTCGACGACAAGATCCACGCTCGGTCCACCGGCCCCTACTCGCTCGTCACCCAGCAGCCGCTGGGCGGTAAGGCGCAGTTCGGCGGACAGCGGTTCGGCGAGATGGAGGTGTGGGCACTCGAGGCCTACGGCGCCGCGTACACCCTGCAGGAGATGCTGACCATCAAGTCCGACGACACGGTCGGGCGGGTCAAGGCGTACGAGGCGATCGTCAAGGGCGAGAACATCGCCGAGCCCTCGATCCCCGAGTCGTTCAAGGTCCTGCTCAAGGAGATGCAGTCGCTGGCGCTCGACGTCAACGTTGTCTCTGAGGAGGGCGAGCGCGCCGAGATGCGCGAGGAGGACGACGATCTCTTGCGCGCGGCCGAGGAGCTGGGCATCGACCTGTCAGGCGTCCGCGCCACCGACGGGGCGGCGGCCGACGAGGCGACCGAGCACGAAGGCGAAACCGTCGAGGCCTCTGAGGAAGAGACCGAGGAGGAGGACGCCGATCTCGAGCCCGGCGAGGACCTCGAAGCGGCGGACTTCTCGAGCCCCGAGGATCCGATGCTCGAAGCCGAGGTCCCGGCCGGAGAAGCGGAAGGCGTGCTTGAGGAGGATGAGGTCTAGCTCGTAGGCGGCCGACCCCCGCGTCCTCAAGCACCCACTGACTGACAAGGAATCACTTTGATCGACATCAATAATTTCGACGCAATTGAGATCGGACTCGCCTCGTCCAAGCAGATCCGGTCGTGGAGCTCCGGCGAGGTCACCAAACCGGAGACGATCAACTACCGGACGCTGAAGCCTGAGAAGGACGGCCTGTTCTGCGAGCGGATCTTCGGTCCGACGAAGGACTGGGAGTGCTACTGCGGCAAGTACAAGCGCGTCCGTTACAAGGGAATCGTGTGCGAGCGCTGTGGCGTTGAGGTCACGCGCTCAAAGGTCCGCCGCGAGCGGATGGGTCACATCGACCTGGCCGCGCCGGTGAGCCACATCTGGTTCTTCAAGGGCGTCCCGAGCCGGATCGGCTACCTGCTCGACATGGCTCCCAAGGAGCTCGAGAAGGTCCTGTACTTCGCGGCGAGCATGGTCACGTGGGTCGACGACGAGGCCCGGGCCAAGGACGTCGACGGGCTCGAGGGCGAAGTCAACAAGGTGCTCGACTCCTACGCCGCCGAGAAGGAGGAGCGGGTGCTCGAGCTCAAGGAGTCGCTGGCGCGACGCGAGCAGTACCTCGAGAACGGCAAGACCGGTCGCGACTTCTCCGACGAGGACCACCTGTGGGCCGAGACGCTCGAGGTCAACGTGGCCAAGCTGTCCGACGAGGAGCGCGAGAAGCTGCTCAAGGACGTCCGCAAGGCGTTCCAGGTCGACATCGACGACACCGAGGCCTACATCGAGGACGCCGCCGAGCGCATGCGCCAGGTGTGGGAGCTGTTCAAGAACATGAAGCCGAAGGACGTCATCAACGACGAGACGACGTTCCGCGAGCTCAAGGACCGCTTCGGATCCCCGTACGGGTTCGGTGAGTACTTCCGCGGCGGCATGGGCGCAGAGGCCGTCCGTGATCTGCTCCAGCAGGTGGACCTCGACGCTGAGGCTGCCGACCTCCAAGAGCAGGTCAAGACCGCCAAGGGTCAGAAGCAGGCCCGCGCGGTCAAGCGGCTGAAGGTCGTCTCGGCGTTCATCAACTCAGGCAACAAGCCGGAGATGATGATCCTCGAGGCCGTGCCGGTGATCCCGCCTGAGCTCCGCCCGATGGTGCAGCTCGACGGTGGCCGCTTCGCCACCTCTGACCTGAACGACCTGTACCGCCGCGTGATCAACCGGAACAACCGGCTGAAGCGGCTGCTGGACCTCGGCGCGCCCGAGATCATCGTCAACAACGAGAAGCGGATGCTGCAGGAAGCGGTCGACGCGCTGTTCGACAACGGCCGCCGCGGCCGCCCGGTCACCGGACCGGGCAACCGTCCGCTCAAGTCGCTCTCCGACATGCTCAAGGGCAAGCAGGGCCGGTTCCGCCAGAACCTGCTCGGCAAGCGGGTCGACTACTCGGGCCGCTCGGTGATCGTGTCGGGTCCCTCGCTGCGGCTGCACCAGTGCGGTCTGCCGAAGCTGATGGCGCTCGAGCTGTTCAAGCCGTTCATCATGGCCCGCCTGGTCGAGCGCAAGTCCGCGCAGAACATCAAGGCGGCCAAGAAGATGGTCGACTCGATGATCCCCGAGGTATGGGACGTGCTCGAGGAGGTCATCCACGAGCATCCCGTGCTGCTCAACCGGGCGCCGACGCTCCACCGCCTGGGGATCCAGGCGTTCGAGCCGGTGCTGGTCGAAGGTAAGGCGATCCAGGTTCACCCGCTCGTCTGCCACGCGTTCAACGCCGACTTCGACGGCGACCAGATGGCTGTTCACCTGCCGCTCAGCGCCGAGGCCCAGGCCGAAGCCCGGATCCTCATGCTGAGCGCGAACAACATCCTCTCGCCGGCGCACGGCGCGCCGCTCGCGACGCCGACGCAGGACATGATCCTCGGCGCGTACTACCTGACCTATGGGCCGGACGCGTCGGAGCTCGAGAAGATCGACCCGGCCTCGCACGACCCGCGCCCGCACGTCTACCGCACCGCGCAGGAAGCGGAGTGGTCATACGAGCACGGCGTGACCAAGCTCCACGACCTGGCCGAATTCCGTCCGCACGGACGCGAGGGCGGCCACGTGCTGACTACGGTCGGGCGGATCATCTACAACGACAAGATCGAGCGCGCGCTGGTCGAGGCGATGGGCGATGCCTTCGACCCGAACACGTACGTGTTCGTCAACCGGTCGATGAAGAAGAAGGACACGACCAAGCTGGTCGACGATCTCGTGCAGGAGTACGGCGCCTCGTCGATCTCGCAGGTGCTGGACGCGTTCAAGGACATCGGCTTCCACTACGCCACCCAGTCGGGGGTCACGATCTCCAAGAACGACGTTCAGGTCCCGCCGTCGAAGGCGAAGATCCTGGCCGGCTACGACGAGCAGCTGGCGACGATCGAGGCCCAGTACGCCGACGGCGAGATGGGCCAGGAGGAGCGCCACGAGGCGGTCACCAAGCTCTGGGAGCGGGCGACGAACGAGGTTGGCGACGCGATGCGCGACAACCTCGACGAGTTGAACCCGATCTGGATGATGGCCAACTCGGGTGCCCGTGGCTCGTTCTCGCAGATCCGCCAGCTGGCGGGTATGCGAGGCCTGATGGCGAATCCGAAGGGCGAGATCATCGAGCGCCCGATCAAGGCCAACTTCATGGAAGGCCTGACCGTGCTCGAGTACTTCATCTCGACCCACGGGGCCCGCAAGGGTCTCGCCGACACGGCGCTGCGCACCGCTGACTCGGGCTACCTGACCCGCCGGCTGGTCGACGTCTCCCAGGATGTGATCATCCGCCAGGAGGACTGCGGCACACAGGAGTTCATCGAGATGCCGGTGTCGAACCTCGAGATCGATCCGGAGACCCGCCGGCTGCGTCCGACGGGCGAGCCGAACGACAACCTGATCGGGCGGGTCGCCGCCACGGACGTCAAGACCAAGCGCGGCCGCGTGATCGTCGAGCAGGGCAACGAGATCGACCGGGCCGAGCTGGCCGACCTCTTCGAGGCGTGGCACGAGGACACCGAGAAGGGCCACACGATCACCGTGTCGGTCCGTTCGGTGCTCAAGTGCGAGGCTCCAACCGGCGTCTGCCAGGCGTGCTACGGACGGTCGATGGCGACCGGCAAGGTGGCACAGATCGGCGACGCGGTGGGGATCATCGCCGCCCAGTCGATCGGCGAGCCGGGCACGCAGCTGACGATGCGTACGTTCCACACCGGCGGCGTCGCCGGCGCGGACATCACGCACGGTCTGCCGCGTGTCGTCGAGCTGTTCGAGGCGCGTAAGCCGAAGGGCCTGGCGAAGATCGCCGAGGTTGCCGGAAAGGTCTCGATCGAGGAGTCCGACAAGGCGCTCACGGTCGTGATCACCGACGACGGTGGCGAGGAGCACCGCCACACATTCCCGCGGCGGACGATCCTGTATGTGTCGCCCGGGCAGAAGGTGGTCGTCGGCGACCAGCTCAACGAGGGGTCGCTGTACCCGCACGAGCTGCTGGAGTTCGGCGGCGAGACGCGGGAGGAGCGCCGGACGAACACCGAGCTGTACCTCGTCCGCGAGGTTCAGGAGGTCTACAAGTCCCAGGGCGTCGACATCAACGACAAGCACATCGAGCTGATCGTGCGCCAGATGATGAAGAAGGTGCGGGTCGACCAGAAGGGCGACACCGACCTGCTCCCGGGGCAGTTCGTCGACCGCTTCGAGTACGCGCGCATCAACCAGGCCGTGATTGACGCCGGCGGTGAGGCCGCCCAGGCCGAGGAGATCATCCTCGGGATCACGAAGGCCTCGCTGAACACGGACTCGTTCCTCTCGGCGGCGTCGTTCCAGGAGACCACCAAGGTGCTCACCGACGCGGCGCTCGAGGGCAAGATCGACCGGCTCAACGGGCTCAAGGAGAACGTGATCATCGGCAAGCTGATCCCGGCGGCGACGGGCCTGAAGCGCTACCGCCGGATCGAGATCGAGCCGTCCGAGCCGCTCCCCCGCGGCCTCGACGACGTCGGTCTGCTCGACCACGACGAGCTCGCGGCCGAGCTCGGACTGACCGATGGCGAGTCGCTTGGCGGCTTCGCCAGCGGGCTCGAGCCCGACCTCTCGGATCTCGAGGAGATCGGCAACGGCCCGACCCTCGGGTTCGTCGAGGAGCTCGCAGATCTCGACGTGCCCGCCGACGACGGCAACTCCTCGGACCAGTAAGCACTCTGCAGCACTGAAGGCAAGCGGCCGGGTGGCGGATCGTCACCCGGCCGTTTTGCTTTTCAGCGGCCCTCGAGACCGGTTAGTAACGGCGCGCGTGCGTAGTCCGTATACCGCATCGGGTATATTGGCTGTGTGGAACCCGGCAAGGTGATACGGGAGCGGCGCCAGGCCAACGGCCTGACGCAGAAGCAGCTCGCGATCCGAGCCGGTTCGACTCAGGCGGCCATCAGCCGGCTCGAGAACGGAGACCTTTCGCCGACCTTCGAGACGTTCGAGCGCCTGCTAGCCGTGATGGGTGAAGAAGCCGAGCTCAGCATCGACCGTGGCCACGGCGGACACGACCGGGGGAGGCTTCTGGGGCTGCGATCGCGCTCTCCGGTGGAGCGACTTGAGCTGGCGATCGGCTGGAACCGGTTGGCCGGTGAGGTCGCGCGCGCCGGCCGGCGCGCTCGCGGCGCCGACTCGTGACTCGTCGCGAGATCCCGCTCGACGCCGGAGTGATCCTGACCCGGTTGGCCGAACACGAGGTGGGCTACGTGGTGATCGGGGGCATGGCGGTCCAAGCCCATGGGCACCCGCGCACGACGCAGGATCTGGACATCGTGCCGGGCCCGGGGGCTGAAAACCGGCAGCGGCTAGTCGACGCGCTGGAGAGTCTGGCCGCCCGGCCCGTGGGGGAGCTGGAGGCGGAATCGGTCAACTTGCCTCGCGACGGCGTTTTGGAGCTGGACACCGATGCAGGCGGCGTGGACGTTCATCTTGACCCCCCGGGTGCGGCGCCATATGCAGAGCTACGCGAGCGGTCGCTGGAGCTGCAGCTGGACGTGCCGGTCAGAGTTGCGGGCCTCGACGATCTGATTGCCATGAAGCAGGCGAGCGGTCGGCCGATCGACGTCAGCGATGTGCTCGCCTTGACCGAGCCCGACGACGAGTAGACGCCCGCCGGCGGGTCAGTTGGTCGCCGCGCCGGCGGTCCGATCGGCGGCGCCGGCCGTCCGCACGATCTCGTCGATCACCTGCGGCCAGATCTGGGGCGGCAGGTCGTGGGCCATCCCCTCGATCATCACGAGCCTCGCGCCGGGGATCGCCTCTGCCGTGGCGCGGCCGCCGGATGGCGAGACCAGCTGGTCGGCGGTGCCGTGGATCACCGTCGCGGGCAGATCGAGCTTTCGCAGGGCCGGGGTGCGGTCCTGAGTGGTGATGATCGCGGCGATCTGGCGGGCGGCGCCGGCGGGGTGGATGCCCCGGTCAAAGCAGCGGCCGCCCGTCGCCCGCAGGCGCTCTGGCTCGTGGACGTAGGTGCGCGATCCGATCCTGGCGTACGTGGCCAGGAAGTCCTCGATGTATTTATCCCGTTCGTGTTGCGGGCGGCTGCGGAGCAGATGGGGGAGGAGCCGCGGATGCGGGCGACCGACCCGGCGATTGCCGGTGGTCGACATGATCGAGACGAGCGACAGCACGCGCTCGCGGTGGCGGATCGCGATCAGCTGGGCGATCATCCCGCCCATCGAGACGCCGACGACGTGAGCGGTTCGCACGCCGAGGTGATCGAGCAGCCCGACGGCATCGTCGGCCATGTCATCGAGCGCGTACGAGGCGCCCCGCTTGTCGCGCACCATCAGCTGCCAGAGCTTGGGCGGGGGGTTCTGGCGGAGGATCGTGGAGCGGCCGATGTCCCGATTGTCGAAGCGGATCACCCAGAAGCCCCGCTCGGCGAGCTGCTCGCAGAACTCATCGTCCCAGATCAGCATCTGCGAGGCCAGCCCCATAACCAGCAACATCGGCGTGGCTGACGAGTCGCCGAAAGTCTCGTAGCAGAGTTTGATCGGGCCGACCTGAGCGAACTGTTCTCCGGAGCTGGTCACGTGGCGGCCGAATCTATCTCAACCGCGCTTTGGGTAGGGTCAGGCCATCAGCGGTGGATGCACACGACGGGGCGTGCTCGCGGCGGTGCTGGCCTGTGCGCTTACCGGCGGGATCGGCGCCATGGGTGCGCGCGCCGGCGCCCAAGTGCTCGCGCCGACCCCGTACATGGGGTGGAATACGTATTACGGCGTGGGCGGCCGGTTCGACGAGCAGACGATCCTCTCGGTCGCGCAGCAGCTGCTCGGCAGCGGACTGGCCCGTGCCGGATACCGGATCGTGTGGCTCGACTATGGGTGGGCAAGCGGTGTCAGGACGACCTCAGGCCAGTTCGTGCTCAACCCCGGTCAGTGGCCGCACGGTCTGGCTTGGCTCACCGCCTGGCTCCATGCGCGCGGGCTGCTCGCGGGGATCTACACCGACGCCGGGCGCACCGGGTGCTACGGGCGTGGGGTTGGCTCCTATGGCCGCTACCAGCAGGACGCCGATCAATTCGCGGCCTGGGGATTCGATGCCGTCAAGGTCGACTTCTGCGGTGCCGGTCAGGAGGGCTTTGCCCCCCGGCCGCTGTACACGCAGTTCGCCGCGGCGATTCGCGGGAACTCCAGTCATCGCCCGATGCTGCTCAACGTCTGCAACTTCTGGACCCCCGGCCAGATCAACGGCACACGGCCGACGTATGCCAACTCGTCCTACGCCAACGCGCTGTGGGCGCCCAGGGTGGCGCAGAGCTGGCGCACCGATACGGACATCGGGGGCACCGGCAAGATCGTGTTCGCGAATGTGCTCCGCAATCTCGGTGAGGATGCCGCCCACCCCCGGGCGGCCGGTCCCGGCCACTGGAACGATCCCGACTATCTGGGCCCGCAGCTCGGGATGACGTCCGCCGAGGCGCAGGCGCAGTTGACGATGTGGTCGATCGTGGCGGCGCCGCTGATCCTCGGCAGCGACCCGCGCAAGCTCTCGCGGGCGACGGTGCGGATGCTCGAGAACCGCCGCGTGTTGAGGATCGACCAGGACCGCCTGGGCGTCCAGGGAACCGAGATCGCCCGCGACGCTGCCGGCCAGGTGTGGGTCAAGCCGCTGTCCGGCGGCCGGCGCGCGGTGGCGCTGCTCAATACCGGGGGGCGAGCGATCCGGATCACGACGACGTCCGGCGCCATCGGGGTGAAGCCAGCCGGGCGCTACCGAGTCCAGAACGCGTGGAACGGACGCAGCGCTACGGGGACCGGAACGATCAGCGCGCTGGTCGCGCCCGACT